>JAJPHC010000028.1 GCA_021325515.1 Acidobacteriota bacterium
CTCCCGATAGTTCTCTTATGCGTTGTTCGGCATCGCCGCGGTGCTTGTGACGCTGGCGGCGAGGAGGAGTCCCTATTGACTCGCTCAACCTAAGAGTACGGTGCACCCGACGCCGTGCCGTTCGCTGCCGTGTTCGGCGTATCATTGTCAAATAGCGCTCTTGCCGCGTGAAGCACGGCGCGGGTGAGCGTCAGGACGTTGGGCGGACCGAGGACCACCGGTTGCTGTGCACGAGCCTACTCGCATAGACTTCCACCAAGCAAAGGAGATGAGTATGAGTCGTGGATATCCCTTTGTCGCACTTGTTCTAGCGAGCTTTGTGAGTTGTTCAACGGCATCCCACGTTATTGTTGGAAAGACGCGCCCACCGATAGCCGCCACACAGGTCAAGATCTATTTGCATCCACCGGCGAACTACGAAGAGATCGCGATTCTCGAAGCGACAAGCGAAGGTTCACCGGCCATCACGGCCCAGGGCAAGACCAACAAGGTCATAGAGCGACTGAAGAACGATGCAGCGCAACTTGGCGCCAATGGCATACTCCTGCAAGCTGTTGGTAATGAGACTGGCGGAGCTGTTGCGACAGGTCTTGGCTCGAGCGTTACGACAGGGTCGTCGACCATCAGTTCCGGGACAATTGTAATGGCTGGGTCGCGTATAAAGACCGGGAACGCGATCGCAATCTTTGTTCCCGAGCAGCCAGCTCCATAAACGCCTTCGCGTTCATGGAGTGAGCGGCAAACGTTGGGCGGCCAGACTGTGTACATCTTATTGGATGCTAACGTCACCGCGGCGTATTACCTGCCACGATCAACGACGAGCCAGAACATGGCTTCTCGCGCCACGACCCTTTTCGACTCCGTTCGATCAGGAGCCAGTCAGCACTTCTTTTATCTTCCCAACTTCTGCGTTGCCGAAGTCTTCGGCGTCTTCATGAAGTACGCCTTCGGTGCATGGAACAAGCATGTGAAGAAGGCTGGTAAGCCGATCGACAAACGCGTCTATGGCTCGTTGCGGGCACAATTCGAGAAAGACATTCACAATGGAAAGTTCATCTACCATTACGAGTTGTCGCGTTACCACGTGCTCGCGATCAACCTCGTGGCACCAGTCGATCATTACTTTCAGGTGTCTCGTATCCGAAAGAAGGGCCAGAAGCCTGTGACACCCATGGGAACGTTCGATCACTTGATCATCGCCATGGGAATCCATCTCGCTCACATTCATGGTGCGGACAATGTTGCAATCGTCTCCGGCGACCGCCGGCTGACCGACATATTGGCAAAGTGCAAATCTGGTCTGCCGGCGGCAACGATTCGGAAACTCAAACTGGATCAGGCCGAGGAGATCACGGGGAGGAAGTTTCGGCCAAACCTGTTCCCGAAACACATCAACCTCGTGACCGCAACCAAGGGCGAGCTGACGACACTCTTCGGCGCATGGCCGCTGCCGGTCGCCAGCGTTCCCAATGTGTATCGCTGGCTCAAGTAATCGGCCGCCCAACTCTGCGCTGCACCGGACTCCGACCCGCTCGCTGCAGCCTTCCGAGAGCTATACTTCTCGCGTGCGGGTCGGAGCCGGTGAGCGCTGATCCGTTAGGCCGTCCGTGGATCAGCCGCCACCCGTCCCCGTCGACAACTCCGGCGTCACGCCGTTTGCAGTTCGCTCACGCCGAATCTCTCGTTCCTCGCGGCAAACGGCGCGCCGCTGGTCCAACCCAGCGGCCGCACAATCGCGGCTTGCGGTATACTCATCTCGAAACGCGAGGTCGTCACCGTGAAAGCCTTTCTTGCTGCCTTGGGCATCACCATGGCCGCGTGCGTAACCGCGTTCTGCGCGCCTACCGACGCTCCGATTGAGAGCAAGCTTCCGGCCATAATTGAGATACGAACCAAGACTCCCGAGGGCGTGTCCTCTGGAACTGGGTTTGTTATCGAGCCTTCCGGGACCGCTGTCACCTGTTTCCACGTTATCAGTCACGCGCAGGAGGTGGCGCTCAAAACAACATCGGGCGAAACATACGGCGACATACGCGTGCTCGCGTTCGACGTGACACGCGACCTCGCGATCATCAAGTTCGCCGCTTTTGGTTCGCCGATAATCCCGCTGGCAGACTCTGACGCCATTCATGTTGGTGATGCGGTGTTTGCCGTCGGGCACCCGAAGGGCCTCGAAAACAGTGTAACCAAGGGAATCGTGAGCGCCATCCGGACCGTGGACGGCGTCAGAGTTATTCAGACGGACTCCGCCGCATCGCCTGGCAGCTCTGGTGGACCGCTTCTAAACGAGAAGGGCGAGTGCATCGGAGTGGTCTCGTTCAAGATCTCCGGAGAAGGACTCAATTTCGCCCTCCCTTCAAACTACGTCCGAGGCCTTCTGGGCATGCAGAGCGCGATGACTCTCGAGCAGTTCAACGCCGCCGCGAGCAAGAAGACGGCCGACGCATCCATGTTCACTGCCGGCAGCGGCGACACCATTACCGGAAAATGGCGCTCCCTCGATTCAAACACGATCAAGGTTCTTCGTCAGGATGGTGACTACGTATCAGGTGAGTCCTTCACAAGGGATGAGAAACAATCCCTGGGCAGTTACGACCTCCGAAAGCAGGCGGACGGCTCTTACGCTGGGCGCATAAAAGGCTCTTGGGCATGCCGCTGGTGGAGCGTCTGGGCTTTTCCATACCCCGACTGGCGCGAAAACCAATGCAACACCGAAGACCAAGTCTTCTTTACCAAGGTAGACGCCAACCGTATCGAGGGCTACATTTACGGTCCGAAGGCACCGCCACAAAACGATCGAAATTTTGCCGCATTCTGCAAGACGTGCGGAGCTACATTTCCGAAGGTCAAGGCCAACTTCGTCTGGGTCCGAGCCGAATGAAGCGAGTCGACGAGGGACCACGTGCCTCCCTTATCTCGAAAGGACGACCGATGAGACAGTGGCTCGGCGACGCGCCAGATTGGCTTGTCGACCAGTACCGGGCATTAGAACCAGCGGTGAAGGCGCACGCCGAACAGTTTGCCCGAGCATATTTCGAACAATTCAAGAAGAGCGAGCAACAGCTCGTCCGTGGTCCCGACGCGAATGCATGCTTCGCGGCATTCACGAAAGACAACACGTTACCCGACTGGGGTGAGGAGAATCGTTTGTATGTGGAGATGGCCGTCCTCGAACTCTATCGGGAATATCAAGACCAAGAGTTTCATCGCTTGTTGCTGCGTGAGATGCTATGACACGCGCACCGGCGGCCTAACTCGGCGTTGCAGCCGACGGGGCGCCGTTCGCTGCCACGTTTCGCGCAAGTTGCACGTTCATCGCTCTTGCCGTGTGGAGGCGCCCCGCGGCTGAACGCCCGCTCCGTTATGCGGCTGAGATCGAATGAACGAACTGCAGAGAATGCGAGTTGAAAGGACCGTCGCGACGTTCATCGAGCAACGTCGTCCGCCAGCTCACCTTCGTGATCGGGTCGATCTCGCATTTCGGTTCGACGGTCGATACGTGGAGATCTTCGAGGTCCGACCAAGTTGGAATGAACCGACGGAAAAGATCGAGGAGTCAGTGGCAAGAGCTCGGTACTTGAAGTCTCGTGACGAGTGGCTCGTTTACTGGAAGAGGGCAGACCTTCGTTGGCACAAGTACCAACCCGCGCCGGCAGTCAACACGGTAGAGGCATTCCTTAAGCTCGTCGATCAAGACGAGTACTGCTATTTCTTCGGCTAGGCTGTCTGAGCGCCGCCGGCTTGTCACCGGACCCGTGGTCGTGGCCGCCGCCTAACTCGCCGGTGCAACCGTCGCGCCGTTCGCTGCCATTCTCGGCGTATCATTCACGCGTATCGTTCCTCCCTCGTCCAAGCACGGCGCGGCTGAGCGTTACGACGTTCGACGCTGTGAAGGGGAATGTCGTCTGCGCTGCACCGGCCTCCGGCCCGATGGACGGCTCGCCGGTCCGCGCAGCGCGAATCAGTCGCCGGAAACGAACGCGCTCATCTTCCACGCTCCTTTCGCCTGGCGAAAGCCGGCGCGATAGGCGATCGGGCTGCGAAGATCGGCTGCGCGGATCCAGCCGCTGGCTCCATCCGCGGTGCGGACGTGCCGCCAGGCCGGGTCCTTCGAGCCGGCGGCAATCAACTCGACGATTGCCCAATCGAGCATTCGCATCACAGGGGCATTCGCCGCAGGACTCCGGCGCAATGGAGCATCATTACGAACGACGGCCATGTGCGTGAACGCATCGAGCTTCTCGGGCCAGGCCGAGTAGACGTACGGCGCCCAGAACATCCGTTCCGGACCAACGCCTCGAAAGGTCCCGCCCAGTGCGATCGCATCGGAAATCTCCTGCCACACGCGCGCGCCTGACTCCTGATCACTCAAGAGTTTCCGGAAGGCATCTCTCCCTCCCCCAGCTCCGAAGCTCGTCCGGATTGCGGGATCCACCAGCTCGAGAAGTGCATTGGCATCGCGCCGCTTCACGGCCGCACGAAGCTGCCGGCGATAACTCGCGAACGAAGCATCACGGTCCCCCTCGTCGATAGGGCAGAGTGTCGTCTCATTGGGCATGCAGCGCGAGGCCACGGCGGGCGTCGCGGAAGCAGAGATCGAAGCAGGAGGAACTTCCCGGCGACAACTCAGCAGAATCGCAATGGAAAGAATCGTGATCGTTCTCATTGCCGTCTGCCGGTGCGAAAGCCTGGCCAGAAATCAAGCAGCGGCTCGCGCCCAACACGAAACCCGCCGACACCTAACCTTCCGTTACACCCTCACCGGCTCCTCATGATCTCGCTCAACAGGTCCGCCTTCGCTTCGATCCGCTCGAGATGCGGATACTGCGCTCCGCCGCGATACTCGATTCGATACGTTCCTACGTGCTCGCCGTAGCCGGCGATCAACTCGAGCGGCTTTTTCGCGGCGATCTCCTCCTTCACGACCTCGCCGGAAAACTTGCGGCCGTTGATCGACGACACGGTCATGCCCGGCATGAGGCCGGCCTCCGCCGCAGGTGTTCCCGGCGTGAGATCGTCGATCTTTCCATCATCGTGAAAGAGGATGCCAATGGAGAACGTCGCGTCGATCCTGTGCGAGGAGTAATCGCGCGGCTTCATGTAGTCGTTCGGCTGATCGTTGTAGACGAGTCTCCAGCCGGCCGCCTCGAGTGCGCCGAGGGGAGGATGGGGCGTGATGCGATCGACGCGCTCGCGCAGGAACGACGCCCAGTCATTGGCCACGACGCCGTTCAACGCCGCGACCACATCATCGAAGGTGTACGGCTTCACCATCGGCGCCGTCGACGGAGGGCCGTAGAACGCGCGGGCGAAATCGTCGAGCGACTTCGTGCCGCCGCTCTTCCGGCGGATCGTCGTGTCGGCATCGAGCCAGATGAGAAGCGACTCGTCGTAGTAATCGAACGCGCGGCGATAGGCGGTCCACGCAAAGGGCGCATCGCCGATCGACGCCGCACCGAGCGCGGTATCGGAGAGCGGGCGCCAGTTGCGCCCCGTGCGATTGCGATCGAGATTCGCGGCGACGAACGCGACATGCTCGCGCACCAGCTCGGGCGAGCGCACTCCGCTGCGCGACACGAGCACGAAGTCGCCGAGGTAGCGCGTCATGCCCTCATAGACCCAGAGCAGCTCGCCGAGCATCGGCTTCTGATAGTCGGGCGTGGCGAGACCGGCGGGACGGCGGTACTTGCCATTCCAGGAGTGCGTGAGCTCATGCGTCAACGTGCCGATCGTCAGCTTCTGCAATTCAGGATCGGTGAATCCATGCTCGGCGAAACGGTTGTCGCTCGACTCGTGATGCTCGAGGCCCTGCGATCCAACCAGATCGCTCAGCGTGACGAGCCAGCGGTACGTGCGGTAGTGGCGCGCGCCGAAAAGCGCGTCGGTCTGCGCGACGAGCTTCGTCAGTTGCGCGATCCGATCCTGAGGAAGCGCCAGCGCGGCATCGGTGTCGGCGACGATTCCCATCCTCACGTCGTTCGTGAACGGGATCTCGCGGAAGTGCTCTCCCGCAATCACCGGCGAGTCGACGAGTGTGGTCAGCGATACGGGAGAGAACTCGATCGTGTCTCCCCGTTTCGAAGCCACCGGCAGCGCGGTCTCGAACATCCATCCCTGCGGCAACTGCAGGCTGGCCTGAACGGGGATCGCATCGGTGCGCGGCCCTGCCGGATAAACGACCACGTGATTCCACGGCAGATCGAGGAGGTGCTGCGTAGCGTTAGGACTCTCGCCATAGCCCGACCCGTAGCTCGCGGGCGGCGAAACGTAATCGAACGAGACATCGACCTGCGCAGCATCCTTCGGCACTTCGATGTCGAAGGCGAACATGTCGGCCGGATCGCGGTGCCAGACGAGCGTCTGTCCGGCGGCCGTGACGCGCAGGCCCATCATCTCTTCGATGGGGCCGCTCGGCAGGTGCTCGCCCGGGATCCACTTCGGATAGACGAAGCGCATCGCGCCGGCGTGCGCCGGCATCGTGACCGTGGTGTGGAAGAGCCCGCGGCGCGCGTCACGCGCATCGACGGCGACCGTCATCGGCTGCTGCTGCAGAGCTGCGGCGAAGAGAAGAACGGCGGCGAGCGATTGCATCCGCGAAGATTACTCTTCGATGCCTGCTTTTCGAATCGCCTGGATGGCGACGCGCCCGACGAACCAGCTCGCGATGAGCGCCACGACCGCGCCCACCACGTAGACCGCGATCTTCACCGTCCCCGCCGTTGCTTCCGCCGCCGCGGCTCCGATGTACACGAACGCAACCGTCGCCGGCATGATCCCGAAGAACGTCGCGAGCGCATACGGCAGGACGCCGACTCCGGTCAGTCCGAACACGTAGTTCGTGTAAGTGAACGGGAAGACGACGGCAAGGCGGACGAGAAAGACGATCTTCGCCCCTTCTTTCGCAATCGCGCGATCGAGTGCGCGAAAGCGCTTGTCGTCCGCGGCCATCGCCTCGACCCGCTTGCGCGCGATCGTACGCGCCACGATGAAGGCGAGCGTCGCGCCCGTCGTTGCACCGATCACGACGACGATGCTCCCCTTCACCACGCCGAACGTGGCGCCGGCGCCGAGTGTGAGGATCGAGGCCGGGATGAAGAGCACGATGCACGCGGCGTAGACCGCCGTGTAGAGCACGTAGCCGAGGAATCCGAGCCCCGCGACGTAGGCGCGGAATGCATTCAGCCATTGCGCGACGGGAAGCACGCGGAACGCGATCACGATCGCAGCGAGGGCCACGATCGCCAGGCCGATCTTCAGAATCCGGGACAAGCTCGCGGATTCTAACCGCGCTCAGTGGAACATCACGAGCTTCCTGATCGACTTGACGACCATCACCGTCGCGCCCACGCCGCCGACGATCGCTCCGATGACGATGCCCGCGATGCCGCCGATCGCGAGCTTCCATCCGCCGCCGCTCTTCGCGGGGGCGGGCCGCAACGGCGGATACGCAACCGCCGGACGAACCGCAGGCGCCTCGCCGGTCTTGGCCGGCTCTCTCGAAAATCGCGCATGCACCTGCGTGAACTCCGCTCCGAACAGCACGATCTGTGCGGCGTAGTAGACCCACAGCAGCACGAGCACCAGCGATCCCGCCGCGCCGTAGCTCGATCCGACGGCGCTCTTGCCGAGGTAGAGCCCGAGGGCGAACTTTCCGATGACGAAGAGGATCGACGTGAAAACCGCGCCCAGCCACACTTCGCGCCATTCGATTTTCAGATCGGGGAGGAAGCGGAAGATCGCCGCAAAGAGAACGGTGATCACTCCCAACGAAACGACGACTTGCAGGATCTGCCACAGCGCCTCGCCGCCGGGCAGGTGATTCCCGGCGAACTTGCCGGCGGCCGCGATGGCGGAGTCGAGGACGAGAGAGACGAGCAGGAGGAAGCCGATGCCGAGCACCATCGCCCAGTTCATCACATACTCGAGAATCGTCTTCTTCACATTCATCTTCTGCGGCTTTACATCCCAGATCGTGTTGAGCGCGTCCTTCAACTGGCCGACGACGCCGGCTGCGCCGAGGAGCAGGGTGATGATGCCGACGATGGTGGCAATCGTTCCGGACTTCGGTTTCGCCGCGGCCTCGACCATCTTCTGAATCATCTCCGCCGACTGCGGCCCGAGGACGCCACGAAGCTGCGCGTAGATCTGGCCGCTCGCCGCTTCGCGTCCGAACGCGAGGCCGGCGACGGAGATCGCGATCAGCAGCAGCGGTGCGATGGAGAAGATCGTGTAGTACGCGAGCGCGGCGCCGAGGCGCGGCACTTTGTCCGAGGTGAACTCCTGGATGGTTTGCCTGAAGACAGCGAACGTGCGCTTCATGCTCTCAGGGAACGAGCAACGCGCGCGCCTATCTGCTCTTCATCCAGGCGATGCAACGCTCCAGCTCGGCGCGCATCTGCGCGGCGGGGAACCGGATCGGGCGGCCGTGTCCCGGCAGCACCCACTCGAAACGAACGTCGAGCAGACGCTCCATCGACTGGATCTGCTCGCTCCACGAATACCAGCACGCGCTGCGGAATGCGTAGAGGTGTCCGCGATCGGGACTCCAGGCGAGGTGATCGCCGGTGAAGAGGAAGCGCTCTTTCCAGAGAAAGACGGCATGTCCTTTGGTGTGCCCCGGCGTCGGAATCATCACGAGGTCCGGCTCCAGCTCGATCGGATCGCGGCCTTCCGGTTTCGATTCGACTGCCGCCGTTCGCGTGCGCACATCATCGCGACGCAGCACGCGCTCGCATCCGAATCGCGCGTGAAATTTCTCGTGATCGGCGACGTCGTCCTGATGCGTGAGGAGCATCCGGCGCACACCTCCGAGCGCTTCGAGGTTCTTCACGAGCGGCGCGGTGAAGCGCGGAGAGTCGACGAGGATGCCGTCGAACCAGTAGCTGATCGCGCCGAAGCTCGACTCCGAGGTGTAGCCGCAGCGATAGACGCCGCCGTCGATGTGCTCGGGAAGCGAGGCGAGCGCCGCGGTCATGTCGTGTCTGGCGATCGAGCCGATGGAGGCAGTTGGACAGGAGATGAGCGCGCGCTGCGCGGCGAGAAGCTCGTCAGGAGTTTCCGGCTGATGCCACACCGCCGACTGCTCGCCCGCTTCGCGAAAGACCGCCGGAGCAATCACGCGGCAGGCATCACAGTCGATGCAGGAGGAGTCGACAAAAAAATCGCCGGGCGCGTTCGCAGGGAGGGCAAGGGCAGGGGTTGCCATTGGACTCGAGAACAGATTGAAGGGGCTTGGGAGTTCCCTGATGGGACGAATGGGAGCATGGGACCTATAGGACCTATGGGACCTATGGGTGGAGTTGGGTTTCCGCCTATAGGTCCTATAGGTCCTATAGGTCCCATACTCCCATCCATCCCCATCCGGGACTATCGTGCGCTCCTCGGCCGTTACCACTACGCCATGTTCGACAACCTTCAGGACAAAATGGATCGCGTCTTCAAGACGCTGCGCGGCGAGGCCAGCCTCAACGAGTGGCATATCGACAACGCGCTCAAGGAGATCCGCGTCGCACTGCTCGAGGCGGACGTCCACTTCAAGACGGTCAAGGAGTTCACGAACCGCGTTCGGGAGAAGGCGGTGGGACAGGATGTTCTGACCGCGTTCTCACCGGCCCAGCAAGTCACCAAGATCGTCCGCGACGAGCTGCAAAACCTCCTCGGCGGCAACGAAGTGGGGCTCGCTCTCGTCGGCAGTCCGGCCGTCATCATGATGGTGGGTCTGCAGGGCTCGGGCAAAACGACGACGTCGGGCAAGCTCGCGCTACATCTCAAGAATCGCGGACGGCGGCCGCTGCTGGTTCCGTGCGACGTCTATCGTCCCGCTGCAATCGATCAGCTTCGCATCGTCGCGAAGAATGTCGGCGTGCCGTTCTTCGAGCTCGGTGACGAGCGCAATCCGCTGAAGATCGCGGAGCGCGCGGTCGCGGATGCGAAGACGCTGCTCTACGACACCGTGATCCTCGACACCGCAGGCCGTCTCCACATCGATGAAGAGCTGATGAAGGAGCTGGATGCGATCAAGCGCGATACGCGTCCGAGCGAAATCCTCTTCGTCGCCGATTCGATGACCGGCCAGGACGCGGTGAAGTCGGCGAAGGAATTCGACGATCGCCTGCAGGTCACCGGCATCGTGCTGACGAAGCTCGACGGCGATGCGCGGGGCGGTGCGGCGCTGTCGATCAAGTCCGTCGTCAACCGGCCGATCAAGCTGGTCGGCGTCGGCGAGAAGTACACCGACCTCGACGTCTTCTATCCCGACCGGATGGCCTCGCGCATCCTCGGCATGGGCGATGTGCTGTCGCTGATCGAGAAGGTCGAAGCGGAAGTCGACAAGAAGGAAGCGGCGCGGCTGGCGCAGCGCGTCGCGAAGGACAAGTTCACGCTCGAGGATCTCCGCTCGCAGTTGCAGCAGGTGCGGAAGATGGGGCCGCTGTCGCAACTGGTCAACATGTTGCCGGGCGTCGGCGGCAAGGTGACGGAAGAGGACATCGACGAGAAGTCGGTCGTCCGCATGCAGGCGATTCTCGATTCGATGACGATCAAGGAACGCGAGTTCCCGCAGATCATCGACGGCAAGAGGAAGAAGCGCATCGCCCGCGGGTCGGGCACGTCGGTGCAGGAGATCAATCGTCTGCTGAAGCAGTACCTGCAGATGAAGAAGATGATGCGGACGTTCTCGAAAGGCTTCGGCGCGCGGAAGTTCGGAAAGATGATGAAGGGGCTGCCGCCGGAATTGCTGGGGTAGCTGTGTACGACAGGCGCCCTTGCCTGTCGTGGCCCTCGCCTGTCGAAAATCGAGGGGGACAGGCGGGGCGCCTGTCCTACACAGGAATTGCCGGGTACCACCTTGCTGTTCAGGCCCGCGTTCCAGTAGTATTTTGCGCCCTTAAACGAAGGAAGGTCAGTCAAATGCTTAAGATTCGCCTGCGCCGTGGCGGCGCGACCCATGCCCCGTTCTACCGCGTCGTCGTCTCCGACTCACTGAAGACGCCGAGCGCGTCGACGGTGGAACAGATCGGTCACTACGACCCGAAGAAGAATCCCGCCGACGTGAAGATCGATCGCGAGCGCGTCGACTATTGGGTCAGCAAGGGCGCACAGCTCTCGCCGACGGTCAAGTCGCTCATCAAGAAGCTGAAATAGCGTGAAAGAGCTGGTCGAGTTCCTCGCCAAGTCGCTCGTGGATGAACCGGGCGCGGTCGAGGTGCACTCCTACGATCGCGAGGGAACGACCGTGCTCGAGCTCGAGGTGGCGCCAGCCGACCTCGGCAAAGTCATCGGGCGGCAGGGACGCACCGCCCGCGCGATCCGCACCGTCCTGGCTGCGGCGGGACAGAAAACCCGCCGCCGCTACATTCTCGATATCGTCGACTGATGGCGGACCGGATTGCGGTCGGCATCATCCGCAAGCCTCACGGGATCCGCGGCGAGGCGAGCGTCGAGCCGTGGACGGATGATGCCGAGCGATTCAGCGAGCTGACCTCCGTCACGCTCGTCGCGCCCGACAACGCCACCACGCGCGAAGGAACGATCGAGCACGCACGGCCGCACGGCGATCGCGTGCTCGTCAAGCTCGACGGACTCGACACGCCTGAAGCAGTCGATCTGCTGCGCAACTGGACGATCGAGATTCCGGAGAGCGAAGCGAAAGCGCTCGAGGAGAACGAATATTTTCTCCACGATCTCATCGGCTTGACGCTGATCGACGCGGAAGGGCGGGAGCGCGGCAAGGTCGTGGACGTGCTGGAAGGCGGCGGCGGACTGCTGCTCGACGTGCAGCGCGGGACCCATCGGTTCGACGTGCCCTTCGCGGAAGAGATCTGCACGAAGATCGATCTCGAAGCGAAGACGATGCTGGTGAAGCTGCCGGAAGGACTGGACGAGTGAGCTCTCGATGAGGATCGACTTCGTCACGATTTTCCCCCGCATGTTCGATCCGCTCATCGCGGAGGGAGTGATCGCGCGCGGCGTGAAGCAGGGGCTGCTCGATGTGAAGGCGTGGGACCTGCGCGACTACACAACGGACAAACATCGCTCCACGGATGACGAAGCGTACGGCGGCGGGCCGGGCATGGTGATGCTCGCCGAGCCGGTGCTGCGCTGCGTCGAAGCGATCGGCGGCGGGCACATCGTGCTCACTTCCCCGCAGGGCCGGCGCTTCGATCAGAACATCGCGCGCGAGCTCGCCGCGAAAGAGTGGGTCGTGTTTCTCTGCGGGAGATATGAAGGATTCGATCATCGCGTGATCGAGGCACTGCAGCCCGATGAGATCTCGATCGGCGACTTCGTCGTCTCCGGCGGCGAGCTGCCGGCGATGCTGATGGCGGACGCAATCGGCCGCATGGTGGAAGGCGTCGTCGGCAACACAGGATCCGTGGAAGAAGACTCGTTCTTCAAGGGACTGCTCGACTATCCGCACTACACGAGGCCGGAAGAGCTGCGCGGGATGCGGGTGCCCGACGTTCTCCTCAGCGGACATCACGAGAAGATCCGCAAGTGGCGCAAGGAGCAGGCGCTCCGCGCAACGCGAGAGCGGAGGCCGGATCTGCTGGAGAAGGCAGAGCTCGATAAAGAGGCGAAGAAAATGATGGGATGGGACGAATAGGACGGATGGGACCTATGGGACCTATGGGACCTATGGGCGGAACCACCTATAGGTCCCATAGGTCCCATCCGTCCCATAGTCCCATCCCCATCCCACCCAGGAATGCAATCCTCCTGGCCTTGGTTCTCCGCCTTGCCAAATCGCTGAAAATACGCGATCCTAAGCGGCTCGCAAGAAATTCTTAGAAGGTACAGCCATGCCAGAAATCATGAAAATCGTCGAGTCGCGCGAGTCGCGGACCGACATTCCCAACTTCTCCCCCGGCGACACCGTCAAGGTCCATGTGAAGGTCAAGGAAGGCGACAAAGAGCGCATCCAGATCTTCCAGGGCGTGGTGATCTCGCGCAAGGGTGGTGGTACGCGCCAGATGTTCACAGTGCGTAAGATCTCCGGTGGTATCGGCGTGGAGCGCATGTTCCCGCTCTATTCGCCGACGATCGATCGCATCGAGGTTGAACGCCATGGCCGGGTCCGCCGCGCAAAGCTCTACTACCTCCGGGATCTCCGCGGTAAAGCAGCGCGCATCGAAGAGAAGCGCAAAGCCTAAAGCCACACCCGCCGAAAAGCTCCAGACCTCATTGTTCGCGGAGCTGGCGCGCGTCGCCGAGATGTCGGTGATCGAGCGCCGGCTCCGCGATTTCGGTTTTCGAGCCATCGCAGGAACGGACGAAGTGGGCCGCGGATGTCTCGCAGGCCCGGTCGTTGCTGCATGCGTCATCCTGGACAGCGAGCCGACGCTCTTCGGAGTCAACGACTCGAAACTCGTCGACCACGAGCAGCGCGTGTCGCTGTGCCGGTGGATCCTCTCGCATGCGCGAGCCGTAGCGATCGGTGTCATGGAAAGCGCAACGATCGACCGCATCAACATTCTTCGAGCGAGCAAAGCCGCGATGCTCGAAGCCGTCGAAAATCTGCCGGTGCGCCCCGACATCCTCCTCCTCGACGCTGTGACACTCGAGCAGCTGGAGATGCCGCAGGTTCCTCTGATCGGGGGAGACCGGCGAAGTATTACCATCGCAGCGGCGTCGATTGTTGCGAAGGTCTATCGCGATCTGCTGATGGAGTCGTATCATGAGCAATACCCCGTTTACGATTTCAAGCACAATCGGGGATATGCAACTGAAAGTCACGTTTCAGCCCTGAAGGTGTACGGCCCGAGCCCCATTCACCGGAGATCGTTCGAAGGGGTCGATCTGCCGATGACGTTGTTCAGCAAAAAACATGGCGGTCCAACGAGATAAAGTCATTGCAAGCGCTGAGAAGCTGGTCGCGAAGGGGAAGATCGAACCCGCGATCAAGGAGTACGAGCGTCTTCTCGACGACAACCCAAATGACGTCAATACGCTGAATCGCATCGGCGACCTCTGGGTCCGTATCAACCGGAACGACGAGGGCGTCAA
This sequence comes from Acidobacteriota bacterium, assembly GCA_021325515.1. GTDB lineage: Bacteria > Acidobacteriota > Thermoanaerobaculia > Gp7-AA8 > Gp7-AA8 > JAJPHC01. Next base: position 14,005 of record JAJPHC010000028.1, read on the forward strand.
GGTGTTCGGCCGGATCGCCGATCACTACGCGAAGGATGGCTTCTTCCTCAAAGCCATCGCGATCTACAAGAAGATCAACAAGCTCGATCCCTCGAAGCTGGAGGTCTACGCGAAGCTGGCGGACCTCTATGCGAAGCAGGGACTGGCGATGGAAGCGAAGAGCCAGTATCAGGTTCTCGCCGACTACTACCTGAAGCATGGCGATCCCGGCAACGCGCTGGGGATCTACAAGAAGATCTCGGAGCTCGACCCGAACTCGATCAACGTTCACGTCAAGCTCGCCGATCTCTACTCGCAGAACAATCAGATGGCGGAGGCGCTCAAGGAGTACGACCGCGTCGGCCGGATGCTGCTCAAGCGCGGCATGCTCGACGAGGCGGTGCAGGTCTTCCGCAAAGCGCTGAAGGTCGACGCGTCGAACGTCGAGCTGGTCGACTCACTCGTCACGGCACTGCTCGAGGCGAAGGAGTACGACAACGCGATCTCGCTCGTCGGCTCCGCGCTCGAGACGGCGCCATCGAATCCGCGGCTGCTCGCGCTGATGGGCCGCATTCACCTCGCCAAGGGTGAGATTCAGGGCGCGCGCTCGTTTCTCGAGCGCGGCCTCGCCGCCAATCCTGACGATGCCGCGATCCGCGACGGCCTCGGCGATCTCGCACTGAAGCAGGGCAATGCCGACCGGGCGCTCGAGATGCTCGCGCCACTCGTCGAGAAAGCGCTGTCTCGCGGCGAGCGTGGAACAGCCGTCGACATGCTCAGCCGCGTGCTTCGTGTCGACTCCGGCCACACGCCGACACTCGAGCGCCTCGTCGCGCTCTACACGCGTCTGAACGAAGAGACGAACATCATCAGCTCGATGAACAGCCTCGCCGAGGCGCACATCGCCAGAGGCCAGTTCGATCAGGCATCGAAGGTTCTCGAGAAGCTGATTCAGCGCGAGCCGCAGAACGCGCAGCATCGCAACAAGCTGCAGTTCGTTCGCTCGCAGATGGGCGGCATCGACACGGTGCCGGCTCAGCGCTCCCAGGCCGCGCCTCCCGCACCAACACCGGCACCACCACCGCCGAAGTTCGATCTCGAGATCGAGGAACCACCTCCATCCTTCGACCTTACCGACGATTCGCCCGGACTCGCGCTCGATCTCGACGCCTCGGAGCCGATCGATCTCGACATGTCGCTCGAGCCTGAGCCTGAGCCAGCGCCGCCGCCACGGCGTCCGCCGACTGCTGCGCAGCAGATTCCGACGCCGATCGTTCCCGCGGCGCCGGTGAAGCTGCCGGCCGCAGTCGATCTCGCAGCGACGGAGCTCGCACAGGAAGGCGGCGACGATCTCGACTTCATCACGGAGCACCTGACGGAAGCCGAGGTCTTCGCGAAGTACGGCCTTGCCGAGAAGGCGCAGGAACATCTGCGCGCCGTCATCGATCGCGCGCCGAAGCATCTTCAGGCACACGAACGGCTCTATCGCATTCTTATCGACGAAGGCGACACCGCCGCGGCGAAGATCGTCGCGACGCAGTACATCGGCCTGCTCGAGGAGAAGGGCGACACCTCTCTCGCCGACAGCGTGCGCAACGAGTTCATCACGCGCGGGATCTCGCTCGGCGCAGCAGCAGCGCCCCGCCCGAAGCCGGCAGCGCCCGAGCCTCCTCCAGCGGCACCGCAGCCGGCGATCTCCATCGCCGATCTCGACGCCGAGGAAGTCTCCTTCGATCTGGATGCGGGGCCGACCGAGCTGACGCTCGATCTCGAGCCGGAGCCTGAGCCGATCGTCGCCACGTCGATCGAGGATTCGTTCTCGTTCGATACCGGCGCCGCGGATCTCACGGAGGAACCTTCCTTCGAGATGCCGGAGACGACTGCCGAGCCGTTCTTCGGCGTCGAAGCGACGGGCCCGGCGATGGAGGAGATCGGCGAGATCGACTTCTACATCGAACAGGAATTGTTCGATGAGGCGCGCGAGAAACTGGGAGCACTCCAGACTCGCTACCCCGGCAACGCCGAGCTCGCGGAACGGCAGCAGCGCCTCGATCGCGCCGCCGCTCCCCCACCACCGGCTGCACCTCCGGTGATGCCGAAGTTCACGCCGCCGATCATCACGCGGGACGAGATCGAGAGCGAGCTCCTTTCGGCGATTCCGGATGATGACGACTTCGGCGAGCCGGCACCTCCGCCCGCGCCCGTCGAGGCAGCGCCGCCTCCGATGCCCGCCGTCCCGATGGACGCGGAAGAGAGTCTCTTCGACGAGGAAGACAACTTCTTCGATCTCGCCGCCGAGCTCGAGTCCGAGCTCGAAGAAGACGCGGAGCAGATTCCGCTCGGCGAGGAAGAGCAGTCGCTGGAAGAGATCTTCAAGGAGTTCAAGAAGGGCGTCGAGCAACAGCTCGACTCCGAAGACTACGACACGCACTACAACCTCGGCATCGCCTACAAGGAGATGGGTCTCATCGACGAGGCGATCGGCGAGTTCCAACTGGCATCGAAGGATCCCAAGCGCGCCGTCGAATGCGCGTCGATGCTCGGGCTCTGCTTCCTCGAGAAAGGCATGCCGCAGCTTGCGGTCAAGTGGTACCGCAAGGGACTCGAGATCCCCGAGATCACGGAAGAAGAACACATCGGACTGCTCTACGACCTCGGCTCGGCCTATGTCGAAGTGGGAGACACGGACAACGCGCAGAAGGTGTTCATGGAGGTCTACGGCATGAACTCGAACTACCGCGATGTCGTGAGCAGAATCAAGCAACTGGAAGACGCGAGGAAGTGAGCGTGAACAGGAATCTCGAGTCGGTCCTCCGCTTCGTGAATCTCACAACGTCCGGCTTGCTGGCCGGCTCTCTCGGTTTCGGAGAAGCGGCGCTGGTGCCGGGCTGGAAGGAAGAGCTTCCTCACGACGAATCGCGCCGCGCGCTCGACGCGTTGCGCGAGCTCGACTACTTCAACGCGATCGGTCCGCTCGCACTCGGGACGGCGGTCACACTCGCGGTGGCATCGAGCGGAGTGAATCCGATGCGGCGCCTTCTCGACGCAGCCGCGGCAGTGGCGCTCGCCGGCGTGGTCGGCTCGACGATCATGATCACAGTTCCGATCAACAGGGAGCTGGAGAATCATCCGCGCGCCGATTATCCGAGCGACAGCGCGCAGTCGCTGACCCGCAACTGGAGCCGCGCCCACGCGGTCCGCACGAGCCTCGGCGTCGGCGCGTTTTTCTGCGCCGTCGCGTCGAGTGTGGCCGGGAAGAAGTAGTTTGACCAGTACTGAGTACTGAGTCGCAAGTTCGTCACTCAGTACTCAGCACTCAGCACTCAGTACTCGGAAGTGATCCCACCCCTTCGCTTCGATCGCGGCGCCGTCCAGCCGCATCCCCGGCTCGCGTGACATCCGTCCGATCGAATACACCGGACGCTTCAGCCGCGAGCTGAGCTCCGCTTCGCGCAGCGACGAGGTGAAGAGCAGCGCGTATTCCTCGCCGCCGTTCATCACGCAGTTCGCGATGTCGACATTCGCGAGGTGCAGCTCGGGAAACACCGGGATGCGCGCTTTCTCGAGCTCCGCGCCGCAATTCGACTCCGCGCAGAGATGCGCGAGATCGCTCGAGAGCCCGTCGCTGATGTCGATGCAGGACGTGACTTCGGGAATCTGCGCGAGCAGCATGCCGAGCGCGACTTCCGGCTCCGGATCGATGTGACGCCGGATCACCGCGTTCGCGAGCTCGCGGTTCAGATATGCGAGACCGGCGGGCGGCTCGATCGATCCGTAGCGTTGAATCAGCGCGAGTCCCGCGGCCGATGCGCCGAGAGGACGGCTGACGTAAAGACGATCGCCGGGCTTCGCAGTCGAGCGCAGCAGCGGCCGCGAGACACGGCCGGCCGCGGTCACGGAGATCACGAGCTTTTCGGCGCGCGAGAGATCGCCGCCGGCGATCTCGATGCCGTGATGCTTCGCCGCTTCGGCCATCGCGTCGATGAGCTGCTCCGAATCGACATGGGAAGGAATCCCGAGGGCAACGACGCAGAACGAAGGCGTGGCCCCCATCGCAGCCAGGTCCGAAAGGTTGACGGCGAGGCTCTTGCGCGCGATGAAGCGCAGAGGGATCACCGTCGTGAAGTCGACATCCTCCACGAGCATGTCGGTCGTGATGGCCTGCTCACCGATGATCGCCGCGTCGTCGCCGGCCTTCGGAAAATGCTTTCGCAACCGCTCGATGAGTGCCGCCTCGGTCATGTCCGAAGTTTATCCGGATAGACCGGCGCGACCGGCACGATCGGCTCGAGCGGGCGGTCGAATGGTTCGCCGTAGGTGATGGCCTCGAGAAAGAGTCCCGACGGCGGCGCGGTCGGCTGCCACGGCTCGCGATGCGCGAGCACGTTCACACCGGCGCTGCCGCGGCCCACTTCGACGAGGTACGCGACGAGCTTGCGCACCATCTTCCAGAGAAAATGCGAGGCCTGGATGCGAAAGAGGATGAGATCGCCGCTGCGCGCAAGCTCGCAGCGCTCGACGACGACGATGCGCGAGTCTTCTTCCTTCATTCGCTTGTCGGCGAACGCGGTGAAGTCATGGCGTCCGGCGAGCGTCGCCGCGGCCTTCGACATCGCGGCGACATCGAGCTTGTCCTTCACCCACCAGACGAACGGCTTCGCGAATGCCGAGCGGCGTGTCGAGATCTGGTAGAGGTAGACGCGAGAGACCGCATCGTGGCGCGCGTGAAAGCGATCGCTGGCGCGCTCGGCGCGGATGATGTGAATGTCGTGCGGCAGGAGATCGTTGATCTTCCGGATGTCGATCGCCTTGTGCGCGCGGAGATGGGCGACCTGCGCCGCGGCGTGAACCCCGGCATCGGTGCGCCCAGCGCCGCCGATGTCGACTTCGCCGAGCACGCTTTGCGCGGCGCGCAGCAGATGTCCCTGGATCGTTTTCTGCGTGTTACCCTGCGCCTGCCAACCGGAGTAGCGAGTGCCTTCGTATTCGATGGTCAGCTTGTAAGTCGGCATGCATGCGCCCAACGTCTTATCAGGTTCTCGGTGATCTGCTCGTCGTCGTATGGGACGACGGCCACGAATCATACTATCCGCTCGAAGAGCTGCGGCGCGCATGCCCGTGCGCATCGTGCAGCGGCGAACCGGATCTGTTCGGCCGCATGTATGGCGGCGGCCCGCAGCGATACCGCCCCGATTCCTTTCACGTCGCGTCGATCGAGCCCATCGGCAACTACGCGCTGCAGATCAACTGGGCCGACGGGCACACCTACGGGATCTGGACGTTCGATCGATTGCGCGCCTTCTCCGCGGAATAGGAGCGCGGACGTCCCGTCCGCTCCTCAGCCTACGATCAGCGTTCCGTCCTGGCCTTCGAGTGCTTCACGCAGGTGCTCGACGTCCGTGATCAGCACTTCCTTCTTCGTGCGGCGGACGAACTGCACCGCCGCTTCGATCTTCGGCCCCATCGAACCGGGCGGAAATTGCCCGTCGGCGAGATGCTTCTCCGCCTCCTCGACGGTCATCCGGTCGAGGAAGCGTTGCGAAGGCTTGCCCCAGTCGATCGCGACCTTGTTCACACCCGTGAGCACGATATAGACATCGGCGTTCAGCTCCGCGGCGATGAGCGCCGACGAGAAGTCCTTGTCGATCACCGCTTCGATGCCGCGCCACTGGCCATCGCGTCCGCGCACGACCGGGATGCCGCCGCCGCCGCAGGCAATGATCACAGGGGCGACGTCGAGCATCTTCTCGACGGTGTGAATGTTGAGAATGTGCAGCGGCCGCGGCGAAGGGACGACGTGCCGCCATCCGCGTCCGGCATCCTCACGCATCGTCCAGCCGAGATCGCGCTCGAGCGCTTCCGCGCGATAGCGGGTGAAGAACGGCCCGATCGGTTTCGTGGGGCGCTTGAATGCGGGATCGTTCGGATCGACTTCGACTTCGGTCAGCACGCTGACGACTTCGCCGCCGAGGGAAATCGTCTCGAGGCGATTGCGAATCGCCTGCTGCAGCATGAAGCCCATCGAACCTTCGGTCTGCGCGACGGCGACGTCGAGCGACTGCGGCGGAATCTTCGTCGAGGCCTCTTCCGCCTGCACGAGGATGTTGCCGACCTGCGGACCGTTTCCATGCACGACGATCATCCGGTAGCCGTGACGGACGATCTCCGCGAGCCAGCGCGCAGCCTGCTTCGCACGCGCGATCTGTTCTTCCTGGGTACCGCGGTCTTCGGGTCGGAGCATCGCGTTGCCGCCGAAGGCGACGACCGCGAGTTTCGGTTTTTCTTTCTGCGTCACACGTCCTCGCGCTCGAGCGGCATCGTCATACAACGCGGACCGCCGCGCGCGCGTGACAGCTCGTTGCCCTGAATCTGCAGCGCGTACTTCTTGTCCGTCCACGTCTCGAGCTCGGTGCGGCCGAGGAGGAGATCGTCTTCGTAAACGATGTTGTAGCCGTGACTGTTCAGCTCTTCCGCAGTGCGCACGTTGCGCTCGTAGAGGAGGATGATGCCCGGCGCGAGCGTGAACGCGTTCGCGCCGTCGGTCCACTGCTCGCGCTGCTGATCGACGACGGCGCTGCCGCCGCAGTAGATCGGCTCGAGATCGATGCCCTCGCGCTTCAGCGCGCCGAGGAGCGATTTCTGCGGAGAGAAGCTGATGTTTCGTTTGGTTAGATCAATGCGCGACACCGTCGCCGCCTGGCTGCCGCGCGGCAGGATCACCGGCGGATAGATCAGACATTCGTGGCGGTTCGTGATCGTGAAGACGGTGTCGAGGTGCATGAACGAACGCTGCTTCGGAAGCTCGACGACGATGATCGTCTTCACGGCGGAATTCGATTTCTTCAAGGCGCGCGCGATCTGCTGCACGCTCGCTTTGTTCGTCCGCTCCGTGACGCCGATGAGAATCACATCGCGCCGCGGCACGAGGAGATCGCCCCCTTCGATCGTCGGCGCATTGCGCGCGGGCTTCTCCGCGCCCGACTCCATGAAGTCGACCCAGAAGAGATCGCGGCCGCGAAATGCCTTGTGATACTGGAACACGTACTTCGACAGCAGCGACTCGCGCCGGCGAGCCTGCGTGGCCATCGAGGAGATGATCACGCCGTCGCCGAGGACGATCTGCGGATCGCGCATGAAGAAGTAGTTGGGAACAGGGAACAGCTCGAACTTCGGCAGCTCACCCGACTCCTGATCTTTGGCGATTCCGCCGATCAGCACTTCCGCCAGTGCACCCGGCGGCTGTTCGAGAAGCCAGGAGGTGAGCTGGCGCTTGAAGCCGTTGCGCGATGCGAGATCGCGCACGATCAGCTCCTTCACCTCGTCGTACTCGAGCGTCTCCTCGAGCAGATCCTGGATGTCGTGGACATCGGTCGCGATGTAGCGGAGCAACTGCTGAAAGCGCCGATGTTCTTCGCGCGCGACCTGGCCATACAGGATGTCGTCGAAGAGAAGCTGCGCCATCATCGGCGGCACCATCATGTCGATCTCGCGGCCTGGCAGATGAACCAGCACGCTCTTGAGCCTGCCGATTTCACTCGTAACGTTGAGTCTCATGCGCGCGGCATTCTATCCGACGGGCGCGACGGGCTGAGCAGGAGTGCCGTAGTAGAATGAAAGAACGCCCCATGATCCGCCGAAGCGCCGCTCTGCTGATGGCGGTGCTGCTGCCGGTGCTTGCTGCAGCCGCACCCCGCCTCAACTTCATACGCTCCATTCCGCCATTGCATCCGCTTGGGGGGGAGCGAGCCGCAATCCTCTACGCGATGGGTGACAGCGAGAAGATCGAAACGTTTCTCGACGAGCTGACCGATCACGCCAATCGGGCCGGCACTCTCAAGATGGAGAACGCCGTCGAGCACCACCAGCACATGGTGAGCGCGACGACCGACGAGGCCACACTCCGCCGCATCCGCCGCGATCATCCCGCCGACGTTTACCTCGGCATCAACGCCTTCACCTGCACGATGACCGATCACTCCGGCGAAGGAAGTGAGCGCGACAGCGCCGGGGAGCGGGTGAAACGGCACCACGTCTGGACGGATGCCGTCTGCAGCGCGCGCATCGACGTGCTCGACGCGAGCGCGAAGAAGCTCCTGTCGTTCACGGTACGTGGGGAAGGAACCTCACCGCGCGTCTCGGAGATGACGCCGGAAGAGCGCGGGATCGCGCTGGAGCAGGCAGCGCGCTATGCGGCGATCAGCGCCGCCGAATCGATGACGCCGCGCCGCGTGCGGGAGTCGATCGAGCTCGACGACACGGCCCCGTCCTTTCATGAAGCGATGGCCATGATCGACGCGGAGCGGCTCGCGGATGCCAGGGCGATTCTGCAGACCGCGGTGCGCCAGCATCCGGATTCAGCCGCCCTGCACTTCAACCTCGGCGCGGTCTCGGAGGCGCTGGGAGATCTGCAGAGCGCGCGCGATCATTTCCACGAAGCGCTGCGCCTCTCTCCCGCGCATCCGCAATACCGGTCGGAGCTCGATCTCTTCCGCCGGAGAAACGAGAAGCTCAAATAGAGGAGTGCGGACGGATGGCCCGCACTCCCCTGCTGCAACGCCGGGTTAGGCGTTGATCATGATCTGGCGCGGCTTGGCTTCGTCCTTCTTCGGGATCTCGATCTCGAGAATGCCGTTGCGGTAGCTGGCCTTGATCGCATTGGCATCCACGCTGCGCGGCAGCGTGAACGTGCGCACGAACGAGCCGTACGAGCGCTCGATGCGGTGATAGCTCTGCTCTTCCTTCCGCTCGAACTGGCGCTCGCCGCTGACCGTGAGCAGCCCGTCCTCGAAGTTGACGCGGAGATCCTTCTCCTCGATGCCCGGAACCTCGATCTTCACGACGATCTTGTCCTTCTCCTCCAGGATGTCGACCGGCGGAGCCCAGGTACCCGTGCTCATCTGATCATCGAGGAAGTTGAAACGGCCAAAGAACGGCTCAAAGAAACGCGACGTCGGGTTGTAACGAGTGAGAAACGTCATTTTTGATGCCCTCCTGAGTGTGATCTGAGCCATTGGGGCTCATATTCGACCTCTGTAACTCGGGAGAATCTGCGTTTATTTCACGCAGATTTGGATGGGACGATAGGACCTATGGGACCTATAGGACCTATAGGTGGATCCGGGCTCCGCGCGTTACTGCTGGGGTTCCACCCATAGGTCCCTTAGGTCCTCCCACCCATGGTCCCTCAGGTCCTATAGGTCCCCGAATGGGACGGATGCGACTATAGGACCCTATAGGTGGATCCGGGCTCCGCGCGTTACTGCTGGGGTTCCACCCATAGGTCCCATAGGTCCTATAGGTCCCATCCGTCCCATCCTTGGAATTGCCTTTCGCGCTGCTTGTTCATCACCTCGCATGACTGCTCTTCCCGAACAGGCCACCACGCTCGAGGCGGAAGTTGCCCGGCGGCGGACATTTGCGATCATTTCGCACCCCGACGCCGGCAAGACGACGCTCACGGAGAAGCTGCTTCTCTATGGCGGCGCGATCGAGGTCGCCGGGGCGGTCCGTTCGCGGCGGGCTGGACGGCACACGACATCGGACTGGATGGCCATCGAGCAGAGCCGCGGGATCTCGATCACTTCGACCGTGCTGCAGTTCGAGTACGAGGGCTTCTGTCTCAATCTGCTCGACACGCCCGGCCACGAAGACTTTTCGGAAGACACCTATCGCACGCTCGCCGCAACCGACAGCGCGGTGATGGTGCTCGACAGCGCCAAAGGCATCGAGCCGCAGACGCGCAAGCTGTTCGAGGTCTGCCGCATGCGGCAGATTCCGATCATCTGCTTCATCAACAAGCTCGATCACCCGGGGAGGGATCCGTTCGATCTGATCGCGGAGATCGAGCGCGAGCTTCACGTGAACGCGATGCCGGTGAACTGGCCGATCGGCAACGGTCCGAATTTCCAGGGCGTCTTCGATCTGCGCACGCGCGAGGTGCTCCGCTTCGAGCGCACCTCACACGGCGCGCATATCGCGCCGGTGACCGTGAGCGGTCTGCAGGACCCGCAGCTCGAAGACATGCTCGGCCCTACCGCAACGACCGATCTCCGCGAAGCTGCGGAGCTGCTCGAAGGAGCCGGCACGAACTTCGATCATGACGAGTTCGCGCACGGACGGCTGATCCCGGTCTTCTTCGGAAGCGCGATCAACAACTTCGGCGTCGAGCCATTCCTCCGTGCGATTCTCGAGTTCGCGCCCGCCCCGGTTTCGCGCGGCGGCGTCGATCCGTGCGATCCCACCTTCACCGGCTTCGTCTTCAAGATTCAGGCGAACATGGACAAGCGCCATCGCGATCGCCTGGCATTCATGCGCGTGACGTCGGGCGTCTTCGAGAAAGACATGCTCGTTCACCACACGCGTCTCGATCGCGAAGTGCGCATGACGCGCCCTCACCGCCTCTTCGCCCGCGAGCGCGAGACGATCGAGCGCGCTTATCCGGGCGATGTGATCGGCTTCGTCAATCCGGGTCTCTTCCGCATCGGCGATGCCGTTTCATCCGGTGCGCCGGTGCAGTTCGAGCGCATTCCGCGCTTCGCGCCGGAGCACTTCGGCATGCTGCGCGCGAAACAGGTGACGCGTCAGAAGCAGTTCCAGAAGGGACTCGAGCAGCTCGAGGAAGAAGGCGTCATGCAGGTGCTGACGCTGCACGAAGGTTTGAAGTCCGAGCCGATCCTCGCGGTCGTCGGCGAGCTGCAGTTCGACGTGCTGCGCTCGCGCCTCGAGACGGAGTACGACGTCGAGACGACGATCAACGTGCTGCCGTACAAGATCGCGCGCTGGGTCGATCGCGATGTGGACGAAGTCGCGAAGATGACGCTGCCGTCGAAGTCGCGCCTCGCGGTCGACACCGACGGAAAGCCCGTCGTTCTCTTCACCTCGTCGTGGGAGCTCGAGTACGCCGAGAAAGAAAATCCCGGCGTCGTGTTCAGCTCCGCGAGCTGATCGGCCGCATCGCGGCCGGATCGATTCCCTGCTTCGCGCACCACTCGCGATACTCGAACGGGCTGATCTCGCTCGGCTTGATCTCGCTGCGGCCGCCCCAGAAGACGTTCGTGTAGAGCAGTGGAATGCCGGCGTTCACGAGATGCTCGTCGATTGCCTTCTTGTGCGCGAGCACGGTCTCTTTCTCCGTGCCGTGCGCGACGGCCATGATGTTCACGTTGCGGAACTCCTCGCCGCCTTCGCGCCAGTAGCAGTGCGTGAGGATGTGAAAGCGGCCAACTTCACGCCCCGCTTCGATCTCGCGTCCCTTCGGCACGGCCCAATGAAAGAGCGCATTGAAGCGCGTCACACGCTCGCCGCTCTCCAGCGGCTTCACATGCTCGAGGAACGTGGAAAAGCGGCCGATCACACCCCGCTGGTTCAGCGACTCCGCCACTTCGTAGAACGTCTCCAGCGGGATGCCTGCTTCGCTCGCGCGGCGCTGCCACAGCTCGCGGCGCACTTCTTCCGGCTCGAGCTCGCGCTTCAGCGCCGTCAGCACCTGCCACTCGAGATCCGTCAGCTCCGCCTTCGTCGTGTCCTTCACCTCGGCGAGCTCGTCCGACTTCGACCCCGGCTCCATCCCCTTGCGGCGCACATGACCGACACCGAGGGCGAAGATGCGATTCGCAGGCATCACGCGAAAATGCTCGGCGCCGGTGAGCTTCGCCAGGACCGCGCAGTGCTTGTCGATCGAGTAACCCTGCGGAACTTTGACCGTGGTCCAGAGCCTGTAGCGCGAACCCGGCGTCGCCGGATCGGCGCTGCGCACGACGACATGTCCCGAGAACGGATCCTGCTGGAACATGAAGTCGAAGGCCTTGTTGATGTCGGCGTCTTCCGGAAACTGCCACGCGACGAGCGCACCTTCCGCGAGATTCGTCGCCATTAGCGTCTGGCGGACGCGGCGGATCGTCCCCGCGCGCAACATCGCCTGAATCCGCTCCAGCACGGTGTCGATGCCGATGCCCGACAACTCTGCGATCGTCCCGAACGGATCGCGGACAAAGCCCTGAATCCGATCCTCGGAGATCGAGAGAATCGCTGCGTTGACGGGATCGGTGTGGAGTGTGGGGACGGAAGTGGTGGGCATGGTTGACGGATCATAATGTACGACAGGCGCCCTCGCCTGTCGCTCCCGGCGGCCAGGCGGTGGACAGGCGAGGGCGCCGCGGTGGACAGGCGAGGGCGCCTGTCCTACACTGCCGGTACCTGGAATGATTTGGGGCTGCTTGCAACCAGGTTAAAAAAAGCTAAAGAGCCGGAACGAAATCGATTCTCGATCCGAAGCCCCGCTTGTGCGGGGCTTTTTCTTTCCGGCGGAAACGGAGATCCGATGCGCTACACCAATGAACGTGCCGCCGCACTTCTCGATGCACTGCAACGCCGCATCCTCGTCCTCGATGGGGCGATGGGGACGATGGTCCAGCGGTACGGGCTCGAGGAATCGGCGTATCGCGGCGAGCGATTCGCGAATCATCCGCGCGATCTGAAGGGTGCGAGCGATGTGCTCGCGCTGACCAGGCCGCACGTGCTCGAAGAGATTCATCGCGCCTATCTCGAGGCCGGCGCGGACATCATCGAGACGAACACGTTCAACGCGCAGGCGATCTCGTTCGCCGACTACGGCCTCGAGCCGTTCGTCTACGAAATCAACGTCGCATGTGCGCAGCTCGCACGGCGCGCCGCGGACGCCTATTCGACTCCCGAGCGGCCGCGCTTCGTCGCCGGCGCGATGGGTCCGACGAATCGCACCGCGTCGCTCTCACCCGACGTCAACAATCCCGCGTTCCGTTCCGTCAGCTTCGACGATCTCGTCGCTGCGTATTACGAGCAGGCGCGCGGCCTCGTCGATGGCGGCGTCGACATCCTGCTGCCTGAGACCACGTTCGACACGCTGAACCTGAAGGCCTGCGTCTTCGCGATCGAGAAGCTCTTCGACGATCGGGGCATCCGTCTGCCGCTGATGCTCTCCGTCACGATCACCGACGCGAGCGGCCGCACGCTCAGCGGCCAGACGGTCGAGGCCTTCTGGAATTCGCTCTCGCACGCCAACGCGCTCTCCGTCGGCATCAACTGCGCCCTCGGCGCAAGCGAGATGAGGCCGCACATCGAAGAGCTGGCGCGCATCGCGCCGATCTACATCTCGTGCTATCCCAACGCCGGCCTGCCGAACGCGCTCGGCGCCTACGATCAGACGCCGTCGATCATGGCCGCGCTGCTGCGGGAGTTCGCCGAGAACAACTGGCTGAATATCGTCGGCGGCTGTTGCGGTACGACACCCGATCACATCCGGGCGATCGCAGCCGCGTGCCGCGAACTGCCGCCGCGCGTGCCGCCGGTGATCGAGCCGCATCTGCGCCTCTCGGGGCTGGAGCCGCTGACGATCACGCCGGAGTCGAACTTCATCATGGTCGGCGAGCGGACGAACGTCACCGGCTCGCCGAAGTTCGCGCAGCTCATCAAGGCGAACGATCTCGAAGCGGCGCTGCAGGTCGCGACTCAGCAGATCGAAGGCGGCGCGAACATCCTCGACGTCAACATGGACGAAGGCCTTCTCGACTCCGAGAAGGTGATGACCGAGTTCCTCAATCTGCTCGCAGCGGAGCCTGACATCGCGCGCGTACCGATCATGATCGATTCGTCGAAATGGTCCGTGCTCGAAGCGGGGCTGAAGTGCACGCAGGGGAAGTCCGTCGTCAACTCGATCTCGCTCAAGGAAGGCGAAGAGGTCTTCAAGCAGCACGCACGGCTCATCCGCCGCTACGGTGCAGCGGTGATCGTGATGGCATTCGATGAACAGGGACAGGCCGACACGATCGAGCGCAAGGTCGCCATCGGATCGCGCGCGTACGAGATCCTCGTCAACGAATGCGGATTCGATCCGAGCGACATCATCTTCGACCCCAACGTCCTGACGGTCGCGACCGGCATCGAAGAGCACAACGCGTACGGCATCGCATTCATCGAAGCGGTGCGCCAACTGCGCGCGAAGTATCCGCGCACGAGCGCGTCGGGCGGCATCAGCAACGTCTCGTTCTCATTCCGCGGCAACAAGGTCGTGCGCGAAGCGATGCACGCGGCGTTTCTCTATCACGCGATTCAGGCCGGCCTCACGATGGGCATCGTCAACGCCGGCCAGCTCGCGATTTACGAAGAGATCCCGAAGGACCTGCTCGAGCTGGTCGAGGACGTGCTGCTCAACCGGCGTCCCGACGCTACCGAGCGGCTGCTCGCATTCGCCGACCGTGTCGGACAGGCGCCCTCGCCTGCCGAGGCGGCGGCAGACGACACTCGAGGGCGCCTGTCGTACACGTCCGTCGAGGAGCGGCTGTCGCACGCACTCGTGAAAGGCATCGTCGATCACCTCGAGGAGGATCTCGCCGAGGCGAGGACGAAGTATCCGAATGCACTGTCGATCATCGAGGGACCGCTGATGGACGGCATGAACGTCGTCGGCAATCTCTTCGGCGCCGGCAAGATGTTCCTGCCGCAGGTTGTGAAATCCGCGCGCGTGATGAAGAAGGCGGTCGCCTGGCTGCTTCCGTTCATGGAGGAGGAGAAGGCGAAGGCCGGCGACCTCTCCGCACGAGGCAAGGTATTGCTTGCGACGGTGAAGGGCGACGTCCACGACATCGGCAAGAACATCGTCGGCGTCGTCCTCGGCTGCAACAACTACGAAGTCGTCGACCTCGGCGTCATGGTCTCCGCGGAGAAGATCCTCGACACCGCAATCGCGGAGAAGGCCGACATCATCGGCCTCTCCGGCCTCATCACGCCGTCGCTGGATGAGATGGTCCATGTCGCTCGCGAGATGGAGCGGCGCCGGATCACGACGCCGCTGCTGATCGGCGGCGCCACGACCTCGAAGCTGCACACGGCGGTGCGGATCGCGCCGCGCTACTCGCACACGACCGTGCATGTGCTCGACGCATCGCGCGCAGTGGGCGTGGTCTCATCGCTGCTGAGCGAAAAGCGCCCGGCATTCGAGGCCGGCGTGCGCAGAGAGCTCGACCACCTGCGTGCTCAGCAGGCGGAGCGCGAACACGATCGGACGATTCTTCCGCTCGAAGAAGCGCGCCGCAGAAAACTGCAGCTCGACTTCGGCAGCATCCCGGAGCCGCCGTTCCTCGGCGTCCGCGTCCTCGAGGATGTTCCGCTGGAGCGCATCGAACCGTTCATCGACTGGACGCCGTTCTTCCAGACGTGGGAACTGCGCGGCCGCTTCCCGCAGATCCTCGACGAGCCGCGCGCGAAAGAGCTGTACGACGACGCGCGCAGACTCCTCGCGGAAATCATCGAGAAGCGCCTCCTTCACGCTCGGGCGGCCTACGGCTTCTGGCCGGCGAACAGCACCGGCGATGACATCGAGCTCTTCGAAGGCGGCGAGACGAAGGCCGTCATCCACACGCTGCGCCAGCAGCAGGAGACGACGACGAAAACGAATCTGGCGCTGGCCGACTTCGTCGCGCCGAAGAGCAGCGGCGTGCGCGATTACATCGGCGGCTTCGCGGTGACGGCCGGAATCGGCGTCGACGAGCTCGTCGCGCAGTTCCAGCGCGACCACGACGACTACAACTCGATCATGACCAAGGCGCTGGCCGACCGTCTGGCCGAGGCGCTCGCCGAGATGCTGCATCGCGAGGTTAGACTCGCCTGGTATGCGAAGGGGGAGAGCCTGACGAACGACGAGCTGATTGCCGAGAAGTATCGCGGCATCCGGCCCGCTCCCGGCTATCCGGCGTGCCCCGATCACAGCGAAAAGCGGACGCTGTTCGACCTGCTGGGGGCGGAGCGCGCCGGGATTCAACTCACGGAGACCTTCGCGATGATGCCCGCAGCATCGGTGAGCGGCTTCTACTTCGCTCATCCCGAGGCGCGGTACTTCGCGGTGGGGAAAATCGGGAAGGATCAGGCGCTCGACTATCGCGAGCGGAAGAATGCCCCGCTGCCGGTCGTGGAGCGATGGCTCGCACCCGCGCTTGGGTACGAGCCGGAAGCGTAGGACAACGTAGGACAACCTCTCAGGTTGTCCTGAACTGCAAGAGTTGGTCGTTGTTGTCCTACATCAGTTTGGCTGACTTTCGGAGCCGGGACGGTCGTGCACCTGCTGGACCGTCACGTTTTCGAACTGGCCGACCGGCGAGTCGAAGTGCGCGACGGTGCGGATCGTCACCGGACCATTCGCTCCGTAGACGGTCGGATCATCGATGAAGGCAGGCGCCCAGAAGTCGACGATCTCATAGCCGGACGGCGCGATCTTCTGTTTGAACGGGTGCGTTTGCGACGTGAGCGTGTACGCCCCCTGCCCGATGGACCTCACTTCGATCCGCGTGAGCGTGATCGGCTCGCCCGAGCGATTCGCCACACGCACCTGATAGTGAATCGGGATATTGCCGGTCATATCGCGCGCGATCATCGGCAGAACGCTCAACTGCGTGATGATCACTTCCGGCTCGACCAGTTTCACCGTTGCTTTTCCCAGGCCGCTCTCGGACTGCGATGAGGCACAAGCGCTCAGGATTGCCGCTGCTGCGAGTGAGACGAACATCCCCTGCTTCTTCATCATGACGTCCTCAACAAAAAATATAGGGCAGGCGCTTCCGCCTGCCCTGGTGCAGTTGCGACAAAACGGTGTCTTACTGAACGTACTTGAGCATTTCCTTCGCCGTGCCGGCATCCTTGCCGTTCGGATCGAGCTCGAGGTACTTGTTCAGATTCGCCTTCGCGTCGGCGCTCTTGCCGGAGCGAACGTAGATCATGCCGAGCTCGTAATACGACTGCGGGAATGCGGGATCAGCCGCGATCGCCTGCTTCAGCACCTTCTCCGCTTCCCCATCCTTGCCTGCATTGATGAGCTTCGCCGCATCGTTGAAGAGGCTGGTCGCGTTTGCCGGCAGCTTCGCCTTCGCAGCCGCGGCCTTCTCCTTGTCTCCCGTGGCCGTGTACGCCTCGAAGAGAACCTGGTACATCTCCATCTCATCGTCCGCCAGCGCGAGCGCCTTGTTCGCAGATTCGACCGCGCTCTTGTAGTTCTTGGTCCGGAGATAGATCTTGGCGAGAGCTTCCCAGCCGGCGACGAGCTCAGGCTTTTCGGTCACGGCCTGCGTGAACTTCTTGATCGCCCCGTCGTTGTCGCCCGCGTTCGCCAGCGCCGCACCCTCGTTGAAGGCTGCAACCGACGTGTCGACCTTTGCGACGGCAGCCTGAGCACCCTGGCTCGCGGCCGCGGAACCGGTGTTGAGGAAGACATCCTTCTCGTTCTTCTCGCCACCGATCTTCAGCTTCATGTCTTCGATGTAGGGCTGATAGCCCGGCGCCGAATAGGTGAACTTGTACTTGATCGTTCCATCGAGCAGGAAGATCGCGTAGGTGCCGTCGTCCTTCGCCTTGAAATCCTGCTTGAAAGTTCTGCCCGAGAGCGCCACGACATTGACGACTGCACCCTTGATCGGCTGCTTGGTCGCTCCATCGAGCACCTTGCCAGTAATGCGTGCTTCGGCACCGGCGAACGCGTTCGAGGCCACGGCCATGATCGCGAGCAGGGCGAGCGCAAGTGTTCTACGCATGTTGTCTCCTGTCATTTGTTGATTCGTCCGTTCTGTAACGAATCGTCAAAGATCGCCATTCCGAAACGCGGTGACGGTCGTCACCTCAGGTGTAGGAGTGCGGACGTCTCCTCCGCACTCGGTTGCGTATGCCTACTCAAAGCTGAGGTATGTCTGATCCTTCAGCCCCCGCTCGTAGTCCTGAAGCAGGCGCATCCCTTCGGTCGGCTTGAGGACATCGGCCTTGATCGCCGCATCGATCTGGCTCTTCATTCTCTTTTCCATGTCGCGCCAGTCGTACTGCGTCATCGCCAGCACCTCGCCGATCGAATTGCCGGGTATCTCTTCCTCGATGTAGAAACCGCTGTCTTCATCCGGATCCAGGAAGACGTGGACCTCATTGACGCGGCCGAAGAGGTTGTGGATGTCGCCCATGATGTCCTGATACGCGCCGGTGAGGAAGATGCCGAGGTAGTAGGGCTCGTTGCGGATCTCGTGGAGGGGAAGCGTGTCGCGCGTGTCCTTGCGGTCGATGTACTTCTGGACTTTGCCGTCGGAGTCGCAGGTGATGTCGACGAGGGTCGACTCGAATTGCGGCTTCTCGTTGAGGCGGTGAATCGGCATGATGGGAAAGAGCTGGCCGAGCGCCCAGTGATCGAGCAGCGATTGAAAGACGGAGAAGTTGCAGATGTGCTGATCGGCGAGCTCGTTGTCGAGATCGCGCAGATCCTCCGGCACCTCCTCGGGATCCATCGTCTTGACGATGCCTTCGATCTTCTCCGCGGTCTGCCAGTAGAGCGATTCGAGCCGCGCCTTCACGTCGAGCGGCAGCACGCCGACCTCGAACTTCGTCTGCGCCTGCTCTTTGATCTGCACGAGGTCGTGCCACGCCTCGTTCAGATTCTCCGGCGTCAGCCGCTGATCGATGTCGAGAAGCTCGCGCACGAGCTTGTGATCCGCCGCATGAATCGCGAGCGGCTCGAGCGGCGTCTTCTCGATGGCACCGAAGGCCTGCACGACGAGCACGGAGTGATGCGCGACGATCGCGCGCCCCGACTCCGAGACGATGTTCGGATGCGGGACCTTCTCATCCTCGCAGACGTCCATGATGTTGTAGACGACGTCGCTGGCGTACTCCTCGACCGTGTAGTTCATCGACGAGTGAAACGTCGAGCGCGAGCCGTCGTAGTCGATCGCCAGACCGCCGCCGACATCGAGGTATTCGAGCTGATGCCCCATCTTGTAGAGCTTCGCGTAATACATCGCCGCCTCGCGGACGGCGCGCTTGATCGTGAGGATGTCGGGAATCTGCGAGCCGATGTGGAAGTGGAGAAGCTTGAACGAATTCTCCATCTTCGCTTCGCGCAGAATCTGAATCGCCTCGAGAATCTCCGCGGTCGACAGCCCGAACTTCGCATGCTCGCCGCCTGACGTCGCCCACTTGCCGGCGCCTTTCGACAGCAGCCGGACGCGCATGCCGATCCACGGCTCGACATTCATCTCCGCCGCCACCCGCGTGATCGCGCGGATCTCGGAGAGCTTCTCGGCGATCACGATGACTTTCTTGCCGAGCTTGCGGCCGAGCATCGCCATCCGGATGAACGTCGTGTCCTTGTAGCCGTTGCAGACGATCAGCGAGTCGGGATCGGTGTGGATCGCGAGGCCGGCGAACATCTCCGGCTTCGAGCCGACCTCGACGCCGTAGTTGAACGGCTTCCCTGCATCGAGGATCTCCTCGACCACTTCCCGCAGTTGATTGACCTTGATGGGAAAGACGCCGCGATACGAGCCGGTGTACTTGTGGTCGGCGATCGCCTGGTTGAACGCGTTGTTCAGCGTCTCGACGCGATGGCGGAGCAGATCCTGAAAACGGATCAGCAGCGGCGCCTTCAGATCGAGCGCATGCGCTTCCTGCAGCACATCGACGATGGGCACGGCGGCACCGGCTTCCTTCTGCGGAGAGACGGTGAGATCACCGTTGGCGTTGATGTCGAAATAGCCGCCGCCCCAGCGGTCGACCATGTAAAGCGCGGACGCGTCTTCGATCGTCCACGGCTGCGATTCTTCGAACTGATCCGGGTGTGCTTCCATTGGCGCGAAGAATAAAGCAAAAACCCCTCACCTCTTATCCCTCTCCCCGCTTTGCGGGGCGAGGGGACCGCGGCAAGACCGCACCTACGCAAACAAAGGCGGCGTCTTCCTGTGCTCGTTCGTCGCCGCCTGATAGTTCACGGCTGCGTTGAGCAATGCAATTTCGTTGGCAGGCGCCGCGATCAACTGGAGCGCCGTCGGGAGCCCGTGCTCGCCGAATCCGTTCGGCATCGAGATCGCCGGCGCGCCCGCGAGATTCATCCCCCCGATGAGCGACGGACCGCTGCTGACGTCCTTGTACGCTTCGTCGAAATTCTTTCCGATGGGATACGCAACCGTCGCGCGCGACGGCGCCGCGATGAGATCGGCCGCGTCGAACAGCGCGAGCAGTTCACGCCGGATCTGCGTCCGGATCCGCTGCGCCCGGAGGTAATCGACAGCGGGCGTCGTGATCGCCTCGAAACCGCCGAGGCGATCGCTCGGGTCGCGCAGCAGCTTTGCCTTCCCGCTTCGGATCAGCTCCTCGAACGCGCTCGCCGCCTCGGCGTCCACGATCACGCCGACCGTCGCGCTGACCGGCAGGTCCGGCCACGGCAGATTCTCCACGATCGTGTGCCCCTGACTGCGGAGCACTTCGATCGAGCGGAAGAAGTTCTCGCGCACTTCCTTCTGCACGTGCTCGTGCGAACCTTTGACGATGCCGATGCGCAGCTTGCGCGGATGATCGGCCATCATGCTGCTCGCGATGTACGTCGCGCGTCCGGATACGTAGACACCGATGGTCGTCGCATCGCGCTCGTCCTCGCCGGAGATCGCATGCAGAACGCTGTTGCAATCGGCGGCGGTGCGGCACATCGGTCCCAGCTTGTCGAGCGTCCATGCACATGCCATCGCGCCGTAGCGGCTCACGCGTCCGTACGTGGGGCGCAAGCCGGTGACGCCGGAGAACGCGCTCGGCGTGATGATCGAGCCCGAGGTCTCGCTGCCGATCGCGAAGGGGAGCAGCCCGGCTCCGACTGCAGCGCCGGGACCGCTCGAGGAGCCGCCGGACCAGAACTCGAGATTCCAGGGAGTCTTTCCCGGTCCGGTAAACGACGCGTCGGCGTTGTTGTATCCAAAGGCACCTGCGAGCTCGACCATCGCCAGCTTGGCGCAGAGCACCGCGCCCGCTTCGGTCAACTTGTTGACTACCGTCGCGTCGTAGTCCAGGAGCTGATGACGGAACGGCTCGGCGCCCCAGGTCGTCGGAATGCCCTTGGTCGCGAGCAGATCCTTGACTCCATACGGAATGCCGAGGAGGGGCCGGTTCTGCGTTTTGCCGGCGGCGATGTCGGCGTCGGCGCGCTTCGCCTCCGCCTCCGCCCGTTCGCGCGTCACCGTAACGACGGCGTTCAGAGCCGGCCCATGTTTCTCCAGCCGGTCGAGGTAGAAGCGCGTCAGCTCGAGCGAGCTGACCTCCTTCTTGCGGAGCATCGCGCCGAGCTCGTCGATCGTGGCGTAGGGATTCACGGCCGCTCCTTCATCGCTTCGCCAGCGCCGAGAACGTCCAATCCGGTTCGTCGCCGTTCGCGAGTTTCACCGCGCGGAATTTCTCGAGCAGCGGCGCGGAATCTGCGAAATCCTTCCGGATCTTCTCCAGCTCCTCTGCGCTGAGGTGCTGTCCGAACTCCGCATTCACCAGCGCGGCTCCGGCATCCGAAGGCTTCGTCTCCGCATGCGCCACCGGCGCGATCAAGGCCGCAGCGGCGCCCATGCTCTTCGCGAACTGCCGTCGTGTCGTCTTCATCCGGCGATCGTCTTTCTCACGACGCGGCCGGGCGGCGTGTCGTGCATGAACATTTCGAGTGCGGCGCGGATCACGTTGTTCTGAAATGCGCGATTGCCGGCGCGCCCGACGATGCGTCCGACCATCGAGCCTTCGAACGTCATCGCGCGCGGCGGACGCACGGACTCGGTGGCGGCAGGAGACGCGCTGAGGATCAGCGTCGGCACTCCGCGCGATTCGATCTCGCGCGCGAGATTCGCGATCGTCCGATGGCAGGTCTCCGGACATCCCGCCGTCAGCAGCACGAGGCGCGTGCGCGACCGCTCGATCTTGTCCGCGATGTCCGGAAACGTCGACTCGTACAGTTCCTTCAGCTTCGTCGTGAAGCCGTAGCTGTAGTGCTTGTCGTTGACCGCTCCGATGAATCCTTCCCGCGCGAGCTCCTGCAGCGACGCCAGCGGAAAGACGATGTTCGGATCGGTGTCCGCTTCGGAATGATCGTAATGGTGATGGGTGAGCCGGAACTGGCTGACGTCCGCATCGCCGGGAATGATGCGATACGTCGTGTCCCCCGGATCTTCTTCAGGAAACGGATCCTGATCCGGAAGATGCACGCCGGTCGCCGAGGCAATCGTGACGACCGCGGAAACGAGGTCTTTGTCGTAGGGAGTGAAGGGAACGCATTTGCGGGCGATACTCAGCAATGGGTCCTCCTTGGGAGGAAATTGAAATTGAAAATTGAAAATTGAAAATGAATGGGTGAAGCGAAGGCCGTCGCTTTTCATTTTCAATTTTCAATTTTCAATTTTCAATTTCGGGAAACCGGCGGCCGCCCGTGGACGGCGGCCGCGAAGAAATCAATCGAGCTCGCGCAGGACGTCGAGAAGCTGTGCGTTCTCGGGCGCCTCTGAGATGTCATGCACGTCGATGTAGCGGACGATGCCCTTCTTGTCGACGATGACGATCGCGCGTTCGCAGATCCCTTTGTCGTCCTTCCAGACGCCGTATTTCTTCGAGACTTCGCCCTTCGGATGAAAGTCAGCGAGAAGCGGATACTTCTCGATCCCTCCGAGCGATTTTGCAAACGCAACATGACTGGGAACACTGTCTACCGATATGCCCACGACCTGGGCGTCATACCGTTCAAAGTCGGCCATCTCGGCCTCATATCCCGGCATCTGAACCGTTCAAACAGGTGTCCAGTCGAGCGGGTAGAACACGAGGACTACGTTCTTCTTGCCACGGGCATCACTCAGCTTGAACTTCTCACCGCCACGGTGGCCCGGAAGCTCGAAGTCAGGAGCGGCGTCGCCGACTTTGAGCGTCTGGGTCCTGTCTGCGGTGGACGTTCTTCCAACGGTTACTGCCATGGAAGTTCCTCCCTTTCGCAACATCGCAATCGCCGTGTCCACGACGGCCATCGCGGCGTCATTCTATGACGTCGTTTCAGTGATGCGTCGATGTCTTCGTCACGGTGGTCGCAGTCCCGTCGCTCGATGTGCTCGTCGTACTTGTCGTGCTCGTCGTCTCGGTGTGCTGGGTCTCGGTCTTGATCTTCTCCCCGAGCCTGGCAGCCTCTTCCTTGAGCTTTTCCCCCGCGACCTTCGCCTGCGCCTTCGCTTCCGCTCCCGCCTTCTTCGCCTCAGGAGTCGGCGCCACCACCTTGTACGTATCCTGCCCGGTCTTCTCGACCTTGCACGCCGCAAGAGCCAGGACAATGCCCGCAATGATCAGTCTCTTCATCGGAACCTCCTATGTTTCAGTGACGAGTGACGAGTGAAGAGTGACGAGTGAAGAGTGACGGGAGCGGGCGCACTCGTCACTCGTAACTCACTCATCACTCATCACTCATCACTCGTCACTCGTCACTAAGCTAAGCAATTAGGATTCCTTCCGGAATGCTTCATGCCAATGCCACCGTTTAGGCCATGACCATGAGTGACCGTGACAGGCTGATCCAGGGGATGGCGGGCGGCGGAGACTTCCGCATTCTCGCGGCGCAGACGACGAACACCGTCGAGACTGCGCGGCAACTGCTCGACTTGTCTCCGGTGGCCGCTGACGCACTCGGCCGTGCGCTGACCGGCTCGCTGCTGCTTGCGCGGCTCCTCGACAAGGATGTGCGCAATCAATACGTGACGCTCCGATTCCAGGGCGACGGTCCGCTCGGAATCATCATCGCCGAGGGCAACATCACGGGCGGAGCGCGGGGCTTCGTCGGGAATCCGATCCCGCAGGACGCCTCGCTCGACGTGCCTCGCGCGATCGGATCGGGCGTCCTCACCGTCGTGCGCGGCACACCGCCGGAAGGCAAGCCGTACACGTCGGCGATCACGCTCGAAGGGAGCGGAGTGGCGCAGGAGCTGACGCGCTACCTCGCCAAGTCCGAGCAGATCGCTTCCGCGGTCCTCCTCGGCGTGCTCAATCGGCGCGAAGGCGTCGCCGCGGCCGGCGGCATCATCATCCAGGCGTTTCCGCACGCCACGGAAGAAGCGATCGCCGCAGTCGAATCGCGCATCAAAGAAGCGCCAGCGCTCTCGACCCTGCTGGAGAAGATGCCGATCGAAGATGTGGTCGCGCAGGTTCTGCACGGCATGGACTACAAGCAGATCGACTCCAGCTTCGATGTCCCGCTCAGCTACACCTGCACCTGCAGCGCGGAGCGCGCGCTCGCGCCGCTCGCCCTCTTTCCGCAGGAAGAGCTGCAGGAGATGATCCGGCAGGGCGGCTCGGACGTCGTCTGCCAGTTCTGCGGCCGGAAGTATTCGTTCTCGGCAGAAGATCTGCTGCCGCTGACGGCGAAGCACGATTCGTGACGTTCATCCTGAGCGCAGCGAAGGATCAACCAAAGCGCCGGGAGACTCATGCTTCAGGGACGGCGCCTGAAGAACGCGCAGCGCGGCGCCTTGGCTGACGCTTCGCTACGCTCAGCGTAAACTACGCGCGCATGCGCACAGTGATCACCGGGACCGGGATCGGCATCCCGAAGAACGTCGTCGTCAACGATGCACTCGCGAAGATCATGGATACGTCCGACGAGTGGATCCGCACGCGCAGCGGCGTGGAGCAGAGGCGCTACGCCGATCCGGGTGAAGGCTCGGCCGAGCTCGGGATGAAAGCCGCGGAAGCCGCACTCGCGGCCGCGAAGCGGACCACCGCTGATATTGACGCGGTGATCTTCGCGACGATGACGCCGAACTATTACTTTCCCGGCAATGGCCCTGTGCTGCAGGCGAAGATGGGGTTCGGCGAGATCCCGACGTTCGACATCCGCCAGCAGTGCTCCGGCTTCGTCTACGGTCTCGATCTCGCGGACTCATTGATTCGCAGCGGCAAGTACAACCGCATCCTTCTCATCGGTGCGGATGTCCACACGCCGCTCATGCCGTGGCAGCTCGGCTGGGACATCGTCCTCGGGCTCGAGGAGCGCGAGATCACGCCGGAGGAATACGCGGTCAACACGAAGTATCGCGATCGGACGGTGTTGTTCGGCGATGGCGCGGGTGCGGTGGTGATCGAGCGCAGCGAGAACGGCACGCGCGGCTTCGAAGCGTTCAAGCTGTTCACGAATGGCTCGAACATCGAAGCGCTCTACATGAAAGGCGGTACGGCGCAGCGCCCCTGGGTTCGCAGCGAACAGGTCGACGAGGGCTATCTGATTCCTGTGATGGAAGGGCGCCAGGTGTTCAAGGAAGCCGTGTCGCGCATGCCCGAATCCGTTCGTGCGGTGTGCAAGGAGGCGGGAGTCGAAGTCGAGCAGATCGACGTGCTGCTGATTCACCAGGCGAATCTGCGAATCGTCGAAGGAGTCGCCAAACAGCTCGGAATGCCGCCGGAGAAAGTGCCGCACAACATCGAGAAGTATGCGAACACGACCGCCGGCACGCTGCCGATCCTCTTCCACGAGTGCCTCGCCGACGGCCGGATCAAGCCCGGCATGCTCGTCTGCTTCACCGCGCTCGGCTCCGGATTGCACTGGGGCGCCGCGCTCTACCGCGTGTAGCGTGGAGCGCGGACGTCTCGTCCGCAGCCGTCGGGCGTCCCGCCCGATGGCCTCTCATCGTGACCGGGCGGGACGCCCGTTCACTGCGGGCGGGACGCCCGCGCTCCGTCTTCGTCCTTCAGATACCGCTCCATCAGCCGCGCGTTCTCGTCCATCGCGCGCAGCTCGATCCAATAGGCGCGCGCGAACATCACCAGCGTCGTGAACGCCATCACGTCGTGCAGCCAGCGCGGCGTCTTGCCGAGCCGCACGCCGCCGCCCATGATGAACGTGATCATGATCGCGGTCAGCGCCCACATCGCCGCGGGAAAGACGCGCGACTTGAATGCCTTCGTCTGCTGCACCGCCGCGGTGTCCTGATTCGACTTCTCCTTGATCTCTTTTCCGGTGCCGATGAAGAAGAACATCGTCATCGATTGTGAAAAGAGGCCGACGAAGGTCGTAGCCATCGCGAGAAAGATGTGTTGCGAGACGTGCAGCGGGTTGGCGAGAAAGCCGGCGATCATCGTCGCGATCAATCCGGCGATCGTCAGAAGGGTCGTCATCAGCAGAAACGCGGCCATGGGCGCCACATGCTAGACTCCGCCGCCGTGAGCGACAAGACGAGTTATCGCGATTCCGGCGTCGACATCGACGCGCAGGACGAAGCCCTGCGCGAAGTTCGCCGGATCGCGCGAGGCACCTTTACCCCCAATGTCATTTCCGACATCGGGCTCTTCGGCGGCCTTTTCCGGGCCGATTTCGAAGGGATCACGAAGCCGGTGCTCGTCTCCTCCACCGATGGCGTCGGAACGAAGCTCCGCGTCGCTCAGGCGATGCGGATTCACGACACCGTCGGCTACGACCTCGTGTCGCACTGCGTGAACGACATCCTCGTGCAGGGCGCAAAGCCGCTCTTCTTCCTCGACTATTTCGCGACCGGCAAGCTCCGGCCATCCGTCATGACGGATGTGATCCGCGGAATGGCGCGCGCCTGCAGCGAGAATCAGTGCGCGCTGATCGGCGGCGAAACGGCGGAAATGCCGGGCTTTTACGGCGACGACGACTACGACATCGCCGGCTTCATCGTCGGCGTCGTCGACGAGACGCTCCTCCTCGACGGCAAGCAGGTCCAGGAAGGCGACGTCCTCATCGGCCTTCCCTCGGCCGGACTGCACACGAACGGTTACTCGCTTGCGCGCCGCGTGCTGATCGACAAGATGGGCCACGACTTCCAGACCGTGCTGCCGGAGATCGGCAAGATCGGCGAGGCGCTGCTCGCGCCGCATATCTCCTACCTTCGCCCGCTGATGCCGCTCGTCGAGAAGCGCGCTCTTCATGCGATGGCGCACATCACAGGCGGCGGCCTCACCGACAACGTGCCGCGAATTCTCCCCGACTCGCTCGATGCGCACATCAAGCTCGGCTCGTGGCCGGTGCTGCCGATCTTCAAGATGATCTTCGACGGCGGCAACGTCGCGGCCGCCGAGATGCTGCGCGTGTTCAACATGGGCATCGGAATGGTGCTGGTGATCGGCCGGGAACATGTGGACACGGTCACGAAGCACCTCACGCAGATCGGCGAGAAGTTCTTCTTCATCGGCAACATCGTGCGCGGCTCGGGCAAGGTCGTCTACGACGCGCCTCCCACGGGCTTCGCATCGTGGATCGAATGAGGGAAGTGCTGAGTGCCGAGTACCGAGTACTGAGTGAGCACTGAGCAATGTCCGGCGAAGATTCCAACTCAGCACTCAGCACTCAGGACCCAGCACTGACACTTCGTCTGGCCGTTCTTCTTTCCGGCCGCGGCTCCAACTTCCTCTCGATTCACAACGCGATCACCAGCGGCACGCTGAAGGGGGAGATCGTCTGCGTGATCTCGAATCGTCCCGGCGTGCCGGGCATCGTCCGCGCGCGGGAGCTCGGCTTGCCGGCGCACGAGATCGATCACAAGGCGCATCCGAGCAGACTCGATCACGAGAGCGAGGTTCTTCGCGTCCTCAGGGAAGCAAAGCCCGACTACATCGTGCTCGCCGGCTACATGCGTCTGCTCTCCTCGAGCTTCATCGACGAGTGGCGGCACCGCATCATCAACATTCACCCGTCGCTGCTGCCGGCGTTTCCGGGAGTCGACGCGCAGAAGCAGGCGCTCGACTACGGCGTGAAGATCAGCGGCTGCACCGTCCACTTCGTCGACGAGAACCTCGACGCCGGTCCGATCCTGGTGCAGCGCTCGGTTGAGGTGCGCGGCGATGACACCGCCGAAACACTCAGCGCAAGGATCCTCGAGCAGGAGCACCAGGCGTATGTCGAAGCCCTCGTCAAACTGGCGGAGAGCCGTTTCCGGATCGAAGGCCGCCGGGTCATCTTCGATGCGGCACGCTGAGCCTGCTGCCTAGAACGGCCAGAACATCTTCCACCACGGCTGCTTCGCCACCGCGGCGGATGCGATTGCCGGAACGCGCGCAATCACCTGACCGTTCTGCGTCACGTTGACCGCTCCGATCGGCTGACCTGCGGACACCGGCGCGGTCACCGCGCCTCCGCTGTACGCCACGGCAACGCTCTTTTCTTCGCCGCGCTTCACGAGCGCGAAAGCGTCGCCGGCAGCGACGACCGGAACCGTCTTCGCCTGCCCGTCGCGCACCGTAGCCTGTCCGACTCCCTGGCCCTTCTTCAGCACTGGAATGCGGCGATACTGCGCGAACGCCTCGCTCATCAATCTCGATGCGATTCCGAATGAGCTCAGCGGGCCGTGATTCGCGCGCGCGCCCATGACGACGGCCACGAGCTCCATCTCGCCTCGCTTCGCGGATGCGGTCACGCAATAGCCGGCCGGACCCGAGTAGCCGGTCTTGATTCCGGTGGCATCGGCGAAGTAGTCGACCTTGTGCGGATTGATGAGGTGATTCGGATTCGTGAGGCCCGACGTGAACGTGCCGTTGGAGAACGGCATCGTCGCGGTCTTCGCATACTCGCGCATCAGCGGATACTTCATCAGCTCCATACCCAGCAGCGCGAGGTCGCGCGCCGAGGCCATGTTGATGTGCGAAGGATTCTGGGGATTGGGAAGACCGTGCGGATCGACGAACGTCGTGTGCGTCATTCCCAATGCCTTCGCCCGGTCATTCATCTGATCCGCAAACGCTTCCGGCGACCCTCCGATTTTCTCGGCGAGCATCTCGGCCGCGTCGTTCGCCGACTGGATCATCGTCGCCGCGAGCAGCGTCTGCACCGGGAACGACTGTCCTTCTTTCGCGTAGATCTGCGAGCCGCCCATCTTGCTGGCGCGCGCCGAGGTCGTGACCTGGTCGGTCAGCTTGAGGCGGCCGGCCTGAATCTCTTCCATCGCGATGAGGCAGGTCATCATCTTCGCCATCGACGCCGTGGGATACGGCGTATCCGCGTTTTCCGCGAACAGCACGCGCCTGGTCGCAGGCTCGATTACGAACGCCGCGGTGTAGCCCTTGCCGGTCTTGTCGACCTCGGTGCCTTTGGCAGTGGCGGGACCTTCTTCCTGCGCGAGCAGCGGCAGCGCAACCATGACCGCAAACAGAACAGACAGATATCGCTTCATCAACGTGCACTCCAGAGAATTTGAAATTGGGAGCGAATGATCAAGAGGCGGTCGCCCGTTTTACGCGCTTTCGCGTCGAGCGCGTCGTGCGGGGAATCGACCCGATCACAGTCCAGTCGTGTTTGTGCACGACGACGGGCTCTTTCGATTTCGGCCAGAGATCCAGTGGGATGTAGTAGTAACCATCGCCCAGAACCCGGGACTTGATCGCGAGATCGCGCATCGATTTGCACAATCCCTTCTTACCGCGAATCGCGCTGCGCTCGACGACGACGCCCGTGGGCTCGCCGACGCCCTGATAGATGCTGATTTCCGCACAAAGTGAATTCACCAACGTCATCTCGCCACTCCAGGTTGACCTAATAGCAAGTTCGGTTCCCGATTGTTGAGCACGTACAATCGCGGCAATGGACAGACCGAAACGAAAGATGGACCGGGCGCGCGCGACCGCACTTCTCAAGGATGCGGGCGAGCTCATCTGGCGAGCGCGAAGACGCCTGCTGATCGGCATTCCGATCATGCTCGTCAATCGCCTCTGCGGCATCGTCATCCCCGGAACATCGAAGTACGTCATCGATCTCGTCATCGGCAAACACCGGCTCGACCTGCTGTGGAAGCTCACGCTCCTCGCGGGCGCCGCATCACTCCTCGGCGGCCTCACCGAATACCTCCTCTCCCAGCTTCTCGGTCAGGCGGCACAGCGCTCGATCACGGAGCTGCGGAGGAGAATCCACGAGCACGTTCAGCGGCTTCCGGTGCGCTACTTCGATTCCACGAAGACGGGCGTGATCGTCTCGCGGGTGATGAGCGACGCGGAAGGGATCCGCAACCTCATCGGCACAGGACTAGTGCAGATGTTCGGCGGCCTCGTCACGGCCGCGATCTCGATCGTCATCCTCTTCTGGCTGAGTGCGAAGCTGGCGATCTACATCGTCGCCGCGCTCCTCTTCTTCGCGATCATCCTCTGGAAGGCGTTCAACAAAGCGAGGCCTCTGTTTCGCGAACGTGGCGAGATCAATGCGCAGGTCACCGGCCGCCTGACGGAAGGCCTGAGCGGCATCCGAATCGTCAAGGCCTACCGTGCGGAGAAGCATGAAGAGCGCGTCTTCACGACGGGAGCGCACCGGCTGCTGCGTCTCGTCATCGCGACGATGAACACGGTGTCCACGGTCGGCGGACTGACGACGATGCTCGCCGGCATCGTCGGCGTCATCATCCTGCTCGTCGGCGCGCGCGAGGTGGTCGCCGCGCACATGACGCTCGGCGATCTCGTCTCCTTCATCGTCTACCTCGGGCTCGTGATCGGTCCGATCGCGCAGATCGTCGCCATCGGAACGCAGTTGTCGGAAGCATTCGCCGGCCTGGAGCGGATCCGGGAGATTCTCTCCGAGACGACGGAAGATGCCGGCGACGCGGAGAAGGGACACACGGCCTCGATTCGCGGCGACGTCGAGTTCCGCGACGTCTGGTTCGAGTACAGCGAAGGCGTCCCTGTTCTGAAGGGAGTCAGCTTCGTCTCACCCGCCGGAAAATCGACCGCGCTGGTCGGCCCGTCGGGGTCGGGCAAGAGCACGCTCATCGGACTCGTGGCGGCATTCAACCGCCCGACCGCGGGGGCGATCCTGATCGACGGGCAGAATCTCGACGACCTCCGGCTCGCCGACTATCGAAGCCACATCGGCCTCGTGCCGCAGGAGTCGTTCCTCTTCGCCGACTCGATCTACGACAACATCCATATGGGCAATCCGAAGGCCTCGCGCGAGGAGGTGATCCGCGCGGCGCAGATTGCACATGTCGACGAGTTCGCCGAGTCGTTCGCGGAGAAGTACGACACGATCGTCGGCGAGCGCGGCGTGAAGCTCTCCGGCGGACAGCGGCAGCGCGTCGCGATCGCGCGGGCGATCGTCGCCGATCCGCGCATTCTCATTCTCGACGAGGCGACGTCATCGCTCGACAGCGAGAGCGAAGCGCTGATCCAGGACGGCCTCAACAAACTGATGAAGGGCCGTACGACCTTCGTCATCGCGCACCGCCTCTCCACGATCCGCAACGCCGATCAGATCCTGTTCCTCGAGGACGGAAAGATCATCGAGCGCGGCACCCATCCGGAACTGATGGCCTCCGGCGGCCGCTATCGCGCGCTTTACGAGAAGCAGTACGGAGTCGTGCTGAACCGCTTCATCAATCCGGGCGAGGAAGTCGCGGATTTCGATGAAGCAGCGGGGGCGTGAGTGGTGTCGCGGGCTCGCGGGCTCGCGGGCTCGCGGTGGGGAGAGACGACGATGGGAGATACCGGCTAACCATTCGCTGCGCAACGGCGCCTAACTATTCGCTGCACCTTCACGGACACCGCGGGCTCGCGGGCACGCGGGCTCGCGGGCTCGCGGCGGGGAGAGACGACGATGGGAGATGCCGGCTAACCTCGCTGCGCAACGGCGCCTAACAATTCGCTGCACCTTCACGGACACCGCGAGCCCGCGGGCCCGCAAACCCGCGAAACTACTCCACCCGCAGTTCCACGCTCCAATACGCCTCGTCCAGAAAGTTCTTCCAGATCTCGGGGAACGAGCGTCCCTGAATGCGGTGGAGCGGATGCCACTTCGGGCGGTGCGGATGCCGGATCAACTGCATGCCCGACTCGTGCAGGAGCTTGTTGCCCTTGCGCACGTTGCACGGCAGGCAGGCGCAGACGACGTTCTCCCACGTCGACTTTCCGCCGCGGGAGATCGGAATGACGTGATCGAGCGACAACTCGGATGAAGGGAACTTCTTCCCGCAGTACTGGCAGCGGTTCTGATCGCGCAGATAGATGTTGCCGCGCGAGAACTTCACTTCCTGCCGCGGCATCCGGTCGAACGCGAGGAGCTGCACCACGTGCGGGATGAGGATGTTCCGGCTCGGCGTGACCACGTAGTGATCGTCCGGCTGCACCGGGATGTCCATCCAGTTCTCGAAGTCGTAGGTGCGGTACTCCGAATCGACGGCGCGAACCTGTCCCTTATAGAGAAGCGTAAGAGCACGCCTCACCGAAGTTACCTGAATCGCCTGGAACACGCGATTCAGCACCAGAACGTGTCCGTCGAGCATAGCCGTTCACTCACCCAACACTCCGGATCACGCCCAATGTTCCTCGAGCTGGCGCTCCTGGAGGGGCGAGTCCATGATAGCACTCGGGCGAATTGGGGCGTCCCGGAGCCCTGTCACGCGCGGGCCGGAAAGCCCTCACTTGCCAAGAAGTCCCGATTTGAGGGATATTTAAG
This sequence comes from Acidobacteriota bacterium, assembly GCA_021325515.1. Classification (GTDB taxonomy): domain Bacteria; phylum Acidobacteriota; class Thermoanaerobaculia; order Gp7-AA8; family Gp7-AA8; genus JAJPHC01. The sequence goes on from JAJPHC010000028.1 coordinate 46,190, forward strand.
CGCTAAGACGAACTCGAACCGGCTGGAGAAATACGCTTCGCGCGCGAGATCGCCGGGCGTTAACGGGTGTGGTTTTGGGAGGCTTGAATGCGCGTTTTTTCTCGATTCGCTCTGGTCGTCATCCTCGCTGTCGCTGTTGTTCCCTCGCTTTACGCTGACCATTTGACGGGCGACTGTCCCCTGACGCTCGTTGGCCAGTCTGCGCCGCCAGCGACGTCATTCGCGCTTTCGCCGCACGGGGTCTGGCGTTTCGGCTCGCAGGTCTACGTGCTGCGCGGCCAGACGTTGTCCACCTACACGATTACCGATGTCGGCGACATGCAGCTCGCTCGCGAAGACTTCGTCGGCTCGATGGCATCGCGCGAATCGAATGGCGGGACGGCGTTCCAGAACGGATTCCTCTTCCTCAGCAGCGAAGCCGGACTGGAGGTCTATGACCTTCGCGCCGTGCGCGCCGGCGGCAATGCTCCGATCCTGATCAGCCGCATGCCCGGCGTTCACTATCGCCGGCTCGCGGTGAGCGGAAACATGCTCGCCGCTCTCTATCCGTCGACGGATCTGCCGTGCTATCCGACCGGCACTTCCTACTGCTCGAATCAGATCGATCTGTACAGCATCAACAACGTCTTCACGCCGATTCGCGTCGGCTCGATCTCTTCGCTCGGCAGCTTCCTTCTCGGATACAACGACATCGCATTCAACTACGGCTTCCTCGTCGCGACTGCCGAAGGCGGCACGATCGTCTACGACATCTCGAATCCGGCGATCCCGGGATTCGTCAGCTCGCTCGGCACGCCGGGCAAGTTCCTCGCCAGCGACGGCGCCGGATTCCTCGGCATCGGCAACGATGGTGCGATCGAGATGTGCACGATCACGACCGGCGGCGCGCTCTCGCCGTTCATCACCTACACGCTGCCTGCGCTCACCGTCGAACATTCGAATCCGATCGCGTTCCACTGGCAGGCCTGGATCGACAATCAGACGTATCGCCTGATCACGCTCGTCGAAGAGCGCGATCCGCAGAAGATCTACACGCCGGCGCGCACGATCGCGTTCGACGTCTTCGATTTCACGGCGCCCCAATACGAAGGCAGCGATCCGCGGCTCTATGAGGCCGTCTCGCGCGTCGACGATGACGAAGTGAAGTGGAATCCCGTTGCGGTCGGCCCGCTCGTTTACGTCGTCGGCGAAACCACGGGACTCGAGACATACGGCGCCTGCGGCCAGATGACCGGTCACATCGACTGGGACGGCACCTTCGCACTCAGCTGCGGCGGCGCGGAACTGCGGGGCTGGGTGACAGGAGATCAGAAGATCGCCAACGTCGAGATCTTCCTCGACAACGGCTCGCTCGGCGCCGCTTCGATCAACACGGTCGTTCGCCCCGACGTCTCCTCGCGTACGCCTGTGTCGAACTGGCGCATCGGCGTGAATCTCGATCAGACGCCGCGCGGCGTGCACACGCTGCGTGCCGTGGCGACCGACACGTTCGGCAATCGCCGGCAGTTCGCGAGCGTGAACGTCTTCTTCAACGGCCCGGGCGGCAACTGCGTCAGCCGCCGGCGGACGGCAGGGAAGTAGCCATCTCATCAACGATTCGAAGAGCCGCCTCACGGCGGCTCTTCGCGTTTGTGATCGGCCTTCCCACGACGATGTAGTCCGCGCCGGCGCGCACCGCTTCAGCGGGTGTCATCGTGCGGCGCTGATCTCCCGCCGCTTCGCCTGCGGGGCGGATGCCCGGCGTCAGGATGACGAACTGATCGCCGCACGCCTTGCGAATCGCGCCGATCTCATGCGGCGACGCCACGACGCCGCGCAACCCCGCGGCCTGCGCGACCGCCGCGAGACGCACCGCGCTTTCCATCGCGCTTCCCCGGTAACCAACACTCGCAACCTCGGCATCATCGAGGCTCGTCAGAATCGTGACGCCGAGGACGAGAGCGCCGGGATGCGCGCAGGCGCGAAGCATGGAGGCGCCTCCTGACGTATGCACCGTGATGATCGACGCACCGAGCGCTGCCGCCTCGGCCACGGCATGCTCGGCGGTGTTCGGAATGTCGTGAATCTTCAGATCGAGAAATACTTTCTCGCCGCCGGCCACGATCTCGCGCACGATCTCCGGGCCGTTCGCGACGAACGCCTGCAGGCCGATCTTGATGACTCCCACGGCGCCGCGCAGCTCGTCGACGAGCCGGAGAAGCTCATCGCGCGAGGAGAGATCGGCGGCGACGACGAGACGGTCACGTGCTTGCATGTTCGGTTTCGCAGTTTATCCTGAGGGGCGAAGCAACAAAGCTCGGGATCATTCGAAGACATGGACAATTTCACCGTCGCGCGGGTTCTCGACGAAATCGCGCATTACATTCAGCTCAGCGAGACCACGCCGTTCAAGTCGCGCGCGTTCGAGCGCGCGGCGCGCAGCGTCGAGAAACTCGAGCAGGACGTCAACGCGCTCGTCGCGTCGCACAAGCTGCTCGACACACCCGGAATCGGCAAAGGCATCGGACCCGTCATCGAAGAGCTCGTGAAGAGCGGCAAGTCGAGCTACCTCGAGGAGCTGCGCGCGCAGTATCCGCCCGGAATCTTCGATCTGCTCCGCGTTCCCAATCTCGGGCTGAAGAAAATCGGCGTCCTGTACGAGCGGCTCGCCATCACGAGCATCGATGAGCTCGAGCGCGCCGCGAAGGACAACCTCGTCGCGGCATTGCCGGGCTTCGGCGCGAAGACGCAGCAGAAGATCCTTCAGGGGATCGAGTTCGCGCGAAAGCGTGAATCGCAGTTCCTGCTTCCGGCGGGACTCGAAGTCGGAGAGCTCGTTCGCGAACAGCTCGCGGCGATCGAGGAGATCGAAGACGCCGAAGTCGCGGGCAGCGTGCGCCGCCGTCTCGAGGTGATTCGCAATGTGAACATCGTCATCGCCACGCGCGCGCCGGAGCGCGTGATCGCGCAGTTGTCCAGGATCGTGGCCGATGTCGAAGTGATCGACGAGACGACGGTGAAGGGCATCGCGCGCAGCGAGGTGCCTGTCGTTTTCCATCTCGCCTATCCCGATCAGTTCGGCCTCGCGGTGCTGCGCGCCACCGGAACGCGCGAGTTCGCCGAGGCCTTCGAGGCGAAAGCGGGAAGGGATCTCGCGGCGCGGAATGAGGAGCAGTTGTTCGAGAAGGCGGGAATCGCGTTCGTCGAGCCCGAGCTGCGCGAAAACGCCGATGAGCTGAAGCGGAAAAAGCGGCCGAAGCTCATCCACCCCTCCGATCTGCGCGGCACGTTCCATGTACACACGACCTACTCCGACGGCCGCAACTCCGTCGCCGAGATGCTGGCCGCAGCGCGCGACCGCGGCTTCGATTACTGCGGCATCTCCGATCACTCTCCCGCTGCCTATTACGCCGGCGGCCTTCCGAAGGAGCGGGTGAAGGAACAACAGGCGGACATCGCGCGCGAGTCGAAGAAGCTCGCCCCGCTGCGCGTCTTTCGCGGCACGGAAGCCGACATCCTTCCCGACGGAACGATGGACTACGGCGACGATCTCGACATGTTCGATTTCGTCGTGGCGTCGATCCACTCACGCTTCCAGATGACGGAAGACGAGATGACGGAGCGCATCCTCACCGCTCTCGACGATCCCCGCGTCACGATCCTCGGGCACCTCACCGGACGCCGCCTGCTGACGCGAAACGGCTACCTCGTGAACTACGACCGCATCTTCGACAAATGCGCCGAGCGTGGCGTGCTGATGGAGATCAACGGCAATCCGCAGCGCCTCGATCTCGACTGGCGCCATCTGCGCAAAGCAGCAAGCCGCGGCGTGATGTTCGTGATCAATCCCGACGCCCACTCCGTGCGCGAGATGAGCCACGTCATCAGCGGCACGTGGGTCGCCCGCAAAGGTGGAATCGGCGCGAAGGAAATCTTCAACACTCGCGGCGTGGACGAAGTGGCGGAGTGGCTGGAGAAGCGCGCAACAAAAGTGTAGGACAGGCGCCCTCGCCTGTCATCGCGCAAAGGACAGGCGAGGGCGCCTGTCCTACACCGCTAACGCTTCGCGGTTACCACGATCATCAGCGCGCGCTGGCTGTTCGCCACCTTCGTCGCGCCGAGGATCACCGTCTGATTCAGCTTGAGGTTCATCGACATCTTGAGAACCTGCGTCAGCTGATCGCCCGCGACCTTCGACAGCTTGAAGTCGTTGATGCGCAGTGTATCGGTCGCCGGATCGAACTCCCCGATGCGGAACTCCGCCTTGTAGCTCGGCAGAGTCAGAATTCCGGGATCGCCTTCGCGGCCCTGCATGTCGGCAGATCCAAGATTCTCGACGCTGTTGAAGCGCAGCAGCGCGAGCTTTCCGGCGATGTCCTTCAGCTCGTCGGGCACTTTGCCCGCGCCGTCGCGCGAGGCGCCGACGAGGCGTACGTCGAGGTGGAACGTCTGCGGTGCGGTGTCGAACTTCGCGAGTGCCGCGGCGATGTCCTTCAGATTCTCTGCGCGATCGGTGATGACGAGCGCGTTGGAGCCGGCCTGAATCGAGATCGATCCATCCGCGCTGAGTAGAGGCTTGATGACGGCCGTCGCCTTGTCCGCCTCCTTGTACTTGAACTGGAACGTGCGGACGGTCAGCGATTTTTCGCCATCGCGCGGCTCGGCAATCGCGCCACCGCAGAGGACAAGAAGAGCAACGAACGTAAGTGCAATGCGTTTGAAATTCATAAATTCGCCGGAAGCTTCTCGTCGATGATCATGACGATCTGCGCATCATTCGCGCCTGCCGCCGGCATCTCGACGATGGTTGCTGAGTCGGAGTCGTATTTCTCGATCACGGGCTTGCTCGCGGCCGGAACGACGGCCGCCAGGTGATGCTGAATCACGGGATGAACCGCCGGCGCCACCGGAGCCATGCTGCGCTCCCACATCAGCGCGCCGCCGGTGATCCCGGCCATGAGCGTCGCGGCGACGGCAAGCCGGCGCGGCCAGCTGATGACGCGATGCGTGGTCTTCTCGGTCGCGCGGAGGCGAACCTCGCGCATCACGTCGCCGACGAATGCATCGACGCCGCCCGGCGGAATGAGCTCACCGCCGCCGATCGCGCGGAACATGATGTCCGGGTCGATCGAGGCAGCGTAGTCGAGACAGGCGTCGCAGGCGCGGACGTGCTCGAGGATCGACGGGATCTCCGTCGCCGGCTCGAAGTTCGCGCGGAATTGAGTGCAGTTGATCATCGATCATTTCTCCACAGGCGCGCGTACTCCGGGAAGCGCTTCATCAATTGCTGCTGCATGAGCTTGCGTGCGTTGAACAGATGATTGCGAACCGTCGACTCGCGGCAGCCGAGGACTTTCGCGATGTCGGCCGAGGCCATGTCGTCCATCTCCCGCATGACGAAGATCGTCTTCTGCTTCGGCGAGAGGACCTGCGAAACGGCGTTGAAGACCGACTCGATCTCTTTCCGCTGTACGGCAACGCCCTGGTCGGCTTCGGCCGCGGTCCTGACCAGGCGGAGATTCGAGTTCACGGCATTGTCGCGGGACTGCTTGTTCCGCATGAAGTCGATCGCGACGTTCGTGACCATGCGGTACAGCCAGGTATCGAAGGCGTACTGCGGGTCATACTTTTCGAGGTTCTCCCACAGCTTGATGAAGACGAGCTGCGAGATGTCCTTCGCATCTTCCGCGTTCCCGATGATGCGGTAGCAAAGCGCGTAAACCTTTGACGTCTTTCGACGTACGAGCGTCTCGAACGCTTCGGCGTCACCTTCCCGAATCGTCTGCACCAGTTGCCGGTCGTCGGGCTCGACTGCGTCGTTCGTCGGGATCATCAGGCGGAGTTCCGCTGCCATCGTGTCACAAATACGGCAGCCGTCCTCAAAACGTCTAGGGCTGTGGCTGCAATCCCGAGGTGTAGGACAGGCGCCCTCGCCTGTCCATCGAAGCCGGCAGGCGCCCTCGCCTGTCGGCGGGCGGGGACAGGCGAGGGCGCCTGTCCTACACTCTGCTAGAATCGCCGGATACATGCGGGTTCTTGTTGTGGGTCAGGGGGGGCGCGAGCATGCGATCTGCTGGAAGCTCAGGCAGTCGCCGCTCGTCAAAGAGATCTACGCCGCTCCCGGCAATGCCGGCATCGCTCAGGTCGCTGACTGCGTCGACATCGGTATCGCTGACATCATCGAGCTGGCCGATTTCGCTGACAGCCTGAAGATCGACCTCACGATCGTCGGGCCGGAGCTCCCGCTCACCCTCGGCATCGTCGACGAGTTTCAGAAACGCGGCCTTCCCATCTTCGGGCCGACCCGTCTGGCCGCTGAGCTCGAAGGCTCCAAGGTCTTCTCCAAAGAGTTCATGCGGAAGTACAACATCCCGACCGCGGAAGCGACCGCGTGCAACTCGCCGGACGAAGCGCGCGATGCGTTGAAGAAAACGAAATTCCCCGCCGTCCTCAAGATCGATGGTCTCGCAGCCGGCAAAGGCGTGGTCATCGTCAATTCCGTCGACGAAGCGGATGCGTATCTCCGTCTCGTTTTCGAAGACAAGAAGTTCGGCAACGCCGCCTCGCGCATCCTCGTCGAGGAGTACCTGACCGGAGAAGAAGTCTCGTTCCTCGCGATCTCCGACGGCAAGCGCTGCATCCCGCTGGCGCCGGCGAAGGACTACAAGAAAGCGTTCGATCACGACGAAGGTCCGAACACCGGAGGCATGGGCTCGCATTCACCGGCGGTCGTCATCAGCGGCGAGACGGCCGCGGAAGTCATGAAGACGATCATGATTCCGACGATCAACGGGATGGCGGAGGAAGGACGAACGTACACCGGCGTCCTCTATGCCGGCCTGATGCTGACGCAGAACGGCCCGAAGGTGCTCGAGTACAACTGCCGCTTCGGCGATCCCGAGACGCAGGTGCAGATGATGCGCCTCGAAGACGACCTCGCCGAGGTCTGTCTCAAAGTCGCGCGCGGAAACCTCGGCGATACGACGAAGCTGTCGTGGAAGAAGGAAGCAGCGGCGTGCATCGTCACGTGTGTCGACGGATACCCCGAGGACTACATGAAGGGGCAGGAAGTCGCGCTGGATCCGATCGATGACGATTCGGTCATCGTCTTCCACGCCGGCATCTCGAAGAAGGATTCGAAATACATCGTCTGCGGCGGCCGTGTCGCGAATGTGTGCGCGCGCGCTGCAACTCTCACGGAAGCGCTGAGCCACGCCTACAACGCGGTCAACAAAGTGCGCTACATCGGCGCGCGTTATCGCACCGACATCGGTCTGCGTGCGCTGCAGCAGAAGCGGGCCGACAGCGGCTCGTTCCCCACCTTCAACGGATAGCACGCCGTCCATCCGTCCCGTCCGTCCCATCCATTACAATCCGCGCGCATGACGAAACCTTGGGTATTGATCATCATGGGTTCCGACTCCGACGCCGAGACGATGTCTCAGGCCGCCGCTGCGCTCGATGAAGCCGGCGTTCCTTACAGCATGACGGTCGCATCCGCGCACCGGTCGCCGGAGCGGACGAAGCAGATCATCAACGACTCGGAGCGCGACGGCTGCCAGGTGTTCATCGCCGGCGCAGGAATGGCTGCACATCTTCCGGGCGTCGTCGCTTCGCTGACGACGAAGCCGGTCATCGGCGTGCCGCTCTCCGGCAGCGCGCTGCAGGGCGTCGATGCGCTGTACGCGGTGGTGCAGATGCCGCCGGGCATTCCTGTTGCGACGGTCGCCATCGGCGGCGCGCGCAATGCGGGCGTGCTCGCCGCGCAGATCCTCGCGACCTCCGATGCAGCGCTCGCCGAGCGGCTGAAGCAGCAGCGGGTCTCGATGGCCGAAGCGGTTGCGCAGAAGTCGAAGAAAGTGGAGAGATCGACGCGGACGTAGCCTCTCATGCACCACCACCATCACGAATCGCAGCCGCACGGGGTCACACGCAAACTCGTTGCGGCTTCGATCGCCACGATGGTGTTCGTGCTGCTGGAGCTCGGCGCGGGCATCCGCTCGAATTCGCTCTCGCTCATCGGCGACTCGCTGCACAACTTCACCGACACGCTTGCGCTCGTGATCGCGCTGGCCGCCGTGAAGCTGGAGCGGAAGCCGCCGACGAGCTCGCGCTCGTTCGGCTATCAACGCGCCGGCATCCTCGCGGCGTTCGTCAACTCCGGCGTCCTCGTCGCCTTCACGATCTACATCTTCGTCGAGGCGGCGCAGCGATTCCGCGTTCCGCACGCCGTCGACAGCCACGTCATGATGATCACAGCGGCCGCCGCGGTGCTGCTCAACGGAACGATCACGCTGTCGCTGCGGCGTGAGGGGAAGTCCGACGTCAACATCCGCAGCGCGGTGCTGCACATGTTCGGCGACGCGCTGTCGAGCGCGGGCATCATCATCGCCGCGATCATGATCCGCACGACCGGCTCGACGCTGTGGGATCCGGCGATGTCGATCGCAATCGGCGTTCTCATCCTCTGGTCGAGCTGGGGCATCTTCCGCGAGGCTGCGAATCTGCTGCTCGAAGGAACACCGGAGGGCATCGACCCCGACGAAGTGTCACGGCAGCTCGCAGCGATCGAGGGAATCGCCGGCGTGCATCATCTGCACATCTGGGCGATCGGGCCGGCACGCCCGGCGCTCTCCTGCCATCTCATGGTCGGCGACGTGCCGCTGCGAACGACGTCGGCGATGCTGGCCAGCGTGAACGAGATGCTCCATCGCGACTTCGGAATCGTGCACGCGACGGTGCAGTTCGAGTTCGCCGGCTGCTCAGAAGACGACCCGTACTGCCTCCCCTACAGCGACTGACCGGATCCACCCATCCGTCCCATCGTCCCACCTCTCACTTCACCCGATAAGAATCGGGATAGGTGAAGGTCACGACCACATGCATCACGCCGTAGGGCACGGTCATCGCCAGGCTCGGCGCAACGGCATACAGCGGACGCAGGTCGATCGGATTGCCGATGATGAGACCACCGCTCGTGGCGCAGTAGTCGCCGCGGTTGATTCCTTCCAGCGGCCGCCGCGTGCGCATCGAGGGATACAGCTTCGACGTCTCATCGCGGATCGCGCCGACGGGCCGCTGCGCATACACCTTCTGCATCGACGCCACGACGAGATCTTCCTTCACCACGCGCGCCTTGTCGTCGTACGCGAACGCGACATTCGCCTGCCACTCCATCTTCGGCAGACCCTCGACGGTGTAGCCGTCGTAGCCGCCTTTGATCGTCGCTGTCGTCAGGGCATCCGCGTTCCAGACATAGTCCGCATTGATCGTGATCAGATGATTGCAGCCCGCGAAGTTCTGATAGTCGACCTGCTGATGCGTGATGTGCGATGAGGCATCGAACGTATACCGCACCGTGTACTTCTGTCCCTCGATGATGAGGTCTTCGCGATCGAGCAGCCAGGCATCGCCGGCTTTGTGCGCCGCGTACTGCAGAACTTCTCCCGTACCGGTGGCGAGCACGTGATCGAGGTAGTCCGGCCCCTGCACGAACTTCACATCGGGACGCCCCTGAATGATCTCGCCGTTGTACGTCCACCCCTCCGCCTTGCGCGCATCCTGAATCGCCTTCTGCTTCGCCGGCGAATAGCGCAGCGACTCGAGCAGCGTGCCGGGGAACAGACACGGCAGCGATTCGTTCCCTTTGAATCGCTCGTCGGAAAAGTACATCGCGCGCGTAACCGACGCCCCATCGGTGCAGGGCATCGCGCTCCAGAGCGGTGAGGTCGCGGGATACGGTCCATGCCAGCAGCGCGGACACCATCCGCCTCCGATCGGCAGACGAAGCCCGCAGAACGGACAGACGATCTTCGTCTTCATATCCTCGATCTCGCTGTCGAGCGAGAAGACGCGTTGGTCGACGGCGGTCTTCAACTCCGGATCGGTCTCGAGCTCGGAATAGCGATGAAAGCGTTCCACGGCCTTCGCGAGCTCGCCCTGTTTCTCGTAGATCACGGCCTGGTTGTAGACGGCGGCAGGATCCGAGGGCCGCTGCTGCTCCGCCTGCTGTTCCAGCTTCAACGCTGATTCGAGCTCGCCCTTGCTGTAGAGAAAGCGAGCGCGATTGAAGAGGTCCGCGTAGTCCTCGTCCGCTTTGTGCTTCTTCTGCAACTCGCGCTGAAACTCGAGCTCGAGTTGCAGCTTGGAGATCAGCGCCTTCTCCGCTCCATTCGGATAGAGCTGCACGTACCGATCGACCTTCTGCTGCGCCTCGGACCACCGGCCTGCTTTCGCCAGCAGCACCGCCATGTCGTACAGAACGCCGGGATTGTCGGGCTGCAGCGCCTGCGCCTTCGCGAACTGTTCGTACGCCGCGGTGTAGTCGTTCATGTCCGCGAACTTGCGGCCGAAGAAGACGGCCTTGGCGAAATCGTCGTTCGTGTTCGCGGGCGCCGGCGCTTCCTGGGCTCTTAGTGGCAACAGGCAGCAGGCAACAAACAGCAGAAGGAAAACGAGGCTCGAGGCTCGCGCAGATCGCATCCTGTTGCCTGTTGTCTTTCGACCGTTGCCTGTCATTGCAGAAACCCATCGATCACCGTGGAGAGCCACAACTGCTGCTCTTCCGTCGGCTGGCTGCGTGCGAGAAGGAAGTAGAGCGCGCGGCGGCGATCCTTGTCGTCGGCCTGCCGGTCGCGCAGCAGCTTCTCCGGATCTTCAGGCGCCCCCTCGACGATCACCTCCGTCGCTTCCTTCGGCGCCCAGTGCGGCGCGATGTCGCTGCCGAAGAGCTTCGTCGCGAATGCGATGCGCTCGGCCTCACTCTTCGCTGCACCTGCGCCCGCCGCAAGGCGGCTGCGCGTTCCCGCGCCGACGATCAGCGCCCGCAGGTTCGACAGCAACTGCGTCCGCTGCAGACACGCTTCGAAGATTTTCGACTTCACATTCTCGTCGTTGATGGACGACGCGGCCTTCAGCACGTTCTGGATGCGCTGCGTCTCGTAGGCGATGAAGTTGTCCGCCGCTTCTTCCGCGGTGGTGTCCGGCTCGGCCGGTGCGGGCTCCGCCACCGGCTCGCTCTTCGGCGGCGCCTCGACGGTGACCGTCGGCAACTCCGCCGCCGCAGGATTGGCCGCAGGCGGCGGCGCGGGATTCGTCGCTGCGACCGCGGGCGTCTGCGTGCCCGCGGGAAGAGCGACATCGACGAGCGGCAGATCGATCGACGTGACGACCGGCTTCGACGTGTCGATCGCCTTCGTCTGCCGCAGATCCGTCGCCGCAGGCGGCGCGGTGACCGGCGCACTCTGCGGCGGCGGCAGAACGCGCGGGCCGCCGATGACCGGATTCGGTACGGGCGGCGTGTACAGACTGCGCACGAGCTCCGCGTCGCTCATCAGTCCCGTATCGATGAGCCGCTCGCGCACGCGCTGACGCACTTCCTCGTACGTTCGCAGTTGCGCGATCCGCTGCGCATCGGTGAGAAAGGTCGGCGACGAACGTTCGATGCTCCCGTCACAATGACAGGGACCGAAGCGGTCCGCGTCGTAGTTGTTGTCGTTCACGACGCGCTTCATGTGATCGACGATCGCGAGATTGCGCCTCATCGCCGCTTCGCGCGCGCGATCGCAGGAAGCCTGCGACGCGAACTGGTTCACACCCCACACCTCGACGAAGCCTCGCGTGTCGGGGCGGTAGAGCGCCTGGTGAAAGTGGTACAGCTCACATGCATGAGCCGCGGGGGACGTGGGAGGCGGGCAGGTGAGCAGTTGCGCTGCCGCCGGCACTGCGGCCGCTATCAGTATCAGGATCGACGATCTCATGCCGTTGAACGAAGCGAGGCGATTATACGACGCCGATTCAACGTTTCCCGCCTCTCCTCGTACTCGATACAACGACATGAGAAAGGGCAAACAATCATGAGCAAACGCAATCTGATCATCACTGCCATCGTGGCCGTGCTCACCCTGGCAGCCGTTCCATTCGTCTACGCACAGCATGAGCACGGAATGCACGCCGGCATGCACGCCGGTCCGTTCGCCGACCTCGGCTTCGGCCACCTGCAGCACGCGAAGGAATACCTCGGTCTCTCCGACGCGCAGGTCGATCAACTGAAGTCAATCGCCGCCGATCTCCGCCAGCAGAACGCGCCGTATCGCAAGCAGATCCACGGCGGACTCCTGCAGATCGCACAGACGCTCGTCAGCAATCCGAACGACACGGGCGCCGCGCAGTTGCTGATCGACCAGCAGGACGCAGCGGAAAAGGCGATGAAGACGAATGCATTGAACGCGGCGTCGAAGGCGCTCAACATCCTGACGCCCGATCAGCGCGCCAAGGTCGCCGACTTCATCGCGAAACGCGCCGCGATGCACCAGCAGTAAAGGGCGGCGATGTTCTCCTCTCCCGCACAAGCTGAGAGCGCGTTCTTCGGACGAGCTCTCAGCTCGTCTTCTCAGTCAGAATGGCAGCGATTGACGCACGATGATCCGTTCGAGGCACGAGCCATCGCGGCGGTCCGGAAGGGAGACTCCGGCCCGTACGACTACCTCGTGTCAAAATATTCGAAGCGGGTCGTCGCCATCGCCTGGAGCATCGTCCGCAACGCTCATGACGCCGAAGATCTCGCGCAGGAAGCGTTCGTGAAGGCATTCGAGAACATCGGGCGATTCAAGGAAGGGGAACCGTTCGGCCCATGGATCTACCGGATCGTGACGAATCTCGCGCTCGATGTGATGAAACACCGGACGCGCTTCCGGCACGAGGAGTTGAGTGAGAATCAGGAAGCGGCGAGACGCGACAGCGCGGAGCTCGGCGCGGTGAGCAACGAGCTGGCGGCGCGCATCGACGCAGCGATCGGCTCGCTGCCGGAGAATCAACGGATCGTGGCGCGGCTCTATCTCGTGGAGCAGTTCGAGCATACGGAGATCGCGGCGATGATGAATCTGAGCGAAGGGACGGTGCGGTCGCACCTCTCGCTCGCCCGTAGAAAACTGCAGGAACAACTGGCGGACCTCTACGGAGGCGGCGATGACTGAAGACAAATTTTTCGAACGGCTGAGACACGATGCGAAGCCGCTGCGCTACGCGGGAGACGACTTTCTCCCGGCACGCATGGCGGCGCGCGTTCGCGAGCGCCTGAACCGCCCTGCGACCGTCTCGCAGTTTCTCGCGGCGTGGTTCCGCCCGATCGCGGCATCGCTGGCCGCTATCATCCTGAGCCTCACGCTGGGACTCACGTGGTCGGCGAGCCATCACGACATCGCCGACTCGATCTCGCAGAACCCGATCGAGTTCGCAATGGCAGGAGAGACCTTCGGTGTCGGTGACTGATCCCATCCCTCCGCCGCCGTCCAACAGCTCGCGGACGAAGATCATCGCGGTGATCGTCGTTCTCGCCGCGTTCGGCTGCGGCATCGTCGCCGGCGCCGTGGGCGATCGCCTCTGGCTGTTTCACCACGGCCCGGCGCATGGAGCCGGCCGCTTCATCGCCGAGCGGATTCTCAAGCGTCTCGACCGTGAGCTGCATCTCACGCCGCAGCAGCACGACCAGGTGAAGAAGATCCTCGAAGCGCATCGCGTGCGGGTCGAGGGAGTGTTCGAAGCCGTGAAGCCGCAGGTGCACCACGAGATCGACGCCGCCAACAACGAGATCCGCGCCGTGCTCACGCCGGAGCAGCGTCAGAAGTACGAAGAGCTCCGGATGCGACTGCACCCGCATCGCGGAGAGTTCTGAGCAGCTCGTCATCGCTGATCGCGTCGGATGGCGCCAGCACACCGCGCAGTCCGGCTCCCTCGATCAGACGATTCGCGACCGCCGCGGCCGGCAGGATCGCGAGACGCTGACCGCGCGCATCGATGCGTGCCTTCGCTGTCGCGCTGACCGCCTCGACGTAGCTCGCATCCGTTCCGATTCGCGAGAACGGCTGCGCGAGGCGGCTCAACGCCGCCGGCTGCACGCCGAGCCTTTTCGCAAGACGAAGCAGCATCGCCGCGCCGGGAAGCTGAAACTTCACGAACGTCTCGACGTCGATGCCCTCGCGGGCAAAGAGCTCGCGATCGGGCGTGAGGATGGTGCGGCCATCGCTGCCCATCACGCTGGCAATCGCACCCGGGCCCTTGCCGTTGCGATTGCCGATGCCGAGCGTCACGGCGATCCGCATGCGAGGAGACGGGCGATCGGGCGAGGCGCCCGCCAACTGCCGCACCAGCATTCCCGAGATCGCCGGCAGCGTCGACAATCCCGGCACGATCGCGACGCCGCGCTCGCGCGCATACGCGTCGAGCGCGCGATCATCGAGCAGCGCGAAGAACCACGACGGATCGTCCGCGATGTCGAGCCAATGCGCTCCTTCTTCGGCCGCCGCACGCACGCAGCGCGGATCGAACGACTGAAACGGCCCGGCGGCGCAGAGCACGGCGAACGCACCGCGCGCGACTCTGGCGATCGACTCCGGGTCGCGAAGGTCCGCGCCGGTCGCGCGGCTCGCGCCGATCACCTCCCCGCGCAGTTCGCGCGAGAGCAGCGTCCCGAAGACTCCGCCGGCGCCGAGAACGATCAGGCGTCGCATCGCGCAGCAAGAATGGCCCAGATCACGAACAGCGGGAAGAGCACACCCGTCGACGCGATCTCCAGCCACGGAACCGAGAAGGCCGAACCGGCGCTCATCGCGAAGCCGGAGGCGACGACGAGCCAGCCGATCCGCTGCATGAGCGGCGGCAGATCGCGGCGTCTAACCAGCAACAGCAGCAAGCCCGCCGAGTAGAAACCGTTCGCGAAAACGCCGACCGCGATCTCCAGCCCTCGCGAAGGGCCGCTCAGGATGTAATGCCACTCGCTGGTGATGTCGATCGAAGCGCCGAGCGCGCCGATGACCGCCGCCGTCCGCGAGAACGTGGCGTACAACGCGACGAGCGTCACCGCTGCGAGCTGCCAGACCAGCCACGACGAAGTCCATGCAGCGCGATGCGCAGCGACGTACTCGCTCGCGTTTGCGCCGGTCAGGCCCGGCGCGAGAAACAGCGCCATCACGACGATGGCGATCGCGTGCACGATGGCACACGTGTACGCGATCGCTGCTCGTCTCGTCATCAGGGTGCGGTGGGTGCAGGGGCGGCGGCAGGAGGCTGCGGCAGCGTCGGCGGCTGGTTCACGACATCGGTGTATTCGAACAGCGCCGTCGAGAGATACCGCTCGCCCGTATCCGGCAGCACAGCGACTACGCGCTTGCCCGCACCGAGCTCCTTCGCGATCTGCAGCGCGGCATACGCGACCGCACCGGAGGAAATCCCGACGAAGATTCCTTCTTCTTTCGCGAAGCGCCGGGCTGTCTGCACCGCCTGATCGAACGTCACATCGAAGATGCGGTCGACCACCGCCGCATCGTAGATCGCTGGAATGAACGTCGGCCCGATGCCCTGGATCTTGTGCGGTGCGGCGGGACCGCCCTTCAGCACCTGCACTTCGACCGGCATCACACCGACCGTGAGAATCGAGGAGAGCTCTTTCTTCAGCACCTGGCTCGTGCCCGAGATCGTTCCGCCCGTTCCGATGCCGGCCACGACCGCATCGAGTTTCCCGCCGGTGTCGCGCAGGATCTCTCTCGCCGTCGTCTCGCGATGCACTTTCGGATTCGCAGGATTCTCGAATTGCTTCGACATCCAGGCATCCGGCGTCTTCTCCACGGTCTCGCGCGCGACGCGCAGCGCTTCCGGCAAACCGCCTGTCCCCGGCGTCAGAATCAGTTTCGCACCGAGGGCCTCGAGGAGCTTGCGGCGCTCGACGGACATCGTGTCCGGCATGATGAGAATGCACTTGTAGCCCTTCGCGGCGGCGACGAACGCGAGACCGATTCCGGTGTTGCCGCTCGTCGCTTCGACGATGACCGAGCCCGGGTGCAACTCGCCGCGCTGCTCCGCATCTTCGATCATCGACAACGCGATGCGATCCTTCACGGACGAAAGAGGATTGAACGCTTCGAGCTTGACGATCAGCTCCGCCGAGCCTTCCTCCGCAACGCGATTGACGCGCACCAGAGGCGTGTTCCCCACCAGCTCCGTGATGTTGTTGTAGATCCTGCCATGCATGCTCTTTTCTCCTTGAAAGCAAAAAGACCCGCGCTGGATTGCGCGGGTCCGGTTCGAAGACAAAGCGTTAGCCAGCCGCCTACGGCGCCTCGAACGGACCTGTCGACCGACAACAGCGAGTCATGAGTGAATGCAAGTTAATGTCGCAGAGAGCAGAGGTCAAGGGGGATGGGATGGGAGTATGGGACCTATGGGACCTATAGGACCTATAGGCGGAGCCACCGTTTCTCCCCATAGGTCCTATAGGTCCCATAGGTCCCATTAGTCCCATCCTTCACCCCGCGACTGCCGCCCCCTGGCCTAGATACCGGTAGCCGATCTTCGCCACTGCCACGATGACCGCCGCGTCGGTTCCCACTGCTTTCTGCAGTTTGCGGCGGAGGCGCGTGACGTGCGTGTCGACGGTGCGGCTGTTGAGGTTGAGATCGACGCGATAGTTCCAGACACGCGAGAGCAGCTCGTCGCGCGGCACCACGCGCTCCTTGTTCTTGAAGAGATACATCAGCAGATCGAACTCTTTCGGCGAGAGCTTCAACTTCTGGCGGTTCGCCGTCGCTTCGCGCGTCGCGGGATCGAGCCGGATGAGGTGATCCTCGCAAACCGCTTTCGCCGCGGTCGCGCCTGCATCGCTGCGGCGCATCACCGCGTCGATGCGCGCGAAGAGCTCCTGCACGCCGAACGGCTTCGTCACGTAATCGTCCGCGCCGCCGCGCAGACCGCGCACCTTGTCGGTCTCCTGCCCTCGCGCGGTGAGGAGAATGACCGGCACCTTCGAGATCTTTCGAATATGGTCGAGGACTTCGAAGCCGCTCTTCTTCGGCAACATCAGATCGAGCAGCACGAGATCGGGACTCTCGGAGTGAAAGAGGCGGATCGCCTCCTCACCATCGGCGGCCGTCGCCGTTTCATAATTCTCGTGACGGAGATTGATCTCCAGCCCCTGCCGTAATCCCGCCTCATCCTCGACGATCAGAATGCGTGTCATCCAATCCTCCCACCTACTCTACGTGTCTCGCTGCTCGTAGTTTCTTCCAACGGAATCCTGAGCGAAGCGAAGGATCAACCAAGGCGCCGCGCGGGATCCGTCGCGCTCTGCGTCCGCCGAACCATCCTCCCGGCGCCTTCGTTGATGCTTCGCTTCGCTCAGCATGGGTTTGAAAAAGGATCAACCAAGGCGCCGCGCGGGATCCGTCGCGCTCTGCGTCTGCCGAACCATCCTCCCGGCGCCTTCGTTGATGCTTCGCTTCGCTCAGCATGACTTGGAAAGGGATCAACCAAGGCGCCGCGCGGGATCCGTCGCGCTCTGCGTCCGCCGAACCATCCTCCCGGCGCCTTCGTTGATGCTTCGCTTCGCTCAGCATGGCTTGAAAAAGGATCAACGAAGGCGCCGCGCGGGATCCGTCGCGCTCTGCGTCCGCCGAACCATCCTCCCGGCGCCTTGGTTGATGCTTCGCTTCGCTCAGCATGGGGGTCAAAAAGTCTGCGGTGCGTGTACGAGTCCCGGCACGGCAGCCGCCTCCTCCGGTTTCAGGCGCGGGAAGAGCAGCCGGAACGTCGAGCCCTTGCCGAGCTCCGACTCGACCTCGACCCGCCCTCCGTGCGACGCCAGGATCTGCTGCACGAGCGTGAGGCCGAGGCCGGCGCCGCGCCGCGTCTGCGTATCGCTGAACTGCGCACGAAAGTAGGGATCGAAAATCTTCTCGAGATCCTTCTGCGCGATTCCGATCCCGTGATCGCGCACCTCGACGATGATCGCCTCCTCGCTCTGGCGGAGGATGACATCGAGCGTCTTGTCCTCGGCCGAGTACTTGATCGCGTTGTCGATGAGATTGAGCAGCGCGCGCGATACGGACTCGCGATCCCAGTACTGCGCCTCGACCGCCTCGTCGATGTGCGTCGTCACCGTGAATCCCTTGCTGCGGATCCACGATTCGTACGTCGTGATCAGCATCGTGATCAGCTCGCGCGGCTGCACCGGCGTGAACGCCATCGCGCGCGAGGCGTTGTGCTGGATGCGCGCGACGTCGAGCACGTTCTCCACGAGGTGCGACAGATGCAGCACCTCGCGCAGGATCTGGTCCTCGATCTCCTGCCGCTCGTTCGCCTTCAGCTTCGCGCCGCGCTTGAGCGTCTCCGCGCCGAGGCGGATCATCGACAGCGGCGTGCGGAGCTCGTGCGAGACATTCGCGATGAGCGCACCGCGCAGCTTCATCGTCTCGCGCTCCTTGCGTAGCCCGCGGAGCGTCATCAGCGCGCCGACCGCGGTGAGCATCAGCGCCACCAGACTGACCAGCACGCTGATGAGGCGCTGATTCTCCCAGCCGCTTCCGATGTACGACGTCTGCACCAGCGCCTGGATCGCGTAATTGCCGAACGGCGCGGAGAGCGGCGTGACATAGCTGAACGCGCCGCGCTTCACCGAGTAGCCGGGCTTCGTGTTCCGCACCAGCGCTACATCGGCGCGCGGCTGAATGTTCAGCAGCGACGGCGAATCGATCTTCACGAAGGGCTGCTGCCGGATCGTCTGGCTCATCTTCGCCAGCAGGCGGTCGGGATCATAGGAATAGCGAACCGTGCCGCTCGCCGTGAA
Source organism: Acidobacteriota bacterium (assembly GCA_021325515.1). GTDB lineage: Bacteria > Acidobacteriota > Thermoanaerobaculia > Gp7-AA8 > Gp7-AA8 > JAJPHC01. The sequence goes on from JAJPHC010000028.1 coordinate 64,782, forward strand.
GAACTCGCGCGTGATCCGCGGCTTGTCTTCCTCCGCCTTCGACGTGATCTCACTGACGTAGATCGAATTGATCGGATCAGCGTCGGGAACATAGATCGCCGAGACGATCCATTCGTTCGCGTTGATCCATGTCTGCAGCAGCTCGAATGTCGGCGCCGGAGTCTTTCTCTCCGTCTGCTGCCATTCCTCCGCTGCGCGGAACAGCTCGGCGCGAATCGCGGAGTCGACGCGCCGCGCCGTGATCTCCGCCGCGTAGCCCGCGTACTGCACCGCGACCGTGTTCGCGCCGTTCTCCATCCGCAGCGAGAGCTGATAGGAGCGCCAGGCGAGCACGCCGAGGGCAATCGAGGTGATGAGGAAGGGAATCAGAATCGGCGCGTACGGCTGCCCGTCTCCGCGGTGGGAGACCGCTTTCAAACGCGCAAACAGGTTTCGCAACATTCGCCGGCGATCACTGACCCGGACTCGATCCCGCCGCCGCAGTGGCCGTATGACTCTGCGCTAGATGCTGGGCGATGATCTTGTCGATCTGCTCCTTGGTGTACGGTTCCAACCGCACATCGATCCGCTGATATGCCCCTCGGCGCTGCACGATGACCCAGAGAGTTCCCACGTTCTGCACCGACGCCAGCATGCGCTTGAAATCCTGCACGCTCGACTCCGTCATCGAATGCCCGTTGACGGCGATGAGGCGGTCGCCCGCTTTGAACCGGGCGCGCTCGGCAGGACTGTCGGGCACGACCGACTTCACCACGATGCCCGGCTTCAGATCGACGATCGAGAGCCCGAGATAGCGGCGGCCCGTCAGCATCTGACGGATCTGCTGATCGCACTCCTTCGCAGTCGCACTGCAATGCTTCGGCTCCTGCGCATGCAGTGCAAGCGTGGCGAACAGCCCGGCGATGAACAAAGTGGCGGTGCGAACCTTCATGGAAGAGACGGGTCCCCTGGCAGCGCTTACTGTAAGGCGTTCCGAGGGTTGTGCTGATAACAAATCAGAAAATGTGGGGAGAATTTCCTGTGGGAGGATGGGACGAATGGGACGGATGGGACCGATGGGGGGCTAATGCGACGGGCGGACTCTTGCCGGTTTTCTTGCGGGGGGTGCGGTCGCTTCGCCGTAGACGCGTAGCGAGTAGCGGTCGGCGATGACGATCTTGCCGCCGGCCGCGCTGATCTGCATCGGATTCGTTGCAGCCATCGCGGTCGTCGCGAGCAGCGGACGCGACGGCGTGCTGATGTCGAGTCTGTCGACGCCTCCCGGACGCGCGACGAGCACCGACGTGCCGGATTCCGCCGCCACGACTCCCGGCTCGAGCGGCGCTGACTCTGTTCCCACCTCCGCCGGATTCAGCGGATCGGAAAGGTCGAACACGTGGAAACGCGACGGCGACTCGACGACGAGATGCGCCGGCCCCTCCTCGCCGATGGCGACCGCGGCCGGACCATGCGCAACGGGCACTTCACGCACGGCGCGCGGGTGGCGCGGATCGCTCACATCTGCGACCCGAATCAGACTGATGTCGAACGCGTACGCCGTCGTCTGATAGCTCGTCAGCTCGAAGTAGTGCCAGATGATGCCGCCGATCTGCATTGGCCGGTCGGGCGTCGTGTACTTGAAGAAGTCGAGCACATGAAATCCCGTTTCCGGATTGGCTTCGATGATGGCGTCGCCGGCGAACGTCGCGCCGCCGCCCGGCATGCCGAGCGAGTCCCACGTACCAAGAAGCCGCGGATTCCAGGGATCGTGAATGTCGACGAGATTGAGCAGACCGCGGCCGTAGACGATCGCCAGGCCGCCGCGGATCTTCACGTGATCCTGCATCGCAGGAAACGAGATCGACGCGATCTCCCTCACCTGCGACGGCGTCGAGACATCGAGCACGCGGAACCATGGCCAGTCGATGACGTAGGCGAACGTCCCATCGGTCGCGGCGCCGCTCACGGGCCCCGTCAGCGCGTCGCTGAACCCACCGACGCGCGCGGCATCCTCGTAGACGGAGAAGCGGAGCGGCGTCACGTGCGGGAGCCCGAATTCATCGAGCTGCGTGCCGCCCGCGAAGAGCCGCGCGCCATCGCTGGCCAGCACCTGGGCGTAGTCGCGGATCGTCCCCGTGCGCTGCGGCGCCTCCGCCAGCGTCACGTCGTACACATCGATCGTATTCGCATCCTCGGCGGCATACGCGCGATTCGCCGCGACCGCGATGTTGATCAGGTTCACCGCCCCCGCATCCGTGCGCGAGAGGATGCGCGCGCCCGCCGCATCGTTGATGTCCGCGATGACGAGGCCGTTTGTCCCGGCGGCCATGTAGAGAAGATCGCCGCGCACCGCCATGGCGCGCGCGTTCACCGGAAGCGTCGTCACCGGCTGCAACGCCTGGTTAACGTCGTAACCGGAGACGCCCTGCTCCTGAACGGAGACCCAGAGTTGAGAACCGTGAAACGCGATCGTGTTGACGGGGTTGATGAAGCGCAGGTCGCCGATCGGCACCGGCGCCGCGTCACGCGTGTCCCACACCGTGAGCCGCTCCGGACCGAGTGTCGCGATGTAGCCGTCGCCGGCGGCGATGCGGGTGTAGTCGCTGGTTGGGATCGCGCTGCGCAGCGTCAGCGCGCCGTCTGCACCGATCGCATAGCGCTGGATCTCGCCGCGCGTGACCGCGTAGAGGTCGTCGCTGATCGCGACGTCGAGACTCTCTCCCGCCGTCGGGATCGTGGCGATGCGCCGCGGATCCTTCGCCGCCGTGTCGTAGACGGAGAGCCCGAGGCCGCTGGCCTCGAAGAGGTAGGGAGCGCGCACCGCGAAACTGCGCGCGATGCCGCGCTCGCCCCAGACGCCGGAGTCACAAAGCGCGGCCGGCGCGGCGAGTGTGAGGAGGAGGGCGAGAAGTCTTTTCAAGCGGCTGTGACTCTGTGCAAGAAAGCTACCGCCCGGCGTCGAATCGCAGCGTCCCGAACGCGGAGACGACGTGAAAGTCGGCGGGGATCTTCATGGTCGGGCACCAGGCACTGTATTCATCGCCCTCCGGATGGCGATCGATCCGGAAGAAGTTCGCCCGCCACTCCTCGCCGTCGACGGGCGTCGAGCGCTCCAGCGAAGCGAACGGAATCCGCATCACGGTGTCGAACCATCCATCGATTCTCCGCACCGCAGCGAACAGCCTTGCGCACGTCCACGAAAGATCGGCCTGCATCGTGGCGCGCACGCCGTCCGGCGAGACGATCCGCGCGTCGAAGATCGTCCCCAGCGGATTCACTTCCAGCTCGAAGTACTCGCTTCTCTGATGCGGGGCGAGAAACGCCTCGACGACATCCTCCTGATAGAGAGGAGCATCGTGCTGGCGGTGCGTCGCGACCACGCGATCGTCGGCCCCGGAGAAGACCAGCGTCAGCGCGTGGTCGTCCCACATGGCGGCGAGCGAGGTGCCCTGCCGCGGCGTGCTGCCGTCGGTGGCTCGCCGGAACGCGACGCGCTCCACCTCGCCGGACACCTCCCACGGATCTTCGATCGCAAACATCGCACGCCGCACGCGAAGCACGCTCGTATTAGACACGAGAACGGCGCTGGCAATCCGTATGCAGAGGTCCGCCTGGGGTTACGTTATGCAAATGGATCCGGAGCTCGACGAGCTGAGGCGCGAGTTTCTCGCAGAAGCGCGGGAGAAGGTGGAGGAAATTCAGGCCGCGCTGAATGAAGGCAGCGACAGCGCATCGATCGAGCGGCTCACCTACCTCTCGCATCAGCTCAAGGGCGCCGGCGGCAGCTACGGCTACGAGCGGATCTCGTCGGAAGCGGCGGAGATCGAGAAGGCCGCCGAGAGAATCGCGGAGGGAAGCGCGCGCAACGTCAGCGCGTCGCTGCAGCAGCACGTGCTCAACCTTCGGTCAGAGATCGAGAAGCGGAGCTCGGAGCTGGGCTGATCGTCTTTCGCGACAAACCTTCCCTTCGCCGCTCGGCCTCGACACGGTTGCGTCCGGTCTTCTTCGCGCGATAGAGCGCGCGATCGGCGGAAACCACCATCTCCTTCGGCGAGTGGACGCGCGAGTGTGGAACGCTCGTCACGCCGATCGAGACGGTGACAGGAAGCGGGCCGGCCTGCGTCGGCACAGGCTCCCCTTCGAGCAGACTGCGGATCTTCTCGGCGAAGACGAGCGCGTCGTCGAGCTCGGTCTCCGGCATCATCACCGCGAACTCTTCACCGCCGTAGCGCGCGACGAGATCCGTGCTGCGCACCGAATCGCTCATCAGCTTCGACACCGCCTTGAGGACTTCGTCGCCCGTCGCGTGGCCGTGCGTGTCGTTGATCTTCTTGAAGAAGTCGATGTCGATCATCGCCAGCGAGAGCGGCCGGTTGTAGCGCTTCGACTCGTCGAAGGCCCGCGCCAGCTCGTCCTGAAAATAGCGGTGATTGTAGAGACGCGTCAGCCCGTCGGTGATCGAGAGGAGCTCGAGGCGCTTGTTCGTCTCGATCAGCTCCTTCTGCAGATCGACGATGCGCTTGCCTGCGCGTACGCGCGCCAGCAGCTCGGGATACTGAAAGGGCTTGGTGATGTAGTCGTCGGCACCGAGCTCGAGCCCTTCCACCTTGTCTTCCTGATCGGCTTCGCCCGTCAGCATGATGATGTAGCGCGCGCGGAAGTCGTTCTGCGACTTCAGCTCGTGCGCCAGGAGCGCGCCATCGAGATCGGGCAGCTTGCGATCGAGGATCGCGAGGTCCCACGGCTCGTTCCAGAGCACCTGCCGCGCTTCTTCCCCGGTGGTGAGCTCGATCGTCTCGTAGCCGGCGCGATGCAGAATCAACCGGACGAGTCTGCGAATCGCGGCGTCATCGTCGACGATCGCAATGATGAAAGGCGAGGGCATGCACGCCTGAGCCGCAAAGAGTGTGCCTGGTTCAGTACCGAGTGATGAGTGACGAGTGACGAGTGATGAGTGATGAGTGATCGCACACACTCTTCACTCTTCACTCGTCACTCTTCACTCGTCACTCTTCCCTCGTCCCTCGTCCCTGCCGCTAGTAAATTCGCATCGAGATATCGAGGGCCTGGACGGAGTGCGTCAGCGCGCCGATCGAGATGCGATCGACTCCTGTCTCGGCGTACTGCCTCACGTTTTCGAGAGTGATGCCGCCGGAGGACTCGAGAATGGCGCGGCCTGCGGTCCGCTCGACCGCGTCGCGCGTCTCCTCGGGCGTCATGTTGTCGAGCAGGATGAAGTCCGGTTCCTGCTCGAGCGCCTGATCGAGCTCGTACATGTTGCGCACCTCGATCATGATCTTCGCGAGGACGCGATGGGAGCGGATCCGGTCCAGCGCCGCGCGGATCGAGCCCGCGCGATCGATGTGGTTGTTCTTCACGAGATACATGTCGTGAAGGCCGAGCCGGTGATTCTCGCCGCCGCCGCATTTGACCGCGTATTTGTCGAGCAGGCGGAGGCCGGGCGCGGTCTTGCGCGTGTCGTAGATCTTCGCCTTCGTCCCCGCGATCGCATCGACGTAGCGCTTCGTCGTCGCGGCGATGCCCGAAGCGCGCTGCATGAAGTTGAGTGCGGTTCGCTCGCCCGACAGAAGCGCGATCACGCTCGCCGTCACCTCGGCGACGACGTCGCCGGGCTCGACGAGCTCCCCGTCGCTGCGCAACGGAAAGAACTTCGCATCCTCGTCGAGCTCGGCAAAGGTCTCGGATGCGAACGGGAGCCCGGCCAGGATGCCGGGCGACTTGACGACGAATGACGCCCGCCCGCGATCGGCCGGCGCGAAGATCGCCTCGGCTGTAATGTCAGGGAGATCTTCATCGAGGGCGCGGCGGACCATGGCGGCGATATCGGAGCGATCCATATGCGGCGAAATTCTGACAGGCTATCGTTCGTTTTGCTCCGGTGAGTTCGTTGACAATTTGGGGGCGCACCGGCTTCGACGGGGACATGTCGGGGTCATGGTTGCATGCCGAGCTCGATTCGCTCGTAAAACCGATCGAAAAACACAAACGCGAACGATAACTTCGCCCTCGCAGCCTAAAAACCTGTGAGCGCTCTCCCGTCACCTGCTCACGGTGAAGGGACAGAGCGTCATGATGTGAGCTGGTGATGCGCGCAACGCCTACGCGCGCGTCATGAGATCAAGAGGCTGGTCGTCGGACGGTTCCCGCTTTCCGGACAATCCGATGACGAGATCAAACGGAAAGACAAGCATGTAGTAGCCAGGCTGCCACTGCTCTCGGACGCGGGTTCAATTCCCGCCGCCTCCACCAACACTCAGTCGTCTTCTTTCACGCGGCCATCGTCCAGCCGATAGCTCCGGCCGCATTCTTCGCATCGCGCGCGCTGCTGTTCGAATCGCAGTGCCGGCCCGCAACGGCAGACCCATCCGACCCGGCGCGCAGGGACACCGGCCATCAACGCATATTCGTCGACGTCTTTCGTCACGACCGCGCCTGCAGCGATGAAGGCCCAGGCGCCGATCGTCCCGCCGCAGACGATCGTGGCATTCGCTCCGATCGTCGCGCCGCGCTTCACCACGGTGCGTGCATACGGCTCGCGGTCCTTGCGCGGAAATGCAGACCGCGGCGTACGCACGTTCGTGAACACCATGCTCGGACCGCAGAAGACATCATCTTCCAGCGTCACCCCGTCGTAGATCGAGACGTTGTTCTGGACCCGCACGTTATTGCCAAGCACACAGCCGTTCGCCACGAAGACGTTCTGGCCGAGGGAACAACGCTCACCGATGACGGCACCGGGATGACGTGGCAGAAGTGCCAGATCTTCGTCCCGGCCCCGATCGATGCGCCATCGTCGACGAAGGATGTTTGGTGAATGAAGACAGACTCGTTTTTGTCGCTCATGTTCAATCGCTCAGCGCTGCAAGAAAAGAGTGCTCGTTCTCCCGGTTACGGACGACAGGCGCGCTTCGAATCGCATGCACCAGCTCGATGGATGGACGTGCATCCGCGACACCCGGACCATGCCCGTCGAGAATGCTGCGATACGCCATGGTGTGCAGATCGCCGAATCCTTCGGTGAACTCCAGCTCCTCACCATCGATGGAGATGCTGCGGCGGCTGGTGCGGCCCTCATCACCGGGCAGCCGCGCAAGGTCATTCGGATCGATCGACAGGAGCCAGCGCACGTCCGCGCGCTCGAGCTCGAGAAATCCGGCCATGCGCGACGGCTCCTTCCAATGCAATTCGACTCGCGAGGCCGGCCCGAAGAGCCACAGCAACAGATCGAACATGTGAATGCCGATGTTCGTGGCGAGTCCGCCCGAACGCTCCTCGCTGCCTTTCCATGACACGTGATACCAGGGCCCTCGCCGCGTCATGTACGTCAGTGTCACCTGCCTGCGAGACGAGTCATCGGCCAGGCGTCCCCGCAATGCGACCAATGCAGGATGCAATCGCAACTGCAGGATTGTGTGAATGCGGCGGCCGGTCTCGGCCTGCAGCGCATCGAGCGCATCGAGATTCCAGGGATTGATGACGAGCGGCTTCTCGCAAATCGCATCCGCCCCCTATCCGCAGCGCGAGCCGGATATGCGCATCGTGGAGGTAGTTCGGCGAACAGATCGACACGTAGTGGACGCGGCCCGCCTCCGGCCCGCGGCGCAGCTTTTCCAGGTAGCGGTCGAACCGCTCGATCTCGCGAAAGAATCGGATGTTGAACGAGTAGCTGTCGAGAATGCCGACGGAATCATTAGGATCGGTGGCCGCAACGATCACGTTCTGCGTGTCGCGGATCGCTACCAGATGCCGCGGAGCAACGAATCCGCCGGCGCCGATCAATGCAAAATTCTGCAACGCTGCAAGTCTATGTCATCGAGTCACGGCTGAAACAGGCGACGCGTCTCGCACACATACAGCGTCGTCTCCATGTAGGGAACGCCGGCGCTCTCCACCGGAATGATCGAGTGAGACGCGTGCCGGAGGACCATCCGGCCCCGCTCACTGACTGCGCCCGGTCCGCGTGCGGAGACGAACACGAACTGCCCGACGCCATGCCGCAACAGCTCGCTGCCGAGCTTTCGCAATTGCGCATCGCCGTACACCATCATGAATTTCTTCTCGTAGAAGATCGACCCCATCTCCTCCGGCAGCCAGAAGACGTCGGTCACCACATACTCAGGCTCCGCCGATCGAATCGCCTGAAGAAGGCGCTGCGTCGCTTCGGCCTTCCGGTACAGAAGCGCGATTCCGACACACTGCACTGCGACCGCGATCACGAGCACGGCCATCACCAGTAAGCGAGGCAACCGGCCCGAGGCTCCCAGCGCAGTAGCCGCGCCCACCGCGAGCGGCGCGATAAACGGCATGAGCGGAAGGTAGTGTCGCGGCGCCCAGATCAGCGCAACCCACTCCGGATTCAACATCGCGCAACTACCAGCGACGTAGAGAGCCTACATGATCAGCACGAAGCGGACACCGCTTCCGCCGGCGGGCAGCAGTTCCCGGACGCCCGCCAGCAGCAGCGCCACAAACGGCAGTGCGGGAAAGAAGCCCTGCGTCCATGCGGTCCGAAAGACAGGATCCTGAGCGGCGACGAATCGCGCGACCCAAAGCAGACCACAGATCGCCACGAGAGCCAGGAGCACGAGACGCAGTCGCCGGATGCGCTCTCCCTGCATGAAGGCAAGTCCGAGCAGCAGCACGGCCGGAGCCGCCAGCAATATGCTGATCATCACCTGCTCATCTGCGGAGAGCAGAATGACGTACGCCGACCTAACCATCCGCTGCACCAATGCTCCGGCTCCGGACCGGCCGAGTGTTCCATACGTGGTGCCGTGTAAGCCGAGCGGATGTCCGAACAGATGCCGGTTGAGGATCCAGACCGGCGCGAGCACCACCGACTGCCCCGCCACCATCGCAATCAGCGGACGCACCGCTCGCGCTGTAGCGACGTACGCCCCGAAGATCGCGGCCGCCAGCAGATATCCCTCCTCGCGGAACACGGTCGAGATGCCGAGGAGCGCTCCCGCTGCGAGCAGGATCGCGTAACGCCGCTCCAGCTCTTCTTTGCCGAGAATGAGAACGATTGCCGCCGTCGAGAGGAGCACTGCAAGCGTGTGCTCCCAGAAGACGACGGAGTAGAAGAAGATCGGCGTACCGAGAGCGGTAAACAGGATCGCCGCAGGAATGGAGCAGGAGAGCTTCAACCGCTTCATGATGCGAGGCACGAGCAGCAGAAGAGTCACGCCCGAGACGAAGGGAATGATGCGCAATCCGCCGAATCCGAAAAGGCGGAGCAGATACGCGGAGATCCATGGAAAGTAGAACGGCGCGATCGAATAGCAGGAACCGTTCTTCCGCTGAAAACGCCCGGCGTCCGTTGGAAAGAATTCGAAGCCGCGATCGACACTCGCCGCCGGATAGGCGATCGAGACATGAGTAAATCGCGACAGCGCGATGCTCTGCGCCTGGATGCATTTGTTGCCGGCGTCGGTGATCCAGAAAACGCCGGCCGGTGTCGTGAGGATCACCGCTGCGAAGAGGAGAGCAGCCAGCGCGATCGAGATCCGCTTGCTCATCGCCGGGCGGCGGCTTCGAGCATCCAGTCGCGTGTGAACGCCAGCCCCTCGTCCATCGTGTAGCGCGGCACCCAATGCAGCATCCGGCGGATCTTGTCGATGTTGACGACGCGGCGGCGAATGTTGTCGATGTCGCGCCGGTCGACGTGCTCGACCGGCACCTCGCGGCCGAACACCGTCATCAGCTTCCGCGTGAGCGTATTCACATCCGTTTCGAAGCCGGTGCCGATGTTGAATACTTCGCCCACGCTGCGCGGTGAGATTGCCGCCAGCAGCGTCGCCTCCACGGAGTCATCGATGTAGGTGAAGTCACGCGTCTGCAACCCGTCTCCATGGATGACGATGGGTTGCCCGTCGACGATGGCCTGACAGAAACGCGCAATGACGCCGCAATACGGGTTCACCGGATCCTGCCCCGGGCCATAGACGTTCGAATAGCGCACGATGGAAACGGGGACTCCGTACGACTCGTGAAACGCCTGGCAGTAACTCTCCCCTGCATAAACTGTGACCGCGGCACGAAGCTCGGCGAGGCGCCGCACCATCCTCGAGCCGAACGAAACCGGCACCTCCGGTGACGAGAACGTTGCGCCCGCCAAGCTGTTCCAATCCGATCTGCTTGCGCTTCAAACGTAAACGTCCGTCATTGCTTCATCCCGAGGGCGAGATAGACGAGCGGTCGGAAGATCAACCACCAGTCGCGGACCGGCCGCATCTTCGTCGTCCCCTGATCGTGATATCGGATCGTGATCGGCACCTCGCAGATTCGCTTGCCCGTCTTCACCGCCTTGTACAGGAGATAGGGCTCGAGCTCATAGCGGTCGAGCCATTCCTGCTCGATGCGGATCTGCGGATCGTCGATCATCGAAAGCCGGAAGGCGCGAAATCCGTTCGTCGCGTCCGTGCATGGGAAGCCCGTCACCAGGCGGAACACGAGCGCGTATGCGAACGTAGTGACGCGCCGAAACGCGTTGATGCCCACAGCGCGTCCTCCCGGCAGCCGCCGCGAGCCCTGGACGAAATCGAAGCGTCCCTCGTGAATCGGCTCGAGAACGCGAGGGAGCTCCGATGGCTCATGTTGATCGTCGCCCGAGAGGATGACGACCGCGTCACAACCCGCATCGCGTACGAAGAGAATGCCGCTGCGAATCGCCGCTCCCACTCCTCGATTCACTTCGTGGCGGATCACGGTGGCACCGAGTCCTTCCGCCACCTCCTTCGTTCGATCGGATGAATGATCGTCGACGACGACCACGAGATCTACGGCGCCTGGCGGAATCTTGTTCAGGACAAGACCGATCTTCGCTTCTTCGTTGTAAGGCGGGAATTACCGCCGCGACTCGCATTGCGTCGGCGGGATTGTACCCGAGGTGCTCCAGGCCTCAGGACGCTCACACCGCGGTGGCCGTCACGACATATCGCTGATGCGTTCCCGGGTGTCCAATGGGATGAGAGAGCATTGCTCAGTGCAGATACCCGAGAGCTCGCAGCCGTTGAGTGGCCTCGCGATCGAGGGGACGAACCGGCGACGCTTGCGGCCGCATCCGAGCAAGCATGCTGATGCTTTCCAGAAGTCTGGCGCTGACTGACTCGTCGAGACGAGGTATCGTAATGGACTCATCGGGGCTGGCCACGAGGTCAACATACCGGACAGCCCCTCCCTCGCCGGCGATGAGCTTCCACCGCTCGCTGATCGCGGCCGTGAGTCTGGTACCACCATTCCCGTTGACGTGCGCGGCTTTGAATCCTTCGCTCAGAACGACGCGCCGCGGCGGTTGGCTCGCAAACCACGAGATCCCATCATGTCGGTGCGGAGACCGGCACGACGCCGCGTCGAGAATCGTCGGAAAGACATCGTTCAGACTGACGACTTCCGGACGCCTGCCCGCATTCGTTTGATGCGGAAACTTGACGATCAGAGGCACATGGATCAGCTCCTGATAGACGGTATTGCCGTGAAGGAAGAAACCCTTATCGCCAAACCCTTCCCCATGATCCGAGGTAATGATGATCAGAGTGTTGTCGTAGAGGTTGAGAGAACGTAGTGTCGCGAGGAGCCGCCCTACTGCCGAATCGACATAGGCGATCGCACCATCGTACCGCGCTGCGAGGTGCTCGCGCTGGGAGCTCGGCACATGCCAATGCTCGTGGTTGTTGTCGGCCGAGAGTTGTTCGACGATCGCGCGCGTATCGAGGTCGTTACCCTCGCCGTCGAACATTCGCGAAAACGATCGCGGCGATTCGTACGGCGCATGCGCATCCAGAAAATTCACGAAGAGAAAGAACGGCGCACTGCGTGCCGCCACCGCTCGGAGCAGGGCATCCGTCTCCCCTTCGATACTGCCGGCGGGACGGTAACCAGGCTCGGCCGACACCCACGGCCAGCACGCCGCGTTTCGTGGCAGGTAGGGCGGATCACTGCAGACGCGCGCATCGTGATACTGAAATCCTCGGGAGAGCCCAAAGGCCTTCCCCAGAAATGCACTATTGGCCACAACGGCAAGCGTCGTGTAGCCAGCCCGCGAAAGCGACTCTGCCAGCGTCGTTTCCGATGGCGAAAGTACGCGGCCCTCAACCTCGAGATTGTTCCCGTGCGCGGAACCGTAGAGTCCCGTGAACATGGAGGTATGCGACGGCAGCGTGTAGTTAGACGGTGCGATCGCGTTCAGAAAAAGTGTCGAGCGCTCTGCGAGGCGAGAGAGATTCGGTGCCGTATCGCGCCGGTAACCGTACGACGGCAGATGATCGGCTCTGACGGTATCCAGCGTGATGAGGATGACGTTCGGCCGCCCCGAACCCGCATCGCGATCCGGCGGGAGGTGCATCCAGGTTCGATTCAACGCCCAGGCCGGCATCGCCACCACGAGTGCCAGAAGAATTTCGGGTCGCCTCCCCCATCTGCTGGCTCGCCATCCGGGCCACATGAACCCAGCCAGCAATACGAGCAGCGCTGCCGCGACTGCCGCGAGCAGCCTGAGTCCGATCGCCTGACCCGAGAGCCACTCCCGACCGACGAACACCGGCGCGAGAAGGAGAAGAGAAACGAGGTATGTCAGCGTCGCCGCGTTCTATGTCGGCTACCCAGGGATCGAGCAGCCAGCCGAGCCGGCTCATCCACGCCGGGGAGACGGTCGCTGCTGCGGCAAGACAGCTGATTCCCGCAGTGAGTGCCACCGCCCCCAGTGCGAAAAAACCCAGTTGACGCCATGCTGCAACCAGAAAGAGGAGAGCGACAACGACACCGGGCAGCGCCATTTCAAGCCGATCTCGAGCCGGCGCACTCACTCCCGACATCGAGGCTCCGCGTCCGGCAACGCCGCAGAGAAAGCCCACAAGAAGCGGATCGGCGATGAACGGCAGAAAAAGAACCGCGGGGCTGACCGACACGAACAGATATTGCGGCGCGAAGGGGCTGAGGATCGACGCAAAGAGGCACTCGATCGAGGCAAACGCCAGGCCGGCAAATGCGCCCGCGCGGACGGAGCTCCAGACGCTTCTCAAGGCTTCGATCCTACGCGACTTCGCTCATCCCGCAACATGTTTGTGCATGCGTCAGCGCTGCGCTTTCACAATCTTCTTCCATGATCGACCGTCCATTCCAGCCGCGTTGAGCAATGCCTCATCTGATGTTCCGGGCATGGGCGGTCATTGCGATGACACGAAGGACGTGCAAGCGTACCTCACTTTGTCTCCGCACCCGCGCGCGCAGTGGCCATCACGACATATCGCTGATGCGTTCCCGGCCGGACGGCATCGAATGGATAGCACGTAATCAATGTCAGCTCCTGCTGGGTCGTGGGTGCGAGGAGGAACGTATCGCGGTCGGTCGCGATGCGCCTGGCGGTCACGCGATAGCGGATCACGCGGCCCGCGGGTGTCTGCAGCGTGATCACATCGCCAATGCGGACGTCGCGCAGCATCGAGAACTGCGTGTCGCGATGTGCGGAGATCACGCAGTTCCCCTTCTGGCCCGGCAGCGCGGTGCCGTCGACATGGCCCGGGCCCCAGGCGAGCGTCCGGCCGCTCGCGCCGGCGAGCACGATGTAGCCGTAGCCCAGGCGGGGGAACTCGAGCTTCGCCAGCGGCACCGTATCCGCCCAGCGCCACGGCTTCACCTCGCGCTCGCCGCGCAGCGTGCGGTCCCACGCACGCTGCAGCAGCGCCTGTCCAACCACTCCCTTCGCGTAGATGCGCACCGCGTCGCCGAAGAAGATCACACCCATGAGCGCGAGGATGCAACTGATGGTTAGACGCCGGCTCATGACTTCCCCGCCAGCACCGCCGCAGCGGCGATGAAGATCACCCCCAGCAGCAGGAAGAGCGGCGCAGGAGTCGCCGTGGACGGCAGCGAGCCGTCCTCACCCTCCGCCCCCTCGGGCAGATTCACCGGCAGGCGCTGCGTCCGGCACGGCTCCGCCGGAACGCCGGACGGCGTCACGTCGACCGCCACGAGGCTCGTGTACTGCGACACGAGATGATGCGCCAGCGCCAGCTCGATCACCTGCTGCTTCACATCGCTGTTCTCCGCCGCGATCATCGACTCCGTCAGCGACTCGATCTTCTGGCGCGCCCACAGCTTGTCGATTCCCGAATCGGCGCTGCCCGCTCCGAGGGTCTGCACGTCGTTCCACCGCTGCGTTCCGGCGCTCCCGGTCACCACCGCACGGCCGCCCTGCCGCGACAGCCGCGCCACCATGATCACCGGCTCGCCGGCATACAGATCGGGCACGCGCGCCGGCCACACCTCGGCCGGCGCGTCGTCGATCCGCACACTGACGTTCGTCAGCACCGGGCTCTCCAGCTTCGTGAAGAGCGACGTCATCTTCTCTTCGACCTCATTCACACCGCCGACGTACGTGAACGTGCCGCGGCCGAAACGCGCGGCGCTGCTCATGAAGTGCGAGTTCGGCGCAGAGCCGATGCCGACGGTGAACAGCCGGCTGCGGCCGAGCTTCGCCGAGATCAGCGCGAACAGCTCGTCTTCATTGCTCACCTGCCCGTCGGTCATGAACACGACCTGGCGGACCATCGTCATGTCATCGGGATGCTCATCGCGCAACGCGGCCTCGAGTGCGGGGCGCATCTCCGTACCGCCATCAGCCTGCAACGCGTCCACCCACGCGGTGGCCTGCTGGATCGCATCGACCGTAGCCGTCTTCGGCTCATCGAACAGCGTGCGCATCACGGAATTGAACTCGATCACGTTGAAGCGATCGCCTGACGCGAGCCGCGACAGCGCGAACTTCAACGCGCTTTTCGCTTCGCTGATCGACGTGCCGGACATCGAGCCCGACGTGTCGATGATGAAGATCGACTCGCGCGGCAGGCGCACCTGATTCGTTGCCGCGGGCGGCATCAGCATAATGAGCGCATAGCGATCGCGGCCATCCGTCTGCACGAACGACGCTGCCTTCGGCTCGCTGCCGAGGATCGGTTTCCAGACGAGCTCGAAGTCGTGATCGGCGGAGACGGCCCCGCCAGAGAGCGAGACCTCATACCGCGAGCCGGAGAGCGCGCGCTTCTCGATCGCGTGATACGTGCTCGTGATCTCGCTCAGCGAGAAGCCTGCGTCGACATCCGCAACGAGCGTGACTCGATTGCGGCGGCCGGAATCGACGGGCGGCGTGACGCGCTGCTGGTCCGGCGGTGCGCCCGGCACATAGCGCGGCCCGATCGTCAGCGGGAAGCGCGTGCGGAACAAGCCGTCCCTGTATTCGACGGTCTGCTGGTAGTTGATCGTGACCACGACCTCCTCGTCCGCCGCGATGTTCGCGATCGACACCGTGAAGAGATTCGGGCGCTCCTGCGTCATCAGCGACGCGTGCTTCCCTTCGCTCTTCGCCTGCTCGTATACCTTCTCGGCCTCTTCGCGGACCTTGATCTCCCCTTCGACGACGCGCTGGCCGACGGTCATCCGCATGCGATCGACCGCTGCATTCTCCGGCAGCGGAAACGCGTAGAGAGCTTCGACGCACACCGGCGCGGCGTTGTGGAAGTGCTGCGTGACTTCGCCGCGAAGGATCATCCCCTCGACGTTCAGCTTCACATCCGTGTTGACCGGCTCCGCTTCGGCGTAGACGCCGGGTTGCGTGGTCTTCACGAGCAGCATGCCGCTGCGGACATCATCGAGCTTGTACAGCGACTGGCCGTTCGCGGCCGCGGCGATCAGAAATGCGATGAAGAGGAACAGATCTCTGCGCACGATTTCTCCTTCTCAAACGACACCATCAGTAGGCGTTCGGAAGGCGGAGGCGCGGAGGCCGAGTTGGATCGGCAGCAAGGAATGATTGTGGCGAAAAGGTGGCCGCGCTCAGATCGCGCTGCGATCGCGACGGAGGCGCACCGCCGCCATCACGCAGAGCGAGAAGATCACCAGGCCGCCGAGGAGGCCGGGGCTGAGGAGGAAGCGGATCGGCGTCACGTGCGTGTGCGGATCCATCGGGAACGTGCCGTGCGCCACGACCGCGTCCATCCCGTTTCCACCGAGGCGGTCGAGCAGGAGGTGCGCGAAGAAGGTCGTTCCGAATGCGAGCCGTTCCATCGACGCGATCGCCACCGGCGGCACAAATGCCCAGACGAACGTCGCGCGCCGCGCCCACGCAGAAACGAGCAGCAGCCAGCCGTAGATCGGCGCGAGATAGAGCGAGTGAACCGTCAGCAGGTGATACAACAGCAGGAGCGACCGCGGACCGATCGCGACGCCCTGCCAGAGCAGCGCGACATTCGCAGGATGCGGCGAGAGCACCAGAGTGCTCATCACCAGCATCACGATCCAGGCAGCGAGCGTGACGATCCAGGTGACGAGCGGCAGAAACAGAATGGGGATGCTGGCCTTCGCCAGCACTGCGGTGAGATCCGGCACCGGCAGCGACTTCCAGAACAGCATGCTGCGATCGCGGCGCTCGCCATAAAGCGCATCGAGACAGTAGAAGGCGCCGACGAGCATGAGCACGCCCATCAGCAGCCCTCCGAGGATGTCGTAGGGAAAGGCGATGGCGGCGCGCTGATGAAGCGGATCGAGTGCGGCGGCCTCCCTGATCGTCCGCGGCAGCCGCGAGAGCGGCACGACGAACGCGAGGAGAAAGACGCAGCAGGCCCCGATCGGCGCGAGATAGAGCGAGCGGTTTTCCCACAGCTCGCGGCGTATCTGCCACCAGGCGTTGTTCATCGCGGCCCTCCGAGTACGGCGACGAACAGATCGGCGATCGACGGCGTGCGCACCTCGCCGAGCGCTGCAAGTTGCTGGCGGCTGGCGCCTTCGAACAGAAATGCAGTGCGTCCGAGAAGCTGGCGCTCCTGCATCGGCTTCAACGCCCGCGCCGCCTCCGCATTCTCCGGTTTCACCATCACCTCGGCATAGCGCGATTCAAGCTCGTCCATGCTGCACTCGAAGACCCTGCGCCCGCGGTCGATGAAGACGACATCGGTCAGCACGTGCTCGATCTCTTCGACCTGATGCGTGCTGACGAGGATCGTGCGGCTGTGATCGAAATAGTCGTTGAGCAGCGAATCGTAGAACTGCTTGCGGAAGAGAATGTCGAGGCCGAGAGTCGGCTCGTCCAGCACGAGCAGGCGGGCATCGATGGCCATCACGATCGCGAGATGGAGCTGCGTCACCATCCCCTTCGACAACTCGCGGACGCGGCTCGTCCGCTTGATCGTCGTCTTCGCGAGGAAGCTCTCCGACTTCGCGCGATCGAATCTCGGATGCACGCCGGCGACGTAGTCGAGCAACTGCGAAACGCGGATCCAGCGCGGCAGAATCGCGACGTCCGCGATGAAGCAGACTTCCTGCATCAGGCGCTCGCGCTCCGACCATGGATCGCGATCGAGGACGCGCACATCGCCTTCGCAGCGAAGCAGTCCGAGAATCGCATTCAGGGCCGTCGTCTTGCCGGCACCATTGGGACCGATCAATCCGACGATGCGTCCTTCATCGACACGAAGGTCGAACCCATCGAGTGCGACGGTGGAACCGAAGGTCTTGCGCAGCGCTTTCGCTTCGACGGTCGCCGTCACCGCTCCTCCGATTTCTTCTTCTTCGGCTGCGGCCGTGCGAACAGCTCTTCCGGATCGAGACCGAGGCGTTTCATATTGGCGGAGATCCGCGGCCAGTCCTCCTCGAGAAACTTCTTTCGCTCCGCTTTCAGCAGAAGGTCCTTTGCACCGTCGTTGACAAACATACCCCGGCCCCGGCGGCTCTCCACCAGACCTTCGTCGGCGAGCTCCTGGTAGCCCTTGAGGACCGTGAGCGGATTGAGCCTGTATTCGGCCGCAACGCTGCGCACCGACGGAAGCGGATCACCCTCTTTGAGGACGCCGTCGAGAATCATCGCGACGACACGATCCCGCAACTGACGGTAGATCGGCTGCGTGTCATTCCACTCACGGTCCATCCAGGATTCACTTGCGCTCGAGAGTCATGTGCGCGTGCATCGGCTTGTCACCCGGCATCATAAACGTCCAGTCCTCAATGTGATGATTCGCGTCGACGAACGTGAAGACGGCATGCGCCATGTGGCCGTACTTCATGTTGCCGGTCACGTCGACGAAATCGAACTCGATCGTCTTCGCGTCGGCGGAGGATCGAGCCGTCATGCGAGGGCGGTTGCCCGCATCGCAGTAGTGCGTGAGCAGCAGCTTGTCCGCATCGACATAGAACATCGTCACCGGATGATCGAAGTGGGCGGGATCGTTTTCCTTGCCCGGCTGGTACATCTCGTGGACGAGCGCGTTTCCGCGCGACGTCACGCGCATCGAGATCTCGCCGACGGGCATGTCCATGTCCGGCATCGGCGGATCGAGGGTCATGTTCGCTTTCCAGGTGCCGGCGAGCGTCTTGAGCTGCGTGAAGGTTTTCTGCGCGTCGGTCTGGGCGAAAGCGGAGAGGGAAAGGGCGGCGAGGGAAAGGCCGAGGATGAGGCGGAACGATTTCATGGTTGATCTATCTCCTTGCGTGTTGTGCAGCACTGTTGTAGCTGACTATAACACGGCATCACACGAAAGAAAAGTCCTCGCGGCTACACTCCCGCCGTGCTTCCCGAACAGACCTGGCCCGTGCTGAACCAGCGCGCCGGAAATGCGCACTGGCCGCCCGAAAATCCGCGCGAGGCTTCGTCGTTCATCGATGCCGCGAATCGCCACGGGCTTCTTCCTCTTCTGTTCGAACAGCAGAGCGACCTGCCGGAAGCCGTGCGCGAAGCTCTCGTTTCATGGCGCGCAATGCTGCGCGCACTGCAGCTTCGCGCGGCCGCGCAGACGCAGGCGATCGAGAAACTCTCGGCCGTCCTCTCCACCATCCCCTTCGTCCTGCAGAAGGGCTCGGACTATCGCTTCACTCTCTATCCGCGGCCGGAGCTTCGTCCGATGCAGGACATCGACATCCTCCTCCCCACTTCGCTGCTCGAAGAGGCAGAGGAACTGCTGACGGCGGGCGGCATCCGGCGCCAGCAGGCGCGCGGCATCACGGAGCGGCTTCCCGATCACTACGAGCGGACGTACGTGCTCGACGAGAAGATTCTTCTGGAGGTGCATCATCGTTTTGCGCAGCCGATCCGCTGCCGGATCGACTACGCCGCGATGTTCAGCCGCGCGGTGCCGCTGCAGGCCGTCAACGCGCGGCGGCTGGGCGACGCCGATTCGCTGATCCAGCACGTCTTCAACATGGCGAGCGACGAGTTCAACTCTCCCCTCGGCCGCTTCGTCGATCTCTGGCTGCTGCTGCGCGCGCGTCCATCCGCACTCGAAGAGGCCACGGCACTCGCACGCGAGTGGCAGGTGCAACGCCCGTTGTACGGCGCGCTCTCACTCGCATCGCGGATCTTTCCCGACATCCGCATTCCCCCGGACCTGCTGACGAAACGCGAACGAAGATTTCTCGACGAGCGAATCCTGCCCGACCCTCGCCTGCCTCATCCCGAGGCCGGGCGCGCGCGGCATCTTTGGCAGAAGTTCTGGCTGATCGACCGCGCGTGGCGGCGCGCCGGTTTCGCCGCGGTTCACGCGATCGCTGTGGCTCGCGGTCTCCTCTCCCGCCCCTGAAGTTGCCGTCGGTTATGATTCCGTCAAACCTTCTTGAAAGAGATTGCCGGTAACTACGTCCGACAGGTTGTGATCGAGCTCTCGCGGCGCGCACGGGTCGGCCACATCGGGTCAGCGCTCTCCGTCGCGGATCTGCTGGCGGTGCTCTATGGACGCGTCGCGCGGATCGCGTCGCCCGGCGATCCGGATCGCGATCGCGTGATCCTCTCCAAGGGCCACGCCGCCGCCGCGCTCTACGCGGTGCTGCATGCGCGCGGCTGGATCAGCGCCGAAGAACTGGAAACGTTCTGCGGAGACGACAGCACACTCGGAGTGCATCCGGATATCTCGGCAACCGGCGTCGATTTCGCCACCGGTTCCCTCGGCATCGGCCTGAGCCTCGGCGTGGGGAGCGCGCTCGCGGCACGCCTTTCCCGCTCTTCGCGCAGGACCTTCGTTCTCATGAGCGATGCCGAGTGCAATGAAGGATCCGTATGGGAAGCGGCGATGTTCGCCGCGCAACATCGTCTCTCCAGTCTCACTGCGATCATCGACTTCAACGGGATGCAGGCCCTGGGACCGACGCAGGACATCCTCGATCAATCCAACATCGCGGAACGGTGGCGCGCATTCGGCTGGCACGCCGATGAGATCGACGGGCACGACGAGCATGCGATTCAGCGAGCGCTCGTGGCCGCGGCGCAGGCCCCGGCTCCTGTCGTCGTCATCGCCCGAACGAGATTGGGCAAAGGCGTGTCGTTCATGGAAGGGCAGCTCGCGTCGCACTACTGGCCGCTGTCCGACGCGCAGGCCGAGCAGGCTTTGCGCGAGCTCAGCACCTGCACACCATCATGAGGAAAGCGTTCCTTACGAAACTGAGCGCGCTTGCGGCCGACGAACGCATCGTCCTGCTGACCGGCGATCTCGGTTATACAGTCATAGAGGATTTCGCCAGCCGGTGGCCTGAGCGTTTCTACAATGCGGGTGTCGCGGAACAGAACATGCTGGGAATGGCCGCGGGACTCGCCGAGGCGGGGTTCATCCCTTTCGTGTACAGCATTGCGACGTTCGCATCGATGCGCGCGTACGAAATCCTGCGCAATGGCGCGATCCTCAATGACCTTCCGATAAGAATCATCGCAATAGGCCAGGGATTCGACTACGGACCGGCGGGCGCGACGCACCATGCACTGGAAGATCTCGCGCTCATGCGGGTGCAGCCCCGAGTCAGGGTCATCTCGCCGAGCGATGATGCGCAGTCGGTCAGTGCGCTCGACGCGACGTGGGACTTGCGATCGCCTGTCTATTACCGGCTGGCGAAGGATCCGTCGGCGGCAATTCCCGGTCTCGATGGACGATTCGATGCGTCGCGCGTCGAGATGATCCGCGACGGCAGCGACGTCCTGCTCCTCGCAACCGGTTCTCTGGCTTCGGAGGCAATCGACGCGGCAGAGATTCTGTCTCTGCAAGGCATCGAGGCCGCCGTCGGCATTGTGGCGTCGATCAAGCCGCTGCCCGCCGATGATCTGCAGCGGGTCATCACCTCGTATCGCACCGTCGTCACCATCGAAGAGCATTACGTGCATGGAGGCTTTGGCTCCGCTGTCTGCGAGCTGGCCGCCAGTGCAGGACTCGGCGCTCGCATCGTCACCTGCGGCGTCGGCGATCGCATCACCGGCTGTGGCAGCCGTTCTCACCTCCGCGCTCTTCACGGACTCACAGCCGGGGGAATTGCCGCGCGCATTCAATCGGCGCTTTCCGCATGACCGAATCCTTCGTCTCGATCATTCTTCCCGTGCACAACCAGGCGGATCACATTCGCCAGGTCGTGCGGGACTTTCACACGGCGCTCAGCGAATTGCCGGTTCGCATCGAAACGGTTCTCGTCATCAATGGCTGTTCGGACCGCTCGCAGGAGATCTGTGAAGAGCTCGCGCGCGAGGACTCACGAGTCACGATCCACTGCACCTCGCGGGCGGGCTGGGGTCACGCCGTGCAGGAAGGGCTGGCGAGAGCGAAAGGCGATCTCCTCTGCTATACCAACTCCGCGAGGACGTCGCCGGAGGAGCTCGCGCAAGTCGTGCGGTTCGCGATCGCCTATCCGGGCGTCATCGTCAAGGCGAATCGAAAACTGCGCGAGAGTCTCGTCCGAAGAATCGGCTCGCTTCTCTACAACCTCGAGTGCCGGACGCTGTTCGATCTCGCGACGTGGGACGTCAATGGAACGCCGAAGATCTTCCCGCGCGAATATTCTCCGCTGCTCGCTCTTCGCTCGCCCGACGATCTGATCGACGTGGAGTTCGGCGTGATCTGCAGGCGGATGCAATATGCGATGGTCGAGGTGCCGATCTTCTCCGTCCGCCGGCATGGCGGGAAGAGCACGACGAACTGGAATTCCGCACTGCACCTCTACTGGGGCGCGATGAAAGCGTGGCTGACAAAGCGATGGATGTGAAGCAAGGCCATCGCGCCGGCGGATGGCAGAAGCACGACGCCGCATGGAGAGATCCCCGGCAGGTCAGCGTCCTCTGGAACGGCGCAGGAGATCCGGATCCCGCGCTGCTTCAATACAAAGTACGCGGCGCTTTCTGGCAGCACCTCGAGCAGAATCGGCTCACGTTGCTCGTCACCCGCGAGTATGAGCACCTCGTGCTCGCCCTGAGTGTCGTGCGAGGACGGCCGTTCATCTCCCATCTGCCGCTGCCGCATCCGTCCGGCATCGCAGTCGACGGCAAGCGGATTACGATCGCCAGCACGCGCAGTCCGAACATGCTCGTCGAGTTGAGCCCCGCGACGTCAGCCGCGCGGAACGGACTGCCGTTCCTCGTGCCGCGGCGCGCGCACTTCCTGCCCGGCCGCCTGTACATCCACGATCTCGCGCAGATCGGGCCGCGGCTCTATGCCAATGCGGTCGGGATGAATTCCATTATCGAGATCCGCAATGGTCAATGGAAACGCGTCTGGTGGCCGCGCGTGCTGGATCAGCACGGCAACCGCGCATTCGATCGCAATCATCTGCAATTGAATTCCATTGCCGCAGGCAGGAACCTCGAATCGTCATTCTTCACCGCGTCCATTGCGGACGTCGGTGCGAGAAAGCCGGGACATCGCAATTTCCCAGTGAACGGGAACGGCGTGATTTTCTCGGCAAAGAGCCGCGATGTGATGGCTCGCGGCCTGACACGTCCCCATTCGGCGCGGCTGCATGCAAAGAAGCTCTGGGTATTGAACAGCGGCTATGGCACGCTCGATCTGATCCGGGACGGCAGCTTCGACACCGTAACGCAGCTTCCCGGTTGGACGCGCGGTCTCGCATTTCACAAAGACCTTGCGTTCGTTGGAACCTCACGCGTGCTTCCGCGCTTCACGAGCTACGCGCCCGGCCTCGACCCGGAAACGAGCGTATGCGGGCTGCATGCGATTGACGCCACAACGGGCCGGCTGCTC
The DNA here is from genome assembly GCA_021325515.1 of Acidobacteriota bacterium. Classification (GTDB taxonomy): domain Bacteria; phylum Acidobacteriota; class Thermoanaerobaculia; order Gp7-AA8; family Gp7-AA8; genus JAJPHC01. The sequence goes on from JAJPHC010000028.1 coordinate 87,767, forward strand.
GGTTCATTGACGTGGCCCTCCGGCAATCAGATCTTCGCAATTGAGGCGATTCCTTCCGCCACTGCAGCGGGATTTCCGTTTTCCGGACGAGCGTCGCGGCGCCAGATGACCGATTTCTTCTACGACTTTCAATCAAGCGAGGATGGCGATGTGGAGTGATTTCCGGCTGATCATGATCAGCGCGATGTATGAGAACGGCGGCAATTTCACCCATAGAACCCTCGATGGTCACCCCGAGCTTTTCGTCTATCCGTTCGAATCGCAACTGGGAACGAGGTTCGTCAACGACCGCTTTTCGTCGTTGTTTCCCGTGAAGTATCGCTGGCCGCAGTTCCCCCTCGACGGCACCGCGGAAACCGACTTCGAATCGATCATCGACGAGGAAACGAGAGTGCGGGCGCGGACGCCATACGTCAGCAAGTTCCGCACCGCGGAATTCGAGTTCTCGGACGAGGACCGCAGGACGGCCTATGTTCGTCTCGTGAAGACGCAGACGCGTTCGCGCGCGGTCAATGTGGCTGCATTTTTCAAGTCCACGTTCGAAGCGTGGCGCAATCGAAAGAGCAGCGGCCGGGAATCGCATTACGTCGGCTACAGCCCGATCATCGCCGTCGATGCCGAAGACATTCTCAATGACCTCCCCTCCGCGCATGTCATTCACGTCGTTCGCAATCCCTGGTCGGCTTATGCCGATACGAAGAAGCGTCCGGTGCCGATGGCACTGCGCGATTACATTCAGGTCTGGTGCATCGTGCAGCAGATGGCGCTCGCCGCGGCGAAGCTTTTCCCCGGCCGCATGCATGTCGTGCGCGCCGAGGATGTGATGAGCGATCCGGTGGGCGCGTTGAGGGAGAGCTGTACGTCGATCGGAATTGCGGCCGGCGATTCGATGAAGCGCCCGACCTGGAATGGCGCGCCATTGAGCGAGCTCACTCCCTGGGGAACGATCCGCGTCCCGACGCCTGAAGCAAACCTCGCCACCGCGAACGAGTTGTCGGGCGCGGAGAAGGACGAGATTGCGATGCGCGCCGCACCTCTCATCGCTCACTTCGCCTACGATTCCATCCTTCGATGACGATCGCGCTGGTTACAGGAGCGGCCGGCTTCGTCGGCGCGCGTCTCGTGCGCCGCCTGCTCGAGCGCGACGACGAAGTTCATGCTCTCGTCCGCCCGCAATCGGATCTGTGGCGTATTGAGGATCTCCGCGACCGGCTCCACATCCACAGGATCGATCTCGCCGAGCGCTCGCAGTTGCGCTCCGCTCTCGAGCGCGCGCAACCGGAAAGCATCTTCCATGTGGCGGCCTATGGCGGCCATGAGTGGCAGAAGGATTCCGAGCGCATCGTTCGCGACAACGTCACCGCCACTGCGATCCTGCTCGAAGAGGCGATCAACAGCCGGGTCAGGTCGATCGTCTACAGCGGTTCATCATCCGAGTACGGCTTCAAGGATCATGCACCGCAGGAAGACGAAGTCCTGCAGCCCAATAGCGCATATGCAGTCTGTAAGGCCGCGGCAACGCACCTGTGCGGCCTGATGGCGCGCAATAGGGGGACGCGCATCACGACGCTGCGGCTCTATTCCGTATACGGCCCTTATGAACATCCCGGCCGCCTCATCCCGGCATTGATCGTGAGCGGCCTTCTTCGCGGCACGCTGCCGCCGCTGACGCATCCCACGATCGCTCGTGACTTCGTCCACATCGACGATGTCGTCAATGCCTTCCTTGCGGCGGAGAACGGTCGCAGTGAGCCGGGGGCCATCTTCAATGTCGGATCCGGCGTTCAAACGACACTCGCGGATGTCGTCGGCGAGATTCGCTCTCTATTGTCGATTGCCGCGGAACCGCAATGGGGCACGATGCCGGACCGCATCTGGGACACTTCGGTCTGGCAATCCAACCCCGGGAAAATCCGCCGGATCCTCGGCTGGACGCCGCAAGTGAGTCTGCGCGAAGGACTGCAGCAGACGATCGAATGGTTCAAGAGCCGTCCCGACCTGCTCCAGCGCTACGCCGCGCCTTCGATCGAGTAAACATAGATCGTCCAGGCGCTCTGCGCATCCTGAAAGACACCCTTCAGACTCAGACCTTCACGAGCCGCATTGTCGATGCGAACCGCGGAAAACAGATAGTCGCCTCCCATCCGCTTCAGCGCCGCTGTATTGAGCCGGAGATCGTGAATGGGAGGCGTGCTGGTGACGCATTGTGTGCCCGGGACTTCCGCTGCGTGGAGATAGCACTGTGATCCCCACGAGTCGAACTGTTGGCGTGCAATCTCACTACGAGCCAGTTCCGCCGCGATCACTTCACGGAAACGGTGCTTGTAGGAAAGCGGATAGTCGACACAGTAGCCGTCGAGCGTGTAGAAGCCATTGAATTGTGCAACGACAGGATGAATTCCAAGACTGACGACACGATACTCACGCTGCGGCCGGCCAATGGAGTCCCGAACGCGAGCGAACAGCCGCTCCGCGTAGAACCGGCGGAACGTAATTCCTGTTCGTCTCTGCTCCACCACAGTCCAGTCGTTCATGACCAGAAACAGAGCCTGAATCACCAGCGCGAAGGTCACGATGAAGCGCGGTCGCGCGAGCTCACGCCACAAAATCACAATCGCCCCACCAAAGGCGGCGTACATGAGTGCCGGATAGACGAAATAAACGCGATCCCACTGAAACTGCCTCAATGGCGGAATTCGCGTCGCGACGAAGTGGACGACGCTTGGATGATGCGCGAAACCGAACGCAAGAGCGATCCATGGCCCAACCGCAACTGCCGCCGCCGTCACCCACCATTGGCCCGTCCGTTTTCGCAAACCGAGGATGGCGGCGGCAAGGACGATGGGTCCGGCCGCCAGCGGCAGCGCCCTCGCGTCGGTCTGTCCGAACAGCAGAAGGTCAACCGTTCCCCGCACTGCGTCGCGCGTCGTCACGAGCGGCGTCTGAAACTCGCTGCGGTGCGAAACATAGTCCCGTGCAAACAGATGCTGGTAGAAGAGCCTGTACTCTGCGACGACGGTCGCGGCGAGAAACAACAGAAGCACTGCGGCGTCGCGGCGTAAGAGCGCTCTCGCACAGAACACATCGACGACCAGGAGCACACCGAGCGTCGCGGCCACAATGAAGCCGGCGAACGCGAACCATGAGAAGAATGGGAAAAGCGCAATGACCAGCCAGTGGCGAAGGCGCGTGTCGCCGCTGCGAAGACTGAGATACGACGAAACGAGCAGCGGTTGTCCGGCCACCGCCAGGCAGAACGACGGGCAGGGGAAGAATGGCAGTAATGCAAAGCAGGCTGCCGGCCCGAACTCGGCAATGCGCAGCGCACCGCGCACGATGTGCAGCCGCAGCAGCAGAAACATCCCGGCGAATGCGGTAAGACGCTGCAACAGGCTTTGAATGAAGAACGCCGGCAGCATCCCCAGCGCTGCGAACAGCAGCGTCGAGAACTGCAGCTCACCCGGCAGGGAATTGCGCGGGACGCCGTTCATGAAATTCGGAACGACAGCGTGGAGGCCCGCGAAGACCGTCCCGCTGATGCGCATCACGCGATATTGAGCAGCAGGCCCGTCGAGGTTGTCGTCGATCAGCAGACAGGAGTCTGCGCCATGGCGAAATGTCCAGACGGTGAAGACGACCAGCCCGGCAATGATCGCGATGAAGATCCGGCGATCCATTTACTCCCCGCTCCGCGGCAAGAGACGGTAGTCGACGATGCCGAGCGCCTCGTGGATCACCGCGGATGATTGCCACAATGCACTCGCCGAGGGGCACCACGCGCGCCAGTTGCCGGAAAATGGCATTGTCCCATGCGTTCCCACCCACGCCACGCGATCGAAGTAGCGTCGGAACTCGAACAGCGCGCGCCGCAGGTGGTCGTCGGAGCTGACGATCAGCAGCGGCGTCGAGCGCGTGACACCGGGCAGCCGCAGAACGGATCGAGGATGATCGCGTGTTCGCAGCGACGCCGGCTCGAGCACGATCGCCTCACGCGGGACTCCGCGGCACACCGCGAGCTCGGCCATCAGTTCGGCGAGCCTGCTGTCCGCGCGTCCTTTCTTCGGCACTTCGCCGCTGAGAATCAGCCTCGCGCGCGGAAACTGCTTCCACGCCGCAACGCCTCTGACCACTCTCGCCATCGTCTCCTCGGAGAGCACATCGAGCTCCGGCGCCGCGCCGCGGCCGTAGCCGGCGGAGAGCACCACGACAGCGTCCGGCGTGAACGGAACCACTGCCGGCGCCGGCGGCATCGAGATCAACCTTTCGAGCAGAGCCGCCACCGCCGGCAGCGACATCGCGACCAGGACGCAGAAGAGAATCGCGAGCGATGCCGTCAGTCTTCGCAGCGGTCGCGATGCGAACCCTCGAGCCGCGCGCCACTGCAGAAACAGGATCATTCCGAACGGAACCTCGAAGAGGAGGAGCGGCTCGGAGAGTGTTTTCCCGACAGTCATACGCGTAGCCTACAATCGGAACATGACTGCCGAGGCATCGAGTCTCGCTGCGCCGTTGCCGGCGCGCGTGGCGAGCGCGAACTGGATCGAGTCACGCTGGTTTGATCTGGCGTGGTTCGTCGCACCGGGCGCCACGATGCTGCCGGTCATTCTTCTGGCTCTGTTCGTCGACCCGCGTTTCGGCCTCCTCTTCGTCGCGCTGGCCTTTCCCCACTATGTCTCGACACTCGCATTCTTCTTCTGGGACGACAACCGCCCGCGGCTGAAAGCACAATGGCTGGCGTTCGCGGGAGGTCCGCTGCTGATTGCGCTCGTCTATCTGGCGTTGTTCGCCAGGATCCCGAAGCTGATGGCCGCTGCGCTTCTGATCTGGAACACGTATCACGTCGCGCTGCAGAACTGCGGCATCGCGTCGATCTACCGCCATCGCGCGGGAGTCAACGATCCCGGGCAGAAGGCGGCGACGAATTTCGCGATCATCAGCGTGGCGGCCTTCTGCGCGTTCTGGAACGTGCGAACGAATGACGCGTTCGATCCGCTGTTGCGGCTCACCCCCAACTATCCGCTGCTCCTTCGCATGATCCTGGCGGCGGTCGCGCTTGCAGCGCTGATCCGTTTCGGAGTGGCTCTCGTCTCGCGCATCCGCGCCGGACAGGCACCGATCGCCTCGGAACTGCTGTTTCTGTTCAGCGCGCTCACGTTCTTCCATCCTTATCTGTGGCTGGCGGACAACAATCAGGCGACTGCGGTGCTGCTGCTTCCACATTACGTGCAATACCTGGCGATCCTCTGGCTGCTGCACCGCAGGCGATTCCGCACCAGCGAAGGATCGGCGCCGCAACGTATTCTGAGCGGAATCAGCCGCAGCACCCCGATTCTGGCGAGCTGCATCCTCTTGTTAGGCGGCTTCATCGCCGTGGCCAGCATCGTGCTGCGCCATGCCGGCCATGCGAACGTCTTTCAGTTTCTCTTCATGCTGACGGCGTTCGAGCACTACTACCTCGACGGGTTGTTCTGGGCGTTCCGCGACCCGACGGTGCGGCGGACGATCGGCCCCTACCTGACGCGGTACACGCCGGCGGCCGCGGCGTGATTCGAGGCTAACCGGTTGCTGCACCAGTTCTTCAAATCGCTGGCCTGGCTCGAGCCCGTCGTCGAGCTCGTGCGGCTCGGGGTGTTTCTCGCCTTTCTCCTGCTGCTCGCCGCGCAACGCCTGGCACAGACGGAAGCGGCGCGGATACGGCGCGTCCGTACCCTCGCCGGCTTCTGCGTCATCGTGACGACCGCCGTAGGCATCACACAGATCGACGCATGGCCGTTTACGAACTGGGCGCTCGTGCACGGGCTGCGCTCTCCGGTCATGCATTCGTATGAGATCGAGGGAATCGATGCGGCCGGAAAAATCTGGCCGGTCGACAAGGCCGTTCTGCAGCCGATGGCAGCGGAGGAGATTGCGGCACCGCTCGGCCTCGTTCCCACACTGTCGCACCAGGAGCAGCAGGAAGTGGCCCGCTGGCTGTATGACCGGACCGAGCGCGGGCGCCGCATGGTGGCGGCCGGTGAGCGCTTCCCTCCGAACGACAAGTTTCTCGGCCCGCTGGCAGCGCCATACCACTTCGAAACGGCAAGGAGATGGAAGTCTCGCAGCGATGTGCCCCAAACGCCCTTCGCGGGCGTCCGCCTGGTCTTCACGACGTGGAACATCGACGAACGGGATCGGCGGGGAGACGCCGCGATCGAGCGTCGAGTGGTGACGGAGTACAGGCCACATGATTGAGCGAATCCGCCGGTCCTGGTCCGACTTCTGGTGGCGGCCGGCGAACCGCATCGATCTCGCGATGGCGCGGGTCGTCATCGCATCGACGGCTCTCTGGATCGTGCTCTCGCGATTCGATCTCCCATCGGTCATCACGTTCCCACACGTTTGGTGGATGCGCGTGCTGCCCGAACGAAAACTGCGCTTCTTCATCGGCGCAGGATTAGGCACCGAACGGATACTCTGGCTGTTGCTTCATCTGGCGCTCGTCGCCGTGATCGCAGGAGTCTTCCTTCGGGTCTCGTCGTTCATCGCCGGACTTCTGCTCTACCACTTCGGCGCACTGGAGACGGTGCTCTGGACCGGCAATCCCTATTTGCGGGGATACACGATTCCGGCGCTCGCGCTATTGATCATCGCGATGTCGGCTTCGGCGGGACGCTTCGACCGCAAACGGCCGGATCCCGAGTCGTGGGAGAACCGGTGGCCGGTGGCACTCATTCAGTTCTTCTTCGCGGGCATCTACTTCTGGGCCGCGTATGCAAAGCTGTACACGAGCGGTGTGCGATGGATTCGCGCGGAGAACATGAGGCTCTACATCGCCGGGATCGATCAATGGACCGGCGGGCCGCATCCGCCGCTGAATCAGTATCTGCTGTCGCACCCAGCGGTGCTTTCGGCGATGGCTGTCGCCGGCCTGCTGTTCGATGCGTCGTTCGCCCTCGCGCTCTTCTCGCGCAGGGCGCGCAGGATCCTGATTCCGATCGCGGTCTTCTTTCACATCGCGAACGGAATCGTCTTTCACATCTGGTTTCAGAATGCGTGGCTGCTGCTCGTCTATGCCGACTGGAACAGCATCGCCGCGAGCCTCCGCCGGAGAGGAATCGCATCGAACGTGATCCAGCCGTCGAGGCAGTAGAGTCGTACGCCATCGAAGGTTCCCGGTTCCCGCTCGTGCTGTTGACGAACCCAACGCGCCGCGTCGCCGACGCGCAACCGGTTTCCCCCGCGATCGCGCAGGAGTTGCGTTCCGACGCCGCGCAGAAAGCGCCACACCCGGTCGACGCGCCACTCATCGTAAGGAATCGCGAGGTCGGCGCGAGTGGGGAGCGGATCATGCGAGGCCACGCCCGCGTCCTGCGAAATGCGTTGCGCAGTTCCGGCCGCGACCGCGCTGACGCACATCGCGAGCAGGCCCCCCCCTTCTTCGCCGAGACGGGCGGTCAGCTCTCTCCGCGTGGTGCCATCGTCGAGTGCAACGGATCGTTGGGCAACGATCTCTCCTTCATCGATGGCTTCGTTCATCCAATGCACGCTCACGCCTGCTTCCCGATCGTCGTGACGGAACATCCAGAAGACGGGATCGGCTCCGCGATGACGCGGTAGCAACGATGGGTGAACATTCAGGCAGCCCATGTGCGGAACCGCGAGAACCTCGGGCGGCAGAAGGGCGGGATAGCTCGCGACGGCGATGAGATCGGGAGCGAGCTCGCGCAATGCCGGGGCGAGCAAAGCACGGCGGACCCGTCTGACCGGTACCGCATGGCGAGAGGCCGAACGGCGCATCCAGCGCGACAAATGCCACGTCAGCAGACGCGCTTTCCAGCCCGGCGGCGGTGGCGGAAGAATCGCGCACAGCACGGGATGACTTGCGGCGAGACCGTCGAGAACGCGCGCGGAGTATTCGCCGCCGGAACCGAGGAAAACGATGCGCATCGCCGCGCGCAGTATGCCCGAAATCGATGACGTACAATGCCGCCACCTCATCGCATGTGCGGGATCAGCGCGATCGTCAACTACGGGACGGAGTCCGCGGACCAGCTCTCGCGCGAGCTGGCCCTCATGCACGCGCAGATTCCCCACCGCGGCATGGATGGCGAAGGCTTCGTGGCCATCGACGCGGCGATGAACGTCCGTGCGCGCCATTCGCTGGAGACCCTCGACATGACCGGGGCGCGCGTCGCACTCGCGTTCCGCTGGCTGATCATTCAGGACGATGACCCGCACGCGGCGCAGCCGATGCGCTCCGAGGACGGCCGTCTCTGGATCGTATTCAACGGGGAGATCTACAACTTCGTCGAGCTGCGTGAGGAGCTCTCGCGCCACGGTTTCGCCTTCCATACCGGCACCGATACAGAAGTGATCCTCGCCGCGTACCAGCGCTGGGGAACGGAGTGTCTGAGCCGCTTCGACGGCATGTGGGCGATGGTGATCGTCGATCGCGAGAAACGGAAAGCGATCGTGAGCCGCGACCGCTTCGGCATCAAGCCGCTGTTTCGCTCCATTCGCGGAGAAGCGATCCGCTTCGCCTCGGAGATCAAACAACTCGTCGCCGTCGATCGCCCCGGCATCAACGAATCGATCCTGTACGAGTATCTGCACGCGCATCGCGGAGCGTTCACGGACGAAACGTACTTCCGCGGCATCGAGGCGTTTCCTTCCGCGTCTGTGCTGGAGCTCGACCTCACGAGCTCTTCGCGTCCGCCGGTCACGCCGAAGGTATGGTGGGATCTCGGCCACCTGGCAACGGCGCCGAAGAAAGCCTCCCGCGAAGATGCGAAGCGGGAGCTCGAACATCTGCTCCGCGAATCGGTGCGCGTTCATACGCGCGCCAGCGTGAAGCTCGGCACGTTCATCTCCGGCGGCCTCGATTCGACGACGATCACGGAGCTCGTGCGCCAGTCGTCTCCGCAGAAACACGATTCGTTCACGATCGTGTTCGACCGCACGCGCTATGCGGAGTTCGACGAGTCGAATTACGTCGACGACTATGTGAAACAGAGCGGCGTCACGAATCATCGCGCCACGATCGATGCGCAATGGATCCGTGACAATCTGCCGCGCGTCTCATGGATGCAGGACGAGCCGCTGATGGCCTCGACCATCTTCGCGCAGCACCGGGCATTTCAACTCGCGCGTGAACATGGGACGACGGTCGTTCTCGACGGCCAGGGCTCGGACGAGGTCTTCGGCGGCTATCCGCATCATGAGTTCTCCGTGTGGCGGGATCACCTCACGCGCGGCGAGCTCCGCGCGTTCGCGCAGGAATCGAAGATCCTCAGCGCGAACTATCAGATGAGCATTCCGGCGATGTACTACCGGCTGGCGCGATCCGTCGCCGGACATGCGGTGCGCCGTTTCCGTCTGCGCTATGGCCGCTACGAGTGGCTCGATGATGGATACTTCCGCCCTTTCCGGCACGAAGCTCCGCCGATCGAGCGCGCGCGCCGCCGTGAGGCGCTCGCGTGGAAGTCGCATCTCGATCAGACGTCCTACGAGGACATCCGGTACACCGGCCTGCCACCGCTGTTTCTCTACAGCGACCGCAATGGGATGGCTCACTCCGTGGAAGCGCGGCTGCCCTATGTCGATCACCGTGTCGTCGAGTTCGCAATGCAACTGCCGGCGGAGATGAAAGCGGGATCGGGCGTGCGCAAACGTCTGCTGCGCGAGCTCGCGCGCGATCATCTTCCTGCTTCGATCACAGGCCGCACCGACAAGATGGGCTTCGTGACGCCTGAATCTCTCTGGCTGCGGACCGATCTGCACGATGCGGTGCTCGAGGCTGTTGACTCTCCGGTGATGGCGCGCCTTCCCTTCCTCCGTCCCGAAAAAGCGCGGGCGTTCGTCATGGCATATCGCGACGGAAAGCATCGCGACTTCCGCGCGGTCTGGCGGCTTCTCGCCCTGCGGCATTGGATCGAGGCCTTTCAACTCGCATGAGACGCGCGATCACAGCATCGCTCGCCGCGATCGGGCTGCTCGCTCTCTGCGCGGCCGCCGCAGAACTAGCGGCGCGTGGACTGCTGGCATGGAGCGACGCCCGGCGCGCGTCGAAGGTCGCTCCGCTTTCAACGCTCGATGTCTACCGGGGAGTGCCGTGGTCGAAGGACTACTGGTCGGAGTGGCGCCGCGCTGTCCGTCTTCCGCAAACCCTGCGCTACACCGGTGATGGGATCCTCCACCTGCAAGCGTTTCACGGACGCGCCATCAACATCGAGGACTCGGGCCTGCGCAGGACGACGCACTGTGAGTGCACACAGCCGTCGCTGCGCATCGCGATGTACGGAGGCTCGATGTTGTGGGGTCACGGTTCCGACGACGAGCACACGATCCCATCGCTCGTCGCCGCGCGCTTCGAGCGCCGCGGCCAGCGCGTCTGCATCCGGAACCACGGTGAATGGGGCTCGACGAGTGCGCGCTCGGTCGCGGAACTGGAGCGCGACCTGCGCAATGGAGAAAAGCCCGACATCGTCATTCTCTATGCCGGCTCCTACGATGTGAAAGAAACGATCTTCGGCAACGAGATGGACAACTGGATCATGGAGCCTCGCGATGACGCCGGCCTGGCGCTGCCTCGCCTGCTGCGACGAGCGCGGCGAGCACCGCCAACTGCAGCCGAGCGGTTGAAACCGGGCGACGAGGTGGAGATCCGCGATCGCTCCATCGAGCGCTTCCTGGCGACAGAAAAGACGTTCGTCGCGCTGGCCCGCGCATACGGATTCCGGCCGGTCGTCATCTGGCATCCGTACCTCCTCGCAAGCTCGAAGCGGATGACCTCGAGCGAAGCGGCAACCATCCGCAACTTCGACAAGACCCTGCCTGTGATGGCGGGTGCGATTCGCGCGGCCTACGCGGCGATGCGCAATCACCACGAAGAGCATTTCGAGAACCTCTCCGGCGCGCTCGACACCGAGAGCGGAACGATGTTCCTCGATGCAGGACATCTATCGCCCGCGGCCAACGGACTGGTCGCGGAGCGAATCGTCTCGATCATTGACGCCCGGCGGGCGAGCCGCTAGTCTCTTGGCCACAACCCGAATTCAGGAGAATCCCGATGGCGGCATACCATCGCAATCCGCAGATTGAAGAAGCGCCCCTTCAGCAGGAACTGATGTTGTTCAATCCTGCGACCTCGCAGTTCTACATGCTGAACGGCACCATGGCGTACATCTGGCGCAATTGCGAGCAGAAGTCGGTGGAGGAGCTGATTGCTTCGATCGGCGATGCGTTCGAGGGAACCGACCCGTCGAAAGCCTCGGAAGACGTGGAAAAAGCACTGGCCGACCTCTTGTCACTCGGCCTTGTGATTGACCGCGCGGCCGTTACTACGTAACATTGCCCAAATTTCACAATCGACCCCGGGAATAGGGAGAACGAATGAACACGAGCTCTGTTACTCCGGAAACCAAGGAATCGCGTCCTCGTTACGAAACGCCCGCCATCAAGACGATGAGCGAGCGCGAGATCCTCAACACCTTCCAGCTGACTCAGTCGATGTCCTCGTGGTGGGTCACGGCGAGCATGCGGTAGGTGCTGGTCTCCAACCGCACTTGTTCCCCGGCGCGAGATTCGTTCCGGGGAACAGCGTCCGGCCTCACCATCACGATCGCGAGTGTCGCGGCTCATGTCGTCTCTGACGATGAAGAGCTGCTGAGCGAGATCTCTTTCGTTCTACGTGACACTCCCTCGACTCCTAGAACCGAATTCTCGTTTCACGTGTCTCTCGAGCCTGGCGCCAGCCACGGCACGGTGACGATCGAGTGCGCGGATCCCATCGCATACACCGTCGACGATCTTCTTCTCTCCGCGTCGGCCGGCTCTCCTGAATTTCCTTTCCGGCTCATCGAGCCCGAATCGACAGGCTGGACGGCGTTCGCCTGGCGCGCAGACAGCTCCGCGCTGTTCGAGTTCCGCGACAACATCTGCCGCTTCTGGCTTCGCGATGGATGGCGAAGCGCCATCGCACTCCTGCTTCTTCACTGCGTCTATCGCGTGCGGCGGGACGCGCTGTTCTTTCACGCTGCGACCGTGAATGTCGGCGGCAGAGGGGCGATGATCATCGGCCCGAAGGGCGCCGGAAAATCGACGACCTCTCTCTCCCTCGCCGTTCGCGGCCACGCGCTCCTCGGCGATGAAACAGGCGCATACGTGCCGGCAACAGGTCTCATCGAGCCGTTTCTGCGGCCCGTGGGAATCAAGCCGGGACCACGTGCCCGCGGCGTGGACGAAGCACTCCTGCGGATCTCGGCCTCTGAAGAGCCCGCGCGCATCATTCGCGTGCCGTTCGATTCGCTGATCGACGCACCCGCGCCGGAGCCTGTTCCACTGCGGGCAATCTTCTTCCTGCGGCCGTTCGAAGAGCGGCCTCGAATCACCGAGACGGCAGCCTCGATCACGGCGCTCTCAGAGCTGCAAACCGTATCGAGCTGCTTCGTCAACGCGCCGCGCACGCAGCGGGTGTTCGAGCTCGGGCGCATGCTCGGCCGCTGCCGGCTTTATCATTTGGCACCCGGAAATCCAGACGAGACCGCAGAGTGTCTCGAACAACGAATCGGAGCCCTCGCATCATGAACGTGAAACAGCGAGCCGACGCGGTCGGCACCTTCCGCTACATCGAAGTGCAACTGATGGAGACCGCCGCCTACTGGACGCCGATCACTCCGCAGATGGAAGTCAAGGTGATGCTCGGCCGTCACATCTGGGATTTCGCGCAGCACGCGGACTGGCTCGGCAAGCGGACGTTCGAGCTGCGCCAGGCGGAGCACTACACGCGCCGTCCGGGCGACGACTACCATCAACTGCTCGAACAGATGAAGCAGGCAGAAGGTGTCGAAGAGCGCCTCACGCTGCTGTACGACATCACGATTCCGGGACTCATCCGCCGCTATGAGCGCTATCTCGAGGAAACGGATCGCCTGCTCGACGGGCCGACGGTGCTCGTCATCGAGCGCATCGTTCCCGAACTTCGGCGCCAGATCAGCGACGCGCACGCGCTGCGCGCAGAGATCGGGCTCAAGACCACCGACGCAACGGACTTCCGCAATCGCGAAGCGGCGATCGCATCGGTCGTCGCGGCATGAGGGACACCATGAGCACCATCGGATACGTCGACGTCGAAGGCTTCCGTCTCCGCGCTGATCCGGCGCGCGACGACTGTTTCAAGGTCGTGCTGCGCGACGCGGACATGCACGAGTATCCGGAAGGAACGGAGCTGGCGGCACGAGAGACGGTGCATCGCCACATGAGCAACGAGATCACGAGTCTCGATATCGCCGCGCAATGCCTCGTCGAGTTTCCCGATGCACCGTGGGAGCTGCGCCTCGAGCTTGCACGGCAGTGCTGGGACGAAGCGCGTCACGTTCAGGTGCTCTACCGCCGTCTGCTGGAAATGGGTGGCCACAAGGGCGAGTTCCCGATCGCGACGTTCGAGTGGATGATCACCTCGGCTCTGGACAGCATCGTCGCGCGGCTGGCGACACAGAACCGCACCTTCGAAGCAGGAGCGATGGACGTCGTGAAGAGTCTGGCCCGCGGCTTTCGCAGCGGTGGCGATGAAGAGACCTCCGCCGTCCTCGAAGGAATACTCGCCGACGAAATCCAGCACGTTCGTTTTGCGAACCGCTGGATCAAACGCCTCGCGCAGCAGGATCGCCGCTCCCTCATGCAGATGGCAAAAGCCGTTCGCTTGATCGCCGACGTGAACGGCAAGCTCGCTGTGCGCAAGGGTGAAGTGAACGCCGTCGGCAAGGAGCTGACGGCCGCCGAAGAGAATGTGCCGGCCGTCAACATCGAAGACCGGAAGCTGGCGGAGTTCAGCGACGAAGAGATTCACGAGATCCTCCGCCAGGCGGGATTCCGCTCGCTGGTTGAAGACGACCGTGCGGAGGCGTCCGTATGACCGAGCTCGATCCGCAACTGTTCACCGAGCCCCCCGCGCGCGACGAGCGCTTCGAGATCAAGCAGACGTGGTCAGAGATGACCAACATGTGGGCGGACGACGGCACGATGCTGATCGAGTTCATGCATCGGCAGATGAACGAGGAAGTCAACGGGCTGGAGATTGCCGCGCGCAATCTGACCGACTTTCCGGACGCACCGTGGGAACTTCGTCTGGCGATTGCGCGGCAATGCTGGGACGAGTCGCGCCACGTAAATGCATTCCGCCGCTGCTTCGAAGCGCGCGGAGGCGAGATCGGGATGTTTCCGGTGATGAATTTCGAATACCGGATGATCATGGCGATCCCTTCACTCATCGGCCGTCTCGCCGTGCAGAACCGGAGCTTCGAAGCCGCGGGCATTCAGGCGATTCGCGAAGCGATCGAGCACGCACAACATGATCCGGATGTTGCAGCGCTGCTCGACGCGCAGCTCGCGGATGAGATCCAGCACGTGCGGTATGCGAACCGCTGGATCGAGTCGCTGATCAGGAGCAATCCGCGCTACGCGCTCGATGTCGTGCGCGCTGTCGCGCAGGCGAACCGAGCATTTCCGATGATCGCCGGCGAGGCAGCGATGCACCTCGAGCTCGATGACCAGATCCGAACCGAGGCAGGGTTCGCTGACGCGCCCGCGGCGCCGGCCTGAGCGAATGGAAACGCTGACGCCGCAACGGCTCCTCTCCGTTGCAGCATTGTGGCGGCAATCGAAGCGCGAGATCCGGACGAGCTTCCAGGGAATTTCGATGCGGCCGGCAATCGAGCCCGGCCAGACGGTGCTCCTTCGCTGCACGAACGACGTCGCGATCGGCGACATCGTCGCCGTCGCCGTCGGATCCGATGTCATCGTTCACCGGCTCGTCGCGGCAGCACCCGGACGGTGGTGGCTTCTGCGCGGCGATCACAACGTCCTTTGCGACGTCCCCCTCATCGATCCCGCGGCGATCATCGGAAAAGTCATCGCTGTTGAACGCAGCGACGGAAGCTCGTTCGAACCGCCGCCGGTAACCGGCCGCATCGGTGCGCGATTCGTCACACGCGCAACGACTCTGCTGCTCGCGATCAACATCCCTCTTGCGCGATGGATCACGAGGCTCGCCGTCGCCCTGCGGCGCACAGCCAGCCTCGGAGTCGCCGCGGTGCGCGGCTCATCGCCGCTCTGAGATCTTCACCGTCTCGCCCGCCTCGACCCAATAGCGAGCACGGTCCTTGTCACCCACGAACACGACCGGAATCCGTTCGTGCGCAGCGCCGAACTGAATCGCACCACTCGCCTCGAATTCGCGGTAAACGGAGTAGCGGTCCGCGAGCGGCTGTACGGCATCCCAAATGAAGATCGAAGAACCGGGAGCGAGTGCGCGCAGGTGCGGCAGTGCACGTTGCATGGCCGCGATCTCGTGATGTCCCGTCACGCGCATCTCGCGCCACTTCTGCGCAAATCCATCGAGATGCCACGCCAGCGCGATTGCTGCAACCGCATAGAGAATCGGCCGCGATGCGCGTTGCATCGCGATCGCCGCGAGCATCGAGAACCAGAACACCGACGGCCCGATGTACGTCTCGCTGATGTGATGCATGAGCACGACCGGAAACCACGACGACAGCAGACCGCAGCAGGCGATCACGGCCGCCGCACCCAGCTCGTGGCGAGCGCGAAAGAGTCCTGCGAGCAGCAGAACGCCGAGGATCAGCGTTACGCCGGCGAAGAGAACGAGCAGCGGCCAGCTTCGATGGTGTATCGCATCGAACCATCGAAGCGTTCCGACGGGAGAGAGCGTTGCCGCGGTGAGCTGAGATGCGTTGATCAGCCACTCGAGCGGATTGCCGAACCGATAGCGGTGAACAGCCGCCTGCGTCTCCTCGAGTTGCATGACGCCGCCCGCGCTTCTGCGCAGGAACCAGAAGGCTGCGGTTGCGATCAGCGACGGCGACGTGCGCCGCCATGCACTGGCAACCGGTCCAAACACGCGGGGGATCATGAACGAGCCGGCCAGAGTCATCGCCGCAAAGACGCTCCAGGCAATCGCGTTCTCCTTGAATCCGAGAGCGAGGAACAGCAGCACGCCCGCGATCCAGCCGCGTCTCCATGACGCACGGCCGTCGATGATGTCGATGACGATCAGCGCCGCCGAGGCTGCACCGGCTGCACAACTGCCGGCAGCCCCCACACTTTTCCACTGATAGTGCGCCCCGACGATCGCCTGATGAAATGCCGGCAGGATTGCGGCGACAAGCGCCGCGTCGCGCCGCACACCGGCGGACCGCAGGATCAGCAGAAGAATCCACGCGAGCGCAGCGGCCATCGCAGATTTCAC
The DNA here is from genome assembly GCA_021325515.1 of Acidobacteriota bacterium. Classification (GTDB taxonomy): domain Bacteria; phylum Acidobacteriota; class Thermoanaerobaculia; order Gp7-AA8; family Gp7-AA8; genus JAJPHC01. The sequence goes on from JAJPHC010000028.1 coordinate 104,010, forward strand.
GACGGCAAGCGGCACGATGCCGTAAGTCGCGGGCGAGATTTCGTAGGCCGCGGCATTCATCAGGAACCAGAACGGCGACCAGTGGATGTCCCGCGCGCTGAAGGGCGCCGAGAGCAGATGGCCCTGCCTGACCGTCTCGACCGCCGTCGCCATCGGACCCCAGTCATCCGCAACCGGAGGCGTCCGGACCTGCAGGACGAACGTCACGAGCGCGATCGCAGCGATCAGGAGCCACTCGGGCCAGCGCAGAGATTTCATCGCGCGAGCAGCACCTTCCTGCGGCTGCGCAACCTCTCGGCAAGCGAGTCCCAGTTCACGAAGAGCAGCAGCAGCGGCGCACTCGCAAAGTGGATGTTCATCGTCAGAAGAATGCCGATGTGGAACCCGATCGCGGCAAGAACGAACGACAGACGAAGGCGGGGCATGAACACGCAGAGCCAGAAGAGCGACTCGAACAGCAACGTCGCGATGACGATGGCCCAGCACAGCAGCGGCCGCGTGGCGACCTGCATCCCGAATGCGTTCGGATGAACGCCCCAATTGCCGGCGATCTGCGCGCGGATCGTCGTCCAGGTGAACCAGCGAATGCCGTTGAATCGGATCTTCGAAAGGAATGCGAACAGATAGATGAACGAATAGATCAACTGGATGAGGGTGACCGGCCAGCGATACTCCGGCGACATCGCGTCACCGTTCGCCGGCGGCACCTCGGCGAAGGCGAGGATGAACAGCCCGATCGTGGCAACCGTCAGGCCGGCGAAGTGCGTGTGCGGCATTCCGATGATCACTTCTTCGAACGGCGCGAAGTGGTAGAGCAGCAACGCCGAGATCGCACACATGATGCGCGGAAGAGCTCCTGCGATCACCGCCGCGAGCGTCACGTGAAGAATCGCGTAGAGCATCCATTCGACGGGTTCCCCTCCACGTACGATTCCGAAACGGAGATAGCCGGCCCGCTGCGCCGGATCGAAGAACACGGCCGGCCACGACACGAGGTGCGGAATGTCGGGCTTCGAGAGAACCACCCAGAGTGCGTGCGCGGCGAGAATGATCCGCGTCGCACGCAGCGATCGTGCGCTGGCTGGTGTGAACCAGCACCGGTTCCAGAGCGCTGCGACGCTGCTCATTGCCGGCACTCCATGAACAAGGTTCGCGTGACCCGGTGGTCGCCGCGAACCATCGCACCGACCTGGAAGTCCATTCGATAGACGCGCACCGCACGGTACGGCTCGTGCGGCACGTCCTTCCATCGCTTCAATCGCCACCAGTACGGACAGCCGAGTGCGTCGAGATACTTCTCGTAACCGATGCGATGTCCGGCAGCCAGCGCCTCGCGCGTTTCGTTTGCGCGAGTCAGCAGGAAGTGCTGCACCTCTTCCTGCTGCGCCCGTGACAGCTCGTCATAGCGCATGCTGATCCAGGTCTGCATAACGCTGTCGAATACCGGCGACCAGGTGTACGGATCGAGTCTCCACTCACGGCCGGAGCTGTCGACTCCATAAAAAGCGAGCCACCGTTCGTGCGACTCGTCCGTCCCGCGGCCCGTTGCCAGCATGTTGTTCGTGAACGGCCAGACATCCCACTGTGTGACGCCTGCCAGCCCGCTCACGCCCAAAACGAAAAGGATGAAGAGACTGACGGTGCGGCGGCGCTCATCGCCGGCACTCCGCATGACGAGCGCACCCAGCGCGAAGAAGAAGAGGAATGCGAGAAGCTTCGGGCCTTCGATCAGCCACGCGGTCACTGCGAAACGCTCACCACGCCATCGGCAGGTCCGGCGCCTGCGCCGCGCTGTCCGTTGATGAGAAACGGATCGACGAGCTGTGCGAAAAACGATTCAGGAACCGTCTCGGAAATGCCATAGGCCTCGGGTGTCTTCCGCGCATCCACCGCCGTACCGAACATCCGGTCCCAGATGCTGTACGTCAGACCGTAATTGCCGTGATGCAATTCAGGATCGAGCGCATGATGCACGCGATGATATTGCGGACTGACGAACGCGTAGCCCAGCGCTCCGAACGTCCACGAACCTCCCGAGTGGGCCGCTGCGTTGAGGACGGTGTCGATGAAGATGGCGATCGTGAATGACGCGGTCGTCGAGCCCAGCATGATGCCCGGGATCATCGGCGCCAGACCGCGATAGAGCGCTTCGACGACATGAAAGCGGTAGCCGGTCAGCGGCGTCAACTCGGTTTGCGAATGATGGATCCGGTGAAAGCGCCAGAAGAATGAGCTCTCGTGACCGAGGCGATGCGCCCAGTAGCCGGCGAAATCGATCGTGAACGAAACCACGAGAATCTGCACGATCGCCGGAGCACCGTCGAGAAGGTGAAGCCGGAGATAGGGAGCGAAGCGAATGATCGTGCGCTCAGAAACGGCAAAGAGAGGCGCGGCAAAAAAGAACGAGTAGATACCGCCGAGATAGAAAGCGGTGTAGATCGCATCCGTGGCCGCGTTCCTCGAGACGAGCAGCGGCCAGCGCTTCTGCACAGCGCGCTTCCACATCAGCCAGAGGATCAACGCGCCTGCAAACGCGGAGAACCGCGCCACGCTCGCGGGCGCGCTCCAGACTCCCCACGCCTTCGCGGCGAGGTAGCGCACGAGATCTGCGGCTGAGGACATCTCGTTCATTTTACGCTCCACCCCAGACCCTTCTCCGGAGCGCCGGCCAATCGACGAACACGAGCACGAAACCCGCTTCCAGAAAAACGATGTTCATCAGAAGCGCGATCCCGAGATGCATCGCAAGCACCGCCGGAACGAACAACACGCGCGCGCGGCGCGAAACGAGCACGAGAGGAAACGCCAGTTCGAGGGCAAGTCCGCCGGCGCCGACGAACGAACAAAGCGACGGATGAGCTGCCAGCCGGTATCCGAGAGGCGTGGAGCCTGTGGCGATGCCGTGGATCTGATCGTAGGAAAGGATCAGGTGCGTGAGACTCGAGGAGCTCAGCCAGTCCAATCCGGCATTGCGCACCTTCGCGATTCCTGCGAACCAGTACACCTCTGCGACGATCACCTGGAACAGCGGAAGCACCCAGGAACGATCACGGATCCAGCGATCGCGCCAACCAGGCGCCGGCGCGCACGCGACAATCACCATGCCGAGCGTCGGCAGCGTGAGTCCCCGCAGCATCGGATCAGGAGTCCACATCAACGTCTCGATCGGTGCGAAGTGATAGAGGAGGAGGCCGCTGAGCAGGCAGGTGACCGGCGCCGCGACTCCAGCCAGCACGAGAAGCAGCAGGACGATGAGAGCGGCATAGAGAGCACGCTCGACGCCGAGGGGAAACAGGAGCAGATAGGCGATCTTGTGGGCGTGGGGAACGCTCGCCCACATCACATCAGGGAACGCCAGCAGGGAAGGAAGATCAGGACGGGAAAGAACGATCCACAATGCCGACAACGCGCAAATGGTCCGCATCATCACGAGATTCGCGGCGTGCACCGGACGGAAGAAGAAATCAGCGAGCGCGGTATTCACCGATCACCTCCCGCTGGATCGCAGCTTCATTGCGATATCGCGCTTCCACCTGCCATGTTTCTCGAATCAGGCGGACGGCCGTGAATGATGCAGAAGGGACATTTTGAGGAGATGTCCACAAAGCGCGGCGCTGGAACGCGTAGGGCGCCGCCATCCAGCGCAGCAGCCAGCCGTTCACGCCGGCCTCCTCACCGCGCCTTACGCGCAGCCGCGCCTTCTCGGCGCGATCGAGCACGAAGCGGAAAAACTCTGCACGCTTCGATGGATCCGATCGCAGGTCGTCGAGGTGCCATGCGAGCCAGCCATCCAGCACTTCGTTGTCGGATGCCGGCTGCCAGACGCGAGGATCGAGCCGCTGCCACCGGCCGCTGGCGTCCGAGACTTCGAAGTCGTAGTTCACGACGTGCTCGAGCCCGCGTCCGCTCACGAGCGCCCAGGTCGCAAACGGCCACGATTCGCGCCGCGAGATCCCTGCCGCGAACGACACGAGAAGAACGAACGCGATGAACAGCGACGCTGACTTGGTGTCACGGCGAATCTGCGCCACGATCGCCAGGCAGACGAACACCGCGAACACGAACAGCCGCAGCAGATGAATCATCGGTGAGAGGCCATGCTAGCGCACGGCTGACCGCGAATGCTGCTCCCGCAGCACCTGCGCCAGCCGCAGCGCCTGCTCGCGAATCTCCGGGATCGCCGTCGACTCCCAGAGCGCGGGGCGCCGCAGCGGACCGATCGTGAAGAGGCCGCTGATTGTCTTCCCGTCGCTTCCGATCACGCCTCCTTCGCAGTCCGTTTCGATTCCGAGCCGCAGCTCATCGGGGACGAGCCAGCCGGATCTTCGCAGTTGCACGACGAGCGGGAGGTCGATCGCCGAATAGTCGGATGCCGGGCCGGTGCAGTTCATCACGCGCGCCGCAGTCAGAACGTGCCGTTCCCCCTTCTTCCTGTCGATCCATTCGACGGCCACACCCTGCTCGTTCCTAACCATCGACTGCACCCGGCCGGCGTGCAGCCGGAGATGCCCCGCAGCCACGAGCTCTTCGAACTGCAACGCGACTTCCGGTGCAACGCGGTGGCGGTGCACATCCCAGAAGACGCGCAGATGGCGCAGAAATCTGCGCCGCTCCGCGAGCGGCCACGACTGCCAGAGCCCCTGCGTGTGCGGCCGGAGAGCATCGACGACCGCACGCCAGTCGCGCGCTGCAGTCTCGCGCCGGATCCAGCGCAGCATTGCCCGCGGCGATCTCGCGTCCTCCGGCAATTCGATCTCGCACGGCAGATGCGGCGCGTGGGCCCGCGGTGCGAGTCCGCGACGCGAGATCGCGTGCACAACGCCGCGATGACCTTCCGCGCGCAACGCGAGCACCAGATCGATCATCGTCAGCCCGCTGCCGATGATCACGATCGTGGCATCGCGATCGAGTCCCTGCGCCGCACCGGGCGCCCAGGGATCGGCCAGATACGCGTCGCTCGCTTCGGCCCGCAACGGATCGGCGGGCGGCAGATTGCCGAGCGCCAGCACCACCGTCCGCGCTTCGATCGAGCGCCCGTCGTGTAGATGCACTTCCCACCCGTCGTGGCGCGTCAGCCCGACGGCAGTCCCCGAGACGCGCACCAGCGACGATGATGCGTGCGTCAGGACATCGGCCAGATACTCGCCGTAGAGACTGCGCGGAACGAACGACTTGCCGGTGAGGTGAGGCGCCCGCGACTGCAGCCAGCGCGTGAAGTGTCCGGCGTCGTCGGCGAATGCGCTCATCTTCGCCGCCGGAACGTTCAGCAGATGCGCGCCGTACGGCGTTCCATACGCGAGTCCGCGCGCGGCGCGCGCTCCCGCGTCGATCATCGCCACGCGCAGCGTCTGTGCATCGCGCTGCAGATGCGTCGCCACGAGCGCACCGCTCGCACCCGCTCCGATGATGGCGACATCGAATCGATCCATCGTCCTGTTGCTCTAGGCCTGCCGCGTGTACAACTGGCGCTGGCTCATGCTGTAGGCGTGCGCGCGGATCTGCTCGCGCATGCCGCGCGGATCCGGAATGTTGTGCAGCACGAACGTCGGCATCGTGCGGTCGGTCGACACCAGCGTGACGTTGCCGATGCCGAGGATGCGCTGGATGAGGGATTGAGAGAACTGGGTGTCGTCGATCGTTCGCAGATCGATCTCGCGCACGCTCTTCGACAGCAGCCCCTCCTCGATGATGATCCGCTGCGTCGTGATCGTGTACATCGTGCCGCGAATGCGCAGCAGCTTGACGACTACGCCGATCGCCTGCACGAGCACCAGCGTCCCCACGATCCACCAGCCGGCGCGCACGATCTGCCCTTTGGTCTCGAGATCGGCCGTCATCGAAGCGGCGACATACGCGAGCACCATGATCACGATCGGAGTCGACACGATCGCTGCGGCGCGTCCCATCAGGATCCGCCCTGAAGGCGTGCCATGCCACAGCGTCTCCTCCGGTTTCGCCGGCGGCGCAGGCGGCTGCAGCGCCGCCGCCGCGTTGCCCATCGGACGCCCGCAATGCGGACAGCTGCTCGCCAGCGTCGAGACATCGCGATTGCAGTCGGGACAGGAGATCACCGGCATTTCGATGCGGATTCTAGCCTGATAATGTCTTCAGACATGGACTGTCCGAAGTGCGGGTTCAGCCAGCCGGACGGCACGACGGAGTGCCGGAGCTGCGGAATCCTCTTCGCCAGGCTCCAGCCCCGTGCTCCGCGTCCGGAGCACCAGGCACCGCCGCCGGCTCCCGAGCCCCGCTCCAACGCGCACCTCTTCATCCTCATCATCGGGATGTTCGTCTTCGGCCTGGTCTGGATGGCGCATCGCCGCAAGACGGCCAACGAACCGGCGGTCGACCTCGATGCGATCAACCATCAGCAGGTGCAGTTGCAGATGGCCGCGCGCGCAAAGCGGGAGACGGAAGAGCGCAACGCCTTGCGCGCGCAGATCGCCGCCGCGAGCTCTCTCCCGCAAGGTCTAACGAAAGACAGCATCATTCAGGCAATCGAGAGCTGCCCAGCGTTTCGCAATCCCACTGCTGCCACCCTTCGCCGCGTTTCCACCCTCGGCCGCTTTTCGAAGACGGATACGGCCTTCACGATCTCGATCGGATGGGAGCAGTTCGCAACGGACAACGAGAGCCGCGTGCTCGCGTCGAGCAGTGCCGTCGCAGTTTTCGAAGGGAACAATGGCAGTTGGCGTTTGAAGAACGTGCGCGATGAAGCCGGCGGCACGTTGTGCGAGTAGCTGCCACGTGGAGGGCCACATGGCACCGCTGCCTCGACGGCAGCTCCACCTCGGTTCCTAAGTGGAGTGCGGACGCCTCGTCCGCACTTTGGTCATGCCACAGAGCACCGCCGCCTCGACGGCAGCTCCACCTCGGTTCCTAAGTGGGGTGCGGACGTCTCGTCCGCACTTTGGTCATGCCACAGAGCACCGCTGCCTCGACGGCAGCGGCTCGCGGACGAGGGCGTCCGCGCTCCACATCGGTTCCTAAGTGGAGTGCGGACGCCTCGTCCGCACTTTGGTCATGCCACAGGGCACCGCTGCCTCGACGGCAGCGGCTCGCGGACGAGGGCGTCCGCGCCCCACCTCGGTTCCTACGTGACGGCGGCTCCAGCTCGGTCACTTCCAGTTCGTCACGAGCTTCACGCCGACGCCGAACGACTCCGGAATCCTGTTGATCAGGAACTTCTGGCCGTCGGCTGTGCCGGTGTAGACGTGGCCGAGGTACGCGCCGCGTAGCGGAAAGAGCCTCGTCGTTTTTCCCACGGCCGGCAGCCGCCCTTTGTGCGTGAGCGTCACTGCGGTCAGTTGATTGGATCCATCGATGTAGTAGAGCTCCTGGCCGTCGGCACGCCACATCGGATCATCGCCTCCGCGATCGGAAAGCTGCACGCGCTGGCTCAAGTCATCGACGGGAGAAACGAGCACGTCGTCGCGCCCATTGGCGGAGGCCACATACGCGATGTACGCGCCGTCGGGCGAGATCCGCGGCCAGTGCGTGTCGAGCCCCTCCGGCGTCAGACGCTTGCGCTCTCCTCCGGAAATCGGCATCGACCAGAGCGAACCGCCCGATGCATAGATGAGACTCCTGCCGTCGGGTGTGACCGCCAGGCCGCGCAGCGCCCTGTCGATCGAAGAGGGATTGTCGGGATTCACCGGCACGAGCACCGCAGAACCGTCGACCGGCTTGATGATCAGCTTCGCGCCGCTGTTCGTGATCGCACTGCCGATGATGAGTTTCCCATCGGGTGACCACGCCGGGAACCCTGCCCATCGCACGTCGCTGCCGAAATCGACGCGCGTCTGCGTGTTGCCATCCAGATCGCCGAGCCACACTTCGCGATTCGGATTTCCCTTGCTCAGCAACAACTTCTTCCCGTCCGGCGAAAGCTGCACATCCCAATACCGATCGGGACCTCCGATGGTTCCCAGCTCTCTCCCCGTCCGGTCGACCCACAGCAGCGTCGATGACACCGCGGCCTGTCCTTCGCAGTACACAAGATCGCCGGAATCCGAAACGGAGAATCCGCCGCGCCAGATGCCTGCGTCGTTGAGCACGTTCTCGGCGACGACTGCAGGCTCGCCGGAAACAATTCCGTCTTCGCTCATCGTCTGCGCATACAGTCTCGCGTCGCGCACGAAGAGCAACTTCCCCGCCGAGTAGATCGCATTGCCGGTCGTGTTGATCACGAGCTTCTGCGTCTTGCCGTCGATCGAGCCGAGATAGACGGCGTTCGAGCCGCCGGTGTCGTCCTGATGATTGGCCGCGAGATAGATGAAGTGTTTGCCGTCCGGCAGGAACGACGGCCAGCGATGTGTCGTCTCGCGAGGGAGCTGCAGCTTCGTCACCGCCTCGGCCTTGCCCCCGCGATCGGAGACGCGGTAGATCGGCGAGAGCACCGAGGGAGTGAACACGATGACGCCTTCGCGCGACCAGGAGCCGCCGCGTGCCGCGACACAACTCGTGAGCGCGATCGGTGCGCCTCCCGCGATATCGAGCCGCATCAGTTGATTGCCGGTGAAGAAGGCGATGTTGCGGCTGTCGGGTGACCAGAAGGGGAACCAGGCGTTCTCCGTTCCTGACAGCGCGCGCGTCTCGCCCGTCGCGAGGTTCCGAATCCAGAGCTGATTCGTTCCCGAGCCTGCGGAGAAGACGACGTAGCGGCCGTCGGGCGAGATCGCAGGAGGACCGCTGTTGTCACCAACGTTGTTGAACGATGTCTTCGCGGGGGGCGCGAGATCGACGACGAGATGCCGTGCGGCTGCAGCGCGGGCACGCCACCACATCGTCGTCGCAGCTGCAGTCGCGACCGCAAGCAGCAACGCGAGCGCCATCCATACCACGGGCTTCCTGCGCCGCGCCGCAGGCAACGCCGAGATCGTCGACGAGCTGCCGCTGCCGGCGATCCATCGCAGCTCGTCGGCCATGTCGTGCGCGCTCTGCCACCGCTCGCCGGGATCCTTCGCCAGCGCTTTCGTGATGACGCGCTCCAGCGCCGGCGGCGTCACCGGCTGCAGCTCCGACACCGGCCTCGGCATCGCGCTGACGATCGCGGCGATGACCGACGTCCGCGTCGCGCCGTCGAAGGCGCGCTTGCCGGTCACCATCTCGTACAACACCGCGCCGAACGCGAAGATATCCGTGCGCGTATCGATGGCCGCGCCGTCGAGCTGCTCCGGCGCCATGTACTGAAAGGTTCCGACGATCGCCCCTTCCGCGGTGAGCTGCCTCTGCGTCTTGTCGTTCGGCTCGGAATCGCCGAAGAGCTCCGTAGGCTTGGCCAGACCGAAGTCGAGCAGCTTCGCGCCGGAGCGCGTCAGCATGATGTTGCCCGGCTTGAGATCGCGATGAACGATCCCCGCTGCATGTGCGCGCGCCAGCGCATCGGCGATGTTCGCGCTGAAGCGCAGCACTTCGTGAATGGGGAGCGGGCCGCGCTGGAGGCGCTCGGCAAGCGTCTCCCCCTCCAGGAGCTCCATCACGATGTACGAGAGCGCATCGCCGTCGTGCCCGACGTCGTACAGCGTGCAGATGTTGGGATGGTTCATCTGCGAGATCGTCTTCGCCTCGCGCTCGAATCGAATTCTGAGCTGCGCGTTGTTGGCGAATTCCGCCGGAAGGATCTTCAATGCGACGCTGCGGTCGAGCCGTGTATCGCGCGCGCGGTAGACCTCGCCCATGCCTCCCGCTCCGAGGGCATTGACGATTTCGTAGGGACCGAGACGAGTGCCGGATGTCAGGTTCATGGTGTTTGTTGTGCGGACCTCATCAGCCAGATCGCAGACTCTTCCTGATCTTCATTCACCATCAGGAACTTGCCGTCCGGTGAGATGTTGAAGAGGGTCACGCTCATCGGCAGGCGGGTCTCGCGCGAGGTTTTCCTTGCGATGTCGGTCACGGCCACGCCCTTCGGGGTCGCAGCGATGAATTCGTGATTCGAGTGCGGAATCCAGCGCGGCGCATTCGTCGAGTCATTGATGCGCTGATACGACTTCGTGGCGAACGAATACGTCCACGTCCCAGAGAACGCCAGCGGTTCACGCACGATACCGGCCAGCATCGAGCCGTCCGACGAGAGCTCGGGAGAGAAGAGCGAGACGCCTTCCCTGATCGGAGGGAGGGTCTCGCTGCAGGTGATCGTGCCGTCCGCGTTGAAGGGACAGATGTAAACGCCTGATTCGTTGAACGTCATCAGCGCGTTGCGTCCGGGGAACGGCTGCGGATACCAGATCGAGCGGCCGGTCGTCGTCGAGATCTTCTTCAACTCACTGCCGTCCGGCCGGATGCTGTAGATCTCGTATCGCTCGCCGCGCTGCGAGTAGAAGTAGATGTGCGTTCCATCGGCGGAAAATGCCGGACCGCGATCCTTCGGCGGATCGTTCGTGATCTGCCGCAGACCGCTGCCGTCGCGCTTCGTGATGTAGAGGTCTTCCTGCGCTGCGACGTTCTGAAAGACCCACGATTCACCATCGGGTGAGGGACTCGCGGCATCGGGCTGGATCATGGCACCGGCGCGGATGCGCTGCGGCTCGCCCGTCATCCGCACTGTTGCCGCATCGAACGGAACGAGCCAGACGTTCTCCGTCTGTTGAAATGCCACGAACGCCAGATCGCCGGTGTTGCGGGCAACGCTGAAATGCCCGGCGAATCGCGCCGGCAACGTGAGCGGCTCCGGAGCGCCCGTCGCCTTGCCGCTCGCTTCGTCCATCGGCAAGCGCCAGAGGTTCGTCGTGCCGTCGCGATCGCTGGAGAAGTAGAGCCACTTCCCGTCGTTCGACCAGACCGGCGACCAGTCGAGCCACACATCATTCGTCAGGCGAACGAGCGTCTGCTCGGGCTTCGGCGCATGAGGATCGACCGTCCAGAGATCGCGCTGCCCGCCCTGTCCAGCAATGCCCCAGAACGCGATGCGATTGCCGTGCGGCGACCACGCCGGCTGTGCGACATCTGCGTCGAGCAGCTCGCGCTTCGCTCCGCTCTGCGCATCGATCAGGAGCAGCGGCCCTTTGCGGGAGCGCGCACGCGGCAGATGTTCGATGTCGTCGAGATTCGCGGCGATCTCTTTCCCGTCCGGCGACCACGCGGGATTGAAGCCGGTGTCGCACAACTTGCGGACGGACTCGCCGGTTGCCCCCATGATGAAGAGCCCGCCGCCGTCGCGATTCGAGCGGAAGACGATCTGATTTCCATCGGGCGAAAACGCCGGCTGCCAGCTCGACGCCGCCGCGTCCTTCGTCAGGTTGATCGCATTGCGTCCATCGACGCGCTGCGTGTAGATGTCGACTCGGTCGTTCGCAGTCTTACCGGCGAAGACGAACGTCTTTCCATCGGGACTCAGCGACGGAAATTCTTCACCCGCGCTGAACGTGAGCTGGACGAACGATCTCGCGGCAGGAGGCGCCGCCGCGGAGCGGTGCCCGATCCGCCAGCCGATGAACCCTGCGATCGCCGCGGAAACGAGCACGCCGGCGCCGATCGCAAAGGAACGTGAGCCCCGCGCTCCGGGCACATCGAGCACGGCATGATGCGTCGACGTACTCGCAACTGCATCGAGTGCGAATGCGATGTCGTGCGCCGACTGGAATCGCTCGGCAGGAGTCTTCTCCAGGCAGCGCCGCACGATCCGCTCGACGCCGGGAGCAACCGGCGTCCGCGCATCTTCGAGCTCAGGCGGATCTTCCTTCAGCACCGCGTTCATCGTCTCGACGGCGGAATCACGGCGGAATGCCCGGCGGCCGGCGAGCATCTCGTAGAGAACTGCGCCGAACGAGAAGATGTCCGTGCGGTGATCGACCGTCTGTCCGCGCACCTGCTCCGGCGACATGTAGCCCGCGGTGCCGACGACCATGCCGGGTGCCGTGCCGCGTTGCTCGGTGCGGTCGATCGTCGCATCCGACTGCTCCGGCGACGTCAGCTTCGCCAGGCCGAAGTCGAGAATCTTCAGGCGGCCATCGCTCGTGATGAAGACGTTCTCCGGTTTCAGATCGCGATGCACGATCCCTTTCTCGTGCGCGGCGGAGAGTCCGTTCGCGATCTGTCCCGCGTATTCGATCGCCTTGCGAATGGGAATGCGCGGGCCGCTCTCGTCGGTGAGGCCGTCGCCGATCTTGTCGCGGAGCGTCTCTCCTTCGAGCAGTTCCATCACGACGTACGCGGTGTTGTCGTGCGTGCCGACGTCATAGATCGTGACGAGGTTCGGATGATTCAGCGCGCCGGCCGCACGCGCCTCGATCTCGAAGCGATGCAGCCGGTCGGTATCGCGCGCGACGAGCTCCGGAAGAACCTTGATGGCGACGTCGCGCTGCAGACGGCCGTCGCGCGCAGACCAGACCTCACCCATTCCACCCGCACCGATGCGCGAGCGAATCTCGTAAGGACCCACTCGGGTTCCCGCCGTGATTTGCATGGACGCTGGTGCTCATGATCGCACAAGCGCCGGAGAGGTCCGGAGGCAAGCTCAAACTTGCGCGATCGCGCGCCGAATCGCGGCCACCGTCTCCCCGATTGCCGCACCCGGCTCGATGCCGGCGGAGACGTGCCCTCCCTTCACGGGCTGCACAAACTCGAAGAAGTTGCCGTAGCGGATCACGACGTACTGCATTCCTCCGCAGTCGATGTTGCCGCGCTGCTCGATCAGCTTGAGCAGAGTCGGATTCACGATCAGCTCTTCGTACTTGTCCGATTCCGAGGAGCTGGCGTGATCGATGCCGGGGCGCTGGTTGAGCTCGAGCACTCCGTCAAGGTAGGTGGCAACGTATCGAATGTCCGGCGAAGCTTCGAAGAGAGTCGTGGCGATGCTCATATCCACACAACACGCGCCGCGCCGTTCGCGTTCGCGCGATCAGGAGCCTGCGATGTGCTCGTCGAGCTCCTCCCACTGCCATTCGTTCCACCACTCGCGCTCGACGCCGCCGCAGGTATCGCCGTACGCCGGACACATGACACACCCTTCGCCGCGAACGGCATCCTCCGCGGCGGCGGTCCCGTAGCGGCTGATGAGCTCCGCGCCGCGCGCCGCAACGGCGGCCACATCGTCGGGGATCTCGCCGCACGGCAACTCGACGATCTGATTGCGCCGCAATTGCTGCTCGCTTTCGGGAAAGAGAACGGAGTTCTCGGCATCGATGTGCGCCCACAGCGCGCGCGAATAGTCGACAGCCACACGCTCGAACTCACCGAGGTTGGCGTCGTCCAGTGATTGGCGCATCGATCGGAGAGCGCTCGCTCCCGCCGCATGGTCATTCAGCAGCACCGCGATCGGACCACGGTCTGCCGGAAGCAACGCGTGATCGCGCAACGCAGGAAAGAGCACGCCTTCCTCTCGCTGGTGGTGCCAGCGGCCGGCATAGGTCTCGAGAAACTCGACGAAGAGGAATCCATCCTGAAGCTCCGCCTGCCGGTGGACGAGTCTGGCCGTATAGCCTCGAAGCGCTCCGAGGACCTGCTCGATCAGTTCGTGTTCGCGCTGAAGATCGTCGAGCAGCTTCATGGCCAGCAGTGAATCAGCAGCGATCCACGAGCGCCATGCGTTTCGTCATATCGAGCGGAGGGAATCTGAAAGGTCGTCCTACCCACCGATCTCGTCGATGTAGCACCACTTCCACGACTCGCCGGGCTGGAACGACTGGATCACAGGATGCTTTGTCCGGTGATAGTGCTTCGTGGCGTGCTTGTTCTTCGAGGAATCGCAGCAGCCGATGTGCCCGCAATGGAGGCAGCGGCGGAGATGGACCCAGCCATCGCCCGATTGCAGACACTCCTCGCACCCCTCGGGCGTTTTCGCGGGTGCGTCATCGGTGGTCTCGAGGTGCTCACAGGTCGAAGGCATCGCTAACTCCTCTCCAGCGCGGCGCGATCCCACCGGCCGCACTCTGCCGCGGCGGCGTAGGTCGTCCGGCAGAAGTCGAGCAGCATCTGTTCCGGATTTTCCGCGCTGCGGAGGTCGTCATAGTGAAGATAGAAGCCGCCGAGGGGCTCGTTGTAATACGCGGCGGCGGGTCGTACGGGCATGGCGCGAAACCCTTGCGGTTCCGGTGCCGCATAGCTGTAGAAGGATGCCCGCGGCAGACGGCTGTCGCCGGGCCAGAAGCCGGCGCTGCTCACCTCGTGAGAATAGGCTTCACGCGTGACCGGATCGGCGTCTTCGCGCTGCGGAGCGCGGCGGCCGGAGAAGCGCGTCACCGCCAGATCGAAACTGCCCCAGAAGAAATGCACCGGGCTGCACTTGCCGATGAACTCTCCGCGAAACGCGCTGAATACGTCGTGCGTCCGCGCGAGCGCCCGCCAGAAACGCTGCGCGTACTCCGCGTCGTAGGACTTGTGCTGAACGTCGCGATCGAGCGGAATCGGATTCTCGCATTCCACCGGCATCGTCCAGATGGTGCAGTCGATGGTTAGCTCCTTCAGCCTGGCGAACACCTCATCGTGAAAATCGGCGACCGTGCGCGGCGCGAGCGCGACATCCTTCATCGCGCCGTCACTCGTCCGGATGTGCAACTGATGATCGATGAAGTCGAGCTCCATCTCGAACCAGCGGCCGCCGAGCGGAATGATCGATGTCGTCAGTCCGCGCGCGGAAACGTACAGCGGCACGTGCCACCAGTGATTGACGGGAGGCGTCAGCGCCATCCGGATCTTGCCGACGACCTGCATCCAGCGATTCAGCGTGTCGAGGGTCGCCCACCACGCATCGAGGGGAAGGTCGGGCCAGTCCTGCATGGTTACCACTGGAGGAGTGTAACGAACAACGTGATCCTTGCGCTCGCGCTCGCCTTCGCGACGAACATCGAGATGCCGGGTGAGCGCCTGCTCGTAACGCTGCCTCACGCGCACGATGCCGCAACCGCGAGACAGGTGATCTGGAGTGAAGAGCCTCTCATCGCCACGATCACGCTCGATGTCTGGGATCTGCCCGGCGAGCCCCTTCGCGAGATCGCCAGAACTGACCAATGGCACGACGCTGTGAGCCTGACGCTGACCTCCAGACGATCGAAGAGTGCGCTCCCGAAAGTCTTCGTGCGTGAGGCGCGGCTCCGCAGCTCGCCGCCGGTCATCTCTCTTCAGGCCACGTACACCTTCGGAATGCTCGCGGCTGGAGATTACGAGCTCCAGGTGCGTGCCGGCCGGTCTCTGAGGACGCTGGCTGTCAGAGTGCGCAGCGGCAGCGAGCCTGAATGGCGCGATCTCTATCTGCGCGACAAGGCGGACAAGACGAACGACTACCGCACCTTCCGCGCGCTCGAACTGGAGCGCTTCGCACGCGATCCGACGAGAACCGACGCGGCCCACAAACTTCTCGATCGTTCACTGAACGAAGGCAGTGAAGCCGAGATTCGCCAGGACATCGATCGCGTCATCAAAGCGAACGGGCGCCCCATCAAGCCCGTGAAACAACCTTACCTCCACAGCCTTCTGCTGGCGCAGGCGAGCGTGCCGGAGCTCGTCGCCCACCGCCCCGACTGGATGATGTATTTCGACAGCAGCGAGATGGCGTTCGTGATCTACTCACGTTCCAGGCACATCGTGCTAAGAACATTCCGCTGATCTACACGTCGTGGATTCAAAGGGCGCGACATCCCCTGACCCTTTCGCTACGGAGTGTTTACAACCCCTCCGCTGTTCTCAACCGCTATCCTGTCCGGATTCGAGGTGCTCAACCCCATGATGAAACGAATGCTTCTGATGCTGGCGGCCGTGTTCGCTTTTCTCGCGATCATCGGCTCGATCAAGTACACACAATTCAAAACGATGGCGCAGCAGGGTGCCTATGCGCCGCCGCCTGAAGCCGTCACGACGACCGTGGCCAAAGAAGAGCAGTGGCAGACGACGATCTCCGCGATCGGCAGCGTCGCCGCGGTGAACGGCGTCACGGTCAGCGCCGATCTTCCGGGCATCGTCACGGAGATCCTCTTCGACTCCGGCAAGCCGGTGGCGAAGGGCGAAGTGCTGGTGCGTCTCGACACGCGCCAGGAACGGGCGCAGCTCGCCGCCGCGGAAGCGCAGGCCGAGCTCTCGCGCGTCGAGCTTTCCCGCTCGAAAGGCCTTCTCTCCAGCGGTGTGCTGCCACAATCGACCTTCGACAGCGTCGCCGCGCAGAACAAGCAGGCGGAGGCGCGGGTGGGTGAGATCAAAGCGACGATCGAGCGCAAGACGGTGCGCGCTCCCTTCTCCGGCGTTCTCGGCATCCGCCAGATCAACCTCGGCCAGTATCTCGAAGGCGGCGCGCCGATCGTGTCGCTGCAGGCGCTCCGTCCGGCGTACGTCAATTTCAACGTGCCGCAGCAGGACATCGCCACGCTGCCGGTGGGAACCATGGTCGAGGTGACCTCCGACGCAATCGGCGGATCGGAGAGCGGCAGAGTGATCGCGATCGACTCGCACATCGATGAGGCGACGCGCAACGTCCGCGTGCAGGCGGTTTTCGACAATACCTCAGGAAAGCTGCGCCCCGGCATGTATGTCGATGCGCATCTCCCGCGCGGCGTCGCGTCGACCGTCATCACGCTTCCCACGTCGTCGATCAGCTACGCACCATTCGGCGACTCCGTCTTCATCGTCGAGCAGTTGAAGGATCCGAAAGATCCGGAGAAGACCTACCGCGGCGTGCGCCAGCAGTTCGTGAAGCTCGGCGGCTCGCGCGGAGATCTCGTCGCGATCACGAGCGGCGTGAAAGCCGGCGAGGAAGTCGTGACCTCCGGCGTGTTCAAGCTGCGCCCCGGCGCCGCCGTCAACGTGAACAACAGCATTCAACCGGCGAGCAGCGCAACGCCCAAGCCGGAAGATTCGTAGGTTCGCACTTCATCCCGAGCAACAGCGAGGGATCAACGGATACACCGGCAGTCTTGAAGGTTCGTGCACGGAGAGTGGGATCGTACGCGCGGTATGAGCGTTGATCCCCCGCTTCGCTCGGGATAAATCGACAATGAAACTCACAGATCTTTTCATCAAACGCCCCGTTCTGGCGCTCGTCGTCAATCTGGTGATCCTCATCGCCGGCCTGCAGTCGATCCGCTCGCTGAGCGTCCGCCAGTTTCCGCGCAGCGACATCGCCACGGTGAAAGTGACCACGGTCTACGTCGGCGCCAACGCCGATCTCGTCCGCGGCTTCATCACGGCACCGCTCGAGCGAGTCATCGCCGGCGCGGACGGCATCGACTACCTCGAGTCGTCGAGCTCGCAGGGCGTCAGCACCATCACCGTCCATCTCAAGCTCAACTACGACACGAACGCCGCGCTCACACAGGTTCAATCGAAGGTCGCGCAAGTGCGCAACCAGCTTCCGCCCGAGGCGGAAGCGCCGGTGATCGACCTCGAGACGTCGGACAGCCAGTTCGCTGCCGCGTATCTCGGTTTCTCGTCGAAGGATCTCGATCAGAATCAGATCACCGACTATCTGACGCGCGTCGTGCAGCCGAAGCTCAGCGCGATCTCCGGCGTGCAGCGTGCCGACATCTTCGGCGACCGCACGTTCGCCATGCGCGTCTGGCTGAAGCCCGAAAAGATGGCGTCGCTCGGCATCTCGCCGTCGCAGGTGCATGACGCCCTCGCCAACAACAACTACCTCTCCGCCCTCGGCCGCACCAAGGGCTCGATGACTTCGGTCAATCTGGTGGCGAACACGAATCTGCAGACCGCCGACGAATTCAAACAGCTCGTCGTGAAGGAAGCGAACGGCACCGTCGTCCGTCTCGGCGACATCGCCGACGTGGTCCTCGGCGCGGAGACCTACGACCAGCAGGTCAGCTTCAACGGCGAGACCGCGGTCTTCATCGGCATCTTCGTACTGCCGACGGCGAACACGCTGGAAGTCATGAAGCACGTCCGCGAAGTGATGCCGGAGATTCAATCGCAACTGCCTGCCGGCATGACGGCAGGCATTCCGTACGATTCGTCGGCGTACATTCAGGATGCGATCAACGAAGTTCTGAAGACGCTCGCCGAGACGCTCCTCATCGTCATCCTCGTCATCTTCCTCTTTCTCGGATCGGTGCGCGGCATGGTGATTCCGGTGCTGGCGATTCCGGTCTCACTCATAGGCGCCGTGCTGCTGATGCTGACATTTGGCTTCACGATCAATCTTCTGACGCTGCTGGCGATCGTCCTGTCGGTCGGCCTCGTCGTCGACGATGCGATCGTCATGGTCGAGAACATCGAACGGCATCTGCACATGGGCAAGACGCCGTTCCAGTCGGCGATCGACGCCGCGCGCGAGCTCGTCGGACCGATCATCGCGATGACGATCACGCTGGCGACGGTGTACACGCCCGTCGCGCTGCAGGGCGGCCTCACCGGATCGCTCTTCCGCGAATTCGCATTCACGCTCGCGGGGGCGGTGCTCATCTCCGGCATCGTCGCGCTCACGCTCTCTCCGATGATGGGATCGAAGCTGCTGCGCGCCGGTGACACGGAGACCGGATTCGCCGGAATGATCAATCATCATTTCGACATCGTCCGCGGCCTCTACACGCGCTGGCTGGCGGGCACGCTGAACTATCGCCCCGTGGTGCTGACGCTGTGGGCGATCGTCATCGCGCTCATCGTTCCGTTCTACATGTTCTCGCAGAAAGAGCTGGCGCCTGCGGAAGATCAGAATTTCGTCTTCGGAATCATCCAGGCGCCGCCGAATGCGACGATCGATCAGACGAGCCTCTTTGCGAAAGAGGTCGACAAGATCTATCGCAGCTTCCCGGAGCACGCGTCGACATTTCAGGTCATTTTCCCGACATCCGGTTTCGGCGGCATGGTGACGAAGCCGCACAACGAACGGAAGAAGAGCACGGCCGAGCTCCAGATCGAAGCGCAGCAGGCAGCATCGAAGATCGCCGGCATCCGCTCGATCACGCTGACGCCGCCGTCGCTGCCGGGCAGCGAAGGGTTTCCGGTCGACATCGCGATTCTGTCGACGGCGGAGCCGCAGCAGCTCGCGGAGTTCGCCAATCAGCTCGTGCAGAAAGCGTTCGAGAGCAAGATGTTCATGTTCGCGGACAGCGACGTGAAGTTCGATCAGCCGCAGGCGCGCGTCGTCTTCGATCGCGACAAGCTGCGCGCGCAGGGCGTCGACCTGTCGCAGGCAGGGCGCGATCTCTCCGTGCTGCTGGGCGGCAATTACGTGAATCGCTTCAGCATTCAGGGCCGCAGCTACAAGGTCATTCCGCAGGTGAAGCGAAGCGAGCGTCTCACGCCCGATCAGCTTTCGCAGATGTACGTGACAGGCGCGGGCGGCAAGCTCGTACCGCTGTCGACGTTCGCGACGCTGCAGACATCGACGGAGCCGCGCGAGCTGAAGCGCTTCCAGCAGCTCAACGCAGTCCGTATTCAGGGTGCGATCCCGCCGGGTGTACCGCTCGACAGCGCGTTGAAATACATGGAGAACGAGGCGCGCAAGATTCTGCCGCGCGGGTACACGATCGACTACGCCGGCGAGTCGCGCCAGCTCCGCGAAGAAGGCGGCAAGTTCCTCGGCG
This sequence comes from Acidobacteriota bacterium, assembly GCA_021325515.1. Lineage (GTDB taxonomy): Bacteria > Acidobacteriota > Thermoanaerobaculia > Gp7-AA8 > Gp7-AA8 > JAJPHC01. Next base: position 123,473 of record JAJPHC010000028.1, read on the forward strand.
TGTTCCTCCTGTCGGGCATCCTGATCTATCTCGTGCTGGCCGCTCAGTTCGAGAGCTTCCGCGATCCGCTGATCATTCTTGCCGGCTCCGTTCCGCTGGCGCTCGCCGGCTCGCTGCTCTTCTCGTTCCTCGGCCTCACGTCGATCAATATCTACAGCCAGGTCGGTCTCATCACACTCGTCGGACTCGTCTCACGCAACGGCATCCTCATCGTGCAGTTCGCGAATCATCTGCAGGAGCTGGGGCGCACGAAGCTCGAGGCGGTGATCGAGTCCGCAGGCACGCGGCTGCGCCCGATCATGATGACGACGGCCGCGACGGTGATGGGCCATCTGCCGCTGGTCTTCGCGCATGGGCCGGGAGCCGGCGCACGCAACAGCATCGGCATCATGCTCGTGACGGGGATGATCATCGGCACGGCATTCACGCTGTTCGTCGTGCCGTCGATCTACGTGCTCGTCGCGAGGACCCATCGCGCCGAACCGGTCGTGGAAGGTGAGCAGGAGCCGGCGCTGGAACCTGCAGTGGCGAACTAAGTGAAGTGCGGACAGCTCGTCCGCACTTCACGTTTCAGCGGGAGCGATTCTGCCTCGCGGCCTTGGTCTTCCGATCGTGCTCCTCGGCGTTGTGAATCACTCGCCAGGCGAAGAATCCAATGACAGCAAGACCTCCCAGCATCCAGGGCAACATGACGATCCTTGTCTCTCCAGGACGAGTGGCCCTGGAGCCTATTCAGCTAAGACGTTTAAACGTGACAGACAGTCTGTCTTAGTGCAGATCGCCGGCGCATCCATCGAGGGATTCGGTGGATGCCGCAAGCATCGTACTACGCTGAGCGAGACGACCCGCAATTTTCGCGAACCATCGCACAGCTCGCCACGAGACGGCCTGTCGTCTAACCAGTTGCTGCACCAATGAGGCTGCAGGCGCGGCTGCGCCTGCGGCCTCTCACGTCAGCGCTTGATCTTGTTGCCGAGGTCGCGAATCTTCTCGCCGACCTTGCGGCGCGCCTTGCCGAAGCCGTGCTCGATGTCACCGGCATCGCGTTGATTCAGTCCTTCATTCACGAGCTCGGCATCACCGGTTGCGCGCCCGACGCGCGCCTTGATCTCGCCGGCGGCCTGATCCGCACGACCACGAATTTCATCCTTGTTTCGCATGCCCATGTGCAGGCACCTCCTGCACACTTCTCATTGCAGGCGGCGCGCCGGGCGATGGGGCGGGATGCCCCATCGCTGCGGGCGGGACGTCCGCGCTCTACTGGAATTCGCCTTCGTGGACTCCCGGCGCGGCATCCACGGTCAGCTTCGTCTGCGCCTTGAAGTCGCCGTACTTCATCTTCACGACGTACTCGCCGGAAGGGACGAAGACCTTTTCGTTGTCGCCGCGGCCGTCCTTGATCACTTCGTGCGGATCGCCCTGCAGATCCCACACGACGCGGTTCAGGCCGGCGCGGTTCGTCGCGTCGAGCTCGCGTACCTTGTGGCCCTTCGCATCTTCGATCGTGATCGACACGTCGTCGCCCGGCGTTCCGCTGAGGTAGTAGTTGATGTACGCGCCGAACGGCGGATTCTTCGCCTTGAACATGTGCGCGCCCCAGATGCCGCCGATGCGATTCTCGTAGAACGCCGTCGCCGGGCGCGGATCGAAGAGCACCGCCTTCTCGCCGAGCTTCGCCTGCGTCAACTGCTCGAGTCCCGAGATGTCGTCCATCACGTAAATGCTGCGGCCGTGCGTGCCGATGATCAGATCGTGCTCGCGCGGATGGATCTGAATGTCATCGACGGATACCGTCGGCAGATTCCCCTTGATCGACTTCCAGTGCGCGCCGCGGTCGGACGACATGAAAATGTCGAACTCTGTCCCCACGAACAGAAGGTCGGGATTCACCGGATCTTCGCGGAAGGCCTTGATCGGATGATGCGCCGGAATCTCCGACGCGATCGGCCGCCACGTCCTGCCTGCATCATCGGTCGCGAAGAGATACGGATGCATGTCGTCGCTGCGATGTCCGTCGATCGCCACGTAGGCGCGCGCCGCATCGAAGTTCGACGCCTGCACGCGCGACACCCAGAGGCCGCGCGGAACACCGGGCAGGTTCTCGGCCACATTCGTCCACGTCTTGCCGCCGTCGCGCGTCACCTGAACGTTGCCGTCATCGGTACCGGCCCAAAGAACGTTGCGGTCCTTCGGCGATTCGCTGATCGCGACGATCGTGCCGTACGTCTCTGCATTCGAGCCCGCCGTGAGGATCTTCGCCACATCGTGCTGGGTCAGATCGGGTGAGATCACCTCGAAGTTGTCGCCGCGATTCGTGAAGCGGAAGAGAACATTGCCGCCGAAGTAGAGCGTCTTCGGATCGAAGTGCGAGATGACGAACGGCGTGTTCCAGTTGAAGCGCCACGCCGGTGTTCCTTCCTTCGCGCGCGGCTTCAGATCCTGACGCTTGCCCGAGACCAGATCGATGCGATTGATGTTGCCGCCCTGCGACTCGGCGTAGATCACATTCGGATTCGTCGGATCGATGGCCGACCAGAAGCCGTCGCCGCCGTTGACGAACATCCAGTTCGCGTTGGTGATCCCCGCGGCGTTCTTCTTGTCGTCTTCCTCATCGCCGGTCGATGCGCGCGTCATCGACGGCCCGCACCAGGTGCCGTTGTCCTGCAGGCCGCCGCAGATGGTGTACGGCTTATCCATTCCGTAGCTGACGTTGTAGAACTCGCCGAGGGGGATGTTGTTCTGGAAGTCCCACGTCTTCGCTTTGTCGTACGAGAAGTAGATCCCGCCGTCCGTGCCGAGGAGGACGTGGTTCGAGTTCGCGGGATCGATCCACATCGCATGGCAATCGCCATGGATGTCGCGCGCTCCCGTGTTGAGAAACGTGCGGCCGCCGTCATCCGACACCGCGGTGCCGAAGCCGAGGACGTAGACGCGCTGATCGTTGTTGGGATCGACGCGCACTTTCGCGAAGTAGAAGCCGCGCGGCACGAGATCGCTGACGCGCTTCCAGTGCGCGCCGGCATCATCGCTGCGGAAGACGCCGCCGCTCCTGCTGCGCAGCGTGTCGAGAGGAACGGTCCCGCCGATGTCCGACTCGACGACCGCGAACAGGGTCTTCGGATTCCGGCGATAGATGTCGAGGCCGATGCGCCCCGTCTCCGCCGGCAGTCCCTCGGTCAGCTTCTTCCACGTCTTGCCTGCGTCGACCGACTTGTAGATCCCGCTCGTCGCGCCGCCGTTGTCAAATCCCCACGGATAGCGCCGGCGCGCCCACATCGCCGCGTACACCGTCGACGGCGTGGATGGATCGACGACGACATCGATCGCGCCAGTCTTCTCGTCGATCGCGAGCGACTGCTGCCACGTCTTGCCGCCATCGCTCGATTTGTAGATGCCCCGCTCCTTGTTCCATCCCCAGAGATGGCCGAGGACCGCGGCGTAGATCACGTCGTCGTTCTTCGGATCGAGTGCGATCTTCGGAATGTCTCCTGAATCGGGAAGACCCATGTTCGTCCAGGTGTCTCCGCCGTCCGCCGACTTGTAGATGCCGTTGCCCCACGAGGAGCTGTTGCGCGAGTTTCCTTCGCCGGTTCCGACCCAGACGATCTTCGGATTGTTCTGTGAGATCGCGACGGAGCCCGCCGACGCGACTGCTTCCTTGTCGAACACAGGCGTCCATGTCGTCCCGTTGTTCGTCGTGCGAAGCACGCCGCCGGTGCCGACCGCGACGAACATCGTGTAGGGATCCTTCTCGTTGACCGCGAAGTCCGCGATGCGGCCGCCCATGTTTGCCGGGCCAATGGCGCGCCACTTCAACGGCTTCGTATCGAGCGGCCCGGTTGCTGAAGGCCCCGGAACCACTTTTGTGACGGAGGTGACACCTTCCGCGGGATCCTTCGGCGGATTCGTCGGAAGCTGATTCTGCTGCTGAGCGAGTGCAGTCGTTGCGACAAGAAGAAAGCAGCCAAACAACTTCATCGTTCTTTGATCTCCTCTCGGACGGGCGATTGTACGATGCACGCCGCGCATGTCCCGCTTCGATCGCTTTCTCAGGGAGCTCTCCGCGACTCCCGTCTCCGAGCGCGCCTGCAACCAGTTCTCGCGGATCGAGGGCGATCTGCGCGGGAATGCGGTGCGCCGCCGCAATCTGCGCCTTTACCTCGAGGAGCTCGATGCCATCGGGCCGCGCATGCTGCTCATCGGCGAAGCGGTCAGCCATCGCGGCGGACGTCTCACCGGCATCGCGTTCGTGAGTGAAGCGCTGATGCTTGCCGGCGTGCCCACGCGCAGCGGCCTCGTTCTCGGCGCCGATCACGGGTATCGCAAGGCGACCCTGGGACCGAAGTTGTCGACCGAGGCGAGTGCGACGATGGTGTGGGAAACGATTCGGGAGATCGCGCCGCTGCCGCTGCTGTGGAACGCATTTCCGTTTCACCCGTTTCAAGCGGGCAATCCGCTGTCGAACCGCGTCCCGTCGCCGGCGGAGCTCGAGATCGGATCGCGCTTCATCGCACGGCTGGCGCGGCTCTTCGATTTCGAGCTGATCGTCGCGATCGGCAATCAGGCATCGTCATCGCTGGCGAAGATGGGAATTCCGCACGAGAAGGTGCGCCATCCGTCGATGGCGGGGAAGCCTCAGTTTGTTGCGGGGATGGCGCGGCTGGGGGATCGTTTTCGGGATGAAGCAGAGGCCCCTCACCCCTGGCCCCGCTAGCCGCCGATGTGCCACATCTCGACTTTGCGCGACGACGGGAGATCGGCGCGCAATTCGGAATAGCGATCGTCGCGCGTCCGCCACACGGATGTGATCACGTTGCGAATCGCATCGTCATCGGCGCCGCTGCGCACGAGCGCGCGCAGATCGCGGCCTGAAGAAGCGAAGAGGCAGGTGAACAGCTCCCCATCCGCGGAGAGGCGCGCGCGTGTGCACGCGCCGCAGAACGGACGGGTGACCGACGTGATGACGCCGATCTCTCCCGCACCATCGGCGTAGCGCCAGCGTTCCGCGACTTCGCCCGCGTACGCCGGCGCAATCGGTTCGAGCGGCCATTCGCGCGAGATCGTCTCGAGGACTTCGCTGCCCGGCACCACTTCATCCATGCGCCAGCGATTCGACGATCCGACATCCATGAACTCGATGAAGCGGACGATGTGCCCCGTCCCGCGAAACTGTTTCGCCAGAGGAAGGATCTCGCGCTCGTTCAGACCGCGCTTGAGCACAGCATCGATCTTGACCGGTGCGAGCCCCGCAGCGGCTGCGTTGTCGATCGCGCGCAGGACGTCGGCGGCGCCGAAGCTCGCATCCGTCACCCGGCGGAACGTCGCGTCGTCGATCGCATCGAGACTGATCGTGATCCGCTTCAGCCCTGCTTCCGCGAGCGCCTTCGCTTTCTCGCGCGTCAGCAGCACGCCGTTGGTCGTGAGTGCAAGATCGCGCAGCCCGTCGATGCCCGCCAGCATCGCGATCAGTTTCTCGACATCGCGGCGCAGCAACGGCTCACCGCCGGTGAGCCGGATCTTCTCCACGCCCGCCGCGACGAAGAGGCGCGCGATGCGCTCGATCTCTTCGAAGGTGAGCAGCTCCGCGCGGTCCATGAAGGCGAAGTCGCGGCCGAAGACTTCGCGCGGCATGCAGTAGACGCAGCGAAAGTTGCATCGATCGGTGATCGAGATCCGAAGGTCGTGCAGCGGGCGTGAGAGGGAATCGAGCATTTGCCCGACTACAGCTTATACAGAAACTCGAGCATCATCGGCGCTCTGGCCGCCCAGGCCCGCTCGCTGTGATCCGCGCGGCGGTCCTCGTAGTACTTCAATTGCTCTTCCCCCCAGCCGTTCTTCTTCAGGCGATCGCGCAGCGCACGTGCGTCCTGCAGCGCGTTGAAGCCTTCGCGGCCGCCGGTATCGAGCCAGATGCGCGGCCGTTCGCCGCGAAAACGATCGGCTTCGCTCAGGATGACGCGGTTGTCCCACCAGACGGAGGGCGACATGATCGCGGCGACGGAGAATGCCGCCGGCTGCGTCAGCGCGACGTGCGCCGTGAGCAGCCCGCCGAGGGAAGAACCGCCGATGCCTGTGCCCTCGCGGCCGGGCTCCGTTCGATAGCCATCATCGATCAGCGGCTTCAGCTCTTCGAGCAGCATCCGCGCGTAGTCGGCGGCGCGCCCTCCCGCTTTGTGCGCGGCGTCGCGCGTCGGCGTGTACTCGTCGATGCGCTGGGCTCCCATGTTGTCGATGCCGATGATGATCATCGGCCGCGCCTTCCGCTCCGAGATCACTGCATCGGCTGCTTCAGCGAGACGCCAGTGCTGTCCCGGAATGAAGGAGCGTTTCGGATCGAAGAGATTCTGGCCGTCCTGCATGTAGAGCACGGGATAGCGTCGATCGGCGTGCTCGTCGTAACCGGGCGGCAGATAGATCGTCACTTCACGCGTGTTGGCGAAGATCTTCGAAGTGAACGAGAGCGTCTCCAGGCGTCCACGGCGGACGACGAGACGGCGGTTTTTCTTGCTGCGGAACGCGCGCTTCAACGCGCGACGGAACGAGGCTGTGGGCATGGGCTTCAGAACCGGATCTCGCGATAGCCGCCCCGATAGTAAACGAGCGGCTCCCCTTCCTCCGTGGTTGCGCCGACGATCTCGCCGACAAATATCGTGTGATCGCCGCCTTCGAGCTTGCTGCTCACACGACAGGACAACCTCGTGATTGCCCCGGCAATCAACGGCAGATCCAGTTCCCCTTTTACGATTTCCATGCCTGCGAACTTGTCCTCGGCCCGCGATGCGAAACGATTGGACACATCAGCCTGCTTGCTGTTGAGGATGCTCACGCCGAACTTGCCCGCGCCTGCAATGGCGTCGTGGGTCTTCACTGTTTTCTCGATGCAGATCAGCACGAGCGGCGGATGGAGCGACAGCGAGGAGAATGCGGCGACCGTCATCCCGTAAGGCTTTCCCTCATGTTCGGTCGTCACCACCGTCACACCACTGGCGAAATGCGACATGGCCAGCTTGAACAACGCGTCATCGATCGGCATCAAGGCTCCTGCTGTTGGGAATCGAAAACCGGATCTTACAAACTTTTGAGCCCGCCGGGCGTATATCGAAGTCGAAACAGGAGGAAACCATGAAACGCACACTCGCACTCGCCGCAACGATCGTCCTCGCTTCGGCGCTGCACGCCGAGTCGCACGACGTCATCAAGCGGGGCTTCAATGTGGGAGACGGCGGGACGCTGCATCTCCAGGCGGGGATCGGCGATGTGAAGATCGTCAGCGGCGGAACCGGCGTCGCGATCGAGATTCAGCGCGATGCGGATCGCGAGTCGTACCTCAAACGGCATACCGTCACGTTTTCCCAGAACGGAAACGACGTCACGGTGACTGGCAAGTACGAGTCGACGCTGCGGATTCTCAGCTTCGGCGATCCGCTCCGCGTCCGCTACAACGTCCGCGTTCCGGCGCACTACAACGTCGAAGTCGACACCTCCGGCGGCAATGTCGATCTCGCCGACCTGAATGGCAACGTCAACGCTCACACCTCGGGCGGCGATGTGCGGACGGGCAAGATCAGCGGCACCGTCACGCTCGCGACCTCGGGAGGAGACGTCGAGCTCACCGGCGCGAACGGCAAGCTGTCGGTGCACACCTCGGGCGGCACGATTCGCATCGGGGATGCAACCGGACCTGCAGAGCTGAAGACCTCCGGCGGTTCGATCAAAGTCGATCGGATCGGGGGCGATCTCTATGCGCGTACTTCCGGCGGCTCGATCAAGATCGAAGAAGCACGCGGTGCGGTCGATGCGTCGACGTCCGGCGGATCGGTGAGCGCGAGGTTTGTCGCAGCGCCGCAGGCGGACTCGAAGCTCTCGACGTCCGGCGGCAGCATCACGGTCTCGCTGCCGGCGAACGCGAATCTCGATCTCGATGCGCACGCGAGCGGCGGCGGCGTCGACAGCGAGCTGCCGGTCACCGTCACCGGCAAGCATGACGAAGATTCGCTCAACGGCAAGATCAACGCAGGCGGGCCGAAGCTCGTGCTCCGCACGTCGGGCGGCAGCATCAACGTACGCCGGTTGTAAACTCTGTTCGTGGCGGAAAACAACGACGAACATTCCGGTCTGAACAACTTCGTCGCCGTGCTCGTTGCGATCACGGCGACGTTCATGGCCATCTGCAACATCAAGGATGGGAACATCACGCAGGCGATGGCGCAGGCGCAGGCCAACGCCGTCGATGCCTGGTCGTATTACCAGTCGAAGAGCACGAAGCAGAATCTGGCCGAGTCTGTGCTCGATCAACTGACGATCCAGCGCGAATTCGCCAGCGGTCCCGCTCGCGACGCCATCGAGAAGAAGGTCGCGCTCTACGAATCGAATGTGAAGCGTTACGAGAGCGAGAAGGCGGCCATCAAGACGAAGGCCGAGGGATTTCAGAAGGAGTACGACGCGCTGAACGTGCACGACGATCAGTTCGACATGTCGGACGCCGCGTTCTCCGTCGCACTGGCAATCCTCGGCGTCACCGCCCTGACGAAGAAGAAGTGGCTGTTCGCCGTCGCGATCGCGTTCCTGCTCTTCGGCTTCTTCTTCGGCGCCGCCGGCTTCCTCGGCTGGACCGTCCATCCGGATTTCATCGCCCGGTGGCTGTCCTGAAACGCTGCCTAACCGAGGATCGCGCGGGCCGCGGCTCTCGCGCTCAGTAGCGCGGCATCGGACAGCAGGCCTTCGTCTCCGACCCAGTCGCCGGCGAGATAGAGGCCGCGAATCGGCGTCACGGGCGAGGGCCGCTTTGTCTTCGGCGTGACGAGGGCATTCGACACCGTCATCGCCGGAAGGAAGCGGCGATGCACGAGCACATCGCGCCAGCCGGGCTGCATCAGCTCGAGCAATTCTTCGAGCTCGCGCTCGTCGGCGGCGACTTCTGCACGGCGATCATTCCCCTGATCGATCTCCAGATCGTGCATCGCGGCGCGCTGCGCGCGGTACTTCATCACGTGAATCAGCGCGCCACCCTTCGGCGTCAACTGTGCGGCGGCCGAATGCACCGAGAAGTAGAGCGGCTTGTCGATGCCGAGCGCGAACGTATCCTTCGGCCGCGGCAAGGACGACAGCGCGACATCGAGGCATGTCGCCTCGACCGGTTGCAGCGAGGACCATTCCTTCGCGAGCGAGTCGTCGCCGCCGGCTCGCAACATCTCCGCGGCACTCGAAGGCTCGACCGCGAGCAGCACGTCGGCGGCCGGGATCTTCGCGCCCGGCTCGTATTCCGGGATCGCATCCGGCAGCGCGACGGACTGCGTGTCGTTGCGATCCTCGAGCTCGAGGCCGCCGAGCTCCACACCTTTGACCTCGCCGTCATGCACGACGGCCACGACGCGGTTGCTCGAGACGAAGTTCACTCCCGACGCGACGGCGAGACTGTGCAGACTGTCGACGAGCTTCTGCCACCCCTCGTCGACATAAGTCACTTTCGACCGTGCAATCTGCAGCTGACGGATGGCGAATGCGGCACTGAGCGACCTGGTATCGCAGCAGTACGTGCTGAGACGGATGAGTCCGCGAACAAAGTCGCGAACGCGCTCGTTGACCACATTGCGATCGAGCCATTCGTCCGCGGTCAGATCAGCAGCCTGTTTCGCGTCCATGCGGCCCATCCGCAACAGGAGTGCTGCCGCTTCCCGCTTCGCAGAGAACGAAAGGAGCGAGGTCGCGAGAATCGACCACGGCGTAACCGGAAGCCGGTACCGTTCGTCATGAAAGAGTGCAGTGCCCGCGAGCCGGGGCACTCCGCCGCGGATGGGAACGCCGAGCTCGCGAAAGACCATCGACGCTCCGCCGCCCCGATAAAGAGCATGAGGACCGAGATTGAAACGGAAGCCGCGGCGCAAATGCGTGATCGCACGTCCGCCGAGGTAACGACGCCGTTCGAAGATGGTGACGGATTTCCCGGCCCGCGCCAGATAGATCGACGCCGCCAGTCCTGCCAGTCCCCCGCCGACTACGATGACGTGTTTACGCAACAAATGCCGATGGTAGCGCACTTTGCAAGCCGAACCGGAGCCATGGCAGAATGCCTCGCGGGTTCGCGGTATCCATTGTCCTCATGAAAAACTCCTTACGCTCGATGGCAGCAGCGGTTGTCATCACTCTGATCTCGGCAGCCGTGCCATCGCACGCGGCAACTGTGAACGACTTCTACAAGTCGCTCCTCAAGCGCGGCGTGGAACACGTCAACAGTGGAAACTTCGAAGCCGCAGCGAGTGAGTTGAAGCTGGCCTCGTTCGGACTCCTCGACTCGATTCCTCTTTACGAAACCGCCCAGATCTACCTCACGATCGCCGCCCAGCACCTCGGCCGCGAACCGCAGGCACGCGCGGCCGCAACGCACGTCGTCGCCGCCGATCGCATCGAAGCGCACTACGCCAAACTCGACCTGCCGGAGAAAACGCGCAAGGAATTCGAGACGATCGCGCAGAAGATGCTGACGGATGTGCAGTGGAAGATGTTGGAGAAGCCGTGATTGGTTACGCGGGCTCGCGGGTGCGCGGGCTCGCGGTGGCTTCACCGTAACGCGAGATCAAACACCGCGAGCCCGCGAGCCCGCGTAACCGCAAGTCCGCATCACGCGATCCCCCGCACCGACCGGATCGCGCCGATCAATCGCATTCCTGCTGCGCTTCCCTTGATCACGAGTCCGCTGATGCCGTCGCGCAGAAGCTCGCGCTCCGTCGCACTCAGGTCGCGTCCCGTGAAGACGACGATCGGAATGCGCGCGGTCTCCTCGCGGCGCTTGAGCCTTTCCGCCACTTCGAAGCCGCTCATCCCCGGCATGTTGAGATCGAGCACGATCACATCGGGCTTCATCGACTGCGCGCGATCGAGGCCTTCCTGTCCCGAGAATGCTTTCTCGAGCTGATAGCCCTCGTTCTGCAGCTCGTGCTCGAGCATCTCGTGCACGGAGATGTCGTCGTCGATCAACAGCAGCCGGGCGCCGTTCGACGACACGCGTGCCGTGATCTCGCGCAGCCTTCGCAACATGCGCGGCCAGTCGACCGGCTTCACGAAGTAGTCCTCCGCACCGATCGCCAGCGCGAGCTCGCGATTGTCGAGCATCGAGACGATGATCACCGGCATCGGCGCCGTCTTCTCTTCCGCCTTCAGGGTCTTGAGGACCTCGAGTCCTTCCATCCCGGGCAGGACGAGATCGAGCGTGATCGCCATCGGCTGCATGGTCTGCGCGAGCCGCAGCGCCTCCGGTCCGGTCTTCGCGCGCACCGGCACATAGCCGGCGGACTGCAGATACGTGCTGAGCGCGTCGTAGGCGTTGTCGTCGTCCTCCACGACGAGGATGCGGTCGCCGGGCGGAATCACGGTTCCATCCGGATTCACGATCGGACTTGGAATCGTCGCACCCTGGAAGAATCGCGGCAGAGTGAAGGTGAACACACTTCCCTCACCCGGCTTGCTCTGCACTTCGATGCGCCCCTTCTGCAGCTCGACGAACTTCTTCACAAGCGAGAGACCGAGTCCCGTGCCGCCATGCTGCCGGCTCACGGTCGTATCGACCTGCGTGAACTCGTCGAAGATCACCTTCAGATGCTCGGGCGCGACGCCGATGCCCTGATCGATCACGCTGATGGAAATCGACTCCGGCCTTCCGTCGCCGCCGGCGACGCTCTTCGCACGCACGATGACGAGCGATCCGGAATGAGAGAACTTCACCGCATTCGAAAGCAGGTTGTAGAGAATCTGTTTGAACTTCGCGAGATCGGTCTCGACCTCTTCCACCCCGGGCGCGATCTCGATGGAGAACGTCACGTTCTTCCGCGAGGAAGTTCCCTTCATCACCTGGCAGACGCTGTCGATGGCGGCGCGCACATTGAACGTCTCGGGGAAGAGCTCCATCTTCCCCGCTTCGACTTTCGACAGATCGAGGATGTCGTTGATGATCGCGAGCAGATGCTGGCCGGAGGTCAGGATCGATTTCAGGAAGCCGAGGTATTTCGGCTCGATCTTTTCGGCAAGACGTTCGGTGAGGATCTCCGAGAAGCCGATGATCGCGTTCATCGGCGTGCGCAGCTCATGCGACATGTTGGCGAGGAAGACGCTCTTGGCCTGATTCGCTTCTTCGGCCTGGCGATTCTTGATCTGCAGCTCGCGGAGAATGCGCGCCTTGCTGATCGCCGACACGGCGTGCTCGCGCAGACGCGACAGCACGCGCAGGTCGTAGCGGCTGAATGCATTTCGATCGGTGAAGTTGTCGAAGACGAGAAATCCTTCGACGCGCCCGCCAAGCGTCACCGCCATCGCCAGCATCGACTTCGGCACCGGCAGCTTGCCCGTCTTGTCGGAGCCTGCGAGCGCGACGAAATCCTCTTCGTGGACGAGGTAGACGCCTTCCTCGAGCTGCTCGGCATGTTCGGAGTAACGGCGCATCGCCTCTTCGAGCGACATGCTGAACCCGCGGAAGATCTCCGGGTCATAGCCGCTCACGGCGACGACCTCGGTCCGCTGCGTCTCGTGATCGAACTTCACGAACGCCGCCTTCTCCGCCTGCGGGAAGAGGCGCAGCCCCTGTTCGAGAATGCTCTTCAGCACGTTCTCGAGGACGAGCTCGCGGTTGATGACTTCCACCATCCGATCGAGCGTCTCGAGCTCGCGCGCCTGCGAGCGGATCTCTTCCGTTCTCGCGAGCACGAGATCTTCGAGCATCCGGTTCTTCCGCTTGAGGTGGCGCAGACGGAACCGGTTGATGACATATCCGCCGAGACCGATCACGACGACATATGCGAGGAACGCCCACCAGCGAAGCCACCACGCCGGCATGACGGAGAAGCGCCAGCTCAGCGGCTGCTGCGACCAGACGCCATCGGCGTTGCGCGCCTGCACTTCGAAGACGTAGTCGCGCGCGAACATGAACGCCGGAAGGTTCGTGTAGCGGATCTTGTAATCGCTCTTTTCCGGCGACCACGTGTCATAGCCGACCAGCCGCGTGCGATAGCGGACGCGCGACTCATCGGAGAACGTCAGCGCCGCGTACTCGATCGCGATCTCGTTGTTGCCATCGCGATCTTCGCGAAACGCGACATGACGGAAGCGAATCGGCGGAGGAAGCGGCGCGGGAGCGAGCACCGCGGGATCGAAGATCGACACGCCGTTGGGCGTCGCAAAGTGCACGCGCCCGTTCTCACCAACGGCGATCGGACCATACGCCCACGCTTCGTCGTCGATGAGACCGTCGGCCTTCGTCACGCGATCGACGACTTTGAACGTCTTCGGATCGACGGACACGAGTCCTGCGTTATCGCTGATCCAGATCATTCCGGTGACCGGCGACTCCGCGATCCCGACGATCAGGCCACCATGCAGCTCATGTCGCGAGAGTTGTGCAATCGGCTTCACCGTTCTCGTGTCGAGAACCGTCAACCCCTCGGCGGTACCGACCCACAACTGGTCGCCGCGCAACAGCAGTGTCCGCATCGAGTCCGTCGGCGCGCCCTGCTCGCTCGTCCACACCGGCGCGAAGCGCGCGCCCGCAGCGACCGGCGATGCCGACCGGTACAAGCCGTTGTCCGCGGTCGTGACCCACGCGAATCCACGCGCATCGACCGCGACGCTCGTGCCGCCTGTCGGCGGCAGTCCATCCGCAGTTCCGAACACGAGCCAGCGATCGTTCGTCACCGCTTCGACGCCTCGCGTTCCGGCGAACCACATCGCCGGTGCGCCATCGGGGAACGTGAACGCACGCGCGCCATACGTGACATCGAATGCGTAGCTGGAGACGATCGCCGCTTTTCCGCCGATGGTCACCGGCGTTCTCTTCGAACGTTCGAGAGCGGGCGGAATCTGCTCGGGCGTCGAGATGCAGGCCACGCCGCCCACCGTTCCAACCCACAACCTTCCGTTGCGGTCATAGCCCGCGGAGTAGATCGAGTTGCTCAGCAATCCCTGATCCGCGCGGAGTGTGAAGGTCGAGCCATCAGAAGCAATTCCGGCGAGGCCGCCTCCGGTTCCGATCCAGAGATACGGCGACCATGGGCTCGGAACGGGCGAACCGTTGCGAGGCACGACGCAGAACGCGCTGACGTCCGGAAGAACGGGAGGCGCAGCGGGATGAAGCCGGCCGGTGTATGCCTCGAATGCCGCCCAGTCCCTGCGCAGACGCGAAGCGCCGCCATTCTGCGCAAACCAGATATTGCCCTCGCGATCGCGAAGCAACGCCCAGAGCGTTTCGCCGAGCAGTCCCTGCGCGCGGCGAACGAGCATCCGCTTCGATGGATCCGCGCGGTCCATCCAAATCGCGCCGGAGCCGAGGCTTCCGGCCCACACGCGCGATCCATCTTCGAGGAGCGCGACGACGCGTTCGTGAAAATCGTGATTGAGCTCGGTGATCTGGCCCTTCTGAAACGTCCAGAGCGCACCGTCGACGCTGCCGCCCCAGACTCGCCCGTCCGAGGTCTCGATGAGTGATGCAGGAGCGGCGGGCAGTGTCGCAACGACGCGCGCGCGCCCGGCGGGATCGACGCTGATCAGCGCTCCCTGATTCATTCCGGCGAGCACCGAGCCGTCGGCGAGCGCGTAGATGCAGTTCACGGCGCGCGGCAGCGTGCCGAGATCGATCGCCGTACCGGTCAGCTTCCCATGCTCGATGCGGTACTTGTAGATGCCGTCCTGCGTGCCGATCCACACCCAGCCATCGCGCTCCGACGCGCAACTGCGGCGAATGCGCGCATGGACGAGACGCGTGCCTCCGAGCTCGGAGACGAAATGAACGCGCCCGCCCGGCTCGTACGCTTCGAGCGGTTTCTCCGAGACAACGAGCCCCGATTCCGAGCCGACCCAGAGATGATGCGACGAATCCTCGAGAACCTCGCGTACGGTGAGATCCGCCAGACCATCGTCGGTCGTGAACGATTCCATCGAATGGCCGTCGTAACGCGCGATGCCGGTCGAATAGAACGCAAACCAGATGTACCCGAGGTGATCCTGCGCGATCTTCTGCACGCTGGCGGAGGTGAGCGGCGCTACCTGATCGTTCGGCGTGAAGTGGGTGAAAGGAAGTTCCTGCGCGTTCGCAGCCGCCGCCCAAACGAGAAGCAGACAAGTCAGCCTGGGCAGCATTTTGGAGGGCATTAGCTCTCAAAGTGTAAACCCGCGTCCCTCTCGTACGTACAATCCTGATGTGGCTCGCTTTCACGACTGGCTGGAGCTCGGCAAGAACACGATTCGCTCGCTGAAGGCGAGCGACGTGGCGAACTTCTATTCTTACGAATGGCCGGAGACGAAGCGCATCCTCGTGGCCGATCATGCCGCGGAGATCGAGCACGAGTCGCGCGCCTGGTGCCGCTGGATCCGGACGTCGAGCGCGATCCTCTACGGAGTCGCAAAGAAACTCGCGCCGCTGCGGCGCTTCGCGTTCATCTTCGCGCAGGTTTTTTTCGTCTTCCTGCTGGTCTCTCTGGCCACGTCGCTGCACCGCGTGCCGGTGCTGACTTTCGTCGAACTGACCGCCACGTTCCTGCTCATGACGACGCTGCTGGCGATGGAGATCATCGACAAACTGAAGTTTCGCGATGAGCTCGAGCTCGCGCGCGATCTGCAGGCGACGCTCGTGCCGAAGTTCCCGCCGCGGATGGCGACGTACGACATCGCGGCTCAGAACATCGTGGCCAACATGGTCGGCGGCGACATCTATGACTTCGTCCCGCTTCCCGATGGCCGGCTCGCCGTGCTGTTCGGCGATGCGTCGGGACATGGAATGGCGGCGGGCCTGGTGATGGCCGTCGCGCACGCGTCATTCCGGACGCAACTGGAAGTCGATCCAACGCCTGCGGCGATCACCGCGAGTCTCAATCGCATCCTCTGCCGCACGGGGACGAATCGATCGTTTTTCGCCTGCTGCTATGTGCTGCTCTCGCCGGACGGAAATTTCGTCGCAACCGTTGCGGGACATCCGCCGATTCTCAAGATCGACGGCGGCGGTAAGATCGCCGAGCGCATCGGCCGCGGCGCCTATCCCCTCGGCATCAAGGCTGCGATGGAGTGGGAAGAGTCCCGCGGCTGGCTCGCGCCGGGCGAGCGGCTCCTGCTTCACTCCGATGGACTGACCGAAGCGCGCAACACGAACAGCCGCGAATTCGGCGACGCCTACCTCGACGCGATCATCGGCTGGCATCCGAACGCCCCCGCGCACGCACTCGTGCAGAGCGTCATGGACGAGTGGAAGACGTTCACGAACACGCGGCCGATCGATGATGACGTGTCGATCGCAGTGATCGAGAAACGGTAGTCGGGCGCTGGGCTACTGGGGCGCTGGGCTACTGGGTGGCTGGGTGACTTTTCTCCCTAGCGACCCAGCACCCACCTACGCCTTCTCCACCGTCTTATTGCCGACGAAGTTCGCAAATACCTCGAGCGCGAGATCCACTCGCCCCAGCGGTGCTGAGACCTGGACGCCTGCGACGCGATCACGGACACGCGACAGCGTTTCGCGTGCGATCGAGACGCCTTCGTGCAACGCGTGCTCCTTCGACTTCTCGCTTGCGATCCGCATCCGCTCCATCACGTCGTCCGGCACGCTCACGCCCGGCACTTCGTTGTTCATGAACTGCGCGTTGCGATAGGAGAGAAGCGGCCAGATGCCGGCGACGACCGGCAGCCGCATGTGATCGATGCGATCGAGGAAGTGCTCGAGCTGGCGGACGTCGAACACGGGCTGCGTGATCGCGTACTCCGCGCCTGCCTTTACTTTCCAGTCGAGCCGGCGCAACTCGTAATCGAGATCGAGATGGCCGGGATTCACACCGACGCCGACCGTGAAGCGCGTCGGTTCTCCGAACGGATTGCCGCCGAGATCGAGGCCGCGATTCATCAGCGACACCATGTTCGTCAGTCCGATCGAATCGATGTCGAACACCGCCGTCGCCTCGGGGTACGGCCCCATCTTCGGAGGGTCGCCGGTGATCAGCAGCAGATTGTGGAGGCCGAGTGCGGCGCAACCGAGCAGATCGGAGTGCATGCCGAGGAGATTGCGATCGCGGCAGCAGTAGTGGAGGACCGTCTCGATCCCAACTCTCTGCTGCAGCAGCACGGCGACGGCGATCGCGCCCATGCGATTCTGCGCGCGCGGGCCATCGGGAACATTCACGGCATCGACGCCGGCCTCGCGAATCGCGCGGACGGAGTTGATCATCGCCTCCGGATTCGGACCTTTGGGGGGCGTGATCTCGATCGTGCTGACGAACTCGCCGGCGGCGAGCTTGCGTCCCCAGTTGGAACGCTGCGCCATCGGTTCCGGCTCGACTCCGCGATGCTCCTCCTTCTTTCCGTTGCGCTCGACGATCACGAACGCGCGGCGCGGAGAGAGCGGCCGCACCGCATCGGCCATCATCTTGATGTGCTCCGGCGTCGTGCCGCAGCACCCGCCGATGAACTTCACGCCTTTGTGAATGAGGCGCTTCGCGTACTTTGCGAAATAGTCCGGCGAGGCCATGTACATCTGCCGCCCGTTCACATCGCGCGGCAGGCCGGCGTTCGGCTGACAGGAGATCTTCTTCGCGGTGACGCTGGCCATTTCTTCTACGGCATCGAGCAGAAGATCAGGGCCGACGGAGCAGTTGAGGCCGAGGACGTCGGCGCCGGCGCGATCGAGCCGCTGCGCGATGGTCTTCGGGACATCGCCATACGCGGTCCGGCCATCGGTGCCGATCGTCATCTGCGCGATGATCGGCAGAGAGCAGACGTCGCGAATCGCGAGGATGCCCTGCTCGATTTCGGCGATGTTCGCCATCGTCTCGAGAATGAAGAGATCGACGCCGCCATCGCGCAGCGCCTCGGCCTGTTTGCGAAAGTGCTCGCGCGCTTCGTCGACCGAAGTCGGGCCGTACGGCTCGATGCGAATCCCAAGCGGCCCGATCGCGCCGGCCACGTAGACGGACTCGCCCGCCGCCTTGCGCGCGAGCTCCGCGCCGCGGATGTTGATGTCGCGCAGCTCGTCCTCGATGCCGAAGCCGTGCAGCTTGACGTGATTCGCCCCGTACGTGTTGGTCTCGATGATCTCCGCGCCGGCACGAACGTACTGGCGATGCACCTCCAGCACGATCTCCGGATTGCGGACGTTCAACTCGTCATAGCACTTGTTGATGAAGACGCCCTTGGAGTAGAGCATCGTCCCCATCGCGCCATCGAAGAGGTAAACGTGTTCGTCTGCGATTGCCTGTATGAAATCCTGCATGAGTGGTCTCGCGGCGACGCGGACTCGCGGGCCCGCGGTAAAAACAAAAACCCCACGCCGAATGACGTGGGGCCTCTCGAAAAGCGAATTCGAAACGGCGGCGATTTAGCTTTTTTTAAGCTGGTTGCAAGCGGCCCCAAATCACTCCAGCGAAATCAATCTAGATCGCGGATGACGCGAAGTCAATGAGATGGGACGAATGGGACCGATGGGACCTATGGGACCTATAGGGAGAAACGGAATCCGCCCATAGGTCCCATAAGTCCCATCGGTCCCATTCGTCCCATCTAGTCGAAAAATCTCCGCAATCTTCCCAGCACTCCCTTCACCTCCCGCCGGTCGCGATCCGCTTCTGATGCCCACTTGCGGAATTGATCGACGGTAATCGCCGGCGGATCGCCGAACGTGTCGCGCGAGAAGAAGACTCTGCGCACGATGCCGCCGATGATGCCGCGCGGGCATTGGTGCGTTGGCGCGGTGCCGTCGAGGAACACTTCGTGAACCGGTCCCGGACAACCCCCGCGCCAGAGCATGCCGGTCTCGGGATCGATGTCGCGGAACGTCACTCCTTTCGGCGGAGCCGGCTCGCGATGTTCGTGGGGGATCGCGCTCATGTAGCCGCCCCAGATCGGGATCGCAGCTTCGGCGGAGGAGAGCCGCAGCGGCGCGCCGTGATCGAAACCGGTCCAGACGGTGGTCACCATGTCGGGCGTGTAGCCGACGAACCACGCGTCGCGATAATCGTTCGTGGTTCCTGTCTTCCCCGCCGCATACGCGAGGCCGTACCGCTTGAGCCTTGCCGCGGTTCCGCGCTGCACGACTCCGCGCAGCAGCGTGTGCATCACGTAGGTTGGAGCTTCGTCCGCGACGCGCGAGCGTTCGATCTTGCGCGTGAAGAGGAGCTTGCGCTCGCGGTCGCGCACCTCGGAGAGCAGGTACGGCTCGACGCGCACGCCGAGATTCGGAAAGGCGGTGTAGGCCGCGGTCAGCTCGCGCATCGTGACTTCGGTAACGCCGAGCGGGATCGCCGGCACATCGTTGAAGTGCTCTTCGAACCCGAAGCGATGCGCCGTCGTGATCACCCGCCGCACTCCGACATCCTCGGTCAGACGCACGGTGGGAACGTTGAGCGAATGCTCGAACGCCTCGCGCAGCGAGACGCGGCCGCGATACTGCTCGTCGTAGTTGTGCGGCGACCACGACTCATTCGCGACCGTGAGTGTCAGCGGCTCGTCGAGCAGCAGCGTTGCGGGAGTCGCGCGTTTCCGCGCGATCGACGTGAGATAGGCGAACGTCTTGAACGCCGAGCCGGGCTGCCGCTTCATGTTCGATGTGCGGTCGAAGGGCGAGACGTCGTAGTCGCTGCCACCGACCAGCGCGCGCACGCCGCCGTTGCGCGGATCGACGGAGAGAATCGCGACCTCGAGCGGCTCCTGCCGGGCCGCGGCAGCGATCCAGTCGAAGCGCGATGCAAGCTGGGCCGGAGCGCGGTTCGCGATGCGCTCCGCGGCCCGCTGCGCGGCGGGATCGATCTCGGAGACGATCGACAACCCACCTTCGATGACCGCACGCACGCCGATCCGGTCAACGATCTCCGCACGCAGCGCGCGCATGTAGAACGGATACGGCGGCTGCGGGATCGCGCCGCGATGAAATTCGACGGGCCGGCGGACCGCATCGTCGAACTGCGCGTCGCTGATCCAGCGATGATCTTGCATCACCTTCAGAATTGCGTCGCGGCGCGCACGCACGAGGTCGGGCCGCTTCTCCGGCGTATCGCGGTTCGGAGCGCGGATGATGCTCGCGAGCAGCGCGGCCTCATCCAGGCGAAGCTGCGGCGCGCTCTTGTCGAAATACAACTGCGCCGCTTCCTCGATGCCGAGCACCGGCCTTCCGCCGCTGTGCCCGAGATAGACCTCGTTGAGATAGATCTCGAGAATCTCGTCTTTCGACATCCGCAGGTCGAGCGCGACGGCGAGCAGCATCTCGACCAGCTTCCGCCGCCACGTGCGCTCCTGCGAAAGGTAGCGCGTCTTGATGATCTGCTGATCGATCGTCGATCCGCCCTGTGCGATGCCGCGAGCACGCAGATCGGCGAACGCCGCGCGCAGCATGCCGATCGGATCGACGCCGGGATGGTGGCGGAATCTGACATCCTCCGCCGAGACGAACGCGTCAGCGACCGGCCGGGGAATGGCATGAAGCGAGACAGGCGGCGTGGTGCGCCAATCGAGACCATAGACGCGCGTGAACTCGCGGCCGGTCACCGAGGAGACGAACACCGTCGGCTCACGCCAGCGATGCTGGACCAGCTCGCGCGTCAGACGGCGGTCGAGCAGGTAGAGCCAGATCGCAAACAGCAGACCTGCGAACCAGATCAGGAAGGCAACAGCGATTGTCCATCGCGGCAGCCGCATCGAGCGTGACAATCGCGGCATGTTCGTCTAAATTGAATTTCGTGCAACGGAGTTGCCACGCTGCGTTGATCCCACGTCAAAACATTACGGCTCCCCGCCCCATAAGTTCTTGATAAGGAGACAACGAATGGCTGCAAAGAAGTCAGCCTCCCGGAAGTCAGCGAAGAAGTCCGCGAAGAAAGCCGCAAAGAAAGCGCCGGCAAAGAAAGCTGCAAAGAAGGCCGCAAAGAAGGCGCCGGCAAAGAAAGCGGCGAAGAAGCCCGTGAAGAAGGCGCCAGCGAAGAAAGCGGCCCCGAAGAAGAAGGCGGCGCCGAAGAAAGCTGCCGCGCGCAAGGCCGCTCCGAAGAAGAAAGCGGCGCCGGTCAGGAAGGCCGCTGCTCCGAAGAAGGCAGCGCCGAAGCCGAAGCAGAAGCCGATGCAGAAGGCCCGCAGCGTGATCAGCAAAGTCGTCGAACAGGTGAAGTCGACGGCGAGCAACGTGGCCGAGAGCGTCAGCAACATGATGCCGGGCAGCTCGTCACCAGCGCCGGAACCGGAGCAGATGTCGCTCGGAGCTCCGTCCAGCAGCGGGCCCGGAACAGAACCGCAGACGTAGCGAGATTGTCCGGGTGCGCGGTGGGTTCACTCACACCGCGCGCCCGAGAGCCGCGTCTCTGCGCGGCCCGTCCTATCCCGCGTTCTCGAACGCCTTGCGGATTCGCTTCGAGAAGTATTTCTGCGGCAGGCCGCCCTTGAAGCCGAGCTGCTTCGCCTTTCGGAACGAAACCATCGCGGCCTGCTTGTAGGTGTCGTCTGCCTCGAACGCGTACTGCGAATATTGCGATGCGCCGAGGAAGGCCCAGATCCAGCTGTTGCGCGGGAGGTCCTGCGACAGCGACTGGAAGCCGCGCGTCGATTCTTCGAACTCGCCTGCGAAGTATTTCTCGAGCGCCTTGCGCAGACGCTCCTTCGTCGGACCCAGTGCGATCTCCGTCGCCTGCACCGGCTTCGTCGGCACGAGTGCCGGAGCCGGCGTTGGCGGCGCTCCCGGCGCGGGCGCCGCATCGGCGAGCAGCGCAGCGTTCTGCGCCGTCGCGAGCACGTTGCTCAGATCATCGTTCGTCTTCGCCGAAGCGAGGCCGGTGTTCGCGCTCATGATCGCCTGAAGCGCCTGGTTGTACTGCGGCGCGCCCGTCGCCTTGCGCTGCTGCGCAGATTTCAGATGCGCGTTCGCGTTGTCGATCGCCGCCTGCACGCGCGATCTCAATGCGGGATCCATCGCCGGCGCCGTGGGAACAGGCGCCGGCGTGGGAACAACCGGCCTGGGCTGCACGGGCGTCGGTGCCGGCTCCGGCGGCGCCGCCTGCGACGCCTCCAGCTTCGCCTTCGCGCGCTGCATCAGCGTGTCGATGCCGCCGAGATCGACTTCACCCGGCCCGCTCGTCTTCTCAAAATCGCTGATCGCCTGCTCGTACTTGCCGAGATTCAGATAGGCGACCCCACGATAGTAGTAAGGGTGATAGTTGATGAAGATCGCACCGTAGGTTCGCGCGTGATTGTCTTCTTTCCCATTCCCTTTGATCGCGGCGCTCATCTTCGCGACGACGCCGTTCCAGTCGCCTTTGCGCGCCGCGTTCGTACCCGCGTCGTAATCGTCGTACCACGACGCCATTGCCGCGGCGGGCACGAGCAACACCATCAATACAATCGAAAGGAGCCGCGCGCGACTCATGGCTGAATCTCCTTTTCGAGCTGGCCGAGATCGGGAGATCCGAGATCCTTGTGAATCTTCACAGCCTTGCCCGCTTCGACGTTCACGTCGAATGTCTGGTCTCCGTTGGGGCCCTTGAGCGTGACCGTGTACTTGCCCGGCTCGAGCTCGACACGAGTCGGAGTCGACGCCGAATCCTGATCCAGCGCGACCTGCTTCTTCGTATCCGCGGAAACGATCTTGTCGAGATCACCCCACGGTGATGCGGAGAGGAGCAGCACTCCATGTCCCGCTGCGATCGGCGCAGTCGAGGTCGTCGCAGTCGAGGTCACCTGCGACCCGGCCGTGCTGGACGCGGTGACGGGCGGCGCCGTGGTCTTTTGTTGATGGGTCATGAACCATCCACCGGCGGCGAGCACGACGACGAGCGCCGCGGCGATGCCGATGAACATCCAGGTGTTCTTCTTCGCGGGAGCAGCGCCCGGCGCCATCTGAATCTGGCGCTCGATCATCGTCGGCGCTGCTTCCGCCTCTGCGCCGCCGCTGTACTTCCGCTCCTGCACCGTCGGCGCAGCCCCACTCACCGCTGCACCACCGCCGGCAACCGTCCGTCCGAAGTTCTCCATGACGGTTGCTTCGTCGCTGCCGATCGTCCGCGGCGAACCGCCCGCGAGCGTGGCCTGCTGCTTGATGCCCGGCTCCATGATCGTCGCCTCATCGGCCGCCGATCTCGTTCCCGTCGGGCCCCCGCGCATCGCCGGCTGTGTGCCGCCGGCCATCGTCCCCATCGTCCCGCCGCCGGTGAACTGCCCCGTCGGCACCTTCGGCAGATCGGCAAGGGTCTGCGCTCCGCTCAGCGTGATCATCCGCTCGCCGAGTCCGTACTTCTGATCGGGCGGAATGGAGTTGCGAATCGATTCGAGCGCCTGCGCGAAATCGCCGGCGTGCGCGTAGCGATGGTCGCGATTCTTCTCCAGCGACTTCATCACGATCGCTTCGAGCTGCGGCGGCACCTTCACGTTCGGATTCACTTCGGCGATCGGCGCCGGCTTCTCCTGCACATGCTTGAGGATGTAGCTGTTCGGATTCGTCGCCACGAACGGCGCGCGCCCCGCGAGCATTTCGTACATCACGATGCCGAACGAATAGAGATCGGACCGCGGATCGAGATGCTCCCCCTCGCGGAGGAATCCCGCCTGCTCCGGCGACGCGTACTTCAGCTTGCCGAGGAACATGCCGGTCTGCGTGAGGCCCTGGCCGGATTCACCGCCCTCCGCGAGTTGCTTCGCGATGCCGAAGTCGATGACCTTCACCAGCAGCTTCCCGTGATGGTCCTGCGACAGCATGATGTTCTCAGGCGAGATGTCGCGATGGATGAGACCCATCGAGTGCAGATGCTCGAGACCATTGAGCGCCTGGATCGACATCTCGATCGCGAGGCGCGGCGGCACCGCACCGTTCTGCGTAATCCACTTCTGAATGTTCGTGCCGTCGATGAACTCCCACACCATGTAGTACGACCCGTCGTCGAGCTGCGCGAAGTCGTACAGCATGGCCAGGTTCTTGTGCTTGATCATCGTGGACGTACGCGCTTCCTGGAGGAAGCGCTGCAGCCCCTGATCATCGGAAGCCACGTTGGGCCTCATGATCTTGATGACGCGAAGCTCGTTCAGGTGAATGTGGCGGACTTTGAAGATCTCGCCCATGCCGCCGATTCCGAGGCGGTCGAGAATCTGATACTTGCCGTCGAGCAGCCGCGAAGAATACGTACGCTGGAACAGAGTCACCCGTTCGCCGCAATGGGGACACTGGTCATACTGCGCGTCGATTGCTTCTTTACAGCGGAGGCAGGTGAGGTTGCTCATAGTGGCTCCCGTGTCTGGGTTACGCGGTTTCGCGGGCTCGCGGGCTCGGAGGTGGGGTTCACCGCGAGCCTGCGCGTCCGCGTAACCGCGCGACGATCAGTGGTCTCTCAACACATAACTGCACGCCGGATCGGCGCCGAAGCGCACGACGTCTCCCGGCTTGAGCTGCACGCGATCGACGCGTGCGTTGTTCACGTACGTTCCATTGGCCGACTTCAGATCTTCGAGCAGCCAGTGGCTGCCGCTGAGGGTGATGCGCGCATGCTTGCGCGACACCGCCGGATGCGAGAGAACGATGGAGCAGGTGCGATCGCGGCCGACCATCATCTCGCCCTGCAGCGAGAACTTCTCGTTCGTCTCGGGCTTCACGTTCACGAGCTGCCAGTGCTGAACGGCAGGCGTCGGGATGACGGGTGTCGGCGGCGTCATCGCGCGCTGCGTCTGCACTGCCGCTTCGATGTTCGACGCCGAAACCTTCTGCTGCGCGGTGCGCGCGACCGGCTGGCGCGCGTTGTACTCCTCGAGTGCCTCGAAGAACTCGCGCGCCGTCTCGAAGCGCTGATCCTGCCGCGGCGTCATCGCCTTCAGCACGATGGCCTCGAGCTCTTTGTCGATCTCCGGACGGAGCGCGCTCGGAGCCTGCTTCTCTCCGCGATAGATCGCGTCGATGAGCTTCGGCAGCGAGCGGCTGTTGAACGGCAAGGCGCCGGTGAGCATCTCGTAGAGCACGACGCCCGATGAATAGACGTCGCTCTTCGCACCCGCGTCCTTCGGCTCGCGAATCTGCTCGGGCGACATGTAGTGCGGCGTGCCGAGGAGGAAGCCCGACTTCGTCAGAACGGTCTGCCCTGCGCCGCCTGCACCTTCTTTGATCTTCGCGATGCCGAAGTCGGTGACCTTCACCGTTCCCGACTTCTCGCGGATGAGGTTGGCCGGCTTGATGTCGCGATGAATGATCCCTTTGCCGTGCGCGTAGACGAGCGCCTCGAGGAGGCACTGCGTGACGGAGATCGCCTCGCTCACCGGGAGCGCTCCCCGCTCGCCGAGGAGAAGGTCGACGGGAGTTCCCTCGACGTACTCCATCACGAGCACGGCGTTCTGAGCGTCGTTGATGAATTCGTAGAAGCGCGTGATGTAACGGTGCCGCAGCTTCGAGAGAATCTGCGCTTCCTTCACGAAGCGCTTGCGTGCGGTGACCTCACCCGCAAGCTCGTCCGACATGATTTTCAGCACGACGCTGAAGTCGGCCGGCAGCACGTCGGTCGCGGCAAGCGTCTTCCCGATGAAGACGTGGCTCATGCCTCCTTCGCCGATTTCCCGCTCGATGCGGTAATTGCCGATGGTGCCACCGATCATTTCAGGGCTCCTTCATCGTCCCAGAAGAAGCCATCGTGACAGAGCGGCATGAAGAGGAAACGATGAGCTCCGATGCGAATCACATCTTTCGTCGCGAGATCGCGGCGCGGCTCGATCTCGACTTCGTTCACGTACGTCCCGTTCGTCGAGTTGTGGTCCATCAGAATGAATCGCCGCTCCTCGGGACGAAACACGAGGTCCGCATGATGCGATGAGGCCTGATCGTCGGGCACGACGACATCGCTGCGGCGGTCGCGGCCGAGAACGTTTCTTCCGATGCGCACCGGGAACGATTCACCGCGAGTCGTGCCGTTCAAGCCAACGAGCCACCCGACCACGTAGCGCTTCGGCTGAGGCGCCGCGGACGCGTCCATCTGCCGCACGGCAACCGTTCTCTCCATCGGCGGCGGCGGCGTGATGCGCGGCGATGACGCCGGCATCGATGGCATCGAGGCCGCTGATGGCGGCGCGGCAGGAGGCGGTGGCGGCGGAGGAGGCGCCGCACTCACCGGTCTTGCTTCAGGAACACGCGCAGGCCGGACGATCGGAATGTCCGGTTCGGCTGCCTCGGCGGGACAGTATGGACAGAGATCCCACGACTCATCGATGAAGTGCCCGTTCTCACACCGCTTGTCAGCCACGATGACCCCTCACGCGTGATAGGCAACAGCAACTGCGTTGCGCCCGCCAAAGTAGATGATGTCGCCGTCTTTCAGGAAACGTTTGTCGATCTTCTGATCGTTGACATAAGTTCCGTTCGATGAATTCCGATCGATGAGCATCACTTTGCCATCGATCGAGACTACTTCTGCATGGAGACGCGAGACCTTCGGATTTTCCAATACGATCTCACAAATCGCCGACTCGCGGCCGATCCGGATGCCCGATCCGCCCAGTCCGAGGCGCTGACCGGCTCGCGTTCCGTTGAGGATCGTGAAGCGGCCGAGCATCCGATCCTTCGAGCTCCCGTCGGTGGGAACGACGGTCTCGACGGTGCCGGCCACATCCAACGGCACCGGAAAACGCTGCGAACGCCGCTGCATGATCAGAATCGTCCCGCCGGCGATTGCCGCCAGTAGCGAGATTCCGCCGAGCGTCATCGCCACCGGGTGAAGCCTCCAGGGCGGCAGCGTCTTCATCGCACGATCGATGTCCCGGCGAAAGCGAATGAGATCGGGCGATCCGCGGAACATCGAGCTCGCGACTGCCAGCTCACTGCCGGCCTTGCTCCAGTTGTCGTCGGCCGCCGCTTCGAGCGCCGCGCGGTAGTGGCGATTCATCTCGCCGTCGATGTTGATCGTGACTCTGGATGCGCCGAGCATTTCGCGCGCGACATTCGATGGAACCAGGAACTTGATCTGCTCCGCATCGGTGTGGCCCCACGTCGAGATGCCGATGACTTCACCGTCGCGATTGACGACGGGACCGCCGGAGTTGCCGCGGTAGATCGCGACATTCGACTGCAGAACAGGAACGTTCGCGACGTTGCGCTTGATGGCGGTGACGTTGCCCGGGCTCAGCGTCGCCTCGAGATCGCTGTCGCGCGAGAGCCAGCCGCCGATCACGTCATCGGAGCTGCTCGCGACGGCCGGGTAGCCGACGGCCCAGACGGAATCGCCGACGCGCACCGTATCCGAATCACCGACGCGAATCGAGGGAAGGTTCTTCCGCGCAATCTCCACGAGCGCCAGATCCGTGCCTCTCTCGTTCAACGGAGGCGAGAAATTGCGGATCCGGAAGGGGAGCTTCTCTCCGTTGGAGAGCTCGACTTCGTTGATCACGCGAATCGTCTCGAGCTGCCCGCCGGCCATCACGCTCTCGATGTAGCGATCGAGGCGGTCGCCGCGATGAACGGAGCGGAGCGCTTCGACGGGAAAGTGGCGCAGCAGCGCGGCGATCGCGCCGTTGCGGAGCAGCTCGTTGCGCAGCGCCGCCTGATCGCGCGTCGGAGCCACGACATGCCCGCACGTCACGATCACTCCATCGGGATTGACGACGAAGCCGCTGCCGGAACCGCCGGCGCCGGTGTCGATCGTCGTCTCGCCTTCGGGAATCGCGCGCGCCGCGGCATCGAATCCTTCCGCGCGCAATTGCGTCTCCACCGCGGCGATCACGGAGGGCGTGTAGCGAAAGCGTCCCGTGGCGTATGCGTTGATGCGGACGACCGCCGGCTTCACGGCGTACGCCATTTTCTGCACCTGATCGAGCCGCGGCTCTTCGCGGCGGCATGCAGCAGCGGCCATTGCCAGGCAAAGCAGACCGAGGAGACGGAAGGCAGCAGGCAGCTCCCGGAGCATGAATTTTACCGGTTCGATGTCGGTGCCGATCTCGAGGTGCCGATCCCCTGTTGATGATTCCAGAAGAACCAGGCGCCCGCGGCACCGGCGACGAGAACCACGATGAGCATCCATTTCAGAAAGGAAGCGCCGGATGCTTGCTGAGGCAATTCCTGCGTGACGGCGCGAGGCTCGACAGGCGGCTCGCTCTTGATCTCCGCCACCGCGTCCTGCCCCTCCTCGGGTGCAACGGCTGGATAGGGCTGCGTCTCGTCGGAGGCATCGGCCTCCGGAACCGGAACCGCGGCGATCTCCTGCGTTTTCTCCTGACTCTTGTGATCGAGCAGCGTCACGTCGTCATCACCAGGCTCGGCACGGATCGCGCGCGCGACGATGACCGTCACGTTGTCGGGCGCGCCGCGCTCGAGCGCACGGCGCACGAATTCGTCCGCCGCGGCATCGATGGGCAGCTTCGCCACCTCGGCCATCTCATCTTCCTTGACGAGGCCGTGCAGCCCGTCGCTGCAGAGGATGAACGTGTCGCCTTCCTGAACGTCGAACGGACCCTTGACGTCGACCTCGACATCTTCGGCAACACCCATCGATCGCTGCAGCACATTGCGGCGCGGATGCGTCTCCGCTTCCTTCGTCGTCAGGAGTCCTTCGCGAACCATCGTCGCAACGAGCGAATGATCATCCGTCATCTGCTCGATCGCACCCTGACGGACGCGATAGATGCGCGAGTCGCCGACGTGCGCGAACCACGCATGGTCTTCCTTGATCGCGAGCGCGGATGTCGTCGTCCCCATGCCGCGAAGATCGGGATTCGCCTGCGCCTCGTGGAAAATGCGGGCGTTCGCGCGCTGCAGAGAATCGCGAAGCGTGGTGGGAACGTCGTCGCCTTCGCCGCCGAGGTATTGCGCCTTGACCGTTTCACCGGCGATGCGCGATGCGGTGGCTCCGCCGCGATGCCCGCCCATTCCGTCCGCGACGACCAGAAGACGGCCGCCCGGATGGGCGCCCTGCTCTTCGTTCGGGGTTGTGTACGTACCGAAGTCCTGATTCTCGGAGCGAACCAGTCCGACATCCGTGCGGAGTGCCGCCTGGATGACGATGCGACCGGGTACTACGGCTGTCGGTGCCGAAGATTGCTCGTTCATGCGTTGGAGGTGCCCGGAAGAGTGATTATACGCGGACTGAGAACCAGTGCTGAGTGCTGAGTGCTGAGTGCTGAGTGCTGAGTGCTGAGTGCTGAGTGCTGAGTGCTGAGTGCTGAGTACCGAGTACCTAGTGCTGTGCTGAGTACAGAGTACCGAGTCCTGAGTTGCTCGGCACTCAGCACTCGGCACTCATCACTCATCACTCATCACTCGGCACTCAGTACTGGTTATAATCCAGACGCTCTTTCAACATGGCCGATCAACTTCAGATCCATTACGTTGACCTCGGCGTTCCACGCGTGGCCGACTTGCGCGGTGAGATGTCCGTCGGTCGCACCGAGGGGAACGATCTCGTTCTCAACCATCCGTCTGTTTCTCGCAAGCACGCGCGTTTCGAAGCGCGCAACGGCCAGTGGTGGATCATCGACCTCAAATCCACCAACGGCGTGAAGGTCAACGGAAACCTGATCACGGAGTCGGCGGTCACGCCGGGCGACAAGATTCTGATCGGCTCGGTACAGCTCGAGCTCAAAGGGATGCCGTCGGTCGACTTCACGAGCGAGTCGATGTTCGACAACCCGTCGGGCACGGTCATCCGCCGCATCTCCGACTTCAACTCCGAGTTCAATCTCGATTTTCAGGAAGTCGACAAGCCCGTTCAGCGCGACAAGTCGGAACCCGGCCTCAAGCCGGAACCCGCGATCGCACGCGAGAAGATCTTCCAGGTGCTGGTGCAGGTCGCGAAGGCGATGCTGCAGAGCGACAATCTCGACTCGCTGCTCAACGTCGTGATGGACATGATCTTCAAGTACCTGCCGGTCGAGCGCGGTCTGCTGATCCTGTTCGACGAAGCAGGCAATCCGATTCCGAAGCTGACGAAGTTCATCGAAGGCGCGAACGCGGAAGACATTCCGATCTCGCGCACGATCCTCAAGATGGTCGCCGAGCAGCAGGTCGCGCTGATGACTTCGAATGCGCTCGAAGATGCGCGGCTCCTCGGCGGGAAGTCGATCGCGATCCACGGCATCCGTTCCGCGATGTGCGTGCCGCTGTGGAACCGGCAGCGCGTCATCGGCGCGGTGCAGGTCGATTCTCCGATTCATGTCGGACGCTTCACGGAAGAAGATCTCGACCTGCTGACCGCGCTGGCGAATTTTGCGGCCGTCGCGATCGAGCGCGCGCAGCTCGGCGAGAAGGTCGAGCAGGAGCGGAAGATCCGCTCGAAGATGGAGCGCTATCACTCGCCCGCGGTCATCGACGAAATCGTGAAAGGCGTCGTCTCGACGTCCGAGAGCGAAATCCGCAGCGCCGATGTGTCGATCCTCTTTGCCGACATCTCCGGCTTCACCACGATCTCCGAAACGAAGAAACCGGAAGAAGTGTCGGAGTTCCTCTCGCACTTCTTCAACGCCGCGGTCGATGCGATCTTCGCCTACGGAGGCACGCTCGACAAATTCATCGGCGACGCGGTGATGGCGTTCTTCGGTGCGCCGATTCCGCAGGACGATCACGCCGATCGCGCGGTGCTCGCCGGCCTGATGCTGCAGCGCCTCGTCGGCGACTGGAACGAGCTGCGCGAGAAAGAAGGATTGCCGCAGGTCCGCGTGCGCGTCGGGATCAACAGCGGTCCGGCAGTCGTCGGCAACGTCGGCGCGGAAAAACGCGTCGACTACACCGTGCTCGGCTCCTCGGTGAACATCGCCTCGCGCCTCGAGAGCGGCGTCGCGAAACCGGGACAGGTCGTCATCTCGAAGAACACCCTCGAGCGCATCATGGGCTCGTTCCACACCGAGCCCCTCGGCGAGTTCGCACTGAAAGGCCTGCAGCAGAAGATGCCGGTCTTCGAAGTGCTAGGCGCACCGAACATGCCGACCCCATCGCCCGACACGATGCACGTCACCTCCCACTGAATGGGAGGATGGGAGGATGGGACTATGGGACCTATGGGACCTATGGGACCAATAGGTGGAACGACGAATAACCGCCTCCGCCTATAGGTCCCATAGGTCCCATAGGTCCCATAGTCCCATCCTCCCATCATTCACTGCGTGTTTCGCTGGACGAAATCGAGCACGGTCAGCGCGGTCATCGTCACGGCATCCTTGATTCCGTCGCCTGCGCTCGTCGCTTTCGCAACTTCGGGATGCGCAGCGGCGGCAAATCCGTAAGTCGTGAAGTGAATGTGATGCATGCCGATGGTCTGCATCGTGTTCAGCGACGCGCTGTGCACTTCGTGCAGCAGCGTGAAATCGGGCTTCATGGAGGGATCGAGCTCTTCGTAGATGTGCATCAGCGGCGGGACCTTCGCGTCCTTCCGGAACGAAGGAGCGGCCTCCAGCTCGGCTGTGCCGGTGGCGGTACCGATCCCGCCGTCGAGACTGATGAGCGCGCGGATTCCGGAATCGCGCATCGTCAGCAGCAACGCGGAGCGCGCGCCGAAACTATGGCCGATGACGACCGTTCGCTTCGGCAGCGCAAGCTTCTCGCTGATGGCGACCTTGCGCGCCTTCTCCAGCGCATCCGCCTGCTCCTCGGCAAAGGATGCGATCTGCGACTCGCTCGTCATCGCCTTCGCGATCATCGGCGACGGCACGCTCGCAACCACGAAACCGTTGCTCGCGAGGTACTCGCTCAGAATGGCCTGATCCGCTGCATCTTCACCGTTGCCCTGCGCGATCAGCACGAGCGGATATTTCTTCTTCTGCGCAGGCGCGTCGGCCTTCGCGATCACTTCGTCCGCGATGAAATGATCGAGCAGTTCCGACTTCTCGTCGCGCTTGAGGTAATCGCGAAACGTCATCGCGCGGCCGCCTTCCTCGGCCGGATACCAGAGGTCGACGCCTTCGACGCGGCGATAGCCCACGGGCTGCGGCCCGGGCTGGAGACCGGCGGAGAGAAGAAGGACCGCGAAGAAGAGTCTCACACCATAAGGTTACCGCGAGCTGGCGACGCGCGCCTGCGAAACCGCCAGGATCTTCCGCAGAAACTCCGACGTCGGCGCATTCGACTTCTTCGCAACTTCCTCCGGCGTTCCCGTCGCGATCACCCGGCCGCCGGCATCGCCGCCTTCGGGGCCGAGATCGATGACGTGATCCGCGGTCTTGATGACATCGAGGTTGTGCTCGATCACCACGACCGTATTTCCGCGATCGACGAGGCCGTGCATGAGATGCAGCAGCTTGGCGACATCGTCGAAGTGCAGGCCGGTCGTCGGCTCATCGAGGATGTACATCGTGCGGCCGGTTGCGCGTTTCGCGAGCTCCTTGGCGAGCTTCACGCGCTGCGCCTCGCCGCCCGACAACGTCGTCGACGACTGCCCGAGCCGGATGTAGCCGAGGCCGACTTCGTCGAGAGTGCGGAGGATGTTGAAGATCTTCGGGACGTTGCGGAACGTCTCGATGCCCTGCTCGACCGTCATGTCGAGGATGTCCGCGATCGACGAGCCCTTGTACTTCACTTCGAGCGTCTCGCGGTTGTAGCGCTTGCCGCCGCAGACATCGCACGTGACGTAGATGTCGGGGAGGAAGTGCATCTCGATCTTGATCTGGCCGTCGCCCTTGCACGCCTCGCAGCGGCCGCCCTTGACGTTGAAGGAGAAGCGTCCCGGCCCGTAGCCGCGCATGCGCGCTTCGGGCGTGGCCGCCATGAGGTTGCGGATCTCGGTGAAGAGCTGCGTGTAGGTCGCGGGATTCGAGCGCGGCGTGCGGCCGATCGGCGACTGATCGATGTCGATCACCTTGTCGAGATGCTCCAGACCGTCGATGCCGTCGTGCTCGCCCGGCGTGTCGATCGCGTCGTAGAAATGCTGCGACAGCGCCTTGTAGAGGATGTCGTTGACGAGCGTCGACTTGCCGGAGCCGCTCACGCCCGTCACGGCGATGAAGAGCCCGAGGGGGAACTCGACGTCGATGTTCTTGAGATTGTTCTGGCGCGCCCCGCGAATGACCAGCGAGTTCTCACTCGCCGTCCGGCGCTGCGCGGGAACTTCGATGCGCGACTCGCCGCGCAGATACTTCGCAGTCAGTGACGACGGGAACGTCTTCACCTGTTCGAGCGAGCCCTCCGCGACGACCTGCCCGCCGTGCACGCCGGCACGGGGACCGAGGTCGATGATGTGATCGGCGGTCTCGATCGTCTCTTCGTCGTGCTCGACGACGATGACGGTGTTGCCGAGCTCGCGCAGCTCGAGCAGCGATTCGATGAGCTTGCGGTTGTCGCGCTGATGCAGGCCGATCGACGGCTCATCGAGCACGTAGAGCACGCCCATCAGCTTCGAACCGATCTGCGTCGCGAGACGAATGCGCTGCGCCTCGCCGCCGGAGAGCGTTGCGCCGCCGCGATCGAGGGTGAGATAGCCGACGCCGACGGCGTTGAGGAAGTGCAGACGATCGCGCACTTCCTTCAGGATCTTGCCGGCGATCTGCTCCTCGCGCGCGCTCAGATCGATGTCGCGGAAGAACGTTTCCGCTTCGAGCAACTGCTGCTTCACGACCTCATCGATCGGCTTGCCGGCCACGGTCACGCTCAGCGCTTCCGGCTTCAGGCGGCGGCCGTTGCACTCCGGACACTTCGCCGGCGTCATGAAACGCTCGATCTCTTCACGGATGTCGTCGTTGTCCGACTCGTGATAGCGGCGCTGCAGCATCGGAACGAGGCCTTCGTAGTTGCCGTTGTAGTGATAGGAGCTGTCGGAGCCCTGGAACTCGAAGCGGATCTTGTCTTCCGATCCGTAGAGGATGCAGTTGCGCGCCTTCTGCGGGAGCTTCGCCCACGGCGTGGAGAGCGCGAACTTGTAGTGTTTGGCGAGCGTGTGAATCTGCTTGATCCGCCAGTTGTCGGCGCCTTCCTTCCAGATCGCGATCGCTCCTTCTTCGATCGACTTCGAAGAATCGGGAACGATCTTGCGCTCGTCGATCTCGAGCAGAACGCCGAGGCCGGAGCAGCGCGCGCAGGCGCCGAAGGGAGAGTTGAAGGAGAAGAGACGCGGCGTGATCTCTCCGATCGAGATCCCGCAGTCGGGGCAGGCGTAGTTCTGCGAGAGGAGCTCCTCGCGCTTGTCCTCCTGATAGAGGATCTTCACGAGTCCTTTCGACACTCGCGTCGCCGTCTCCAGCGAATCCGCCAGACGCTGCGCGATCCCTTCCTTCACCACGATGCGATCGATGCGCACGTCGATGTCGTGCTTTTTCTGCTTGTCGAGCGTGGGGGGATCGGAAAGCTCGACCTCGCGGCCGTCGACGATCGCGTGCGTGAAGCCTTCCTTCACCATCTGCAGCATCTGCTTGCGGTACTCCCCCTTCTTGCCGCGAACGTACGGCGCGAGGATGGTGAACTTCGTCCCGTTCGGCAGTGCGAGCAGGCGATCGACCATCTGCTGGATCGTCTGGGGGCGGATCTCCTGTCCGCAGCTCGTGCAATGCGGAGTTCCGATCGACGCGTAAAGCAGACGGAGATAGTCGTAGATCTCGGTGACGGTCCCGACCGTGGAACGCGGGTTGCGCGACGTCGTCCGCTGTTCGATCGAGATCGCGGGCGAGAGCCCCTCGATCGAATCGACATCCGGCTTCTCCATCTGCTCGAGGAACTGGCGTGCATACGCACTCAGCGATTCGACATACCTCCGCTGCCCTTCGGCGAAGATCGTGTCGAACGCAAGCGACGACTTGCCCGAGCCCGAAACGCCCGTGATGACGACGAACTTGTTGCGGGGGATGACGACGTCGATGTTCTTGAGGTTGTGCTCGCGGGCGCCGCGGATGACGATGGAGTCCATGAAGCAGAATCTAACGCTGGGGGAGGCCGCAGGCTTCCCGTTCTACACGGAGTGGAGCAACCAGTCGCGGTAGGGGCCGCGGACATCCGCCGGATCGATGACGACGAATTCCGGCACTTCGTACGGATGTCGCTCAAAGAGCTTCGCTTGCAGCGCGTCGAGACGTTCGTCTACCGTCTTGATCAAAAGCAGTTGCTCCTGGTCTTCGGCGACTTTTCCTTCCCAACGGTAGACGGACTCCACAGCAGGGAGAATGCTCACGCAGGCGGCGAGCCGTAGCTCGACGAGCTCTCTCGCGAGAGGACGGGCGTCGAAGCCGGCGCCCGCGGTCGTGAGAACGAGGAGCGGCTTCACTCGGCCTGCTTGTATTCCGCAATGCGGGCGGCGGCATCGCGCGCGACGTCATGCGCCGCACGTTTGAACTGCGCAATCTCCATCACCGGCAGCGACACCCAGCCGATGAGTCCCGGCACGCCGACACCGATGGAGGAAGGCGCCAGCCCTCGCTTCGAATGCTCGAGCTCGAATCGCCGAATCAGCTCGAGTGAGCGGCCGTCGTAGAGGCGGATCTCCGCCGCGACATGTGCGACGACCAGCGAGACGTCGACGGCAACCGCGCCTGCACCGAGACCTACGCCGCCCTGCGAGCCGGAGGACGCATCGCTTGCGGCGATCTCGACGTAGTAGTCGGCCGCGGAATCGGCATTCCGATTCAGATCGTCATACGTCGCCTTCGCGTCGAAGGCATCGAAGCCCCCCTTCTGCAGCTCCTCGCGCAGATACTTCCGGATCGCGGAAGCCATCCGCTCGTCCGCACCTTCGTAGCGCGCGGGCGTCAGCAGGATCCCGACGCGATTGCCGCGATGCGTCGTGTCGAGCGCGAGCGCAGAACCGGCGGCGAGCAGAACAGCGAGAAGGAGTGAAGCCCGTTTCATGACATCAATCTAAGTACAATCCGCCGATTGTTCAAACGCCTCTTCTTCGGTGCGCTGTTTCTGCTCCTCGCCGCCGTCGCGTGGGAGTGGCTGACGTTTCCCGATGTCGAGGCGCTCGCGAAGAATCCGCCTAAGACCACGGCGTTCATGGATCAGCGCCGCGAACAGCTTCGTGAAGCCGGCAAAGACCCCACGCTGCAGTACACCTGGGTGCCTTACGAACGGATCTCGCCCTTCCTGCGGCGCGCCGTGCTGGTCGCGGAAGACGACGCTTTCTACGAGCATCACGGCATCGATGTGAAAGGAATGCAGGAGGCGATCGAGAAGGATTGGGAGAAGAAGCGCCTGTCGCACGGCGGCTCGACGATCACCCAGCAGCTCGCGAAAAATCTCTATCTCTCGCCGTCACGCAATCCGCTGCGCAAGATCAGGGAGTTCTTCCTCGCGCGCTCCCTCGAGAGACATCTCACGAAGAAGCGCATCCTCGAGCTCTACCTCAATGTCGTCGAGATGGGGGAGCGCATCTACGGCGCGGAAGCCGCTGCACGCGCCTATTTCCATCGCCCCGCGTCGGCGCTCACGCCGCCTCAGGCCGCGCTGCTCGCAGGCTGCCTCCCCAACCCGCGCCTCATGAATCCCGCCGCGCCTAACAAGAGGCTGCACTCGCGGCAGACGATGATCCTCTCCCGCATGCGGCGCTGGGGGTACTTGTTCGAGCAGGAAGTGTTGACGGAGAAGAAGAAGGAGACGACTGGGACGGATGGGACGGATGGGACGGATGGGACCGATGGGACCGATGGGACCGATGGGACCACTGGGACCGACACTGGGACCACTGAGACCACTGTGACTACTGGGACTACTGAAACTACTGGGACAACTGAAACTACTGGGACCACTGAAACCACCGGGACCACCGAAACCACCACCGCCCCCCCGTCCCCCTCGCCCCGCGACAGCGGGGAGAGGGGCCAGGAGTGAGGGGCACAACTACGGCCGCTGCCGAACCGGTGCAATCGGCAGCGTGTGCCGCGGCTTGAACGACCGGTTGTCCACTCCGAAGTGCTTCGCCAGATAGTCGATGATCACCGGCTTCTCGTCTTCGGTCACGCCGGCACCCCAGCGCATCATCTTCTCGACTGTCGCGGTCCACTGCTTCTGCGTCAGCCGCTGCTGCAGCAGCAGGTCAGCCGAATGACATGCGTAGCAGCGCGACTCGACGGCGCTCTTCCCTTTTCCTTCCGGCAGCGTGCCGAATTTCGTGCCGATGAGCGGCAGCGCGGCAGCGAGGAGAATCGCCAGCTTCATGCCCTCACCTCCACATCGACGGAATGCCAGCCGTTGTACAGATAGCCGCTCTGATTCCAGACCGACTCGCGCGGCTGCGTCTGTCCGCGATCGTCCGTCGCGCGCACGAACAGGCGTGCCTTGCCTGCGCTGCGCGGGGTCCATCGATGAGACCACCGTCTCCACGCCCAGGGGCTGTGGCGCGCGTCGAGGTCTGCGCTCCGCCACGTGGCGCCATCGTCGTCGCTGATCTCGACCTTCGCGATGTCCGGCGAACCGGAGAAGGCAAAGCCGCTGATCGTCGATGCGGCGCCGGCCTTCGCATGCTTCGGCGCCGTCGTGATGTTCGACTTCACCGCGAGTTCCGTCACGGGCTTCATCTCTTCAGGCTTGAACGTGACACCCGGTTCGCCCGGCTTCAGCGGATAGCGATATCCCGTGTCCATGTAGAAGCCTTTCTGCGGTTGCGGTTGTGCGCTGAGGCGCACGAGCCACTTCATCCAGTGATCGCCGCACCATCCGGGGACGACGAGACGCAGCGGCGCGCCATGCATCGCCGCCAGCGGCTTGCCGTTCATCTCGTACGCGAGAATCGCATCGCTCATCACCTTCTCCATTTCGATCGAGCGATGAAATGGAGGGACGTTCCCCGGAGGATCATCCGAGCCGAACGTGTGCAGATGCTGCGCGGTCGATTTCACTTTCGCCCGCTCGAGGAGATCGCGGACGGCGACTCCTTTCCACTGCGCATTCCCGACCGCGCCGTAGCTCCACTGGACACCGGGCACCGAGGGCGTGTAGAGTGCGCGTCCATTTCCTGCGCATTGCAGGACACATGTGACCTCGGTCACGCGCATTTTGCGCAAATCGTCGAGACTGAGATTCAACGACTCCTCGACGTCACCATCAACGGTGAGACGCCACTGCTTCGGGTCGGGTGTGCGCGGATTCCAGTGGCTCCGGACAAAGAACAATCCTACGGGAGTGATGTAGTCGGTCAGCAGCTCGAGCGGTGTTTCCGCGTTCACGGCATAACCGTTCATCTGCAGCATGTACTGTTCGCGCGCCTTCGGATCGGCCAGGAGTGCCGCGGGTGCGAACGATGCGGCTGCGGACAGCGCCAGGAAGCGACGGCGATCGACAACAGGCATGAAACGAAAGTCTAACGCATTGAAGATCAATGATTTCGATTTGCAAACGATGAAACTGGTCCGGGATTTGCCCATACGCGTCGAGCGTATGAACGCAAACGACTTCCGCATCATCTGCGACTGTCAGGTTCACGCACGTCGCGAGCGCACGGTGTGGCGCCGTTCGTTGCGTTTTGCGCAACGTGCAGGTCAAGCCGTCAAAGGCCGCGGCCTCGCGCTGATCGTCGGCGTTCCACTCGTCTTCGGAGCCGTCGGAATTCCGACGGAAGCGATGGACACGCGTCTTCCTTCGTTGCTCCAGCTTCGCCGCGAGGCGCGGCACGTGCGCCAGCTTCCCATCTTCAACACACCGCAGATGCGCGCCGCACTCGCGACACCGTCGCTTCCCCCGCAGCGCTTCACGTTCGAGATCTCGAAGCAGCACTTCTTCGAGAGCGAGGTGCCGTACGGCGAGATCATTTATCGCGAAGCGCGCCGCAACAATCTCGCGCCGGAGCTCGTCGCCGCGGTCGTCGAAGCGGAATCCGATTTCCGCCCGCGCCTCATCTCGGAGAAAAACGCGCAGGGGCTGATGCAGATCATCCCGAGCACCGGACACCTCATGGGTGCCGATGACCTCTTCAATCCTGAAGAGAACATCACGGCGGGGACGAAGTACCTCCGCTACCTCTTCGATCGCTTCGGCGATCAGCAGCGCGTGCTCGCCGCGTACAACGCGGGCGAGGGCAATGTCGAAAAGTTCGGCGGAATGCCGCCGTTCGACGAGACGCAGAATTACGTGCAGCGAGTCCTCGCGCGCACGGCGCAATACCGTTCCGAGATCCGCGGCCGCTACGTCACGACGACGAAGATGCAAATGGCGCAGTAGTGATTACAATGCGCAACCATGTCGTCCGAACGCCGTGAGTTTCAGCGGCTGCGTCTCATTCCACCGGTTCCCGGCACGCTCGGCACCTCGGCCATCTCGATTCTCGAGATCGGCGTGATCGGCGCCCGCGTCCATCACGCGGAGCCGCTCGACGAGCACAACGCCGATCTTCGCTTCGCATTCGAGGGCAATGAGATCTGGCTGCGCTGCGACGTCGTCCGCACCGCGACCGGCGCGGATGCGAAGTATCCCGACAGCGGATTCGAGTCCGGCCTCCGCTTCGTCGCGGCCATGGATGGATCCGGCGACATCCTTCGCGCCATGCTCGCCACACTGGTGAGCAAGGAGATCGAGCGCCGTCCGCCGCAGGTTCCGCACAACGACCGCGCGATCGACGGCGACAAGACCGTGCGCGGCACGCAGGCGCGCTACGTCTGCTACCGGCTCGAGAATGGAGTCTGGAGCCGTCGTCCCGTCTTCCTTCCCGAACAGCCGCGCAGCGGCTTCACCGTCGCGCGCGGCGTCGATCACGACGAAATGGAACGCCTCTGCCGCGTCTACCAGGTGTCCGACGAGGAAGGACAACGCCTCATCCGCCTCTTCGCAGAGCTCAGCGTGAGCGAGGAGATGGAGATTCCGCCGCGGCAGGACTGAGTGCGGGGCGCTGTAGTGCTGGAGTGGCGGTGCAACGACTTGTTAGCCCACCCGTCAACCCTT
The DNA here is from genome assembly GCA_021325515.1 of Acidobacteriota bacterium. Taxonomy (GTDB): domain Bacteria; phylum Acidobacteriota; class Thermoanaerobaculia; order Gp7-AA8; family Gp7-AA8; genus JAJPHC01. The sequence continues at coordinate 163,197 of JAJPHC010000028.1, forward strand.
CGACCCGAACCTACCCATCCACCGGCAGCGTGAAGAAGAAGCTCGTTCCCTTTCCCTCTTCGCTCTCGACCCAGATTCGCCCGCCGTGTGACTCGACGATCCCCTTCACGATCGGGAGCCCGAGGCCTGCACCCATGCGCTCTGCGCGCTCGGATTGCCAGTAGGGATTGAAGATTCGTCCGAGATCTTCTTTCGGAATCCCCGGACCGGAATCGGCGACCTTGAAGCGCGCCTCGCGCTCTGCAGGCTCGACGACACACTCGATGACTCCTCCGCCCGGTGTGAACTTCAACGCGTTGCCGATCAGATTCGAGAGCACCTGGATCACGCGATGCCGGTCGGCGAACAGCCGCGGCGTTTCCTCTGCAACGTCGCACTGCAGCGCGATCTGCTGCGCGACCGCCTGCGTCTTGAACAGCTCGTAGACCTCTTTCAGAATCGAGGAGGCATCCACGGCCTCCGGCTCGATCGGCAGACGCTTGCCACCCTCGAGCCGCGTGATGTCGAGCAGATCGGCGATGAGACGGCTCATCCGCTTCGCCGACAACACGATCATGTCGATCTGCTCGCGTTCGTCGTCGCTCGCATTCGATGTCTGAAGCAGTTGCGATGCGAGTGTGACCGTGTTCAGCGGATTGCGCAGGTCATGCGAGACGATCGCCAGGACCTGCTCGCGCGCGCGCACCGCCTGTTGCGCATCGTGGTAGAGATGCGCGTTGTCGATGGCGAACGAGCCATGCCGCGCGAGGTCGACGCACAACGACAGATCCTCCTCGGTGAAGTTCTTTCCGCGCGGCGCGGCAGCGGTGATGACGCCCAGCGTCTGGCCGCGGCTGATGAGCGGCACGATGATCGTCGAGCGCGCATCGTCCGCCGGCCATCCGAGGTGCCGCATCAGCGCGGCGGAAGGTCCGACGAGCCGCCCGCTCCGCTCACTCATCGCGCGCGTGACGATCTCCGGAACCTCGGCGATCCTCTCTCCCAGCATCGGCGTGAGTGCGGCCTGATCGCCGGGACTTCGATGGACGGCCGCGACACGGCGCAGCCCCGCGGTGTCATCGACCATGTCGATCACGCACAAATCCGCGAGATTGGGGACGATGAGACGCCCGAGGGTCGCCACGGTCTCTTCGTAATCGAGAGAGGCCGTGAGCGCCTGACTCGCGCCGGCGAGAAATGCGGCTCTTCGCTCCTGCCGCTCCGCAAACGTGCGGGCCGCACCGGCGTCTGCCGCTTCTTTCTCCGCTTCTCTCCTCCTTCTCATCGCTTCGGCTGCCAGCAATCGCATCTGCCGGCCCAGCCCCGCGACGAGCAGCGCAGAGGTCAGCGCGAGAAACGTGAGAACGATCGTGAGGGAGATGTTCGTCCGCTCCGCGGAACGGATCCTCTGCAGTCGATCTTCGATCCCCGTCTGAATCAGCAGCTCGACCTCCGAGGTCGAGCGCAGGGCATGCTCATACGCCGGATGGCGCTCGAACAAGCGCGCCAGAAAGACACCCTCCGGCAACTGGCGATCGAGAAACTCGCCGCTGCGAACGCCCTCGTGCCATCGCCCCGTCTCCTCCATCACGGTGTGCAGCGAAGCGTTAGCCTCGTCGCCGAGGATCGGAGTGAGCTGGCGCAGAACGCGCGCATTCGCCTCCTGCTCCTGCACGAGGTCGAGATACTCCTTCCGGTACTGCGGCTGCCCCGTCACCTGGAACGCGATGACTTTGTCGAGCTCCGCGGAGAGATCGACCTGCATCTGATTCGCCGCGCGGCGCGCCGGCTCGGCGACGCGCTGAATCTCCGTCCGCACACGCTTCGTGTGATTCGAGACGACGATCGGCGTCGCGACCAGCGACACGAGCGAGGCGATGATGAACGCCACCGGCAGCACCGTCGTCCAGGTGCTCTCCGGTCCCACCCTCCACATACTTCGCCTTTCGGCATCCGGCTGTTCAGACATCCAAATCCTCTTCGGCGGAGGCAGCAATATGCCCGCCATGCGATACTGCGCGCTCGATGGTCACGCATGATCGCCGCGAGTTTCAACGGCTCAGACTGGCGAAGCCGATCATTGCCCAGCTCGATGATCAGAATGCACTGATCCTCGACATCGGCGTCGGCGGCGCTTATATCGAACATTACGGCACGACCGAGCCCGGCCGGCGTTACAGACTCCTCTTCCGCTGGAATGGCGAGGATGTCGAGTTCATCGCCGAAGTCATCCGGAGCGCCGAGGTGCGCCGTCCGGGAAGCGATGTCGCTTCGCATACCGCCCTTCGCTTCGTCGATTCGACACCGGAGTCCGATCTGCGCCTTCAGGACATGATGGCGACTTTCGTCGGCAAGGTGCTGGCCGCACAGAAGGCGAATGCCAGCGGCGACATCGGCGATTCCGCCGGCTTGCGGATTCTCGCGCAGCTCGGCGAGGCGCGCAGGATCCGCTCGCGCGGCTACGTCGCCTATCACCTGAAGGATGGCCGCTGGTGGCGCGTGCCGACCGATTCGCCGCTGCAGCCGCCCGACGGTTTCACGGTCGCCGCATACGAAGACGAGGAAGAGCTCGCCGAGCTCTGCAACACGTATATGGCGGCCAACGACGAAGGACGCCGGCTCATCCGCCTGGTCGCGGAGCTCAGCGTTCTTTCAGCGCGAAAGCCGACCTGACATCGAGCTGTTCGAAGCTGTCGAGCACGACATCCGCTTCCGACAGGTCCTGCCGCATCTTCGCGTCGGGATTGCGGACCGCGACGCAGTAAGCGCCCGCACGCTTCGCGGCGACGACGCCGACGTGCGAATCCTCGAAGACGACGCAGTCGTGCGGATCGGCGCCCAGCCGCTCCGCCGTGAGCACATAGGCCTGCGGATCGGGCTTGCCGATCGCGACTTCACTTCCATCGACGATCAGGCGAAACGCATCGCGCAGCCCGAAGCGGCGCAGAAGGATGTCGACGGAAGGGCCGACCGCCGACGTCGCAATCGCCATCGGGATCTTCATCTCATGCAGAGTGCGAATCGTCCGCTCCGCGCCGGGCATGAGCTGCAGGTCTGCCGTTCTGCAAACGTCGTCGAACATCGGACGGCGGATCGCCATCAGCTCTTCCTCGCTCGTCTTCCAGTGGAAAAAGGCGCGCATGCCGCGTATGTCATCGATGATGCGGCGGCCTGACACCTCGCGATAGCTGGAAGGCATCTGCTGATAGTCGTTGCCCATCGCGCGGCAGAGCGCCTCATGCGCTGCCGTGTGCTGCGGCTCGAGATTGATGATCGTCTCGTCGAAATCGAAGATTGCTGCGGAGATCTGTCTCATGGATTCGCGGATGCGCGGCCCCAGGGGCGCGCGCTGGCTTTCTGATAGCCTCTTTCTCAATGCCTGATTTTCAAACTGCCGTGATTCGTGTCCTGATCGCCGGAACGCTCATCATGGGCATCGGCTTCACCGGACTCTGGTTCGTATTTCGTGCCTTCGACAGCAAGAACAGCGAGCGGAAGCCGGTGCTGCTGATCTGCGCGCTGCTGCTGTTCATCATGACCTGCTGCGTGCTGCTCTACATCGTGTCGCGCTAGTGCTCTAGATCGCGCCGCGCTTCCGCATCGCCGCGATCTCACGCTTCGTCCAACCGAGCTCGCAAAGAACTGCGGCGGTGTGCTGTCCGAGCTCCGGCGGAGCGCTTCCTGCCGGCGCACGCTCGCCATCGAAGAAGACGGGATAGCGCACCACGTCGTATGCGCCGATCGCGGGATGCCTGACGCGTCCCAGCAGAGGCCGGCCGGCCGGCGAGCGCAACGCCTCTTCCACTCCCTGCACGAGAGAGCACGGCACCTTCGCCCTGCGCAGGCACGCGAGCCAATGCTTCGCAGGCTTCGTGCGGAAGATCTCATCGAGCAGCGGCACCAGCGTTCCGCGATGCTTCACGCGCGCGGTGTTCGTCGCGAAGCGGGCATCGCTCGCGAGCTCGGGCCTGCCGATCACGAGCTGGCAGATCTGTTCGAAGTGCTTGTCCGTTCCGGCGCCGATTGCGAACGGGCGATCCTTCGCGTGAAACAACTGATAGGGAACGATCGACGGATGCTCGTTGCCGTAGCGCGCCGCCTCCTGCTTCGTGATCAGCGCGGCCTGCGCGACATTCACCAGCGACGCGAGCGTCGACCCGAACAGCGAGACTTCGATGCGCGTCCCGCGTCCATGCCGCGCGCGCGCAACGAGCGCCGCATTGATCGCGCCGAATGCGTGATGCGCCGTCAACACATCCGCCAGCGCAACGCCCACTTTCGAGGGCTCACCATCCGCTGCACCTGTGATCGACATGAGTCCGCTCCCCGCCTGCGCGAGGAGGTCGTATCCCGGCGTGTTCCGCTCCGGCGTGTCGGAATCGAATCCTCGAATCGAACAGACCACGGCACGCTCATTGGCGAAGAAATCGAGCGGAGGCTTGAGGAAGTTCTCGACGATGACATCGGCGCGGCAGATCAGCTCTTCTGCGATCGCGCGGCCCTCATCCGATTTCAGATTGAGCGTCACCGACTCCTTCCCTCGATTGATGGAGAGGAAGTAGGTGCTGATGCCGTCGATGAAGGGAGGGCCCCAGCGGCGCGTTTCGTCGCCGCGGCCCGGCTCTTCGATCTTGATGACGCGCGCGCCGGCGTCGGCGAGCATCTGGGTGCAGAGCGGTCCGGCGAGGACGCGCGAGAAATCGGCGACGAGAATGCCTTCGAGCGGCCGCTTCACAGATACTGCTGCTTCAGGGCGTCGAGATCAGCCAGGGTGCGGCGGAGGATGTTGACGACCTTGTGGATTTCGGAGCCGTAGATGCGGAGCTCGGCATCGCATTCCGTCATGGCGTAGACGGCTTCGTCTTTCTCGAGGCGGTCGCGCTCGAAGCGAAGCCGTTCGGTCAGCTCGTCGATCTCGGAGAGGAGGACGAAGTTGACGTCTTTTTCGCCGAGGTAGCGCTTGCATTGCGGGCAGTAAATCGAATGGTCCTCGGCCGTTTCGACGAGCTCGAAAACGAACTGTCGCTGGCAATTCGGACACTCGAAAACTTCAGGCAACACGCCATCGGCCTCCGCACTGATTGTGCCACTGAACGGAGGTATTGTCGCAGGAATGCACCGCTTGACCACCGTGTTTGGCGCCGTGTAGCATCCGCTTCCCGCGCCTACTGGGAGATCGTTCAATGGTAGGACAATCGGCTCTGGACCGATGAATCGGGGTTCGACTCCCTGTCTCCCAGCCAGCGGCGACGCGCCGCGGCGTATGCTGGCCAAGCCTCCTTCAGGATTTGCGCATTTGCGTCAGACTGCGGCGAGCGCCGCGACTCGAATACCGTCCAATCCTCCCAGCCACCTTTTCAGCCCGTCGTTTCTGAGACTTGCGTGGTCGACGGAGACAGGGACTCGAACTGGACGCCCCTCGAACGGCAGGGGCCTCGGCGTTCCTGCGAGTTTGGGCGCCGTCCTTCAGAACCGTCATCACTGACGCGGCTCGCTTCTGCCTTGACCGTTTCCCCCCATGAGCGCCAATGCTCTCGCGCGACTCTGCTATCATTTTGCTAGCGAGAAGAATCATGGCACGTGTACTCATCAGAGATCTGGACGAGGGCATTGTTGAAAGACTGAAGCAGCGAGCTTCGCGGAACGGTCGCTCTCTGCAAGCGGAACTCCACCTGATCGTCGAACGGGCGGCTGCAGTGGACGTCATCGAAAGCCGTGCTCTTGCAGCTCGCATCCGCCGGAAACTGAGCGATCGGAAACACTCCGACAGCGCCGCCCTGATTGCCGATGATCGCCGGCGATGATGAAGGTTGTCGTTGACGCTAGTGTCGCAGCGAAGTGGTTTCTGCCTGAGATCCATTCCGACGCAGCCGCACGTCTGCTCGATCCGGCAATCACTCTTTACGCTCCCGACCTGATTGTTTCCGAGTTCGGCAACATTCTGTGGAAGAAGGTCCGCCGCGCGGAAATCACGTCTGTCGAAGCCGGAGAGATCCTCCACGCCTTCGGCGCACTCCCACTGGAACTCAGCCCTTCATCAGCCCTTCTTGCTCCCGCGTTCGAGCTAGCCGTCAGACTCGATCGGAGCGTCTACGACAGTCTCTATCTCGCGCTGGCCGTGGCAGAGGAATGCGCGATGGTAACGGCCGACGCAAAGTTTCATTCCGTTCTCGCAGCAAGCGCGCTGGCGAAGCATGTCCGCTGGGTCGAAGACCCATCGTGAGTGGTTGCAGCGCAAGCGAGCGCCGCGGTTCGAACGTCGTCCAGGGCTGCGCCCTTGACAGTTTTCTCATGATATCTATCATTGATAGGTATCATGACGAAGCCCTCAACCAAGCGACGGACGGCTCGTGTCTTCACCACGGGCAGAAGCCAGGCCGTGCGCCTTCCCAAAGAGTTCCGCTTTGATGGCGATGCGGTGCTGATTCACAGAGAGGGCAGCTCAGTCATTCTGGAGCCGATTCGGGACTGGCCGGCCGGATACGTCGAATCGTTCGCCGGTGTTCCGGACGACTTCGAGCGGCCAGCTCAGGGACCCATCGAGAAGCGTCGAAAACTCTAGGCGTACACGATGTTCATTCTCGACACGAATACCTGCATCTACGCTCTCAAGCATGATGAGCACGTGATCCAGCAGCTCCTCTCCACGCCGCGAGAAGACGTATCGGTCAGCGTGATCACCGAAGGCGAGTTGCGTACAGGGGCGGCGAAGAGCGCAACACCCGTAAAGACTCTTCACCTCGTCGAGAATTTTCTTCGGCCGCTGATTCGGATCGAGTTCACGTCAGATGATGCGATCGTGTATGCAGGCGTGCGAGCGAAACTCGAACGGGCCGGAACACTGATCGGGCCGCTCGATACCCTCATCGCTTCTCAAGCTGTCGGCCGGAAGTTGACGCTTGTAACCAACAACGAGCGTGAATTCCGTCGAATCGCCGGCCTCACAATCGAGAACTGGAAACGCTGAGAGGACTCACCTCGAAGCGAACACGGCGGTTCGATACTCCGCCAGTACTCCCAGCCCGCAGCAACGTGCCGCGTTTGCGGGCCAGCCTTCCACGCGATTCGCACGGCGACCCGATGGTGCCGCGATTCGAATAGCGTCCAATCCTCCCAGCCGCCGGAGTTTTTCTGCTAGCCTCACGTCACGTTAGCGATTCGAGCCTCGTTCGTCGCCCACCTGATCTGCGCCGCGGCACTCGCGCAGCAGCCGCGGATCGACAGCATCTCGCCTTCGCAGGGACCGATCGCGGGTGGAACGATCGTGACCATCCACGGCGATCATTTCGAAGGTGCGCCGGTGACGCTCGATCGCGGGGACATCCTGCCTCAGTCAAGAACAGACACCGAGATTCGCCTCCAGATGCCCGCTCACGACAGCGGGTTCGGTGTCGTCCGCATCGGGAGCGCGGCGATCGAGTTTCTCTACATACCTCCCAACCTCCAGAGTCTTCCCCCCGGCTACATCACCACCGTGGCCGGCGTAGGGCAGTATGTGCGCGATTACGGCCCGGCCTCCCAGGCCAGCTTCAGTCACGCTCTCGGACTCGAATTCGATTCCGCAGCCAATCTGTATATCGTCGACAACAGCACGTACATCGTTTATCGCGTTCGCCCCGACGGAACGATCGAGCGGTTTGCCGGCGCCGGAAACGTCGGAGGAGAGCCAAACGACGGGGGTCCGGCGATCAATGGCTTTTTCGTTTTCCCACGCGACATCGCGATCGATGGGAACGACAACGTTTACATTCCAGACGTCAACTGCAGGGTGCGACGCGTGGATCGCAATGGAGTCATCACTACGGTCGCAGGCACGGGAACGTGCGGGTTTTCCGGCGACGGGGGTCGCGGAACGGATGCTCAGATTGGGGAGCCGACGTTCCTGGCCGCGGACGCGAGCGATGTCTTCTTCATCGACTGGAATGCGATGCGCGTGCGGCGCTTGCACCTCGCGGACGGCACCATCTCCACGTTCGCGGGCAATGGTGTCGCCGGCCTGTCCGGAGACGGCGGTCCAGCCATCACCGCCAGCTTCAATGTTTCACTAGCCGACAACGGCGGTCTCGCGCTCGATCCGGATGGCAACGTCTTTCTTGCCGACGACGGCAATGCGCGCGTGCGCAGAATCGATCGCCGGACCGGCGTGATCACGACGTTCTGCCCGACGGAACAGAATCCGCGAGCCGTCGCCTTCGACCGCGCCGGGAATCTTTATGTCGCTTACCTCGGAAAGATCACGAAAATCGACTCGGGCGGCCGTGTCGTCGCTTCCTGGGGCAATGGCCACTTCGGCTTCGTTGCGGACGGAACCACGGCTGCGACGGCGCCGATCGGCAATGTCGCAGCACTCGCGATCGAGTCCGATGGAAACATCGTCTACAGCGATGATGCCGTCCAGCGCGTGAGGCGGATCAACCTTGCTACGGGTTCTCTGGAAACCGTCGCCGGAATTGGTCCAGCCATCATTGGCGAAAACGGACCGGCGCTGGCGACATTAGTCGCGACCTCCCCGGAGGCGGAACCGCTGGCGATGACAGCGGCGGACGAGTTGCTCATCGGCGACGCCGCGAGCTTTCGCCTGCGCAGGCTGGAACGCGATGGCAGACTGACGACGCTTGCCGGAGACGGGTTGCAGCACGCGCCACCAAATTCTCCCGTGCCCGCGACATCGACAGGTGTCTATCCGGTAGCCATCATCGCCATGCCCGACGCGATCGACCTCAGCGTACGGAGCGACATCCTTCGCATCGACTCGAAAGGGATGCTGTTCCGCCTCGGCGGCGGGACTCAATGTGGCTACAAAGACGGCGGGCCGTTCAGCACCGCTCCCACATGCCAGCCGTGGGACATTGCAAGGGACCGCGACGGCAACCTCTTCATCGCCGATACCAACAACAATCGCGTTCGCCGGGTGGACGCGCAGACAAACATCATCACCACGATTGCGGGAAACGGCGGACCCGTGAGCGGATTCGAGCGCTACGGGAATGGAAAATCATGCGGCGACGGCGGACCGGCGCTCGATGCGTGCATCAACACACCTTACGGTCTGGCGTTCGATGAGGTCGGCAACCTTTACGTGGCTGAGCAGACGGGGATCCGACGAATCGATCGCGCGGGGCGCATCTCCATGTTTGCCCCGAAACAGGCTCCGTCTGGTCTTGGCGGCATCACCAAGCTTGCATACTTTCACGGAGTCTTCTACTTCGCTGGAGGCGGGATATCGCGCGTCGATTCGAGCGGAACGATCGCGCCGATCTTTGGAACCTCGCACAAAGGTTCTCTCGGCGACGGCGGACCGGCCGTCGACGCACGTACGAACACGGGCGGCCAGGGTGTGGGGATCACGGTCGACAGCGTCGGAAACATCTATTTCGCCGACATCGGCAATCACCGAATCCGCGCGATCCGCTATGGCGCAGTTCTGGCTCCTTCGGGTGCAACGATCACGGCAATTGCTTCGGGAACTACGCTTCGTGCGCTGGTGCGCGACTCGAATGGTCAGCCTGCCGCCAGTGTTCGCGTCGACTTCACGGCACCAGGCTCCGGCGCCTCGTGCGTGCTGTCGAGTCCTTCAGCCATCACAGACATTAACGGTACAGCAAGCGTAAGTTGCACGCCGAACTGCGTCCCCGGGACCTACACGGTAACCGCACAACCTCTCACCGCCTCATCCCTCGCCTCTGTCAAGTTCACGAATGCCGAATGTTCGCCACGGCGACGTGCGGCGCGTCATTAGTGCTCTGTCCTCGAATTCGGCGCAATACCGTTGCGGTTCTGACGGGCCGAACGCGCGAAGCCCCGACGCAGGCGATGCGGGACATCGTCGAGGAGGGGCGACAA
>JAJPHC010000019.1 GCA_021325515.1 Acidobacteriota bacterium
GCGTCGCTCGTCGTCAACGATGTCCCGCATCGCCTCCTCCTCGCTCCTTGATCTTGCCTCGCAAGCACCACCAGCGGTATTGCGCCGAATTCGAGGACAGAGCACTATGCCTGTGCTACCGTTCGGCGCTCGAATGAAACGCGCTCCCCTCATTGCGCTCATGACGGTCACGATCGTCGCGGATCAGATCACGAAGCATTTCGCGCGGCTGACGCTCGCGTACGCGCCGCCGAAGCACTATGGCGTGCTGTCGCTGCTCTACGCGGAGAACAGCGGTGCGTTTCTCAGCCTCGGCGCGACGCTGCCGCAGCAGACGCGGTCGTTGATCTTCAGCGGACTCGTGGCCGTCGCGCTGCTCGCGGGGCTGTGGGCGCTGATGACGAATCGCATCGAGGCTCGCGGCGACGCCATCGCCGTGGCCTTCATCCTCGGCGGCGGTTTCGGGAATCTCATCGATCGCGTCGCGCGCGGCGGCCGGGTGAGCGACTTCCTCTATCTCGCGCTCGGCCCTCTGCACACGGGCGTGTTCAACGTCGCCGACATCGCGATCACCGGCGGCGTGATCTGGCTGCTGATGAGCTGGATGTTCGTGGCGCGCAAAGCAACGGCGGACGACGTATCATCGTCGTGATGCAGCACGCGAAGCGCCATTACTCACTCGAGGACTACTTCGACATCGAAGAGATGTCGGATGTGCGCCACGAATACTTCGATGGCGAGATCTACGCGATGGCGGGTGGAACCAGGGATCACAATCAGATCTCACAGAACCTCAGCCACGCGTTCGATCCGCTGCGTCCACGCTGCCGGGCCTACGTCGCGGACGTCCGTCTCAAGACACCGGGCGGCCTCTACACGTATCCCGACGTGATGCTGATCTGCGGGCAGGCGGTTCTGACGACGGACCGGCTCGAGACGCTCACGAATCCGCTGGTTCTTGCCGAGGTGCTGTCGGCTTCAACCTGCGACTACGATCGGGGGCTGAAAGGGGAGTCGTACCAGGAGATTCCGACGCTTCGCGACTATCTGCTGATCGATCAGTATGCGGTGAGCGTCGAGCATCGCGCGTTGCGGGACGGGCGCTGGAGCTCGACGTACTACGAGTCGCGAAATGGCGCGGTCGAGCTGGCCGGTGTGACCCTGACGATTCCGCTGGCTGCGATCCACGAACTGGTCCTCTGAGCTCACGTGCGCGTCATGAAGTAGCGCTTGAGCCACTGCGAAAGACCATCGAGGCCGGGGAAGAGCACGCGTTCCGTGATGTTCGCCTGATCGAGCTTGTCGCGGATCTCCCACTTCAGCGACGCGGGGATGACGAGCCGGCGATAGGTGTTGTCCCGCCGTTGCAGCAGACCGTCCAGCGGCAGAGTCGCGGATGAGGGAAGCGAGAAGAGGGCGAACTGATTGACGATCCGCTCGTCGAGCGATGGCGGCTCGAAGAAGAGAACGAAGTCATCGCTGGACATGTTGTCGAATTCCTCGAGCGTCGTCGCCACGCGGTTCAGCATCTCCGTCGTGAAGATATTCGCGTCGTCGGTGGCGAGAAGGTCGCGCATCGGCTTCGGCAGCAGCTCGTTCGTGGCGCGGTAATCGACGCACCAGATCGCGCCGTCGACATCGAACTGCTCGGGCTTGTGCGTGGCGAAGTGCATCGCGACGTAGGGCGAATAGGTCCAGTCGAGCAGGCGGGTGGGGAGCCCGTGATGCTTCGCGAGCGACAGCCAGTTCCACACCCAGTCGCCATGGACGGCATGGCGCATCGCATATTTGCGGAAGCTCGTCAGGAGCCGGCGCTCATGCGCCTCGAAGCCTCCCGTCTGGAGCGACGTCTCGAGGCCATGCGTGATGCGCGGGACGCCGCGGAAAACGAAATTCGACCGATGCCGCCCGAGGCCGTGCTGCCACGAATCCGCGAAGATCATCTCCTGCAGTTGAAGCCAGCTTTCGATGCGGATGTCCATCGAGGGGAGTGTAATGGAGTCGGTGGGTGTGGGGGGTACTGGGTTTCTGGGTCGCTGGGTCACACCGGATGCATGCGGGACTCTAACAACTCAATGCACCAGATGGGACCCGAGTCACCCGGCGCCCTGGTAACGCAGCGCCCCAGTAACCCAGTACCCCCGCGCCCTCCGGAAAACGCCCACATTGCGCTATCCTCCGCCGGTTATGAGACGCTTCTCTGCTCTTCTCCTCTCTCTCCTCATTGCCATTCCTCTCTTCGCCGCGGAACCGGAAAAGCCGAAGAGCTCGCTCGTGGAACGCGTGGGCGCCGATGGTTTCGTCGAGGTTCAGGCAGAGGGGTTCAAGACGCTGACCGCGCGCCAGAAGGAGCTCGTCTGGTGGCTCTCTCGCGCTTCGATCGCGATCGATCCGATCATCTACGATCAGCTCGGGCGCAATGCGCTCCGCGAGAAGTACATCCTCGATCTGATCGCGTCGCATCCCTCGGGCGACGAGAAGACGCGGAAGGAGATCGCCGACTACACGAAGCTCTTCTGGGCGAATCACGGCAATCACAACGACGTCACGGCGCAGAAGTTCGTGCCGGGATTCACGCCGGAGGCGCTGGAGAAGGCGGCGCTCGCGGCTCTGCGCCGGACGAAGGGCGCGAAGCTCACCGCGGCGCAGATGAAGCACGAGCTCGAAGAGCTGCGGCCGACGATCTTCGATCCGGAATTCGAGCCGCAGCTCACCGCGAAGAATCCGCGCGGCGGGCTCGACATCATCCAGGCGAGTGCGAACAACTTCTATGGCCGCGACGTGACTCTCAAGGACGTCGAGGGCTTCAAGGAGCTGTACCCGCTCAACTCGCGCCTCGTGAAAGAGAAGGACGGCAAGCTCGTGGAGGAAGTCCTCCGCGCCGGCACGCCGGACGGCAAGATCAAGCCGGGCCGCGACGCGAAGTACCTCGCGAAGGCGATCGGCTATCTCGAGAAGGCGAAAGAGTACGCCGAGCCGGGACAGGCCGAAGTGATCGACGCGCTCATCAAGTTCTATCGCACGGGCGAATACCGCGACTGGATCGACTTCGGCATCAAGTGGGTCGCCAATAATCAGAAGGTCGATTTCGCGAACGGCTTCATCGAGGTCTATCGCGACGCGCGCGGTGCGAAGGGAACCTCGCAGAGCTTCGTCTCCGTCATCGACGGCAAGCTCGATCCGCTCATGCGCAAGATCGCGGAGAACGCGCAGTACTTCGAGAATCACGCGCCTTGGGCCGAGCAGTACAAGAAGCTCGGCGTGAAGCCGCCTCTGGCCAAGGCCGTCGAGACGGTGATCGAGACCGGCGACTTCCCGGTGGGCATCGTCGGCGACAACCTTCCGAACGAAGACGAGATCCGCGAGAAGCACGGGACGAAGTCCTTCCTCTTCACCGGCTCGACGCGCGCGCTCAACAACGCACGCGGTCCCGGCTCGCGCCACGAGTTCTCCTACGACAAGGAAGAGGAGGAGATTCTCGAGAAGTACGGCGCGGAGGCGGGCGACCTCCTGACGGCGCTGCACGAGATCGTCGGCCACGGCTCGGGCAAGGTCAACCCGAAGCTGACGCAGGACCCGTCGACGTATCTGAAGGAGTACTACTCGACACTCGAGGAAGCGCGAGCGGATCTGATGGGACTGTGGAACGTCTGGGATCCGCACCTCAAAGAGCTGGGCGTCGTGTCGAACACGGAAGGCGTGGCGAAGGCGATGTACTACGGGGCCGCGCGCGCGCCGCTCGTGCAGCTCAGCTCCAATCGCAAGGGCGATACGCTCGAGGAAGATCACCAGCGCGACCGCCAGATGATCGTCGAATACATCATGGACAAGGTCCCCGGTGCGATCGAGCGCGTGCAGAAGGATGGGAAGACTTACATGCACATCGCTGACTTCCAGAAGATGCGGCAAGGGGTGGGGATGCTCCTCGCGGAGCTGATGCGCATCAAGGGCGAAGGCGATTACGAGGCGATCAAGGAGCTCGTGAACAAGTACGGCGTCCACTTCGATCCGAAGCTGCGCGACGAAGTCGTCGAGCGCTACAAGACATTGAACCTGCCGACCTACTGGCACGGCATCAACGCAGAGCTGCACCACTCGGGAAAGGGTGTGACGATGACCTATCCGCGGAATTTCGAGAAGCAGCGGCTGGGGTATGCGGCGATGTACAACCCGGAGCTCGCGCCGTAGTTTGGCGCGGGCTCGCGTACCCGCGCGGCCACGGCCCCATCTCGTTTAAACTACACCGAAGTCCATGATCGACAAGATCAAGAATGCGGCCCGGAATGCGACCCTGCGGGTTGTGAAGAGCACGGCCGAGGTGACTGTCGATCCGCTGGTCGCGGGAGCAGATCCGGTCGAGCGCTCGCGGATCCAGGAGCCGGCGCTCGTTCTCCTGCACGGCGATCTGCCGGGGCAGGTGTTCCGCCTGCGGCCCGGGCGCCAGATCATCGGGCGGCGTCCCGAGTCCGACATCCGGCTTCGCGAGCGCGCGGTGAGCGGAATTCACGCGGAGGTCATCCGCGTCGGCGACGAGGTCACGATTCATGATCTCGCCAGTACGAACGGCACGCTCGTCAACGGAACGCGCATCAAGACTCCGATGACGTTGTCGACGGGCAACCTGCTGCGCATCGGCAACTGCGTGCTCCGCTACGTCGACTCCCTGCTCGAAGTCGAATTCACGGAATCGCTGCATTCGCGCGGCATCACGGATCAGCTCACAGGCACCTACAACCAGTCCTACATCGTCGCGCGTCTGGCGTTCGTCCTCGACACCGTGACGGAGTCGAAGCCGGTGAGCGTGATCGCATTCGACTACGACGGATTCAAGGCGGTGAACGACGAGTTCGGCCACGCGGCCGGCGATCAGGTCTTGCGCGAAAGTGCCGCGCTGATTCGCGATACTTGCGTTCGTCCCGGCGACCTCTTCGGCCGGATGGGTGGCGAGGAGTTCGTCATCGTGCTGCCTGACACGCCGATCGCGCGGGCCTGCGACATGGCGGAGGAGATCCGCCGTGCGATCGCGAACCGCACGTTCGATATCGGTGGTTATTCGATCCGCTTCACCGCGTCGTTCGGCGTCTGCGCTTCGGGGACGCCCTCGGAATCCGCAGACGCGCTGCTCGGCCGTGCCGATGAATTGCTCTATCTGTCGAAGAGCGAAGGCCGCAACCGAGTGAGCTGCAGATGAATCGCTACGCCGATACGCTGGAGAAGACTCCGCGCCTCGTGCGCGAGCTCGTCGCCGCAGCGCGCGACATCGATCGGAAAAACGGCGACTTCTTTTCGATTCGCGAGAACATTGCCCATCTCCGCGACATCGACATCCTCGGCTACGCCGTACGGATCCGGCGCGTGCTGGAAGAGGAGAATCCCGCGCTGGCCGACGTTCCCGGCGACAAGCTCGCGATCGAGCGCAGATACGCGACTTTGCCGATCGAGCCGGAGCTCGCCGCATTCGAGAGCTCGCGTGTGGAGTCGGTCCGGCTGCTGCGCGCTACACCCGATGCGATGCTCGACCGCTGCGGAGAGCTCGAGGGCGTTGGACGCGTCACGCTTCGTGACCTGCTCGAGCGGTGGATCGAGCACGATCTCGGACATCTCGATGAAATCCGCGGCCTGATGGAGTAAGTGATGGAACGCATTCTGAAGCTCGCGATTTTTGCCGCGGTCCTCTTTCTCGTCTGGAAATTCGGCGTCCAGAAATTTCTGAACAAGCCCGGCGATACGGCCGCACCGGCGACACAGCCGGGATTCGTGAGCAACTCGTGTATCGGCGCGGCGAACAGCGCCTCGCAGGCGTGGGGAAGCGGCATCGGGCGCTTCACGAATCCGCCCTACGACGTGGACGCGTGGTCGATCTTCCGCAGCGACATCGACTCGAAGATCGCCAACGCGCAGGGCCAATGCGCCTGCGTGTCGGAGTCGTGCCGGAAGATCCAGAGCGCGCTGCAGGATCTGCGCGGCCTGGTGAGCGATCTCGACTCGAGCATCCGCAG
The DNA here is from genome assembly GCA_021325515.1 of Acidobacteriota bacterium. GTDB lineage: Bacteria > Acidobacteriota > Thermoanaerobaculia > Gp7-AA8 > Gp7-AA8 > JAJPHC01. The sequence continues at coordinate 5,979 of JAJPHC010000019.1, forward strand.
CGGCTCAGCGCCTCCGGGCGACATCGTGCAGCGGCAGGAAGCGATCGACCGGCAGCTCGATGAAGCGCGGGATCTCGTCAAGCAGGGGAAGTGATAGGAAATGCGATCAGGCCTCTTGTCTGCTCACGGATGCCGGTTGCCTGCTTACGTCCCATAAGTACAGCGCGAACGGAATCCACCAGATGAAATCGTTCGTCAGGCAGAGGACGGCGGTGCGCATCGGCCATGCGCCGGTGATGAGCAGACGCGCGAGTCCGATTGGGCCGAGCACCTTCCCGAGCAATCCGACCGCGGCGATCCAGAAGCCTCGCTCCGGATCGCGCGTCACCTGCCAGTAGAGAATTCCGTAGACGCCCACCACCATGCCGAGGCAGGCGAAGATCTCGGGATAGTTCGCGCGCGGCATGTGAGCGAAATCGAAGAGCCACTGCGGGAACGCCATGGTGAAGGCTCCCCACAGCAGGTTGTAGGCGCCTGCGATTGCGAACGTGATGCGGTGCACTCTTCGCCGTTTCATTTCAACTGTTCGAGCAGCGTCTTCACCGCGACATCGAGCTGTGTGTCTTTGCCATCGAGTCCCTCGCCGATCGGACGCTGCGCGAAGACGTCCACCGGCCGCGGATGCATCTCCATGTCCTCGCCCTTCGCGTCGGTGATGCGAATGAAGGGAAGTCGCAGGTTCGTGCCGTCGATGAGCGGAACATCCGAAGTGTAGATGATCCACCCGGCAGTCGGCTCTCCGACGACCTTGCCGATTCCGAGCGCGCGGAACCCCTCGGTGAAGTCCTCGGCGTCGGAGAGCGAGTGTCGATTGGTCACGAGGATCGTCGGCTTCTCGAGCGATCGCTGGCCGAGGATGGAGCGCGCCGGCGCGGTGGGCTGGTCGCGGAATGCCATGTTCAGGTAATTGCGCCGCGAGAGGACGTCGATGGCGTAGGCGTTGACGAATCCGCCGTTGTTGTTGCGAACGTCGATCACTACGCCGTCGCGCGTGCGCGTCGCGGCATCGAGATCCATGTAGAGCTGCGCGAGTGACTCGGAGCCCATGTCGATCATGTGCACGTAACCGAGGCGGTGATTGCTGATGCGGTCGACGTAATCGCGGTTGGCGTTCACCCACTGGCGGTAGGTGAGCTGCTTCTCATCGGCGGCGGAGACAGGCTGGAGGACGACATCGCGGCTCGGAGCGACGGTGATGATCGTGCGCTTGCCGGTCTTGTAGGTGAGAAGCCGGTCGAAGTTGTTGCCTGCGACCGGCGTGTGATCGACGGCGGTGATGATGTCGCCCGCTTTGAGCTTCGCCACATCGGCGGGGGAGAGCGGAAGCACTTCGCTGATCCTGAGCGTGCCGTCTTTCTCGAAGGCCGCGCGGTCGAAGCGGACGCCGATGCGGCCGGTGATCATCTGCGCCCAGCCGGAGGGCGGATTCGCGCCGGTGTGCGACGCGTTGAGCTCACCGATCATCAGATTCATCAGCCGGCGGAACTCGTCCGGCGTCGCGGCGGCTTCGACGCGCGGCGCATAGATCTCGCGCATCGCGTTCCAATCGACGCCGTGCATCTTCGGATCGAAGAAGTTGTCGCGCAGCCAGGTCCAGCCCTGCCGGAACGCTTCGTCCCGCTCGCGCACGAACTCGACGTCGGTCTCCGCAGAGACCGCGAGCGTCTTCGTCTTCGCCGGGTCGATCGTCGCAGAAGCGATCTTGCCGCCGTCGAGATACCAGACTTCCTTGCTGTCGCTCGAGAATCGCAACTGGCGCTTGTGCGCCGATGTCGCGCTGAGCTGCTTCGGCGGCGCTGCCTCGGCCAGCTCGTCGATCGAGTAGACGTAGACGTTCTCGTCGTCGCCTACGCTGGCTGTGAACGCAATCCATTTGCCGTCAGGGCTGATGACGCTCTCGCCGGCGTCGAGTGCGATGGGAAGGAGGCGCAGGCGGTCGCGGATGCCGGCGTACTCGATCGTCACCTCCGGCGTCTTCTTCTCATCCTTCTTGTCGCCATCCTTCTTGTCATCGGCTTTGGTCTGGAACAGCTCGCGGAACTGCTCTTCCTTCAGCTTCGGCGTCTGCGGGATCAGATCGATGCGCGCGATGCGTGAAGGCTCCGTGCGCTGGCCGGTGGTCAGCGTGAGGAATTTGCCGTCGTGACTCCAGTTGATCGCATCGCTCTGCGTGTTGGCAATGAATGAGACAGGCTTCGCATCGCCGCCTGCAGCGCTGACGACGTACGCGTTGCGGAAGTAGCGGGCGTCGTAGTTGAGGAACGCGATCCACTTGCTGTCAGGCGACCAGTCGAAGGCGCGCTCGGACCCGAGCGGGGGCATGTCGAAGCTCCCGGTTGCGATCTCGCGAACCTGTTTCGACGCGAGATCGAGCACCGCGATTCTGGTGCGGCCGCGCTGGAAGGCGAGCGATTTCCCGTCGGGAGAGAATCGCGGCGAAGAGTCGATCGAATCGCCGCTGGTCAACTCGCTCTCCTTCTCCGTGGCGAAGTCGTACTGATAGAGGTGCGGCGTGCCGCTTCGATCCGAGGTGTAGACGATCGATTTGCTGTCGGGACTCCAGGTGACTTCGGCTTCCGCCGCGGCGGTGCTCGTGATGCGCATCGCGTCGCCGCCTTCCTTCGCGCTTGCGGCCCAGACGTCGCCGCGCGCGACGAACGCGACCTTCTTGCCATCGGGAGAGAGATCGAAGGAGCTGAAGCGATCGGTCAGCTTGCGGTGATCGAGCGCCGTCGTCGCTGGCGATCCGATGCGGTTGATTCTGATCGGGGAGGCACTGCCGTTCGAGGTGTCGAGCTTCCAGATGGCGAAGTCGCGCTCGAAGACGATCGTCCTGCCGTCGTAGGAAATCGAGGGCCAGAGGAGACGGCCGCTCTTGAAGCTGGTGATCTGCTTCGGCGTTTCGCCGGGGGTGAGCGTCCAGATGTTCTCGTTGCCGTCGCGATTCGATACGTACCAGATCCGCTTTCCGTCCGCGGACCACATCGGCCACAGCTCGCGCGCACCGTCGGCGGTGAGCGGCTCGTATTTCATCGACGAGAGATCGAGGAGCCAAAGCTGCGACTCGTCGATATGGCTGTGCCCATGACGCCACCACTGGCCGGAGCCGATGCCGCGCGCGGTGAGCGCGAGATGTGTTCCATCCGGCGAAGGCGCGGCGAAGAATTCGTTGACGTACCGTTCGGCGCTGACCTGCATCGGCGTACCGCCGCCGGCGGCCACGCGCCAGATGTCGTTCATCCCGCCGATCTCGCGGCTCGTGGAACTGAAGTAGAGCCACTTTCCATCGCGCGACCAGGCGTCGAGCTTGTCGGTTCCATCATCCCAGGTGACACGGCGGGTGTCGCCGGTGGTTAGATTCAGAACGTAGATGTCTCCGTTGCCGGTGCGTGTCGAGACGAACGCGAGCTGTGTACCGTCCGGCGACCAAAGCGGACGCGACTCCGTTGCCGAATGCGAGACGAGGAGCCGCGCGTCGCCGCCTGCCAGCGGCACGCTCCAGATGTCTCCCCCGGATGCGAACGCGACCTCGCCGGAGGGCGAGACCGACGGATCGGAGAAGCTCGGAAGCTGCGCGTGAAGGGAGAGGGCGAAGAAGAGCAGGGCCAGCGCTCGTTTCATGCGCGCAAGAGTACCGAAAGGTGACTCCCGGCGACGCGAAGAAAACTGTGACAACGCGGCTTGCCGTTTCCGGCCGGCACGATCACGCGAAGCCGCGCGGGCGTTCGTTCAAGGAGAGCGCGAGATCGATCAGCGTCGCGGTGAAGATCGGATCCTCGAGCCGCATCGTCAGCGGCTTCTTGAGCCCGGCCGCCCTGATGGTCACCATGCTCGTGTCCGCGTCCACTTCGAGATCGTCGATCTTCGGCAGCGCGACCTCCGGCGGTTTCTGCGACGGCAGGATCAGGCGCTTGTTGGTGAGAATCAGGCCGCCGGTGATGTGGATGCAGTACTCGTGAAATCCGAGGCGGATCTCGCACTCGATGCGGGGGAGAGTCTCGCGGGTGATGCCGCGCAGCTTCTCGAATTCGGAGACGGCGGGATCCTGCAGCCCGACCGTCAGGCGCTGCTGCAGCGCATCGAGTGCAGCCTTCTGTTGGGCTCCCAGCCGGTCATCGACGAGGAGGTGCCAGAGCAGCGTCCGCACGACATCCTCCCTCACGCTCTTCGCATCGCCGGCGGAAAGCCCCGCCGCCTCGGACGCGTTCGCGAGCAGAGAGGGGAGATCGTTGGACTGCAGCGATTGAAGCGCGATCATGAGCACCGCGTTGCGCGCGAGCGGCGACCAGAGCTCGTACGGCAGGTCGAGCCGTTCGCGCTCGCGTCGGACCGCGGCAATCGTTTCGGCGCCGGGCTGCGACTGCATCGTCTCGAGCGCGGCGGCGTACGACGCGAGCAGCTCGCGATTGCGCTTGTCCCGCGCTTCGCGCTCCGCCCGCTCGCGCTCTTCGCGCTCACGATCGATTCGCCGCTGCCGCGTGATCAGCACTGCGGGTGCGATGATCATCGCCAGGCCGATGATGACTTCGATCCAGCCCTGCGAGCCCTTGTTGATCACGACGGCGAAACCGATGAGGACGAGCAGGAAGCCGGCGCCGATGGTGGCGAGATGCCCCTTCGGCAGCGCGAGCAGCAAGGCGATGTACTTGTTGCGGTGATCCGGTTTCGGCGCCTGCACCTCTCCCGGTTTCCTGCGCGCGCCGGCGAAGAAGAACGATTCCTTGCGGCGGCGCACGAACGTCCCGTCGGGACTGGTGCTGAATTGCGGATCGTCGTCGATCTGCTCCAGCCGCTTGCGCGGCGACACTCCAAAGCGAATCGGTCCGGTTGCGAGTTCCTTCGATACGAAAAACGTCATGCTTCGTTCGGGGTCTATTGCGAAGGTCGCGCCTGTTCCGAATGGGGTAAGGTATGGGCATGCTTACTGCGTTGTTTGCCGTTGCTCTTCTGTCTTCACCGAGCGCGACGCGTACGGCGTCCGCGCCTGCCAGCGGTGTCACGCGCGTCGTGATCAACGCGTCCACCGGCTCGCTCCGCGTGACGGGGCGCAGCGGCGCGAGCGAAATCATCGCCAGCGGCAAGGCGTCGGCGAAAGACGATGCGCTGCTCGCCAGGACGCAGGTGACGGCGCGGCGCAACGGATCCGAGCTGCGAATCGAAGCGCAGGTGCCGGAGTCCGCATCGCTCGATCTCGAAGTGAAAGTTCCCTCCGAAGTGATGGTCGAGATTCATGACGGGAGCGGAACGCTGTTCGTCACGAACGCAGGCAGTCTCGATATCACCGACGGCTCGGGCTCGATGGAGATCGACACCGTCCATGGCAATGTGCGCATCACCGATGGCTCGGGATCCATCGATGTGAAGAACGTGAACGGGAGCGTGACGATTACCGACGACGCCTCGGGCTCAGTGCACGTGGCCGATGTGACCGGCGATTTCACCGTGCTGCACAAGGGGAGCGGCTACATCGAGTACGAGCGCGTCGGAGGCCGTGTGAGCCTTCCTCCGAAGAAGAAGTGATCACGCCGTGATCACTCCATGATCGCGCGCATCATCGCCTCGAGGTCCTCTGCGCTCTCGAAGAAGTGATGCGGATTCTCGGCGATCAGCTTGTCGGCGGGAGTCTTGCCGGACGCGACGGCGATCGTGGTCGCGTCATGCGGGGTGCCGCAGCGGACGTCGTAGATCGAATCGCCGATGATCACGACATCGCGGCCGCGGAAGCGATGGCCGTCGATGCGTGACGCGCGCTCGACGGCAATCGGCGGCAGCTCTTCGCGATTCGCCGAATCGCTGCCGAAGGCGCCGAACGGAAAGTAGTCGTTGAGTGATGCGCCGCCCAGCTTGATGCGGGCGCCCGGCTCGATGTTGCCGGTGAGCAGTGCGAGCGTGACGCGCGGTTCCTGCTGGAGAAGCTCGAGAAGCGCGCGGATGCCGGGCAGCGACTGCACACGCCCGGGAGTGGCATTCGCAGCCAGGTCGCGCAGATAGCGCGACCAGAGCTCGGGCAATCGCGAGGTGATGTCCTCATCGGACCACCCTGCGTCGCGAAGAATCATGAACGCGATCTGCGGGTCGGTGCGCCCCGAGAAGTCGTAACGGGACAGATCGCCGTCATACGCATACGTCTCGGCCAGTGCGGCGGCAAACGCATGCCGCGCCGCGCCGTGATCGGTGATCAGAGTTCCGTCGATGTCGAAGAGAACGAGCTTGCGCATGTGCAGGACAGGCGCCTCGGACAGCGATGGCGCTTGTCCCGCATCTATATCAGACGCTGCACCGTCCAGAAAATGCCGGTTGCGGCGATGACGGCCGAGGCCGGTACGACGAAGCGGGGACGATACCAGGGGCGCGTGCGCGCCCAGCATGCGATCAGCAGGAACGCGCTGCCGATCACGGCGAGCTGCCCCAGTTCCACGCCTGCGTTGAATGTGATCAATGCGGTAAGGAACTCGGAGCGGGGAAGGCCGAGCTCTTTGAGCACGCCGGCGAATCCCATTCCGTGCAGCAGGCCGAACCCGAAGACGATCGCGACACGCCACGGCTTGAGGTGGGACGTCGTGATGTTCTCGATCGCCACGTAAGCGATCGACAGCGCGATCATCGGCTCCACGATGCGCGGCGACACGGAGACGAGTCCGTAGATCGTCATGCCGAGCGTGATCGAGTGCGCGATGGTGAAAGCCGTGACCTGCGTCAGCACCGGCCGCAGTTTCGTCGACAGCAGAAAGATGCCGAGGACGAAGAGAATGTGATCGAGGCCGCCGGGAACGATGTGCGTGAAACCGAGCACGAGGTACTGGCGGATGACATCGGTGCGCGAGGGAGGAAGCAGCTCGCGCGAGAGCGGGTAGGGGGAGGACGTCGCGTCCGCATCGAGCCACTGCTGTTGTGGTCCGATCGTAAGTGCGTAAGAGCTGAACGTGAGGCCCCAGCGCCACGTGAAGGGCCCGGCGTTCCTCGGGATCTCCCCATGAAAGCGAATCGTGTCGTTTGGCAGGACGGTGACTTCCGGCTGCACGCGCCGTCCGCCGAAGCGAATCTCCGCGGCGCCGGCAAGCTCCTTCTCGTGAAGCTGGAGCAGGGGCTGCAGATTCGGCGCGGGGTTGATGCGGCGATGCTCGATCTTCGTCAGCAGGGACGCCGGACCGGTGACGACATCGATCTCGTACGTGTGATCGCGATTGAAGCGGGCCGTGACCTGCGTCGTGCCGATCTCGTGCGCGGCCGCTGCCGATGCGAGCAGCAGCAGGAGCGCACCGCCGGTCAGCGCTCGAAGGTGAGCGATGCCCACATGCTCTCCCAGTCCGCATTTGATCCGGCCGGTGCGGCGACCATCTGCACCGACTTCACGAGCCAGACGCCGTTCTTCGGAAGATCGAGTTTCACACGTCCGGATTTGTCGCTCCGCATCTGGATCCGTGCCGTGGGATCGTCGCGGTGCATCGCGATGACGAGTGCGCCTTCCAGAGGCTTCCCTTCGAACAGAAGGCGGACGCGGAGCGGCGCGTTCGAGGTCGGATCGGTTTCGGGCACGATCTCGAAGCGATAGCCGAATGGCTGGTCGAATCGAGCACCTTTGCCGTCGCCGTTGCGGAGGACCGCTTTGGCGAAGCGATAGAAGTTCTCGCGGTCAGGCTTCGCCGTCTCGTGCCGCTGCGCGCGGATCGCGCTGATGCGCTCGAGCCCTTCCTGTTTGAGGAACTGTTCGAACTTTGCGGCGTCGAGAGAGAGCGGATTCGCCTTGCTGCGGTAGCCGATGACCGTGAGCCCCGGGGAGTCGACGCGCAGGTAGCCGGCGGGATCGCGATTCTCCATGCCGACGACTTCCTTTTCGCCGCTCGCCTGGCGGAAGGTGAAGGAGTCGATGAACTGCGTATTGCGGGGAACTGGATCGCCGATGAACTCCTGGCCGACGCGAAGCGAGGCGGTGATGAGCTGCCCCGTGGACGGCCGGAATGTCGACGGCTCGATCCAGAAGTCGTGGGCTCGCGCGATGGATGCCTGCGCGGCGAGGGCGACGATGACGGCGATTCGCTTCACGCCTCCAAGTACGGGCGGCAGAGCGAATCGGATGTGGAGCGGATCCTTCAACCCGCTCCACGACGCGTGAGGGAGCTACTTCGCCGCGATGGAGCGGATGAACGTCACGACGGCTTTGATCTGGTCTTCGGTCAGACCTTTTTTCGTGAAGTTGTGCTTCGGGTTCTCGCCGATGAACTTCACGAGATCGGCGTCCGACATCTTCTGAACTGCGGCGCCGGTGAGGTCGGCCTTGGCCATCTTCTTGCCGTCGGCTCCGTGGCATGCGGCGCATTTCGATTTGAAGAGAGCGCCGCCATCTTCCGCCGCGAAGGCGACCGAGGCGAACACAATGGAAAACAACAACGTGATCAGCATGGTTTTTTTCATGAGCTCTTGGCCCTCCGCTGAGAGGTTTTAGCGCACGCGATGACGGCCACCTGTGATTCGCTGACATGGCCGGATGTGACGCACGGAGGCAGCCGGCAGCAGGCAGGCGACAGCGGGATGTGATGCGTGTGAAGCAGACAGCAGGATGGGATGCCCGGGACGCCGCTGGCCGGCCTGTGGTGCAACGAAGCGTTAGTGTTCCATCACAGACCGATGGATCGTTTCCCGCCGGCCGGTGCCTGCTGCCGGCCGCCTGCTGGCTGTTGCCTAATCTGCTATCTTGCACCCGCCGATGCTCCGACGCACATCGCTTCTCGTTCTCTTTCTGACTGTCTTCATCGACCTGATCGGGTTCGGGATGGTGATTCCATTCCTCTCGTTCTACGCGCGCGAGTACGGCGCGACGGGAGCCGCGGTCGGAGCGGTGGTCGGGATCTACTCGATCATGCAGTTCTTCTTCGCTCCCGTCTGGGGACGCTGGTCGGATCACATCGGCCGGCGGCCGGTCATCCTGATCAGCGTCACCACCTCGTGTGTCGGCTACCTGCTGTTCGCGTTCTCGCGCAGCTACAGGATGCTGTTTCTCTCGCGTGTCATCGCAGGCGCCGGCGGCGCGAACATCGGGACGGCGCAGGCCTACATCGCCGACTCGACCACGCCGGAGAACCGCGCGAAAGGGATGGGGCTGATCGGCGCCGCATTCGGGATGGGTTTCATCCTCGGGCCGCCGCTGGCCGGTATGCTCGCGTACGTCGGAACCAGTCATGGACTCGCAGGCAATCTGCTGCCGGGACTGATGGCGTCCGGTACATCCTTCGTCGCCCTGGTGATCGCGCTCGTCGCGCTCGGCGAGTCGAAAGCTCCCGGTGCGCCGGTGCGCAGCGCGATTCCTCCTCAGTTCGACAAGAGGATCTGGTCCGAAGTCGGACATCAGAAGATTCTCGCCCTCATCATCGCGACGCTGTTTCTGACGCTGCTCTCGGTGGCAGGAATGGAAGTCAGCGTCACCCTGCATGCGCGCGATCGCTTTCACTTCACGCCGAAGCAACTGGCGTGGTTCTTCCTCTTCATGGGAGTGATCGTGGCGATGATTCAGGGCGGGCTCATCGGACGGATGGCGCGCGCATTCGGCGAGCGAACGCTCGTCGCGATCGGCACCGCCTCCTTCACGATCGGACTCGTGCTGGCGCCGGGCATCTATCGCGTCCCGCTGCTGTACGTGGTCGCGTTCTTTTTCGCGATCGGGCAGGGACTCTGCTACCCGTCGCTGACGTCGATGGTGACGCGAGTGACCAGGCCGGAAGAGACAGGAAGCATGCTCGGTATCGCGGCCGCGGTCGGCTCCCTGGCTCGATTCCTCGGCCCGATCGTGATGGGTTCTCTCTACGACATGGCGAAAGCACAAGGTGCATTCTTCGGCGGTGCAGTGTTGACGGCGGCGGGATTCTGTCTCGCACTCGCAATGCGGCGCCTGCCGCTTCCTGCGGAGGGTTGAGTGTCGATTCTCAAAGTGGCGCGGCTGGGACATCCGGTGCTGCGCGAGCGCGCGGCCGATGTCGAGATCGGGGATATCAGGGCTGGGAAGTTTCGTTCGCTCATCGACGACATGATCGAGACGATGCACGCGTACGACGGCGTAGGTCTCGCCGGACCGCAAGTGCATCTCCCGCTACGGATCTTCGTGTTCGAGGTTCCCGAGCGCGCGGCGAAGCGGCGGAATGTGCAGCAGCTCGGCGCCGGCGTGTTCTTCAACGCGACCTACGAACCGGTGGGCGAGGCGAAAATCACCGACTGGGAAGGATGCCTCAGCGTCCCGTTTCTCGGCGGCGAAGTGCCGCGGCATCGAAAGGTGCGGCTCAAAGGGATCGATCACGAGGGGAACGAAGCGGAAGTCGTCATGGAAGGCTTCGCCGCGCGGATCTTTCAACATGAGATCGATCACACCGACGGGCATGTCTATCTCGATCGCATGCCGGATCTGACGACGCTCGGCTACACGATCATCCTGTAAAACGAAAAGCCGCCGGTTGCCCGGCGGCTTTTCTGAGGATCGATGAAGACTGAGGTTACGGCGTAACGTTCGGCGCCGGTCCGATCGGGTTCGTGGTGCCGTTGGTGACCGCCGGGTTCGGCGAGCAGCCATTGCCAAGCCACGCTGCGTCGAAGTCGA
>JAJPHC010000044.1 GCA_021325515.1 Acidobacteriota bacterium
GCACCCCACTTGGGAGAACGAGGTGGGGCGCGGACGCCCTCGTCCGCGAGCTGCTGCCGTCGAGGCAGCAGTGCTCCCGTTCCGATGTGCGGACGAGGCGTCCGCACTCCACTTGGGAGGACGAGGTGGGGCGCGGACGTCCTCGTCCGCGAGCTGCTGCCGTCGAGGCAGCAGTGCTCCCCTGCCCGTCGCTTCGTCCTCGTCCGCGAGCTGCGTTTACTGCATCCACGTGCAGACCGCGATCGCGACGATCGCGGCGACGATGTCTCCGATGATCGCCGACGGAATCGCATGCCGCGTGCGCTTCACGCCGACCGCGCCGAAATAGACTGCGAGAACGTAGAAGAGCGTCTCGCTGGAGCCGTACATCGTCGCCGCGATCCGCGAGACGAGCGTGTCGGGCCCGTAGCGCTTGATGATGTCCGTCGTCAGCGCCAGCGATCCGCTGCCGGACAGTGGCCGCAGCACGAGCAGCGGAAAGATCTCCGGCGGAAATCCGATCCGCGTCATCGCGGGCCGCAGAAAGTTCGTCACCATGTCCATGGCGCCGGATCCGCGGAACATGCCGATGGCCACGAGAATCCCGACGAGAAAGGGAATGATCTTCACCGCGACGTTGAAGCCGTCCTTCGCTCCTTCGATGAAGACGTCGTAGACCTTGATGCCGCGGAGCATCCCCACGAGCGGGATTCCGACGAGCAGCACGGGAATCGTCCAGAGCGAGATCTGCTGGAGGATCTCGCGGATCATTGCGCGTTCCTCTTCGGGAAGAAGCGTTGCAGGATTTTCGATGCGATGACCGCTGCCGTTGCGCCGCACAGCGTGGCGATGATCGTCGTCGGGATGATTGCCGTCGGCTGCTTCGAGCCGGCTGCAACGAGCACTCCGATGATCGTCGCCGGGATGAACTGAATGCCCGCGGTGTTCAGCGTCATGAACGTCACCATCGAGTTCGACGCCGTCTCTTTGTCGCCTTCGTTCAACTCCTGCAGCTCTTCCATCGCCTTGATGCCGAACGGCGTTGCAGCGTTGGAGAGCCCGAGCATGTTGGCGGCGATGTTCATGATCATCGCGCCGATCGCCGGATGTTCGGGCGGGATCTCCGGAAAGAGCAGCCGCGAGATCGGCCGCAACGCGCGCGACAGCATCGCGATGAGCCCCGCCTTCTCCGCGACACGCATGATCCCAAGCCAGAGCGTCATGATGCCGATGAGACCGAGCGCGATCTCGACAGCGGTCTTCGCGGAATTCATCGCGCCGCTCGTCACGTCCGCCGCCGTGCCGTTGAAGACGGCGACGACCAGCGCAATCGCCATGAGCGCGAACCAAATGTAATTCAACATGTTCGCGATGGTAGGCGACTGCGTGGAACGAGACAATCGCACGGCCGGGAGAACCCATCGTCCAGCGGTCGCGCCTCCGGCGCTACCATTGGCTAATCTCCTTGTGGCACGCCTGCCGGCGTGCGATTGTCTACCAATCGCCGGTGCTCAGGTAATCGTCGATTCCCCTGGCTGCCTTGCGGCCCGCGCCCATCGCGAGAATCACCGTCGCGCCGCCCGTCACGATGTCGCCGCCGGCGAAGACTCCCCGCTTCGACGTGCGCATCGTTTCCGGATCCGCTTCGATGTAGTTCTTCCGGTTCGTCTTCAAATCGGGAGTCGTCGACTGAATCAAAGGATTCGCGCTCGTGCCGATTGCGATGATCGCCACCTGCGCCGGAATGAACACCTCTGCGCCTTCGATGGGCACCGGGCGGCGCCGCCCTGACTCATCGGGCTCGCCCAGTTCCATCTGCTGGCAGCGGACACCGCTCAGCCAGCCGCGCTCGTCGCCGATCAACTCCAGCGGACTCGTCAGCGGACGGAGATCGACACCCTCTTCCTTTGCATGCTTGATCTCTTCCTTGCGCGCCGGCATTTCCGCTTCGCTGCGGCGATAGACGAGCGTCGCCGTCCGCGCGCCGAGGCGCAGCGACGTCCGCACGGCATCCATCGCGGTATTGCCGCCACCGACGACGACGACATCCTTGTCTTTGCAGTCGTACACCGGCTCGTCGTATTCGGGGAAGCGATAGGCGCGCATGAGATTCACGCGCGTGAGAAATTCATTCGCGGAGTAGACGGCGTTGAGATGCTCGCCCGGAATGTTGAGGAATTGCGGCAGCCCTGCGCCCGTCGCGACGAACACTGCGTCGTAGCCTTCCTCGTTCATCAACTGATCGATGGTGACGGTCTTGCCGATCACCACGTTCGTCTCGAACTCGACGCCGCGCTGCCGCAGCACGTCGACTTCCTGCCGGACGATTTCCTTCGGAAGACGGAACTCCGGGATGCCGTACACGAGCACGCCGCCCAGCTCATGCAGCGCTTCGAAGACGCGCACACGATGGCCCTGCTGAATGAGATCGCCGGCCGCGGAGAGCCCGGCCGGTCCGCTGCCGACGATCGCGACAGCCTTGCCGGTGGACGGCTTGTTCGCCGGGATGCCGATCTGCCCCGTCGTCCGCTCATAGTCGGCCACGAAGCGCTCGAGGTGTCCGATCGCGAGCGACTCGACCTTCTTCGTCATCAGGCAATCGCCTTCGCACTGATCCTCCTGCGGACAGACGCGGCCGGTGATGGCCGGCAACGCATTGTCTTCGCGGATCTTCGCGGCGGCACCGAGGTAGTCGCCGTCGATGATGAGTTGCACGAACTCTTTCACCTTCACCGCAACAGGACATCCGCGCGTGCAGGTCGGCTTCGCGCAGGCCAGGCAGCGCAGCGCTTCCTGATTCGCGAGCTCCGGCCGGTAGCCGAGATTCACTTCCTCGAAATTGCGCGCGCGGATCTCGGGCTCGCGCTCCGGCATGTGCTGCCGCGGCATCTTCATCCGCTCTTTGTTCGGGACTGGATTAGGCATGGCAGGCCGCCTCATAACGCGCGAGCGATTCCTTCTCCTGCTCGCGGTACATCGAATTGCGTTGCATGAGCACGTTGAAATCGACGTCGTGGGCATCGAACTCCGGGCCGTCGACGCAGGCGAACTGGCTCTTGTTGCCGATCAGCACGCGGCAGCCGCCGCACATCCCCGTTCCATCCACCATGATCGAGTTGAGACTCACGACGGTGCGGATGTTCCGCGTGCGCGTCGTGTCGGCGACTGCGCGCATCATCGGAATCGGCCCGATGGCCAGCACGTAATCGACGTCGCCTTTCGCGATCAACTGCCGGAGCTTGTCGGTGACGAGTCCCTTCTCGCCGTAGCTGCCGTCGTCCGTCATGATCAGCACTTCATCGCTGGCCGCGCGGACCTCCGATTCAAGGATCAGCAGATCTTTCGTCCGCGCGCCGAGGATGGAGGTGACGTAGTTGCCGGCGTCGCGAAGCGCGCGTGCGGTCGGCAGCGCGATCGCGGTTCCGACTCCTCCTCCGATCACCACCACATGCCCGAACCGCTCCACCTCGGAAGGCTTTCCGAGCGGACCGACGACATCGAGGATCGAATCGCCTTCGCCGAGCGTGTTGAGCTGGATCGTCGTCTTGCCGATGCCCTGCACGACGATCGTGATCGTCCCCTGATCCGGATCCGATCCTTTGATCGTCAGTGGAATGCGCTCGCCGAAATCGTCGAGGCGGACGATGACGAACTGCCCCGGCTTCTGTGCACGCGCAATGCGCGGAGCGTCGATTTCGAATTGCTTGACGTTGGGACCAAGGAGGCGGGCCGAACGGATTCTGAACATGCAACGGATTGTGGGGAATCGCGATTACAAACGCCCGCGAACGTTGATACGTGAGCGCGTGACGAATGTCACGGGCGCCGTTCCCCTCGCGATAAACTCGAAGACGTGCGCCGAATCCTCCCGTTTCTTCTCGTTCTCGCGTGCAGCAAGCCTGCTCCGCAGCCGAAACCATCGATTCTCTTCGTCACGCTCGACACGACGCGCGCGGACGCGATCACTCCCGAGATCACGCCGTCATTCACTGCGCTGACGAAGCGCGGCATCTACTTCCGCCAGGCTTACACGGCGGTGCCGCAAACACTCCCTGCACATCTCACGATGCTCACCGGGCTGTATCCAGCCGCGCATGGAGTGCACGAGAATGCCCGGCCGCTCGCCGGCGATCGTCCGGTGATCGCCGAGAAGTTGCGCGCGGCCGGTTATCACACCGCCGCGTTCATCTCGGCGTTCGCGCTGGCACGACGTTTTGGAACGGCGCGCGGCTTCGACACCTGGGACGAAGATTTCGGGACCGGCGCGGAGCGCACGGCATCCTCCACGACGGATCGCGCAGCAGCGTGGATCGCGGCGCAGGACGGCACGCCGATGTTCCTCTGGGTGCACTACTACGATCCGCATTTTCCCTACACGCCGCCTGAGCCGTTTCTGTCGAAGTACGCGAAGCAGCCGTACTACGGCGAAGTCGCGTTCATGGATCAGCAACTCGGACGCCTCGTCGCGGCGTTCGAGAAGAAAGCCTCAGGCCCCATCGCGATCGTCATCGCCGGCGATCACGGAGAAGGCCTCGGCGATCACGGCGAGCAGCAGCACGGCAATCTGATGTACCAGTCGACGATGCACGTGCCGCTGCTGTTCATCGCGCCCGGCGTCAAGCCGGGAGTCAACGAAGCGCCGGTCTCGACGCGGCGCGTCTTCGACATGCTTCTGCATGCGGCGATGCCGCAGCAGGAGAAGGTCATCGCCGGCGAAGCGATGAAGCCGTATCTCGACTACGGCTGGCAACCGCAGACGATGGCGATCGAAGGCCGGCAGAAGACGATCATGGCGGGGACGGCAGAGGTCTACGACGTCATCGCGGATCCCGGGGAAACGCACAACCTCGCGGCGCAGGCGAATCTCTCGCGCGACGTGCGCGCGACGCTGCACGATTATCCGGTGCCGTCGCTTCAGGAAGCTGCGGCGTCGTCGGCGAATCTCTCCGATGAAGAGCGGCGCCAGCTCGCGGCACTCGGCTATGTGGGCAGCAACGCGCGTCCAGTGATTCGCAAGGATGCGCCGCGGCCCGCGGAGATGGCTCCGCTCTTTCCCATTCTCGATGAGGCTGCGGCCTTGTTCGTGCGCGAGCAGTACGCAAAGGCGATTCCGTTGCTCGAAGAGATTCTGAAGAAGGATCCCTACAATCTCGATGCAGCGCTGCGCCTCGCGACCTCGCATTCCGCACTCGGACATGACGCGCAGGCACTCGCAGCCTTCGAGCGCGCGCGGACGATCGCACCGGCGTCGCCCGACGTGCGCACGTATCTCGCGCTCCATCTCGCGCGCGGCCCTCGCTGGCAGGAAGCCGTGCCGATGCTGGAGCAGGTCATCGCCGCAACGCCGGACAAGGTTCCGGCGATCGAGGCGCTTGCGCTGCTGCGCGAGCGGCAGGGCCGCTTCGACGATGCGCTCGCGATGATGCAGCGGCTTTCCGCGCTGCGCGCGTTGTCATCGACGGAACTGCTGCACCTCGGCGAGCTGGCGATGCGCGTGGGCAACACGCAGGCCGCGATCGACGCGTTCGAGAAGGCGCACGCCGGTCATGATCTCGAGCTCGGCGTTCTCTATCTCGCCGCGAATCGGCTGACCGACGCACGCGACGCACTCGATCGCGTACCAGCGTCGGATCCCGGCTATCCAATGGCGCTGTTCAAGCGCGCGCAGGTCAGCGTGCTGCTGCATGAAGGCGACGCCCCGGCGCGGATCGCGATGGCGCGCGACCATGCGAATGGCGTCACGCGGCCGCTGATCGAGAGGGAGAAATTGTTCCGGTGAAAAAAAGAGGAGCGGACACTGCGTCCGCTCCTCTTCTGTCGGAACTAGAACTGCAGGCGTGCCGTGATCTGGAAGCGGCGCGGCGCGTAATACGACTGCGCAAAGGGAGCGCGCACGGCCCAGTCGGCCCGGTTGAAGTTGGGATTGTTCTTGTCGAGCAGATTCTTCAGCACGTCGGTCGCGATCGAATCGGGAATCGGGACCGTCGGCGTCTCGGGCGAGTTCTTGACGTTCACAAATCCGAGCGCGGTCGCCGTGGCCGAAGTGCTCGTGCCGATCCGCGTCTCGAAGTTGTATGGCGTCTGCCGGTTGAAGACGTTGAAGACATCCGCCGCGATCTGGAAGTTCATTCCATGAGGCAGCGGGACGTTCTCCGTCAGATTCCAATCGACCTGATGGTGTGAGGGCGATCGCCGCGAGCCTGCCGGCTCCGCATAGCGGTTCGTGTCGCTCGACGATGTCGTGAACTGGCGATACGGGAGAACGCTCTCGAGCTGATACGGCTGGCCCGACTGATAGAGGAAGAACGCGCCCGTCGACATCCGCCACGGCAACTGGTACGTCGAGTTGATCTTCAGATTGTGACGGCGGTCGCCGCGCAGATTGCCGTACTTCATGTTCCAGAGCTGGCGTCCCGCGCCATCGCCGATGTTCGACGATCCGATGAAGATGCTGTTGTCGTTCGCAGTGTTGAAGGTCGTGTTGTCCTGATCGAAGTTCCCGTAGTAATGGCTCCACGTATACGAGCCGCCGACCGTCAGCTTGTTCGCGCGGTACTCCGTTTCCGCAGTGGCCTCGTAGTACTTCGTGAACGCGCCGTCGAGGTTGGCGATGACGTAGGTCGAGCCGCTGCCGATCGCGCCGCGAATGCCGGCCGGCGGATTCACGGTGCCGAGGTTCGGCACGTACGGATCGTGTGAAATGCCCTCCGGCGCGTTGTAGTCGGCGCGCGCGGTGTTGTTGGTGTCCTCGATGTAGTGAGCGCCTTTCCGGTACCGGCCGTACACGCGTGACGTCCAGTTCGGACTGATCTGACGGCTCGTGCCGAGCATGTACTCCTTGATCTCAGGATGCTTGATGCCGTCCTGCCACCACTTGCCGGACGAGGACGCGTTCGGAGAAACGCCGATGAGATTTCCGTTCTTGTCGAAGTAGACGTTGACCTGCTGCACGAGATTGCGGTCCCACGATGCAGCGCGTGCGTCGGAGTTCGCCGGCGGCAGGTAGCGCGCGGTGCTGGCGAAGACCGTGTCGCGTCCGTTGTAGGCCCAGGTCGCGCCGAGGCGCGGCTGGATCATGTCCTTGAACTCGAAGCGATGCATGAGGTACTTCGTGCCGGGCGAAGCGACGAAGCCCGCGACGTTGTCGGCCTTCGCGAGACCCTGGCCGTACAGCGTGTCCTGGCTGTCGAGCACACCCACGTTGAACGTCCAGTTGTTCATGTGGATGGTGTCGTTGATCTCGAAGTTCGTCGTCTTCACTTCGGAGTGAATCGCAGGAACGCCGCGTGCGCCCTGCTGGCTGACCGCCGCGATGAAGTACGCGTTCGTCGCGGTGCCGCAGACGTTCGCGGGGCAAACCGTTCCGGAGGCACCGCTGCCGCCCGGAACCGTGATCAGGCCCCATCCGTTCGACACCTGAAAGCGGTCTTCGGAGTCCTTCATCATCTGCAGACCGAAGTGCAGGTCATGCGAGATCTTCGAGCCGAGCGTCAGGTTGTAGGCGGCCTGACCGTTCTTGCGATAGAAGCTGTCGTCGTCGCGCGCGAACTGTCCGAAGCCGACGGTGCCGCCTCCCGTGAGCGCGCCGGCGGTGCAGGTGATGTTGAACGACGATGCGTTCGGCGGGCAGATGAATCCGTACTGCTGCAGATACGGCTGCACGAATGCGGCCTGCGCCGGGTTCGTCGAGATCGGTGTCGGGACGATCAGGCGCCCCTGCGTCGCGAGGTTGGTGATGTCGAGATGCGTTCCGAGTGCGAAGTTCGGAACGACCGAGGCGATGTGCGCGGCGGAACCGATGCCGGGATTGCGGAAGTCGTAGAACTTCGCCGTCGCGAAGCTCTTCGAGTTGATGATCCACGATCCGTCGAGCGTCGAGATCTTGAGCTTCACGTTCGATTCGCTGCCCGTCGTCGGTGCCTGGCTGCCGCTGAAATCGGCAGGCGTTTCCGAAGTGTGCGAGTCGCGATAGCTGCCGTTGAGCAGCAGCGACTGCAGCGGCGTGTACGTCACCTTGCCGAACCAGTCGCGCCGGTTCAGCTCATACGGCGGCAGATCGCCGTACACGTTCGTCTGGCTGGAGCGCCTGAAGTCGGGCTTGTAGTACGAAGCATAGAAGTACATCCGGTCAGGCCAGATCGGCCCGCCGATGTTCGCGCTGGCCCACGAACGGTTGGTCTGATACGTCAGCGCCTGCGCACGCTGATCGGCGATGAAATTCTTGTTCAGCGCTTCGTAGCTCACCTCGCCGCTGAACTTGTTCGTGCCGGACTTCGTCACCGTGTCGATGAGGAATCCTCCGGCGCGATCGAAATCAACCGCTTTCGCGCCGCCACGAACGACTGTCACCTGCGCGACGTCATGATTGTTCGGATCGGCCGAGTTGGCGTTCAGGATGCCGAAGAGCGGCATCGTGATGTTGACGCCGTCGAACTGATAGACGTTTTCCTGACCGCTCGCGCCCGCGCTCGGACCGCGCAGCGAATCGGCGGTGTACATGACGCCGGGGATGAACTTCTGCAGATCGCTGTAGTTCTGCGTGATCGGCAACTCGCGGATCTGCTCAGTCGTCAGACCGCTCTGCAGCGCCGTCGACTCTTTGTTCACCAGCGTGGCGCCTGCTGTGACGGTGATGCTCTCCGCGACTCCCGCGACGCCGAGCTTCACATCGGCAGTCGTGTCCTGCTGCAGCACGACCGACGTGTTCCGAGTCGCTGTCTGCATGCCGGACAGAGAGAATGTCACCGTGTAGTCGCCGGGAACCAGCGCCGGGAGGCGATAGTCGCCGTTCGCGTCCGTGCTGGTCACGCGCGGTTGCGGCAATACGTTCGACTTTGCCTCCACGGTCACACCCGGCAGTGCCGAGCCGTCCGTGGCGGTCACCCTCCCATGAATGGAACCGGTCTGTTGGGCGAAAAGCGGGACTGCAATGAGGAGCAGACAAAAACAAAGGGCGCTGCGAAGCCTTCTTGATGCCATCGAACCTCCCCTCCGAAATGGGCAACGAAAACCGTGCGATTGTAATCCCGACCGTCCGGTCAGTGAACAATCGGAGTTAAGTTGATTTTCCAGGTGTGACCCCCGAAAACCAACTTAACGGATGGGCCATTCGAGGTCGCCGAGGAAGCGCTCGTCTTCGCGCCAGGAGGGATGGACGGAGACGTGGAGGTCGAGGAAGACCTTTGCACCCAGAATCGCTTCGAGCTCGAGACGCGATTCCGTTCCGATCTTCTTGATCATGTCGCCGCGCTTGCCGATCACGATCGGCTTCTGGGAATCGCGCTCCACATGAATCGTCGCCCAGATGCGAATCAGGTTCTTCTCTTCGTCTTCTTCGAAGCGCTCGACGGCGACGGCCGTCGTGTACGGGAGCTCGTCGCCGGTGTGGTGCAGCAGCTTCTCGCGCACGATCTCGCCGGCGAAGAATCGCTCCGGCTGCGTCGTGTAATCCTCCGCGGAGAATCGCGGCTCGCCCTCTTCCATGTTGCTGAAGAACAGCGACACGAGCTCGGCGACACCCTCGCCCGACGACGCCGAGATCGGAACGATCTCATCGAAGAGCTCGAAGCCCGAATAGCGCTCCATCACCGGCAGTAGCGCATGCTTCTTCTGCACGATGTCGACCTTGTTGAGGATCGCGAAGCGCTTCGTCTTCGTCTCGCGCAGCATGTCGATCACATACTGATCGCCTTTGCCGAACGGCTCCGCCGCATCCACGATCAGCGCGACGACATCCGCTTCGGTGAGACTGGAGCGGACGTGATCCATCATCCGCACGTTGAGCTTGTGCAGTGGTCGGTGAATCCCGGGCGTGTCGAGGAACGCGAGCTGTCCCCGCTCTTCGTTCAGGATTCCGACGATCCGGTTGCGCGTCGTCTGCGGCTTCGCGGAGACGATCGACACCTTGTGCCCGAGGATGCGGTTGAGAAGCGTGGACTTGCCGGCGTTCGGGCGTCCTACGAGCGCCACGACGCCGAACCGCGGATTACTCCTCATCCGTCTCTTCCTTCCAGTCGGGATCCTTCGCCACTCTCACGCGATAGATCCTTCGCTTGTCCGCACGGTCCACTTCGAACGACCAGCCGTTCTTCTTCACCACGGCCCCTGCTTTCGGAATGCGTCCGAGAGTCGTGAAGATCATACCGGCAACGGTCTCGTAATCCTCGCCGGCGAGCTTCGCATCGAGCATCTCTTCCAGTGCATCGACGCGCAGCAGCCCACTGACGAGATAGCGGTCATCGCCGAGATCGACGACGGTGGCTTCTTCGTCTTCGTGCTCGTCGGCGATCTCACCCACGATCTCCTCGACGATGTCTTCGATGGTGATGATGCCGGCCGTGCCGCCGTACTCGTCTACGACGATCGCGACCTGCAGATGCTCGCTCTGGAATTCGCGCAGCAGATCGCTGACCTTCTTCGTCTCGGAGACGAAGTAAGGCGGCCGCGCGAGCTCGGAGACGGAGCGCGTCTCCCCTTTCAGGATCGCGTCGAAGATCTCCTTCACGTGAACGATTCCTGTGATCTGATCGATCGACTCGGTGTAGATCGGAATGCGGGAGTACTTCGACTCGCTGAACATCCGCGCGATCTCATCGAGCGGCTTGCGCGCGTCGAACGCCTGCACGTCGATGCGCGGCGTCATCAGCTCCTTCGCCACGCGATCGCCGAAGTCGACGATCGACTGCAGCAGCTTCCCTTCGGATGCCTCGAGAATGCCCTCTTCCTCGCCAACGTCGATGTAGGCCTGCACTTCTTCGTCCGTGACCTCTTCGTCATCGTCTTCGTCGGCCACGTCGCGCTGCTGCTCGATGCGGTCGAAAAGCTGGCGCAGCGGAAAGAGCATCGGCCAGAAGACGTAATAGAAGAGATGGGTCAGCGGAATCAGCCGCAGCAGCAGCTTCTCGCTCAGATCCTCGGGGAAAAACGCGAGGACGAACTTCCAGACCATGACGACGATGATCCAGATCGCGGCGGTGCAGAGAAACGCCTCGATCAGCGGTCGCTGGTCCTCGAGCACGATCAGCGTGGCGCCGAATGCGAGGACGAGGGTGATCTGCAGCAGCGCGCCGCTGACCAGTTGGAAATTGCGCGGATCGTAAACGCTCCATCCGCCGCGCTCCTCCGCCTCGCTCCCCGACAGGCGCCGGAGGGCCACGGGACTGAGCTGCTGCACGAATGCACGGATGGCGTCGAAAATCAGAAACAGGATTCCGCAGAACGCGGCAAGGACGATCCAGACGGATTGTGAGCTACTACTTCCCATGTCGAATGAGGGCGGATTCTAGCTCAACAGCAGGGCGGCCAACGCCGCGACGAGCCCGATCTTCATCAGCGCCTCCGAGCGGCGATGCAGCCTCATGAACGTGATACGCACCGGGTCGTCTTCTGCAGAGTCCGGGCCCGGACGCGTTGCGGCCATGGCGGGCTCGAGAGCGAGGAGCTCATAGAAGACGATCGCCGCCATCGCCGCGAGCGCCACCCAGCGCACCGCGATCCACGGCGAGGCCGCGTGCGATTCCAGACGCCACTGCTTGAATCCGGCCGCCGCGATTGCGACGAGCACTGCCCCGAGGCGGAGCCGGGCGAAGCGGCGGAGGATCGGACCGAACAGCCCTCCCGCCTGATGCCGCGGCAGCGAACGGAATAGAACAGGCGCGACAAGCGCTCCGAGTACCAGGCCGCCACCAAGCCAGATGGTGAGGCCGAGCAGATAAAACGTTCTGGTCACGATATACAGCCAGTTCGGCATAATGGATTTACGTTATCACCCATGGTCACTCTTCTGCTTCTGACCGTTTTGTCCCTCCCGCCGCAAACCCAGACGCTCATTCTTCGGAGCGGGACCTCCATCCCCGTCGAAGGCCCCATCACGGAGAAGGATGGCCGCGTCGTCTTTCGCCCCAAAGGCGGGCAGCTTTACTCGCTGCCGGCCGGGGAGATTGATGCCGAAGCGACGCGGGCGCTCGCGCTGCAGCCGCCGCCACCCGCCGAGGATCCGAAGAAGAAGCTGAAGGTGAGCGCGGCGGAGCGGCAGCGCCTTCTGAAAGAGCTCGAGAACAATCACAACGGAACGCCGGCCGGCCTTCCCCAACCACCCGCTGCACCCGCCTCCCGCGACGAGTCCTCGCAGCAATCGCGCGAGGAATGGCAGTGGCGGAAGGAAGCCCGCGGCTACGACGAGGCGGTCACGCGCGCAAAGGAAAATCTCTCACTGCTCGAGCAGCGCGTCCAGCAATTGCGCAGCGAGATTCGTTCCCTGATCACCCTCGGCTACAAGCCGAACCAGTTCTCCTACCAGACGACGGAACTGCAGACGACCGCAGACCAGATCCCCTACGCGCAACTCGAAGTCACCCGCGCAGAACGCGCGAGAGAAGAATTTCGGGAAGATGCGAGAAGACAGGGAATTCTGCCGGGATGGCTGCGGTGAGGATGGATGGGACTATGGGACCTATAGGACCTATGGGACCAATGGGCGGACAACGAGGCACCACCTATAGGTCCCATAGGTCCTATAGGTCCCATACTCCCATTCAAACCGGCTCGGGTCCGAAGGTCTCGCTGATCACTTCCTCCACTCCCACCTCTTCCAGCGCTCTTCGTACGCGCTCGAGGAACCGGTCGAAGCCGCAGGCCATCACGGTTCCATCGGCGATGATCCGCTTGTTGCGCTCGATGAGTGTCTCGATCCGGCCGCTCTCGTGCACGATCGCGCCGCTGCGCGCGAGCGGATCGAAGTCGGCGGCGTAGAGGATGTAGCGGCGATCGGGCTCGTAGAGGACGAAGATGCGCCGCGGGTCCTTGCGCGCCAGCATGTGCAGGACGATGCTGCGGACCGGCGCGATGCCGGTGTCGCCCGCGATCAGGATCACGTCGCGATCGCTCTCTTCCGGCAGGAGGAAGCTTCCGTAGGGACCGTCGACGGTGATCGGCGCCCCCTGCTGCAGCCGCGACAGCGCCTCGCCGCCTTTTCCCGGACCAACTCTAACGCAGAGCTGCAGCGCCTGCGGCCGCTCCGGAGCCGATGCGATCGTGTACGCGCGCGAGACGCCTTCCGGAAACCGGAAGTTCACCCACTGTCCCGGCATGAAGGCGAGGCCGTCGCCGTCGAACGAAATCGTCAACTGCAGCACGTTCGGCGCGAGCGTCTCGATCTCGGTGACGGTAGCGGCGCGACTGCCCACGGTATCAGCCCCACATGCCCGACTTGGCCAGCTTCGCAATCTTCCTGATGATGCGGTCCTTCTTGAAACCGCGGAGGTGATCGACGAACAGGGTCCCGTTGAGATGGTCGATCTCATGGCACATCGCGCGCGCCATCAGGCCGTCACCCCACATCTCGCGCTCCACACCGTTGCGGTCCTGATAGCGCAGCTTGACGCGCTCCGGACGAGTGACCACCTCGACGAAGTCGGGAATCGACAGACATCCCTCCTCCTCGGTGATCTCCCCTTCCGCTTCGATGATTTCCGGATTGATGAAGACGTGCAGCTCTTCAGGCCGCTTGCCGACCGAAAGATCGATCAGCATCAGCCGCAGCGAAACGCCGACCTGATTCGCGGCGAGACCGACACCCGGCGCCGCGTACATCGTGTCGACCATGTCTTCGATCAACTGCTGCAGCGACTCGTTGATCTCCGTCACCGGCTCGGCCGGCTTGCGGAGAACGTCATCGCCATACTTTCGAATCGGGAGAACCGCCACGAGTCTTCAGCCTCTCTTCTTCAGGTTTTCAATCATGGCTTCGACGGTGTGCTTCGCCCTCTTCTTGTAGAAGTCGTCGAGCACACGCCGGATGCCGGGGTGTTTCGCCAGCGCGCCGTCGAGCTTTTCCTTGTCGAGGCGAAGCAGCTCAGTCGATCGCGATGCCGTGATCGTCGCCGTGCGCGGCTTGCCCGTAAGAACGCTGACTTCCCCAAAAAAATCCCCTTCGCCGAGCTTGGCGAGGTAGACGCTGCCACTGTTACCCGTGCCGCGCGTGTAAACCTTCACTTCGCCGCTCACGATGACGTACATCGCCGAGCCCGGCTCGCCCTCGCTGATGATCACCGCGCCTTCGTCGAACTGCTCGAGGTCCATCTCCTTGACGAGAGCCTCGCGTTCGTCGGCGGTCAGCACTTCGAAGAGCGGGCTGCGGGGAACCGTGCGCTCGAAGAGCGGCTCGCTCTTGCCGGCCACAGGCTCGGGAGCGGCGGGCTGTTGTGCGGCGAGCTGCTGCTGTACTTTTTCAGCCTTTTTGCGCACCGCGATTGCCTGGACCGTAAGGCCGTTGTCGTCGTAGTACTTCGCGGTCGCCTCGTATTGCGTCGAGGCTTCATTCAGATCGCCCGCGCCTGCCAGTGCGTCGGCGTATTGAAGGCGAATGCGTGGATTGGAGGGGTACTTCTCATGCTCGCGCTTCAGGAGAGGAACCGCGCGCGCATACTCTTTCTTGGCCAGCAGTGTGGCGCCGGATTCGGTTTCTTCGGCCATGGGAAAGCAACGATAACAGAATCAGGCGGCACGCAGCAGGCAGCAGCCAGCGGGTCAATCAGCGTCTCAAAACCGCTGTCTAAAACTTGATTCGCTCGAGCGCCTGCTTCGCCGATGCGGCCGGAGTCGAGTAGGGATAGCGCTTGATGCACTCTTCGAATGCCTGCCTCGCGAGTTGCAGGTCTCCGCTCTTCTCGAGCGCGATCCCGATCTTGTAGGCAGCGTCGGGCGCCTTGTTCTGATCGCCGTACTCGGAGATGACGCGGCGGAAGAACTTGATCGCATTCGTGTAGTCGTTCTGCGCGAAGAACGTCTCGCCGATCCAGTAGAGCGCGTTGTCCGCAAGCTCGCCGCCCGGATCCGCATCGAATACTTTTTGAAATCCGGCGCGCGACTCGGGCAGCTTCCCGCGCCCATACAGCATCAGCGCCGCGCGATAGTCTTCCGCGATCTGCGCTCCGACGATCGCCCGCGATACGCGCGGCTCGGCCGGCACGGGAGCCGGTGCGGCATGTTCGGCAGGCGGAGCCGGCTGCCGCTCCGCATGTTCGGCAGGCGCAGTCGCCGGCGCCTGCCGTTCCAGCTCGACGCGCGCGAGGCGATCGCTCATGACGTCGAGACGCTCGAGCATCTCCGTCATCGCGGTCTGCATCTCCGTCAGCCGCTGTTCGACCGAAGGTCCGGGAGGGGGCGGCGTCGGGACATCGTCTTCGCGCGCCGTCTGCGACGAGGCGCAACCGGAGGCGACGGCGATCATCGCCATCACCACGAGCCCGCGGGCCCGCGCAACCACGCTCCCGTCTTTCATCATGCCTTCAGGTCATTCAGCTTGTGGCGCGCCTTGCCCGCGTACTCGCTGTTCGGAAACTCCGCCAGCACTCGCTCGAAATACAACCGCGCTTCGGCGTTGCGGCCGAGTCCCGAGAGCGCGGTGCCGAGGTCGAAGAAGACGGCGTCGCGCCCCGAGTAGTTCGGATACTGATCGACGATCGAGTTCAGACGCTGCAGCGCTGCGTTGAAGCTGTGCCGCTTCATGTAATAGCGCGCGATGATGTGATCGTGCTTCGCCAGGCGATCGAGCACGTCCTTCAGCTTCGCATCCGCTTCCGGACGGAGTGAGCTCTTCGGATAGGCGCGGATCATGTCGTTGAACTTCTCCAGCGCCTCCTTCGTCTTCTGCTGATCGCGATCGGGCTTCTCCATCTGCTTGTAGGAGACCATCGCGATCTGCAGCATCGCGTAGTCGCCGCGATCGCTCGTCGGGTAGCGGTTGATGAAGTCGCGGTACTTGTACTGCGCCTCGACGAGATTCACCGGATCGCCCTGTTGGAAGTACGTGTCGGCAACGCGCAGCAGCGCGCGGCGGCCGAGGGGATCGTTGGGAAAATTCTCGTAGACGTAGGAGTAGTAGGAGCGCGCTTTCTGCCAGCGCTTCTTCGCGAAGAAGGCCTCCCCCTTCTCGAACAGTTGTTCTTTCGTGAGGTTCACGAACTCCGGGTTCACCACGACGACGCGCTTCGGCGTCCGGGCGCCGTGATGGCAGGCCGCGAGAGCCACGACGACGACCGCAGCCAATGCAAGATTCCGACGGAAATTCAAAAAAAGCCTCCTAGGTGTTCAGCACCGAAACAGCAGTCCGGATCGATTGCATTGCAGCCGCCCGGTCCTTCCTGCCGAAAATCGCAGATCCCGCCACGAGAATGCGGGCTCCCGCCGAAACGACGAGCGGCGCGGTCGTTTCATCGATCCCGCCATCCACCTCGATTTCAACGGACAGACCCCTCTCCCGGACCA
This sequence comes from Acidobacteriota bacterium, assembly GCA_021325515.1. Taxonomy (GTDB): domain Bacteria; phylum Acidobacteriota; class Thermoanaerobaculia; order Gp7-AA8; family Gp7-AA8; genus JAJPHC01. The sequence goes on from JAJPHC010000044.1 coordinate 16,246, forward strand.
TCTGCGAGATATGACGAATCTTGGGCACAACAGGTTCGATGAATCTTTGCCCACCGAATCCGGGGTTCACCGACATGACGAGAACGAAGTCGCAGAACTCGATGGCCGTGGCCAGCGCTTCCGCCGGCGTCGCGGGATTGACCGCGATGCCCGCCTTGGCGCCGCCGTCACGAATCATCTGCAGCGCGCGCTGAAGATGCGGCTCGGTCTCGTAGTGGACGGAGATCATCTGCGCGCCGGCCGCAAGGAACGCGTCGATGTAACGCTGCGGCTCGGAGATCATGAGATGGCAGTCGAAGAGCAGCTTCGAGTGCGCGCGGCACGCCTTTACGATCGCCGGCCCGATCGTGAGGTTCGGCACGAAATGGCCGTCCATCACATCGAGATGAAGAACGTCCGCGCCGCTCTCGATGGTGGCGATTTCCTCCGCCAGCTTCGAGAAGTCGGCGGAAAGCAGTGATGGTGCGATCTTGATCATGGATGTGGACGGCAAGCTGAGAGCTTGTCCTACATTGTCCCGCCCGGCTGCTGCACGATGTTCGTCTCCTCTGATTTGCTCACGACAACCGAGATCGCATCCCGGCCGCTCACTCGCGCGCCTCGCAGCGGAAACTGGCGGATGATAATGCCATCGGCGATTCCGGGATACGCCTCGAATTTCACCGTGGTCACATGCAGCCCTCTCGCCTCGAGCGAAAGACGCACGGCTTCGAGCGGATGATCGATCAGATCGGGCATCACGTATCCGTTGCCGGCCGACGGGACATTCACGAGCAGAGAGATGGGAGTCTGCGCCGCCACGACCGTGCCCGCCGGCGGCTCCGCCGCGATGATGCCATCCTTGTTCGAGACGCCATCAACGTACGTCAGGTTGCCCATCTTCAGATTCTGCTGCCCCAGCCGCAGCAGCGCAGTGCGTGAGGACTGTCCATCGAGATCGGGAACCCGAATCACGAGCGGACCGGCCGAGAGCTCGACCTTGATCGTCGCGCCGCGCTTGATGAAGCTCGTCGCGCCCGCGTCGCGGTTCTGCCATGCGACATACCCCGCGGGCACCTTGTCGGAGTTCCGTTTGTGCGACGGATCGACGACCAGATTCACCCCGGCGTCGAGGCACAACGCCTTCGCCTCGGCCACCGGCTTGCCGATCAGATTCGGCGTCGGCAGCGACTGTCCGCGCACGAAGAAGTTGAACCAGAAGTACGTGCTGAAGCCGAAGACGGCAACGACCACGACTGCAAACAGGAGCGTCTCGAAACAGCCTCGCTTCATCGTCTCTGCTCAGGGCGATCCGGCTTCTGAGCCGGCTCGCGCCGCCGCGACGGCGGTGGCTGATGCTCTGAGCGGTACTCCGCCTCATCGTATTTGCGGTCGCCTTTGGCGACGTAGATCGGGATCAGCGACTGCTGCCAAACATCTTCGACCCGCTCGGCGAAGACGAACGCGAGTCCTTCCTTGACTTCATCCGGCACTTCGCTGAGGTCCTTGCGATTGCCTTCCGGCAGCACGACGGTCTTGATGTTCGCGCGCTGCGCGGCCATCACCTTCTCTTTGATTCCACCCACGGAAAGCACTTTACCGCGCAGAGTGATCTCGCCCGTCATGGCGACATCATGCCGTACCGGACGCTCCCCCATCACCGACGCGATGCACGTCGCGATCGCAACGCCGGCCGAAGGGCCATCCTTCGGAATCGCACCGGCCGGGAAGTGAATGTGGATGTCGTACTCGTTGAAGATGCGATCCTCGATGCCCAGCTCCTTCGCCTTCGACCGGACATAGGAGTACGCCGCCGACACCGACTCGCGCATCACGTCGCCGAGTTGTCCTGTCACAGTCGTACGCCCGCCGCCCGTCATCCGCGTCGCTTCGATGAACATGATCTCGCCGCCGAAGCTCGTCCAGGCGAGGCCGGTCGTCACACCGATTTCGGGATGCCGCTCCGCGAACTCATGCTCGTACGCCGGCAGGCCGAGGTAGGACTCGACGTCTTTCGTCTCGACGGTGAACACCGAGTCCGACGCCTGCGCGCCGCCTTCGACTTCGGTCGCCACCTTGCGCGCGATCTTGCGCAGAATCGTGGCCAGCCGGCGCTCGAGATTGCGGACGCCCGCCTCCGCCGTGTAGTCGCGAATCACCGCGAGAATCACGTCGTCGTGGATCGTGATCTGCGTCTTCTCCAGCCCGTGATTCTCGAGCAACTCGGGAATCAGATGCTTCTTCGCGATCTGCACCTTCTCGTTCTCGGTGTAACCGGCGAGACGGATCACTTACATCCGGTCGCGCAGCGGGCTGGGCACGTTGTCGAGAATGTTCGCCGTGGCGATGAACAGCGTGTGGGAGAGATCGTAGGGAATCTCCAGATAGCGGTCGACGAACGCGTTGTTCTGCTTCGGATCGAGCACTTCGAGCAGCGCCGACGCAGGATCGCCGCGGTAGTCCTTCCCGATCTTGTCGATCTCGTCGATCATGATCAGAGGATTGTTCACGCCGACCTGGATGTAGCTCTGAATGAGCTTCCCCGGCATCGCTCCGATGTAGGTCTTGCGATGACCGCGAATCTCCGATTCATCGGTGACTCCACCGACGGCCATACGGACGAACTTCCGTCCGAGCGCATCCGCGATGGCGGCTCCGAGCGACGTCTTCCCCACTCCCGGAGGTCCGGCGAAGCAGAGGATCGGTCCCTTGAGATCGCCCTTCAGCTTGAGCACGGCGAGAAACTCGAGCACGCGCTCTTTCACCTTCTCCAGTCCGTGATGCCGCGCGTCGAGGATTTCTTCGGCGCGCTTCAGATCGAGACGGTCTTCGGTCTTCTCGGACCATGGCACCTGAAAGACGGTGTCGAGATGACCTTTGATCACGGCGTAATCCGACGAGGAGGGCGAGAGCTGGCCGAGGCGATTCACCTCGCGCCGCAGTTGCACCTTCTGCTCCTCGGCGACGGGGAGCGTCTCGATGCGATCGCGATACGTATCGGCTTCGCGGTCGGCGGGATTTACGTCGCCCAGCTCGTCCTGGATCACGCGCAGTTGCTCGCGCAGGTAGTTCTCGCGCTCGCGGCGATCGATCGAAGACTGCGTCTGGCGCTGCAGCTCGCGGTCGACGGTGGCCTTGCCGAGGTCGCGCTGAATCCAGTCGATGAGAAGCTCGATGCGCTCGACGGGGTTCACCGTCTCCAGGAGCAGTTGCTTCTCCTCGAGCGGGAAGTTCACGAACGAGGAGAGAAGATCGGCGAAGGTATCGGGACCTTCGCTGAGGTTCATCCGGAGGATGTTGAGCAGCTCGTTCGAGTATTTGTTGTCGCTCTCGACGAGCTTCTCGAACAGCGACAGCGCGCGGTTCATCAGTTGATCGCTCTTGACGCCGCGCGGGATCGGGCGCGGCGCGACTTCGCGCAGCATCGCCTCGAAGTACGGCTCGTTCTGAATCATCTGTACGAGCTCGACGCGCTGCCGTCCCTGGAGGAACAACTGATACCGGTCGGAGGAGAGCGGAAGCCGCTGGACGATCGCGGCGAGCACGCCGATCTGCGAGAGATCTTCGGGCCGCGGATTTTCCTTGTCGCCTGACTTCTGGCAGAACGCCGCGATGAGATTCTGATCATCGGGCAGTGCCTTCAGAAGACGGACATTGCGGTCGATTCCGACCTGCAGCGAAAGAACGCCGCCGGGAAAGAGAACGGACGAGACGAGGGGTATGATCGGAAGTCTGTTCGGGACGTCGATCTCCAGCCAGTCGGGCGGTCCGCCGGGATGATTCGATTTACCGCGATTCGATTGTGCCATCAGTTTTTGCAGGCGCTTACGTTCACCTCGCGTGGCATCGTTTTACGCGGGCATGCGAATTGTAGAAAATGCCGCGAGGGTTGAATAGTCGCTCCGTGATAATTGCCATTCAATGAGCGAGCCGAGTCCAGCGGAAGTCCTTTCTGATCCGTCGTTCAAGCGAGCGGATCTGCACTGCCACAGCCGCTTTTCGGTTTTCAAGTACTTCAAGCGCGCGAATACTCGAGACTGCTACAACGCCCCGGAAGACGTCTACCGGATGGCGAAAGAGCGCGGCATGTCCTACGTCACGCTCACCGATCACGACTCGATCGACGGTGCGCTCTACCTCCTCAACAAGTTTCCCGACATGAAGGACTTCTTCATCGGCGAGGAGGTCGAGACCTATTTTCCGGAGACCGGACAGCGCATTCACGTCGGCGTGTGGGGACTCAACGAAGAGCAGCATCGCGAGATCCAGCGGCTGCGCCGCAACATCCGCGAGCTCATCCCCTACATGAAGCAGCAGAATCTCGTGTTCGGGATCAATCACCTCTTTCAGAACTACCGGATGAAGAACGTGGCGGCGACGTACATCGGCGAGCTGCTGCAGATGTTCGACATCTTCGAGGTGATGAACGGCGCGATGGCCAACGTGCACAACAAGATGGTGCAGCAACTGGTTAGCACGCTGCAGGCCGAGGGGCGCCGGATGTCGATGGTGGGCGGCTCGGACGCGCACACGCTGAAGCATGTGGCGAAAGTGCACACCGTTTCCCGAGGTGAGACTCCGGCGGAGTTCATCGAGAATGTGCGCCGCGGCGACTGCTTCGCCTGGGGCAGCGAGATGCGCTTCCGCGATCTCGTCGCCGACATCTACCTGCTGATCCTCGCCTATCACGGCGAAACGGTGAACGACTTCCGCTCGGCGGAGTACACGAATGTCGACAAGACGATCCAGCTCGCTACGCGGCTCGCGTCGATCCCGACGGCCATCAGCGGGCTGCCCGCGGCGATCACGTCGCTGAATTACCTCAAGCAGATCGTCGTGTCGAAAGGGATCTCCATGCGGTTCGCGAAGCTCGTCGAGGAGATCCGCCCGGGCCTGGGCGGCGGGTCATGATCGCAGCCGAACAATAACCTGTGTACGACAGGCGCCCTCGCCTGTCGGCGCCCCAGGGACGGGCGAGGGCGCCTGCCCTACATCGGAACCGTAGTTCGTCCGGCTGCCACATTCCGTAACTACCGATTAAGGTAGGGATTTTGCTACCTCCATCACTCCTGTTGCGAAGGGTCGCGGTGGAGAACAGATTTCTGTGCTCAGCATCCCAACTCACTCGAAGTGGAGTCTTGCCCGCAGGGGGATGTTGCTCGCCGGCCTGCCGGCCGTCTTTCAGGTCGCGATTCTCCTGTCGCTGATCGCAGTCGAGAATGTGCACGACCGCGAGCGTGCCGCCCAACTGCGCGGCAAGGAGGTCGTCGCCTCTTCCTATCGTCTCCTCGGCCTCCTCGTGGACGCGGAGACCGGCGTGCGCGGCTTTGCGGTCACGAACAATCCGGTCTTCACAGAACCGTACGAGCGCGCCCGCACCGAATTTCCGACCGAGTTGTCGCGCCTTCGTTCACTGACAGGCGAAGAATCGGCGGCTTCTGTCGCACTCCTCTCGTCCCTCGCGGAGAGTTGCCTCGCCTACGACCGCAACGCGATCGCGATGCTGCGCAGTGGGCGACGTGACGAAGTGGTGGCAACGATCTCGCGCCAGACGGGCAAGAAACTCATGGACAGTTTTCGCGCTGCCATGGAGAAGTTTCTCCGCGAACGCCGCGCCATCGAGGTAAGCCGCGAACGAGCGGCTTCGCGAACGAGCTGGCAGATCTACGCCGCGTTGATCGCTGGATGTCTTTTCAATCTCGCACTCGCCGGTCTCGTCGCGTGGTTCTTCTCGCGCAGCATCACAGACCGCGTCCGGGTGCTCCTCACCAACATGGAGCAGTTCGAGCGCGGCGGGGAGTTACAGCAGCCTGTTCCGGGAAGCGATGAGATCGCCGATCTCGATCGGAGATTTCATCAGATGACGTCGGCACTCCGCGCCGCAGAACGAGATCTCGATCAATTCTTCACGATCTCGCTGCAGATGCTCTGTGTGGCCGGCTTCGACGGTTTCTTCCGGCGCCTGAATCCCGCCTGGACCACGACGCTCGGCTACTCAACGAAGGACCTCTGCTCGCGGCCCTTCCTCGACTTCGTTCATCCCGAGGATCGGGAAAGGACGATTGCCGAGACCCGGAATCTCGCGAGCGGCAACACCACGATCCAGTTCGAGAATCGTTACCTCCATGCCGACGGAACGTATCGCTGGCTCCTGTGGAATGCAGCAGCATCCGAAGAGACGAAAACGATCTTCGCTGCCGCTGCCGACATCACGGAGCTGAAGGAACACGAGCGCGTTCTGCAGAGCCAGAACGCGGCTCTTGAAACCGCGAACCGCGAGCTCGAGTCGTTTTCCTATTCGGTCTCACACGATCTGCGCGCACCGTTGCGCGCCGTCGACGGCTACGCCCGGATCATCGAAGAGGAATATGCGCAGGTCCTTGATGAGGAAGGGCACCGGCTGCTCGACGTGGTGCGCAGCGAGTCGCGGCGCATGGGACTTCTGATCGACGACCTTCTCGCGTTTTCCCGCGCCGGCCGCCAATCCTTGAACCGGACCGAAGTCGACCTGGCGTCGATTGCGGAATCGATCATCTCGGAAAAACGGCGCAAGTATCCCGACAAACAGATCGAGTTCGTGACCAGCGATGTTCCGATCGTCTCCGCCGACCGCACCGCCATCCGGCAGGTCGTCTTCAATCTCATCGCCAACGCCGTGAAATATGCGAAACCCGGCGAGGCAGTCCACATCGAGCTCGGTGGCACGCGCCGCGACGGCGAGAACGTCTACTGGGTCCGCGATCGCGGAATCGGCTTCGACATGCGCTACGCACAAAAGATCTTCGGCGTGTTTCAGCGCCTGCACCCCGACGCGGAGATCGAAGGCAGCGGCGTCGGCCTGGCCATCGTGGAGCGCGTCGTGCAGCGTCACGGTGGTCGCGTATGGGCAGAAGGCCAACCCGGTGCCGGCTCTACGTTCTATTTCACCCTGCCCGCAGAAGAAGCAACGCTCGAGGAATCGGAGGCTGTGAATGAATGAGGTGGAAATTCTGCTCGTGGAGGACAACCCTCGCGATCTCGAGCTGACCGTCCGCGCTCTTCGCAAGGGTCACTTCGCCAACTCGATTGTCACCGTCAACGACGGCGAGGAAGCACTCGATTTTCTCTTCGCGCGCGGCAGATACTCGGATCGCGATGTCAATCACCGCCCCAAGGTCGTCTTTCTCGATCTGAAGCTTCCGAAGGTCGACGGGATCGAGGTCCTGCGGCAGGTGAAATCCGACGAGCGAACGAAGATGCTGCCCGTCGTGATCGTCACCTCCTCCGCCGAGGAGCGTGATCGCGTCGAAAGCTACGATCTCGGCGCGAACAGCTACGTCGTAAAACCGATTGAGTTCGATGATTTCGTGAAGACGATTCGCGATCTCGGTTTCTATTGGGTCGCAGTCAACAAACCTCCGTCGTAAAGGAAGAATGGAAGCCCTCATTCAGATTCTCCTGATCGAGGACAGCCCGCACGATGCGAAGCTGATTGAAAGGGAACTGCGCCGGGCCGGCCTGACCTTCACCATTCAACGTGTGCACACGGAGCGCGACCTCCGCGCAGCTCTTTCGGCGGGTGCACCCGATGTGATCCTCGGCGATTACAACCTCCCCGGCTTCGACGGAATCGAAGCGTTGAAGATCGTTCGTGAAATTGATTCCGCGACGCCGTTCATCTTCGTCTCGGGATCGATCGGCGAAGAACGTGCGGTGCAGGCACTGCGTGAAGGCGCCACCGACTACGTTCTCAAGGACCGGCTTACTCGCTTGCCGAGTGCGATCACACGCGCGCTCTCGGAGTGCCGCGAGCGAAAGCTGCGGCAACGCGCACAGGCGGCACTCGTCCGCAGCGAGGAGCGATTCCACTACGCCGCGAAGGCCACGCAGGAACTGATCTTCGATGTCGATCTCATCGACAAACGGATCTGGTTCAACGAAAGCATCACAACCGACTGGGGCTGGGAACCGCCGACCAACCCCATCTCGCTGAGCTGGTGGCTGGAACGCGTTCATCCCGCCGACCGCGGGAAACTAGTCTCGCTGATCAATCAGGCCATCGATGAAGGACAGGAGCGCTGGGCCTCGGAGTTTCGCTTCGTCCGCCCGGACGGCTCGTATGGCTACATGAGCAGCTGCGCGCTCATTATCAGGGACAGGAACGGACATGCGATCCGTTCCATCGGTTCGTCGATGAACGTAACCGACCAGAAGGCCGCGGAAGAGATCATCCGCCGTTTCAGCCGGCAGAACCGGCTGATTCTCAACTCGGCAAACGAGGGTCTCATCGCCGTCGATCGGAATGGAAAACCCTTCATGGTGAATCCGGCCGCGATGCAACTGACCGGATTCAGTGAAGAAGAGTTCCTCGCAACATACTGCCTTCACGACCTCATTCATCATTCGCGGCCGGACGGTACGCCATTTCACCGTGATGAATGCCCAACCCGCCGCAGCATCCTGGCGGGAGAGGAACGGCGGGGCGAGGACGTCTACTGGCGCAAGTCCGGCGAATCGTTTCCCGTGGACGTCAGCGTGTCGCCCATTCACGAGGACTCGCGCATCGCCGGCGCGGTGCTGATCATGCGTGACATTACCGACCGCAAACGGATGCAGTCGCAGATCGAGCAGGCGAACCGCGTTGCGAGTCTCGGCCGTGTCGCAGCGACCATCGCGCACGAGTTCAACAACGTGCTGATGGGAATTCAACCATTCGCTGAATTGATCCGGCGGAACGCGAAAGAAGAAAAGCTGACGAAGGCCGCGTCCCAGATCATGAACTCCGTGAGCCGCGGCAAGCGCGTGACTCAGGAGATTCTCTGGTTCACACAGCCGTCGGAGCCTGCGCTCCAGCGCGTCGATCTCGAGCAGTGGCTCCTTCAACTCATCCCGGAGTTGCAGGCCACCGCCGGCTCCGCGGTTCGCATCGTCTTCGAACCGCCGCCGGAAAGGGTGTTCATCGAATGTGATTCCGCGCAGATGCAGCAGGTCGTGGCGAATCTCATCCTCAACGCGCGCGATGCCATGCCGCACGGCGGAACGATCAAGATCAGCGTCGCGACCTCGGGCGGTATACCGGATGGAATGGTGAACCTGAGCGTGCGCGATACCGGCACCGGAATGCCTCCCCACATTCTGGAGAATGTTTTCGAACCGCTCTTCACGACGAAGCGTTCGGGCACCGGCCTCGGGCTCGCCGTCGTCCGCCAGATCATCACGCGGCACAAAGGATCGATCGAGGCCGAGAGCAAACCGGGCGAGGGGACCGTCTTTCGAATCTATCTTCCCGCCGTTCGCGAAGTTCCGATCGAGTCGAAACCCGTGCGGCGCAAAGCGTCGCTCCGCTCCTTGTTGCTCGTGGAAGATGATCCCGTCGTTGCGGCAGGCATCACGGAGTTGCTGGAGAGCGAAGGCATTCGCGTTCGTGCCATCGAGGAGGGAGCGAAAGCGCCCGAAGCGGTCGCGGAGTACCAGCCCGATGCGGTCATCCTCGACGTCACGCTTCCGGACACGAACGGCCTCGCCGTGTATGAGCGCATCGCCGAGCGCTGGCCCGACCTTCCCGTGATCTTCTCCACCGGACACGCGGATGAAGCCAATCTCGATGCAGATGCCGAGCGGCCCCACATCGGTTTTCTCCGCAAGCCGTACGAGTTGGAGACGCTGCTAGAAATGCTCGACCAGGTCACGACGCGCCGGTAAACGAAGTGGAGCGCGGACGCCTCGTCCGCAAGCTGCTGCCGTCGAGGCAGTGCTCTCAGAAATTCACAGCCAGCCCACCCATGTACTTCTTCGCGCCGCCTTCCGGCTCGTTCATGTCGAGCAGGAATGGCGAGTTCGCGGCGTGGGCGACTTCGAGGCCGAGGAGAAGCTTGAGGTCGAGCGGAAGATGGAGCGACTGCGCCATGCGAACGTTCATCCGCTCACTGCGATACGTCGCGCCGGTGTGCTGCGGCTGCTGCAACTCGCGGTACGACACCAGGATGCTCGTGCCGGTCGGCGTCCACGTCGATTGCAGGTCGCCGGTCAGGTACGTCTTCTCCCCGCTTCCGATCGCCCCCGTGCGCGAGCGGGACGCTGTGCCGCTGGTCGCCGAGACATCGATAGCCAACTTGTGGGCGAGATCTTTTCGATACGACAGACGGACGTCGCGACGAACGTCGCCGGAATCGATGTACATCCCATCCCAGAACGGCTCGAAGCCGTCGTTGAAGACGAGGCGCATCGGTGTGTCGATCGCGCTCACGGTCACGACCGCGGAGAGGCGGTCGCTGCGCTCGTCGCCGGAAACGAAGCCGAAGGAGTAGGTATATCGCGGCAGCGAGCGGGCGTCATCGCTGAAGATCACGATGCTCGGCAGAGCGAGCGGCCCGCGCGTCTCATTCCACACCTTATACATGCCGTTCGCGATCAGCGATGTGTTCCTGCCGATCTTCAGCTCGGCGCCGGTGCGCGGCGCCCACTGCGTGCCGTCCACCGCGATGCGGCTCGCCATCCCGTAATGCACGATGAACGACGGCACGAGCTCGAGGCTCGCGTTGGCAGCGACATCCGCCGTGCGCAGCGTCGCGTTCGCCGTGTTGTGCAGGCTCTCCTGCGCAACGCGCAGAGACACACCGACGTCGCTGCGCCGCGTCTGCAGGAGTTGCGTATCGCCGCTGATCTCGATCAGATCGGAACCGAACGGATTCCGCTCGAAGAGATTCTGCTGCTCGAGGTAACGCACGCCGACGCGGTTGCCGCCATGCTGCCATTCGAAGTTGTGCGCGCTGAAATCGGCCTGATGATCGGCGACCGGAACATCGTCGCGATAGCGCCACCAGCTCTTCGTCGTCGCCACGCGATAAGCGTCGGAGTCGGACGAGCGAACCTCCATCGACATCACGCTCGACTGCGCGAGCGCGGCGCCAAACGGCGTGTCGTTCGAAGGATCATCGATGCGGTGCAGATTGCCGCGGATGCCGACCTGCCAGTTGTCGCCGATCCGCCCCTGCACGCCGAGGGCAGTCTGCGCGACCGCCGGAACCGACTGCGACGTCGAGGCGACGCCGGTCATCGACACCATCTCGCCGCGAAGGCGCGGAACGTCGTACGCGGCCTGCACCGGAGGCGAGAGCACCTGATCGAGCTCGTGAAGGATGTCGGGCGGAAGCGAGCCGCGGATCTCCCAGATCTCCTGGTTCACGTCGCGCGCCGCGCGCGTGTTCTTCTCGTTCAGCAGACGGATGGTGACGCGGTTCTGCGCCGCCGTCGGCACCAGCATCGTCATGGCCGGAATGAATCCCTGCCTGACCGCGATGATCCTGTAGACGCCGGCGCGCAGCCGCGGCAGCGAGAACGTGCCGTCGATGCCGGTGAAGGTCTGGACCGCTTCGAAGTCGGAGAGATTCAGCGCGATGACGAGCGCGTTGGCGACGGGGCGCGCCGAGGTCGTGACGTTGCCCAGCACCGCGAGAACGGCCGGCACCGCGGGAACCTCAGGGCGAGCGCTACCCGCCATCGAGACGATGGCAGTCGCAAATGCGATCGCGCGAAATCGACGCATGGCTCCTTCTATCGCAGGGGCGAGTGTACCACCGCGAGCCAGCGGAGGAGCGTTACGTACAGGCAACAGGAGCGAGGTCTCCCGTGCTGCCTAGTCCCTCACGCGATGCACCCGCAGCAGATTCGTCTTCGCCCTTTGATACAGCGGCGAGCCCATCAGGATCACCAGCCGGTCTCCCGGGCGAACGATCTCCTTCTGCAGCAGGAACTCATCGACGTGATCGACGATCTGCTCGTGATAGTTGCCGGTCTCGCGCATCACGTACGGCTGCACTCCCCAGAGGATGTTCATTCTCCGGGCAACCCAGCTCGACGGCGTCAACGCGACGATGGGAGCGCGCGGGCGGAACTTCGACATCAGCCTCGCGGCGAATCCGGTCTGCGTGAAGACGACGATGTACTTCGCGTCGATCTGATCGGCGGCGTAATTCGCAGCTCCGGCGAGCGCGTCGGTGAACTCGTCCGACTCGCTCGACTTCTGGAAGAGCGGCGCGCGCGGCGCACCCGATTCGTACTCGCGCGCGTTCTCGGCGCCGATGATGATGCGGGCCATCATCTGCACGGCTTCCACGGGGTAGAGTCCGGAGGCGCTCTCGGCCGACAACATCACGGCATCGGAGCCATCGAAGATCGCATTCGCAACATCGCTCGCTTCGGCGCGCGTCGGCCGCGAGTTCGCCGTCATCGACTCGAGCATCTGCGTGGCGGTGATCGCGAAGCGCCCCCAGCGGCTCGCGGTGGAGAGAATCTTCTTCTGAATCACCGGCACCGCCTCCGGCGGCAGCTCGACGCCGAGGTCGCCGCGGGCCACCATGACGCCGTCGCTGACTTCGAGGATGTCTTCCAGATTGTCGATCGCCTGCGGCTTCTCGAGCTTGGCGATGACATTGACATCGTCGCCGCCGTTCTCGTGAAGGAGCTCGCGCAGACCTTCGATCTCCGCGCGGCGGCGGATGAAGGAGGCGGCGATGTAGTCGAGCTTCTGATCGCAGGCGAATTTCACATCCTCGCGATCTTTGTCGGTGATCGCCGGAATCGTCAGCTCGCTGTCGGGAAAGTTCATCCCCTTCTTCGACGAGATCGGCCCGCCGTGAATCACGCGCGTGGTGACGCGCTTCGCGTCGACCATCGTGACGACGAGCTCGACGAGACCGTCGTTGATGAGAATGCGCTGGCCGGCTCCGACTTCACGAGGCAGCGCTTCGAACGGCGTCGAGACCATCTGCGCGTTGCCCTTCATCTTCTCCGTGGAGATGACGAAGGTCTGTCCCGGCTGCAGGTGGACGACACCATCGACTTCGCCGATGCGGAGCTTCGGCCCCTGGATGTCGCCGACGATCGGCACGTAGCGTCCGATCGACGTCGCGCACTCGCGAACGATCTGGATGATGCGCATCCGGTCGTCGGGCGAGCCGTGTGAAAAGTTCAGACGGAAAACGTCGACGCCCGACGTGAGGAGGCGATAGATCGTCTCCTCGTTGCTGCACGCGGGGCCGAGAGTGGCGATGATTTTCGTGCGGCGCATGTGGTTCGTTAGTTCATCCTGAGCGCAGCGAAGGATCAACGACGCCGACTGGAGGTCTCGCCCCACTGGCAGTGCGCGTGGCGCGATCCCGGCGGCGCCGTCGTTGATCCTTCGTCGCTTCGCTCCTCAGGATAAACTCAATGCCGGCTGCAACGTCCGACCCACCACCTGCGCGATCGCATCGCACTCGCGCACGATCTGCGCGAAGGCTTCGGGAAGAATCGCCTGCGGTCCGTCGCTCAGCGCCTCTTCCGGCTTGTGGTGGACTTCGATCAGCACGCCGTCGGCGCCGACGGCGATCGACGCGCGCGACATCGGCGCGACCTTGTTGCGCTTGCCGGTGCCGTGGCTCGGATCGACGAGGATCGGCAGATGGCTGATGCGCTTCACCGCCGGCACGACCGACAGATCGAGCGTGTTGCGCGTGTGGTCCGCGAACGTGCGCACACCGCGCTCGCAGAGGATCACGTTGTAGTTCCCCTCCGACATGATGTACTCCGCGGAGAGGAGCAGTTCCTCGAGCGTCGCCGACATGCCGCGCTTGAGCAGCACCGGCTTCTTCGCTTTCCCCGCGCTGCGGAGGAGCGAGAAGTTCTGCATGTTGCGCGCGCCGATCTGAATGCAGTCGGCATACTGCGCCACCAGCTTCAGCGATTCTTCGTCGATCGCCTCGGTCACGACCGGCAGATCGAACTCTTCACGAACGCGCGCGAGGATCTCCAGCCCGCGCTCGCCGAGCCCCTGGAACGAATAGGGCGAAGTCCGCGGCTTGTACGCGCCGCCGCGGAACAACTGGCCGCCCGCACGCTTGATGCCCTCGGCGATCGAGCGCGTCTGCTCGAGCGATTCCACGGCACACGGCCCGCCGACGACGACGATCCCGTTGCTCCCGACGTCCACTCCTCCGACTGATACCACCGTGTTGTCCGGCTTTGCTTCGCGGCTCACCAGCTTGTAGGCATGCGTGACCGGAATGACTTCCTTGACGCCGGGGAAGTTCTCGATAACGAACGGATCCTGCTTTCCCTGGTGACCGGTGATACCGATCGCTGTGCGGTGCGCTCCGGGAATCGGGTGAGCCTTGAGGCCGAGCCGCTCGATGTGGCGGACGACTGCTTCGATCTCTTCGGGCCGGGCTCCGGCCTCCATGACGACGAGCATTGCGGGGGTCTCCTGCTGAGTCCGCGGAATCGTTGCTTCTCTCCGCGGCGTTCTTGTGTCCTGATCAGGACAATCAAGCGTCGCCAGTATAATCGACACCCCGACAGTCACATTCCGGAGCAGAGATCATGAAAAAAGCGCTCGTGCTGTTTGCCTTTACGTTGCTCGTCGCAGCGCAGTCATTCGCCAGTTACATCGTCGTTCTGAAGGACGGCAAGCAGTACAAGGCGAAGCAGAAGTGGACGATCGTCAATGGCAAGGCGCTGATTCAGCTCGAGAACGGACAGTCGCTCACCATCGATCCAAACCTGATCGACGAGCCGAAGTCGGAGAAGACGACGAAGCTCGGCCTCGGCGATGTCCGCATCGTGAATCTCGACACGTCGATCCCGGCCGGCAAGCCGGGCGCGACGACGCCTTCCCTCGGCGATCAGGTCCACCTCAGAAAGCAGAGCGACATCAAGGCACAGAATGACGCGCAGGCGGCGCAGCCCGCACCGGCGGCACCAGTGGCCGGCGGCGGTTCGATCAGCGCGGAAGCGATCAGCAAGTTCGAGCGCGCGTACGAGAACATCGGCATCTTCGAGCACAAGCTCACGTCGCAGGGCCCGCACTCGATTCACGTCGAGCTCACCGCCGACAGCGAAGACAAGGTCTTCAACGCGATCTCTGCGACCTCGTTCCTCGTCGTTCGCAACGCCGGCGTGCCGGGCGTGCAGGTCGACATGGTCGAGCTGTTCATGAAGACCACGAACGGCGGCGCAGCGGGACGCTTCCAGATGACGCGCGAAGATGCGCAGATGCTCGACGACAAGAAGATCACGCAGCAGGACTACTTCGTCCGCAAAGTCCTTTACTAGCGGACTAGCGGACGACCTCGGCGCGCGCCTGTCCTCCGTACACCATCACGTAGCGGAAGTGGCGCACCTCGGGATCGATCACGGTCTTCTCCCCTGCCGCGAAGACGAACGGGCGGATGTCGCCTTCGAGCGTGAACAGTTCCTGTCTCACATTCGCGAAGCGGACCTGGATCTGGCGGCTCTGGCGGCTGTCGTAGCCGATCGTCAGTTGTGCGCGGCCGTCACCGATCTCTCCGAAGTCGTACGCCGTCGCGCGAACCCGTTCTGAGCCCAGCACCGCAACGCCGCTGATCACCTTCACCTCGGGCATCCGCGTGATGAACGAGAGCTCCTCGCGCGGCTGGACCACGCGGCTGATCGTCATCTCTGGTTTGCCCGGCGCCGTGCGGAGATAGTTCCAGCGTCCGACCGGCGGCTCGCCCAGCATCATCGGATGCTCCGCGGCACCGACATCGCTCACAGGCAGCGCCGCGTCCCACGTGCGGAAGATCTTCCAGTTCGCATCGGTGACGATGTAGTTCTCCGTCTCCGGCGATAGATCGAGCGACGCGATGACGCCTCCCACTCCGTTCGTGCTCCTCGCCGCGATGACGATCCGGTTGTGTCCCGTCTTTGCGAGTTGCGTCACATCGAAGACATCGAGCGCGTCTCCCACTTCGCCAAATCTCCGGCCGCCAACCTCGCGGCCGTTGAAGTAGAGGGTGTACTCCGGATCGCCTGCGACCTTGATCCGCGTGTAGTAGCGGTTGGCGGGCAGTTCGAAGTCGCGCACGGCGAAGAACGCCACAGGAATCCCGCGGCTCATCTGATGGCGGGCCCAGATCCATTGAGCGCGGCCGGTCACGTCGAAGAACTTCTGCGAGTAGACGCGATCCAGTTTCGTGAAGCCGGCGACGAACAGCAGACCGATGACGATCGCCACCGTCATCCGTTTCATCAGAATCCGGTCTTCGGTGCGGATAGAATGCGCGTCCGGCATGAGGGCGGTGATTGTAATTCCGGCGCGCTACGGTTCCACCCGCTTTCCGGGAAAACCGCTGGTGAAGATCGCGGGCGTGACGCTGATCCAACGCGTGTACGAGCGCTCGCGCCTGACGCGAAGCGCGGCGGCCGTCTATGTCGCGACGGACGACGATCGCATCTTTGATCACGTCACATCCTTCGGCGGGAACGTCGTGCGTCCCGAGGGCGATTTTCAGACGGGCACGGACCGCATCGCAGCCGCGCTGCCATTGATCGAATCGGCGGAGAAGACCACGTTCGATGCAATCGTCAATGTGCAGGGCGACGAGCCTCTCATCGACATCGGCACCGTCGACGCCCTCATCGATCGCCTGGCGCAAAGCGACGCCGCGATTGGCACTCTCGCCTGTCCAATCGAAACGGATGAGGAGTTCGCCAGCCGGGATGTGGTCAAAGTCGTGATGGACGACTTCGGCGACGCGATCTACTTCTCCCGCGCGATGATCGGATCGCGGACCGCTTCTCTCCGCCACATCGGCGTCTACGCCTATCGCCGTGAAGCGCTTACGCGATTCGTGTCGCTCCCGCAGTCGTCGCTGGAACGGGCGGAATCACTCGAACAGTTGCGAGGTCTGCAGCAGCGATTTAAAATCGTCGTGCTGCAAACAACAAAGCCGCACCTTGGAGTCGACAGACCCGAGGATGTCGCACGGGTTGAGAACGAACTTGCGAAGCACGCGTGATATTCGGGGGAATCAGTGAGCCGCAGGCTCACTATCTCTAATCCACGGCGTACTCAGCGGCAAAGTCTCCCCAGCAATCAGGGCAACAAACCTGCTGTCTTCCTTAGCGGAGTGAAGGACCCCGTGAATGCGGTGGTGCTCCGCTCCGTTCAGCATGACAACAATTTTCCGGAGGCGAGACGATCATGAGCACGAAATACATTTTCATCACGGGCGGCGTCGTGTCGGGGCTGGGCAAGGGAATCGCCGCTGCCTCCATTGGTGCACTTCTCGAAGCGCGCGGCTTCAAGGTCACGCTGCAGAAGTTCGATCCCTACATCAACGTCGATCCCGGAACGATGTCGCCGTTCCAGCATGGCGAAGTCTTCGTGACCGATGACGGCGCCGAGACCGATCTCGACCTCGGCCACTACGAGCGCTTCACCTCGATGCGCGCCTCGCGGAAGAACAACTACACGACCGGCCGCATCTACCTGAAGGTCATCGAGAAGGAACGCCGCGGCGACTATCTCGGCAAGACCGTGCAGGTCATTCCGCACATCACCGACGAAATCAAGAAGTGCATCCGCGAAGTGAGTGAAGGTGTGGACGTGGTGATCGTCGAGATCGGCGGCACGGTCGGCGACATCGAATCGCTCCCCTTCCTCGAGGCCATCCGCCAGTTCCGCCAGGAAGTCGGCCGCGGCAACGCGCTCAATGTTCACCTCACGCTCGTGCCCTACATCAAGGCTAGCGAAGAGCTGAAGACGAAGCCGACGCAGCATTCGGTGAAAGAGCTGCGCGAGATCGGCATTCAGCCCGACATCCTCCTCTGCCGCTCCGAGCATGTGATCCCCGAGGACATGAAGAAGAAGATCGCGCTCTTCTGCAACGTGGAAGACGACGCGGTCATCCCCGCTTACGACGTCGAGTTCATCTACCAGGTGCCGCTCACGTTCTCGCGGGAAGGTCTCGACGAGATTCTCCTCGACAAGCTGCATCTGCCGCACGAGGAGATCGGCTCGCTCGCGAAGTGGGAAGAGATCATCCGCAAGATGCGCCACCCCGAGGACGAGGTGCGTATCGGATTCGTCGGCAAGTACGTCGAGTTCGGCGATTCCTACAAGTCGCTCAACGAAGCGCTGGTGCACGGCGGCATCGCGAACAACGTCAAGGTGCGCATCGTCTACATCGACTCCGAATCGCTGGAGGAAGAGGGCTACCACGGTGAGCTCGGCAGCGTCGACGGAATCCTCGTCGGGCCGGGCTTCGGCGCACGCGGCGTGGAAGGAAAGCTGCGCGCGATCCGCTATGCGCGCGAGAAGCGGATCCCCTACTTCGGCATCTGCCTCGGCATGCAATGCGCGACGATCGAGTTCGCGCGCAACGTCGTCGGGATGGTCGGCGCGAATTCGACGGAGTTCGATGACGAGGCGCCGTACAAAGTCATCTACAAGCTGCGCGATCTCATCGGCGTCGACGCCCTCGGCGGCACGATGCGGCTCGGCAAGTATCCCTGCTCGCTGAAGGAAGGCTCGATCTCCCGCCAGGCGTACGGCACGGAGCTCGTCGAAGAGCGCCATCGCCACCGCTACGAAGTGAATCCCGAATACGTGCCGCAGCTCGAAGAGCGCGGCCTGCGGGTCACCGGCGCATCGCCCGACGGCAAGTTCGTCGAGATGGTGGAGCTCGAAGGCCATCCGTGGTTCGTCGGCTGCCAGTTCCATCCCGAGTACAAGTCGCGCCCGACCGCGCCGCATCCGCTGTTCCGCTCCTTCGTCGCCGCGGCGCGCGCGTTCAAGGCCTCGATGAAGACGACCGTGCAGATGCAGCAGCCGCGCGAAGCGGAAGAGATGGTGTAGAAGCGGGGCTCGCGGTCGCGCGGTTTCGCGGGCTCGAAGGGGGGAACGCGGTTTCGTCCATCCACCCCGCCGGGCCCGCGCGACTGCGTAACCGCGAAACCTCAGGCTACAATCCGCCGCCAGCATGACGACACGCGCAATCAGGATCACCGACGAGATCTCGTTCGGCGGCGACCATCCGCCGCTCTTCATCTGCGGACCATGCGTCATCGAATCGCGCGAGCACGTGCTGCGCATGGCGCGGACGCTTCGCGCACTGCGCGATGAGATGAAGATCAACCTCGTGTTCAAGTCTTCGTTCGACAAGGCGAATCGTTCATCGATCGAGTCGTTCCGCGGTCCGGGACTCGAGAAGGGCCTCGAGCTGCTGCGCGCCGTGAAGGAAGAGACCGGGCTTCCGCTCCTCTCCGACATTCATGAATGGCAGCAGGCGGAGCGCGCCGGCGAAGTGCTCGACATCCTGCAGATCCCGGCGTTTCTCTGCCGCCAGACCGATCTCATCGCGGCCGCCGCACGGACGGGAAAAGCGGTCGGTGTGAAGAAGGGGCAGTTCCTCTCACCGGAAGAGACGAAGAACATTCTCGACAAGGGGAAGGAAGTGGGAAACGACCGCGTGTTCATCACGGAGCGCGGCACTTCGTTCGGCTATCAGAATCTCGTCGTCGACATGCGCTCGTTCCCGATCGTGCGCGAGCTGGGGGCGCCGGTCGTCTACGACATCACGCATTCGATGCAGCGTCCGGGCGGCGAAGGGAAACAGACGGGAGGCACTCCGCAGTTCGCGCGTCCGCTCGCACGCGCAGCGGCAGCAGCGGGCGCGGATGGCTTCTTCATGGAAGTGCACGACAATCCGCCGGAGGCGCTGAGCGATAAGACGACGCAGATCCGGCCGGAAGCGGCGCGCGCGATCATCTCCGACATTCTGGCGATTCGCGCGGCGCTGCCGCCGATCTAGGCTGCGCCGTCCATGTCGCGCGCTCGCATCCTCATCGCCGGACTGATCGGCGCCTACCTCACCCTCACGCTGCTGGATCGGTTCAAGCTGATCGAGCTGCTCGTGATCCGCACCGGTCTCCCGCTGCTGCTCGCCTGCATCGAGGCGATCGCGATCATCGGCTGCGGCTTCGCTCTGCGCAGCAGGCGCTGGACGGAGCTCGATCCGGTTCTCGATTTCCTCATCGGCTATCCGCTCTTCGGCGCGGTCTGCTTTCTCACCGGCACGCTCAGCGTCACGAAGTGGACGATGCTGGCGCTGCTGCTGGCAGGGGCGCTCTTCGGCGCGTTCGCACTCGCGCGATGGATTGAGACGGGCAGCGCGCAGCAGGCAGCAGACAGCAGGAGCTCGATCGATCGATTCGACTCTTACGCGCTCGTCTGTCTCGGTCTCGTCTTGTTCTGTGCGCTGCTCTTCGTTCAGGCGCCGCCGTTCAGTCTCGACGAGCTCGCGTATCACCTCGCGGTTCCGAAGAGCTGGGTGCTCGAGGGGCGCGCGATCGATCTGCCGCTGCTCTCGCATTCCTACTTCCCCCTCGGCATCGAGTCTGCCGATCTTCCGCTGCTGACTCTCCTCGGCGATGACGGCGCACTCGCATCGCATGTGCTGCATCTCTTCGCGGCCATCGCTGCAACGCTGCTCATTCATCGAAAGACGAAGAATCTCCTCCTGACTGCGGCGATCGCGACGACGCCTGCGCTGGCGATCACGGCGGGATGGTCGCTCGTCGACTGGCCGCTCACCGGTATCGCCGCCGCGCTCTGGATCGCACTCGATGAAGGCGATGACTCCGCGGCGAGTGCGGCGATCGCGGCGGGTCTGCTGACGAAGTACACCTTCATCCCGATTGCAGGCATCGCCCTCCTCGCTTCGCGGCGCTGGCGCCCGGCACTGGTTGGTGCCGCGGCGGGAAGCGTCTTCTTCGTGCGGAATCTGATCCTCACAGGCAATCCGCTTGCGCCGTTCTTCAGCGGCGGAGCGCCCAGCGTGTCGCACTATCGCGGCGCGGCATTTCTCTCCGACTACGTCTTCGACACGCGCTTCATCGACGAATCACTCGGTGCGTCGCTCCTCGCGCTTGCTCCGTTCGCTGCCGGTGCGATTCCGATCGCACTCGCACTGGCAGGCGTTGCGCTCTTCTTCCTCGCGCCGTCGTCGCGGCTGCTCGTCCCGTTCTTCACGATTCCGGCGATGAGCGCGGAGCCGGCGGTGCGCTCGCGCGCGTGGCTCCGATGGATGCTCGCGATCGCGATCGCCGCGCAAACGCTGCTCGTGTTCTTTCTCACCGACCGCTCCGCGCCCTTCAGTGTGTTGATGGCGGAGAGCGAGCAGTCCTTTCTCACGAAACAGCGTGCATCGTTCGCGTCGATCTCGTGGCTGAATCGCGTGCTCCCGGCCAGCTCGCGAACGCTGGTGATCGGGACGGGCGAGAGCTTCTGGTTCTCCCGCCGCGTGCGGGCTGGCGGAAACTTCGACTCGGCGCGAATCTCCGCCTACCTCGAAGCTCCCACCGCGGAGGCGTTGCGCGAGAAGTTGCGCCGCGATGGCATCACGCATGTCGCGCTCATCACGCTCACCGCACCGCCGACCGAGGTCGCGCAGAAAATCGAAGAGCGGCAGACGCATCTCACGCCTGCCGCTCAAAAGACTCTATCGATGCTGCTCGATCACTTCACGTCGAGCGTCACCGCGCACGGCGATGTGACGCTCTTCGAATTGAAGTGATCAGACGGTCACGGCCTCGCCCACGCCTGCTGCGGCGCGGAGCGAATCAGCCTTGTCCGTCAGCTCCCAGGTGAAGTCCGGCTCGTTGCGGCCGAAGTGACCATAGGCCGCCGTCTTCTTGAAGATCGGGCGGCGAAGCTTCAGCGAGTCGATGATGCCTCGCGGCGTCATCTGGAAGTGCTCGCGCACGAGCTCCGACATCTTCGACTCGTCGATCTTCGCGGTGCCGAACGTGTTGACGTAGACGGAGACCGGCTCGGCGACGCCGATGGCGTAGGCGAGCTGCACTTCGACTTCATCCGCGAGCCCTGCGGCGACGAGATTCTTCGCGATGTAACGGGCCATGTAGCACGCCGAACGGTCGACCTTTGTGGGGTCTTTCCCCGAGAACGCGCCGCCGCCATGACGACCGCGCCCGCCGTAGGTATCGACGATGATCTTGCGTCCGGTCAGGCCGGTGTCGCCCTGCGGTCCGCCGACCACGAAGCGTCCGGTCGGATTGATGTGGAAGACGGTGTCTTTGTCGAGCAGCTCCGCCGGAATCGTCGGCTTGATCACCTGCTCGATGATCGCATCGCGAAGGTCGTTGTTGCTGACGTTCGGCGAATGCTGGGTGGAGATGACGACGGCGCTGGCGCGCAGCGGACGGCGGCCTTCGTATTCGATCGTCACCTGCGACTTGCCGTCGGGGCGGAGGAAATCGAGCTCGCCCGACTTGCGGGTTTCCGTGAGGCGGCGAACGAGCTTGTGTGCGAGCGTGATCGGCAGCGGCATCAACTCCTGCGTCTCGCGAACTGCGAAGCCGAACATCAGGCCCTGATCGCCCGCGCCGCCGGTGTCGACGCCCTGCGCGATGTCAGGCGACTGCGGATCGATCGACGAGATGACCGCACAGGTCTCGCTGTCGAATCCATACTTGGCGCGCGTGTAACCGATCTCGCGAATCGTGTTGCGGACGATCGACGGAAAATCGACGTACGTGCGCGTGGTGATCTCACCCGAGATCATGGCGAGGCCGGTCGTGACCAGCGTCTCGCAGGCGACGCGGCCCACCGGATCTTCGGCGAGAACTGCGTCCAGGATCGCGTCGGAGATCTGGTCGGCAATCTTGTCGGGATGGCCTTCGGTTACCGACTCCGACGTGAACAAATGGCGGTTCATGGACATGTAGCGTTGCTCCTTGTGCGTGTCGAAAGGTTAATCGACGGATCTTAACATACGAGACAGCAGCCACAGGCGCAGGGACCCAGCCTGGTCTGGAGTCGCTCTTGCACAGTCTGCCAATGGCATGCTTCGAACTCGAAATCTCCCCGCCTACCGCGACCTCCTCATGCTCTTCACCAGGTACGGCCGCAAGGACTTTCACCTCAAGCTCTCGCCGGAAGAGCTCGTCAATGCGAGCGAACAGGACGCCCAGATCGAGCCCGACGTCAAGGCGCGCGCCGAGGCGTTTGCAACGGCACTGAAAGAGCTCGGGCCGACCTATGTGAAGTTCGGACAGTTGCTGTCCACGCGGCCCGATGTCGTTCCGCGCGAATACATCGACGCGCTCGAACAACTGCAGGACGCGATCGAGCCCTTCTCGTTTGCCGAGGTCGAAACGATCATCGAGGAAGAGCTCGGGGTCAGGCTCTCCAAAGCGTTCCAGACCTTCGAGTCGGTGCCGCTCGCTGCTGCATCGCTCGGTCAGGCGCACTTCGCAGTTCTTCGCGACGGACGCGAGGTCGTGGTGAAAGTGCAGCGGCCGGGCGTGCGTGAACAGGTGAAGCACGATCTCGAAGTCTTCAGCGAGATCGCCGCGACGATCGAGGAGCACTCCGACGTCGGACGAAAGATGAATCTCGTCGCGACCATCGACCAGGTGCGCCTCACGATGACCAATGAGCTGAACTATCTCCAGGAGGCGCGCAACACCGACCTGCTGCGCGAGAGCCTGAAGGAGTTCAAGCGCATTTACGTCCCTGCCGTGCTGCACGACCTGAGCTCCGCGCGGGTTCTCACGACGGAATTGATCCGCGGACGGAAGGTCTCCAAGCTCACGCCGCTGATGCTGATCGATCACGACTTCGCGGAGCTGGCGACCGTGCTGATCCAGGCCTATCTCAAGCAGATCTGCGTCGACGGCTTCTGGCACAGCGATCCGCATCCCGGCAACGTCTTCATCCGCGAAGAGCAGCTCGTGCTCCTCGACTTCGGCATGACGAGCCGCATCACGCAGGAGATGCAGGACGAGATCATCAAGCTGCTGCTCGCACTCTCCGCGAACAACGGCGTCGAAGTCGCCGAGTGCTGCGTGCGGATGTCGGAGGTCCTCGAGAAATTCGACGTCACGCGATTCCACCGCGAGATCTCGACTCTGATCAGCGCCTTCCACGACGCGAACATGAAGCAGGTCAACACGGGACAGGTGCTCTTCCAGATCATCGCGCTGGCGAACAGCAACGAGCTGAAGTCGCCGCCGGAGCTGGCGATGCTGGCGAAGACGCTCCTGAATCTCGATTCGATCACGCGCAAGCTCGATCCGGACTTCGATCCGCAGCAGACGATTCGCGACTATGCGCAGAAGCTGATGTCGCAGAAGCTGCAGCAGAAGTTCGATCCGCAGAACTTCTATCCCGCGCTGCTCGATCTCAATCAGCTCGTGCTCGATCTGCCGCACCGGTCGCGCGAGATCCTCGATCTCACGGCCGGCGGAAAGCTCACGATCGGCGTGAAGCTCACGCAGGCGGAGCAGTTCCTCAGCGGCATTCACAAGATTGCGAATCGAATCACCGTCGGACTCGTGATCGCCGCGCTGCTCGTCGCCTCGTCGTTGATGATGCGCGCTCCATCCACGTGGAGACTCTTCGGGTATCCGGCGATCGCGGTGGCCGGCTATCTGCTCGCAGCGATCGCCGCCGTCTACCTGATCGTTTCGATCCTGCTGAAAGACCGGCGGGACCAGGAGCGCGCCAGCATCAGATGAGTTAACCTCACCTCCATGATTGCCGCGATCGCGCTCTTCTTCGCCACCCTGACGCTGCCCGAGCCCTGGCCCGCCGCCTGCGCATCGCGAGCGGCGCACGCTGCGCGTGTAGGAGGAGACGTGCAGGGACCGGTCGTCATCAGGAAAGGGAACGTCGATCAGACGCTCGCACGCCATCCGAAGACAGGCTGCCCCGGCCTTCTGATCTTCGAGCTCCTGATCACACCGTCAGGCGACGTGGCATGCGCGCGGATCGTGAAGATCGGCCGGAGCGTCGCGTTCACTCCCGAGATCGTGAAGGAGCTCGACGATGCGGCGCGGCGCTTCCGATTCAAGCCGGCGATGCGCGGCGGAAAACCGGTCGAGGCTCTCTACACCGTGACGTTCAATTTCAAGTGCAACTGAGGACGTCGGAAGGGCGCCTGACATCGCGGCGATGGTGACCCCGAGAGGACTCGAACCTCCGACCAAGAGTTTAGGAAACTCCTGCTCTATCCTGCTGAGCTACGGGGTCTTAGCGCCGCCGAAGGCTATCATCCTGGCGTTGCTTTCGCAATTCAACCGGGTGTGAACCGAGCCATCCTTCTAGCCTGCCTGCTCCTCACCAGTTCCATCGCCGCCGAAGAGAAGCCGTGCGCCTGGTATCGCTTCGGCCAATGCAACGAATTCTTCGTCGAAGGACTTCCACCCGAGGCGCCGCGCCAGGGCATCGTCATCACGATCGACGTCGGAACGAATCAGGCGTATCTCTTCAAAGACGGCCAGTTGATCAAGCGATCGAAGGCCGCCACGGGCAGTGAGAAGTCGCTCATCATCGGAGAGGACGAGTGGCTCTTTCACACGCCGCGAGGACACATGAAAGTGCTGCGCAAGATCACCGATCCGATCTGGCACAAGCCCGACTGGGCGTTTGTCGAAAAAGGGGAAGCCGTTCCTCCGAAGGGATCTCCGAAGCGCGAGGTCAGAGGAAAGCTCGGCAAATACGCGCTCGATCTCGGCGACGGAATCCTCATTCACGGCACGGACGATCCCGACTCGATCGGCAGGAAGGTCTCGCACGGCTGCATCCGGCTGCCCGATGGGATGCTGAAGACGGTCTACGACTCGGCGCGAGTCGGCACGGATGTCTTCGTGTTCGACAGCGGCGAATGAATGTTCAAGTCGCACTGATCGTGCGGAGCAGTTCCGACATGTCGTACGGCTTCATGATCGTCACGACGCTGCCGCTCAGTTTTCCGAGCGCTCGCGCGTCGGCATGACCTGTCGAAAGAATCACGCGCATCGAGGGCCAGCGATCCCTCAACTGCTCGTAGACATCGAGTCCGCTGATATCGGGGAGATTGACATCGAGCAGGACGAGATCCGGCACGAATTGGCGAACGGCATCGACGGTTTCCGTGCCGGTGGCGATCAGCCGGACGTCGAAGCCCTCATCCTGCAGCAGCGCGCGCAGCCCCTCGGCCACCGATTCATCATCCTCGACGAGCAGGATCTTTTTCACTTCGGCCTTCGGTTCGTCCCCGCTCCCGAGTAAGGGCGACGACGCCGATGGTAGCACCACCGTGAACGTTGCCCCCTCTCCTTCGCGTGTCGTGACGCGGAGCGAGCCTCCCATCTGCGACATCGCCTGATACGCGATCGAGAGGCCGAGTCCCGTGCCGCGCGGCTTCGTCGTGAAGAGAGGATCGAAGATGTGATCGACGAGATGCTCGGGGATTCCGGGACCGGAGTCACCAAACGCGATCTCGATCTCGCCCGTCGCCGCGCGGACGACGCGAATCGTGAGATCGCCGCCGGCGGGCATCGCTTCACGCGCGTTCACGACGATGTTGGTTGCGACCTGCGTCAGGAGAGCGAGATCAGCGCGCCCGGTGAGGTCAGCCTGATCGCTGATCTCGGTCTGCACCGCGATCGTTGGACCGAGTGTTGTTTTCGCCTCTTTTGCGAAGTCGGATACCCAGCGGCCGATGTCGATGGGGATCAGCGAAACCGAATTCACCGGCCGTGCGAGCCGTTGAATCTCCTGCGAGATCTGCCGTCCGCGGCGAATCGCCTGAAAGATGTGATCGGTGGCGAGGACGACTTTTTCGTCATCACGATGCCGCCGCTTCAACAACTCGGCAAACGGCAGGATGCTCATCAGCACGTTGTTGAACTCGTGCGCGACCGATGCCGCGAGCTGCCCGAGACTTGCGAGGCGCTTCTCGCGCTCGTGCTCGCGGCCGGTGGCCGTCACAGGCTGCGCCACTCCGTAGACGCAGCGGCCGACACGCCTCGCTTTCACGCGCAAGGCCCGCTCGCCTCCGGCAGCATCGCGAATGCGCACCTCTGCGTCGAACGGCTCGGCATCCGCCGAAGTTCTGCGCAGCTTATGAATAACGCGATCGCGTTCTATGCCGGGAATCAGCGCCGCGACATCCTCCAGACGCGCGCCCGCGCCGTTCGTCCACCCGACCATGCGGCGAAGGGCACGTGAGGCGACGAATGCGTCAGTCGCCGGATTCCACGACCACCACTCCGCGCCCGCAGCATGCAACGCGGCGAGAATCTGTGTGTACGGCCTCGATTCGCTCTTCACGATTGCGACAAGTATCCAACGTTTGCTTCACTATATCGATATCAATCCGTAATTGCGCCGTACTCTACGGCTTTTTCTTCAGTCGTGCGTAGAGGGTCGATGGGCTGATCTGGAGTTGCCGCGCAGCCTTGCGAACGTTCCCATCCATCGCTTTCACGGCCGCCTCGATATAGTCGGCGATCAGGTCATCGAGCGGGCGCACTTCCCACTCTTCACTCGGCATGAGCGCCGCGGAGGCAGAAGCAACCGAGCTCGCGGCCGACTCGAGCATCAGGTCCTCGCTGCGGATTTCATTTCCATCCAGCGTGAGCAACGCTCTCTCGAGCACATTGCGCAACTCGCGGACATTTCCCGGCCACGCGTAGGCCGAGAGTTTTTTCGTCGCGCGAGGGCTCAGCTTCGGCGCGGGACGGCCGATGTCCTTCGCCAGCGCGGGCAGCATCGCCTGCACGAGGATCGGCACATCCTCCAGACGCTCGCGCAGAGGCGGCATCCGAATGCGAACGACATTGAGGCGGTAATAGAGATCGCCGCGGAACCGTCCCGCGTTCACTTCCTGCAGAAGATCGCGATTCGTCGCCGCGATCAGACGAAAGTCCGCGCGAAGGTCGCGAATGCCGCCGACGCGGCGGAAGCGCTTTTCTTCGAGCGCCTTCAGCAGCCGCGCCTGAACCGTCAGCTCCATCTCGCCGATCTCGTCGAGAAACAGCGTTCCATCCGCCGCGATCTCGAACAGTCCCTGCTTCGTCTGCATCGCGTTCGTGAACGCGCCGCGCTCATGCCCGAACAGCTCCGACTCCAGCAGTTCCTTCGAGAGTCCCGCGCAGTTGAGATCGACGAACGGCGCGCGTGCGCGAGGCGAACGGTTGTGAATCATCCGCGCCAGCACGCCCTTTCCCGTTCCCGATTCCCCTTCGATCAGCACGGGCGAAGGAGCGCGCGAAATCTGCGCGATGATCTGATTGAGCTGGGTGATCGCGGGAGAAATGCCCGGCAGACGCTCGACGTCCTTCGGCTCCGTTCTTCGCAGAGCCATCAGCTCGCGCTGCGTAGTCAGCATTCGCCTGACCTGCTGCAGCGTCAACTGCAGCGTCTCGTACTCGAACGGCTTCTGCAGAAATGTCTCGGCCCCGAGGCGCATCGACTCGACGACGCGCTCGAACGTGCCGTGCGCCGACATCATGATGACCGCGGTGTTCTCCGCGTACATCTTGAATTGATGCAGGAGCTCGATCCCGAGAATGTCGGGAAGCTGGATGTCGAGCAGAACGACATCGGGCGAGAACTCCGCGAAAACGCGCATGCCGTCACGGCCTGTGCCTGCGGTCCGGATCTCCCACTCGTCGCCGAGGAGTGCTTCGAGGCCGGCAACGATGCCCGGCTCGTCATCGATGATGAGAATGCGGTCGCGAAATTCGGCGCTCATTGCGAGAAATCATACGCCTGTCCATATTTCAAACATAGGACTTTTTAATAGAAAACGGTTAAGTGATTGTTCTTTCTGTACTTAGCGACTTTTGAACGCTGGCGGCCAACTTGATCTAAGAGCGGCCCAGGAGAAAACAGAAAAATGCTCGTCACGCTCTTCGCCGCCGCCCTCACCGTCAAAGTCGATCTTCTCGGCATGATCCAGCAGCGGTATCACGCAGCGCCCGAGGTCAAGAGTCTCACCTGCCACATCGAGACGACTTCGTATCGCTTCGTCGGAACGCCGGGCACCGAGTTCAGCTACGACGGTGATTCGTATCGCGTTCCGGAGAGCGGCGTCATCGAGCTCGTCTCCAGCAAGGCCAACGAGTACGTCGTCAATGGCCGCACGCTTCCGCTCAACCTCTGGCCGAAGGATTCCTTCGGCACTCGCACCGTTCCTCTTCCGGCCAGCAACTGACAAAAGGAGAAACAACCGTGAGCCACTTCTTCAATACGACTGTTCAGGACATGCGTGGAGGCCGCGACACCTGGCGCGTGATCCTGACTCTCAGCCTTCCGGCATTCACCGTTGCATTCGTCATCACCCGTCTCGTGCACTTCTAAGTGGAGGACATCATGACTCGCGACCCGCGCCGCATTACTCTCGTTTCCCGCAACGCAGCACTCAGCCATCTCGAGTGGGATGGGACGAGCGGCTGTCCTACCCGCATCATCTTCGTGAAATCGCCGAGCATCCTCGAGTACGCGCTGCGAAACGCGATGGCGGAGATCCAGCGTGATGTGGAGCGCGTCGTGATCGATCGCGCCGGAACCGCATCGCAGTTTCTGGAACTGCTGTCGCGGGTGCCGGTCGAGTACCCCGGCGATCTGCTGTACATCGCACTCGATGGCAGCGCGTATCTGAGCGCACGGGTACGTGGCGACGGCCGCGCCCTCTACTCCCTTTCGGCGAGCGACGCAGAGTTCTATCTCTCGACGAATGGACTGGTCGCGGACGAGGCAACGTACGACCGGCAACAGGCAGTACGCGAAAGCGAACCGGCCGCAACTCTCCTCTGCGCCTGACGCTCTGTCTCCTCCTGCTGCCTGCCGGTTGCGTGTGTTACGCTCCATTCCGTGCAGCTCTGGACGGCGTTTCTGCATACCGGGGTGGTGGGGAAGACCGTCCTCACCATCCTCCTCCTCTTCTCGGTGTTGTCGTGGGCGACGATGATCATCGTCGCGCAGCGATTCCGGCGGTCGGCGGAAGCATCGCGGCGATTCACGGCACACTTCCGTAAAGCGAAGCGTCTCGTCGACGTGCAGTCGGCAACGGCCTCGCTCGCACAATCCGCACTCGTCGGGCTGTTCAAGGCGGGCTACGCGGAGATCGAGGCGCAGATCGCGCACGGCGACGCGAAGATCCGTTCGCTGGATGCGGTCGAGCGCTCGCTCATTCGCGCGACGCGCATCGAGTCGGCACGGCTGCAGCGCTTCGTCCCTTTTCTCGCGACGACGGCCGCAGCGACTCCATTCATCGGCCTGTTCGGAACCGTCTGGGGAATCATGGATGCGTTCGCCACGATCGGCTCGATGGGAACGACATCGATTACCGCGGTCGCTCCCGGAATCAGCGAAGCGCTCATCAACACCGCGGCCGGACTCTTCGCTGCAGTGCCCGCTCTCCTCGCCTACAACATGTTCGTTCAGCGTCTGCGTCAGGCGCGGGGACAGATGGAAGACTTCACCCTGGAGTTCCTCAATCTGACGGAAAGAAACTTCACCTGAGGATGAGGCCGACGACATCCCTCGCCGCTTGTTACATATCGCGGCGTTCGATCGTCTAACAACGCAATGGCTTTTCGACTTCACGACAGCGACGACCTCGGCGATCTCGCGGAGATCAACGTCACTCCGCTGGTCGACGTCATGCTCGTGCTGCTGGTCATCTTCATGGTGACCGCGCCGATGCTCACGCAGGGGCTCACGGTGGCACTGCCTGCGGCGGAGGGCCGGAGCCTCGAGCTGGCGTCGAACAATCCGGCGAAGATCACGATCGCGGCGAACGGCGGTGTGTATCTCGATGACACGCCTGCAGGAGGCGCGAATCTCGAGCAGACGCTCGGCACGATGCTGCGCGCGCGGCGCGTGAAGCGGGCCTTGCTCGAAGCCGACAAGTCGGTGCCGTACGGGCGCGTGGTCGCCGTGCTGGACGTGATGAACCGCGCGGGAGTCGAACAGCTCGGAATGGTGACGCAGCCGAGGGAGAGAGATGGACGATCGCGTCGGTGACATCCTCGCCCAACGCGCGACGCTCGACGCCGGCCGGTTGCCGGCAATCCTGATCTCACTCGCACTGCACGGCGGCATCTCCTTCCTCGCGGTCTACAGCGCGATGCACGCGAACGTGCCGGCGAACGTATCCGTGCTCAACATCCGGTTTGCGCCAGTTCCGGACAGCAGAGTGCAGGCAGCGGACAGCAGGAAAGCGGTGACCGTTCCGCAGGAAGTGAAGCCGCAGCCGCCGGTGCCGCCGAAGCAGCCGCGCATCGAGGCGCCGAAGCCCCGCGTGGAAGATGTGAAGCCATCGAGCGCGAAGCCGGTGCCGAATGCCGTGCCGCTCTCCCCCTTCGGAAAGTCGCAGAAACAGGGTGCGGAGAACCCCGCCGCCCAACCAGCCGCTGCACCACCGGTGCCGCAGGGCACATCGGGCATCACCGGGCTCGAAGGCGGCGAGTTCCCCTACCCCATCTACATCGAACGGATGCACACGCTGATCGGGCAGAAGTGGCTTAGGCCGCAGGTGGGCGATGTCACGACGATCGTCTACTTCTCGATCCAGCGCGACGGCACGATTCGTGATGCGAAGGTCGAGACACCCAGCGGTAACCCGACCGCGGACCGCGCGGCACTGCGCGCGGTGCTCGAGTCATCGCCGCTGCCGCCGCTCCCGTTCGGATACAACGGAACCTTTCTTGGAGTTCATCTGACATTCCGATGAGACAGACAGCCTTCGCCGTACTTGCCCTTCTCCTTTTTCCTGCTGTGCCGCTCTGTGCGCAGACGCAGATCACGTCGACGATCGACCCGACCAAAGCGGCCAGCGTTCTGCGCATCGCCATCCCCTCTCCGGAGATGACCGGCGTGACATTCACCGACGTCGACGCGCCGCTCTTCAAGCCGCTCACGCGCGACATCTCGGAGTCCGGCATCTTCGCGATTGCACCGCTTCCCCCGAACGTGACGATCACGCCGGAAGTTCTGCAGCGCATCAACGCGCAACTTCTG
Source organism: Acidobacteriota bacterium (assembly GCA_021325515.1). Lineage (GTDB taxonomy): Bacteria > Acidobacteriota > Thermoanaerobaculia > Gp7-AA8 > Gp7-AA8 > JAJPHC01. The sequence continues at coordinate 47,801 of JAJPHC010000044.1, forward strand.
CTCAAGCTGGCCGTCAAAAAGGAAGGAGAGGATTTCGTGCTCGAGGCGCGCCTGAGCGACGCGACAGGAGCTCCGCAGTTTGGAAAGAAGTATCGCGGTTCCGCAGCGGCATTGACCCGCATCGCGCATATGGTCGCCGCGGATCTCGTCCGCTCACTCAACGGCAAGCCCGGTCCGTTCCTTTCGCAGATCGCGTTCGCTTCCGATCGCGACGGCCATTGGGAGATCTGGTTGATGGACTGGGACGGCGGCAATCAGCGCGCGATCACGCATCACGGCGCCCTGTCGATCCTTCCGAGCTGGTCGCCCGACAACGAGCGGATGGTCTACACCTCCTTCGCCGGCGGCACGAGCGAAATGTATGTGATCAGCCGCCGCGGCGGCGCACGCACCCGCATCTCCACCGGGCTCGCGCTGAACACGTCCGCGACGTTTTCGCCGGTGTCGAACGACATCGCGTTCGTCGGCTCGGTCGCAGGCAATCCCGACATCTACGTCATCAAGGACGACGGCTCGAATCGCCGGCGGCTCACCACCGCATCCTCGATCGAATCGACGCCGGAGTGGAGTCCGAACGGACGCCAGATCTCCTTCACTTCCGGCCGCAGCGGCTCTCCGCAGATCTACGTGATGGATGCCGAGGGGACGAACGTGCGGCGCATCTCGTTCGACGGAGATTGGAACGACGATGCGACGTGGTCGCCGGACGGCGAACAGATTGCCTACACGTCGCGCGTCAACGGGCGTTTCCAGATTCGCGTTGCAAACCTGATCACAGGCGAGAGCCGGATTCTCGCCGGTGAAGGATCGAATGAGCAGCCGACCTGGTCCCCGGACGGCAAGTGGCTCGCCTTCCAGTCGAACCGCAGCGGCAAGTGGCAGATCTACCGGATGCGCATCGACGGCACAGGTATCGAGCAATTGACGAGCAGCGGAGAGAACAAGGATCCGGATTGGTCGAAGAAGTCGGAGTGAGGGTTTCGCGGGCTCGCGGGCTCGCGGTCGTGGTAACCACGAGCCCCGGTTATATGATCGAATTTCAACAAGGAGTCGTGCAATGAAGAAAACTTCGAAAGCATTTGCCTGGACACTGGTGGTGGTCGTGTTGGGTCTGTTCGCGATGGCATGCCCGAAGAAGCCGCCCATCAAGACGCAGCCGCCGGTTGTCGAGTCCACGCCGCCGCCGGTTGTCGCGCCGCCTCCCGTCGAGACGAAAGTCGAGAACAAGGACTTCGTGCAGGAGCCGCCGCAGGTCAAGCAGGAGACTCTTCCGAGCGACATCGAAGAGCTCAATCGCGTCGCGCAGAACCGCGGCTACATCAAGGATGCGTTCTTCGGTTACGACGAGTCGACGCTGAGCGCCGACGCTCAGGCCGCGCTCACCGCGTCTGCCAACTGGCTGAAGGGCGACGGGAAGGCATACAACCTTCTCATCGAAGGCCACTGCGACGAGCGCGGTACGGAGCAGTACAACCTCGCGCTCGGCGACCGCCGCGCGAATACCGCGAAGGAATACCTCGTCACCCTCGGCGTCGATGCGAGCCGCATTCGCACCGTCAGCTACGGCGAGGAACGCCCCTTCGATCCGGGTCACGATGAATCGGCGTGGTCGAAGAATCGCCGCGACCATCTCGTGATCGTCGGGAAGTAGCCATGATGCGCAAGTACATCGCCATTGCGGCCGTCGCGCTCAGCGCGACGGCCTGTGTGTCGACCTCCGACGTCGAGAAGCTGCAGAGCCAGATCTCCGATCTTCAGGATCAGATCGCGCAGCTCAAGAGGACGGCGTCGAGCAAAGAGGAAGTGCAGAACGTCAACACGAAGATCGCCGATCAGACGCAGCAACTCCTCAAGTCGAACGCGCAGCTCGTGACGAAGGTCGATTCGATCGAAGAGCGGATGAACAGCACGCAGGGATCCGTCGAGCAGACGAATTACCGGCTCGATCGGATGGTGCAGCAGCTCACGCAGGCGCAGCACGATATCGAGGAGCTGAAGACCGCCAAACCGGCGGCGGCGCCTGCCGCAGTATCGGCCGCGCCTCCGTCGTCAGCCGAGGTGACCGTTGCGCCCGCCACGAGCGGCGAGAGTCCGGTCGATCTCTATCAGACCGCTTATCGCGACTATCAGCGGGGGAACTACGATCTGGCGATCGCGGGCTTCAAGGAGCTCGTCCAGAAGGCGCCGAAATCCGACCTGGCGGACAACGCGGCGTACTGGATCGGCGAGAGCTATTACTCGCAGAAGAAATATCGCGAGGCAATTGCACAGTTTGACAGCGTCGTTACCGGCTATCCGAAGTCCGACAAGGTGGCCAGCGCCCTGCTGAAGAAGGGATATGCGTACATTCAGCTCGGCGAGAAAAACATGGGGATCGTGCAGCTGCAGTATGTCCTGCACGAGCATCCCACCTCACCCGAGGCTGCCAAGGCTCGCGAAGAACTCAAGCGCCTCGGAGTGAATTCGAAGTAGAATACCCGGCTTTCAAAGGGTGGCGCCCCAGGGCGTCGCCCTAATTCACGAAACAACGACGAGGAGCAACGATTCATGGCGAATATTCGCTCGGCCGAAAAGCAGAGACGTCAGGCCGAAAAGCACAAAGAGCGCAACCGCGCCGGCAAGTCGCGTCTGCGCACGGCACTGAAGAAGTCCCGCACGGCCGTAGACGAGGGGACGTCCGACGATAAGACGTTGTCGACGGCCTTCTCGGAAATCGACAAGGCTGCCAAGCGTGGCGTGATCAAGAAGAACACGGCCAACCGCTACAAGGCCCGTCTTTCCGCCGCCAAAAAGCGCGCCGCGAAGTAGCTGATCGGGCGCGAAGCCCGGTCAGCTCTCTCCCCTCATGACCGCGTCGCCTCAGGTGATCGCCGTTCTCGCAATCCTTCACAGCCGTCACGGCCGTGGGCTGATTGCGGACAGCGATGTGCGGTCCGCGATCGATGCACTCCCGAACGCTCCCCGCCTTCCGGCGGCGGAGCGCGATGCGGTATTGCGTGAAGTCCGGGGCTGGATCGAGAGCTCGGCGCTTCGCGATGACGTCGCCGATTTGATCGGCTTCACGATCGACGACACGATGTCACTCACCCCCGAGGAAGACGCCCAGCTCGTCGAACTGCTGCGGTCACGAAGCCCGATCGCGCGCGAAGACCTGAACGCAGTGACCCGCCGCTTCCTGGAAGAGGTCCTGGCAGGAGCCGATATCCCCGACGAACTGCTCGAGGCCATCGTGGAGGCGTACGTCAAGCGCGGAACGCTGGCGATGGATGAGCATGGAGGGCGGTACACGATTTCCCTCTGAGGAGGGAGGATGGGACGGATGGGACGGATGGGACCGATGGGACTGATGGGACCTATGGGTGGCTACCCATCAGTCCCATCCGTCCCATCCGTCCCATTCGTCCCATACCATCATCCTCAAAAGCCTTCGAGCAGATTCGACACCAGTGACTCCGCGAACCTCACTGCGATCTCGCGAATCGCGCGGCTTTCCTGGTCGAAGGCATCGGCCGAGGTGATGTCGACCTGGTAGTTCTCGGTGAAGCGGTACTGGTCGTTTTTCCAGATCACTTTGTCGTCGTTGTTGCGGTGATCCACGAGCTCGATGTTCGCGGTGATCGCGACCTGGTACTGGGTCGCGCGCCCCTGCTGATTGAACGCGATCGGGAAGATGCCGAAGCTGTCGATCGAGCCCTTGAGAATCGCGTCGGCCTCCGCCGGCGTCTTCACGAGGCGCAGCCGCCCGCGCGAAACGAATTCGTCGGCGACCGACTGCGTCACACGCTGCTCGAGCTCCACGCGCGTCGTCTTGTTGACGAACGCCGGCACCTCGATCGTATGAATCGCCGGATCGAGCATGTTCCCATGCCCGACGAGCGCGTAGCCGCAGGAGGAGAAGAGAGCGAGTGCTGCGAGTGCGATGAGCTTTTTCATTGCCTGACCACGATATTCACCAGCTTACCCGGCACGTAAACTTCTTTCACGATTTCTTTTCCATCGATCCATTTCGCAACGTTGTCGTTCGACTTCGCGGCGGCGATCGCCTCTTCCTTCTGCGGCGGATGCTTCACTTCGACCTGCCCGCGCAGTTTGCCATTCACCTGCACCGCGATCGTGACGACATCCTCCTGCATCAATGCAGGATCGGCGACGGGCCACTTCGATGTCAGCACGAAGCCCTGCTGCCCCAGCATCTGCCACAGTTCTTCCGTGATGTGCGGCGCGAACGGATGGAGCATCTGCAGCAGCGCGAGATAGGCCTCGCGCGCATTGGCAGCCGCCGGGTTTTCGCCCAGCGTGTTCGAGAGCTCCATGAGCGCGGAGATCGCCGTGTTGAACTCGAATCGCTCCATCCGCTGCGTCACCGCGTGAATCGTCTGATGCATCTTCCGCGTGATCCGCGGATCAGCATCTGCCTGCTGCCCGCTGGCTGCGGCCTGCACTCCGAGATTCCACACGCGCCCGAGGAATCGATACGCGCCGACGACGCCCTCATCCGACCAGGCCGCTTCCTTCTCCGGCGGCGCGATGAACAGCGTGTAGACGCGCTCCGTATCCGCCCCATAACGCGCGATCAGCTCGTCGGGCGGCACGACGTTGAAGCGCGACTTCGACATCTTCCCCACTTCGGCGACGAGTCGCTTGCCGGTGCTCGTCTGCGTGATGACATCGCCGTCGATCGTGACGTCGTCCAGCGTGACCCACGCGCCCGTATCCGCCTGCTTGTAGCCTTCCTTCGTGATCACGCCCTGATTGAACAGACGCGTGAACGGCTCCTCGAAATTCACGAGGCCCATGTCGAACAGCGTTCTGCAGATGAAGCGCGCGTAGAGCAGGTGCAGGATCGCGTGCTCGATGCCGCCGATGTACTGATCGACCGGCAGCCAGCGATTCACGAGTGACGTGTCGAAGATCTTCTCGTCGTCGCGCGCCGAGATGTAGCGCGCGTAGTACCACGAGGAATCGACGAACGTGTCCATCGTGTCCGTCTCGCGCCGCGCAGCACCGCCGCACTTCGCGCATACGGTGTTCATGAAGCCCGCGTCATGCTCGAGCGGATTGCCGCGCTTTCCGGTGAACTGAACATCGAGCGGGAGGCGCACCGGCAGTTGATCGTCCGGAACAGGCACGATGCCGCAGCGGTCGCAGTAGACCATCGGAATCGGCGTGCCCCAGTAGCGCTGGCGTGAGATCAGCCAGTCGCGCAGGCGATAGCGCACCATCCCCTTGCCGATGCCGCGGCGCTCGACCTCCTCGATCATCTTCGGCAGCGCCTGCGCGTACTTCAGGCCGTTGATGAGCGGCGAGTGGACGCAGACGCCGTTCTCCTTGTCGGAGTACGGCAGCTCGCCTCCTTCGACGACGCGCACGATCGGCAGCTTGTACTGCGTGGCGAATTCGAAGTCGCGCTCATCGTGTCCCGGCACCGCCATGATCGCGCCGGTGCCGTACTGCATGAGCACGAAGTTGCCGAGCCAGATCGGGATCTCTTCGTTCGTGAAGGGATTGATCGCGGTCTTGCCGGTGAAGAACCCGGCCTTCCCCGCTTCCTGCCGCTCGAGGTTCGTCTGATTGCGGACGGACTCGATCCACGTCTCGATTTCCGCGCGGGCCGGATTGCCGGCGAGCAGCGCCGCGACGTCCGGATGTTCCGGCGCGAGCACCATGAACGTCGCGCCGTAGATCGTGTCCGGGCGCGTCGTGAAGATGCGGATCGACTTGCCGAGCGACGGCACCTGGAACTCGACATCGCATCCGACGGAGCGGCCGATCCAGTTGCGCTGCATCACCTTCACCTTCTCCGGCCAGTGCTCGAGCGTGTCGAGACCGGCGTCGAGACGATCGGCGTAGTCGGTGATCTTCAGGAACCATTGCGCGAGCTCGCGCTGTTCGACGAGCGCGTTGCAGCGCTCGCAGCGGCCGTCGATCACCTGCTCATTCGCCAGCACCGTCTGATCGTTCGGACACCAGTTCACCGGCGCCTTGCCGCGATACGCGAGCCCGCGCTCGAAGAGACGAATGAAGAGCCACTGATTCCACTTGTAGTAGCTCTCGTTGCACGACGCGATCTCCTTCGACCAGTCGTAGAGGATGCCCCAGCGGCCGAACTGCCGCTTCATGTTCTCGATGTTCCGCAGCGTCCCTTCGCGCGGATGAATGCCCTTCTTGATCGCCGCATTTTCCGCAGGCAGACCGAAGGCGTCCCATCCCATCGGATTGAGCGCGGCGCGCCCCTGCATCCGGAAGAAGCGATAGAGCGCATCGCCGAGGATGTAGTTGCGGCCATGGCCGACATGAAGATCCCCCGATGGATAGGGGAACATGTTCAGCATGTAGTACTTCTCGCCGTCCGGATTCGCGACGTCGACGCGCGAGACTTCCGCATCGGCCCAGGCCTTCTGCCACTTCGGTTCGATCTCTTCGGGGTGGTATTGCGTCATAGAGCGGGGAAGTATAGGACGGATGGGACTATGGGACGGATAGGACCTATGGGACCTATAGGTGAAGCCGTTTTCTACCCATAGGTCCTATAGGTCCCATAGGTCCCATCCGTCCCATCCCATCCACCTTCAGTACACAAACGTCACCGGCCCATCGTTCTCGATCGAGACCAGCATCATTTCGCGAAAGCGTCCCGTGCGGACCGGAATGCCGGTGGCGGCCAGCTCTGCGACGAAGAGATCGAAGAGCTCGCGCGCTCTTCCCGGCTCGGCTGCGTTGTCGAAGCTTGGGCGGCGTCCCTTTGCGATGGAGCCGGCGAGCGTGAATTGCGAGACCGCGAGGATCGCTCCGCCCACATCCGCCAGATCGCGATTCATCTTCCCTGCCTCATCGCTGAAGATGCGCAGCTCGCGGATCTTCTTCGCCGCCTCGCGCATCCTCTGCTCGTCATCGCCTTTCTCCACCGCGGCCAGAACGACGATGCCCGTGCCGATCTCCGACACGAGCTCGTCACCGACACGGACGGACGCACGCCGCACTCGCTGAAGGACGCATTTCATGGCCCGCCATTTCTACCACCTGTGGGGTTTCGCACGTTGCAGCAATCGATCCGATACAATCGCGCCCCATCCAAAGGAGAGAAGCACATGATCAACAAAGTCATCCTCGTCGGCCGCCTCGGAAAAGATCCTGAGATCCGCTCGACACCCGGGGGAACGAGCGTGGCGAAGTTCTCGCTAGCCACCGACGAGCGCTTCACCGACAAGAACGGCGAAAAGCAGGAGCGCACCGAGTGGCACAACATCGTTGCCTGGGGCCGTCTCGGCGAGATCTGCGGCCAGTATCTGCGCAAGGGAAAGCTCGTCTACATCGAGGGCTCGATCCGCACCGATTCCTGGGACGACAAAGAGAGCGGCCAGAAGAAGTACCGCACCGAGATCATCGCCCGCGAGATGAAGATGCTCGACAGCCGGCGCGACGATGAAGGCGGCGGCAGCAGCTACGGCGGCGGCTCACGCTCACGCTCGAATTCCTCGGCCCCCGACATGGCGGAGGATGAGGAAGTGCCGTTCTAGCGTTCGCCTGACGGCGAGGCGCTGGGCGCCGGGCGCGAGGCGCGAGTGAACGGGGCGCCTCGGTCAGCCGTGCGCCCCGCGCCTCGCGCCCCGGATTCATTGAATCCTCCTCCACCTCCCGCGTCACATTTCGTGTTAGGTTCGCCCGATGTACCGCGGCGAACGCTTCAACGCCATCACCCACCTCGTCGGGACCGTTCTCGCGCTGGCGGGCGCGTCGGTCGTCATCACGCTGGCCGCCCTGCGCGGCGGTGCGACGCGCATCACCGCGGTCGCCATCTACGGCGCGATGCTGACGATGCTCTACCTCAGCTCCACGCTCTATCACTCGCTTCGCGGCAGGGCGAAGAAGGTATTCCACGTCTTCGATCATTGCGCGATCTACCTGCTGATCGCCGGCACGTACACACCGTTCACGCTCGTCACGCTTCATGGCAAAACAGGCTGGTGGATGTTCGCGGTCATCTGGACGCTGGCGATTGCCGGAGTCGTCAAGGATGCGGCGTTCCACGGCAGATACCGCGCGGCTTCGGTCGTGCTCTACGTGTTGATGGGATGGATCGTCGTCGTCGCCTTCACGCCGCTGAAACTCGCGATGCCACCGGCCGGAATCGCATGGCTCCTCGCCGGCGGGATCGCCTACACGGCGGGCATCGCATTCTTCGCGATGTCGAAACGGGTCGCCTACACGCACGGCGTGTGGCACCTGTTCGTGATCGCCGGCAGCGCCTGCCATTACGTCGTCGTCGCGCGCTACGTCGTCTGATGGTCATCCGCCCGCTCGCCTCCGATACCGAAGCGGAGCAGTGCGCTTCGATGATGGCCGCGAGTGAGCCGTGGATCTCCTACGGCCGCACGCGCGAGCGCTGCCTGCAAATCGTGCGCGATCAAACCAGCGAGATCTACGTCGCGGTCGAGGAAGGGCACGTCCGCGGCTTCGTCATCGTCGTGATGCACGGCGCATTCATCGGCTACATCAGGATCCTCTGCGTCGATCCATCGATGCGCGGCAAAGGCCTCGGCACGCGGCTCGTCGCGTTTGCCGAAGAGAGAATCTTCAGCGAAACGCCAAACGTGTTTCTCTGCGTCAGCGACTTCAACACCCGCGCCCGCGCCCTCTACGAACGCCTCGGCTACGAAGCGATCGGAGAGCTGCGCGACTATCTCGCGCGAGGCTTCACGGAAGTGCTGATGCGAAAGACGCGCGGGCCGATCGGATGAGGGTTACGCGGTTACGCGCCCGCGTAACCGCATAACCAGGCCGTTCACGTCCACTCCTCCCGCCCGCTCCGTCCCGTTCCCGTGGCCGGCGCTTCCAACACCGCGGCGCCGCGCCGCGTCACGCGGAATGCTTCCACGAACCGGATCGCCTCTTCGATGACCTCGTCGAAGTGCCGCGGTGGCGCACCCGCCTCGGCACGCAGGCGATTGCAGTGGTCGCGGAAGCGATCGCCGCGCGCGCGTGCTTCGTCGAAGCGGGCACGAACTGCCGCATCTTCGTTGACGCGCCGGCGCAGATACTGCTGGAGCTCGGGAATGCGCTCGATGTGGCTGCAGAAGAGGATCACGTCGTTGCCTGCCATCAGCGCCCGCTCGGCAATCGACTCATAGGAGCCGAGGTCGGAGACGGCGTGCATTTCCATGTCGTCGGAGACGGCGAGGCCGTCGAAGCCGGCGTGATCGCGCAGCAGATCGTGCGCGACGCTCCTCGACAGCGACGCAGGAGCGCCGGAAGGATCGACGCGCGGATACGTGCCGTGGCCGATGAGCACCGCGCCGGCGGATGCCCCGAGATCCCTGAATGGAACGAGATCACGCGCCGCCAATTCTTCGCGTGACGCATCGATGATCGTCGCCCCGTAGTGCGAGTCGCCGGTGCCGAGACCGATCCCGGGAAAATGCTTCAGACAGGATGCGGTGCCCCAGCTCTGCTGCCCGCGCATGAACAGGCCGGCGAGCTCGGTCACGCGGCGCGGATCATTCGAGAAGATGCGGCGCTCGAGTCCTTTCGGTGCGATGTCGCGCCGAATGTCGACCACCGGCGCCAGATTGCACTCGATGTCGAAGTAGCGCAGCGCCATGCCGATGATCCTGCCGTGCCACTCCGCAAGCTCTTCCGGCCTCTCCCCTTCCTCGAACGACTCGGCACTCGGCAGGCCGGGAACGATGTGCCGCAGCCGATCGACACGTCCACCTTCTTCATCGATCATGAACAGCGGCGCCCGTTTCGAGATCGCCTTCACCTCGGCGATCAACTGCTTGAGCTGGACGACATCGCCGATGTTGCGTCCGAAGAGAACGATCGCATACGGCGAGTGCTCGGCGAGGATTCGCCGCTCGAGCTCCGTGAGGCTCTTCCCGACCAGACCGATTCCCAGCACTTCCGTACCCATCGTCACCCGGAGCCCGCGTGCCTTCACGACCGCGAAGCTAATCCTCCAATCGCGACTTCAACTTCGCCAGTTCATTCAATGCCTGCAGCGGCGTCAGCGCGTCGAGTTGCAACGAGCGCACCGCATCCAGCACATCCTGCTCTCTGGAATCGAACAACGCGAGCTGCCGCGTGGCCCGCGGAGCATTCGGCCGCGTCTCTTCGACCATCGCCCGCTCCTTCCGCTCGAGCGTCGAGAGAATCTCGCGTGCACGCTCGATGATCGGCTTCGGGATACCCGCCAGCTTCGCGACCTGAATGCCGTAGCTCTTGTCCGCCGCACCGGCGACGACCTTCCGCAGGAAGATGATCTGCTCGTTCCACTCCTTCACGGCGACATTGAAGTTCGCGACGCGCGGACGCGTCTTCGCGAGATCCGTGACCTCGTGATAGTGCGTGGCAAACAGCGTGATGCCGCCGCGCTCGGCGTGATCGTGCAGGTATTCGATGATCGCCCATGCGAGCGACAGCCCGTCGAACGTCGCCGTGCCGCGCCCGACTTCGTCGAGGATGATGAGCGATCGCTCCGTCGCATTGTTGAGAATGTTCGCGGTCTCGTGCATCTCGACCATGAACGTCGATTCGCCGCGCGCGAGCTGGTCCGATGCCCCGACCCGCGTGAAGACGCGATCGAAGATGCCGAGACGCGCCTTCGTGGCGGGGACGAACGAACCCGCCTGATTGAGAATCACGATGAGCGCGACCTGGCGGAGATAGGTCGACTTCCCCCCCATGTTCGGACCGGTGATGACCTGAATTCCATTGCGGTCCCGCTCGATGTCGGTGTGATTCGGAATGAACCGCTCCGCAGTCAACTGCTCGATCACGGGATGGCGTCCGTCCTCGATGCAGAGCTCCGCCGCATCGCTGAGCTGCGCGCGCACATAACGGTGGCGCACGGCGACGGTCGCCAGCGACGCGAGCGAGTCGATCGCGGAGACCGCCTGCGCGATCGCCAGAATGGACGACGCTTCGCCCGCGACCGCTTCGAGCAGCGCGTCGTACAGCCGGATCTCGATCGCGATCGCCTTCTCTTCCGCCCCGACGATCTTCTCCTCCAGCACTTTCAGATCAGGAGTGATGAAGCGCTCGGCGTTCACCAGCGTCTGCTTGCGGATGTAGTCGGAAGGGACGCGCGCGAGATTCGACTTCGAGACTTCGATGTAGTAGCCGAAGACGGAGTTGTAGCGGACCTTCAGCGACGAAATGCCGGTGCGCTGTTTCTCCGCCGCCTCGATCTCCATCAGCACCGACTTCGAGTCGCGTGCGATGGTGCGCAGCGCATCGAGCTCGGAGTCGACGCCGGCGCGGATCGCGCCCCCGTCGCGCACGTTGATCGGAGGGACGTCGGCAATCGTGCCGGCGATGCGATTGACGACGGCATCGAGTGCGGCCGGGGCGTCCGCACTGCGCAGCCTTTGCAGCAGCGGACCGTGCAACGGCGCCATCACTTCGTGCAACTCGCGCACGGCAAGCAGCGAATCCGCGAGCGTGAGGCATTCGCGGGGCGTCGCGCTGCGCAGCGTCACGCGAGAGATCAGGCGCTCGAGATCGGCGATGCGCGAGAGCCGCGCGGTCATCTGCTCGAGGATCGCGCGCGACCTCGTCAGCTCGTCGACCGCGTCGTGCCGCTCGAAGATCGCCTCGCGCGAGACGAGCGGGCGCGTGATCCAGCGGCGCAGCGTCCGCGCACCCATCGCCGTGCGCGTCGCATTCATGACACTCCAGAGAGACGCGCGCGGACGGCCGGCATCGCGCGAATCGAGCACTTCGAGATTCGCCAGCGTTGCCGCGTCGAGCTGGAGGAAATCGGCGGCGTTGTCGACGCGCAGCGACCGCACATGATCGAGCGTCCGCTTGTGGCTCGCCGACGCGTAGCGCAGCGCGCCGCCTGCCGCCGCAACGCGCGCATCCTCCGGCTCCAGCCCGAAGCCGCGCAGACTCTGCGTTGCAAAGTGCTTTGTCAGATAGTCGTGAGCGCCGCGCTGCTCGAACATCGACGGCTCGAGCGCGGTCGCCGGAAGCCCGAGCCCCGACACATGAGCCGCGAATCCGTTGTCGTCGCGCGGAAAGACCGCCTCACGCGGATCGAAGCGCGCGACATCATCGGCGAGCCGCCCATCCTCCAACCCTCGATAGCTCGTCACGAAGAAGTCGCCCGTCGACACATCGAGGTAGGCAGCGCCGAGCGACTTTTCCTGCGGCACGAGCGAGACGAGGTAGCACGACTCGCGCTCGACGATCGAGCTCTCGGTCGCGGTGCCCGGCGTCACGATGCGCACGATCTCGCGCCGGACGAGTCCCTTCGCCGCCGCCGGATCCTCCACCTGTTCGCAGATCGCGACGCGCAGGCCGTGGCGGATCAGTTTCGCGATGTACGAATCGGCCGAGTGGTACGGCACACCGCACATCGGCGCCTCATGCTCCTGTCCCCTGCCTCGCGCCGTGAGAACGAGATCGAGAAGCGGCGCCGCCTTCTCCGCATCCTCGTAGAACATCTCGTAGAAGTCGCCGAGGCGGTAGAAGACGATCGTGTCGGGAACCTGGCGCTTGATCTCGAAATACTGCTCGAGCATCGGCGTCAGCTTGGCGGGACGGGACATTTGTGGATTTTATATTGGCGGATGGGACGAATGGGACGGATGGGACAGATAGGACGGATGGGTGGAACTGCCCATCCGTCCCATCGGTCCCATCCGTCCCATCGGTCCCATCAGTCCCCAGCCCTTCTCACCGCGATCACCGCTCCGTCACTGGCCCTCAGTTCCACCACCATCGCCGCCTTCAATCGCGTGTGCGGCTTGCGATCGCAGAGCACGACCCAGCGGTCTTCGCTTCCGGCTTCCCCTTTTTTCGCATAGCCGACGTGGACGGCCTCGTACTCTTTGCCGAGCACGTTGACCGCGCGGACTGCGGCATCGTTGCTGAGAATGCGTCCGTGGCGGCGCGATGGATCTTCGGCTCCGCGCAGCGCGACGAACGCGATGGCACAAAGCGAGATCCACACGGCGTAGAGCACGGAAAAGCGTCGGCGCACGGCTTGCTATGATAGCCGCGCATGACGCGAGCCGAGATCGAGCGGCGACTGGTCGAGATCGTCCGGAAAGAAAAAGACATTCCGGAAGAGCAGTTGCGCCCGGACACGCCGCTGGCCGAAGCGGGAATCGATTCGCTCGATGCTCTGAGCATTCTCTTTTCCATCGAAGAAGACTTTCACATCTCGATTCCCGATGATCGCGCCCGCTCGATGTCGACGTTCGGCGACATGATCGATATCGTCGAGTCGCAGCTCGCCGCTCCTCAGCCGTGAATCGCGTCGTCATCACAGGCATCGGCATCATCTCCGCCTTCGGACGCGGCAGGATCGCGGCCCTCGAAGCGCTCCGCGCCGGCCGCAGCGGAATCCGGCGCATCACGTCGATCGACTCGTCAACGCTCGTGAGCCAGATCGCCGGCGAAGTGCCCGCCGGTGCGTACGACGAACAACACAAGGGCATCGACCGTTTCACGCACTTCGCGCTGCTCGCGGCCGAGGAAGCCGCGGAGCAGGCGCGCTACGAAGGCTTCGATCCTCTGCGCGTCGGCACGCTGATCGGCACCGGCCTCGGAGGCTGCGAAGCGCTCGACGCCGGCTACAGGCGCGTCTATCGCGAAGGACAGACGCGCGTCGCACCGCTCACGATTCCGATGTCGATGTACAACGCCGCGACGAGCGCGGTCGCGACGAAGTATCAGGCGAAGGGGATTTCGTACGCGGTCGTCTCCGCCTGTGCATCGAGTGCGCATGCGATCGGACTTGCGTTCCAGGCGATTCGTTCCGGGCAGGCGGACGCGATGTTCGCCGGCGGCGCCGATGCGCCGCTCACCTACGGAATCATCCGCGGGTGGGAGTCGCTGCGCGTGCTCGCCATCGACAACGAGCATCCCGAGGAGGCTTGCCGGCCATTCAGCGCCGACCGCAAGGGACTCGTGCTCGCCGAAGGTGCGGCCGTGCTGCTGCTCGAGTCGCTGGAGCATGCACAGCGGCGCGGAGCAACGATCCTCGGCGAGGTGGCCGGCTTCGGGGCGACGAGCGACGCGGGCCATGTCACCGATCCCTCCGCGGATGGCGCCGCGCGCGCGATCGCGATGGCGCTGGAAGACTCCGCGATCCGGCCCGAGGAGCTCGGATACATCAACGCGCATGGAACCGCGACGCGCGCCAATGACGCAACCGAGACGGCCGCGATCAAGCTCGCCCTCGGCGAAGCCGCGCACCGCGTCGCGATCAGCTCCACGAAATCGATGCACGGCCACGCCATGGGCGCCAGCGGCGCGATCGAGATCGCCTGTTCGCTGATCGCATTGCGCGAAGGCTTCATCCCGCCCACCATCAATCTGACGGCCGCGGACCCCGCTTGCGACCTCGACTACGTGCCGAACACCGCTCGAAACGCGGATGTGCGTACGTTCATCTCCAATTCCTTCGGATTCGGAGGGATGAACGCGGTGGTCGCGGTGAGGATCGAGGCGTAGGACGAGCTCTCAGCTTGTCCATCGCGTCTCCATGGCAACTCGCTTGCTTGTTGCAATATGATTTCGCCGCTTTCGGGAGGCTCGGTGTGATCGTCGAGAAAAAACACGCGGACAATTTCACAATCCTGTACGTCGAGGGGTTGATCAAGCTCGGTGAGAGTGCCGAATTTTTCTCCTCTGCTCTCGAGAACGTTCTGAAGAACGAGAGCGGCAACGTGATCATCGACTTCACGAAGATCGATTACATCGACTCGACCGGCATCGGTGAGCTGGTCGGCTACCTCGGAAAATTCACGACCCAGAACCGCAAGCTGATCCTCGTCAACCCCTCGGAGCGGATTCAGAAGCTCCTCAAGCTTGCGAAGCTCGACGCAGTGTTCAAGATCTACGGAACGGAAGAGGAAGCGATCGCCGCGGAGTCAGCTCCGGTATCCTGACTGTACGACAGGCGCCCTCGCCTGTCGGCAGGCGCCCTCGCCTGTCGGCCTCGGACGGGCCCGATGGACAGGCGAGGGCGCCTGTCCTACACGCATGAATCAGAGACTGGCGAACATCTACCGCGGCCCGCATATCGAGTCGTTTCACAGCGGCTCGATCGTCGTCGTCGATTCCGCCGGGCGCATCCTCGCACTCGCCGGCGATCCGAACCTGCGCACGTGTATCCGCTCCGCGGCAAAACCGTTTCAGGCCATTCCGCTTCTCGAATACGGCGGCGCCGAGGAATATGAGCTGAGCGGTGAAGAGATCGCGCTCACCTGCGCATCGCACGGGGGCGAGCCGATTCATGTCTCGACCGCCGCGGCGCTGCTCCGCAAAGGCGAGTTCGACGAAGAGGACCTGCTGTGCGGCGCGCACGTGCCCTACGATGAGAAGGCCGCGGCTGATCTGCGCGCCAGCGGCGAGCCGCCGTCGGTGCTGCACAACAACTGCTCCGGCAAACATGCGGGAATGCTCCTCGCCACGCAGGTGATGGACGTTCCCTCGTCGAATTACATCGAGCCTGACCATCCGCTGCAGGCGCTCACCCGCTCCACGCTCGCGGATTTCGCCGGCGTCAGCGCGGACGAGATCGACGTCGGAATCGACGGCTGCGGTGTGCCGGCGTTCTACCTGACTCTGTTTCGCGCGGCGTTTGCATACGCACAACTGATGGCCACGGTCAAAGGCGGCGGCGGCGTGCATCGTTACGCGGAGAGTGCGTCGCTCGTCGTAGAGTCGATGACATCGTTTCCGCAGTTCGTCGCCGGCGCGTGGAGCATGACCACGCCGCTCATGGAGGCTTTCGATGGCGCATTGCTGGCCAAGGAAGGTGCGGAAGGCTTCTATGCGATGGCGCTCGAGCCGGGACTGGCCACCGCTTTTGCGAACGATCGCCCGATCGGCATCGCGATGAAAATCAACGATGGATCGATGACCCGCGGCCGCAATCCCGTCATCATGCGCACGCTCGACCTCCTCGGTCTCGATGCCACTTCGCGGCCGGAGCTCGCGCGTTATCGCGACTGGCCCCTGCGCAATGTGGCAGGAACGCTGGTGGGCGAAGTCAAAGCAGAATTCGAACTGGAGATCCTATGACAGACAACAGGAAGCATGCGGCAGGCAGCAGGAACGCATCACGACCGGCGGTGGCACTTCTCGTCTGCTGCCTGCTGTCGGCTGCCTGCTGCCTCGGATGCAGGACGGTCGGCGTTTCGCGGACTGCAAACGGGTTCGCCGAAGTGTCGCCGATGATCGCGGCGGAGATGATTCTCGATTCGAATCAGGTCGTCGTCCTCGACGTCCGCACGCCCGAGCAGTTCCGCGGGCCCGAAGGCCACATCGGCGGCGCGCTGAGTGCGCCCTTCGACAGCATCGAGCGGCAGCTGCCCGAGCTGCTCCCCTATCAGAATCAGACCGTGCTCGTGTATGGCGAGACGTCGAACGACGGAGCTCTCGCGGCGAGGCTGCTGACCGTCGCCGGATTCCGCAATGTCGTCCACATCAACGGCGGTATGCAGGCATGGATTGAACGCGGATACCGCGTTGTTAACTCGCGATAGTTGCCTCACTTCAGTTCGAAGGAACTCCCAATGAAGAAGCTGCTGCTGGCCATTGCGATGGTCTCTCTTCCGATGTATGCCCAGGTGAGCGATACGACCGCGCTCACGCGCTGGGCCACGAAGGCGCTGACGAAGTGCCCCGATTCCAAAGTCACGGTCGAAGAAGTCAAGGCGCCGCTGGTGCCTGCGAACTTCAAGGTCTTCACCGTCACGCAGACCTCGAGCGACAAGAACTGCGGCGGACAGAAGTACCTGCTCTACTCGCCCGCCACGGGACAGATTCTGATGGGCACGGTGATTCCGCTGCCCGCCGATTCGCGCCCCGCGGAGGTGCGAGTCACGGAGACGTCGAGCGAGCTGCTGAAGACCGACGTGAAGACGACGATCAATCCGTTTCCGCTGCCGGACGGACTCAAGTCGCTATCGATCACGAAGCAGACGGACTACGGCCCGTTCGCCTATCACGGGTTCATCGATCAGGGGCAGCACTTCCTGATCATCGCGCCGCGCGGAAACATCAAGGACGAGCCGGCGAAGATGCTGCGCGACTCACTCCAGATCCAGAACGGAGTGCGCCGCGGCAAGGCAACGTCGAAAGTCGAGATCATCGAGCTCTCCGATTTTCAATGCCCGACCTGCGGCCGCGCGCACAAAGTTGTCGAGCCTCTCATCGAGAAAGCTCTCGGCAAGATCAGCTACATCCGCATGGATCTCCCGCTCTTCGAGCATCACGAGTGGTCGATCTATGCCGCGATGGGCGCGCGCGCCATTCACAAAGTCGCCCCCGCGAAGTACTGGAGCTACGTCAATTTCGTCTTCGGCGATCAGGAAGCGATCGGCAAGCAGAAGTTCGATGACGTGCTCAAGCACTTCTGCGAAGACAGCGACATCGACTGGAAAGCGGTCGAGAAGATCTATCGCGATCCGAAGGAGAAGGCGCTGCTGCTCGAACAGGTCAGCCGCGCATTCGACAACGGAATCGTCTCGACGCCGACCTACATCGTGAACGGTCAGATGATCGGCTTCGGTCCGGAAGGAAAGTTCACGATCGACACGATCAAGGCAGCGATCGCAAGCGCGAAATAGTCGGGGCGCTGGGAGCTGAGGCGCTGGGATACTGGGTGTGAATCCACCCAGAGCCCGCTGCTTCAGCACCCCAGCACCCTCGGTACTTACCTCACGCGCGCCTCATCGGCGCTGCCCATCGAACCCGACGGCCAGCGGTATTCGTACGCACGGCGGATGTACTGCGAGTCACGGTCGAAGTCGGTCCCGTAGTCTTCACGCAGACGCGACTCGAGATCGCCATTCCATGTCGGATATTGCGAGCGATAGTGGCGGTTCGCGGCATGGCCGAAGCGAAAAGCGGGCTCGTGCTTCTCGAACGCGTCCGCCCCTTCCGTCGCCTGGCGAATCGTGTCGCCTACGTCCTGACCGAGATCAGGCGCCGTCTTCGAGCCGAAGTCATGCTTGGTCTGCTCCCAGTCGTTACGAAACGCCTGCCGTACGTTGTTCCACGCACTGTCATGCTCGCTGTACCACGAGGGTCGATTCATTCGTCTAGTCCTCCTTTGTGTGATGCCACACAAAGGAAGGAGAGCAAGACGCGAGCCGAAGGACGATCGACTAGTGACGAGTGATGAGTGACGAGTGTTGAGTGATGAGACTAGTCGCTCGTCACTAGTCGCTCGTCACTAGTCACTCATCACTAGTCACTCATCACTAGTCACTCATCACTAGTCACTCATCACTCGTCACTCATCACTAGTCACTCGTCACTGCCTAGAACCCCACCGACACCTTCGCGGCGTAGCTCCGCTGTTCGGCCTGGGTCACCTGCAGTACGATCTTCGGCACGAGCAGCGAGATGCGGACGCCTGCCGTATAGCGATTGATGCTGCCCTTGTTCTGCAGGTTGAAGTTGATCGTGTCGATCGATCCCTTCGCGTCGTAGCGCATGCGTCCCACGGACGCGAACGGCATCAGCGGGCCGAACCCTTTGCTGATGTAGGCCTCGACGCCATACGTCTTGAGCTTGAACACATCGACGCCGCTCAGCTTCGAGTAGACGCCGCGCAGCGACACTTCCGGCGTCGCCACCGTCCCGCGCACGAGCGGGACATCCATCGCGCCGCCGTAGGTCTTCGCCCCCGTGTTGTTGATCTTGGCGTAGGAAGCGGAAAGCGTCCCGCCGCCGTAACCCTTCGACACGATGATGCGCGGCACGCCGACATACCCGCCGCTCACGGTGATGTCCTTCGACACGGAGTTCTTCCAGTACGAAGCCTTGTCGTCGATATGCACGAGGTTCGCGCCGATGCCGGCATCGAAGTGCAGCAGTCCCGACGCGCGCGCCGGAGCGATCGGATCGGCATAGATGCCTTGTGCGATGAGCCGCGAGAACGTCGCGAAATCATCCGGCGTGATCACCGGCTTGAACTTGATGTCGTCCGCCGCGCGCAACGGCGTCACGGCCAGCAGCGTCAGAAGAGCTGCGAGATGTAGTCGTTGCTGAGAAGAAAACCCGCGGGCGTAAAGGCGACGCGCGATCCCGCCCGCCGCAACCACCCCTCGCGCAATCCACGATCCGTCCATTCCACTGCCTCCTGTCCGCAGAGCTCAATGATCTCTTCATAGTGTATCCCGCGGCTCTGCCGCAACTGCAGAAAGAGCAGCTCATGCCGCCTCTCGTCCGCGCTCAGCTCTTCACTGAACTCCTCGGCGTGCACGGGATCGGCGATGTAGCGATGGATGTCGCGCGTGTTCGCGAAGCGCCGCTCGGCGAGGAACGAGTGCGCGCCGATCCCGAGCCCGAGGTAGGGCTCGCGCCGCCAGTAGCGCAGGTTGTGCTGCGATTCCTCCCCCGCCCGCGCGAAGTTGCTGATCTCATACTGCTCGAGCCCTGCGCGCGCGAGCGTCTCCACGGCTTCCAGGTAGAGGCGCGCAACGTCATCCTCTTCAGGAAGGGTCGTGCGGCCGCGCGCCACCTGCACCTGCAACGGCGTCTTCTCGTCGAGGTCGAGCATGTAGAGCGAGAGATGTCCCGCGCCGAGCGCGATGGCTTCATCGAGCGACGCGCGAAAAGACTCGATCGTCTGCCGCGGGAGACCGAGGATGAGATCGAGGTTCGTGCGGAAGCCGGATGCCACGGCTCTCCGCACCGCATCACGCGCGGCATTCGCATCGTGAATGCGGCCGATCTGCCTCAGCTCGTCGTCGTTGAACGACTGCACACCGATCGACAGGCGGTCGACTCCCATCGCCTGCCATCGCGCGATCGCCTCGTCGTCGATGTCCTCGGGATTTGCCTCGAGTGTGAATTCGCGCAGCCGGTTGCCGCCACGAAGTGCGGACGAGACCTCCGCGCTCCTTCTCGTCCGCGACGGTGTTCCCCCGCCGAAGTACAACGTGTCGAGCTCGCCGACTGGCTGTCTTGCTTCGATCTCACGCAGCAGCGCATCGACGTACTGATCCTCGAGCGCCATGTTCGTACTGATGACGAACGGGCAATAGGCGCAATGCGTCGCGCAGAACGGAAGATGGACATAGGCGCCCAGCGATGCGTGCTGACGCGGGCTCGAGGGCTCCGGCGGAGGGGGACCATCCATTCGCGCAGATTATGAGGGCGTTTCTCACCATGCGCCCGCGAGCCCCGCGCAAGCGCGTACCCTATAATTTGATCGCAATGTCGGATACGCCCGCCCCCGCTTCCCGCCGGCCGCGACTGCTGTGGACGCTACTCGGCGCGATGGTCATCGTCGCCCTTCTGCCGCTGCTCGTGTCGCACTGGTTTCTCATCGGCATCAATCGCGACTCGCTCGAAACACTCGAGCGGAAGTACCTCACCCGCTCCGCCGTGGGCATCGCCACCGACGTTCAGAACATCCTGCTCAACAACACGCAGCAACTGACGAAGGTCGCCGGCAGCATTCGCATCATGAAGAAGGCGCTGCCGCCGGGCGGCGATCCCTTCACGTATGCCGCGGAGACGAACTGGATTACGGACTACCTGACGCCGGACAGCGATCTGCTCGCGCTGCGTCTGCTCAACAGCGCCGGCGCAGGAGCCGAGGCGAAGCCGGCCGGACTCGATCCGGCGGTGCAGCAGGAGATGACGACCGCGCTCGACATCGCCAACAAAGGGCAGACGTACACGGGCGCGTTCCAGCACATCACGTCGGTGAATCAGCCGGCGATCGTCGTCGCCGTTCCGGTCATCGACGAAGGCAGAGTGATCGGCGCCGTCGAAGGGCTGATCAGCCTGAAGCGCATCAGCGATCACATTCGCGACGAAGGAAAGGGCGATGTCACTGCATTCATCGTCGATCGAAGCGGCAAGGTGCTGATGCACAGCGAGCCGAGCGTCGACGTGCAGCGCCCCGACTTTTCGTCTCTCAAGATCGTCCAGGAGTTCAAGAAGAACCCGTTGCGGCTGACCGAGTCCTACACCGACCGGCAGGGCGGCCGCGAAATGAAGATGCTCGGCACCGTCGCACCGGTCGGACGTCCCGACTGGGGCGTCGTCGTACAGAAGCCGGAAGAGAAGGCCTATGCGTCGGTGAGCAAGATGATCCGGGCGACCGTCGAATCGAGCGGACTCGCGCTGCTGTTCGCGATCATCGTGGCGGTGATCTTCGCCTCCGGCATCGCGCGGCCGATCCGGCTTCTCGCCGAGCGGACCGCGGAGATCGCGCGCGGCAATTACCAGCAGCGCGTCGAGCTGAAGACGCACAACGAGATCGGCGAGCTCGCCACGAACTTCAACTCGATGTCGACGGCGATCGAACATGCCGTCGAGCAGTTGAAGAAGGCCGCGAACGAAAATCACCTCCTCTTCATCAACTCCGTCCGCATGCTCGCCGCGGCGATCGACGCGAAGGACCCGTATACGCGCGGCCACTCCGAGCGCGTGGCACGCTACTCGATCGGCATCGGAAAACACCTCAACCTTTCCGAGAAGGAGATGCGCAATCTCCGCATCTCGGCGCTGCTGCACGACGTCGGCAAGATCGGCATCGACGACCGCATCCTCCGCAAGCCGGGTGCGCTCAGCGATGACGAGTTCGAGGTGATGAAGGGACATCCGGCGAAGGGAGCCGCGATCATGAGCGGCGTCGCGCAGTTGATCGACATCATCCCCGGGATGAAGTACCACCACGAGAAGTGGAGCGGCGGCGGTTATCCCGACGGCATCGAGGGGGATGAGATCCCGATGCAGGCGCGCATCGTGGCGATCGCCGACACGTTCGACGCGATGACGACCAACCGCCCCTATCAGAAGGCGATGGAAGTGAACTACGTCGTCGACAAGATCAAGAGCTTCGCCGGCACGCGCTTCGACCCGAAGGTCGTGGAGGCATTCGTGCAGGCCGTGAAGCGGGGCGACATCCAGATCGAAGAGCAGGTGCGAGGCGCGGCCTGATTTCCATCGACTCCGCAGAATTCAGAATGCCTGCGACGCGGCCACGGTCCTTTTTCATTTTCGCGTTTCTACTCCTTGCGACCCTTCCCCTTTTCGGCGCAACCGATCCTCTCGCCGCGCAGCGCAGGTCGGTCGCGGCCCTGCTCCGCGGCGAGCCTGACGCAGCGTTGCAGCAGCTCGGCGGAATGCCGACCAGCGGCTCCAGCGCACCCGAGGTCGAGAACCTGAAGGGTCTGGCGCTGATGATGCGCGGGGATGCGCGAGCGGCGCTTCCCTTCTTCGAGAAGGCGCTGCCGCTGGAGGCCGCGCGCTTCAATCGCGCCGTCGCGCTCCTCAAGCTCGGCCGCTATGCCGATGCGTCGGCGGAATTCGTCAAGCTCTACGGCGACGGGAAATCGACGCTGCGAGCTTCCGCCGCCTATCACAACGCGCTCGCCCTCGATGCCCTCCGGAAACCGGACGAGGCGATCACGTGGCTCACGCGTGCACTCGACGCCGATGCCGCGTTCGACTCCGCACTCCTCTACCTCGGCGTGCTGTATGAGCGCGGCGGCGACATGCAGGCCGCCGGCAAAGCCTACAAGCAATTCCTCGATCGCCATCCGGCTTCGACGGTGGCAATGCTACGCTTCGGAGTCGCAGCACAACGAGCCGGCCACAACGATGTGGCCCGCACGTATTTCGGCAAGATCGTTTCGACCGCGCCCAACTCCGCGGAAGCCGCGGAGGCGCGGATGTATCTCGAGATGTGGGAGTGACCGGCTTCGAATGGCGTTTCACGGAATCCTCGCCCAACTGCTCAGCTCCATCCCCGGCTCGATCGCCGCAATCTTCGTCGATTGGGAGGGAGAGACGGTCGCCCTGATCACGGCGCACGATCTCGAGCAGGACGAGCTCAAGGCGCTCAGCGCCTATCAGGTGATTTTTCTGACGCAACTTCGCAATCTCTGCCGCGACCTCGAGGTCGGCACGCCGCAGCGTTTCAAGGTGGATTTCGAACGGCGCAAGGTCCTCACCTGCGACGTGCGCGACGGATACTTCCTCGTGATGCTCGCCGACGCCGAGGCCAACGAAGGGCGCGCATGGCATCACCTAGAGCGATGCAGGCTGGACCTGCTCGAGGAGATGTAGCCGCTCCATGCTCGCCATCCTCCTCGCTGCAACGCTCTCCACTGCGATCCGGGCTCACATGACGTTCCTCGCCGACGACCTTCTCGAAGGGCGCGGCATCGGCACGCGCGGCTATGACCTCGCGGCCCGCTATGTCTCCTCCCAGTTCGAGGCGGCCGGTCTCAACACTTCACTGCAGCAGGTGCCGTTGCGCCGTGCCGAGCTGATTCCGGAAGAGAGCTATGTGGAACTGATTCGCGCGAACGGCGAGCGCACCCTCCTCGCGGCGGGGAAAGACTGCATCATGGCCGGCGATTTTCGCGGCGTGACCGACGTCGAAGCGCCGCTCGTCTACGCCGGCTTCGGCCTCACCGCCGCGAATCATCATCACGATGACTACGCAAATCTCGACGTCGCCGGAAAGATCGTCGCCGTGAAAGGTGGCGCGCCGGCGTCCTGGGCGACGGAGGAGCGTGCGCACTGGGCGAGCACGAAGGGTGAGAATGCCGCGAAGCACGGCGCGATCGGCATCATCCGCATCTGGACCGATGAAGACGAGTCGTTCGGCGTGTGGGATGCGACCGTCCGCTCCTACTCCGACATCGGTACGTTCGCGTGGCTCGACGGGGAAACGCCGCGGCCTTTCCTCCCGCAGTTGCGCGGCACGGCGTGGATCTCACCGCAGGCTTCGACCAATCTTCCGCCGCGCGTGCGCATCGTGAATCACAGCAGGATGAGCAACGTGCAGAGTGCAAACGTCGTCGGCATTCTTCCCGGGTCGGACCCTGCGCTTCACAACGAATACGTCGTCATCTCCGCGCACCTCGATCACCTCGGCATCGGCGTTCCGGTGCACGGCGACGCGATCTACAACGGCGCAGTCGACAATGCCTCGGGGGTCGCTGCGCTGATCGAGCTCGCACGGATGTTTGCGGCGGCTCCGCCGCGGCGGTCGATGCTGTTCGTGGCGTTTACCGGCGAAGAGCCGGGCCTGATCGGCTCGGACTACTTCGCGCAGAACCCGCCCGTGCAGCGCGAGACGATCGTCGCCGACATCAACATCGACGGCCTTTCGATGTGGCCCTTCGATTCGCTCTTCGCGCGCGGCGCTGACCACTCCTCGCTGAAGAAGAACCTCGCCGCCGCCGGTGAGCCCTTCGTGCCCGACCCATTTCCGGCGCAGGCGGGATTCGTCCGCAGCGATCAGTTCTCGTTCGTGCGCATCGGCGTGCCGTCGATGATTCTCGGCGCGGAACGGAGCGGCGAGGCGCGATCGATCGCGCTCGACTGGCTGCGCACGCGCTACCACCGCCCGTCGGATGACATGACGCAACGCCTGGACTTCGACGCCGCCGCGCGCTTCACGACGGCGATCTACCGCATCGCCGAGGCCGTCGCGCAGCAGGATGTGCGGCCGAAGTGGAATCGCGGAGATTTCTTCGGAGCGCGGTTCGGTACGGCACTGACACGCGAGTGAACCGGAACGCGAGCTTCGTCACGATGTGCGGACGAGACGTCCGCACCCCACCCCATCGTCATCCCGAGCGGACGAAATGAACTGACGTGGGGCGCGGACGTCCTCGTCCGCGGGCCGCTGCCGTCGAGGCAGCGGTGCCCTTGTGCTTCGTCACAATGTGCGGACGAGGCGTCCGCACCCACTTACGCCTCTTCGAGCGCTTCGAGGTTCGAGAGGATCGACTCGATGCGAGTCCGGATCTCTCCCCGCTCCCGCTGAAAGCGATCGTGTTCTTCTTCGAGCGCCGAAAGACGATCCGAAGTTCCCTCGGCCGCTTCCAGCTTCGCCTTCAGCGCATCCCGTTCGCGCCGCAGCTCCTGAATCAGCGACACGGCGCGCTCCACCCGCTCGTTCAGTTTCGCCAGAATCTCTGCTTCTTCCGTCCCTGCAAGGGACATCTGCTCTTCTTTCGTATTTTTCTTCATAGTAGTTTCACCGGTAAGAGCTCCGCCACACTGGACGTCAGTCGGTGATGCGCCTCGCTGACTTCTTCCTGCGTCAGCGAACGATCGAACGCCTGATACCACATGCCGAGCGTCGTTTTGATTACGTTCTCCTCCCCTTCCGGCTCGAAGCGATCGCGCAGACCGACCTCGTGCAGGAACGGGATCTCGAGTCTTCGAATGGTGTTGAGGATCGTTCCGTACTCCAGCTCGCGGGCGTGCGTCATGGCCATGATCATCGGCACTCCCGGATAGCGCGAGACCTGCGTCATGCGCCACGAGCCCGTCGACTCGAGAAGTGCTTCGAGATCGATTTCCGCAGCGACGACTTCGCCCTTGATCCCGAAACGCTGGAGCAACTCATGTCCAAGAAAACCTGCGGATGCGATGCGGTGGTCGCCATGGAACGCCGCGGCACGCTGGCCGGCGCGATACCAGCGATCGTCGGACGCTGCGAACTCCAGTGAGACATGCATCCGTTCCGCGATCTGTTCCACGACGCCTTTCGCATCGAAGAAGTCGATCGCGCGCTTCGCGTCGCCCCAGAACGTGCCCAAGCTCCCATAGAGCACGAGCGCGACGCGATGCCGTTCCCTCACTCCGCCGTCCGCGGTGCGGTGATAGGTGCGGCCCACCTCGAACAGCGCGCCATCGCGCGTTCCGTAGGAGCGATTGAACGCCGCAGTCTCGAGCAGCCCCGGCAACAGCGACAGCCGCATCGATGCGATGTTCTCCGTCAAGGCGTTGGTGATGCTGATCGGTTGCTCGTCGGAGACGAGCGCATTCGCCTCCGCATGGATGAACGAGTAGGTGACGACCTCAGAAAGTCCTGAGCCGATGAGCAGATCGCGCACGCGGTCCTCGGCTTCCGCGATCGGATTCTCGTGAACGTCGCCCGTCGTGATGCGAGGCAGCGTCGCCGGCACGTTGTTCAGACCGAAGAAGCGAAGCACTTCTTCGACGAGATCCATCTCTTCATGAATGTCGCCGCGCGACACCGGCACGATGACCTCGAGATCATCGCCCGACATCGCCGCCTCGAAGCCGAGCCGCCGGAAGAGCTCCAGCGCGTAGCCGATTCCGACGGCGCCTCCCGATTGCTCCTTCAACTTCGCCGCGCGAAGACGCAGCGTCTTCGGCTGAATCTCTTTCGCGATGACATCGATCAGATCTCCGGCCGTTCCTCCGGCGAGCTCCAGGATGAGCCGTGTGGCGAGCTCGATCACCTCGGGGCCGTTGTTCGGATCGACGCCACGCTCGAAGCGGTACGACGCATCGGTCTTCACACCGAGGCGGCGCGCGGTACGGCGGATGACGGACGGCGTGAACGCAGCGCATTCGAGCAGCACGTTCTTCGTCGTCTCGCGGATCTCGCTCTCGAATCCGCCGATGATGCCGCCGAGGCCGATGGGATGGCGGCTGTCGGAAATGACGCACGTCTGCTCGTCGATCGAGCGCGTCACATCATCGAGGCACTTGATCGCCTCTCCCTTCCTGCCGCTGCGCACGATGATCGTCGCGTCGTTGATCCGGTCCAGGTCGTAGGCGTGCATCGGATGGCCGAGCGCGAGCATGACGTAGTTCGTAACGTCGACGACGTTGTTGATCGGGCGGAGTCCGACGGCCTCGAGACGGCGCTGCATCTTCGGTGACGAGGGCTTGATCGTGATGCCGCGAATCGCGCGCGCCGTGAAGCGCGTGCACATCTCAGGCGCGTCGATTCGGATCGTGTACGACAGCCGCCCCCGGCTGTCGTCCGAGGGCGGGACAGGCGAGGGCGGGACAGGCGAGGGCGCCTGTCCTACACTGGTTCTGCCCAGCGCGGCGGCCAGCTCTTTGGCCATCCCGGCGTGCGACATCGCATCGATGCGATTCGTCGTGATCTCGGCGTCGACGACGGTGTCGTCGCCGTGGCGCTCCATCGCTTCGATTGCGTGCCCGATCTCGGTCATCCTCACCGACAGTTGCTCGTCGGTGATGTCCGAGAGGTCGACGTAATCGCTGAGCCAGTCGCGCGAGAGTTTCATGGGACGCGGATTGTAGCCGAGAGCACGGCATCCGCGGCGTCGTGGGGATTGTTCCGCTTGCGCAGCACGTCGTCCAGCATCGACTCATACGCCTCGCGCGACATCGCGCCGCCGATGACGTGCTGCATGAACTTCTCTTTCAACTGCGTCTCGATGCGGATGCGGACGCGCTCGCGGTTGCGCCGATCGAGCTCGCCCGACTCCGCGAGATAGCCGTAGTGCTTTTCAATCGCGGCGTCGAGATCCTCGATCCCTTCGTTCTTCGACGCGACGGTCTTCACGATCGGCGGGATCCAGTCGCCGTGCTCTTCCACCAGCGACATCATCATCGTCACTTCCGTGACCGTTTTGTCCGCGCCGGGACGATCGGCCTTGTTGACGACGAAGATGTCGCCGATCTCCATGATCCCGGCCTTGATCGCCTGAATGTCGTCGCCCATGCCGGGCACGAGCACGACCATGTTGGTCTGCACGGTGCGAATGACTTCGACTTCATCCTGGCCGACGCCAACCGTTTCGACGAGAACGACGTCGAAGCCGGCGGCATCGAGCAGATCGACGACATCGTTGGTCGCCTTCGCCAGCCCGCCGAGAAAACCGCGCGTCGCCATCGAGCGGATGAAGACGCCGCGATCGGTGTAGAGATCCGCCATGCGAATGCGATCGCCGAGAATCGCGCCGCCGGTGAACGGCGAGGTCGGATCGACGGCGATGATGCCGACGCGCTTCCCCTGGCGGCGATAGTGTTTCGCAAGCGACGCGACGAGCGTCGACTTGCCCGCACCCGGGGAACCGGTGATGCCGATGATGCGCGCACGGCCGGTCTGCGGATAGATGTCCGCCAGGAGGCGTGCCGCGGCAGCATCGTCGCGCTCGACGAGCGAGACGGCTTTCGCCAATGCGCGATAGCGGCCGCTCGTAATCTCTTCGGAGAGTCCCATCGGGAGTCTTCTGCTGCTACCCCAGCAAGTTCCGCGCGATCACGAGTCTCTGAATCTCGCTCGTCCCTTCGCCGATCGTGCACAGCTTCACGTCGCGGTAGTACTTCTCCGCGGGGAAGTCCTTGATGAATCCGTAGCCGCCAAAGATCTGCACGCCCTTTTCGGTCGCACGCACCGCGACTTCCGACGCGTACAGCTTCGCCATCGCGGAGAACTGCGTGACGCGCTCGCCGGCATCCTTCATCATCGCGGCGCGATAGGTCAGGAGACGCGCGGCGTCGATCTCGGTCGCCATGTCCGCGAGCATGAATCCGATCGCCTGGAACTGCGCGATCGCCTGTCCGAATGCGGTGCGCTGCTTGGCGTAATCACGCGCAGCCTCGTACGCACCGCGCGCGATGCCGATCGCGAGCGCCGCGATGGAAATGCGGCCGCCGTCGAGAATCTTCATCGCGTCGATGAACCCATAGCCGATCTTGCCGAGGACGTTGGCGGATGGAACACGGCAATCTTCGAGGACGAGCTCCGCGGTGTCCGACACGCGCATGCCGAGCTTGTTCTCTTTCTTCCCCGGACGAATGCCTTTGCGGTCCATCTCGACGGCGAACGCCGTGATGCCGTGCTTCTGGTCGCTCTTGTCGGTCACAGCGAGGACGACCGAGATGTTGGCGTAAGTCGCGTTGGTGATGAAGTTCTTCGTGCCGTTGAGCACCCACTCATCGCCGTCTTTCACCGCGATCGTGCGCATGCCCGAGGCATCGCTGCCCGAGCCGGGCTCGGTGAGCCCCCAGGCTGCGATCCATTCGCCGCTCGTCAGCTTCGGCAGCCACTTCTTCTTCTGCTCTTCGTTGCCGGCGAGATAGATGTGGCCCGTGCCGAGCGAGTTGTGCGCCGCGACGCTGAGCCCGAAGCCGCTGTCGACGACGCCGAGCTCCTCGATCACGTTTGCGTAATCGATGTACGAGAGACCTGCGCCGCCGTACTCCTCCGGAATCGTGACGCCGAGCATTCCCAGCTCGCCGGCAGCCTTGAACTTGTCGACCGGGAAGTGCTGCGCTTCATCCCATTCCAGCAGCTTGGGCTTGATCTCGCTCTCGGCGAAATCCTTCACCATCTGCTTGATCTGCTTCTGCTCGTCGCTCAGGCGGAAATCCATCTCGGAACTCCTAAGAAATTGGGGATCTACGGTAGGCGGCGCGCATTCTAGCAGAAGGGAATCAGGGCTATCCTCGATTCGAATGGATCGCTTCGGAATCATCGTGCTGCTGGCGGCGTCTGCGCTGGAGCTGCGGGCACAAGTCTCCGCACCTCATTGGCGCGGCAACGGGCGCGCGTGGCGGCACGACGTGCCATGTCTCGCCACCGTGGCACCGCTGCATGACTGCGTTGAAATGCGCGGCGGCCGGCGCGTGTGCCGGCATCACCTTTCCGAAGAGGAGGCGGATGAGATCACGATCGAGCAGGGCAGCCTCGTGCTCCATCGCTGGAAGATCGATGTCGGTCTCGCCGGCGGAGACGATTCGGGCGGGCACTTCTATCGCGCCGATCTCGACGGCGATGGCGCACCGGAGCTGATCCTCACGACGCTCGAGGCGGTGAGCAACGGATACGCGATTCAGACGGTTCAGATCGACGTCATCGACGGGCACGACGCGGCGATGGGACCACTGCACTTCGAGGTCGAAGACTTCGATCCGCAAATCTCTTTTCTGCGTGCGCCACACAGCAGGCAATGCAGGCTGTTTGCAACGGAGTGGCGATGGAGCATCGACAGGAAACGCGGCTGGGGCCATTACCTGGTGGGCGAATGGCTCGACTATCACGCGGGTGAACTGCGTCACACCACGGCGCGTCCGGTCCTCGCCCGGAGACGTCTCTTCAGTTTCCAGCGCGCGATGGCGCGCGGCAACATCTATGACTGGCTCCGCGATTCACGAGCCGAGGCACTTCCTGCCTCGCCGCCTGACCACGAAGGGCAGGATGCGAAGATCAAGGTCGTGCGGGGTGCCGTTCAATCATTCGACGGTTCGACGGTCTTCATCCGGACCGGCTCCATCGTGCAGCCTCTCGCTGCCGGCACCATTCGCGTCATCGACGGCCGCACCGGCCGTCTCTTTCCAGCCGCGTACCACCCCCCGTCGCGGCAGTTCGATCACAAGCACGTCGTAATCCGCTCGCGAGGCTGGCCGCCTGAACAATATTCCGAAGTTCTGATCCGCGTCATACACTGATGCGATGAAACGCCTGCTTTCCCTCTCTCTCCTGCTCGTCTCGCCGCTGCTGTTCGCGCAACAGAACATGAAGAAGATGCCGCAGAACGGCACGCCGAAGAGCGGATTCCGCTCGGAGTTCCTGGGCGATCTCGACGACGTGCAGAAGAAGATCCTGGATCTCGCGAAGGCCGTCCCTGCCGAAAAATATTCGTGGCATCCGGCGGAGGGTGTCCGCTCCGTGAGCGAGGTCTACATGCACATCGCCGGCGGCAACTACTTCCTCGCCACCTTCCTCGGCGTCAAGCCGCCGGAGGACATGCCGCAGGACCTCGAGAAGATCACGGACAAGAAGGAAGTGCTCGCCGCCCTGCAGAAGTCATTCGATCACGTGCGGACGATCATGAAGAACACGAGCGACGCCGATTTGGAAAAACCGGTGAAGCTGTTCGGCCACGACACGACGCAGCGCGGCGTCTTCGTCACGATGCTCAATCACATGCACGAGCACCTCGGCCAGTCGATCGCATACGCGAGAATGAATGGCGTGGTGCCTCCCTGGTCGAAGTGAATGGGACAATGGGACCTATAGGACCTATGGGACCTATGGGTGGACCGCCTATAGGTCCCATAGGTCCTATAGGTCCCATAGTCCCATCCCCTCCCTCACCGCCCATACCGCGCCGCATACTCCGGCACTTCCATCGAGCAGCGGGCATCCGTCACTGGCTCTGCGGGCGTGAGGTTCAGCGGAATCACTCCGGCCCAGATGGGTAGCGCGTAATCCTCCTCGTCATCGACAGGGCCGCCGGTGCGGATCTTCGCGGAGGCTTCGGTGATCGGCAGGGAGAGCACGAGCGTCTGCCTGAGCTCGACCTCGTTTGGCGGGCGCACGTCTTTGGAGCGGCCGCGGCAGACGTGCTCCACGAGCGCATCGAGCGCGCGCAGTTTCTCCTCGCGATCGCTCACCTCGGCCGCGGTGCCGAAGACGACGGCGGAGCGATAGTTCATCGAGTGATGAAATGCGGAGCGGGCCATGACGAGGCCGTCGAGGAGCGTGACGGTCACACAGGTCTGAACCCCATTGCGCAGATTGCGCAGGAGGCCGCTGGCGGGCGAGCCGTGGAAGTAGAGCCGGTCGCCATCGCGCCAGTGAATCGTCGGGATGACGACCGGACGGTCGTGAAGCACGAAGCCGGCGTGACAGATGAGCGCCTCGTCGAGGATCCGGTGAATCGTCTCCGCGTCATAGGACGCGCGCTGGGGCAGGCGGCGGACGGTGGTGGCGGGAGTCTGGAGGGATGCGCTCATGATGGCTCCTTGTTTTCCATACATTGTTCTAGTACAATCTTCACTCAGTGCCAGCACAAAATTACCTCAGCGGCGATTCCGCCGTCAACATCGCCCACTCCGTGGAGAGTGCCGTCGCCTCCGGCCGCGCCGCCGGCGGCTCGCTCCTCCCGCCCGTGCGCACCGCCGCGGTGCAGCTCGGAGTCAGCCCGGCAACGGTCGCCGCCGCCTACCGGATGCTCGCCCAGCGCGGCGTCGTCATCGCCGACGGGCGCCGCGGCACCCGCATCCGCCATGCGCCGCCGATCGCGCTGCCGCCGCCCGCGCCGCTGCCGGAATCGGTTGTCGACCTCGCAGGAGGCAACCCTGACCACGCGCTGCTCCCTCCCCTGCCGCGTCTCGCGCACGAGCAGCGGCTCTATCGCGATGACCTCAACGATCCACGGCTCCTCGCGCTCGCGCGGGAACAGTTCGAGCGCGATGGAGTGCCCGCAAAACACCTCGCGGTCGTCAGCGGCGCACTCGACGGTGTGGAGCGCGTACTGCGCGAGCACCTGCGTCCCGGCGACCGCGTCGCGGTCGAGGATCCGTCGTTCACCGGCGTGCTCGATCTCCTCAGCGCGCTGGCTCTAGTTCCGATTCCAGTCGCTGTAGACGATCAGGGCATGCTCGCTGCGCCGCTCCGCAAGGCGCTGGCC
Source organism: Acidobacteriota bacterium (assembly GCA_021325515.1). Classification (GTDB taxonomy): domain Bacteria; phylum Acidobacteriota; class Thermoanaerobaculia; order Gp7-AA8; family Gp7-AA8; genus JAJPHC01. The sequence goes on from JAJPHC010000044.1 coordinate 79,960, forward strand.
GGCGGCGCGCGCGCTCTCGTCGTCGCGCCGCGTGCGCAGAATCCGCTGGGCGCAGCGATCACTCCGTCACGCGCCCGTGAACTGCACAGGATTCTGGGCAGTCACCCGGACGTCCTACTCATCGAAGATGATCACGCCGGCCCCATCGCCGGAGCGCCCTACGTCACGCTCGCGACGCCGAGGCGAGAACGCTGGGCCGTTGTCCGCTCGGTGTCGAAGTCTCTCGGTCCCGATCTTCGCGTCGCGCTGCTCACCGGCGACGCCGCGACCGTCGCCCGCGTCGAAGGACGCCAGACCCTCGGCATCCGCTGGGTGAGCCACATCCTGCAGCGCACGGTCGTCGCCCTCTGGCGCGACCGCAAGACATCGCAACTGCTTCGCCGCGCGGAAGCCGCCTATACCGCGCGCCGCCAGGCGCTCATCGAAGCGCTCCGCCAGCGCGGCATCGAAGCGCACGGCAACTCGGGCCTCAACGTCTGGGTTCCTGTGCCCGAAGAGGCGGCGGTGGTGCAGGCGATGATGCGCGCCGGCTGGGCCGTACAGGCCGGCGAGCGATATCGCATCGCGACGCCTCCAGCGATCCGGATCACGATTTCGTCGTTGAAAGATCCGCGCAAAGTAGCGGATGATCTCGCCGCAATCATCCAGCCGAGAGTGAGGGTTTCCAGCGGCGCATGACCGCCTCATCGCTCCTGTTGTTCATCGCCATGTCCATCGTGCTCGACTTCACGCCGGGCCCGGCGGTCATGCTCGTCGTATCCCAGGCGATGCGCCACGGATTCGGCGCCGGCGTGAGGTCGGCGCTCGGAATCCTGAGCGCGAACATGACCTACTTCGTCCTCTCTGCGGCGGGCCTCGGCGCGATTCTGCTCGCATCGCGCAAGACCTTCGAAGTCGTCCGCTGGGGCGGCGCCGCCTATCTCGTCTATCTCGGTATCCGCATGCTCCTCTCGCGGAAGCGCGATGCGGAAGAAGCGCCGGCGATCGCCAGGCCGCGCTCCTACGTCAACGGACTCGTCACGCAGTTCGCGAATCCGAAAGCGATCGTCTTCTTCACCGCGCTGCTGCCGCAGTTCATCGATCCACACACGAACGTCGCGCGGCAATTCCTTCTGATCGGGATCCTCTCGATCGTGATCGAGTTCCCCGTCCTCATGACCTACGCGTTCCTCGGCGATCGCGGAAGGCGGCTCGCGTCGCACATGCACTGGATCGAGCGCTGCGCCGGCGCGCTGCTCGTGACCGCAGGCCTCAAACTCGCCGCCACGCGCGCGTGAGCTAAACGGTAATCCCCTCGCGCACGAACATCCCGGGCTTGTACGCCGTGATCTTGCCCGTGAACGCCGACGCTGCGACGGTGAGCGGAGACGCCAGCCACAACTTGCCCGGGCCGCTTCGGCCGCGGAAGTTGCGGTTGATCGCGCTCACCGTCACCTGATCGGTCGTCTCAGACACGCCCGGTCCGCAGCCGATGCACGCGCCGCATCCCGGATTGAGCACGATCGCGCCGACACGCTCGAACGTGTCGACGAGTCCGTTCTCGCGCGCGAACTTCTCCACTGCCTGCGATCCGAACTGCACGAAGAACTTCACCCCGTACGCGACGTGCACACCGTTGTCGAGCGCCTCTTTCGCGACCTGGTGATAGAAGAGGAAGTCGTCGATCTTGCCCGCGGTGCAGGAGCCCGCGTACGCGATGTCGATCGGCACCTCGCCGATCTCCGTGATCAGCGCGCCATTCGTCGGATCCGAC
>JAJPHC010000021.1 GCA_021325515.1 Acidobacteriota bacterium
AGAAGGTGAACTCTGCGCCGGGCTCGACGAAGAAGCCTTGAGGGGATGGGACCTATGGGAGGAAGTGAGACCCGCTCGCTCCACCTATAGGTCCCATAGGTCCTATAGGTCCCATCCTCCCATCCTCCCATCACACCCTGCGCGACACATCCCGCAGTCTCTCCACCAGCAGTTCGCACATCGCGACGGAGAACTTCGCCAGCAACTGGGGCTCGAATGCCAGGGCTTCGGTCAGCGTTCGGTTGTCCCAGGCGCGCACGGCGGATCCTTCGCCGGCGCGCACCGACACCGTGCGCGGCGAATCGTCGATGAACGACACTTCGCCGAGGACGTCGCCGGGGCCGACGGTGGCCACGACGACTTCTTTGCCATCGCGATCCGCGACGATGTCGAGGTGCCCGTCTTCGATCGCGAACAGCGTCGAGTCGCTCTCTCGCGCCCGGATCAGATAGTCGCCCTCGCTGAGATAGCGCATCTTGCCGAGCTTTTCGACACGCGCACGCTCCTCGCCGGTCAGATAGCGAAAGAGTGGATGATCGGACTGCGGCGGAAAGACGTTCATGTCCTCTTCATCATGACCACTTCAGGAACCACTCGCAATGCGGCTGTCCCTTCGCGAAGCAGGTCGTCTGTTCCACCGTGATGTCCTTGGCGCCGGTGAGCTCCGTCATCCGCTCGATCCAGCCGGTGACACGGGCACAGCCGGCGGCCTCAGACGGAAAGTTGATGAGCCGGAGACGCGCGCTCTTGTCGGTCGGCTGTTCGATCTTGATCTCGCCGCGGTTGTAGAGCGAGCTCCACATCTGCGTCGCTTTTCCCAGCAGCGCCTGCGGCGTCATCACGAGCGCGAAGAACCGGTAGATCCCTTTGATCGCATCGCCCGCCGCGGCTCGTCCTGCGCGCCGCGCGAATGCTTCGACCGGCTCGCCTTTCGCTCTCGCCGCCTCTTCCGTGAGGCGGTTCAGCATGTGGACCGGAACGGTCTCCGTCGCCAGAAACGGCGTCCGGAAGCGCGCTGCGAATTCGGGAGGGAGATTGCCGAGCGCGCGCTCGCGTTGCTCGGCCGTCAGATCCGTCTCGATGAACTTCTGCAGGCTCCGGACCGGGGAGCCCTTCACGGTGACGGTTGCTTCGTCGATTGCGGCTGCCATGGTTTTCCTCCACGCACGTCCGATGGCCGCGAGATGCGATGAGTATAATGCCGATCCTTCCGGAGGGCACATGGACGAGCAGAACAGCGCCGCAACCGCGATTGAGGTTGCCGAAGAGAGCAATCAACCAAAATTCGGTCACAAGGACAAGCTCGAAGAGCTCTGCGTCAACACGATTCGATTTCTTGCCGTCGATGCCGTCGAGAAGGCGAAGTCGGGTCATCCCGGTACGCCGATGGGGATGGCCGACATGGCGTTCGTCCTCTGGACGGAGTTTCTGCGCCACGATCCGGCGGCGCCGAAATGGACGAATCGCGATCGCTTCGTCCTCTCCGCCGGCCACGCGTCGATGCTGCTGTACTCGCTGCTGCATCTCACCGGCTACTCCGACATGACGATGGAGCAGCTCGAGAATTTCCGGCAGTGGGGCTCGAAGACCGCGGGGCATCCGGAGTACGGTCACGCCACCGGCATCGAAGTCACGACCGGGCCTCTCGGCCAGGGCATCGCGCACGCCACGGGCATGGCGCTCGGCGAGAAGATGCTCGCGGCGCGGTTCAACGGCAGCGATGCATTCAAGCCGGTCGATCACTACATCTACGGCATCTGTTCCGACGGCGATCTGGAGGAAGGCATCAGCCATGAGGCCGCGTCGATCGCCGGTCATCTCGGCCTCGGCAATCTGATCTTCTTCTACGACGACAACAACATCTCGATCGAAGGAGAGACGCGTCTCTCGTTCTCCGAGGATGTGAAGAAGCGCTTCGAGTCGTACGGGTGGCACGTGCTGAAGATCGACGGACACGATCGCGATGCGATCCGCAAGGCGCTGCGCCGCGCGCAGAAGGAGACGTCGAAGCCGTCGCTCATCATCGCCAAAACGATCATCGGCTGGGGCTCGCCGAAGTATCACGGCACGGCGCGTGCGCATGGCGAGCCGCTCGGCGCGGATGAGGTGAAGGCGACGAAGCAGGCGCTCGGCTGGCCGGTCGAGCCGGCGTTCTACGTGCCCGATGAAGTGCGGGCCGAGTTCGCGCGGAAGACGAAGAAGCAGGCACGCTCGCGCAAGGTGTGGGAGAAGGGCTTCAAGGAATGGCGCGAGCGCAATCCGCAAATGGCGGAGGAGTGGGACCGCTACTGGAATCACACGCTGCCGGAAGGCTTCGAGATGCAGCTCGTCGAGGCGGGCAAATCGGATAAGGCGCTCGCGACGCGCGCGCTCTCCGGACAAGTCATTCAGAAACTCGCGGCGATTGCGCCATTCGTCGTCGGCGGTTCCGCGGATCTCGCGCCGTCGACGAACACGTTGATCAAGGACGCGACGTCCATCGAGCGTCCGAAAGGGGAGGAGTCGCACGCCCCGAACGCGGACATCTTCAAAGGCCGCAATCTTCATTTCGGGATTCGCGAGCACGGCATGGGGGCGATTCTCAACGGCCTCACGCTGTACGGCGCGTGGCGTGCGTACGGCGCGACGTTCCTCATCTTCTCCGACTACATGCGTGCCTCGGTCCGGCTCGCGTGCCTGATGAACATCCCTTCGATCTTCATCTACACGCACGATTCCGTCTTCCTCGGCGAGGACGGCCCGACGCATCAGCCGATCGAGCATCTCTGGGCCCTGCGCTACATCCCCAACATGACGCTGTTCCGTCCGTCGGATGGCGCGGAGACGGCGATGGCGTGGGCGTGGGCCGTGGCAAAGGCGCAGGGGCCGACCGTGATCGTGCTGACGCGGCAGAAGCTCGAGCCGCTGCCGCATGGCGATGGATTCGACGCGCATCAGATCTGGCGCGGCGCGTACGTCCTCGACCGGTACACCGAGGGCGACATCACGCTGATCGCCACCGGGTCGGAGACGCCGCTGGCCGTCAAGACGGCGGATCTGCTGAAGGAGCAGGGTGTCCGGGCGCGCGTGGTCTCGGCGCCATGTCTCGATCTCTTCGATCGTCAACCAGTTGACTATCAGAACGAAGTCCTCGGTGACCGCTCGAAGGTCGTCGCGATCGAAGCCGGGCGCTCCAACGGCTGGTATCAGTACGTGAACCACGATGCGCTGGTGATCGGCATCGACACGTTCGGCCATTCCGCCCCGTACGAGCAGATTGCCGAGCATCTCGGCTTCACGCCGGAGAAGATCGCGGCGAGGATCAGGGAGTGGCGCAGCTGATCCTTACGGTGCCGGGCACGCGTTGCGCAGGGGATTCGAGGCATGGCTCGAGGATGGGAAAGCAAGTCCGTTGAGTCGCAGCAGGAAGAGCGCGGTGCGCTCGCGCGCGGTGAGGTCGATCTCAGGCAGAAAAAGCGCGAGAGCATCGAGATGTCGCGGCGCCGTGTGATGAACGAGCTGAGCAACGCACGCTCGGACGTGCATCGCACGGCGCTGCAGAATGCGCTGAGGCATCTCGATGACGAGTTGAGCAGGCTGGGCTAGCCGGCGCCCGCTCGGCGAAAGAGCTCCCTGACCGCGACGAGATGCGCGGAGAACGCGCGTCGTTTTGCTGCGAGATCGCATTCGGAATGCCGCTCGCCCAGCAGCACTTCGCGCGTGCGCAGTGCGCCGAGGTTTGCGATTGGCGCGAGCCGTTCCCAGCGGCGCTCCAGGAACCCGAGCGGCAGCCGGTGCCGCGGACGGATGACGATGACGCGGTCGCGGTACTCCGCGGCGATCTCATGCTCATAGTCCTCGGGGTGCCTGTAGAGGCCTCCCTCGCTCTCGCCTTTCATCGTGATCAGCACGACCGCATCGCAGCCGCGCGCGAAGAGAAATTCGTAGGGGATGTTGTTCGTCCAGCCGCCGTCGCCGTACGGCTCGCCATCGATGTCCAGAGGATGCGTGTAGAACGGGCGCAGATAGTTGCTCGCGAGGAGCAGACGGAACGGATCGCTGGTCTCGCGCAGATCGAAGATCACGTTCTGCCGGTCGCGAAGCCGAGTCAGGGCGATGTACACCGGCATCCTGAATCGCGGTCCGATGTAGCGTGCGAATCCGCGCTCGTGCAGCCGCGACCAGATGAACGGCGAGTGTTCGCGGAACAGATTGCGGAGATCGATGTACGGCATGCGGCAGAAGAAGCGCCAGTAGTAGCGAAGGCGATCGGCGTTTCCGGCCGCGACCGCCGCCGCGTTCCACGCCCCGGCGGAGACGCCGAGGGTCATGGCCGGAGTGACACCGAGCTTCATCAGCTCTTCGACGGCGCCCACCTGGAAGATGCAGCGCGCCGAGCCGCCCGAGAAGAGGAAGCCGGGCGTTTTCGCAGATCGGAGGAGCTCGAGCGGCGTCACGCGCGAAGAATACCCAATAGAATCCTCTTCGATGCGCATTCGTCTCGTGGTCCTTCTTCTCCTCGCCGCCGCCGCCCGCGCCGACTATCGCGAATTCAAGGAGTTCCCGGTCGATCCGTCGATCGAGACGAAGCTTCGCCACGTCGCCGACGCCACGGTCAAAGAGTTCCCGAAGCTGAAGCCCGAGGATCTGTCGATGACCGTCATCGACATGACGACGATGTCGACGATCTCGCGCGGCGATTACCGCGGTGACGCAGCGTTCTATCCGGCCTCCGTCGTCAAGCTCTTCTTCATGGCCGAGGCGTTTCATCAGAAAGTGCAGTCGCAGCCGGACATGCCGCGCGCGCTGGGGGAGATGATGCGGATCTCCGACAACGACGCCGCGGCGTTCATCATGGATGTCATCAGCGACACCGCGGCTGGTCCCGAGCTGGATGGGCGCGCGCTGAAGAAGTTCATCGACAAGCGCTCGGTGATCAATCGCTGGCTCACGCCTCTCGGCTACGACATCAGCGCGATGGCGAAGCCGTGGAGCTTCAGTCCCTACGGCCGCGAGATGCAGCTCCTCGGCGCCAACCGTGAGAACCGCAATCGCGCGACGACGAACGCGATCGCGTCCCTCATGCTCTGGATCGTTCGCGGCCGCGCGGTATCGCCGGAGGCGAGCAAGGCGATGATGGAGCTGCTGGCGCGGCCGCTCGATCCGCCTCGCAGCGATGAGAATCAGGTGAAGGAATTCATCGGCGAGTCGCTGCCGAAGGGCTCGAAGCTCTGGTCCAAGGCGGGATGGACGAGCGAGGTGCGCCACGACGCCGCGTATGTCGAGCTCCCTTCCGGGAGGAAGTACATCGTCGTGATCTTCACGCGAGGCGTCGCCGATGACGTGAAGCTGGTTCCGTCGATTGCAGCGAAGATTTTCGCGGAGATGGAGTAGTGCAGGATTACATGGCCGCGGTCTGCGTCGTGTTGCCGCAGCCAACGCGAGTGAGAATCGCGCCGCGCGCGGCAATCGTCCTGGCCGAGATGTCGGCGACCGGCGCGCACGAGCCGGACGAGATCATGGCGATCGGCTACTACCGCAACGTGGCCCTGCGCGCCGAAGCGGATCATGTGAAGCATGTGCTCGAGAGCTTCGTGCGCGATGGCGAGATCCATTGGGGCGAGACCGCATGGCACGAGATGGAGCCGCACGAGATTCCTCCGACGGCGCGAGAAGGCGTCTGGTTCGCCGGCAGTCCCGACTATTTCAGTCACTGGACGTGATGGGGGGCGAAGAGCGAAATTCAGAGTTGCACGGCGGGAGCGGGAAGCTCGTGTGGTGGGGCGATCGGGTGATTCTTTCGCGGTGCTTTGAAAAGCGAAATGCAGAACGCAGAACGCAGAATGAAGAATTGAGAAAGAGCGACGCGCGAAGCGCCACATCAAGTCTGAATTCTGAATTTCGCTTTTGACTCTCGTCAGAGCGGCGAATCCGGAACCCTCGCACATCCGTATTGGAGGGCATGGAAACGAACAAGCACATCGTTCGCCGCCTCGTCAGCGAGGCTCAGCAGGGGAGAGACGTCAGCGTCGTCGACGAATTGCTCTCGCCGAATTTCGTCGATCATTCGCCGATGCCCGGCGTGGAGCCGACACGCGATGGGGTGAAGATTCTCTTCGGCGCGCTGCACGCGGCGTTCCCCGATCTGACCGTGACGATTCACGATCAGATTGCGGAGGGCGACAAGGTCGTCACGCACAAGACCTTCACCGGCACGCACCGCGGCGACTTCCTCGGCATTCCCGCGAGCGGCAATGCGATCGACTTCGAAGTGATCGACATCCTGCGCGTGCGTGGCGAGAAGATCACGGACCATTGGGCGGTCATCGACAAGCTCACGCTGATGAAGCAGCTCGGCGCGGTGCAGAGCTGAAGCCGATTCAGCGCTAACGCTCGGGATGAGCTCCGAGGAAGATCAGCTCCACGCCGGGAATGTCGAGCATGTCGCGCTCCAGCGGGATGTAGCGCCGGCCGCGGAAGCGATCGGCGAAGAGCGGGCGCGGCACTTCCACATGGACCTCGTATTCGGGGAAGAGCTCTTCCTGCAGCGGCGGCACCTCGGCGAGTCCCCACGCCGCCGGATCAGGGTTGGCGGCCATCACGATGAAATCGCCGGAGCTCTCGACGTCGACGTCGCGCTCATCGCGCAGCGCAGCGTTGAATGCGAAATGCGTGTGGCCTTCATGCGACGTCAATGAATACATCCCTTCCGCCGCGACGCGCGCGGCAGGGAGATAGCGAGCGCCGCGCGTCTTCGTCAGATACGTGTGGGCGTCGAGCGCCGCGGCGACGTGCAGCGGATCGCTGACGAGATCGACGAATCCCCAGAAGCGGTCGCGCAGATGCTTGCGTCCGGCAGCGATGATGCGCTGCTGCTGCCCGTCCGACGGCGCGAGCACGATCAGCAGCCGCTGCACATCGGCGAGCGATTCCACCTCTTCGTGCTCGACCCGCGGGCGATAGAGAATCGAAATGTTCCCCTGCTCCAGGATCTCCACCCGTTGCTCGACGGCGCGCCCCATACCCTGGGCTAGAATCAAAAACACGGCCATGCTGCGAATCGTCCTCGGGCTCGGTGCGGTCACGGTTCTGACCGTCATCCTTCTGATGCTCGGCAAGCGCCATGCGCGGCGGCTGCAGCGGGCGCGCCGGATCCGCATCGATCGATTCAAGCTCAAGCGTCAGCACGCCGACATCGAGCTCCAGGTGTTCGGCCATCGCGAGGTCGTCCATGCGATCCAGCGCTATGCGCGCGAGAATCGCGTCTCGACCGATCAGGCGACGAAGGTCGCCAGGACCTATCTGCGCGAGATCGTTCCGAAGTTCAACCTGCTGGCCTACTACCGTTTCGGCGCGCCCATCGCCCGCGCGATCATGCACTTCCTCTACCGTCCCGTGGTCGAGCGGACACCGATCCGCGATTTCAATCAGGTCGCAGCCAAAGGGACGGTCGTCGTCTACTGCATCAACCACCGCTCGAACGCCGACTACGTGCTCGTCGCGCACATGCTCTTCAAGTTCATCTCGCTGTCCTACGCGGTCGGAGAGTGGGCGCGCGTCTGGCCGTTGAATCATCTCTTCAAGTGGTTCGGCGCCTACTTCATCCGCCGCCGCTATCGCGAGCCGCTCTATCACGCAGTCCTTTCGAGCTTCGTGCAGACGATCACCAGCAATGGCGTGACGCAGGGCATCTTTCTCGAAGGCGGCCTCACGCGCGACGGCGCATTCCAGAAGCCGAAGCTCGGGATGCTCGACTACATCGTCGGCTCCAAACGCGATCCGGAGTTCGACTCGCTGCTCGTGCTGATGCCGACGGCGATCAATTACGACCGCGTGCTCGAGGATCGCAATCTCACCGAAGAGCTCGTCGGGAAAGAAGATCGCTCGACGAAGATCGAGAAGCTCAACACGACGCTCGAGTTTCTCTTCAAGAATCTCGTGCGCAGCTTCGTGAAGCGATTCAAGCGGTACGGCTATGCGGTCGTGACGTTCGGCACGCCGATCATCGTCGATGACTTCATCCACGAGCATCCGTCGATCCTCGCGCCCACGTTCGAGGAGCGGAAAGGTCCATTGACGGAGCTCGCCGAGAAGGTGATGCACGAGATCTCGAACGTGCTCCCGCTGACGCCGGTGACGCTCGTCGCGCGTGTCTTCACGAAGCTCGAGTCCTGCACGGAAGCCGAGATGGCGGCGGCTCTCGATGCCGAGCGCAAGGCGTTCGCCGATCGCGTCTGGCTCACCCGCGAGCACAACGGCGCCGAGATCTGGGAATCCGCGCGCGCGATCCTGCAGCTCCGCCATCTCGTGGACGAACGCGATGGACGATGGAGCTGGAACCCGGAAGAGCGCCTGCTGCGCGACTACTACGCGAACTCGCTGCTGACGTTCGAGGAAGTGAAGGCGAGAGGGTGGCCGGAGCGGAGGCGGGATGAAAAGGTCGTGGCCGCAGTCAAAGAGGCGATGGGAGGATAGGACCTATGGGACCTATACGACCTATGGGGAGCCACCCATAGGTCCTATAGGTCCCATAGGTCCCATTTGTCCTACGCCGTCACCGAATCCAGAAACCCGTACAGCCGATCGAGCACCATGCCGGTCGCCTTCTCTGCCTGCGCCTTCTTCGCGTCGTCATCGCAAAGGCGTGCGAGCAGCTCGCGCGACGTCGCCGAGTGGTGCACATCCGCTTCCTCGTGCACGCTGAAGAACGCCGGGGCGCTCATGCCGTAGTGCTGTGCGAGGCCGGCGATCTTCGCCTTTGCCACCGCAGGGATCTGCGACTCGTAGGCGTAGAGCGCCGCGAGTCCCTCGTGGAGCGCACCTTCGCGCGCGAGTGACTGCATGCAGGCGATCAGCGACCGCGTGGCGTCGTTCGGCGAGCCGGCCTTCACCTCATCGCGCGAGAGGCCGAGGGATTCGCAGAAGCGGAGCCAGAGCTCGGGATGATTTTCGGGACCGCGCTCTTCCTCGATCAGATTCTCGAGCAGCAACTGGCGGACCGCAATGTCGTCGGTGTGCGCGTGGATGCCGCTGAGAAACGTGGGGAAGGCGAGCGCGTAATGCCAGTACTGCCGCGCGTACTCCTTCAGCTCGTCACGAGTGAGCGTGCCGCAGGTCCAGCGCTGATAGAACGGGTGGTCGAGAAGATGTTTGGATGCAATCCGGGCGTCGAGAGTGTCCAACGTCATACCTCCATGTGATTCGGGATTCGCGGAGTGTAACTCATCAGACGGTGTTCACCGTCACCTCCCGCTGTCTGCTGCCTGCTGTCGGCTGCCTGACCGTTTGATATGCTCCAGCCATGTCGCACAACACCTTCAATACACTCGATTCCTTCGATCTCGGCAATGGAAAAACCGGACGGTTTTACTCGCTGCCGAAGCTTGCCGTCGCTGGGTTTGACGTCTCGAAGCTTCCCGTCTCGATCCGCATCGTGCTCGAGTCGGTTCTTCGCAATGTGGATGGGAAGAAGATCACCGAGAACGACGTCGCAACGCTCGCGAAATGGCAGCCGAATGCCGAGCGGACGGAAGAGATTCCGTTCATGGTCGCGCGCGTCCTGCTGCAGGACTTCACCGGCGTGCCGCTGCTCGTCGACCTTGCGGCGATGCGCTCCGCGGCCGAGCGTGCGAAGAAGGACCCGAAGATCATCGAGCCGCTCGTCCCTGTCGACCTCGTGATCGACCACTCGGTGCAGGTCGACGCGTTCGGCCGCGAGGATGCGCTGCAGCTCAACATGGACATCGAGTTCAAGCGGAACCAGCAGCGCTATCAGTTCCTCAAGTGGGGGACGCAGGCCTTCAACGGATTCCGCGTCGTGCCTCCCGGCATCGGCATCGTGCATCAGGTCAACCTCGAGTACCTCGCGCGCGGCGTGCTGGAGAAGGATGGGGTCTGGTATCCCGACACGCTGGTCGGCACCGACTCGCACACGACGATGATCAACGGCATCGGCATCGTCGGCTGGGGTGTGGGCGGCATCGAGGCCGAGGCCGGGATGCTTGGTCAACCTGTTTACTTCCTCACGCCGGATGTCGTCGGCGTGCATCTCAGCGGCTCGCTCTCGGAAGGTGTCACCGCCACGGATCTCGTGCTGACGATCACGGAGATGCTGCGCAAGGCGAAGGTCGTCGGCAAGTTCGTCGAGTACTTCGGCGAAGGGGCGGCGTCGCTCTCGCTCGCCGATCGCGCGACGATCGCGAACATGGCGCCGGAGTACGGCGCGACGATGGGCTTCTTCCCGGTCGACGACGAATCGCTCCGCTACTTCTCGCTCACCGGCCGCACCGACGAACAGGTGAGCGCGTTCGGCAACTACTTCAAGGCGCAGGGACTCTTCGGCATGCCGAAGAAGGGCGAGCTGCTGTACAGCAAGGAGCTCGAGCTCGATCTCGCGTCGGTCGTGGCGAGCGTCGCCGGTCCGAAGCGTCCCCAGGATCGCATCGAGATCCGCGCGCTGAAGACGAAGTTCACGAACGAGCTGCAGTCGGAGCCGCCCAACGGCTACGGCAAGACCGCAGCGGAGATCGCGCGCAAGGCCTTCACGAGCGAAGGTGCAGCGTCCGGTGTGGCGAGTGGCGGCGGCGCGCAGACCATGGACGTCGCCGCGTCGGCGAGGAAGAACACGAGCCTCGTGACCGAAGAGGAGATGGTGAACAACCGTCCGACTCCCGATCGCGTCGATGCGGCCACCGTCTCCTCGACGGGCAGCGTCGAGCTGCATCACGGCGATGTGCTCATCGCCGCGATCACCTCCTGCACGAACACCAGCAATCCCTCGGTCATGCTGGCCGCGGGGCTGCTCGCGAAGAAGGCGGTCGAGCGCGGGCTCACTGTGAATCCCGTGGTGAAGACGTCGCTCGCGCCCGGCTCGCGCGTCGTCACCGAGTACTACCGGCGCAGCGGCCTCCAGCCCTATCTCGACAAGCTCGGTTTCTACACGGTGGGCTACGGCTGCACCACGTGCATCGGCAACTCCGGCCCGCTCGATCCGACGATCGAAGAAGCGATCAACAAACACGATCTCGTCGCGGCGAGCGTGCTTTCCGGCAACCGCAACTTCGAGGCGCGTGTGCATCAGTCGATCCGCGCGAACTTCCTGATGTCGCCTCCGCTCGTCGTCGCCTTCGCGCTCGCCGGCCGGATCGACATCGACCTGACGACCGAGCCGATCGGCCGCGCGAACGGCCAGGACGTCTACCTTCGCGACATCTGGCCGTCGATGAGCGAGATCAAAGAGATCATGCAGAAGGCGCTCGATCCCGCGGACTTCCGCCGGCTCTACTCCAGCTTCGCCGATCAGAATCCGCTCTGGAACGAGATTCCGTCGACCGCGGGGCAGCTCTACTCGTGGGACGTGCAGTCGACCTACATTCAGGAGCCGCCGTTCTTCGAGAACTTCGGGATGTCGGCGTCGAAGGCGGCAGACATCGAGAACGCGCGTCCGCTCGCGATCTTCGGCGATTCGGTGACGACGGACCACATCAGCCCCGCCGGCTCGATCAAGAAGGATTCGCCCGCGGGCCGCTATCTGATCGAGAACGGCGTGCAGCCGCAGGACTTCAACAGCTACGGCTCGCGCCGCGGCAACGATCGCGTCATGACGCGCGGCACCTTCGCGAACGTGCGCATCAAGAACCTCATGGTGCCCGGCGTCGAAGGCGGCGTGACGGTGCATCAGCCGTCGGGCGAACGGATGTCGATCTACGACGCTGCGATGCGCTATCAGAAAGACGGCACGCCGCTGATCATCGTTGCCGGTCAGGAGTACGGCACCGGTTCCTCCCGCGACTGGGCCGCGAAAGGCACGCGGCTGCTCGGCGTCAGCGCCGTCGTCGCGCAGAGCTTCGAGCGCATCCATCGCTCGAACCTCGTCGGGATGGGCGTGCTCCCTCTGCAATTCGAAGAAGGAACGAACGCATCCTCGCTCGGCCTCACCGGCGGTGAGACGTTCGCCGTGAAGGGCATCACCGGCAATCTGCACCCGCGCCAGAAAGCCACGCTGGTGATCAACTATCCCGGCGGCCGCGTCAACGAAGTGCCGGTCATCGTGCGCATCGACACGCCGATCGAGGTCGATTACTACGAGCACGGCGGGATCCTGCCGTTCGTGCTGAGACAGTTGATGTCGTGATTGGTTCCGCGGTTGCGCGGGCTCGCGGGCTCGGAGGTGGAGTCCACCGCGAGCCCGCGTGACCGCGAGCCCGCGCGACCTTGTATTCTTCCGCGCGCAATGAGACGCGCACTGATCCTGCTCCTCCTCGCACTCCCTCTCTTCGCTCAGAAAAAAGAGCTGACTCTCGAATCACTCTACAGTTCCTCGGGGAAGGTCTATTACAGCGGTGCGGTCCAGAGCGGCTTTCAGTGGATCGACGACTCGTCGTTCTTCTGGCCGCGTACGGATGAGAAGGGGAAGCTCGTCGAATGGCAGCGCTTCGATGTGAAGAGCGGGAAGGTCTCGCGCTTCTTCGATACCGCTGCGATGCAGAAGGCGCTGGTGGAGGCGGGACTCGCCGAGGATGCTGCGATGGCCGCATCGAAATCGAGGGCGCAGAACTTCGACGCGAAGAAGGATGCGATCCTCGTCGAGGCGGCGAACGATCTCTTCCTCTACTCACTCGTGAAGCAGACGGCGACGCGGCTGACGTCGTCTCCGGCGCGCGAAGAGATCGCGACGTTCAGCCCTGACGGCCAGCGCGTCGCGTTCGTGCGCGACAACAATCTCTGGGTCGTCGACATCGCGGGGCAGCGCGAGCGGCAGCTCACGACCGATGGCGGCGCGCTGATCCTCAACGGCATCCTCGACTGGATGTACGACGAGGAGGTCTACGGCCGCGGTACACAGCGCGGTTACTGGTGGAGCCCCGACTCGAAGCACATCGCCTTCCTGCATTTCGATGAGCGCGATGTGCCGGTGTATCCGGCGCTCGAGCAGCTCGAGTATCACCCGGCCGTCTCGCCGCAGTTCTACCCGAAGGCGGGCGATCCGAATCCCCACGTGCAGCTGATGATCGCCTCGGCAGCGGGCGGCGATCCCGTCACGGTGGACAACCATCGCTACACGAGCGGCGACTTTCTGATCGTGCGCGCCGGCTGGAACGGCGACGGCTCACAGCTCACGTATCAGATTCAGAATCGCGAGCAGACCTGGCTCGATCTCGACATCGTCGGGCTCGATGGCGAGGGGAGCCGGACGATTCTCCGCGAGACGACGAAGGCGTGGGTCGATCCGATCGACAATCCGTCGTTCCTCGCCGACGGCTCGTTCCTCTGGCTGAGCACGCGCGACGGCTATCAGCACCTCTATCACTACAAGACCGACGGCACGTTGATCGGACAGGTGACGAAAGGCGAGTGGGAAGTCGCCGAACTGCAGGGCGTCGACGAGAAGAACGGCTGGATCTATTTCACTGCGAACGAACGCGCGAACATCGATGTCGATGTCTACCGGACGACTGTAGGACAAGCGCCCTCGCCTGTCCGTCTCTCGGACAAGGCCGGCAGGCATTCACCGAAATTCAACCCATCCTTCACGCACTTCATCGACAGTTGGAACGACGTCATCACACCGACACAGGTGCGCCTCCATCGTGCGGACGGCCAGCTCGTGAAGGTGATCGATGAGAATCCGGTTCTGGCGCTCACGCATCCGGAGTTCCTGCAGGTGAAGACGCGCGACGGCGTCACGCTCGACGCGCTGATGATCAAGCCGGCGAACTTCGATCCGGCGAAGAAGTATCCGGTCTTCGAGTATCACTACGGAGGACCGCATGCGCCAGAAGTCCGCAACGCATGGCGTGGGACGAACACGCTGTTCCTGCAGTTGATCGCGAATCAGGGCGTCGTGGTCTGGCTCTGCGACAACCGCGCTGCCAGCGGCCGCAGCGCCGCTTCCGCATGGACGCTCTACAAGCATCTCGGCGAAGTCGAGCTGCGCGACATGGAGGATGGTCTCAAGTGGCTCGCGTCGCAGCCGTACATCGACGGCTCGCGGATGATGACGTACGGCTGGAGCTACGGCGGCTTCATGACCGCGTATGCCATGACGCACAGCAAGCTCTTCGTGGCCGGCATCGCGGGCGGCAGCGTCACCGACTGGCGCGACTACGACACCGTCTACACCGAGCGCCTCATGCTGATGCCGCAGAACAATCCCGAGGGGTACAGGAACAGCTCACCGCGATTCGCGGCGAAGAATCTGCACGGCCATCTGCTGCTGATCCATGGCACGGTCGACGACAATGTCCATCCGCAGAACGCGATTCAGTTCATCTACGAGCTGGAAAAGGCGCAGATCCCGTTCGAGATGAAGCTCTATCCGGCGAGCGCGCATGGGGTGAGGAATCCTCTGCTCGTGTTCGATCTCCAGAAGACGATTCTGGAGTTCGTGAGGAAACAACTGCTGTAGCGACCCCGCCCGGCATACCGTTCGCACACGCCGGGAATATGAGCAGTCCCGGCAGTGTCGATTGAAAACCAATGACGACGATTGACGAACCGACGACGCACACCGGGAAGGCGTTCGAGCTTTCCCGTCGCGCCACCCTCATGCCCGCATCGCCGATCCGGCGCCTCGCGCCGCTCGCCGATGCCGCGAAGGCGCGCGGCACGCGCGTCTATCACCTGAACATCGGCCAGCCGGACATCGAGACGCCGGCCTGCATGCGCGAGCGTCTGCGCCAGCTCGACGAGCGCGTGCTCGAATACTCGCCGTCGACCGGCACTCCCGATTTTCTCCGCTCGCTGCAGCATTACTACGAGCACCGCGTCGGCGTGTCGCTCTCGACGTCGCAGATTCTCGCGACGACGGGCGGCAGCGAAGCGCTGCTCTTCGCGTTCATGGCCTGCGCCAATCCTGGCGATGACGTGATGATGCTCGAGCCGTTCTACGCGAATTACCGCTCGTTCACGACGATGGCCGGGCTGGAGATCGTCCCGGTGACGAGCCGCGGCCGCGACGGGTTTCACATCCCCGCGCGCGAAGCGTGGGAGCGTGCGCTGACTCCGCGCACGCGCATCGTCGCGCTCTGCAATCCGAACAATCCGACCGGCACCGTGTACGGGCCGGACGAGCTGCGCATGATCGCCGACTTCTGCCGCGAGCATGGACTCTTCCTCATCTCAGACGAGGTCTATCGCGAGTTCGTCTACGACGGAAAGAAGGCGATGTCGGCGCTCGAGCTCGAAAACGCGGAAGAGTTCGTGATCGTCGTCGACAGTCTCTCCAAGCGTTACTCCGCCTGCGGCATTCGCCTCGGCTCGCTCGTCACGCGCAACCGCGAGATCTACGACGCCTGCTGGAGAATGGCGCAGGGGCGCCTTTCACCTCCCGGCATCGCGCAGTTCATCGCGGTCGGTGCGATGGAGCTCGGCGAGGAGTACACGCGCGAAGTCGTGGCGGAGTACCAGCGCCGCCGCGACGTTCTCTACGAAGGATTGACCTCGATCCCCGGCGTCTTCCTCGCGAAGCCGGAAGGTGCGTTCTACTGCGTAGCGAAGCTCCCGGTCGACGACGCAAACGAGTTCGCCTCATGGCTGCTCTCCGATTTTCAGCACGAGGGAGCAACCGTAATGGTCGCCCCCGCCTCCGGCTTCTACGCCTCCGACCTCGGCCGCAACGAAGTCCGGATCGCCTACGTGCTGAACGAAACGGACCTAAGGGCGGCGGTGGAAGTATTGAGGAACAGTCTTTCCGCGTACAAATGAAACGAGCGATGAACTTAACGATGAACGATGAACGATGAACGATGAACGGGGACGACGGGGAGCAGGAAACTTCGTCCCATGTTCATCGTTCATCGTTCATCGTTTCAGTTAGAGTTCCTCCCATGAACTACTGGCTGATGAAGGTCGAGCCCTCGGCGTACAGCATCGATGATCTGAAGCGCGACGGTACTACGAGTTGGGAAGGCGTTCGCAATTATCAGGCGCGCAATTTCATGCGCGACGAGATGAAGGCCGGCGACAAGGTGTTGTTCTATGCGTCGAACGCCGATCCGTCCGGCGTGACCGGTCTCGCTGAAGTGAGCAGGGAAGCGAGGCCTGAGCCGAAGGACCCGACGTGGTGCATGGTCGACATCCGCTACGTCGACAAGTTCGCCGAGGTGGTGTCGCTCGAGACGTTGAAGAAGACGAAGGGGCTGGAGAACATGCTCGTCACGAAAAAGGGGACGCGCCTGTCGATTCAGCCGGTCACGAAGAGCGAATACGACATCGTGGTCAAGCTGGGAAAGCGCAGGACGAGCGCTTAGCTTGACTGCCCTTGTGACCACACAATGATCGAGGTCATCAAAGGCGACATCACGCGGCTCGAGGTCGACGCGATCGTCAATGCCGCGAACTCCTCCCTCCTCGGCGGTGGGGGAGTGGATGGCGCGATCCATCGCGCCGCCGGTCCGCAGTTGCTCGAGGAATGCCGGACGCTCGGCGGTTGTCCGGCCGGTGAGGCGCGTCTGACGCGCGGCTACAGACTCCCCGCGAAGTACGTGATTCACACAGTGGGCCCTGTATGGCGCGGCGGAACGCACAATGAGCCGGAGATTCTTGCGTCGTGCTATCGCAACAGCCTCGCGCTTGCCGTGAAGCATGGTGTGAAGACGATTGCGTTCCCGGCGATCAGTTGTGGTGTCTATGGCTATCCGGTCGCGGATGCTTGTGCACTCTCTGTCCGTGTGACCGCCGAATTTCTATCGGCGCACAATGGCATTGAGCGCGTACTGTTCGTTGCGTTCGGCGACGACGTGTTCCAGTCATGGCACAACGCGCTGGTCCATCTGACCAATCTCACTGTTCGCAGGTCACCTGACACAGGTCCGGGTGATCACTGACGCGACGAAGCGTCAGCAACAGGATGGCTCCCGTTCAACAGGGAGGAGTCATCGATGAGAAAAATCGTGTTGTTTCTGGTCATGGCCGCGTTGATCTGCGCGACAGCTCTTGCGCAGCCGGCAACGCGAGCCCGTGCTGCCGGCTCACCCGCGAAAATCGATTCCCTCGCGCTGACCGCAGCGAAGTCGGCTCTGCTCGCGAAGTATTCGCAGGCCGAACTGGAGAAAGGAGTCTTTGTCGGGTCGAGCTTCTGTCTCGCCTGCCATACGTCCAAGGCCTCTTACAGAGATACGAATCACGCCAGCTTCATTCGCCGTCCATTGGAGCAGTTCTCGCTGGTTCCTGGTAAAGGTGTCATTGCCGATTACGACGGCAACAAGACCGACGATTTCCGCCAGGGACTCGATTTCAACACCATCAGCTCGCCGTTCGATGCGTACAAGCCGAATGCGCCGAAGCTGTCCGTCGAGAGCGGCACGTACTATGTGACGATCGGCTCGCTGAAGATGCCGGTCGTATTCACGCTCGCCGGTCAACGCAACGGCAGCGCGCAGCGCTTTGTCGTCAAAGTTCCCGTGACGGATACGCAGAGCAAACTATCGGTCGATAATTACTTTGCACCGATTCAGTACACGCCCGCGACGGGCTGGTCTGCATACAATCCGACGCGGTGGTATGACTCCTCCAATGCGCCCAAATTCGCAGCAGGGATCGGCGCCGCATCGCTTGTCGCATCGAACGGCCCTTCCAGCCATGGTGGTGGCTGCATCGGCTGCCATTCGCAGGGACTGAGAGGGGAAGCCAAAACGGCAGCCGGTGAGTTTGCACCGAACATCACTCCCGCTGTCCTCTACAACAACGACGACCCCGGTGTGGTCGACTATGAGGCGGACGGCGAGATGGAGCTCATGAACATCGGCTGCGAGAGCTGCCATGGTCCGGGCTCGCTGCACATCATGGCCGGCGGCGACGCATCGAAGATCGTCAATCCGGCGACGCTGACCAAGCAGCAGCAGACCGATGTCTGCGCACAGTGCCACCTGAACTCGACGTCGGTTCCCACCGGCTCGTTCAACTGGCCGTTCAACGACGCGACCAATACGCGCTGGACCCCGCAGGATGCGAAGAACGGTCTCGCACTGTCGACCTTCTACAAGATGGGCGGCACGCTGTGGCCGGACGGGAAGCACTACAACGGCGGACGTCCGTTCAATGCCTACTCCACATCCGCGCATGCGAATTTCGCTGCGCATACGCTGAGCTGCCCCGACTGCCACAATCCGCATGCGGAAGGCGACGGCATGCTGCTCCGCCAGACCGTCGTTGCCGACGGCTATACGATCAAGACTTCGGCCGAGGACAACACGCTCTGCCTGTCGTGCCATGCGAAGTACGGCCCGTTCGCCGGCTTTACACGCGGCGACGTCTATGACGCGCAGCAGGGCAAGCTCGAGGCACAGGACAAGATCGCGAAGACCGTCGAAGCGCACACGCACCATCCGTATGCGCCGGAGCGCATCATGGGGCTGTCGCGCTGCATCGGCTGCCATATGACGTCGGCAAGCGGCCACAATTTCGAAGCCCTCTCTCCCGAACTGACGATCAAGTACGCGGACAAGGGCATGGCCAATTCGTGCGCCAATGGCTGCCATAACACCAACGTGAACATCTTCAACCTCGGCATCAAGACTTCGACGACGTACAACGCGCCGTTCGATCTCTCGCTGGCCAGGGCCCTCAAGCCGTACTTCGGCGAGGGCGGCACGTGGTGGAACACGAAGCCGTAATGACGACTCTCATCGCAACGCGCGGCGTCTTACGCCGCGCGTTGCTGTCGTCGTATACGTCCGCCCGCCATTGGACGGAATCTCGATCATCGACGGGTTGAAGCCCGGCAGCGACAGCCGGATCGTGCCGCTGCTCGCACAGGCGGGATCCGCCGCGGAGATCGTGAGGCGATATCCGTCGTCGGTCAGATAGACGACGAGCGGCGCGCTTGCCGTGATCCCATTGAAGGATCCGGCGCGCCAGAAAGCGATGCCCGTTGCATTCGTCCGGCGGTCGCGCGCCGCCGAGACCAGCGCGTCGTTCTGCAGGACGGCAATCGGATTCGCCGCAGCCCAACTCTGCATTGCACCCGCACTCACATTCGGCACGATCACGTATTCGTCATGCCCGCCGGCGACATAAGAGCCGTGATCGAGCGAGAGTGTGAGGAACGATCGGGTCACCGTTGTCGAATCGGCCGAGCCGCCGAGCGAGGACCAGGTGCCGGTGCGCGTGGGGCGGGCAATCGTGACCGCATCGCGGCCGGGGAAGTAGTAGCCGATGTTCTCGCACCAGTACCAGCCGTTGCCCGTGACGAGAGGCGATGACGGATCGTGCAGCGGCCATTGATTGACGACCGTCTCGACGTGATTGGCCGTCGGACAATTGATGGAGCTCGTCAGGAACGCGATCGCGTCGTCGAAGAAGAACCAGGCCTTGTTGGCCGTCAGCGGCGAATTCAGCGGCGCGAGCTGCATTGCGGAAACACCATTGCGGCCGTCGCCGGTCCCGCCGGCGAGCGCGCGCGATCCGAAGCCATAAGTCGCATCGGCAGCATCCGGCTTGATCTCGACCGTGATTCCCGGCAGCCGCGCCCAGTCGAGCGCAGGCCATACATCGCGGCCGAAATAGTCATCGTCATGGAGCACGAGGTAGAGACGGCCATCCGACTGCCGTGAGCCGAGAAGGTTCTCGTTGTTCGTCTTCTCGCCCGACTTCGTGCGCGATGAGAACATCTTGATCGACGCGTACCAGCCATCCCGCCTGTGAACCGTGTAGTCGCTCGACCAGTAGTGCCTGTGTTCGTACAGAGACCCCGGCGCCCAGTTGCGCTCCGCAACGGTCGCGAGACCGGCGAGCTCCGGCGGGAGTGTCCACTGCCACGACTGCAGCATGCGGGCCGCGGCGCCGCGAATCTCGTCGCGGCGGGGGGAGTCGAATCCTGCGGCCTCGATCAGCGCCGCGAGTCCTGAGTAGCCGGTGGTGCTCGGCCGCACGACCTCCCGTCCTGTCACCGAGGCATCGAAGTAATTTCCATAGAGGGTCCATGCGATGCCGTCGGCGATGTAGCTCGCCACCGCGTTCAACGACTCCTGCGGATAGGTGAACGAAGTGCCGCGTGTCATGAGCGCGTAGCGTGCGATCTCGTCCGCGAACGCAGCGCCATAAGCGCCGTTGTAGAGCTGAGGCCCGTGCTGCTGAAACGCGTAGTCGGGCTTGATGCCGTCCCCGCTGACGACAGGCATCGCTACGGATGCCATGGCGTCGCGCACGGCATTGAGGATGTTCGGGTCATCGCGCAGGAGCGCGAGCGCGAGATGGGTGTCGCATGACGCGACCAGATTTTCGCCGGTGGGCAGCGGGCCGGCGAGCGCACGCGCGGTCGGTGAGAGTCCGATGTGAATCGTCAGCGTCGCGACGGCGTCGTCATAGACCTTCTGGCTGATGTCGCCGCGCATCAGCACCAGCGTGGGACCGAGGTCGAGGGGAATGCCGATGGACCAGAACCACCAGTTGCCGTTTGGCGGTGTCGTGAGGCCGTAGAACTTCGGCACGTAGGCGATCGCCGCCTCGAGTGCAGCGCGTAGTTGGGGATCGTTGTAGAGCGCATTGCCGGGGGTGCGGTAGGCCTTCGCCATCGCCGCCAGACGCCGGACATGATCCCAGGGCGACCAAGTACCGGACGGCGTCTCGTTGTAATTGATGTCGCTCCAGCTCCCGTCGGAACGAAGGTAACCGGGCGCGATGTAGCCGCGAACCGCATCGGCGGCCGCAGCGAGCGCCGCCTGCATGCGTGGCGAGCTGCGGTCCGCACCCGCCGCGGTGTAGAAGCCGGTGTATTGCTGCCGCACAGTGTCGAGGTCGGCAGCGCACAGAGGAGTGGCGAACAGCGCGAGGAGGACGAGGAACCGGCGCACGTTGCCCGTTCAACGCGTCCGCGAAGGAGATTAGTTCCGGCGTTTCCGCGTCACGACAGAACGCGATCCAGCTCGGTCGTCGCGTCGAAGCCTTCGAAGTAGCTCCCCATCAGCTTCACCGCGAGCCACAACTCGGCGACGATCACTGCCACGGATGGAATCGTCGCGATCGCCAGAAAACCGGGACTGCCCGCGAAGAAACGATTGGCGATGAAGAACGCCGGTATGAACACGATGGCAGCAGGGATGACGGAGATCGCGAGGACGATGAGATTCACGATCGCCATCACGAGCCGCTGGCCGACGACGACGGCGCCGCGCGGCTCTTCCTTCGATCGGAGCGCCCATGCAGGGAACAGCAGCATCCCCGCATTGCGCAGCGTGATCAGCATGGCGCAGAGCGGGATGATGAAGATGAAGGCGATGACGAGATGCTGTGCCGTCACATAACGCGTGAACGGCCCGCCCGCGCCGCGCGTGTTGAGGAAGACGGCTGTGATCGTCATGAAGAGCAGTTCGAGAAGTCCGATGACGATCACCGGCGCCGCGAGCTCTGCCGCGACGAGCCGCTCCCCTTGCAGCGGAAACGTCTTCAGCGCGTCGATGCGCTGGATGTCGAGGCGCAGATCCATGCCGATCGCGTTGGCACCGACGAGCGGCACGAGCGCGCAGAGGAAGAGCATCATCATCGCGGTCACCTTCGCCGCGGCCTCTTCCGGAATCAGAAAGCTCTCGCCCACGACGAAGGCCATCCCCCCGCACAGCACGAGGATCGGCATCATGCCGATGCGCAGCGAAGCGATGAGGTTCTTCCAGATGATGGCGATTTCCGGCGCGCCTGTCTCCGCCAGACGGAATGGGGGAGGGAGGCGCTTGAACGCAATCCACTGTCCGGACTGCTGGCTGCGCGAGCGCGCGATCGCGTTCGCCTTGCGCTGCGTCAGCTCGATGGAGCCCTCGCGGAAATTCACATCGACGGTTGCCGCCACGATGAACGAGACGAAGCCGAACAGCGTGAGGACGGCGTAGGCGGCGAGGCGCGACTGCAGCGGAATGCCGGGCAGCGCCGCGAGCGCGAAGAATCGCGGGAAGTACAGCAACGCGTGCATCCATGGCGTGTTGAACGTTCCCGCCTCTTTCGCCATCCAGGAAACGCCGCCGAGGATGGCGAGGACGGTGAGGAGCCGGACGGTGAACCCGATGTGCAATGCGCGAAGGCGCGCGCGGACCTGCTCCATCATCATCATGTAGAGCGAGAGCGACCCGAAGATGAACCACATCCCGACGAAGTTCCTCGAGCGCACGGCGAAGAACGCGGCGATCGCGGAGCTGAAGGCAATCTGCAGTTGCGAGCGGAGAAACTTGTAGAGCAGGACATCGCGCCGCCGCAGCGGACCGGCGAAGAGAAACTGAATCTCGGCCTCACTCAGCTCCACGCCGCCGCGGGACGAAGGCCAGGCGAGCACCGCGACGAGAATCACGAACATGATGCCCGCCGTGATGTTCACGGCGAGCTCGCTCGTTCCGAACATCCTTTGAAACTGGGTCGAGTTTCTCCCCATGCCACGCCCCAGAAACAGATAGAAGTAGGCGAAGCCGGCGGCCGCCGAGATCAGATAGCGCGGATTGCGCAGCTTGCGCACCGCGAGCAGGAGGCGGTTCTTCGCGGAGACCAGGGCGATGTACGCGAGTGCTCCGGTCACTTCGCAGCGACCTCGTCGTTCGTAATCCTGAGAAACGCCTCTTCGAGTGAGACATCGCCGCGGCCCTGCGCGATGCGCCACTTCAGTTCCTCGATCGGACCGTAGGCGACCGACGCTCCGTTCTGAATCACCAGCACCGAGTCGCACAGCTCCTCGACGAGATGGAGGAGGTGCGAGGAGAGGATGATCGATGCGCCGGCCTTCGCGCGGTTGGAGATCGACTCCTTCATCCTGCGGATGCCGAGCGGATCGAGTCCGGTGAGCGGCTCGTCGAAGATCATCACCGACGGCTGATGGAGAAAGCCGCAGGCGATCATCAGTTTCTGTTTCATGCCGCGCGAGAGCTCGGCGGGCATCGCTTTCCGCTTGTCCTGCAGATCGAACTCGGCGAGCAGCGGCTCCATGCCTGCGCGGAAATCACGCGTGCCGTAGAGGCGCCCGATGAACTGCAGATGCTCCTCGACGCTGAGGTAGTCGAAGAGCCGCGGCTCGTCGGGGAAGAAGGCGAGCCGGCGTTTCGCTTCGACGCCGTCTTCGCGCACGTCGAATCCGCTGATGCGAATCTGGCCGGAGGAAGGCGGATGAATGCCGGCGATCGCGCGGAGCGTGGTGGTCTTCCCGGCGCCGTTCGGGCCGACGAGCCCGAGGATCTCTCCTTCCTTGACGGAGAAGGAGAGCTCCCTGACGGCAGCAAAGTCGCCATAGCTCTTCGAGAGAGAGACTACTTCGATGGGGTGCATGCTGGTGATGATACGGAAAAGCGGTGGCGGGGTTATGGGGTTGGGGGGCGCTGGGGTGCTGGGGCGCTGGGGCGCTGGGTGAATGATTTGAAATTCGCGATTGAAGCCGCAGGCCCGTCTTGCATTCTTCATTCTGAATTCTGTGATTCTGAATTCTGAATTTCGCTTTTTGAACTCTCGTTGACGAAGACACGGGGAGAGAGGACGAAAAGCGAAATTCAGAATTCAGAATTCAGAATTCAGAATGAAGAATGGCCTTCCGTCCCTTTCCTCTTTTCCCGGGCATCCTTTATGAATGATCACTCCGCTTCCTTGGAAGCCGATCGCGATCGTCACGACTACGGCGGCGATCCTGCTCTCGCTTCTTCTCCTTCCTGCCTGCTGTTGTGTTCGTGGCGTCGCGCCGGCCGCGGGGCCCCCGCCGGTGACGCACATTCCGCCGATCGGCACGGAGCCGATTCCGACTCCGAAGGAGGCCGAGGCGAAGGCGGCGACCGAGGCGGAGATGGTGAACGTCGACTTTCATTTCGACGAGGTGATGTTTCTCCGCATTCATCATCTGCGCGGGCAGATGCAATCGAAGCAGCCGGGCGCTCCGCTCAATTTCGATGACAAGACGAGCTTCGTCATGCGCATCGACACCGCGGAAGTCGGGATGCTCACGCCGGCTCTCGACCGCCTGATGAACAGCTACGTCTTCAACTATCCCAACCCTCCGCTGCGCAATCTCCACATCACCATGCAGGGAAAGCAGCTCGTGCAGTCGGGCATCATTCACAAAGTCGTCGACATCCCTTTCACGATGTGGGCGGACGTCTCCGCGAGCGATGGCAGGATCCGCCTGCATCCGACGAAGATCTCGATCTGCGGCATCAATGGCATCGGGCTCCTCAAGGCGGTGGGAATGTCGCTGCAGAAGATGCTGAAGCTGCCGAAAGATCGCGGTGTCACGGCGGTGGGGAACGACATGCTGCTCGATCCGCAGAAGCTGCTGCCGCCGCCTGACATCGAGCTGCACCTCGCCGCCGTGCGCGTCGACGGCGACGAGCTCGTGCAGGTCTTCGACGCCGGCCGCCACCTTCCTCCTCTGACACCTCGCCATACGGAACAGAAGAACTGGATGTATTACCGCCATGGCACGCTGCGGATGGGCAAGCTGCTGATGGTCGACGCCGACATGCAGGTGGCCGACATGGATCCCAAAGACCCATTCGACTTCTTCATCGATCGCTACAACGATCAACTCGTCGCCGGCTACACGAAGAACCAGGCGGACTACGGATTGCTCGTGTTCATGAAGGATTTCGATGATCTGAAGTGAAGGGTCGCTCAACCACTCAGCGCCCCAGCGCCCCAGTAACCCAGTGACCCAATCAACCATCACACCCCATATGTGACAACCCCGCTACCATTCAAATCAGCACGGCGCGCACCATCGGGCGTGGTACTGAGAACGCCGCCTTACGGCTTCGAGCTGTTCGATGACTGCGGCGCGTGCAAGTGGCGCAACGAGTCATTCTTCTGCAACTTCGACGCGGAGACGCTGAAGGTATTCGAGAACCTCACCTTCACGAATGTCTATCCCGAAGGGGCGGTGCTGTATGCGGAAGGGCAGCCGTCGCGCGGTGTTTTTCTCGTCTGCCACGGCAGCGCAAAGCTCAGCATCTCGTCGGGCGACGGGAAGACGCTCATCACCAAGATCACTGCGCCGGGCGAGTTGCTTGGACTCAGCAGCGCGTTGTCGGGACATGCGTACAAGGCGACTGCGGAGACGATCGAGCCCGCGCAGGTGAACTTCGTCCGCCGCGAAGACCTTCTCCGTTTCATCTCCGAGCATCACTCGGCGTGTCCTAACATCGCGCGGCAGCTCACGAACGACTGCGAAATGGATGAGGATCACATCCGCGCGATCGGCCTCTCGCACTCCGCCGCCGAGAAGCTGGCGAATCTGATTCTCTCCTGGTGCAGCGAGCATGGAAAACCGGGCGACAACGGCGTTCGCGTTCAGATGCTCATGACGCACGAGGACATCTCGCAATTGATCGGCACCTCGCGCGAGACCGTGACCCGTCTGCTCAAGGAGTTCCGCGAGAAGAAGCTGATCTCGATCAAGGGCTCGACGCTCATCGTCCACAATCGAGCGGCGTTGGAGGCCCTGGTCCTCCTGTGATGCGGCTCACGAGCGGGCCGTGAGCGCTGGCCCTGCAACGGATCGCTGCTGCGACTACCTTCTCATCATGACACTCGAATGCGAAGTCGTCCCTCTTGCAGAGCGCTCTCTGTCCGTCCTCCTGCAGATGTTCCCTCAGGCCGCGGGCGTGCTGGAGGAAGCAGGCATTCTCTTCTGCTGCTACGGCGCGCGAGCGCTTCAGGAGGCGGCGGCCGCTGCGGGCTACAAGACGGATGACCTGATCGCGATGATCACCGCGCGGCCGGCGGGCAGGAATTTCATCGACTGGATGCAGCGTCCGCTCGCTGATCTCACCGAATATCTGACGGCGGATCACAAGAGGATCGCGCTGGAGGCGGTACCGGCTCTTCGCGAGCGCATCGACCGCGAGGTGCGCCGCAACCCCGAGGTCTCGGAATTGAAGCGGATGAAGATCATCTTCGACGACATGGCGTCGAAGCTGACGCCGCACATGGCGCATGAAGAACGCGATCTCTTCCCCTGGATCGCGACGGCGGAGAACCGGGGCATGCGCGGCATCCGCTTCGCGCAGCGCGTTCTGCGCGAGCACGTCGAGCACAAGGCGACCTGCGATCATCTGCGCACCCTCGGCGAGCTCGCAGGCCGCGTCCGCATCGACGACGGCCAGCTCTATGCCGCGGTCGAGCAGTTCGCACGCCCCCTCCGCCATCACATTCACCTCGAGAACAACGTGCTCTATCCGCGCGTGATCGAGGTGGAGAACCGGATGCGCCGCGCGGGATGACGAGGCCGCGGGGTCATCCGTCACACCCGCGCTGTGCCGCGCTTCCTGTCATCGCAGCAGCGCCGGTCTTATCAATGAGCCGTGACTCGTGTACTGACACGCGACCAAATCGGAATTGCCGCGGCGCGGCACCGGGGAATGCGCGAGCTGTTTGAGGATCTGGGCCTCGATTACTACTGCGAGGGGAATCTCTCGATCGACGAGGCCATCGAAGGCGCCGGTCTCGATTCCCGCGCCCTTCGTTCGCGCATCGAGCGGCTCTCCGCCGCCGACGCTGGTCCTGACTGGCCTGATCTGCCGCTCTCCAGTCTGCTCGATTACCTGGAGGGGAAGGACCACGAGGCGGTGCGGATGGCGATGTTCCGCGCGGCGCTCCTGTTCGGCGAAGTCTGCCACGCCGGTGGCGATCGCCGCCTGATGACCATGCGCATGATCTTTCGCGATTTCAGCTCCGAAGTGATCGTGCACATGGAGCTCGAGGAGCACACGCTTTTCCCCGCCATCCTGGCGCTGGAGGAGGCGTGGATTCGTGGAGGGGAGCCACCGAGGAAGATCGAAGGTGGCGTCCGCGCCGCGGCAGCCCGGTTCATGAAGGAACACGCGGTCATCGCCGCCGATCTGCGGACGCTTCGCCGTCAACGCCTCGGCACCGAGGCCAATACGGCGGCGGCGGTGGAGCTGTTCGCGCAGTTCGAGGGCCTCGAGCGCGCGCTGCACGAGTCGATGAATCTCGAGAACTGCGTCGCGTTTCCCCGCGCGCTCGCGCTCGAAGCGGCGATGCGAAATCACTGAAGGGACAACCGGAGAGCTCGTCCTGGGCCAGTGCGTGCGACAAGCTTCGTCATCGTGCCGGACACCGATGGACGTACACCTCGTCACCCTGCATGCGTGACCACCTCGCTACTAAACGCTCTGCTGCAACGCTACGTTAGCGGCGGGGGACCCATGCTATGCGTGCCGCAATCCGGCTCATCCTCGCTGCTGCAGTTCTGCTGATTGGCGGCGCCGTCCGCGCGGAAGTACTCGACAACGCCACATGTCTCGGCTGCCACGACAAGGTGGACGCCGCGAAGTTCGCGAATTCCGTTCATGGACCGCTGCAGTGTGCCGACTGTCACGCCGACATCACGTCGGCTCCTCACGACACGCCCCCGAAAAAAGTCGACTGCAGTCCCTGCCACAGTGAGGTCGTCTCCGCCTGGATGAACAGCGTTCATGCGGCGAGTCAGACGGGGAAGGCGCCCCATTGCCTCGATTGCCACGGATCGCCGCACGAGATTCTGCCGTCGGCCGACAAGGCGTCGAAGACGAATCACGCGAATATCCCTGCGACCTGTGCGAGCTGTCACGGGCAGAAGTTCGTCGTCCAGAAGGCCGGACTGACCACGCAGCCGGCCGCTTCGTATCAGGACAGTGTGCATGGCCGCGCGGTGTACAACGGCTCTACGAAAGCTGCTGTCTGCACCGATTGCCATGATGCCCATCAGGTGCTGCCCGGCAACAATCCGCAATCGGGAATCTTCAAGTTCAATGTGCCGCGCACATGCGGCAGGTGCCATGCCGCGATCGCCACAGCGTATGGAAAGGGAGTGCACGGGCGGGCGCTGCAGCACGGCAACTGGAGCGCGCCTGTCTGCACGGACTGCCACGGCATTCATGCGATCTCGAAGACGTCGGACCTGAGCCGCGGGCCGCGGGCGAGCTGCCAGCATTGTCATGACGGCGTGCGTCTGACGCGCGAGTTCGCGGTGCCGGCCGACCGCGCCGAGAGCTATGCCGCGAGCTATCACGGCATGGCGCGCAAGGTCGGGTCGACGGTGGCCGCCGATTGCGCGAGCTGTCATGGCGCGCACGACATCTTCCCGTCCAACGATCCGCGCTCCTCGATCAATCCGGCGAACCTGCCGAAGACCTGCGGCAAGTGCCATCAGGGTGCGCAGGCGAATTTCGGGCAGGGCAAGGTTCACCTCATGGCCAACGACGTGAGCGACGCGCCGTCGAAGGCGCTGACGTGGATCCGCTGGATCTACATCGTGCTGATCGTCCTGACCATCGGCGGCATGGCGCTGCACAACATCGTGATCTGGGTGCACAAGGCGCGGTTGAAGAGGCAGGCGCGCCACGGCCGGCTCGTGACGCGGATGAACCTCAACCAGCGGCTGCAGCACGGGACGATGGTCATCAGCTTCACCGTGCTGGTCGTCAGCGGCTTCGCACTGATCTGGCCCGAGTCGTGGCTCGGCCAGGCGTTCTTCACGGAGATGATCCGCCGCTGCGTACACCGCACCGCCGCAGTCGTCATGATCCTTCTCGGCCTCTATCACATGGCGTATATGGCAGGGACGAAGGAAGGAAGAAAGGGCTTGCGCGATTTCTGGTTCCGCGCAAGAGACATCGGCGATGCGTTCCGCACCATGCGCTACTACCTCGGGCTGTCGGACACGAAGCCGGAGTTCGGGCGCTTCACGTATGCGGAGAAGGCGGAGTACTGGGCGGGGATGTGGGGCACGGTGGTCATGGCGATCACGGGACTGCTGATCTGGTTCAACGTGACGACGACGGCGCTGATGCCGCGCTGGTGGATCGACATCGCCACGACGATTCACTTCTTCGAAGGAATTCTGGCCACGCTGGCCATCATCGTCTGGCACTTCTATCACGTGATCTTCGACCCCGACACCTATCCGATGAACTGGGCGTGGTTCGACGGCCAGATGACCGAGGAGCATTACAGAGAGGAGCACGGACTCGACGGGGAGACGCTGAAAACGGATTCAGAGCCGGCGGAGAAGTAGCGTCGCGCGGGGAGAGCTTCGTGACCGTGGCTCTGGACCTGGTGTGCGGGCGATATTGGTCGCTGGTACTCCTCGATCAGCGTTCAGATGTCCGTCTCTCCCCGTAACCCTGCTCACTCCCTCGGGTGACCTCCGTCCTCCTTTCGTTTCACGAATGAGCGTATCGATGGGTGCAGGAGGTCGTCGTCATGACCTACGACATCCGCCACATCCTCGTTCCCATCGACATGAGCAGCTCCGGCGCGGCGTCGCTGCAGTACGCGGCGCACTTCTCCTGCCGGCTCCTCGCGCCGGTCACCGTCATGTACGCCGATCCGCTCGTCTATCCGGCGGACATCCTCCCGGCCGAGGCTGTGGCGCTCACGGCGACGCCTGAATACGACTCGCGGCTGCATCAGGAGATTCGCGACTTCGCCCGCGTCTCGATGCGCGACTGGCCCTTCGATGTCGACATCCGCTACGGCCCGCCCGCGCCCGCAATCCTTCGCGCCGCACGCGAGGCCGATGCGCGGCTCATCGTCATGGGCTCGCATCTCCATCGCGGCTGGCGCAGTGCGCTCGTCGGCTCCGTCACCTCCGCCGTCATCCACGGCGCGAGCTGTCCCGTGATGACCGTCGGCGGCCGGCTCGATGGCGACAAGCCGCACATCACGCGCGTTCTCTGCCCGATCAACTTCACCGATGTCGCGCGCCAGTCGCTCCGCTTCGCGTCGATGCTCGCCGATGTCTTCGCCGCGGAGCTCGTCGTCGTACACGTCGCGGAGCCGGGCCAGCCGCTGATCGCCGAGTCGCACGTGCGCGACTGGATCGAGCCGGAGATGCGCCAGAACGCGAAGTATCGCGAAGTCGTCATGCGCGGCGGTCCCGCCGAGCGCGTCCTCGACTGCGCCGAAGACCTCGGCGCCGACCTGCTCGTGGTCGGCGCTCAGCACAAGCTGTTCCGCGACGCGACCGTCATCGGCTCGACGACCGAACGCCTGATCCGCTTCGCCGATTGCCCGGTCATCACCTTCCCGGTCACGCTGCAAAGGCTGAAGACCGTCGCCGTCGAGAAGGAGGAGGTGACCGTCTCATGATCTCCGTGGCCGTCACCGCCAGACGCGCGGTCCTCGCGCGGCTCATGGCGCTTTACCGCGCGGCGATCGAGTTGTATCCGGAGCATCGGGACCTCTTCCTCGCGATGCTGCGCTTGCATGAGCTGGAGAATGTGAAGCTGCTGTGGCGTGCGGTGATGCGGCAGAGTCCGCGCGAAGAGTGGATGGAGCATTGGCGCGATGTGGAGTCCGCAGCGGGGAGTCCGGCCCTCCCATGTCCTCGGTCGACGCCTGATTCGCTGCACGACCTCGCCCGGTTCCTCGAGCACACTGCCTACGCCGGTCTCGCGCGGCGCGTCGTTGCGGAGCATGGCGGCGATCGCGCGGCGGCGGAGCTCGCGTTCGATCAATGGGGGACATCGATGCTGCTCCGCGCCGCGCACGCGCTTCCCGCGAAGGAGCGTCTCGCGCGGCAGTTGCTCGACTCACTCGCCGCCTCGCGCAACGCAGAGCTCTACGGCGTCTCCGATGCCGCGCTGAGCGCGATCATCGACAACGTCTCTTCCGCGCCGGTCCCGCTCGTGATCGACCGCGCGCTTGAGCTCGCGCCCGCCATCGATCTCCTCCTTCATGCCGAGGAGGAGTTGCGCGATGCGAATCGCATCGAGGAGATGTGATGCTGCTGCTCGCCGCAGCGATCGCCGGAGCGGGCGCAGCGTACGCGGCAGCGACCGTCGCCGCCGCCGCGATGGGGATGATCGAGGGGAAGCCGGAGCGCGCCGGCCGCGCGCTGATCGTGCTCGGCGTCGCGGAGAGCCTCGCGATCTACGGCGTCCTGCTCGCGATCATGACAGAGCACTAGTGCTCTGTCCTACACTTCGCGGATGGATGTCCGGCGGATGACTCGCGAGGACGTTGCGGTCGCGATCGAATGGGCTGCGCGTGAAGGATGGAACCCCGGCCTGCATGATGCCGAGTGCTTCCATGCCGCGGATCCCGATGGATTCCTGATCGGATTCGTCGACGGCGAGCCGGCCGCGGTCATCTCGATCGTGAAGTACGGCCAGGCTTTTTCGTTTCTCGGCCTCTACATCGTGAAGCCTGCGTTTCGCGGCAAAGGTCACGGAATCGCCCTCTGGAACGCTGCGATCGAAAGCGCAGGATCGCGTGCGATCGGACTCGATGGTGTCGTCGCGCAGCAGGACAACTATCGGAAGTCGGGCTTCGTCCTCGCGCATCGCAACGTCCGTTACGAGGGCAGGGGCGGCGGAGGGATCGCGAGCGATCCGTCGATCGTGAGGCTGACGGCGGACGAGCTGGCGATGGTCTCTTCCTATGACCGCCGCTTCTTTCTGTTCGAGCGCGATGCGTTTCTCTCCGCATGGCTCGCGCATGGAACGGCGATGGGTGTGCTGCAGGATGGACGGCTTGCCGGCTACGGCGTGATTCGCGCATGCCGCGAAGGGATGAAGATCGGGCCGCTGTTCGCCGATTCTCCTGCGATCGCGGAACGGCTGTTTCTCGCGCTGCGCGCTTCAGCACCCGGCAACACGCCGGTCTATCTCGATGTCCCCGCGGTGAATCCCGAGGCGGTCGTGCTGGCGGAACGGCATGGGATGACGGTCGTATTCGAAACTGCGCGGATGTACAAGGGCGATGCGCCGGCGTTGCCGCTGCCGCGCATTTTCGGGATCACGACGTTCGAACTGGGTTGAAGAGGACATAATCCGCCGCGATGCGGCTTCTCCTCCGGTATTCGCTGCGGCATCGCCGGGCGCTCCTCGGCGCCTTTGCGCTCGCGACCTTTCATCACCTGATGATCCTCGCCGATCCGCAGATCCTGCGGATGATCGTCGATCGCTACGTGCTCCGCCTCGACAAACTGCCGCGCGAAGTCTTTCTGCGCGGCGTGATCCAGCTCGTGATTCTCTCCGTCGTGCTCATGGCCCTCGCGCGGCTCGCGCGAACGCTGCAGGAATATCGCATCGGCGTCATCGCCCGGCGCATCGGCGCACAGCTCTACGCATCGAGCGTCGCGCATTCCCTCCTCCTGCCGTTCCAGGTGTACGAAGACCGCCGCTCGGGCGAGCTCCTGCACACGATGCAGCGCGCACGTCACGACGCCGAACAGTCGATCCTCTCCGCCGTCCGTCTCTACCTCGGAGTGCTGGCGATGGTGGCGATCACCGCCTATGCCTTCTACGTCCACCCTCTTCTCGGCGCGGTGCAGGTCGCGATCATCCTTCTGCTCGCGGCGTTCCTCCTGCTCATCTCCAGGCCGATTCATCGACATCAGTACCGCATTGCCTCGGAGCTGGTCGCGGAGGCGGGAGCGACGACGGAGACGATGCGGAACGTCGAGCTCGTGAAGAGCCTCGGCATCGAGGATCAGGAGATCGGCCGGCTGGAGCGTTTGAACGATCAGATTCTCGATCTCGAGGAGCGAAGGCTCCGGCTCATCCGCGCGGTGGCGTTCATCGAAGGGACGGCGATGAGTCTCGCGCGCGCCATCGTGATGATCACGATGCTGTGGCTCGTCTATCGCCATCAGATCACCGCCGGCGAGTTCATGACGATGTTTCTCTACCTGCTGACCAATGCCTTTGCACCGCTCGTCGACCTCGGCGCGGTCATCGTGCGGTATCAGCAGGCGCGCGCGACGTTCGGACAGCTCGACGAAGTGATGAGCATTCCGATCGAACCGGTCCGCTCGACGTCGATCGGCATCGGACCGCTGGAGAGCGTGCGCTTCGATCGGGTCAGCCTCACCTACGCGACCGGCAACGCGGCTCTGCGCGATGTCAGTTTCGACATCAGAGCGGGCGAGACCGTCGCGTTCGTGGGACCTTCCGGTTCGGGGAAGTCGACGATCGTGAAGCTGCTGGTGAAACTCTATCCGCCCGGCGGCGGCACCATCGCGTTCAACGGCATCGACAGCGAGCTTCTCGATCGCGACGATCTGCGCGCGCGCGTCGGTCTCGTCACGCACGATCCGCATCTCTTCTCGGGCACGATTCGCGACAACCTGCAGATCGGGACGCCCGATGCCAGCGATGCCGAGTGTCTGAAGGCGATCGAGAGCGCGGCGGCGGCCTCGATCCTCGAGCGGGGAGGCAAAGGGCTCGACACGCGCATCGGTGAAGGCGGCCTGAAGCTCTCCGGCGGAGAGCGCCAGCGCATCGCGATCGCGCGTGCCCTGCTGCGCAATCCGGAGATGCTCATCTTCGACGAGGCGACGAGCAATCTCGACTCGATCACCGAGCGCGCCGTGAGCGACACGATTCACGGTCTTGCGGCGCGCGCGCGCATCACGCTGCTCATCGCGCATCGCCTCGGCACGGTCGCCGGCGCCGATCGAATTCATGTGCTCGAGCGCGGAGAGATCGTCGAGAGCGGAACACATGAAGAGCTTCTCGCGCGCGGGGGGCTGTACGCGCGGATGTGGCGGGAGCAGAGCGAGTCTTTCTGAGGACAAGCTCTCAGCTTCAGCACGCCGGCACGTCGACGCTGATAGCCGTTCGCGCCGCCGATTTCCAGAATGTACAGGCCGCAGGGGAAGTATTGTTTGCAGCGCTCGATCTCGGCGCGGCGAATCCACTGTCGCAACGTGGTCAAGATCCCAGTCTATGAATCCGAAGGTCACGGTCCTCATCCCGGTGTTCAACCGCGCGCAGTTCGTCGATGAGGCGATCCGCAGCGTCATGGAACAGGACTTCGCCGATTTCGAGATCGTGCTCGCCGATGACGGCTCGACCGACGCAACACCTCGTGTGCTCGAGAGCTGGAGGCAGCGCGATCCTCGCGTCGTGGTCGTGACGTCGCCTGTGAACCGCGGGATTCCCGCCGCGCTGAATCTCGGGCTCGCTCATGCGCGGGGGAAGTACATCGCGCGTCTCGACAGCGATGATCTGATGATGCCGCGGCGCCTTGCGGAGGAAGCCGCGCTGCTCGACGCGCGTCCCGACGTCGCGGTGGCCTCCTGCTATTTCGAAGTCGTCGATCTGGAAGGGAGACACGTCCGGATCTGGCGCGGCGACGAACCGCATGAAGTCACGTTGCTGCTGCTGAATTTTTTCAATAGCGTCGGAGGGCCACAGACGATGTTCCGGCGCGACGACGTGATCGCGGAAGGGGGGTATTCGCTCGATTGCCCCGTGAGCGAGGACTACGAGATGTTCGTTCGCCTGCTGCGGCGCGGACGTCTCGAGACGCTGCCATTCGTCGGAGTCAGAAAGCGCACCCATGCGGATCAGTCGATTTTGCGCTGGGCCGGCGAGAGGCGCGTGATCTGGAGCCGCGTGATGCGCTCTTCACTCGAGCCGTATCTGATGCGGCCGGTGTGCGACGAGGAGATCGACGCGCTCATCACCGTCTGGCGCGATGACGGAATCCCCGGCCGCGCCGCGCTCGCGGACTCGGTGATGCGCGAGGCCTTCGCCCGATTCTGCGCCGCTGTGCCCGATCGCGCGCTGCGGGTGATTGCACGAAAGAAGATCGCGCATCGCTGGTTCATCGCCGGACGCATCTTCCGGTCGCGCGGCCACCCGGCCGAGGCGGCGAAGTATCTCGCGCGTGCCGCGCGCTGGCTTCTCACTCCACGATGAGGCGCCACTGATGATCGGACCACGGCTTCGCGTCCGGCAGGATCTCGCTGACCGTTGCGACGACTTCGGGCCACTTCACCGCATCGTAGTCATCGCCGGAGAGCCAGCCGCCGCGTTGGATCTTCGGCAGCCACGCGTGAATGTCGGCGGTCAGATGTTCGCGATCGTGCCGCGCGTCGAGGTGTACCCAGGCCGTGGAGCCGTCGGCGAAGAAGCTCGCCGCGGTGATTGAGTCCGCGACGATCAGTGAGACGGTGTTCGCGAGACCGCAGCGGATGATGTGGCGGTGCAACGTTCCCGCGAACGTGCCGCCGCCTTCGCGCACCGCTGCCTGATGGTAGTCGCGCTGCTTGCGGCCCTCGATGCCGCTGCCGCGGCAGGTGTCGACGCCGATCACGACGAAGTGCCTGTTGCTCTGCTGCACGAGCTCGCCCAGCGAGCAGAGGCTGCGGCCCAGGAAGTTGCCGACTTCGATGAAGCGGCTTCCGGCGGGGAAGTGGCGGACCGCTTCCTCCTGCCCCGATCGCCACTGAAACCAGCCTGTGATCTCGCTCCAATGCGAAGGAGGTTTTCGCCGCCAGCGACCGAACATGAGCGCGCAGTGTAACAAGCGTTTGCTCGTGGTAGTCTCGTGAACGGTTCGTCGCCCGGACTGCCCCATGCCCCTGACAAGCATCATCATTCCGACTCACGACAGGCCTGATCTTCTTCCACGCGCGATTGCCAGTGCGCGTCTCGCCGGAAGCGAGATTGAGATCGTCGTCGTCGATGACGCATCGACCGACGAGACCAGCGCGGTCTGCGCGGCCTTCGATGACATCGTCTACGTTCGTCTTCGCGAGCGCGCCGGTGTCGGTGGTGCGCGCGCGGCCGGCATTGCGGCGAGCTCGGGCACGTTCATCTCGTTTCTGGATGACGACGACGCGAGGCTGCCGGGCTCGATCGACCGCCAGCTCGCGGTCATGGAAGCGACGCCCGGCGCGGCCGTCGTCTACGGACAGGCTCATCGCGCGACGCAGAACTTTGCGATCAACGGGCGCGGGCCGATTCCGAAAGTCTGTCCGGATGGCGACGTCTTCTGGCTTCTCGTCGCGAGAAATTTCATCCCTTCGTGTGCGGCGATCGTCAGGCGAAGCGTGATCGATGATGTCGGCGGCCATTGTTCCGAAGCAGCGCCGGCGGATGACTGGGATCTCTGGCTGCGCATCGCGGAGCATCATCCGATCGCCGTGCTGCCCGAGCCGGTGTCGATCTACCGCGAGCCGACGCTGTGGTCGAAGCAGGGATCATCGCGTCTCGCGGAGGGTCTGCTGAACGCGGAAGTGCGCGTGCTCGAGCGGTGTGCGCGGCTGGTTCGCGCGATGGAGAATCCGCGCGCGTATCGAACCGCGGCGCGGCGGATGAAGAACGAGATCTTTCTCCAACTGCTGGCCGAAACCGTCGAAGCGGCGCGAAGCGGCGACCCCTACGCGTTCACTGCGATTCGCCATGTCATCGCTGCGCCAGCATCGTTTTTCTCTCCGCAGGTGTGGCGGAGGTTTCGGGAGCGCGTCGCATCGTGATCTGCATCGCCGGAATGCCGCGTTCCGGAACGTCTCTGGCCGCTCAACTGCTTCATCGCTGCGGCGTCGAGATCGGTCCGGCGGACCAACTGATGCCGCCGAGCAGCAACAACTCGGACGGATTCTGGGAGAACCTGCGATTCGTCGATCTCAACGAGCGATTGCTGCGCGCGAGTGGTGCGACGTGGTTCGCGCCGCCGCGAACGCTTCGCCCGGCTCCTGCATTGGCGAAGGAAGCGGCTGCGATCATCGCGCAGTTCGACGGGAAGGAGCCGTGGCTCTGGAAGGATCCTCGCAACGCGATCACGCTTCCCTTCTGGAAAGCGCTGCTCCCTCCGATGAAGGTCGTCCTCTGCATTCGCCATCCGGCCGAGACTGCCGCGTCGCTGGTCGCGAGCTCGCTGATTCCTCCGATGCGGTCGTTCTATTGGCGGATCACGCGTGCGGATTCGCTGATCCGGTTGCGCGAAGGGGAGGCGCGGCTGGATCGGCGTCTGATGGGCATCGTGCATACGTCGATCTCGCAGGAGAAGCGTCGCGCGGTGATCTACGAGGCCGGGCTGCAGTTGTGGCGCATCTACAACACGCGCGCGCTCGAGGAGACGAATCCGGCGGACCGCATCGTGACGCACTACGAGGATGTGCTGGCGAATCCGCGCGATGAGCTCGCGCGCATCCTCGACTTCGCCGGCGTCCGCGTCTCACCCGACGTGCTTGCCGAGGCAGTGCGTGCGGTATCGCCGGTCCTTCGGCATCAACATGCCGGCGCGGCGCAGCTCGATCCCGGCGTCGAAGCGCTCTACGCCGGTTTGCTGCGCGAGGCGCGCGCGCCGAGGACTTCCGCGAACATTTCCGCGTAGCGAGGTGCCTGGTAGCGCCAGTCCCACGCCTCCGCGGTCGCTCGTGCGGCGCGCCCGAGCCGCATGCGCAACTCCGGATCGTCGCGCAGTCGGCGCAGCTTCGGCGCGAGGTCCTCGACATCGCGCGCGAAGAACAGACCGTTCTCGCCATCGCGAATGAACTCCGGCATGTTGCCGACGCGTGTGGTGAGAATCGCCAGTCCGCACGCTGCGGCTTCGAGGCAGGGATTCGGCGTGCCTTCGCTGCGGCTCGCGCAGACGTAGACGTGCAGCGAGTGATAGAACTCGCGCATCTCGTCGGAGTTTCGCCAGCGCTGTTCACGCGCGGCGAGCGAGAGCTCGACGCCCTCGACGGTGCCGGCGGCGGGAACGATGATCTCGTGAACGCCGCGATGACCGCCGGCGGTCTGATTCGTCAGACTGCCCGCCCAGCCGAAGCGCAGCGGCGCGTTAGGGATGGATGCAGGCGCGGGGCGGAAGAAGTTCGTGTCGACACCGTTCGGCGTGTAGAACACCTTGCGCTTCAACTCCGCTTCGAGCCGCGTCGCGAGCGCGAGATTGTTCGCGAACACTGCGCGTGGCAGCGATGACAGCATCGCCAGCCCCGGCCTGCGCCACGAGCGCTCCAGCTCGTACTCGCTGCAGGCGCCGATCAACAGCCGGTCGCGCACGCGCCTGAACGCATGTTTGAGCCGCCGGAGCTGCTCGATCTGCAGCCAGAAGTAGACGAGCACGAGATCCGCCTCGTCGATGTCGTCCTCGTTCACCTCGGCCTGATAGCGCGTCACGAGCTCGTACTGGCCCGCCAGTGCGGCTGTGAGCGCCCGGGTTTTGAGGTCATGAGCCCAGCCGGGACGGCCGACGATGCAGAGCACGCGAGGCGCGCGATCGGTCACCATTCGATGAAGTGTTTGCGCCGCGGCGAGGAGGCGTCGAGATCGGCGTCGGTGGCTGTGAAGCGGAGGTCGCGCTGGCGCGGAAGACGGAGGTTCTTCGCTTTGAATCGCGCGCGCCAGCCATGCCATCCGTTGCGCACTTCGGCCTCGTCATACCGGCGCAGTTCATATTTGCGCCGCATCTGATCGCCGCTGAGAACCATGTAGTGGCGGAGGTACATCGCGTCGGGCGAGATGAGGCGTCCGGGAAAGATCGCCTGATGTCCTCCCGTCGACACCAGATCGACGCGGGGCTGGCGCTTCCATGCGATGACGTGGTGCAGCGGCCGCGGTGCGAACGGGTAGTACCAGCGCATCGTTTCGCGGAAGCGGGGATGATCGTGATCGGGATCTTCGCGCGTCGGGACGAACGTCAGCTCGTGGAACTCGATCGCGGAGTAGCCTGCGCCGTCGGCCGCGGTGATTGCGGCGGCCAGAGTTTCCCCGGGACGCGGCGACTGCAGAATCTCATCGGGATCGACATGAAGGAACCAGTCTGCGTTCAGCGTCGCCGCGAGTTGCTCCTTCCGCATCAGGATCTGCTTCCAGCGATAGGTGCCGTCGCGCGGGATCGTCTCGATGCCGCGCAACCCATGTCCGAGGTACGCCTGCGCGATCGCGACGGTGCGATCGGTCGATTCGTTGTCGCAGAGGTAGGCCTCGAGACCGTTGGCGAAAAGATTTTCGAGACACCCGGCGATGAATCGCTCTTCGTTATACGCGGCGAGGATGGCGACGATCGTCGGAGGCACGATCGAGATGATACGGGATGCAAAGTGCGGACGAGACGTCCGCACCCCACGTGGAGCGCGGACGCCCTCGTCCGCGAGCGTTGCTCTTGCGAATTCCAAGTGTGCGGAGAACGAGGTGGGGCGCGGACGTCTCGTCCGCGAGCGGCTGCTCTGCAAATTCAAAGTGTGCGGACGAGGCGTCCGCACTCCACTTGGGAGAACGAGGTGGAGAGCGGACGCCCTCGTCCGCGAGCGGTGCTCTTGCAAATTCCATGTGTGCGGACGAGACGTCCGCACTCCACTTGGGAGAACGAGGTGGAGCGCGGACGCCCTCGTCCGCGAGCGGTGCTCTTGCAAATTCAAAGTGTGCGGACGAGGCGTCCGCACTCCACTTGGGAGAACGAGGTGGGGCGCGGACGTCCTCGTCCGCGAGCGGTGCTCATGCAAATACAATAAAAAAGGACGGCCGCAAGGCCGTCCCTCTCTCTCTGATGCGATCGTTCGTGAATTAACGGGGCGTGACGTTCGACGCCTGCAGACCCTTCGGGCCCTGCACCAGGTCGAACTCGACGGTCGAACCCTCAGCCAGCGAACGGAACCCCTTCGCCTGGATTGCCGAGAAGTGGACGAAGACGTCCTCTCCGCCTTCCGTCGTGATGAAGCCAAAGCCCTTCGCATCGTTGAACCACTTGACTGTGCCGGTCGTACGCATTTGCTACTGATCTCCTTTTGCTTGTTCCCCTGAGTCGGTGTTGCTGTCACGAACGGTATCGCACAGACACACGCGATTTGGTGTTCGAAATGGCAACGCCTCACTCTACCCGATAATTTCCAGAAACGCGTGGTCGGCCATGAAGGAAAATTCCGGCCGGGACCAGCAACACGAGTAGCGAAATCAGCAGCGCCGCCGGCACATGCCGCCGCAGCGTGCGCTGCGCTTTCGTCAGCAGCGGCGCATCGCGCTGCGGATCGATCGACAACGCGAGGCTGTCGTTCACATCATTCAGCTTGATGAGGTGATCGGCGACCGCCGCTGCCGGCACGCCGTCGCGCAAGGCAACGAGGTGATAGAGGGCGATGATCGCGTTGCCATCGCTCTTCACCTTCGACGTGAAGCGGAAAGCGCTCGTTTCCACCTC
Source organism: Acidobacteriota bacterium (assembly GCA_021325515.1). Classification (GTDB taxonomy): domain Bacteria; phylum Acidobacteriota; class Thermoanaerobaculia; order Gp7-AA8; family Gp7-AA8; genus JAJPHC01. The sequence goes on from JAJPHC010000021.1 coordinate 39,811, forward strand.
GTCGTGATCCTCGTCGATCGCGAGATGATCCGGCAGCCGCAGCGTCACGCGCTCGGTGACATCGAGCGGATAGTCGAACGCGAGCGGCATCGTGCGGATGCGGCGCTCGGGCAACTGCAGGTGCGCCGCGATCGCCCGCGCGGTGTACGACCACTCGCCGTTCTTCCACAGCTCGCGGATGCGGTAGCGCTCGCGCATCGTGATGACGTTGCGATCGCGATCGTCCGTGATCTGCGGCAGGCCCATCGCATCGATCTTCGGATGATCTGCGGCGTACCGGTTGAGACGGTCGCGCGCGATGTCGCTGATCGAGTCGCTCACGAGCGACGCGCGGAAGGCATCGGCATCGCCGCCGCGATACTCCGTCACGACCTCGAGCGTGACGGGCGAGACATAATCCCTGACCGTGTAGATCTGCTCGATCCGCGTCGTCGCGTGCGGATCGATGTCGATGTTCGTCAGAGCATGCACGCCATCGCGCACGACGAGCGCGCGCTCATCGCTCGGTGTGTCGATCGTCTCCAGCGTTCCGCCCTGATCGCTCAGCGTGCCGTCGATCCATCGCGTCCTCCCTTTCGCGATCACCTGCGTGATCACGTGATCGAAGAGAAACGGCGAGGGGAGCTGCGAGTCGAGCTCGTGGTGCAGCCGCGTGCTGACGAGTGCCGGATACGCCTCCACGCCGAGCTCGCGCAGCAGCGCGGAGAGGAGGAACGACTTGTCCTTGCAGTCGCCCCAACGCTGCTCCAGCACTTCGGCCGGCTGGTGCGGCTCGTGCGAATTGCGGCCCATCTCGATGCCGAGATAGCGGATGTCGTCCTGAACGAAACGGATGGCGGCCGTGATCGGGTCGCGCGGATTCGAGGCGCGGATCGTCTGCGCGAGCCGGTGGACTGCAGCCCGCGATGCGTCATCGAGCTGGAACATCGCCGTCGCCCACTGCCCGACATCCGTCCACGACGCGAACTCGCTCAGTTGCACGTGCGTGTAGGGATCGAACCAGTCGGGGAGGTGATCCTCGACATCGATGGGAGGGATGTCGTGCTGCTCCCAAACGTAGACGCGTTCGTCGCCGCGCGTCTCGATCCTCGGCTCGAAGTTGCGGTAGTGCAGCGTGCGCGATGCCGGCCAGAGGAGGCGATGGCGCACCACATGCGTCGGCGTCGACGTCGTCAGGTCGAAGGTGTCGGCGTACTTGCCGCCGAGGATCGGATTGGCGCCTTCGCGCGAGAAGTCGTAGTCGATGATGTCGCCGGGGCGGACGTCGCTGAGGATGATGAGCGCGCTGCGCGTGCCGTCGTAGATGCGATCGGCGGATTCGTCTTCCTTGTCGATGACGCGGATTCCTGCATGCGGAAGCTCGTCGATCCTCTTTCCGCCGCGCAGCAGCTCGACGTGGTGGACGATGACGTTCTGATACGAAGGATCGAAGTCGATCGAGAGCTCGGAGGCGTTTTGCACTCCGCCCGAGGTGAGGACGCGGCGAACCTTGCGCTGGTAGTCGACGACCGTATCGGTGACGCGGACCTGATGGTCATCGAGCAGCGTGAAGATGCCGTAGCGGATGTCGTTGTTCGGTACGGTCGTGTTCGTGTCGGCCGCGATGCGATCGACCCACGAGGGCGCAGGGCGGATGAGGACTTCGTCGGCGTGCGCGGTTGCCGCTGCGAAGAGGAGTGCGAGCGCGAGTTTCTTCAACCGCTGGTACGACAGAGCGCGCCGGGCTTCTATTTCAAGCGCCGCCATCAAATCCACGAGCAGATGGGACACGCACTCGCCTCATGTCCGCGCGCCGGACAATGCTCGCGTCCAAAGTAGATGATCTGCAGATGCCTCCTGCCCCAGCTCTCGGGAGGGAAGAGGCGTTTGAGATCGCGCTCGGTCTGTTCCACCGACTTGCCGTTCGACAACTTCCACCGGTGGGCGAGGCGATGAATGTGCGTGTCGACGGGAAACGCGGGGAGGCCGAACGCCTGCGACATCACTACGCTCGCGGTTTTGTGTCCGACGCCCGGCAGTTTCTCGAGCGCTTCCATGTCGGCGGGAACGTTGCCGCCATGCTCTTCGACGAGGATCTCGGAGAGCCGCTTGATGTTCCTCGCTTTTCCCGGCGCGAGTCCGCAGCTCCTGATGGCGCCGAGGATCTGATCGACGGTGAGCTGCGCCATCGCGCGCGGAGTCTTCGCCAGCCTGAAGAGCGCAGGCGTGACCTTGTTCACCTGCGCGTCCGTCGTCTGCGCCGAAAGCAGAACCGCGACGAGAAGCGTGAAGGGATCTTCATGCGTGAGCGGAATGGGAGGAAGAGGATAGAGGCGGTCCAGAATTTCCGCGATTTTTTGGGCTTTTTCGAGCTTTTTCATGATGGGAGGAATGGGACTATGGGACCTATGGGACCTATGGGGAGAAACCGTACTCCGCCTATAGGTCCCATAGGTTGGGACCCATGGGGAGAAACCGTACTTGGGCCTATAAATCCCATAGGTCCTATAGGTTGGGACCTATGGGGAGAAACCGTACTCCGCCTATAGGTCCCATAGGTCCTATAGGTCCCATTCGTCCCATCCCATCTTCAATTCAGATCGAACAACAGCACCTCGCCCTCTCCCGAGATTCTGATCTCCTTTTCCTCCGAGATCGCGAGGCCGTCGCCTTCGCCGAGCTCGAGGCCGTTTACGGTCACTCGTCCGCGGGCGACGTGCAGCCAGCCGTGGCGATCGTTCGAGAACGTGTGGGTTACTTCCTCGCCATCGAGCAGCGTGGCGTAGAGGCGGACGTCCTGATGGATCGTGACGGAACCCTCGGCGCCGTCCGGCGAGGCGACGAGCCGCAACCTTCCCTGGCGCTCGCTCTTGTCGAACATCTTCTGTTCATAGCTCGGCGTGATGCCGCCTCGGTCCGGGAGAATCCAGATCTGCAGCAGATGCAGCCATTGCGCGGGCGAGGGATTCGCTTCGCTGTGGCGCACGCCGGTGCCGGCGCTCATCCGCTGCACTTCGCCCGGGCGAATCGTCGAGCCATTGCCCATGCTGTCCTTGTGCGCGAGCTCGCCGTCGAGGACGTACGTGATGATCTCCATGTCGCGGTGCGGATGCGTGCCGAACCCCATGCCGGGCGCGACGCGATCGTCATTGATCACGCGCAGCGCACGAAAGCCCATCTGCTCCGGATCTTAGTAATCGGCGAACGAGAACGTATGAAAGGTATCCAGCCATCCATGATTGAAATGGCCGCGGTCTCCGGCTTTGCGAATGGTGATCATGCGATGCTCCTGACTCCGTTAACAACGAGGCATTCCCTGAAACGCCTGCCTGTCTATAATCCCCCTCACATGGACGATCCTCCCCGCAATATGAACGAGCGCACCGGCAAGCACCGGTGCATTCGCTGCCTCGCTGACGTGGGGGCGGAGGAGTATTTCGGGAACGATCATCTGTGCGACAAGTGTGCGGCGGATGGCGATTATCCGCTGGCCTCCACGCCGGAGCCGAAGAAGAACGGCAGATGAGCCGCGTTGCCGTCGTGCACGACTGGCTCACCGGCATGCGCGGCGGCGAGGCCGTCCTCGAGGCCATCCTCGGCCTCTTTCCGGACGCCGAGCTCTTCACCCTCTTTCATTTTCCCGGCGCGATGTCGCCGGCGATCGAGTCGAGAACGATCCATACGTCGTACCTGCAGGGTCTCGCGCGGAAGGTGCGCGACTACCGCGAACTGCTGCCGCTCTTCCCGGGTGCAGCGCGTAGTTGGGATTTGTCGCGCTTCGATCTCGTCATCTCGTCGAGTCATTGCGTGGCGAAGGGAGCCGACGCGAAAGGGCGGCCGCACATCTCGTACTGCCATACGCCGATGCGCTACATGTGGGATCGCTTCGACGACTACTTTTCCCGGCCGCTTCAGCGTATTGCGGCAGGTGCCTTGCGGCCCTGGCTGCAGCGGTGGGATGTGAAGACGAGCAGGGGAGTCACGGAGTTCGTCGCGAATTCGGAGTTCGTCCGGGAGCGCATCCGGAAGTATTACGGCCGCGATGCGGTAGTCGTACATCCGTTTGTCGCCGATGCGTTTCTGAACGCGGCGCTGGCCGGCGAGAGATCGAATGAGCACCTGATGGTCAGCGCACTTGTGCCCTACAAAAAGGTCGAGCTCGCAATCGAGGCGTTTCGCCAGGCACGCGAGACCACGCTCACGATCATCGGTACCGGCCCGCTCTACGAGAAACTGAAACGGAGCCTCCCCCCCAACGTCCAACTGCTGGGCTACGTAGAGAGGGAGGAGATCGTGAAGCGGCTGGCGCGCGCGCGGAGCTTGATTCTGCCTGGTATCGAAGACTTCGGCATCACTCCGCTGGAGGCGATGGCGCTCGGGACGCCTGTCGTCGCGCTGCGCGCCGGCGGCGTGCTCGATTCAGTCGTGGAAGGGCAGACCGGAATTTTTTTCAGCGAGCCGGCGGTAGATGCGCTCAGCCGGGCGCTCGATGAAGTCGAGTCGCGTTCGTGGGATCGCGCCGCGATCCGCGCGCATGCGGCCGCCTTCAGCCGCGCGCGGTTCGAGCGGCAATTCCTTCGTGTGATCGGGCAATACGGCAGCGGGCGATGATCGAAACGAAACATAGAACGCTCGCGTCGGTCTATCTGGTCATCGATGCCCTCGCGTCCAACCTGGCGATGCTCTTCGCCTGGTTCCTCCGTTTTCATCTCGCCGTCATCCCCGTCACGAAGGGCATGCAGGACTTCGCGACGTACATGCATCTGCTCCCGATCGTCACGATCGTCTTTCCGCTCGCGTTCGGCGTGCAGGGCCTCTATCGCATACGGCCGGCGCGCGGCCGCACGGAGGAATGGCTCTCGGTGGCGATCGGATCCGTCGTCGCGACCGTCGTCCTCTCCGGTGTGCTGCTCTGGGTGCGGCCCGGAAATCCCGACGTTCTCTACTCGCGCGCCACGCTGCTGATCTTTCTCGTCTGTGTGATCGCGTTCGCGATCGTCGGCCGCACGCTGGTCCGCTACGCGGTCGAGCGACGCCACCGGCGCGGCAAGGATCTCGATCGCGTGCTGATCGCGGGCAATGGAGAGCTCGCCCGCGCGGTCGCGCGCCGCATCAACAACCATCGCGATGGTCTCGGCTTCCACATCGCGGGGTATCTGCGGAACGGCGACGACACCGTCCTCGAAGGTCTTCCGTGCCTCGGCACGATCGATGACGCGGAGCAGGTGGTGAAGGAACAGCGCATCGATCACGTCTTCGTCGCGCTGCCGCATGCCTCCTCGCAGGCGATGATGTCGCTGCTCGACAGGCTGGTGCGCGTGATCGTCTCGATTCACGTCGTGCCCGACCTCCTGCAGTTCATGGTGCTCCGTTCGCGCGTTGAAGACATCGACGGATTGCCGACGATCAATCTGTCGGAGACTCCGCTCGAAGGATGGAGCCGCTTCGTGAAGCGCGCGTTCGATCTGGTGGTCGGCCTCATGGCGCTGATCGTCTTCTCGCCGGTGATGATCGCGATCGCGATTGCGATCTGGCTCGAGGACCGCGGCCCGGTCTTCTATCGCCAGGAGCGGATGGGGCTCGACGGCAAGCCGTTCGAGATCGTGAAGTTCCGCTCGATGCGCGTCGGCGCGGAGAAGGAGACCGGCGCCGTGTGGGCCGATAAGGACGATCCGCGCCGGACGCGCGTGGGACGCTGGATTCGCGCCTGGTCGCTCGACGAGCTGCCGCAGTTGATCAACGTGCTCAAAGGCGAGATGAGCGTCGTCGGACCGCGTCCCGAGCGGCCGCAGTTCGTCGAGCAGTTCCGCGCCGAGTTCCCGCACTACATGCTGCGCCACAAAGTGCGCGCCGGGATGACGGGGTGGGCACAGGTGCACGGCTGGCGCGGCAACACGTCCATCCGCATGCGCATCGAACATGACCTCTACTACATCGAGAACTGGTCGCTGATGCTCGATCTGAAGATCCTCTTCATGACCGTCGTGCACGGATTGCGGCACGAGAACGCTTATTAGCCGGCAGCGGCAGGCAGCAGGTGGACGTCACTCAATGAAGACTCGCATTCTTTTGACAGCAAGCGCGGTTGTGCTGGCGATTGCCGGCGGCGCGTGTCTCTTCGCGCCGGATGAGATCATCCGGACGATGCACGCCGGCGGATTGCCGATCGTCGTGCAACTCCTCGGCGCGCTGCTCTTCGCGTTCGCGATGGTGAACTGGACCGCGAAGGACAGTCTGATCGGCGGCATCTACAACCGGCCCGTGGCCATCGGGAATCTGACGCACTTCACGATCGGTGCGATCAGCATCGTGAAGCTCGTCATCGCCGGCTCGCTGCCGCAAGCGGCATGGATGATCGCGGTCGTCTATGTGCTCTTCGCCGCGGCGTTCGCACGCGTGTTCGTCACGAGCCCCGTGTCCGAGGAAGCGGGGACGCGTTGACGAAGAGCCGCCTCGAGGCATTCAGCGATGGCGTGATCGCGATTCTCATCACGATTATGGTGCTCGAGCTCAAGGTGCCGCACGGCACCACGTGGGATGTGCTCGTGCCTGTGCTTCCGTCGTTTCTCACGTACATCCTGAGCTACATCTACCTCGGCATCTACTGGAACAATCATCACCACATGTTCCATGCGGCGGAGCGGGTGAGCGGCGGCGTGCTGTGGGCCAACCTGCATCTGCTGTTCTGGCTTTCGCTGGTGCCGTTCGTCACGGGATGGATGGGCGAGAACCACAACGCGCCGCTGCCGACCGCGGTCTATGGCGCGGTGCTCATCATGGCGGCGGTGTCCTACACGATTCTGCAGGCGACGATCATCCGGCGGCAGGGGAGCGAGTCGATCCTGGCTCGCGCGGTCGGCAAGGACATCAAGGGAAAGATCTCGCTGATTCTCTACGCCATCGCGATTCCAGCGGCGTTCGTGCATCAGGGGATCTCGGACGCCATCTATGCGATCGTGGCGCTGATCTGGCTGGTCCCCGATCGGCGGATCGAAGCGATGTACTGAACGCTCCTCTCTCTTCCGCCTTCTGACTTTCAATACGGATGCTCGAAGCTCACGTACAGGTACGTCGAGCGCTGATGCGTCTTCGTGTCGATCGGAATCGCGATGCCGGGGACGATCTGCAGTCCGTGCGGCAGGTCGTGCGCCCAGCGGATGCCGGGGCTGACGAGCGTGTTGCGCTGGCGCAGCGCCTCAACCATCAGATGCACCTTCGGGAGTGCGGCGATGATCACGCTGCCGCCGCCGGACCATTCCGTGCGGCCGCGCGAGACCGTCGTTCCCGCGTTCCAGTGCGTCACGACGCGCGACGAGACCGCGAATGAGACGGGCAGGTTGAGCTGGACTGCGCGGTCGCCGGCCAGGTACGACACGCGAGGCGAGATGGCTAACCGGGCGTTGCCGTCGCCGATGAGCTGGTAGCGGTAGTTGACCGCGAGGTCGTTGACGCGGCGGCCGGTGTAGGGAACGGTGTAGCTGAGCTGGTGGCGGAGGCCGAGGGCGGGCCATTCCTGGGTGAAGGAGGAGGCGAAGGAGCCGTCGCGCTCGCGCTGCCAGGTGAAGATGTGCTGGACGACGCGGTTTTCCTGGTTGTAGGCCTCTTCGATGAGGAAGCTGTTGTCCTGGATGGGGAGGGGCTCGACGGCGGCGGCGGCGGTGGCGAGGAGCAGAAGCGGAATGAGACTCAATCTCAACATGGTGCGGTGAGGTTCGCACTGCCGGCCGTGACGTTCCGGTGTCATTTGTCACCGCTCCGCGTGACGTTTCGCCGGTGCAATCCGTAGTTAGGAGCATGAAGAACCACGTCATACGCCTTGCCGCTCTTCTTCTTCTCGCCTTGACGGCGGCCGCCAATCCCTTCGGAGTCGGCGTCCTGCTCGTGCCGGTCAACCCCGGCACCCTGAACGGTGCCAACGGCGCTCAGTGGGTGACGCGCCTCTGGATCCACAATCCCAGCGACTCGATCGTGAGAATCGAGAACGACGATGTCACCATCCTGCCGGCCGGCGTGCTGCTGTCGCCTCACACGACCGTCACGCTCGGCGTCCCTTACTCGAACATCCCGCACCCCGGCTTCTTTCTCCACACGCGTACCGAAAACGGATTCTTCTCGCCTGCGGATGTCATGGCGGAACTGCGAACGCTCGACAGCGCGAACGCGTCACACAGCGCCGGCACGTCGATTCCGATGCCGGCACTGGATGACTTCCGCACCGGCACGACGGCCCTTCCGAACATTCCGGCGAACGGTCATTCCCGCATCCGTCTGCGGCTTTACGGCGTGTCGAATACGACCACCCAGGTCCGCACTTACGACGGCGCGCAACTCCTCCGCACCGACACGGTCGCACTGACTGGCGAGGACCCGGCGGGCGGCCGCGCGCCTCGCTATCCGTCGTATGCGGAGCTGGAGATCACCGTGCCGGCTGCGACCGATTCGCTGCGCGTCGAATTCGACTCCGTCACGACGCCTGTGTGGGGATTCATCAGCGTCACTGATGACGTCACGAACGAATTCACGGTCGTTGCGCCGCACGTACCGCACGTCGTCGTGTTGTCCGTGGCCTGATGCTGTGCCCGTCGTCACGCAACGACGTTTGCGCTTCCCGTGCGACGCGGAGTTTCGTCGGCTAGAATCCGCGCCGCATGGGTAAGCAATCAGACGCTCTCTTTCAACGCGCGCAGGAACTGATCCCGGGCGGTGTCAATTCGCCGGTCCGCGCCTTTCGTGGTGTCGGCGGTACGCCGCCCTTCATCGAGCAGGCGCAGGGCTCGCGCATCTTCGACGCCGACAATCTCCAGTACATCGACTGTGTCGGTTCCTGGGGTCCGATGATCCTCGGCCACGGCCATCGCTACGTCGTGGAGGCGGTGAAGAAGGCGTCGACGCGCGGCTTCTCGTTCGGTGCGCCGACCGCGGGAGAAATCGAGCTTGCCGAGATGGTCGTTCAGGCGATTCCCTCGATCGAGATGCTGCGCCTCGTCAACTCGGGCACCGAGGCGACGATGAGCGCGCTGAGGCTGGCGAGAGCGGCGACGGGGCGCAACAAGATCATGAAGTTCGACGGCGGCTATCACGGCCACGTCGACTCGCTTCTCGTGAAGGCCGGATCCGGCGGCGCGACCTTCAACGTGCCCGACTCCGCAGGCGTGCCGGCGGAAGTCACGAAGCTGACGATCAGCGTGCCGTACAACGATCTCGAGGCGGTGCGGAAAGCGGTGGACGGCGATCTCGCCGCGATCATCGTCGAGCCGGTCGCCGGCAACATGGGATGCGTGCCTCCTGCCGAAGGATTCCTGCAGGGACTCCGCGAGATCTGTGACAGCAACAAGTCGCTGTTGATTTTCGACGAAGTGATGACCGGCTTCCGTGTCGCATACAGCGGCGCGCAATCGCTCTATGGTGTGAAGCCCGACATCACGACGCTGGGCAAAGTGATCGGCGGCGGCATGCCGATCGGCGCCTACGGCGCAAGCGCGGAGCTGATGAAGATGGTGTCGCCGCTCGGCCCGGTGTATCAGGCCGGCACGCTCTCCGGAAATCCGATCGCGGTCGCGGCAGGGAAGTCGACGCTGTCCGTGCTCAAGAACTCATCGATCTACGCCGATCTCGAAGAGCGAAGCGCGGAGTTCGCAGCGGGTGTCACGGCCGCGGCAGCGAAGCATGGCGTGCCGGTGACGCTGAATCGCGTCGGCTCGATGTGGACGCTGTTCTTCAATGAAGGGCCGGTGACGGATTTCGAATCGGCAAACAAATCGAACCGCGAGAAGTTCGCGCGCTTCTTCCATCTGATGCTCGCCGACGGCGTCTATCTGCCGCCCTCCCAACTGGAGGCTGCATTCTTCTCCGCCGCGCACGCGAAGAAGGACATCCTGCAGTTGATCGAGCGCTCGGACCGGGTGCTTAAGAAGATCGCGTGGGAGTTCGAGAAGTAGCCCCCCCGAGCGAAGTCGAGGGGGCAGCGTCCACACCGCGTAGATGCGGACTACATGCGAAGAACGTCCGCCCATGTCACCGCGAGGTCACGCCAATTGGGGTTCACGCGCTGAATCAAGGCGATCTTCTTTTCGCGGCGCCAGCGTTTGAGCTGCGCTTCTCGACGTAAGGCCGCGGCGCGCGACTCGTGGATCTCGAAGTAAACGAGCCGCTTGAATGTGTACCTCGCGGTGAAGGCGTCGATGTAGGTGTTGTTCCGATGTTGAACGACGCGCCGCATCAGATCCACGGTTTCGCCGACGTAGAGCCGATGCGTGCGGTTGCTCATGATGTACACGAACCACTGCATCACCCCACGAGTATCCCTCGGTCCACAATCCGTGCGGCGCCGTCGCCGGCCCCTCGACTTCGCTCGGGGCTTCTATGCGCGGGAGCGGAGGCCTTTCAGGATTTCCTCTTCGGCTGCAACGTGCAGCTCCTTGCTTTGCGCCCATGCGGCATCCGCTCGCGCCAGCAGCTCCGTCTTCCGCGCATCGGCCACGGATGCCAGATTGATGCAGACGTTCTGATAGGCGCCGGCGGCTGCGGCGCGGCCCATCTGTGCGCCGACGCCGGCGTCGGACAGCGATGCCTGCAATCCGATCCTTGCGATCTCGAGACAGAGCGAGATCACCTCGGGGCACATCTCGAGGACTCCCAGCGGCACTTCGGCGGCGGCGATCGTCGCATCGAGGATCGCGTTGTCGCGCACGGCGGATTCTTCCGGCGTCGATTTCGGCAGCCGCATCGCGTCGAGCAGCAGATCGAACGCCGCGGTGTCTAGATCGACGGCGGCGAGCAGCCCATCCTTCAGTTCCTGCGCGCGCACTGCGATCCGGTCGAGTTGCTCCTGCTTCGATTCGAATCCTTTTTTCGTATGCGAGAGGACGGCAACCATCGCCGCGAGGCCAGCAGCCATCGAGCCGGCGAGTGCGGAGACGGATCCGCCGCCCGGCGCCGGCGACTCGCTCGACAACTCATCGATGAACGCGCGAATCGACATCGATGCGAGCGGCGCCGTCTTCGCGAGCCGGTACTCGATCACGCGCTCCTTCGGGTCGAACGGCTTCACCTCGCTCAGGCCGAGCGTCCGGATCGCCGTATGGATGATCGCCGCCTCAGGCACTCCCGTCGGGCGTCCCATCCGCCGGAGGTAATGGCGTCCGGCATCGAGCAGCACCTGCCGCGGCAGGAGGCCGACGATTTCCGAGCCGGTGACGCGCAGCCCGCGCTCGCGCGCGCGCTCGTCGCACGTATCGAATGCGACGTGCAGCGGCGTGATGTCGAGATCCGTGAGGTTGATGGAGATCTGCGCACAGCCGAACTCCGGAATCACCCAGCCAACCGCCTTCACCGACTTGAGCAGGCCCGGCTCCCACAGCGGCTCGCCCTTCTCATCGAGGATGGGGTTGTTCTCCGCGTCGCGCTTCATCCGTCCGCGCTCGCGCACGTCGAATGCGACGCGCGTCGCGAGCCGCTTGTCGAGCGTGTTGATGTTCACGTTGTACGCGACGAGGAACTTGCGCGCGCCGATCACCGTCGCGCCGCATCGCGGATTGAAGGAGGCCGGGCCGAAGTCCGGCTGCCAGTCCATGTGTGTGATCTTCCGCGCCAGTCCTTCGTATTCGCCTTCGCGAATGTCTGCGAGGTTGCGCCGGTGCGGTGCGCTCGCCGCGAACTCGTAGAGATAGACCGGAAGGTCGAGCTCCCTGCCGGCGCGTTCTCCAAGCCGCCGCGCGAGCTCTGCGCATTCCTCCATCGTGATGCTGGAGACGGGGATGAACGGGACGACATCGACGGCGCCGATCCGGGGATGCGCGCCGCGGTGCGCCGACATGTCGATCAGCTCAACTCCGCGCTGCACCAGGCGGAACGCCGCCTCCAGCACCGGCTCCGGCTCGCCGACGAAGGTGATGACCGTGCGATTCGTGTCCGCGCCGGGATCGATGTTGAGCACGGTGACGCCGGTGACGGATGCCGCGGCCGCCGCCACTGCTTCGTAGATTTCCGGACGCCGGCCTTCAGAGATGTTCGGTACGCATTCGACGAGTTGCATGCGGCCCGAATGCTAGCAGACGGGCTCAGGCTGCTACCTGCTGTCGACCGCGGCGAACACTTCGAGGAAGAGACGCGCCGCGAGCTTCGCGGTCATCCCGCCGACATCCCACGGCGGCGACAACTCCGTGAGATCGCAGCCGATCACTTTCGGCGAGCGCGCGAGCTCGCGGACGAGCGCGATCGTTTCGCGCGACTGCAAGCCGCCCGGTGCGGCTGCCGAGGATCCCGGCATCTCGACGGCGTCGATGTCGATCGAGAGGAAGATCGCATCGCACATCGTCTCGAGCTTCGCGCGGATCTCGCGGCCGATGTCGGCTGCCCGCTTCTGATCGAATGCCTCGACCGGCACGACGTTGATCTTCTGCTCGCGCACCCAGCGGTCGTAATAGGACGAATTGGCGAAGTCGCGCGCGCCGATGAGGAACGTCCGCTCGCCGGTGACCACGGAGGTCTCGAGCGCCCGGCGGTAGGGCGTGCCGCTCAGCAGCGACTCGTCGTCGTCGTACTCGCGCACGTCGTAGTGCGAGTCGATCGCGGCGACGCCGAGGCGGAGGTCCGGCTGCGCGTCGGCAAGGCCGCGGAAGAGAGCACCGGTGAGGCCGTTGTCGCCGCCGATGAAGAACGGCTTCGCTCCTTTGGCGAAGATCTCGCGCGCGACGGACTGCACACGTTCGTGTGCAACCTTGACGGAGGTCGGCGGCAGGTCGATGTCGCCGAGATCGCGGCAGACGCGTCCCGCGAGCTCGACGCCGCGGCCGAACGTCGTCAGCGACGGCAGCGCCTCGCGAAACGCGCGCGGTCCCATGCGTGCGCCCGGCCGCGACGGGATCGAGCTGTCGAACGGCAGGCCGACGAGCACGAAGTCCCCCGCATCGAACGATTCCGACGGGAGGAGCAGGGACGATGCGCGTGGATCGCGCGGGTCGAGCGTTTTCCTGGGAAACATCGGGATTGAGATCTTACTCTTCGGCGCGCTCGTGCACGGAGAGCCAGCTGCCGAACCATCCCGCCGCGGTGCCGCCTAGGATGAGGACGAGAATCTTCTGCCAGGGGAGGAACGAACCGAAGAGAAAGCCCCACAACAATGATGACGATGGCGCGAGCGTTTTCTGTCCGGCGAAGAAGCCTGCGGCGAGAATCGCCACGGCCACGCAGCCCCCGATCGTTCCCTGCAGCACTCCTTCGATGAAGAACGGGCCGCGGATCATCCGCTCCGTCGCTCCCACGAGCCGCATGATCTCGATTTCCTCGTGATAGAGCATCATCGTGAGGCGGATGACGTTGGCGATCGTGAAGGCCGCGGCGATGGCCAGTACGCCGCCGGCGGCGATGCCGATGACATTGAGCAGATCGATGATGTGCCGCAGCCGCCGCGTCCACTCCCAGTCGAGCTGCACCTGATCGACGCCCGGCACTTTGCGCAGGTCATCCATCTCTGCGTCGAACGCGCGGGTCTGCGCGATCTCCGGCCTCACCTCGATCTCCCACGACGGCGGGAAGGGATTCTCCTCGAGATTCCCCGTCACTTCCGCGAGGTTCGTGAAGTACGTCGTGAAGCGCTGCAGCGCCTCGTCACGCCCGACGAAGTGCCGCGAGGAGAGATCGGGATGCGCAGCGAGAAACGCATTCACTCCCTTCAGCTCGTCGTTCGTCACTTCGGCGCTGAGATAGACGGTCACGCGTGAGCGGCCCTGCCACTGCTCGACCGCGCGCTGCAGATTCTCGGAGAGCAGCAGGAACGAGCCGAGGACGCAGAGCGAGATGGAGATCATGGTGACGGCGACGAAGCTGGTGCGCTTCGCCGTCCAGATGCGGCGCAGCGCTTCCTTGAAAAAGTAGGTGAGGGTGTTCGAGGGAACGTTCGGTTCGTGCCGGCCCTGTGTGTTGAAGTCGCGGGCCATGGATCAGTTGTCTGCTGCCTGTTTCATTGCGCCATCCCGAACACATGCTCGCTGCGCGGCGCTGCGCGCTCGGCGATCTGCATCTTCTCTTCGCTGATGCGGCCGTGCTCGAGGGTGATGACGCGGCGGCCGCTCTCGCGGATCAGCTCGCGATCGTGCGTGGCGAGCAGGACGGTCGAGCCGCGGAGGTTCGCATCGGCGAAGATGCGGATGATGTCGCGCGACATGTCCGGATCGAGATTGCCGGTCGGCTCGTCGGCGACGAGGACCAGGGGATCGTTGATGAGCGCACGCGCAATCGCGACGCGCTGCTGCTCGCCGCCCGAAAGCTGCAGCGGGTAGGCATTGAGCTTGTGGTGGAGATCGACGGCGCGGAGCGCGGCGTACGCCTTCCTCTTGTGCTCCTTCGGCGGGACGTTGAGCACCGTGAGGATGAACGAGAGATTCTCGAACACCGTCATCCGCTCGATCAGCTTGAAATCCTGAAACACCATACCGATTTCCCTGCGGAAATAGGGGAGGAGGGAGTGCTTCATCGTGTTCAGGTTGCGGCCGTTGACCACGACCTGTCCCTCGGTCGGCGTGATCTGCCGGAGGATCAGCTTCAGCAGCGTCGATTTCCCCGCGCCGCTCGGTCCCGTGAGAAACACGAACTCACCCTTGTCGATCTGAAAGGTGAGGTCGTGCAAAGCGGTCGAGTAGCGGTCGAACCGTTTTGTGACGTGGTAGAAGTTGATCATGGGAGGAGAAGCCGATTCAGTGTAGGACAGGCGCCCTCGCCTGTCTATTCGGGGCGCTGGGCGCTGGGCGCGGGGCGCTGCAGCGCTCCAACAGCGCCTCGCGCCTGGCGCCTCGCGCCGCGCCAGAGCGCGCTGTCACCTCCCGTTCACACCTCGTAACTTCTTTTCACATCGCGTAACCGCGCCGCGAAGACTTCGCACTCGCGAGAGTGCAGATTGCGCGTCATGCGATGCATGCCGCTTCTCCTTCTGCTTGTGGCCGGTCCGCTCTGCGCCGCTTCGTCGATTCCGCGCATCGATGCGCCGATCGTGATCGACGGCGACCTCTCCGATGCCGGCTGGGCGCATGCGCAGCGCGTCGATCATTTCATCGAGTACATGCAGTCGAACAACGGCGCGGCGCCGGTCACGACCGTCGCGCGCATCGCGTACGACTCGGCGAACGTCTATGTCGCCTTCGAATCGCACGACCCTCATCCCGCCGCCGTCCGCGCGCCGTTCATCGACCGCGACAAGGTGACCGACGATCAGGATTGGGTCGAGGTGTTGATCGATGCGCGTGATGAGCATCGCGCTGCGCTGGGATTCCGCGTCAACGCACGCGGGATTCAGGCCGACAGCCTCTCCGACGACACCACGCAGAACGAAGATTTCTCGCCCGACTACTTCTTCGAGTCCGCCGCGCAACTCACTCCGGACGGCTGGAGCGCGGAGCTGCGCATTCCTCTCTCCACGCTTCGCTATCCCGCGCGCGATCCGCAGACCTGGGGCGTGATCTTTCTCCGCAACTATCCGCGCGACTTCCGCTACGTGATGGCCAACGTGGAGATCCCGAAGTCGAGCAACTGCTTCGTCTGTCATGAAGAGGAATTCGGAGGGATCAGCGGACTGCCGTCCGGCAGCCACATGACGTTCGCTCCTTACTCGAGCGCGCAGCGTGTCGAGAGCCGCAATCTCGCCTCGCGCATCCAGGCCGAGCCGCTGCGCGGCGACAGCGGCGGCGATCTGAAGTGGAGTCCATCGACCGCGCTCACGTTCGATGCGACGCTGAATCCGGACTTCTCGCAGATCGAGTCCGATGTGCCGAACATCAGCGCGAACAGCCGCTTCGCGTTCGACTATCCGGAGAAGCGGCCGTTCTTTCTCGAAGGTGGCGATCTGCTGACCACGCCGATTCGCGCGGTCTACACGCGCGCGATCGAGTCGCCGGCGTGGGGCGTGCGCGCCACCGGGCAGTCGGGTGCGACCGCCTACACCGCCCTGCTCGCGAGCGATCGCGCAGGCGGAACGACGATCCTGCCCGGCGCGCTCTCCTCCGGCAGCATCACGCGGCCCGATCGCACGCTCGCCGGCGTCGGCAGATTGCGGAGAACGATCGGACAGTCGTTCGTCGGTGTGCTCGCCACCATTCGCGAAGGCAGCGGCGGGCACAACCGCATCCTCGGTCCCGATTTCGCCTGGAAGCCGAACGAGACCGACCGGCTCGTCGCCCAGTTGCTGCTGAGCGACACGACGGGATCGGGCAGCGGACACGCGATGCGCATCTACGCCGCGCGCGATGCGAAGCTCTACGATCTCTTCGCGAACTTCAAGCACTCCTCCGATTCCTTCCGCGCGGACAACGGGTTCGTGCCGCAGACCGGCGTGCAGGTGTTCTACGCCGAGGCGGGGTGGCACTTCTATCCGAAAACGCATGTCTCGTACGTGCGGCCGTACATCGGCGTCGAGCGCGACACGCGGACACGCGATCACGGTCTCGTTCACGATGGCGTTTATCCCGGCATCTATTACGAAGGGGGAAAGTTCGCGAGCCGCGGATGGATCACGTTCCATCCTGCCGATCGCGATGCGGTGAAGGTCGGCGAAGAGATCCCGGTGCGCCGCTATTCGATGATCGAGTTCGACTGGCGTGCGGTGCCGTCGCGCTATCTCACCTCCGTCACGCTGCACGGAACGGCCGGCGGGAAGCTCGACTACACGAATGCGAATGAAGGGCGCGGCGCGGCGCTCGCGCTCACGGGCGCGATTCGTCCGGCGGATCATCTCGATCTGCAGCTCACGATGAATCGCGAGTGGCTGCATCTGCTGGATGGCACACGCGTGTTCGCGGCGAACATCGAGAGGCTGAAGGCGACATACACGATTTCGGCGCGCAGTCTCGTGCGGGCGATCGCGCAATACGACTCATGCGATCAGCTCGTGCGCAGCGGCGGGCTCACGACGTCGCTGCTCTACGGCTATCGCCTGAACTGGCAGACCGTCTTCTACGCGGGATATGGGGATGAGCGGCTTCTCGACGAGTCGGCGCGCCTGCGCCGCAGCGGGAGCACCCTCTTCGCCAAGGTGTCGTACGCTTGGCAGCGTTGATGAGGAGATTCGTCCGGAACTCGATTGCGTGGGTGGCTGCGATCGCCCTCGTGCCGCTGGCCGTGCTGCTGGTGATGCAGTACCGCTTTCTCCGCCGGCTCGAGGAGACGACGGCGCAGGCCGAGCGCAACTGGCTGCGCAATACCGTGAGCGATGTCGTCAACGATGTCGACCAGCAGTTCCGCTCGTCGGTGGAGTTCGCGCTCAACGTCCCGCCGCAGGCACTCGGCGATGCGGATCTGCTGGCCTGTCACTACCGCATGTCGCACGTGCCGGGAGCGAAGACGTACTTCGTGGTCCGCTTCGGGAACGAGATGTGGGACGTCTCGAGCTTCGATCCGGCGGGAAAGGCGAAGACGGTTCCGCTTGCGGAAGGGCAGGCGATGAAAGTCGCCGTGGCTTCCTGGAGCGTCGTGCACCATCTCGGCACCGTGCTGCCGGCGCGCACGCTGAGCATCGACGATGCCGATCGCGCGAACCGGATCATCGTGAAGCCGTTCACCGATGCCGCGCTGCACGTCGCGGGAGTCACAGGCGTCATCCTCGACAACGAGAGTGCGCGTGCCGCGCTGTCGTCGATCGGCGAGTTGTCGGCGAAACGCCGGCGCCACGACAACGATCTGACGATCCGCATCGGCGATCCGAAGATGTTCGAGGCGCGCGCGACCGGCCGCCGCGAGTTCATCACCGAGCCTCTCAAATTCGCCTACATGGACTGGCTCCTCGGCATCCGCGATGTCTGCGCGACGCCGGAAGAGCTGGCGCACATCAATTTCCGCTTCAACGCGTTCTGGACTGCGGGCGTCGCGCTGGCCCTCATCGGCGCGATCTTTCTCGCGGTGCAGGCGACTGCGCGGCAGATGAAGCTGTCGCAGATGAAAAGCGATTTCGTCTCCAACGTGTCGCACGAGCTGCGCACGCCGCTCTCGTCGATCCGCGTCTTCGGCGAATACATGCGGCTGGGGCGCGTTGAGAAGCCGGAGAAGATTCGCGAGTACGGCGAGTACATCGAGGCCGAGAGCCGCCGGCTGACGCAGCTCATCAACAACATCCTCGACTTCTCGCGCATCGAGTCGGCGGAGAAGAAATATCAGTTCGCCGAGTGCGATCCGGGCTGCATCATCCGCGACATCCTCTCCGCATTCGAGGTGCCACTGCGCGAGCGCGGCTTCACGATCCGGACGGAGATCGCGGCGCCGCTGCCGCAGGTGCGGCTCGACCGCGATTCGATCGCGCAGGCGCTCGTCAATCTGCTCGACAACGCCGTGAAGTATTCCGGCGAGCGGAAGGAGATCGAGGTGCGCGCGTATGTGGAAGATGGCGCGCTGCGCATCGCGGTCGCCGACCACGGCATCGGGATCGAGCCGGGCGAGCAGAAGAAGATCTTCGAGAAGTTCTATCGCGTCGGCAGCGGTCTCGTTCACGACATCAAAGGCTCGGGGCTCGGTCTGGCCATCGTGTCGCACATCGTGAAGGCCCACGGCGGCCGCGTCGAAGTGACGAGCCGGCCGGGCGACGGCGCGACATTCACGCTGATCATCCCCATCGCCGGCGAAACACAACCGAATCTCAGCCCCACACTGGAGAACGCATGACCCGCATCCTCATCGTCGAAGACGATCCCGCGATGTCCGTCGCGCTGCGCGATGGCTTCGAGTACGAGCGCTACGAAGTCGAGATGGCGAACGATGGCGAAGATGCATTGCGCCGCGCGACGGGAGGCGACTTCGATCTCATCGTGCTCGATGTGATGCTGCCGAAGATGAGCGGCCTCGATGTCTGCAGGGAACTGCGGCGCAACGGCAGCGTCACGCCGGTGATCATGCTCACCGCGCGCGGGCAGGAGATCGACAAGATCGTCGGACTGCGCGTGGGCGCCGACGACTACGTCACCAAGCCGTTCAGCTTCATGGAACTGCTGGCGCGCGTCGAAGCCGTGCTGCGCCGCACGTCGAAGAAGGCCGATGCGGAAGTCGTGTTCGGCGACGTGATGCTCGACTTCAAGTGCTACAAGGCGACGCGCAGCGGCGAGCCGATCGAACTGACGCCGCGCGAGTTCACGATCCTTCGCTATCTCGCCGATCACGCCAACGAAGTCGTCAGCCGCGAAGCGCTCCTCGATCACGTGTGGGGCTACGACACCGGCGCGATGTCACGCACCGTCGACACGCACATCGCGAGGCTGAGGCAGAAGATCGAGCACGTCCCCGCCGAGCCGCGGCATCTCATCACGGTGCACCGCGTGGGCTACCGGCTCGTGATGTGAAATGCAGTCTAGATTCTCTTGAGCACTCCCAGCACCAGCTCCGTGAACTGCTTCTGCACGCGCATCGTCGTGTCGATCACTTCCTGATGCGTGAGCTTCTGCTTGAGGATTCCTGCGGCCATGTTCGTGATGCAGGAGATGCCGAGGACGGGAATGTTCATGTGACTCATGGCGATGACTTCGGGGACGGTCGACATGCCGACGGCGTCGGCGCCGAGGGTGCGGAAGGCGCGGATTTCGGCGGGCGTCTCGTAGGTCGGACCTGAGAGCGCGAGGTAGACGCCTTCCTTGATGTCGATGCCGATCTCCTTTGCGACGGCGCGCGCGATCGCGCGCAGGGACTCCGGATAGGCTTCGGTCATGTCGGGGAAGCGGACGCCCAGCGCTTCGAGGTTCGGGCCGCGCAGCGGATTGATGCCCATGAAATTGATGTGATCGGAGATCAGCATCAGATCGCCGGCGACGTACGAGGTGTTCACACCGCCGGCGGCGTTGGTCACGACCAGTTGATTGATGCCGAGCCGCCCGATGACGCGCGAGAGGAACATGACTTCGTTCATCTCGTAGCCTTCGTAGTAGTGGACGCGTCCCTGCATGACGACGACGCGGCGGCCGGCGGCACGGCCGAAGATCATGCGGCCCTGGTGGCCGAGAACCGTCGACGCTTTGGCGCCGGGGATCTCGCCGTAGGGGATGGCGACATCGACCTCGACGGCGTCCACGACGTCTCCGAGCCCTGAGCCGAGGATGACCCCAACCTCAGGCTGCACCTTCGAACGTTCCCGGATGTAGCGGACTGCCTCGTCAATCTTCTCGATCATTCGCGAAAGGGTAAACCAGAACGGAGAGGATGAGAACGAGGAACGATGATGAAGTTCGAACGATGAACGATGAACGATGAACGATGAACATGGGACGAAGTGCTCCGTTTCTCCTCGTTCTCGTGCCTGTTCCCGTCGTTCAGGATGGAAACGATGAACGATGAA
>JAJPHC010000046.1 GCA_021325515.1 Acidobacteriota bacterium
AGATCCGGGCTCGCGGTGAGCGGTTTCGATGTGGGCATCGTCGGACTGAATTCTCCCATCACCGCGAGCCCGCGCCACCGCGAGCCCGCGCGCCCAAGTAAGATCCGTGCTCGCGGTGAGCGGTTTCGATGTGGGCATCGTCGGACTGAATTCTCCCATCACCGCGAGCCCGCGCCACCGCGAGCCCGCGAGCCCAAGTAAGATCCGTGCTCGCGGTGAGCGGTTTCGATGTGGGCATCGTCGGATTGAATTCTCCCATCACCGCGAGCCCGCGCCACCGCGAGCCCTCGCGCCCAAGTAAGATCCCCTCCATGAAATTCACCCGCCTCGGCAACACCGGACTCACCGTTTCCCGTCTCTGTCTCGGCTGCATGACCTATGGATCGTCCTCGTGGCGGCCGTGGATCCTGGAGGAAGAACAGGCGCGGCCGTTTTTTCAGCGCGCGGTCGAAGCCGGCATCAACTTCTTCGATACGGCCGACATGTATTCGCTCGGCGTGAGTGAGGAGGTGACCGGGCGTGCTCTGCGCGACTTCGCGAAGCGCGAGGAAGTCGTCATCGCGACGAAGGTCTTCTTCCCGATGACGCAGGGTCCGAACATGGGCGGGCTGTCGCGGAAGCACATCATGAGCGCGATCGATGCATCGCTGCGGCGGCTCGGGACCGACTACGTCGATCTCTATCAGATTCACCGCTTCGATCCGGCAACGCGGATCGAGGAGACGCTCGAGGCTCTGCACGATGTGGTGAAAGCGGGGAAGGCGCGGTACATCGGCGCATCGAGCATGTACGCGTGGCAGTTCGCGAAGATGCTGGCGGCCTCGGACGCGCATGGCTGGACGCGCTTCGTCAGCATGCAGCCGCACTACAACCTGATCTACCGCGAGGAGGAGCGCGAGATGCTGCCGCTCTGCGTCGATCAGGGAGTGGGCGTCATTCCCTGGAGTCCGCTGGCGCGCGGATTCCTCGCCGGCAACCGGACGCGCGACAAGCAGGGGGCGACCTCGCGTTCCGTCACGGACGACTACGCGCATCAGATGTACTATGCCGCGTCGGATTTCACGATCGTCGATCGCGTGGTGGAACTGGCTGGGAAGAGGGGAGTCACGCCGGCACAGATCGCGCTGGCCTGGGTTCTCAACCGTCCCGGCGTGACCGCGCCGATCGTTGGTGCGTCGAAGTTGGAGCAACTCGAACAGTCCATCGCTGCCGTGGAGATCGTACTCGATGCCGCAGAAATGTCATTCCTCGAAGAGCCATACGTGCCGCATCGCGTGCTGGGGCATCACTGATGTCTGACACCACGACACGCGGCATCCGCATCGAAGTGGAGAGCACGTTCATCCCCGAGCGCAGCGATCCCGTTCAGGACTACTACTTCTTTTCCTACCACGTGCGGATTTCGAATGTGGGAGGGGAAACCGCGCAGCTCATGAGCCGCGAGTGGATCATCACCGACTCCGATGCGAATGTGGAGAAAGTGGAGGGGCCGGGCGTCGTCGGTGAGCAGCCGTTGCTTCGCCCGGGGATGGTGTTCGAGTACACGAGCTTCTGTCCGCTGCGGACCTCCGTCGGCTCGATGCATGGCGCGTACTTCATGCAGACTCCGGCAGGCGATACCTTCCGTGCGGAAATTGCGCCGTTCACTCTCGCGGTTCCTGGTGTCGTCAACTGATCGTGTCCAACCGGTCCTTTCTCCCGCTGTTCTTCATCGGCCTCGCGCTGGTGCTGGTCGCTGCGATCGGCTTGCGCATCCGTTCTTACAATCGCGAGTCCGCAGAGAGCACGGACGGTGCGAGTGCATCCGAGAGCGCCGCTCCGCAGAACGAGACGCAGGGACATGCGAGTGGGATCGTGAGTCCGTCGTCCGAGGGGACGCAGCCTGCGGGCGTGGGGATCGTGACTCCTGTGCCGAATGCGACCGCAGCGCCCGTCACCGTGTCGTCTGCTTCGCGCGAACAGAGATTCGCGGAGGCGCTTGCCGCAGCGCAGCGGGAGGGCGGCGTGCAGCAGCAAAAGACTGCGGCACCGCGCGCGGCGTCCGCGCCGGCGCCCGCCGTATCGAAACCGATGGGTGCGCCGAAGAGCGAGCCCGGGTTGCTCTCACGCATCGGCACCGCGATCTCGAATGCGTTCGGCGGCAGCAGCAGCGCGCGGCCCGCGCAGCCGCAGGCCTCATCACCATCGCCGCAGAACAACTCGCAGAAATCAGGCGGCGATACGCCGGACCGACCGAAGGTCAAGGATCCGACTTCGGATACGAGCCCGCCTCAACTGCTCGGCGTCATCTTTCAGCCGCCGGTGATCAACGACGGTCAGGAGACGGCGGCAATCATCACCGCGACCGACGATCTTTCCGGCATCCGCAACATCGCGGGGAGCATCGCGAGTCCGAGCGGCAAGGCTCTGCAGGGATTCGCGGCGCAGCGTGAATCTCCCGAGTCGAACCGCTACGTGGCGCGCATCGCGGTGCCGAAGGGGTGCGAGCAGGGACTGTGGCGCATCAACTTCATCAGCATCACCGACAACGCGGGCAACACGACGAACGTCAACTCGAGCTGGAACGGCGGCGTCGGTTTCACGGTGAATTCCGAGAGCGGCGACAGCACGCCGCCCGTTCTGCGCAGCGCGTATCTCGAGCGCCGCAGCATCAACGGCGGCGAGAAGGACACGCTGTTCGTCCAGGCCTCGGATGACAAGTCCGGTGTCGCGATGGTGAGCGGCGTTTTCCAGAGTCCGAACAAGTCGGCGCGGATCGGCTTCGGCTGCAGGGCCACCGATCCGGAGAACTTCGTCTGCGATGTCGTCGCGATGAAGACCGCGGACTGCGGCGACTGGCAGCTCGAGCAGATTCAGATGCAGGACAAGGCGCAGAACCAGTCGACGTTCCGCTACACCGACAACGCGGTCGTCGCGCCGGTCAAGATGAACATCATCGCCGACAAATGCGACAGTACGCCGCCGAACATCGAATCGCTTTCGCTCGATCCGCTCATGACGACGGCGAACGGCGTCGTGAATGTCACGGCCATGGTGACGGATGACATCTCCGGAGCAGCGAGCGTGAGCGGTACCGCGGCGGGCCCTCCGGGCGATGATGGCCAGCCGCCGAAGGTTTACTTCCCGATGAGGCAGTCACCCGACAATCCGCAGATCTGGACCGGCGAGATCAAAGTGCCGCAGGACGCTGCGAAAGGCCTCTGGTCGATCGTCTGGATGTCGGCGCTCGACAAGTCGAACAACACGCGCTACTTCACCCCGGCCGATGCCGTCCTGAAGAATGCGCCGAAGTTCACTGTGAGATAGGCGAGCAGGCTCACTGGCTCCAGGTCTTCGACAGGCGGTGCTTCGGCACTTCCGGCACTGGGCGGTCGTAGTGCGAGGTGTCGTTGAAGAGCGTGAGGCGCGCGTGTGCTGCGTCCTTGAAGTCGAGGATGTTGAGCGCTGCGGGACTCTGATCGAGGCGGTCGCGATACTTCCTCGGATCGAATCCGAGGATCGAGCTGAGCAGCAGGCGGATCGTTGCCTTGTGCGAGACGACGAGGATCGCGCTGTCCTTGTGCCGTTCGACGAGATCGAGTAGCGCAGGAAGGGCGCGAGCCGTCACCGCGAGGCCGCTCTCGCCGCCGACGGGAGAGAATGTGTACGGATCCTCTTCGTACCGCGCATATTCGATGGGGAATTGTCGTTCGACTTCCGCGCGAGTCCTTCCTTCCCAACGGCCGTGATTGATTTCGCGGAGGCCGTCGACGGGAGTGATCGGGAGCGCGTGCGACTCGCTTGCGATCTCGGCCGTCGTGATCGTGCGCCGCATCGGCGATGCGTACACTGCCGAGAGAGATTCACCTGCGAGACGGATTCCGAGAAGCCGAGCCTGTTCGCGGCCTGCTTCGGAAAGGAGCACGTCGGTCGCGCCGGCAAAGCGGTCTTCCGCGGTGAGCTCCGTGGCGCCGTGGCGGACGAGGAACATTCGCGTCGTCATGCGACGAGTTTACCGCCTTAAGGTAAAAAGGAAGAGGCCCGCGGTCTCTGGTTCCGCGGACCCTTTCTCGGTTCGTTGACAGCTACCAGAGAGCATCCGAACCGACTTGTGCGCCTCGCGAATCCCTTTGCTTTCCGAGGCTGTATGCGATCCGTTGGCAGCTGCAAAGGAGCATTCGGATCACCGCTCCGGCGTTCCACGCTACCCCGAAGCATCCCGCAGTTCGTTGACATCGGCGCGGCGCATCCGAACTGAAGGTGAGGAGCAATATGGTGCCGCGGTTGGAGTTTGCCAAGAGGGTGGCGAAGAAAAAAATGGGCGCTGGGAGTCAGCTCAATCTCAACGCATCCCGGTTCTTCGAATACAGATCGATGGCTTCCTGGATCACCCGCAGGGCGTCGTCGCGATCGAGGAAGTGCTCCACTTCGACGATCTTGTTCTCGAGCACTTTGTAATCCTGAAAGAAGCGGCTCACTTCGGTCATCCGGTGTGGCGCGAGCTCGGTGATCGAGTTGTAATGGACGTACTCCGGATCGTTGGCGTGGACGGCGATGATCTTGTCGTCCGCCTCTCCCTGATCGCGCATCTTCATCACGCCGATGGGCTTGGCGAGCATGACCGAGAGCGGCACGACGGGCTCCTGCCCGAGGACGAGCACGTCGAGCGGATCGTGATCTTCGCAGTAGGTTTGAGGGATGAAGCCGTAGTTTGCCGGATACTGGACGGAGCTGAAGAGAACGCGGTCGACGCGAATGAGGCCGCTCTTCTTGTCGAGCTCGTACTTCGTCTTCGACCCCTTCGGGACTTCGATGACGACGGGAACGAGATGCGGCGCGTCAGTACCGAGAGCGACGTCGTGCCATGGATGCATGCCGACAGTGTAGGACAGGCGCCCTCGCCTGTCCCATCAGGCGCCCCCGCCTGTCCCGAATGACACCCGACAGGCGAGGGCGCCTGTCGTACATTCAGAGGAAGAAATCCCGGGGCTCCAGGGTTGCAGCGATGTCCTGTTCACTCGCGTGAGGAGATCGGATAAGATACGCGCCCCACGATTCACGCACTTCCATCGAAAGGTAACAACAATCCCATGACGCAAACGAGAGACAACGCTGAGGCAAACAGCTTTGCCGAGGCGTTCGAGGCGAGCCTGAATTTCAAGACTCCGGAGCAGGGTGACCTGCTGAAAGGCCAGATCGTATCGATCTCCGGCGACGACGCGTTCGTCTCGTACGGTGGCCCTTCAGAGGCCGTAATGGCCGCAGCGGAGCTCGATGGGCTCGACATCGGTGACACGGTCGAAGGGACTGTGGTCAAGACTTCGCCCGAGATCCGCATCTCGCGCAAGATGATCAAAGGCAAGGCATCGCTCGATGCTCTTCGCCAGATGTACGAGAACCATCTTCCCGTCGAAGGGAAAATCACCGGCCGGAACAAAGGCGGCTTCGACGTCAGCGTCAGCGGCCTCCGCGCCTTCTGCCCGCTTTCTCAGATTGCCCTCGGCAAGATCGAGAACCCGGATGCCTTCCTCAACCAGACGTACGACTTCCGCGTCACCGAGATGTCGGATGACGGCCGCCGCATCGTCGTCTCGCGCGCAGCACTTCTGAAAGAAGCTGCCGCGCATCGCGCCGAAGAGACGCGCAAGGCCGTCGTGCCCGGCGCCGAGCTCACCGGCCGCGTGAAGACCATCACCCCGTTCGGCGCCTTCGTCGATCTCGGCGGTGTCGATGGACTGCTGCACGTGTCGGAGATGTCGCGCCGCCGCGTGACCGATCCGAAAGAAGTCGTGCAGGTCGGACAGGAAGTTCATGTCAAAGTCATCAAGGTCGACAACGACGGCAAGCGCATCTCGCTGTCGATGAAAGATCAGGAGCCGGATCCCTGGGGTGATGTCGCCGATCGTTATCCGGTTGGCGCGCAGTTCACAGGCCGCATCGTCCGCTCGACCGACTTCGGATACTTCATCGAAGTCGAGCCGGGTCTCGACGGTCTCGTCCATCTCTCGCAGCTTCCGTTCGGCGTGAAGCCGGGCGATGAGTCGGTGCAGATCGGCTCGACCGTCACCGGCTGGGTCCGCGAAGTGGATCCGTCGCGCAAGCGCCTCTCGCTTTCGCTCCGCGAAGTTGCGGTGAGCGATCCGTGGGAAGCCGCCGGCCAGAAGTACGGAATCGGCAAAGTCGTCGAAGGTACGGTCGATCACACCGGCGCGCCGGGCGTGTTCGTACAGCTCGAGCCGGGACTGACGGGTCTCATCCCGAACTCCGAGCTCGCCGGTGCCGAGCATCCGGAAGGCGAGCGCCTCATGGTGCGCATCATGTCGATCGACGTGACGCGCAAGCGCATTTCGCTGAGCCACGAGGCCGCGAAGGCCGCCGCGGAGCGCGAGGAGTACAGCAAGTTCATGGAAGAGCGCGGCGAAGCGGAAGGAAAGAGCGCGATGGCGCTCGCCTTCGAGCGCGCGATGAGCAAGCGGAACTAGTCACCAGGCAACACGCAACAGACAACAGGGCGGCCCTCACGGGCCGCCTTTTTTGTTTAGGGCAACTTCTTCCTGCTGCCGCCTCAGGCATTCGCGACGTCTTTGAACAGCTCCTTGTCGATCGCCTTGTCGTAGGCGGCGCGGCCGCTGATCTTTTTCTCTTCGTACAGGCGGCGGATCGAGCCGTCCATGTCGATCATCCCTTCCTTCACGCCGGTCTGAATCGCGCTCGTGATCTGCGGCGTCTTTCCTTCGCGGATCATGTTGCCGATCGCGGGCGACGCGAAGAGGATCTCCAGTGCGGCGACGCGCCCGCCGCCGATCTTCGGCAGCAGTTGCTGTGCCACGACCCCTCGAATCGTCTCGCCGAGGACGTTGCGGATGCCTTCCTGTTCGCCGGCGGGAAAGACGCTGATGATGCGGTCCATCGTTTTGGCCGCGTTGTTCGTATGCAGCGTGCCGAAGACGAGCGTCCCTTTTTCCGCGGCTGTCAGCGCCATCGAGATCGTTTCGAGGTCGCGCATCTCGCCGACGAGGATCAAGTCGGGATCTTCGCGCCCGGCCGCCTTCAGCGCCTCCGCGAAGGACTTCGCATGATTGCCGATCTCGCGCTGATGGATGAGGCACTTCTTGTTCGGATGCACGAACTCGATCGGATCTTCGATCGTGATGATGTGCAGCGCGCGCGTCTCGTTGATCAGATCGATGATCGATGCCAGCGTCGTCGATTTGCCCGAGCCGGTTGGACCGGTCACGAGCACGAGGCCGCTCTTCATCGCCGCGATGCGGCGCACCTGATCCGGCAGGCCGAGCTGTTCGATCGTCAGGATCTTCGTCGGAATGACGCGGAAGACCGCGCCTGCGCCGCGTTGCTGCCGGAAGAGGTTCACGCGAAAGCGCGACATGCCGGGAATCTCGTAGGAGAAATCGACGTCGCCGGTTTTCCTGAATTCTTCCCATAGGCGCGGAGTGGCGATCGGCTCGATCATGTCGTTGAAATCCGCTTCCGTCAGCATGCGGTAGCGGATCGTCTCGATCGAGCCCGATGCCCGCAGCATGGGCGGGCGGCCGACCGTCATGTGAAAGTCGGATGCACCACGATCGGTCATCAGCTTCAGGAAGCGATCGATCTTCTGCATCCGGATATTGTAAGGGGCAGGCTGACGAGGGAACGAAGTGCGGACGAAGCGTCCGCACTTCGCCATTGCTAATCGCGCAGCGCGTTCACGAGCATCCCCGTGCCGATCGCGAGTACGGCGACACCTGCCGCGACCTTTCCGGGATTCTCTTTCGCGTAGGAGACCGCCTTGTTGCTGCCATTGCGCAGATAGTCACGCGCCACGTTGAGGTACTCCTCGACGTCCGCGTTGTTCATCGAGGACTTGAGATTGCGAATCATCTCTTCGCTGATGCCGAGCTTGCCGAGGAATTCCTCGAGACCTGTGTGCCTGGAGTTCTGGCCGCAGGTCGGACAAACATCACTCGCTCTCTCGCTTGCCGTCGTCGCTCCGAAACCGCTGCTGCTCATCGGGCTGTCCTGATCCATTCGCTTTCTCCTTCCTGATCGTTGCGCTTTCCTTCATACGAGCGCCCGTGCGTGCCGATGCGGGGATCGCCGGACTTGTTGGTGAAGCGGTCCTCATCGTTCCAGCGATCGTCCTCCGGTCCGCGTCCGTATTCCTGATCGCGATGATGATCCGAGCCATCGGCGCGGAACGGCGCCTTGAGGCTGGTCTGGGTCGGCGTGTAATTGCCGGCGATCGTGTCGAACGGGATGTCGGTCTCGCGCCGAACGGGACGCGGCCGCGCCTGAGGCTGGGCGATGCGTACAGGCTCAGCCGCGGCTTCGCGAGCGGGCTCAGCGTGTTTCGTGTGCGCCAGCATGCGGCGCGCGGCGCGCACGGCGCGTCGCAGCGGGTTGCGGACTTCTCGTTGTTTGTCTCTCTGTTTCATGAGAGAGATTCCTTGCATCAACCACGCCGATCGGAACGCGCTATGGCCGCCGGTATGTCACTCGCCAGAGGATGTTTGCGCCATCGTCGGCGATGAGGAGCGAACCGTCGGGCAGCACGAGCAACCCGACAGGGCGGCCCCATGCCTGGCCTCGCGGATCGGCGATCCATCCGCTGACGAAATCATCGTAGCCGCCTGCTGCGTGGCCGTCGCGGAAGGGGATCGTGATGACCTTGTAGCCGGTGAGTGTCGCGCGATTCCACGAGCCATGCAGCGCGACGAATGCGCGGCCGCGATATTCCGGCGGGAACATGTTCCCCTTCGTAGAACACGAGTCCCAGCGGTGCGGAATGCGACTCGAGCAACACGGAGGGAATGACGCTCTTCGCGACGAGATCGCGGCGGCGTCCCCCGAGCCGCGGATCTTCATGAGCACCGATGTACGCGTACGGCCATCCATAGAAAGCGCTGTCGTGGACTTCCGTCACATAGTCCGGCACGAGCTCGTCGCCGAGACCATCGCGCTCGTTGACCGTCGTCCAGAGCGCTCCTGTTTTCGGCTCGAGCGCGAGACCAACCGGATTGCGCAATCCGCTGGCGAACGTGCGCGCACTGCTGCCATCCGGCTTCATGACTGTGATCGCTGCGCGTCGCACGTCGCTCTCGATGTTCACATTGCCGGAGGAACCGACCGCGACAAACAACTGAGAGCCGTCGCGGCTGAAGAGGATGTTGCGGGTGACGTGGCCGCCGGGCGGCAGCGAGACGAGACGCTCCGGCGGATTGCGTGCGATCGTCTGCCCCGGTGCATACGGGAATCGCACGATGGCCGACTCGAGGCCCACGTAGAGGTACCCGGCGTGAAGCGCGAGTCCGAACGGACGATCGAGATCCGAGGCGAAGACGAAGCGGCGGTTGCCGCGAAGGATCGTGATGCGTCCGCCCGCCGACTCTGCGACGACGATGTCGCCGTTCGGTGAGAGCAGAAGATTGCGTGGCTCGTCGAAGCCGTCCGCGAAACGCTCGATGTGAAAACCGGGCGGCAGCAGCAGCTCCGCATGCGGCGGGCGGTTCACGATGCGCGCGGGATTGCCTGCGCTGCGCGTGGCGAACGGCTTCGGAAGCCGGTCAGGCCGGACCTCATGGTGCTGCAGTGCAGCCGGTGGAGTTGCCGCATGCGTATCGCAGCGGATCGCCACGAAAGCGAGGACGAGCATGAGCGAGTGCATCCGTGCCGCGCGCATCATCGTAGTACCGGCATGAATATATTCGTTACCGGCGGCACCGGTTATATCGGACGCCATCTGATTCCGGAGCTTGCGGGACGCGGCCATACGGTTCGCGCGCTCGTGCGTGCCGGATCGGAGAGGAAACTGCCGCAGGGTGCGACAGCCGTTCATGGCGACGCGCTCGACGCCTCGACGTTCATCGAGGCGATCGCGCCCGGCGATACGTTCGTGCAACTCGTCGGCGTCGCACATCCATCGCCGGCCAAGGCGGCGCAGTTCCGCGCGATCGATCTCGTGTCGGTGACGCAGTCGGCAAGCGCGGCGGCGCGCGCCGGCGTGCGGCACTTCATCTACCTGAGCGTCGCGCAGCCGGCGCCGATCATGCGCGAGTACGTCGCGGTGCGCGCCGAAGGGGAGCGGGTTCTCCGCGACACCAACCTCCCTTCGACCTTCATCCGCCCCTGGTACGTCCTCGGGCCCGGCCACCGCTGGCCATACGCGATCCTTCCTTTCTATTGGCTCGCGATGCTGTCGCCGAAGAGCGGCGAGACCGCGCGGCGTCTCTATCCGGTCACGCTGGCGAATGTGGTTCGTGCGATTGCGTATGCCGTCGAGCACCCGGTCGCGGCGAGAGCGCGCATCATCGAGAATCCGGAGCTGCGCCGCTTCTGAAGATCAGCAGGCCCGACGCGGCAGCGATTGCGTAGAGCGGCATCACCGGCACGCGGAAGCGCGCTTCGGATTCGCCTCCGGCGCTGATCACGATGAAATAGAGCAGCGTCAGCGCGACGAACCCCCCAAGCGCGCGATCGCGGCGCCAGAGCACGGCGATGCCGGCGATCGCCAGGAGGAATTCGGTGTAGACGATGCCATCCAGCGTCATGCGCAGAATCGTCGGCGGCACGCGGCTCACGACCCAGATCGCTTCCCAGTCGCTGTCGAACAGATTGATCTCGATGCCGTGCAGCGTGATGAAGAAGGCCCCAACCGGATGCTGCAGCAGCACGCGGCGGCCGATCGCGCTGAAGTATCGGGCCTGAACCGCGTGCGGCAGGACATCGCGGTTCTCGACATGCTCGCTTCTGCGGATCATCGCGTCCGCCTCCTCGAGCAGTTGTTTCTGCCGGTCCGCCAGCGCGTCCTTGAATTCGTAGTCGTCCATGATCGCGAGCGCGCCGGCGCCGCGATACATCAGCATGTTCGTCCCCGCGACCGAGGCGATGGTGAAGACGGACGTGCGAATCCGGTTGCGCATCCCCCAGCCGAGCGGCAGGAGGAACGAGCTGATGACGAACGCCGCGATGAGCTGGCGGCGCGCGGAGACGAAGAGATAGAAAGCGATGATGAGGAACCAGAGGATCGCGACCGGACGAATGAGCACGAGAGCGCCGGTGGCGAGTCCGGCGATGACCGCGCCGCGCGCGCTGCGCAGGCGCTGCGCCGCGATGCAGATGGCCATGAATACGACGGCGAATACCGTCTCGCTCAGCACCTTGTTCGCGTAGTGAAGGATCGCGGGGTCGAAGGCGAACATCGCGCCGGCCGCGATCGCCGCGCGCTCGCTGCCGGTCCAGCTTGCCGTGATGAGGTAGATGACCGCGGCGAGCAATGCGGCGAGCAGGTGCTGGACGAAGACGATCGCCGCCGCATTCGATGCGAACGGCATGAGAAAGACGCAGTAGCCCGGCGTGCGGATGGTTTCCGGAACGTGCAGCCAGTTCACGAAGCCGAGGCCGTGCGCGAGGTTCTGCGCCGGGACGAGATACGTCGCCGAATCGGGATAGAAGTAGTCGCCGTTGCTGAGCCGCCAATAGACGAGATGTGCGGCGAGCGCGGCGGCGAAGAGAATGACGGCAGTTGCGAGGCGTTTCACGGCGAGGCGGGAGTGTATCGCCAGTGGAGTCGCGGACGCCTCGTCCGCGAGCTGCTGCCGTCGCGGGGATGTGCGGACGAGGCGTCCGCACTCCACGCTTAGATTGTTTGAAGTGGAGTCGCGGACGCCTCGTCCGCGAGCTGCTGCCGTCGCGGGGATGTGCGGACGAGGCGTCCGCACTCCACCCCTAATACCTTCGCAGCACCGACTCCAGTTCGTCCGGCCGCGGCGCGCGAATCCGCGCCTCTTCGTGCGTGATCGCCCCGCGGCGCACGAGCGACGCCAGCGATTCCTCGAGCGAGATCATTCCCTGCCGCTTTCCGAGCGTGATCTCGGTGACGAGGTTCTGCAGTTTCTCGTTGCGGATGTGATTGCGAACCGCATGATTCGCGAGCAGCACTTCGACCGCGGCAGCGCGTCCGTTCCCGTCGCTTCGCGGAATCAGATGCTGGCAGACGATCGCGTTCAGGCTCAGCGCGAGCTGATGGCGGATCTGCATCTGCTGCTGCGGCGGGAACACATCCACGATGCGATGAATCGCCTGCACAGCATCACTCGTATGCAGCGTGGCCAGGATGAGATGGCCGGTCTCCGCCGCAGTGAGAGCCGTGGAGACGGTCTCCAGATCGCGCATCTCGCCGACGAGAATGACATCGGGATCCTGCCGCAGCGCCGAGCGCAACGCGGATGCGAAGGAGGGTGCGTCACGGCCGACTTCCACCTGCTCGATGATCGAGCTCTGATTGCGGTGCTCGTACTCGATCGGATCTTCGATCGTGACGATGTGCCGCGCCTCGGCGCGATTGATCTCGTTGACGAGCGAGGCGAGAGTGGTCGTTTTCCCCGAGCCCGTCGGGCCGCAGATCAGCACGAGTCCGCGCGACGGCTTCACCAGCTCCGCAAGCGAGGTTGGCAGCTCGAGGTGATGCAGCGTCGGGATCGCCATCGGCAGAGCGCGAACCGCTGCGGCGATCGTTCCCCGCTGCTTGTGGACATTCACACGGAAACGCATGCCGCCCGCGCGCAGCGAGAAATCCGCTGAGCCCTCGCTGTCGATCCGATCGCGCAAACGCCCGCTCGTGTACGGCGCGAGCAGCATCCGCACATCTTCAGCAGACAGCGCCTCGGCATCGCTCGGTACGAGGCGGCCGCCGAGGCGAAGGACCGGCGGCATGCCGGCAACGAGCAGGAGATCGCTCGCCGAGCGCTGAGTCATCTCAAGGAGAATGCCTTCGAGCGCGCTGCCCGCCGGTGCAGTGGCGGGTGGGGCAGCTTCGTTCTCGACCGGACGCAGCGCCGGACGCTCGTTGCGGTTGAGCTCTTCCACCAGTTGATCGAGTTGGGGATCACGCAGCAGCTTCGTCATGGCCTGATGATTACGAATGAAGCATGCCAAGGGTTCGGCATTCAGCGGATCTCCGCCACGATCGTATGGTGAATATGCGCCTGCTTGGGCTCGTCATCGCGATTCCGGTTCTCGCCGTCATCTTTGCCTTGCTGGAGCGGCGGTATGCGGCCGTGAAACCGAAGACGATTTTCCGGCGCGAGCGTCTCATCGACTTCGGGTTCTGGTTCGTCACTCCGCTCCTCACCAATACACTGACCTCGGTCCTGATCTTCGCTGCGGTGATGCTGATGCCCGGAAGAGGCTCGACGTGGTTTACGCGGCAGCCGGCGCCGCTGCAGCTCATCGAGACGCTTGTCGCGGCCGACCTGCTCGGATATTTCGGCCATCGCCTCTTCCACCGCGCCGGCCTGCTGTGGCGCATCCACGCCGTCCATCACAGTTCCGAGGATCTCGACTGGCTTTCCGCGACGCGGCTGCATCCGCTGAATGAGGCCGGCATGCGGCTCTTTCAGGTCGTGCCGCTCTATCTGCTCGGATTTCGGGGAGGAGCGCTGGCATCCGTCGCGCCGCTGCTGACCGCATGGGCCGTGATCATCCATGCGAATCTCAACTGGGATCTCGGCCCGTTGCGCTATGTCATCGCGTCGCCTCTCTTTCACCGGTGGCATCACACCAGTGAAGAGGAGGGGCTCGACAGGAACTTCGCCGGTCTCTTCCCCTGGATCGATGCGATGTTCGGAACGCTTTACATGCCGCGCGGGCGCCAGCCGGAGCGGTTCGGACTTGCCGCCGTGGTGCGTTAGACTTCGCGCCGCGTGCTCAAGCGTTTCGTTCTTCTCTTCCTCCTCGTGATCACCGGCTGCACGCGACAGGAGGAGCATCCACCGGTCATCCTCATTTCGATCGACACGTTGCGCTCGGATCATGTCGGCGCCATCACGCCGAACATCAAGGCCTTCGCGCGCGAGTCGATCGACTGCCGGAACGCGTGGTCGCACGCGCCGCTCACGCTGCCGTCGCACCTGTCGATTCTGACCGGCCTGCTTCCGGCCGAACATGGAGTGCGCGACAACGCCGGCTATCGATTCGACGCATCACATCCGACGCTTGCTTCCCTTCTGGCCGGAACCGGATATCACACCGAGGCAGCGGTGTCGGCGTATGTGCTGCGCGCGTCGACGGGTGTGGCGTCGGGATTCAACGAGTATGACGACAACATCGGCATGGTGAGTGGCGCGCCGATCGGCGCGTTGCAGCGTCGCGGCGAAGCGACGGAGAAGATCGCCGAAGAACTGATCGCGAAGAACCTCGGCGTGCCGCAGTTCTGCTTCCTTCATCTTTACGAACCGCATGCTCCGTATGAGCCGACGTATGACAGCGATGTGAAGAAGGCCGACGCGATCGTCGGCACGTTCTTTCGATTCCTGAAGAAAGAAGGGCTCTACGATCGCGCGCTGATCGTGCTTCTCTCCGATCACGGCGAGGGGCTGATGGATCATGGGGAGCAGGAGCATGGTGTCTTCGTCTATCGCGAGTCGCTGCAGGTTCCGCTGATGATCAAGCTTCCGCACTCGGCGCGCCGCGGGAAGATCGACCTTCCCGTGCAGTTGATCGATGTGATGCCGACGATTCTCGATGCGATCGGTGTCGCGGCGCCTGCCGGCTTGCGGGGAGTGTCGCTGCTGCACGACACCATTCCGGCGCGAACGATCTACTCCGAGTCGTTGTATCCGAGGATCCATCTCGGGTGGAGCGAGTTGCGATCGGTCGTGAGCGGTTCGATGCACTTCATCGATGCGCCGCGCGAGGAGCTGTATGACGTCGCCCACGACCTGCGTGAAAGGCGCGATCTCGCTGCGAAGGATCGCCGGACGAGTGCGGCGTTGCACGAAGAGCTCGGGCATTACGACGTGCGTTTCAGCGCGCCGGAGCAGATCGATCCGGAAGAGGCGAAGAAGCTCGCCGCGCTGGGATATGTCAGCGCGGGAACGGATGAAGGGGGCAACCTTCCGGATCCGAAGACGCGCATCGCCGATCTGGCGAAGTTGAAGGCGATCGGTGCCGCATCCGATCCGCAGAAGAAGATCGCGATGATCGAGCCTCTGCTCGCCGCGAATCCGCGATGGAGCGATCTGCGCGATCAGCTGGGCGATGCGTACGACGAGCTTGGCGAGCATCAGAAGGCGGCCGCCGCATTCGAAGCGGGGATCAACGCCACGCCGCGCCTCGCCGCGCAGTTCGCGCGTTCCGCGGCGCAGTCGCTGCTGCTCGCCGGCGATCTCGCGGGTGCCGAAGCGCACGCGCGCCTCGCGCTGGCTGGCAACGCGCCCGGCGCGCACCTGCTCCTCGGTGAGATTGCTCTGGCGAAGCGCGATCTCAGCACGGCGTCGGTCGAAGCGCAGGAAGCGGATCGCGAGCCGTCGGATCGCGTCGAAGCGCTCTTCCTGATGGCGCGCATCGCACAGACGAGAGGCGACTATGGAGGTGCGCTGCGCCTCCTGGAAGTCGAGGAAGAGGCGCGGCGGAAGAACGCGGGCTCGCAGCCGGAGCACTATCACTTCGTGTTGGCGGATGTGCTGGCGCACCTCGGGCGGATGGATGAGGCGCGCGCGCAATTCCGCGAAGAAATCGCGGCGGAGCCGCGGAATCTGCAGGCGTATTCGGATCTGGCGCTCATCGATTTTCTTGCGGGAAATCGCGAAGGGGCGATGGCGACGCTGCAGGAAATGGTGGAGAAGAATCCGACGAAGGATGCGTATCTGTTCGCAGCAGGCGGGCTGGAGAAGTGGGGCGACAAGGAAAATGCCTCAAAGTTCCGTCAGCGGGCAGAAATGGCGGGTCGCCCAATAACCCGATGATCTCATTTTGACCCGCGCTGGACGTTTCCAAAATGTCACACGGGTTTGAATTTGATCCACATCCTTCCGCATAATTTTGATAAGTCGTGGCTTGCCAATAGGTTACCTGCTGAGCTTCGAGTAGGCACCGCGCTTGCCCTAAGGGAGCCCGCGCCCAGTTGGGACGCTAATTCATCTAGGGGAGCACATGAAAAAAGTTTTCTCGTTCGCTCTGACCCTCATCGCCACGGTTGCGATGGCGAAACCTCCTGCCACGAATCCGAATTTTTCGATCACTGGTGTAGACCACAAGGGAACCCCGACGTTCGTTACCGGAGACCTTGGCAACATCGGCTCGAAGCATAACGATGCGTCG
The DNA here is from genome assembly GCA_021325515.1 of Acidobacteriota bacterium. Taxonomy (GTDB): domain Bacteria; phylum Acidobacteriota; class Thermoanaerobaculia; order Gp7-AA8; family Gp7-AA8; genus JAJPHC01. The sequence continues at coordinate 16,078 of JAJPHC010000046.1, forward strand.
GCCAAGGCCCTTCTGAAGGCGCAGAAGGATCTCCTCAAGATGCAGGGCACAGAAGACTTCGACACGCTGAGCGTGACGAAGGACTCGCTGGGCCAGACGCACTACAAGTTCCAGCAGACCCTGAAGGGGCTGCCGGTCGTCGGCGCCGAGTACATCGTGCACGTCGATGGCAACGGGAACGTGAAGGCGATGAACGGCCGCTTCGCAGCCGATGAGAACCTTCCGCGCAACCCGTCGATGGATGCCGTCACCGCGACCGACATCGCGGCGAAAGAGCTCGGCATCGCGAACGGCCGTTTCCTCAGCGCCGCTCGTCTGACCTACGTCGTGAACGAGAAGAGCAACGCGTTCCTCGCATGGGCCGTTGACGTCGCGTACACGAACGAAGAAGGTCCGCAGCGCGACACGATCTATGCGAATGCGGTTGACGGTCACGCCGTCCTCAAGCAGCCGCACAACATGTACGCGAAGAGCCGCAAGGTGTACACGTGCAGCAACGGCACGACACTGCCGGGCACGCTGCTCTGGTCGGAAGGCGGCACCGCCACGTCCGACACGACGGCGCAGGCCGCGTACAACTACGCCGGCAGCGTCTACGACTACTACTTCAACGTCCACGGCCGTAACTCGTACGACAACGCCGGCGCGACGATCATCTCCTCCGTCCACTACTCGACCTCGTACAACAACGCGTTCTGGAACGGTTCGCAGATGGTGTACGGCGACGGCGACGGCACGCAGTTCATTCCGCTGTCGAAGGCGCTCGACGTCGATGCGCACGAGCTGACGCACGCCGTCACCGAGCGCACCGCCAACCTCACGTACTCGAACGAGTCCGGCGCTCTCAACGAAGCGACCTCGGACATCCTCGGCAACTCCTGCGAGGCCTACACGAACAACGGCGGCACCCCGAATGCGAACACCTGGAAGGTCGGCGAAGACATCTACACGCCGGGCACCGCAGGCGACGCACTTCGCTACATGAACAACCCGACCCAGGATGGCTACTCCGTCGACTGGTATCCGTCGCGCATCACCGGCACGTCGGACAACGGCGGCGTTCATGGCAACTCCGGCATCGCCAACCTGGCCTACTACCTCATGGTCATGGGTGGCTCGCACCCGCGCAGCATGAGCTCGGTCGTCGTGACCCCGCTGTCGACCACGTCGAGCACGTCGCTCAACATGGCGCAGAAGATCTGGTATCGCGCACTGACCACGTACTTCACTTCCTCGACGAACTTCGCAGCAGCGCGCACCGCGACGGTGCAGGCGGCCACGGATCTCTACGGCTCCGCAGCAGCCACGTCGGTCACGCAGGCGTGGGATTGCGTCGGCGCTCCGGGCGGCAGCTCGGGTGGCGGCGGCGTGACGACGCTGACCAACGGGCAGACCGTTTCGAACATCTCCGTCGGTTCCGGCGCGTGGGTGTACTACAAGATCACCGTTCCGGCCGGCCAGAGCTCGCTCAAGATCACGATGTCGGGCGGCACGGGCGACGCGGACCTCTACGTCAAGTTCGGCCAGCAGCCGTCGTCGACTGTGTACGACTACCGTCCGTATCTGACCGGCAACAACGAGTCCGTCAGCGTGACGAACCCGTCCGCCGGCGACTGGTACATCGGCCTCAATGGCTACTCGGCAGCGTCGGGCGTCTCGCTGAACGCGACCTATGCGGCATCCAGCGGTGGCTCGTGCACGAGCTACAGCGGTTCGCTCAGCGGCACGGGCGCTTCTGCGATCCAGCCGAACGGCACCTACTACTACAGCAGCGTCTCCGGCACGCACACCGGAAAACTCACCGGACCGGCGTCAGGCGCTGATTTCGACCTCTACCTGCAGAAGTGGAACGGCTCGGCCTGGGCAAATGTCGCCTCGGGCACGAGCTCGTCTGCCAGCGAGAACGTCAGCTACAGCGGCACCTCCGGCTACTACCAGTGGAAGGTGACGTCGTACAGCGGATCGGGCAGCTACACGCTCTGCATCACGCATCCGTAATCCCATCACATTCCTCAACGAGGCCCGCCGTGCGATCATGCACGGCGGGCTTTTTCATTGTGATGACACGAGCTCTCGCTGCTCTCTTCGCTCTTCTCTTCGCTGCGGCAGACAGTCCGCAGTCGATCGTGAAATACCGCCAGGCCTCGATGAAATCGATGGGCGGTCACATGAACGCCATGTCGCTCGTCGTGAAGCATCAGATCTCGTCGCGCGCGGACCTCGAGGCGCATGCCACGGCCGTCCACGATGTGAGCAGGCGGCTGGTGGAATGGTTTCCGGCGGGCAGCGGTCCCGATCAGATTCGCACCGAGGCCAGGCCGGCGATCTGGCAGCAGCTGCCGGAATTCAAGCGCGTCGCCGCGAAGCTCGAGCGCGAGAGTGCGAAGCTCGCGGCGCTGGCGAAGCAGGGCGACGCGAAGGCATTCGACGAACAGTTCAAGGTTGTCAGCGACACGTGCAGCGATTGCCACGATTCCTTCCGCGTCCACGACTGATCCTCCGCGTTGCGGCGCTGCTGCTGCTCGCGGCGTGTCATCGCCAGCCGGCGAAGACCGCTGCGCGCCCGGCATTGCAGAAACGCGCGTCTGACGAGTCGTGGGATTCGCTGCCCTCCCGCGACGCATTCGCCGGCTCGGAGACCTGCCGCGACTGCCATCAGAAGAACTACGAGCGCTGGACGCACGACTGGCACGCACGAGCGCTGTCGAAAGCGGAGAAGACCTTCGTCGCCGGCCGTTTCGATGATGCGCATTTCAAGGGTGAGTCGAGCGAGGCGTGGATGCTGCGCCGGGCGAACGGCTACGTGATGAGAACGCGCAACCGCGAAGGTCAACTACTTGACTACAAGGTCGACTGGCTGATCGGCGGAAAGCGGATGCAGGATACGGTCACGGTGTTCCCCGACGGCCGCTGGCAGGTGCTGCCGGTCTACTACCACGTCACCGGCAAGGGCGAATGGGTCGACTACAACGAGGCCAAGCAGGGGAGAGTCGGCCCCGATCATCCCCACTTCTGGACCAACTTCAAGCGGACGGTGAACAAGGAATGTCTGGAGTGTCATGCGACGGGCGTGGATGTTCGCTATGACGCGAATGCCCGCACGTGGACGACGTCGTTCGCCGATGCCGGCGTCGCGTGCGAAGCCTGCCACGGGCCCGGCGCGCGGCACGCGGAGACGAAGGCGAAGAGCGACATCTTCCGTCCGTCGAAGAACGACATCTCGGTCTGCGGCCGCTGTCACGGACCGCACGAGCCGCTGTTTCCGCTCCTCGTTTCGAATCAGCAGTTTCGTCCCGGCGAGCATTACGACGACCGCTATCAGGCGCTGGTCATCACCGACGGAACGGAGCGCAGCGGCGAGTTCTTCGCCGACGGCAGGCCGTCGAGCTCGAGCTTCGAGTATCAGGCGGTGATCCAGTCGCGCTGTTATCGCATCGGCGGGGCCACCTGTCTCTCCTGCCACACCGCGCCGCATCAGGATCATGGGCCGAACGACGTGAAGCTCGATGCCGGTTGCCGCGACTGCCACAAGGCGCTCGACGCATCACACTCCCATCATCATTCGGTGAGCTGCGAGGACTGCCACATGCCGCGCATCCTCAGCGGCGTGCTCGACCGCTTTCCGGATCACGCGATCGACATTCCGAATCCCGCGAACACCATCCGTCACGGCGTCCCGAACGCATGTACGAACTGCCATCGAGACAAGCAGCCGGCGGAGATGCAGAAGGCGATCGAGCTCTGGTGGCCGGGTGCAGCGAATCGTCAGGCGCGTCGGCTGCTGCTCGCCGACGCCATCGACGAGAAGACGGCGGCAGCGAGTCTCGAGCCCCTCACGCGCGTCGTGCGGGGTGAGCATGAGGCGCCGTCACTTCGGGGCGCCGCCGCAGTTCTTCTGGCGCAGCGCTTTCCCGGCGACGCAGCCGCCGTCATCGTGCCGCTGCTGCACGACCGCGATCCTCTCGCGCGAGCGAAGTTCCTCGAGGCCCTCGGCTACGCGCATACGAGCGGGATCGCAGATCCAGTCGCAACGCTCGTCAACGATCCATCCGTTCAGGTGCGGCAGATGGCGGCGCTCGTCCTCGCCTCGCTCGGTGATCCTCGCGGTGTGCCCGCGCTCGACGCGCTCGCGTCCAATCCGGCCACGCATGCGCTGGTGCGGCCCCACATCATGCTGGCGATCAACGCCGCGAACCATGGTGATCTGGCGCGCGCAAAGCGCGAGCTCGAGCTGGTAGTGAGTGAAGTCCCGTATGCCGTCGACGCGCAGGTGATGCTGGGCGATATCGCGGCGAGAAAGGGAGACTTCGCGGCCGCACGAAAGGATTTCGAAGAGGCGCTGCGCTTCAATCCCAGCCATCGCGGCGCGCTGACGCGGATCGCGGCGCTGCCGCGTTGAGGGGGATCACTTACACTCGCGATTCACGCGCTCGCGGACCTTCCACGCCGCGTCGCGCAGTGCACCGATCTCCTTCGGCACATCGCTGCTGTCGTACCAGACCGCCTTCCGGTCATCGACTTCCATCGTCCACTGCACCGCGTCGGGATGTGCGTTGCCGTAGGAATCTTTCCACGCCGATTTCTTCGCGGCGGCGATCGCGTCGCCCAGTTGCTGCAGCTCTTCCCGTGTCAGCGATGACGTGCAGCGCTCCGTCGTTGCCTTGCTCGCATCGACGGTGATTGCGCCGACACCGCGGCCGGTGAAGCCGCCGTCGGTCGTGAGCTTCAGGTGGACGTCGGGCATCGTCGCGACAGTGTTGCACGAGAGGATGGCTGCCGCCAGTACCGCGAAGAAGACGTTCATGTTCACTTCATTGTTGCATGCCGGCGGTTTCGGTTCATCGCGATGCTTTGTCGAACGCTGCAAAGGAGAAAAAGCATGTTCGAGACATCAGTGGTCAAAGCGCATGCCATTGCGGCCAGGCGGAGAGCCGGACTCTTCACGATGTCCATCGGTTTTCACTCGATGATTGCTGTGGCCGCCATCGCCATGAGCGTGCAAACGTCGAAGTTCCCGCTCGAGGCGCCGCGGCAGATGGCGTCGTTCAAGGAGATCTTGCCCGTGTCCGACCCGCCGCTGCCGAAGGGAAATCCGGCCGCTCCGCGCACGCCTGAGCCGCAGCCGCAGGCCGCCGTCCCGAAGCAGCAGACCGCCCCGCAGGTTCCCCAACCAGACGCTGCACCACAGACGATCCCCGATCACGCCACAGCGTTGCCGTTCGACGGCAGCTCGACTCCGGGCAGCGGAACACCGGGCACTGGAACGAAGTTCGGCGTTCCCGACGGCAGTGATGACGGCGTCGACATCGGCCAGAGCGTGCCGCAGACGCCCGCGGTTGCGACCACGGTTTACCGCGCGGTCGGCGATGTTCGCCCCGCGCGTGTGCTCTCGCGCGTCGAGCCGCTCTATCCGCGCGCCGCGCTCACGGCGCACATCGCCGGCGTCGTTCGCGTGGAGTGCATCATCGACAGGAACGGCCACGTCAGCTCACCGCGGATCATCTCCAGCAGCTTCGGCGCTTTCGATCAGCCGGTGCTCGACGCCCTTCAGCGCTGGACGTTCACACCCGGCACGCTGCACGGCGAGCCGGTGGACACGTATTTCGAGCTGACGATCACCTTTCGACCCAGATAGACGGATCGCATACACTGCCGCGGCTTGCGTCTCCGTCTCGGTCTGCTGTTCGCGGCGATTGCGCTCCTCTATGCCGGCCCGGCGCTCCTGCCGGGCCGCGCGCTTCTTCCTCTCGATCTTCCGCGCGACATGCTCGCCTGGAAGCGCGACCCCTCGATTCGCGGGCGCGTTTCGAATTCGCTGATGTCCGATCCCATCGTGCAGTTCTCCGTGTGGGATGCAGAAGTCCGCCGCATGCTGGCGAAAGGCGAGATGCCGTGGGTGAACCGCTACGCAGGCGAGGGGGGACCGCTCTTCGCAAATCCGCAGACCGCACTCTTCTCGCCGTTCACCTGGCCGCGGCTTCTGTTCGGACTCTACGGCTGGGCGCTCGCCGCGATGCTGAAGCTCGTCACCGCCGCGGTCTGCGCACGGTGGCTCGCTCGTGAAATGGGGGCGGAGCCGCGGGCGGCCATCATCTCCGCGATCGTGTATGCCTGCAGCGGGCAGATGATCGTCTGGCTGCTCTATCCGCACACCAACGTCCTGTCCGTCTTGCCGGGTCTTCTCGCCGCATCGTTGCGATTGATCCGCCAGCCGAATGAGAAGCACGCGCTTTTCGTCATCCTGTTCGCCGCGCTCATCACCGCCGGCGGCCACCCCGAGATGCTGATGACCGGAGTCCTCGGCGTCATCGTCTTTCTCATCGCGCACTGCGAGCGCACTCACAAGTGGGGGTTGCTCGGAACGATTCCGGCGCTCACCGGAGCGATGTTCGGATTTCTTCTTCTGGCAGTCGTCAATGTTCCGTTCGCGATCCTTGCGTATCAAAGCGACACCGCCGCGATGCGCGCGCAGATGATTCATCCGTTCCGCTACTGGACCGTGATCTCGCAGATCGTTCCCGGCATTCTCGGCAGCCCGCTGCAGAGTGAGCTCGATCTCACGGCACTGCCGCATGCGGAGCCGTTCACGATTCGCGCGGGCGCATACATCGGCGCGATCGCATTGTTCGCCGTGATTCTCTGCTGGCGATCGCTGTCCGATCCTCTGCGCCGCGGACTGAAGATCGGAATCATCGGACTCATCCTCTCGTGGTGCATTCCGGGAGTGGAGCGGCTGTTCCACCTCGCGCCGCTTCTTTCGCAGCTCGCGCTCGAGTATTGCGCAACGCCGTTCGTTCTCTTCGCGTCGATCGCGTCAGGTCCGGCGCTCTGCGAGCTTGCGTCGCGGCCTCGAAAGAAAGCGGGTGCGCTGCTGATTCTCGGCGGCTGCCTGCTGCTCGTCGCGGGCGTGCTCCCGTCGCTGCCTCCGCTGCGCCCCCAGCTCGTTGCGGCCGCGCATCAGGTGATCGATCTCCTCCGGGCGCGCGGACACCTGCAGCAGTCTGCAGCCGTTTACGAGCAGCGCCTCACGTTCTATCTCGCAGCCGCAGGCTGGACGGCGCTGCGCCGGATCGCGCTGCCCGGGCTGTTGTGGCTGATCGCCGGCGTCGCGCTCCTCCGTGGCAAGCGAAGTGCGGTCATCGCCGCGGCGCTCGCCGAATTGGTCGCATTCGGCATCGGCTACAACCCCGCGGTCTCGCTGCAGCAGGCTGCGCCGATGCCTCCCGCGATTGCGCAGATCCGGCAGATGGATCCTCGCCACGAGTGGCTGATCGCCTCCAATTTCGAGGTGTTTCCCGCGAATCTCGGGACCAATTACGCGGTGCGCGACGTCGTCTCGCTCGACGTTCTGATGTCGAAGAGCTACACCGCGCAGCTCCGTGAGGCCGGCTACGACTCGCTGCTGCATACGATTCCGAAGCAGTTGTCGCCCGAGGCGCTGAAGGCGCTGGGGAGACTTGGGGTGCGGTTCGTGATCAATCCGGATGGGAGCGTCTCGGAGATTCCTAACGCAGCGCTGCACCCGATGCCGGTGAACGCGCGGCCGGAGGGACTCGAGCTCGGTGCGCTCGTTTCGCTGCTCGCGTTCGTCATCAGCATCGGATGGTTGCGGCTCTATCGCTCCACGTTCGATACAATTCCCAACTGGTCCGATGTTCGTTCCTAAATCGGTTGTATGCCTCCGCGAGGGCTATTCGCGTTCGCAGTTCCTCAACGATCTGATCGCAGGCGTGGTGGTGGGTGTCGTTGCACTGCCGCTGGCGCTGGCCTTCGCGATCGCGTCCGGCGTTCCTCCCGAGCGCGGCCTCTACACCGCAATCGTCGCCGGCTTCCTCATCTCCGCGCTGGGCGGCAGCCGTGTGCAGATCGGCGGCCCGACCGGCGCGTTCGTCGTCATCGTCTATGGGATCGTTTCGAAGTTCGGCTATGACGGCCTCGCCGTCTGCACGTTTCTCGCGGGCGCTGCGCTCGTCGTCCTCGGCCTCGCGCGCATGGGTGCGCTGATCAAATTCATCCCGTATCCGGTCGTCACCGGCTTCACTTCGGGCATCGCCGTCATCATCTTCTCCGGCCAGATCAAGGATCTCCTCGGGCTGAAGATGGGGAAGGTGCCTCCGGACTTCCTCGACAAGTGGGTCTCCTACGCGGATCACTTCGAGTCGGTGTCGCTGCCGGCGGTGCTCGTTGCACTCGGCACTCTGATCGTGCTGATCGTCTGGCCGCGCATCTCGAGGCTGGTGCCGGGGCCATTCGTCGCGATGATCGCCGCAACGATCGTCGTGAAGGTGTTTCACCTGCCGGTGGAGACGATCGGCTCCCGTTTCGGCGGAGTGCCGAACACGTTCCCCACGCCGCACCTGCCGTCGATTCCGCTCGAGCATTTCAAGGAGCTGATCTCCCCGTCGCTGACGGTGGCGTTGCTGGCCGCGATCGAATCGCTGCTCTCCGCCGTCGTTGCCGACGGCATGATCGGCAGCAGGCACAAGTCGAACATGGAGCTCGTGGCGCAGGGTGTGGCGAATCTCGCCTCACCGATTTTCGGCGGGATTCCCGCCACCGGCGCGATTGCGCGCACCGCGACGAACATCCGCACCGGCGGCCGCACTCCGATCGCAGGGATGGTGCACGCCGCGACGCTGCTGCTCATTCTGGTCTTCTTCGGGAAGTGGGCGGCGATGGTGCCGCTCGCATCGCTCGCCGCGATCCTGGTGATCGTCTCGTATCACATGAGCGAATGGCGCTCGTTCGCCGGCCTGCTGCGCGCGCCGAAGAGCGACATCGTCGTGCTGATCCTGACGTTCGCGCTGACGGTGTTCGTCGATCTCACCGTCGCCGTGCAGGTAGGCATCGTCGTCGCGTCGCTGCTCTTCATGAAGAGGATGTCCGACCTCACCAACATCGAATCGATCACGCGCGAGCTGCGCGACGGCGGCGAGGATCCGGGTGAGATCACGCAGTCGCGCCGCGGCAAGCGGATCGTCGGCGGCCGCGAGATTCCTACCGGGGTCGAGGTGTATGAGGTCAACGGCCCGTTCTTCTTCGGCGCCGCGGACAAGTTGAAGGACGTGACCTCCGAGATCGACCGGCCGCCGCGAGTGTTCATCCTGCGCATGCGCAATGTGCCTGTGATGGATGCGACCGGTGTGCATGCGCTGGAGCAGCTCGCGAAGCGCTGTGCGCGCGAGGGGACGACGCTGATCCTGACCGAGATCGCGGGGCAGCCGCTGCGGACCATCATTCGCGCCGGCAAGCTCGAGCTGTTCGGCCGCCGCAATCTCGCGCGAGATCTCGATGTCGCGCTGGCGCGTGCAGCGGAACTGATGGCTTAGCGTCGACGCGCGATTACCCGTCTCCCGCTGTTCGCGCCTGCGTCACGAAAGTCACGCCGGCGACGCCTGCGATCGACAGCACGGCGCCGAGTGCCGCCATCAGCGTGATGCGCTCGCTGAGCAGCAGTGCCCCGAGGAGCATGGAGACGATCACTGCCAGTTGCGAAATGACGCCGACCGTCATCGCATCGACCCAGCGAAGGCTGAACGTCATCGTCAACTGCGCGCCGATTGCGAGCAGCGACATGATGGCCAGCGCGCTCCACTCGTCATGCGAAGGATTGCGCCACGTCGTCAGACCCTGCGGCAAGGTCGTGAGCAGACCGAAGAGACAGAGGCTGCCGTAGATCGACCACGAGCTCTCCGCCCGTCGCGCCGCGCGAATCGCGGTGACCGCTGCGCCGGAGCAGATCGCGGAGAGCGCTCCCATCAACTCCCACCGGCCGAAGCCGACCAGCTCGCCCGGCCGCGCGTGCGCGTGCACCACCAGGAAGACGCCGAACAATGCGACCGGCAGCGGGATGAGCACCTTCGGGCTCAAACGCTCGCCGATGAACAGCATCGAGAAGAAGCCGCTGTAGATCGGCGACGTGTAGTTGAGCAGCGTGGCCACGCCGACGCTGACATGCTGGATGCAGATGAAGTAGAAGAGCACCGCGAGCCCTCCGAAGAAGCCGCGGATCAGAATGAGATCGAGCCGGTGATAGGCGAGCGCGGTTCGCCGCACGCGCGGAATGAGTGCGACGGGCAGCAGTCCGACGGCGAAGCGCACCATCGCCACCTGCGGTCCCGACAACCGCGCCGAGGCGACCTTCGCCGCGAATGCCATAGCTCCGAACATCGTCGCCGAGGCGACGAGCCACAGCAGAGCTTTCGAGTGTGCTTTCATATCGGGCGATGAACGACGAGACCACCTACCGCGAGGCGCGCCGCGGCGATGCGGCTGCCATTATCGACTTTCAGCTCGCCATGGCGCGCGAGACCGAAGACATCGAGCTCGATCGCGAGGTGCTGACGCGCGGCGTCGAAGCTGTGTTTGCCGATGCCACGCGCGGCCGCTACTTCATCGCCGAGCGCGGCGGGCGCATCGCTGGCTCGCTGATGATCACTTATGAATGGAGCGACTGGCGCAATGGACTCGTCTGGTGGATCCAGAGCGTGTACGTGATTCCCGAGATGCGCGGGATGGGGATCTACGCCGGCCTCTATCGCCACATCCAGTCGATGGTGAAGGACGACGCCTCGATCCGCGGCATTCGCCTCTACGTCGATCGCCGCAACACCCGCGCGCAGGAGGTCTACACCCGCCTCGGCATGAACGGCGAGCACTACTCCGTCTTCGAGTGGATGAAGGGATGACTCCACCGCAATCGCGCGATGCCCCTCGGCTTGCTCCAGCCCCTCGACATGAACGGCGAGCAGTAGGTGGAGTGCGGACGCCTCGTCCGCACATCGCGATTGTGCGGACGAGGCGTCCGCACTCCACTGCAATCGCGCGATGCCTCTCGGCGTGCTCCAGCCCCCTCGGCATGAATGGTGAGCAGTAGGTGGGGTGCGGACGTCTCGTCCGCACATTCGCGATTGTGCGGACGCCTCGTCCGCACTCCACTACAATCGCGCCATGTCCCTCACCGGCGTGCTTCGCTATCTCTGGAACACGAAGACGAAGGAGCCTCGCATGTTGAAGGTTGGTGACCCTGCGCCTGACTTCACCGCGCGCGATCACGATGGCAAGAGCGTGACGCTCAGCGGCCTCCGCGGGAAGAAAGTCGTTCTCTGGTTCTATCCGAAAGCCGACACACCCGGCTGAACGCTCGAAGGTTCCGGGTTCCGGGACCTCATCGACCAGTACCACGCGAAGAATGCCGTCGTGATGGGCGTCAGCTTCGATTCGATCGAAGAGAATGCGAACTTCGCGAAATGCTATCGATTTCCCTTCCAGCTTCTGAGCGACACCTCGCGCGAGATCGGCATGGCGTACGGCGCATGCGAGCGGAAGGATGACCTTTACGCGCGCCGCATCGCGTACGTGATCGACGAGAACGGCAGGATCGCGCAGGCGCATCCGAAGGTGGATGCGAAGACGTATCCGCACGAGCAACTGGGCAGTTTGTAGATCCCGGCGCAACCATTTGAAACCTCCTCGCGATCGCCGCGTACATCCACACCAAGCAGGAACCCAACGAGGTGTGGAATATGTCGAAGCGGAATCGCAAAGTCGCAACAGTCTCCGTCGTCGTTCTGGCAGTCGCGATCGTCATCGCGCTCGTCGCGATGAAGGCTGGCGGCAAGAAGGAAGATCCGAAGCCGCCGGTCAAGGTTGGCAAGGCCGAAGTCGCTGACGTTCAGGTGAAGGTCACCGAAGTCGGCAACGTGCAGCCCGAGGTGAAGGTCGATGTGAAGTCGGCCGTGTCGGGGAAAGTCGTGGCGATCGTGCATCGCGACGGCGATCAGGTGAAGCGTGGCGAGGTCCTCGCGCGCGTCGAGCCCGACCTGAATCAGGCGCAATCGCTGGCCGAGACGAAGAATCAGCTCAGCTCCGCGGAGATCCGCTACAACCAGGCGAAGAAGAACTACGAGCAGGATCACAAGCTCTTCCTCGATGGCCTCCTCGCCTCGAAGGGCAATCGCGACAGCGAAGCCGAGTATCTCTCCGCGAAGCAGGAGCTGGAGAAGGCGCAGGAGAAGTACAACATCGTGGAGAAGAGCGGCATCCCGATCGGCGCCGCCCCCGACAAGTTCCAGGGCTCGAACATCGTCGCTCCGATGGACGGCCTCGTGCTGACGAAGAACGTCGAGATCGGCGACACGATCACCTCCGGCGTCTCCTCGTTCAACGCAGGCACGGTGCTCTTCACGGTTGCCGACGTCTCCTCGATGATCGTCAAGGCCGGCGTGAATGAAGTCGACATCGGCAAGATCCATGTCGACATGCCGGTGAAGGTCACGCTGGATGCCTATCCGAAGATCGCATTCGCCGGACGCATCGCGCGCATCGCACCGGCGGTTCGCATCGATGACAAGGTGCGCGTGTTCGACGTCGAAGTCCGCCTCGACGCCCAGGGCCGCGAGCTCCGTTCGGGGATGACCGCGAATATCGAGGTCGCCGGCGACAAGAAGCAGCAGGTGCTGACGGTGCCCGTGGAATCGGTGTTCTCGCGCGACTCGCAGGAAGTCGTCTTCGTGAAGAAGCATGTCGATGAAAAGACGCTTGCCGCTGCGCAGAAAGCGCCGAAGGACGACAAGGCGAAGAAGGAAGCGTGGAAGCTCTGGTTCGACAAGCGCGTCGTGACGACAGGCCTCTCCGACAACGCGCGTGTCGAGATCCTCAGCGGCGTCAAGCCGGGTGAGGAAGTGGCTCTCGAAGATCCGACGCTGCCGCTCGACAAGAAGAAAGACGACAACGACGACTAAGGGGTGTGGGGTGCTGGGGCTCTGGGTCCCACCACCCCGGCAACCCAGTACGCATCAGGAGAACATCATGAGCGCGATCTTCAAATACGACTTCTCGACTCCGCAGCTCGAAGAAGTGGCGAAGCCCGAAGTGCAGCGGCCGCTGATCTCTCTCGAGAACATCGCGAAGACGTACGACTCGGGGGAGAACGCGGTGCAGGCTCTGCGCGGTGTCGACACAGGAATCGAGGCCGGGGAGTTCGTCGCGATCACCGGTCCCTCCGGCTCCGGCAAGTCGACGCTCATGCACATCCTCGGCTGCCTCGACTCGCCGACGAGCGGGCAGTACTGGCTCGACGGGGAAGATGTCGCGACGCTCAGCTCACGCGAACTGGCCCGCATCCGCAACCGCAAGATCGGGTTCGTGTTTCAGACCTTCAACCTGCTGCCGCGCGCGACGATCCTCAAGAACTGCGAGCTGCCGCTGCTGTATGCAGGGGTGAGCCGCAGCGAGCGGGTGGAGCGGGCGATGGATGCGCTGAAGCGCGTCGGCCTCGAGACGCGTTCGAAGCACCGCCCGAGCGAGCTCTCCGGCGGCCAGCGCCAGCGCGTCGCCATTGCGCGCGCGCTCGTGAACAACCCTTCGCTGATTCTCGCCGACGAGCCGACCGGCAACCTCGACACGAAGACCGGCGCGGACATCATCCGCATTTTCGAAGAGCTCTCGGACAACGGCCAGACGATCGTGCTCGTCACGCACGATCCGTCGATTGCCAACAAGTGCGAGCGCCGGATCCGAATCGTCGACGGCCAGATCGCACAGGAGGAGAGCGCCGCCTAGCGCCTCGCGCCTGACACCCGCGCCTCATCACGCCATGATCATCTTCGAATCCATCATCGACGGCATCCGCGACATCCGCGACCACTTCGGCCGCACGATGCTGCAGCTCGCCGGCATCATTCTCGGCGCGGCGTCGATCGTGGCGACCTTCTCGCTGTCGGTCGCCGGCAAGGCCGCTTCGATGGAGTTCTACCGCGTCAGCGGCGGCATCCAGAAGATGTGGGTCTGGAACAAGCCGACCGGCAAGGTGACCGCGAACGCGAAGGCGCTGGCCTCCCGGGGACTCACGTATTCGGATGCGCTGGCGATCCGGCGCAACGCGCGGGAGATCGACCTCGTCGCGCCGATGGCCGCGCAAAGCTCCGTCGTCCGTTACGGCCGTGTGGAGAAGACGCGCGAAATCTCCGGCGTCACGCCGGAATACGCGCCGCTGACCGATTTCCATGCAGGACTCGGCCGCTTCATCACGGACCAGGATGTCTCCACCGCGGCGCGCGTCGTCGTTCTCGGCAGCGAGCGCGCCCAGGAGTTCTTCGGCACCGACAATCCCATCGGCAGGACTCTAACCATCGGCGACACCGGCTACAAAGTCGTCGGCGTGATGGAGGAGAAATTCTTCACCTTCGATTCCGGGCGCAACGTTCTGCGCTGGATGAACCGCCAGATCTACATCCCGGTGACGACGATGATCACGCGCCGCGGCGAGACGCTGGAGCACGGCAAGATCGACCGCATGCAGACCCGCATGAAGAGCACGAAGCGCTCCGACGATGCCGTGGCCGAGGTCGAGCGGATTCTGATGCGCGAGCATGGCGTGAAGGACTACGAAGTCATGTCGCGCGTGGCGAACCTCCGCCGCAACGAACAGAACAACAAGATGTACGACATGACGTTCATGATCTGCGGGATCATCTCGCTGCTCGTCGGCGGCATCGTCGTGATGAACATCCAGCTCGCCTCGTTCAACGAGCGCGTGCGCGAGGTGGGAACGCGGAAGGCAGTCGGCGCGTCGCCGGCGCAGATCTTCTTTCAGTTCCTCAGCGAGTCGGTCCTGGTGTCGCTGCTCGGCGGATTGATCGGACTGTTCGTCGGCCGTCTGTTCACGCAGGGCATCACGACTCTGATCCATCAGCCGACCATCATCGTGATGTCGACGCTGGTCAACGCGATGATCTTCGCCGCCGGCACGGGCCTGATCTTCGGCATGTACCCCGCGATCCGCGCGTCGAGGCTGGATCCGATTGTGGCATTGAGAACGGAATAGGGCCCGAGGGCTCGCGGGCACGCGGTAAAACCACCGCGAGCCCCCGAGACCGCGAGCCCGCGCAACCAGCGAGCGAAGCGAGCGACTACATGCAGATCACCGAATCCATCCGCACCAGTCTCGAAGAAGTGAAGGGGCATCCTCTTCGCTCCTTTTTCACGCTCATCGGCGTCATTCTCGGGACGATGGCGCTCGTCGTCGTGCTCTCCGTGCTCGACGGGATCACCGCCGGAGTGTGGCAGGGCTTCGAGGATCTCGGACTCGATGGCGTGCTCGCGATGTCGCGGCGCACTCCGGCCGACAAGGTGGAGCGCGCGAAGGCGTACCAGTCGCGCGGCCTGCGCGTCGAAGACACGAGACGATTCGAGCAGAGCGAGCTGATCTCGGCGACGTCGCCCGTCGGTGAGACTCGTGCCGTCATCACCGCCGGCACGGTGACGCGCCGCGTGGATGTCTACGGTATCGGCGGCGGATTCAAGACGATCAAAGGCCGCAAGGCAGGCGAGGGTCGCTTCATCAACGAGAGCGACGATCAGAGCGTCGCCGCCGTCTGCGTCCTCGGATTCAAGCTCAGGCAGCAGCTCTTCGGCGGCGACGAGGCGATCGGCCAGCAGGTCAATCTTGGCGGCCGCCGCCTCACCGTCATCGGCGTCGGCACGAAGTTCAACATGGAATTCGTGAACGACGACGACATGCGGAAGGAAACCGGCGGCATCTACATCCCGTTCTCGGTGTACCGCGACATGTTCGGCCGCAATTCGATGTCGTACATGCTGGCCAAGGCCGTCGATCCCGAGAAGTCGATCGATGCCGAGGATGAGGCGAGCGCCGTGATGCAGAAGGCGCACAACGGAATTCGCGATGTGAAGATCGACAACATCGGCAAGGAGATCGCGAAGGAGCGCGGCAAGGTGGTCGTGCTGCTGCGCAACTGGCGCATCGTCTTCTTCTCCATCGCCGGCATCTCGCTGCTGATCGGCGGCGTCGGAATCTTCTCGGTGCTGAAGATCTCGATCTCCGAGCGCTTGTTCGAGATCGGCCTGCGCAAGTCGATCGGTGCGAGCGACGCGGAGATCTTCACGCAGTTCCTGATCGAGTCGGTGACCCTCTCGGTCGTGGGAGCCGCCGTGGGGCTGATGCTCGGCATCGTGATCGTCAAGGCGATCTCGGGCGCGTTCCCCGCGGGGCTTCCTGTGTCCTTTGCCGGACTCAGCGTGGCGAGTGGTTTCGCGATCTTCATCGGCCTCCTCGCCGGGCTGTACCCGTCGCTGACCGCCGCGCGGCTCGAGCCTGTCGAAGCGCTGCGAGCGTAGATCCCGACGCCCGACTTGGTTCCCCTCGCCCCGCGCAGGCAGGGGTGAGGGGCCTCTCCCGCTATCATTGTGCGCATGAAACGCACGTTTCTGATCCTCGCGGCGCTGATGGCCGCCTGTGCAGCCACTGCTGCCGACCTCACTGTCTCGCCGCGTGTCGGCACCGTCCTCGGCAACGACCTGATCACGCTGCGCACGGCCTCGCCGCTGCCATGCGACACCTGCAGCGTGACCGTCGCCTTCGGCGACTCGCGCGGCCGCAGCGCGAAGATCGTCGACCGCAATACGGTGACCGTCTTTTCGCCGCCGCACGCCCGTGCCGTCGTCGATGTCGTTCTAACCGCCGGCAGCACCACCTACATCGCGGGGGGAGGATTTTCCTTCTCCGGCTACGGCGGCGCGATCGCGCGCGAGAACTACCAGGCGGTGCTGATTCCGATCGTCGTCGCGCCCGACAATCCGGTCGGCGGCGCCAACGGCTCGCGCTGGCTCACGCAGCTCTGGCTGCGCAACGCCGGCTCGCGGCCCGTCGAATATTTCTACGGCTATCCCGCCTGCAGCGAGAACTGCACGGGCGATGCGCCGTTCCCGTACATGACGCCCGGCACGTCCGTCGCGTCGCCGGGCGGCATCACCGACGGGTCGCTCGCCTATCTGCAGCGCGGAGGTGCCGATTCGTTCAGCCTCTCGTTCCGCGTCCGCGATGTCTCGCGGACCAATGAAAACGCAGGCACCGACATCCCGATCGTTCGCGAAGACGACTTTCGCGCGACTCCCATCGAGCTGCTGAATGTCCCGATCGACTCGATCACGCGCACGGCGCTTCGCATCTACGACGTCGATGCGCTCGCGGTGCGCAACGCCACGGTCCGGGTCTTCGCGATGACCGGCGGCGATCCCGTCGGGATCAAGTCCGTCACGCTGACGCCGCGCGACAATCCGCGCAGCGGCTTCGTCGGGCTCGCGAGTTACGCGCTGATCTCCGATCTGCGATCGGCGTTCAGCGACATTCCCGACGGCCGCTACCGTGTGGAAGTGATCCCGTCGGGCTTCAACGGATGGGCATTCACTGCCTCGACGAACAACGACACGCAACTCGTGACGACGGTGACACCACAATGATCAGAAAGCAGACAGCAGAGGGCAAACAGCAGAAGAGCGTGGTGCAGCGGATCGTCAGGCTGGGCGTCTTCCTCTCCTGCGCCCTGCTGCCGGCCGTCTGCTGCCTGGCCGATATTTTTCCCAGGAGCGGCAGCGAGACCGGCGGCGACGTCATCACGATCAGCGGTCTCAATGCGTGCAGTCCATGCGTTGCGCCGTCGGTGCGCTTCGGCGGCGTTGCTTCGCAGAAAGTGTCCGTCGTCAGCAGCGGCACGCTGCAGGTCATCACGCCGCCGCACGTGCCGGGCGCGGTGAACATCACGATCGAGCCATCTTCGTTCGGAAGCGTCTCCGTCCCGTTCACCTACACGACGTCCGGCACCCTTCTCAAGGACAACTTCGAGCGCGTCCTGATCCCGCTTTCTCTCGGCGCGAAGCAGTTTCCCGGGGCCTACTTCTCGCTCTGGGCGAGCGAGCTCTGGATCTACAACAGCAATCCGTGGAACAGCGAGATTCTCTTCGGCAACCCCGATTCGAACGCGGGGTCGAGGCCGGTCATCGCCGCCGGCGAGACGCGCAACGCGAGTTACGTCGGCTCGTCGCAGCAGGCGTTCGGGCTGCTCGTCTGGGTCCAGCGGGGCTCGTCGCGCGGCATCAACTTCTCGCTGCAGATCCGCGACATCTCGCGCGCGAAGATCCAGTCGGGAACGGAGATGCCGATCGTGCGCGAGTCGGAGTTCAAAGACACGATCGATCTGCTCAACGTCCCGATCGATCCCGGCATCTCGCGCACTGCGCTGCGCATCTTCAACCTCGATGCGACGGGGCAGGTGCCGGTTCACATCGTGATCACGAGAGCGGGCGGGGGAGAAGTCCTCGTCGATGACAGCAGCGTCCTGCTGCTCGTGGCCGGATTCGGCGGTACGGTGCAGACGTTCGCGCACTTCGTCTCGCTCGACGACCTCTTCCTGCGCTATCCGCAGCTCGCAGGCGCGGGGCCGGTCGAGATCTCGATCTCGACGGCGGGCAGCGAAAAGATCTGGGCCTTCGCCGCGGTGACGAACAACAACACACAATTGATCACGACGGTGTTTCCGCATTGACGCCGTCCGATCCGCGCTTCGTCGTGCACGTCACCGCGGAGATGCTGCGGCATAGCCGCATCAACGAGACTTTGTTCTTCGGCGGGCAGATCTTCGACATCGCGGCGCTTTTTCTGATCCTGACGACCGGTTTGTCGAAGCGTCTGCGCGATGCCGCGCTTCGCATCACCCGGCGGCCGCTCGTCGCGGCGATGCTGTTCATCGCGCTGCTGATCTCGGTGATGTCGCTGCTCGACTTCCCGCTGCTGGTCTACGGCGACTTCATCGTGCCGCACGAATTCGGTCTCACCGATCAGCGCTTCGGCCCATGGCTGATCGATGCAGTGAAGTCGTTCGCCGTGACCATCGCGATCATCTGTCCGCTCGGCGCATTCGCCTGGCGCGCGCTGGCGAGGTACAAGCGCTGGTGGCTCGTCCTCTGGGCGGCGTCGGTTCCCATTTCGCTGTTCCTCGTCTTCATCGCGCCGGTCGTCCTCGATCCGCTCTTCAACGATTTCAAGCCGCTCCGCGATCGCGCGCTGGAGCACGATCTGCTCGCAGAGGCGCAGCGTGCAGGCATCGAGCGCGGCCGCGTTTTCGAGGTCGACAAGTCGAAGCAGACGCACACCATGAACGCGTACGTGACGGGCATCGGCGCCTCGAAGCGCATCGTGTTGTGGGATACGACGCTGGCCAAGCTCAATCACGACGAAGTGCTCGCCGTGATGGGGCACGAGATGGGCCACTACGTGCTGAACCATCTCTGGAAGGGGCTGGCGTTCAGCGCGGTCGCGACGCTGTTCGCATTCGCGCTCGCGCAGGCGCTCTATGAACGGACGGTCACGCGCTTCGGCGCGCGCGACGATCTCGCGATGATTCCCTGGATGCTCGTCATCGCCGCCGTGATCGTGTTCTTTTCGTCGCCGGTGTCGAGCGCCTTCTCGCGGCACGTCGAACATGAAGCGGACCGCTTCGGCCTCGAGCTCACGGGACTCCGCGAGCCGATGGCCACCTCATTCGTGAAATTCGCAGAGGACTCGAAAGTGAACCCCGCGCCGCCGGCGTTCATCGAGTGGTGGCATTACTCGCACCCCTCGACGAACAAGAGGATTGCATTTTGCCTCGAGGGGGATGGGACGAATGGGACCTATGGGACCTATGGGACCTATGGGAAGAAGTGAGACCCGTTCGCTCCACCTATAGGTCCCATCGAGAGAGTGAACTCTGCGCCAGGCTCGACGAACAAGGCTTGAGGGGATGGGACGAATGGGACCTATGGGACCTATGGGACCTATGGGACCTATGGGAAGAAGTGAGACCCGTTCGCTCCACCTGTAGGTCCCATCTAGAAGGTGAACTCTGCGCCGGGCTCGACGAAGAAGCCTTGAGGGGATGGGACCTATGGGAGGAAGTGAGACCCG
>JAJPHC010000056.1 GCA_021325515.1 Acidobacteriota bacterium
ATCAACGAAGGCGCCGGAAGGGCGATGCGACAGGCCTAACTCCTGAAGAACGCTCCTGAAAAACGCGCAGCGCGGCGCCTTGGTTGACGCTTCGCTTCGCTCAGCGTAACCGCGCCTACACCTTCTTCTTGATTGCCAGGCGTGCCGCGGCGTCCGGGATCTCGGCGAACACCGGCAGGCCTTTGATGGCGGCGCTGCGGCGCTTCTGGATCGGCAGTCTCGTGTACACCTGCGTCGACAGAATCGACGCGTGGCCGAGGATTTCCTGGACTTCGCGGATGTCGGTGCCGTTCGAGACGAGCATCGCAGCCATCGTGTGGCGCAGCGCATGCGGCGTGATGTGGCGCTTGATCTCGGCCAGGCGCACGTGCTTCTTGAAGATGTTCTCGATCGAATAGATCGTGAGCCGCGTTCCGGAGCGGCCGACGAAGAGCGCCGGCGTATCGAGCGCGCGCTCGTTGCGGAGATCGAGGTAGTTCACGAGCGCGGCGCTGATCGGCTCCGCCGTCAGCGTCACGAGACGGCCGCGCGTGGCGCGTCCGGTGATCTGAATCTGATGATGCTCGAGATCGACATCCTTCACATCGAGCGCGACGAGCTCTCCGATGCGGATGCCCGTCGAGAAGAGCAACTCGAGGATCACGTTGTCGCGGACCGCGCAGAAATAGCGGTTGCGGCTTCCCGCCGACTGATCGCGGGAGGACGACAGCTCGGCGATCTGCGATTTCGGCGCGGCGAGCAGCGAGCGGACTTCGCGCGGCGACAAGACGGTCGGGACCCGGCTCTCCACCGGACGCTTGATCTTCAGCTTGCGCGCCGGCGACTCGCCGACGATCCCCTGCTCCTCGAGAAATCGGAAGAACACCTTCAACGCCGCCACTTTGCGGCGAATCGACGTGTCGCGGTACGGTTCCGTTCCCAGCTTGTCGAGATACGACTCGAGATGCTCAGGCGTGATGTCCCTCATCTTCGTGTCCGAGAGATGAATGTGGAACTGGCTGAGATCCGAGTTGTACGCCCGCAGCGTTCGATCAGACAGATTCCGGACCGTCTGACCGTGCTGTAGGAATTCAGCGATCGCCTGCTGCACGTCCATTGTGTTGAGTACTTTCCGAGCGGATTTCGTTGCTGGGGGACCGCTCGAAGTTTAGGCGCGTGTGAACTTTTGTCAAGAAATTATTTGAACGGCCCGTATGCTGCAAAGGCATGACAGAATTCAGATTACGTGCGCGGGCAGAAACTTTTCGTTCGGCCGATCGAACAGGGCGACCGGGAATCGATCCGAGAGTTTCTTAAATCGAATGGTGGCCGCATTTACGACGTTTCGTGCGGCCTCGCCGGCAAACTCGTCGGAGACCTGGTCGCCGTCGTCGCGATGGAGATCGACGAGGGCGCAATCCGCCTCGAGGATGTCGTGGTCCTGACATCCCATCGCCACAAAAACATCGGACGCTACATGCTGGATGAAGTCGAGCGGATGGCATCGAAACTGGATCGCACGCGGATTCTCGTTTCACGGGACGCAACGCCGCGTCCATTTTTTCAACGGACTGGATTCATCGAGGAGGAGGGACCGTGGCTGGTGAGGAGGGTGCGGTGATTTGTGTGGAACGTCAGAAGCGAAATGCAGAACCCGGAACGCAGAATGAAGAATTGAGAATTGGTTCGAGCGCCGGTTCATTCTTCATTCGGCGTTCTGCGTTCTGCGTTTTGCATTTCGCTTTTGCATGCCTCCTCCTCACGAGCTGCTCCCGCACCAACCCTGCTCCACCTCCACCACCGACGACGGCGCCGATCGTTGCCGAGCCGCCTCTTCCGGCGACGATCGAAGAGGCGCAGGCGCTGAAGACGGCCGATCCTGCGAAGTACGAGCGCGCGCTCGCCGCGATCGGGACACCGCGCGCGATCGCGATCCTCGGCCTCTACCAACTGGACGGAAAGCGATGGGACGATGCGATCGCGTCGCTCACACAAGCGGCCGATGCCTGGCCATCCGTTGCACCCTATCTCCGGCTTCGGATCGCGCAGGCGGAGCAGCAGCGCGGCAACCTGCAGCATGCGATCGAGGTCACGCAGCAGATCATCGCGACTGCGTCCGGCACTTCCGCGGCAGCGATCGCACAGATCCGTCTTCCCGGACTCTTCGCGCTTGCGGGGGATACGAATGCGGCGAACGCCGCGTACCAGACGATCGCATCGACGCCGTTCGATGAGCTGAGCGAGAGCGAGTTCGCCGATCTCGTCTCCACGTTCGAGAAGGCGAATCGCATCGATCTCGCCACGGCGATCCGCATGCGGCTCATCACCGAATATCCGCAGGGCCGCTACACCGAGCGCGCCTTCGCGCGACTCCTCGCTATGCCCGACTCACCGCTGCTGGCGATGACGCTCGAGGAGACATCCGCGCTCGCCGCTAGACTCGCGCAGTTCGATCATTACGATGAAGCGCTGCGTCTGCTCGAGCGCGCCTCGTCGCGCTTCCCCGAGGCGACGAAGAGCGCGATCTACCGCAACGTCCGGATCCGCGCGCTCTTCAACTCGCGGCACTACGCGGAGCTTCTCGCCGAGACCGCGAAGAATCATCTCGAGGCGCCGCAGTCCCTGCTGCGCGCCCGCGCCGCATGGCGCAGCGGCGACGCAGCGACCTTCCTCGCGACGCTCAGCAGCATCGAAGATCAGTTCCCGCAATCGAAGGAGGCGCTGGAAGCGAAGCTGCTCCGCGCAAAGTATTTCTCGACCGACGAGATCAAGTACGACGCAGCGATCGAGAACCTCAACGAGGCGATCCAGGCCGGAGCCCTCGGCAACGACGGCGAGAATCTCTGGACCCTTGGCTGGACGTACTACATCGCCGGCAACTTCGACGAAGCGCTCCGCGTCTTCGACCGCTATCTCCACGACTACCCCGACGGCGACTACCGGACGAACTCACTCTTCTGGTCCGGCAGGATTCTCGCGAGCCGCGGTCTGATGAGCGAGCGCGATACGCGCTTCCGCGAGCTCGTCGCCGAGTATCCCTACAGCTATTACGCCTACCGCGCGAAGGAGATCGCCGGTGCAGGACTGGCCGCCTCGCCTGCCGTTCCTCATCCATTCCCCGACATCGAGGCGCTCATCGCGCAGGCCGGCGAGCCGCGCGTGGCGATCGCCAGCGATCTCGCATCCATCGATCTCATGCGCGACGCGACGCGCGAGATGAAGCTCGCATCCTCCGCGCATCCCGACAACCTCGGCCTCTCCTTCCTGCTCGCCGATCTCTACCTCCGCGCCGGCGAGCCGTTCAAGGCTAACGGAGTGCTGCAGCGCCGCTTCCGCGACTTCGTCCGTCATGGCGGCGACAACATCCCGCACCGCTTCTGGGAGATCCTCTTCCCGCTCCATTACTGGGACACGCTGCAGAGAGAAGCGGCGAGGCAGAACGTCGACCCTTACACACTCGCGTCCATCATCCGGCAGGAGAGCGGATTCGAGCCCGCCACCGTTTCGAACGCCGGCGCCGTCGGCCTCATGCAGATCATGCCGGCCGAGGCGCAGCAGATCGCGCAGAGGGCGGGGATCGAGGGAGTGACGCGCGAAGCGCTGTTCGACCCGGAGGTGAACATCGCCGTCGGCGCAGCGGAGTACGCGCAGAAGCTCGCCGCGATGCAGAACCGCCCCGTGCTCGCGATCGCCGCCTACAACGCGGGAGAGACGGCGGTGAACAACTGGCTCGCCACCACGCGCGCCGACGACATCGACTACTTCGTCGAGTCGATCCCCTACGCCGAGACCCGCCTCTACGTGAAGACCGTCACGCGCAATCGGAACGAGTACCGCCGCGTCTACGAGTGACAGGCATCCCCCTTGCTCTTACGCCCTAACGTGACACTGAATCTTGAATGAATCGATTCGGGAATCAGACGAGCCTGCACGTTTCGATGTAACGCGAACCGATTGGAACCCGGGGACTTATGAACACCGCATCACTCTCCCGCTCCTTGGTCGTGGTCCTTCTCGCCGCACTTGCGACAACTCCCTGTCAAGCAAACACACAAGTCGTCTTGAGCCGTAATGCGGAGGTTTCCGCGGACGAGCTCAAAGGCGTGGTCGATCTGACGGTCGTCCCCGGGCTGGACGACGCGCGCGTCACTCTCACGCTCGACGGCCAGAAGATCGCCGATGGATTGCGCTCGCCGTGGAAAGTCTCTGTCGACTTCGGCCCGAACGTGATCGAACATCGCATCGCCGTCACCGCGAGTGCCAATGGGAAGCGAGTGCATTGGCGCGAGACCGTGAATCACGGCCATCAGCCCCTGACGATCAAAGTCGTTCCCGTCGATATCGCGAACCGCATCTTCGAGGCTCAGGCGACGGCGCCTGCGGATGATCCGATCGTCTCCGTTGCACTGTGGGATTCCGGAAAGCAGATCGGCGAAGCGAAGGAAGAACCGTACCGCTTCACCGTGCCGCAGTCTTCGATCGAAGCCGGCTTCGTGCAGGTCACCGCGCGATCGAGATCGGGCGAAGAAGTGGCCGATTTCTGGTCGCCCGCCGGCGACGTGCATGCGGAATCGGTCGAAGTCCGCACAGTGCCGATCTTCGTCAGCGTGGTCGACGGAAACGGTCAGACGCGCGATGACGTGAATCGCGATCTCTTCAGGATCAACGACGACGGCGCGGAAGGAAAGATCCTCGAATTCGGCAAAGCATTCGATCAGCCGATCTCGATTGCGCTTCTCGTCGACTCCTCGGCGAGCATGACGTACGAGCTGCCGAACGTGGTGAAAGCAGCGGAGACATTCGTCGAGCGCACGCTGAAGCCCGGCGATCGCTGCGCGGTCTTCGCCGTGCGCGATGTGCCGCGGCGCGCGCAGGCGCTGACCGGCGAGCGCGCGGCGATTCAGAAAGCGCTGACCGGACTCGACGCCGGCGGCACGACCGCACTCTATGACTCGATCGAAGCGGCGATTCGCGAATTGAAGAACGAGAAGAACCGCCGCGCCATCGTGGTGTTGACCGACGGCGGCGACACCTCTTCGATCGCTTCATTCTCCGAGCTCGATCGCGTGGCTACCGAGGCGGGAATCCCGATCTACTTCATCGCGTATGACACGGGGAATCCGACCGAGGTCAGCGAGCTCGATCGGCTGAACTATCTCGCCGGACAGACCGGCGGCTTCGTCGCAACTGCAACCGCGGAACAGCGCGACCTGCCGGCGAAGTACGCGGCGATCGAGCGCGACCTCCGCGCCCAGTTCGCGATCCTCTACCAGGTGAGCGACTTCAAGAAGCCGAATGCGTGGCGCAAAGTGCACGTGGTCCTGAACTCGCCGAAGCTGACCGCCAGAACGATCCGCGGCTATTTCGCGCCTTAGGTGCAGTTCATCCCGACCGAGCGAAGCGAGCGGAAGGATCAACCGCTCCACCGCGATTCATGAACCCAACTCGCGCGGCTGCTCCGTTGATCCCTCCACTCACTCCGCTCGGTCGGGATAAAATCGAAAACCCCGTGACGTCAGACCTCCGCGCCCTGGTCGCATCCGCTCCATTCTTCCAGCGACTCACCTCCGAACGCATCGAGCTCACCGGTGCGTCGGTCGAAGCACGTGCGTTGATTCTCGCCGCGCTGCGCGAGAAGACGGGGAGGCGCATCGCGGTCATCGTTCCCGCCGACGCCTCGATCGAAGACTTCGAATCCGCGCTCCGTCTCTTTCACACGGAACCCGACTGCGTCCGCGCGTACCCATCGCCGTCGCTCTCGCCGTATCAGGACGTCGGTCCGTCGCTGGGAGTCGTGCGCGAAGAGATCCGCGCGCTGGGCGCGCTCGCCGAACGAAGCGCAGACATTCTGATCGTCCCCGTCCGCGCCCTTTTCTCCAAGCTGCCACGACTCGACGCCTTCCGCGCCCGCACGATCCGCCTTGCGGAGAACGAAGAGCTCGACATGCACGCGCTGCTGCAGTCGCTGGTTGAGAACGGCTTCGTGCGGACGGATCTCGTCGGCGAAGCGGGCGAGTTCGCGTTCCGCGGCGGCATCCTCGATCTGTTTCCGCCGAACACCGCCAAGCCGGTGCGTGTCGAGCTGTTCGGCGACACCATCGAATCGCTGCGCTGGTTCGACGTCGAAACGCAGCGGTCGGAAGATCCGGCCGGCACGGTCAGCGTGCTGCCGATGATGCAGTTCGCCAATACGCGCGAGCTCCGCAGCGTGCTGGCGCGCCGCCTCTCCCTCGATTTCATGGATCCGCTCTTCAAGAGAGACGTCGCGGAGAAGATCGACCGCCTCACGGAGAACGGCACCTTTCCCGGCATCGAGCATTACCTGCCGGTTGCCGGCGACTCGTCGCCCTTCATCGACTACCTGAACGAAGACGAGTGGACGATCGTGGCCATCGAGCCCGATCAGATCGCGACGACGATCGCGAAATACGAATCGCTGCTGCGCAGCGAATACGATGCAGCGGCGGAGAAGGGACGCGCCGTCTATGCGCCGGAGCGCGTCGTCACGCCGGGAGTGCAGGTCTTCTCGCTTCTCGAGCGGGCCGCGCTGGCAATGAGCGACGTGCATGTGCGCGGCGGCGCGCTCACGTTCGACGAAGTCCGCGTCCATGCATCCTCGACGCAGCGCTACACCAACCGCCTCCCTGATTTCGCAACCGATGTCGCACGCAGCGATCACCGCCAGTACTTCTTCGCCGCGACGAAGGGAGGCGTCGAAAAAGTCGAGCGCCTGCTGAAGGAATTCGACATCCCGAAGGACTTCATCACGATCGCCGACGGCGCGATCGCGCGCGGCTTCATCTTCGAAGACATCGCCGTCACCGCGTACAGCGAGTGGGATCTCTTCGAGCCGCCGACCTCGACGCGCATCGGCGGCAAGCGGCGCGCGGCGACCCAGGCGTTCATCACCGATCTTCGCGATCTCAAGACCGGCGACTTCATCGTGCACGTCGATCACGGCGTCGGCCGCTTCCACGGCCTGCAGCGCATCCCCTTCGGCGACACCGAGCGCGAAGTGATGGAGATCGAATACAGCGGCGGCGGCAAGCTGCTGATGCCGATGGAGAATCTGAATCTCATTCAGAAGTACTCCGGCGGCGACGAAGCGAGCCCGCAGCTCGACAAACTCGGCGGCACGACCTGGGCGCGCAAGAAAGCCTCGGTCAAGAAAGCCATGCGCGACATGGCCGACGAGCTCCTCAAGCTCTACGCCACGCGCCAGATGGTGCAGGGTCACGCCTTCTCCAAAGACTCGCCGTGGCAGTTCGAGTTCGAAGACGCATTCGAGTTCGATGAGACCGACGACCAGCTCGCGGCGATCGAGGATCTCAAGGCCGACATGGAATCGCGCAAGCCGATGGACCGCCTCCTCTGCGGCGACGTCGGCTACGGCAAGACCGAAGTCGCGATGCGCGCCGCGTTCAAGGCGGTGATGGACGGGAAGCAGGTCGCCGTGCTCGCGCCGACGACCGTCCTCGCCTTCCAGCATCACCGCACCTTCATGCGCCGCTTCGCGAGCTTCCCCGTCACGATCGAACTGCTCACGCGCTACTACTCGGCGAAGGAGCAGAAGGAGATCGTGAAGAAGCTGGAGTCGGGCGAGATCGACGTGATCATCGGCACGCACCGCGTCCTCTCCAAGGACATCAACTTCAAGGACCTCGGGCTGCTCATCATCGACGAGGAGCAGCGCTTCGGCGTCGCGCAGAAGGAACGGCTCAAGCAGATGAAGAAGGCCATCGACGTGCTGGCGATGTCCGCCACGCCGATCCCGCGCTCGCTGCACATGTCGATGGTCGGCATCCGCGACATCTCGGTGATCGAGACGCCGCCCAAGGACCGGCTGGCGATTCAGACCGCGCTCGTGCCCTTCAACGACGAGTTCATCCGCGATGCGATCGCGTTCGAGATCGACCGCGGCGGCCAGGTCTTCTTCGTCCACAACCGCGTCGAGTCGATCTACGCGATGAAGGAGTATCTCGAGAAGCTGCTCCCCGGCCTGCGCGTGATCGTCGGACATGGACAGATGGACGAGCGCGAGCTCGAGCGCGCGATGCTCGCCTTCATCCAGCGCGAGTACGACGTGCTGATCGCGACGACGATCATCGAGAACGGCATCGACATCCCGGCGTGCAACACGATCCTCATCAATCATGCGGAGCGCTTCGGCCTCTCGCAGCTCTACCAGTTGCGCGGCCGCGTCGGGCGGAGCGACCGCCTTGCGTTCTGCTACCTGCTCGTGCCGAGCGATCGCGTGCTGAGCGGTGATGCGCGCAAACGCCTCGCGGCGATTCAGGAGTTCTCCGACCTCGGCGCAGGCTTCCGCATCGCCGCCAAAGACCTCGAGATCCGCGGCGCCGGCAACATCCTCGGCGGCGAGCAGTCGGGGCAGATCGCCGCCGTCGGCTTCGAGATGTACACCAAGCTCCTCGAAGAGACGATCCGCGAGATGAAGGGCGAGCGCATCGAGGAGGAAGTCGAGACCTCGATGAACCTCGGCGTCGACATCTACATCCCGAAGAACTACGTCAGCGAAGAAAACCTCCGCATGACGCTCTACAAGAAGATCGCTTCGGCGCAGACCGAGCAGCGTCTGGAAGACATCCGCAACGAGATGCGCGACCGCTTCGGCGCGCTGCCAGCCAACGTTGACAACCTGCTGCACTTCGTCCGCGTCAAACAGTTCGCGCAGCGGATCGGCGTCGTGTCGATCGTCCGCGACGGCGCGCGCGGCGTCATGAAGGTGACGCCCACCGCGAGGATCGATCCCGACAAACTGCTCGCGCTGATCCAGGAAGAGCCACAGGTGAAGTTCTCACCCAACGGCACGTTGTCGTTCCCGCTGAAGACGCAGGGCCCGGAAGTGATCGAAGCCATCGAGCAGCTATTACGGCAAATCGCCGCCGAAGTCCCTCCACCCCCCGTCCCCAGCGTCCCCCTCGCCTCCCGTCCCCCTCGCCCCGCGTAGCGGGGAGAGGGGCACGGGGTGAGGGGCCGCGCCGTATTGACGCTCATGTGAACGACCATTAGCATCATCATCATGCCGACGCGCCGGATCACGGCCAACCTCCCCGATGACCTTCTCCAGTCTGCGCAGGAGATCACTGGGAAGGGGATCACAGAAACGATCATCGAAGGGTTGGAGCAGGTACAGAGACGCCGGTTCTACGAGCGTGCTCTTCGCATGAAAGGCAAGCTCCATCTCGACATCGACATCGAGGCCAGCCGTGGCAGGCGTCGTCGTTGATACTTCCGTATGGATCGATTTCTTCGCGGGTGAGCAGACTCCGGACCTGGAAGACTCGCTCGCTCAGGGTTTGGTCGTGATTCCTCCGCTCGTGGTGGCAGAGCTCGTGAGCGGTGCGTCCACCGCGAACCAACGGGCCGCGATCGGAGAACTCTTACAGGATGCCCCCATCCACGACTCGAATCTGCAGCATTGGATCGCGGTGGGCGACCTACGGCGGAACCTGAAAAAAAAGGGCCTCACGGTGACAGTGCCCGATGCGCATGTTGCTCAATGTGCGCTGGATCGCGATGCGCTGCTTCTCTCGCGGGACGAGATATTCGAGAAAATCGCGCGTCACACAAAGCTGCGCGTCCGGTGTTAGACTCCCTCCGACTGCCTATGAAAGCGTAACGGTCCTCCTTCTCCCACCCGCCGCACATCACAAGGAGAAAAACCGAAATGCAGTCCCCGTCTATCTACACGGCGCGGCTCGAGCTGCGCTGCGGCACACGCGAGATCTACAACCTTCCCTGGAACGACCGCGACGCACTGGCGCGCGTCATGCGCGTGAACATCCCCGGCAACTGGCCCGTCGAGAATTACGATCAGGATCCGCTCGACTTCTCGATCAAGGCGCTCGACGAGAATCCCGCGTCGGAGCCGTGGCTCCTTCGTTACTTCATCGAGCGCGAGACGAACACACTCATCGGCTTCGGCGGAGGCTGCGGCCTTCCTGTCGACGGTGCGTGGACGATCGGCTACTCGATTCTCGAACAGTACCGGCGGCGCGGATATGCGTCCGAAGGGACGGCCGCGCTGATCGCCGAAGCATTCAGGCATCCGGAGGTCGTGAAGATCCTCGCGGAAACCTATCCGGAGCTCGTCGCTTCCATCGGCGTCATGGAGAAGAATGGATTTCGATATACCGGTAACGGGAGTGGCGAGCGTGTGATCCGGTATGAGAAGTTGCGCGAGGTTTAGCCCCTCACCCCTGGCCCCTCTCCCCGCTTGCGGGGAGAGGGGAACGAGATTGGAAGAGGGGAATGTGGGGCGAGCGATCTGCTACACTCCCGCCGCCTCGGTTCCATGCGCCGGTTTCCTCTCTTCCTGCTGATTCTGTTGACGGTCGCGGCCTGCCATCGCAAGCCGTCGACTCCGCCTGACGTCGTCGCTCGCGTCGGCGAGCGGATGCTCACGCTCTCCGACTTCAAACGCTACGTCGAGCGGAACGCGGGTAGCGACCTCGCGCAACTCTCGCCGGAAGTCTCGAGCGCGCTGCTCGATCAGTACGTCGAGGAAGTCGTCCTTTCCGAGTACGCCGCCTCTCATGGAGTCGAGATCCCGGCGGAAAAAATCGCGACGGCCGTTCGCAATGACGCCGGCGCGACGGTCGTCGAAAAGCGCGACGAGATGCGCCGCCAGAAACTGATCAGCGACATCGCGACGGAAGTCGCGCAGCCGCCGGACGATCAGGTGAAGGCCTACTACGAGGCCCATCCCGGCGAGTTCAAGAGCGACGAGGAACTGCACGTGCGCCAGATCCTCGTCCACGATGAATCGCTCGCAAACGACATCGCCGCGAAGCTGAAGGCGGGCACTCCGTTCGAGGAGCTCTCGGCCGCACATTCGCTCGCACCCAATGCGAAGAAGGGCGGCGACATCGGATACGTCAGCCGCGGCGAGCTGCCGAAACGCTTCGAGGACGAGATCTTTGCGCTGCAGCCCGGCCACGTTAGCAACGTGATCCAGACCGACAACTCGTTCCACATCTTCAAGGTGGACGACCGGCGTCCGGCCGGCACCATCGACCTGCAGACGGCGGCGCCCGTCATCCGCGAAAAGCTCCGCGAAGAGGCGGTGCGGGAGCGGATGGCTCAGCTCGTCGCGACGAGCCGCTCCGACTTGCAGATCGCGGTGCTGACCAAGCGTCTCCCGTTTCCCTACGCCGGCACCCTGCCGAAGTCCGACAACGAATAAATCCGCCCCGAACTTGTTGTGCTCATGACCCGTCTCACACTCGGATTCAACACTATGAAGAAACTTGCACTTGCCATCGCTTTCTCCGCCGCCGCGACCAGCCTCTCCGCGGCCCAGGTCGTCGAAGCCATCGTGCTTCGCGTCGGCGACCGCATCATCACCACGAGCCAGTACGCCAAGCGCGTTCACGACGGCTACTCGGAAATCGAGCAGACCGTGCCGCTCGAGCAGCAGGCTGCGAGAAAAGCGGAGTTCAAGAAGAACTTCATGGACGATCTGATCAGCGAGCTGCTGATCAAGGATCGCGCGGACCGGATCGGCGTCAACGTGACCGAGGCCGAGATGAAGGACGCCGTGATGCGGCTCAAAGAGCAGTACGGCATCACGACCGACCAGCAGTTCGAAGAGTCGCTGCAGAAGTCGGGACTCACGCGCGCCGACATGGAAGCGCGTCTCCGCGACACGCTGATCAGCAACAAGGTCTTCTCCCGCGAGCTTCGCAACCGCGAGGAGCTGACGGATCGCGAGCTCCGCGAGCGCTACGACCGCGAGAAGGAGCGCTACCGGCTTCCGGAGCGCGCACGCCTGCGCGAGATCGTCGTGCTGCGCCCCGAGGGCAATCCGGGCAACGCGCAGAAGGCCGAGCAGAAGGCGAATGACATCGCGACACAGGCCCGCAATGGCGCCGACTTCGCGAAACTCGCGCAGACCTTCTCCGAATCCGGCTCGAAGGACAAAGGCGGCGACCTCGGCGAAGTCGCACGCGGCGAGCTCCTCCCTGATCTCGACAAGGCCGTGTTCAACAACCCGGCCGGCACCGTGATCGGACCTCTCAACACGAAGTCCGGCTGGCACATCATCAAAGTCGAAACGCGTCTCCCGTCCGAAGTTCCCGCGTTCGAATCGCTCAAGGACAAGATCCGCAAGGACGCCGGCGACGACGCCTTCCAGCGCGATTTCAAGGCGTATATCGAGCGCCTCCGCAAAGACGCCTACATCCAGATCAACGAGAAGAACATCCCTTCGGTTTAAACTGAAGGGACCATGCTCCTCATCGCGGGGCTCGTCCTGATGCTTCTCGGCCTGATTTCGGGCGCGGGCATCGTCGCCTCGTCGATCGGAATGCTCAGCGTGACCCACGACCTCACGCTCTGGATCATGTTCCCGGCCGGCTCGTTTCTCGGCCTGATCCTCGCGGCGCTCGGCTCGCGCACGAGCGCGATTACGATGCTGATGCGTCTGAGCGGAGCGCTGATGCTCATCCTCGCACTCGGCTCGATCGCAGTCCTCGTCCTCGGCAGCATGGGGCTCCTGCCCGAGCCGCGCACGTTCGCGCCGCTCTGGTACGTCTTCGGCGTCGGTCTCTTCGCCGGCGCATCCGGCTTTCTCGCATCCGCGCGCCCCGGCCAGCCTGCATAGGCGCCATCCCCTCTACTCGCTGTAGACCGAGGTAAGCTCGCTCCCATGCTGGAACGAGCGATCGATGCAGTCCGCCGCCTGCGGCCGAAGCGCGTCGTCTTCTTCACGGGGGCTGGTGTTTCGGCGGAGAGCGGAATACCGACCTTTCGCGGCGAGGGCGGCCTGTGGCGGAACTTTCGCGCGGAGGAGCTCGCGACGCCGGAAGCGTTCGCGCGCGATCCGGAGCTCGTGCTCGAGTGGTACGGATGGCGCCGCGAGCTCATTCGCCAGGCCCAACCAAACGCTGCACACCTCGCGATCGCGCGTGTCGAGGATGGCATCGTCGTCACGCAGAATGTCGACGGCCTTCACACGCGCGCCGGCTCGCGCGACGTCATCGAATTGCACGGCAACATCTTTCGCGAGCGGCCGGCAGGCAATTACCTGCGGCCCGACGTCGTCTGGTTCGGCGAGATGCTTCCGCCCGCCGCCGTCGACCGCGCCGTGAGCGCGATCCAGGAGGCCGAGCTCCTCCTCGTCATCGGCACCTCCAGCGTCGTCTATCCGGCCGCAGGTCTCGTGACTCTGCATCGCGGCCTCTCGATCGAGATCAATCCCCAACCGGGCGCTGCATGCACGATCTCGCTGCCGATGACCGCCGTCGAGGCAACGCCGGCGATCGTCGATGCGATTCTGGAGTCGCGATGACCGATCGGATCGCCGACCTTCCCCGCGACGAACGCCCGCGCGAGCGGATGCAAAGGCACGGAGCCCAGGCGCTCTCCGATGCCGAGCTTCTCGCTCTGCTCCTCGGCTCCGGCACGCGCGGGCGCAGCGCCGTGCACGTTGCGCGCGACCTCCTGGCCGATGGACTCACACAACTCGGCCGCCGTGATTTCACCGAGCTCGCGCGCACACACGGCGTCGGCGCGGCGAAAGCTTCCCGCATCGCCGCCGCGTTCGAGATCGCCCGCCGCATGCACATGCCCGAATCGCGCATCGCGTACGCAGCAGATACATTCGGCGCATCGCTCATCCGCACGCATCAGTTCCACCAGGAGCACCTCGGCGCCGCGCTCCTCGATACGCACGACCGCCTTCTCAAGAATCAGACGATCTTCGTCGGCACGATCAACAGCGCACTCGTCTCGACACGCGAGATCGTCCGTTACGCGGTGCTCAACAACGCAGCGGGGGTCGTGCTCTATCACAACCATCCATCCGGCAACGCGACGCCGTCCGCGCACGATTCGCTCTTCACGAAGAAGATGCGCGAAGCCCTACAGCTCGTAGACATCGCGCTGGTCGATCACCTCGTGATCGGCGCGGACCGATATTCGTCGATGAAGGAGAAGGGGTGGATCTAGTGCTCTGTCCTGACGGTCGCCGGGCGGGGCGCCCGGCGACTGCGGATGGGACGTCCGCGCTCCGTTACGCGCGGGACAAGCTCAACGCCGGCTTCGCCGTCTCCGCGTTCTTCGCGGCATACACCGGCGTGAACCAGTTGTAGCGGTCAGGGATCGCGCCGTTGATGTAGTCGAAGAATTCCTTCTGGATCCGTTCGGTCACCGGGCCGCGCTTGCCGCTGCCGACCTTGATGCGATCGATCGAACGGATCGGCGTCACTTCCGCCGCGGTGCCTGTGAAGAACACTTCATCCGCGATGTACAGCGCCTCGCGCGGAATGAGCGTCTCGACGACTTCGAATCCGAGGTCGCGCGCGATGCGCATGATGCTGGAGCGCGTAATGCCGGCGAGCACCGACGCGCCGAGCGGCGGGGTGCCGATGCGTCCCTCGCGCACCACGAAGATGTTCTCGCCCGAGCCTTCGCTCACGTATCCGTTGACATCGAGCGCGATGCCTTCTGCGTATCCATCCGCCGCAGCTTCTTGGCGGATGAGAATCGAGTTCATGTAGTTGCCGGTGGCCTTGGCGAGAGCGGGGAACGTGTTCGGCGCCATGCGGTTCCACGATGAGACGCGCACGTCGACGCCCTGTTCGATCGCCTCCGGTCCGAGGTACTTGCCCCACTTCCACGCCGCGATCACGACATCGACCGGGCACGAGCCGGGGAACACGCCGAGGGAGTGATAGCCGCGATAAACGATGGGGCGGAGATAGCAATCCTGAAATTCGTTTGCCGCAACGGTATCGACGCAGGCCTGCTTGAACTCTTCGAAGGAGTAAGGCACGTCCATGCGATAGATCTTGCAGGAGTCGTAGAGGCGGCGCGCGTGCTCCTCGAGCCGGAAAATCGCCGGTCCCTGGTTCGCCGTGTTGTAGCAACGAATTCCTTCAAAGAGGCCCGAACCGTAGTGAACGGCGTGCGTGAGAACGTGGATCTTGGCGTCGGCAAAGTCGACAAGCCGTCCATTCATCCAGATTTTCTTGACTTCTTCGAACGGCATACGGCCTCCTGCGCCAGTTGAGGGGTGGTTGATACAACACGACCGTGCTCGGGGGTCCGAGGTCGGGCCGAGTATAGGTGCCGCTGATTCGGCAAGTCAATGCTATAAACCTGCCACTGGTTACGGCTCGCAAACGTATGAAGTGGAAAGAAAAAACGGTCGTCGTCACGGGTGCTTCGAGCGGGATCGGACGCGCCGTTGCCGTCGAGCTTGCGAAACGCGGCGCATCCGTCGTTCTGGCTGCGCGCCGTGCCGCGGAGCTCGACGCCGTGGATCAACTCTGCCGTGCCGCTGGAGGGGCAGCCACGACCGTGGTCACCGATGTCCGTGATCCCGCCGCGTGCAAACGGCTCATCGAGTCGGCAGGAAGAGTCGACGTGCTGATCAACAACGCCGGCTTCGCGATCTTCGACGCGATCGAACAGGCACGCCCCGACGAGCTGGAGTCGATGATGCAGACGAACTACTTCGGCGCCGTCTGGTGTACGCAGGCGGTGCTGCCGCAGATGCTCGCGCGGCGCGAAGGGACGATCGTCAACGTGGCCTCGATCGCCGGCATCATGGGCTACGCGCGGATGGGCGGCTACTGCGCGACGAAGTTCGCGATGATCGGCTTCAGCGAAGCGCTGCGCAGCGAAGTCGCGGGACGCGGCGTGCGCGTGGCGATCGTCTGTCCGGGCACGACCGAGACCGAGTTTTTCGTGAAAGCCGAGCGCGGCAAGATGCCGGGCGCCTCGCGCCTCATTCTCGGCGTGAGCGCTGAGCGCGTCGCGCGCGTCGTCTGCAAGTCGGCCGAGGACGGGCGGTACCGCCGCATCGTGCCCTGGCCGGCCGCGGCCTACATGCGGCTCAAGGAGATCTTCCCGCGCGTCGCGCACTTCTTCATGCGCCGGGTCTCCGGCC
Organism: Acidobacteriota bacterium; assembly: GCA_021325515.1. Taxonomy (GTDB): domain Bacteria; phylum Acidobacteriota; class Thermoanaerobaculia; order Gp7-AA8; family Gp7-AA8; genus JAJPHC01. The sequence continues at coordinate 15,896 of JAJPHC010000056.1, forward strand.
TGATGGAGAAGGAATGACGCGTCTCAAAGAGGCGCCGGCAACCGGCGCGGTGCTGCTCTTCATCGCCATCGTCTTCTTCTCCGAGTGCCTCCTCGGTCCGCCGATCGGAGCTCACTGGTACGACATCCCGATTGCGCCCATCAACATGAGCAGCCTCGTGATGATCGGTTCGATCACCGGCGAGGTCCTCGCCGCTCATCAGTACTGGCGGCTGCTGTCCGCGATGTTCCTGCACGGAAGTCTCGTGCACTGGTTTCTCAATTCGCTCGCGCTCTTTCAACTCGGATCGCTGTACGAATCGGAGTTCGGTTCGCGCCGCTTCGCGCTCGTCTATCTCCTCACCGGAATCTGCGCGTCGCTCACGAGCGCGATCCATTTGCCGGAGGACGGCGCGTCGGTCGGCGCGAGCGGCGCTGTGCTCGGCGTGCTCGGCGCACTGATCTTCGCGATCCGCCGCTCGCATCTGCACGAGCAGCGCTGGGCGCGGTTCGTCATGTATCAGTTGATGTTCTGGGCCGCCGTCAACGTGACGCTGCCGCTGTTCATCCCGGCGATCGACGAGTGGGCCCACACCGCCGGCGTCATCTCCGGGCTCCTCCTCGGGCTCGTGCTGCCGCACGGACAGCGCCCGCCGCCGGCGAGAACACGAACGGTGGATGTGGTGCCCTTCGAAGGTTGATGGGAGGATGGGACGGATGGGAGGATGGGACGGATAGGACGGATGGGACCGATAGGACCTATGGGACCTATGGGTAGAGCGCCAGGATAGTTGAAAGGAATTTCTCATCTTTTCCACCCATCGGTCCCATCCGTCCCATCCGTCCCATTCGTCCCATCATCATCAATACAAAAACTCGAGCTTCTCCGCCGACGCCACGCGTTCCGGCACGATCGACATCAGCATGTGCCAGTTGATCGTCTTCCGGTCGAACGCCGGCATCCGGAGGATGGACAGCAGTTCCTGATGCTCCGGATGCGACGGGGAAGCGACATCCGTCCGTGCGAACGTCGCCTCGTCATACGCGCCGTAGTTCACGACGCGCTGAAACCAGATCGAATCCGCGGAGAGGGAATCGGCCAGGTCGATGAAGGCCGGAATCTCGCGGAAGTTCGCCTGCTGCACGACGAAGTTCATCTGCAGCGACGCGATGCGATTCGAGCGCCGCATGCCGGAGAGATACTCCAGATTCTTCATCAGCACCGCCCACTTCCCCGGCCGCCGCAACTGCTCGTACGTCTCCGCGCGCGCAGCATCCACGGAGACCGACAGCACGCCGATCATCTCCGGGAGGTTTGGAAACTCCTGCCATCGATGCGGTGTCATGAGCAATCCATTCGTGATCAGGTAGACGCGGAGCCCGGGATACTCGGCGCGGTTGAGCGTGCGGAGAATGGAACGGAAATGCTTGCTGGCAAACGCTTCGCCGCCGCCGGTGATGTACGTGTGCCCCTGCACTCGGCGCAGCATCGGGAGAATCACCTTCTTCGATGCGCCGTCGTAAAGATCGATCTCATCCGCTTTTGCAGAGACGATCTCGCTCCGGCACGACGGGCAGGCAAGATTGCACGTCGGCTCATGATTGAGCTCGAACATGAGCGGTGCCTCGCCGAGCCGCGTCACACGCTCGTCGATGTACCTCCGCAGCGCAGGCGTCGTGACCTCTTCCTTCAACGGCAGCTTGCGCGCCGTGATCATCGAGCATTGCGTGCGGCTGCAGTACCTGTAGTCGCCATCGAGAATCGAGCGGCGAATCTCCTGCGCCGCCTCGGAGTTCCAGATCGCGTCCGGCGACTCCGCCTCGGTGATGTTGCCGATGGAGTACGGGACCCAGGCCGGGCAGGCGCAGGCGAAAGTCTCGCCGCGAAACCCGGTGGACATGTGCGTGAACGGCATGTGGCAGAAGCGCCGCGAGAGGTCGTAGTCCTGCGGCTGCGCGCGCTCGAGCAGTTGCTGCGCCGTCTGGCAGACGGCCTGCACGCGCAGGGCACGGCGAATGTGCTCCACCGCGCGCTCGCTCTCGCCGCGGTCGAGCAGCAGTTCGGCCATCACCAGCAGCCCGGTACGGGAATCGGGCTCGTGCTCGAGGATGAGCGAAGCGAGATGCAGCGGATCGTTAGACAGATACTCGATCATCGCGCGGACGATGCGCACCTGAACCGAGATATCGACATAGGAACGGAGCGGCTGCCCTGCCACGTGAATGCTTCCGTCGTCGATCTGCTGCGCGCCGTCGAGCAGCGCCCGCACGAGCGGCCGGCCCTCGAGCCTCATCGCATTTCGCGTATGCACGGCAATCGCCGCCAGCATCTCGGCACGGTTCTCGGCGACGAGATCGCCGAATGCCGAGCGCAGCCACTGTTGCGCCGGCCGCCGGGCGAACGTCACGCGGTCGAGAAAATTCGAAGCACGCAGACGCACGCGCTTCAGCTTCCTGAGATGGGCTCTCCGCACGAGCGGCCGATGTTACAGTAATCCGGTGAGCGAGACCGCAACGGCCGAGGCCGCGATGAAGGCGGCAGGAGGCTGGGCGCCGCACGATTACACGCCCCCCGGTCTCGCCGTCGTCCGCCCCGACGCGTGCTTCCCTCACATGCAGCCGGGCGATCCGCTTCGTCATCCCTGGAAGTATCTCCGCCGCGACGTGCCGCACATCTGGTACGCGGATCAGCGCTATCCGCTGATGGGATTCCTGAATCGCGATGAGGCGGCGCTGCTGCACAACCTCGCGCTGCAGTTCGCAGGAAAGCGCGCGCTGGAGATCGGCAGTTGGCTCGGCTGGTCGACCGCTCATCTCGCGCTCGCCGGCGTGACGCTCGACGTCATCGACCCGGCGCACGAAGATCCGGCGATCCACGCTTCGGTCGAAGACTCGCTCTCGCGCTGCGGCGTGCGCGAGCGCGTGCGGCTCCATCGCGGCCGCAGTCCCGAATCGATCGCGCAGCTCGGGCAGACGTGGAGCCTCTTCTTCATCGATGGCGATCACGAAGCACCTTCGCCGCTGCGCGATACGATCGCCGCACTCCCGCACGCGACTCACGATTGCGGCTTCGTCTTTCACGACCTCGCCGCTCCTGCCGTTGCCGATGCGCTGCGCTTCCTGCGCGGCAAGGGCTTTCACACGATCGTCTATCAGACGGCGCAGATCATGGGCTTCGCATGGCGCGGCAACGTCGTGCCCGTTCCGCACACGCCCGATCCGGAAGTCGCGTGGCAGATCCCCGAGCATCTCAGCGATCTGTGCGGAAGACCCGTCCGCACGGCGGCCTACAAAGAACTGAGACATCAGAACTACAGCGGTGAACCGTCGCGTCCCGCGGTGTGCATCGTCACGAGTGAGCTCATCGGCCCTTTCAAGAACGGCGGCGTCGGGACGGCGACCACAGGGCTCGCGGAATGCCTTGCGGCGGACGGGCTGCCGGTGACGGTGCTCTACACCGGCACGATCTGGCAGCCGCACATCGATCTCACTCCCTGGATCCGGCATTACGCAGCGCGCGGTATCGAGCTCGAGTCGCTGTCGCTCGACGACATGAAGCAGCTCTCGGGTCCGTTGCGCGAATGCGGCTTCGGCACACCGTGGCTCGTCTATCGCTGGCTCGCCGCGCGCCATTTCGACGTCATCCATTTCAACGATTGCTGCGGCGAAGGAAGCGCAGCCCTCGCCGCAAAACGAACAGGCCTCGCGTTCCGAGACTCGCTGCTCGTCGTCGGTCTTCACAGCCCGTCGCGCTGGGTCTTCGAGCTCAATCACACGCTGCCGTCGAGCACGACGGCGGCCGCGTTCGACTTCAGCGAGCGCGTGAGCACCGCGGCCGCGGATGTCCTCTGGAGTCCGAGCCGCTATCTGCTCGACTGGATCGCCGATCACGGCTTCGCGTTACCCGATCACACATTCGTGCAGCAGTATGTGATGCCCTCCGCACCACGGCCGGCCGCGCGCACGGGCAACGGCATCCGCGAGATCGTCTTCTTCGGCCGCCTCGAGGAGAGAAAGGGACTGCGCACGTTCTGCAATGCCATCGACTCGTTGCAGGACGACCTCGCGCGCCACAACGTCACGATCACCTTCCTCGGCAAGCCGGAGACGTGCGCAGGAATGCCGAGCCTCGATTACATCGCGAAGCGTGCGAAGTCGTGGCGCGCTCCCCTCAAAACGCTCACCAGTCTCGGCCAGCCCGATGCACTCGCGTATCTTCGCGACGGCGGCCGGCTCGCCGTCATGCCCTCGCCCGCCGACAACTCGCCCTGCACGATCTACGAGGCGCTGGCGGAACAGGTGCCGTTCCTCGCCGCGCGCAGCGGCGGCATTCCCGAGCTGATCGCCGAAGGCGATCGCGATCACGTGCTGTTCGAGCCATCGCTTGAAGGACTCGCGAATGCGTTACAGCGTGCGATGGCGAGCGGAGTCCGCACCGCAAATCCCGCGGTGCCGAGGGATGTGAATCTCGAAAGCTGGCGCGCACTGCACGCACATTGGAAATCGTTTCTCCCGCCGCAGCAGCCGCGCTCCGCGTCGATGACGTTCGCCGCGATCATCGAGCACCGCGCCGGCGATCTGCTGGGGCGGACGCTCAACTCGCTCTGTGCACTGCCGAACTACTACCGAACCGTCGTTCTCAATCGAAGCGGAGAGGCGTTGCCCGACGATCCGATCGATCTCCAGCGCATGGATCACGACGCGATCCTCGCGCGCCTCATGGCGATCACCGAAGACGCGATTCTCTTCATCCACTCCGGCGTGACCGTGGACTCCGAAGCTCTCGATGCGATGCTGCGCGGATTGCGGCAATCGGATCTCGACGGACTCGTCCCCGCCGCCCGCAGCGGATCGCGCACCGTCCCTTCGCTCGGCGGCAGCGCACCGTTTTCACTGCAGGAAGGAGCGACGTTCACGGGCGCGATGCTGGTCCGTCGCGAGCTGCTGCTGCGCGCGATCGAAGGACGCGCGCTCCTGCTGGATGCACCATTCCTCGGCCTCACCGACTTTTGCGTCACGCGCAGCGACACGATCTGGCCGTATCCGGAGCCTGTGCTGCGCAGGCAGCGGGCGCCGTTCGAGCTGCGCTGCGCGACTCCCGGGCGCATCGCCGTCTACGACGAGCGGTCGCGCGACGATCGCTTCTACATGCTCGCATCCGGTTTCCGTTCCGCCGGCGGCAATCGCCCCTCGACTCTTCGCCGCGCCGCGCTCATGGCCACCGATTTTGGTCTCGTACAATTCGTTCGCGCAGCATCGTGGTTTCGCCGCCGATTCCTGATGCGATAATTCCGCGCGTTCCATTGCCCGCCATGACTCCACCGACCATGTATGTGACGTTCTCCCTTCACGGCGGAGGTGCGGAACGCCTCCTCACTAACATCACGCTGCAGCAGCGGCACAGCAGAGAGATCACGGTCGTCGTGCTGCGGCCGGATGGAGTATTCCGGCCGGCGCTCGAAGAGGCGGGCATCCGCGTGGTCGATCTCGGGATGCACGGCTATCACGACGTGTTCTCCGGAATCGTGCGGCTCGCGCGATGGATCCGCCGCATCCGGCCCGGCGTCGTCCACGCGTGGGATTACTTCGCGAACATCCTCGCCTTCTTCGCCTGCAAGCTCACGCGCTCGGAGGCAAGACTCTTCTGGGGACTGTACGGCACTGGCTTCGGCCCGCAGAAGACCAGGCTCCCCTTTAGCGCGACCGTGCTGCTGAACATTCTTCTGTCGCGCCACGTCGACGGTGTGAGCTACAACGCGGTCGAGGCACGCGACTACCACCACGCCCTCGGATTTCGGGAGCGGCGTTCGATCATCATCTCGAACTCGATCGACGCGGAGGCATTCCGTCACGACGTCCGGCATCGCGAGCGCATCCGCCGCGACCTCGGAATCGGATCGGAGGAAATCGTGGTGGCGATCGTGGCGCGAGTCGATCCGATGAAAGACTGGCCGTCGATGCTCGCGGCCGTTCGCGGACTGCCCGTCATCACGCTTGCGATCGGACAGGGCACCGAGACCTTGCCGCAGCAGGACGGACTCCACACCCTCGGATGGCACGACGACGTGGCGAGTGTGCTCAGCGCCGCGGATATTTTTCTTCTCGGCTCCGCGTACGGTGAAGGGACATCGCTCGCGCTCGGTGAAGCGATGCTGTGCGGAGTTGCCTGCGTGGTCACCGGCGTCGGGGACAACGGGACGCTCGTCGGAGACTGCGGCATCGTCGTACCGCCGCGCGACGTCAGTGCGATGCGCGAAGCGATCGCCGAGCTCGCGGGCGACGCGCAGCGGCGCGAGTCGCTGAGCCGCTGCGCGCGGGCGCGAGCGGCGCTGATCACCCTTTACGACGAGCGCATGCACCGGCTTCACGATCTCAGCCTCGCAGAGGCATCATGAGATCTCCCGTCCACTTTCAGTCGCTCGAGCAGGAGCTCGAACCGGTTGCGAAATATCTGACCGGCCACCTGCTGAATGCCGGCTGCGGCACGCGCGACATCGAAGAATTTCTGCGCAGCCACGGAACGAAGGAGATCACGCGCTTCGACATCGCATCGGCCGATCCGCGCGTCATCACCGGCGAGATCGAGTCGATGCCGTTCGGCGATGCCAGCTTCGATTCGGTGCTCTGCAATGCGGTGCTCGAGCATGTCGTCGACGCCGAGCGCGGAATCCGCGAGCTCGCGCGTGTCGTGCGCAAAGGCGGCTATCTCGTCGTCACCGTTCCCTTCCTGCAGCCGTACCATCCGTCGCCCGGCGACTTCCGCCGCTACACGGCGGACGGGCTCGCGCAGCTCGGGCGCAACGCCGGGCTCGAGCTCATCGAGATGTTGCCGGTGCACACGCTCGCCCAGACCATCGGCTGGATCACGTGGGAGCATGGGAAGGAAGCGTGGGGCCGCATCCGGAGAGCGGCCGCGTGGATCCTGATCGCGATCGCGACACGCCTCTTCAGCCGCACCGATCGTCGCGTCGTGCACAACGCGAACACGTATCAGGCCGTCTTCCGCCGGCCGTCCTCGAGCGAGGCGGACATCATCGGAACATCGTGGCGGCATCAGGCCGTACCGGCCGCATGCGCGAACGTGCCAACGATGCTCGTGCCTGACGAGCTGCGGCTGCTGCATCACCTGACGGCGAACGTCTATCGCGGCGAAGGCGCCATCATCGACGCCGGCTGCTTCCTCGGCGGCTCGACGATCGCGCTCGCGGACGGCCTGCGGCGCAACCCGCGCGGGCTGAGGGGCCCCATCCACTCCTACGACCGCTTCGAAGTCGAGGAGTACATGCGCGGCACCTTCTTTCCCGCCGGAACGGAAACCGGCGCGAGCTTCCGCGCACAGTACGAGAACAACATCGCACCCTGGGCCAGCCTCGTCGAAGTCCACGCCGGCGACATCACGCAGCAACCGTGGAACGGCGGCCCGATCGAGATCCTCTTCATCGATCTCGCGAAGCACTGGCGCGTCTGCGACTGGATCACCTGGCAGTTCTTCCCGCATCTCATTCCAGGGCGCTCGCTCGTGGTGCAACAGGATTACCTCTATCACCACTGGGTCGGCTGGCTGCACGTGACGATGGAGCTCTACGCCGACTGCTTCGAGTACGTCTGCGATACGGAAGTGAACTCCGTCGTGTTCCTCAACACGAAGAAGGTGCCGGTGCGCGAGCGCAGCGTCGACAGCCTCTCGCGCGAGGAGCGCGCGTCGCTCGCCGACCGCGCCGCCGCCCGTTTCGAAGGTGCGAAGCGCGAGCTGATCCTCGCCGCTAAGGCGCACTTCCTGGAGATGGCATGACCGCGATTCCGTATGACCTGCTGATGAAGATTCAGCAGGGGACGATGGCCAACGAATACCGCGGCGTGCCGATGCTGAAGAATCCCTTCGACATGGCGCTCTACTCCCTCCTGCTCGACCGCGTGAAGCCGCGCACGCTCATCGAAATCGGTTCGCATCGCGGCGGAAGCGCGATGTGGTTCGCCGATCAGCAGCCGGCGATGCAGGTGCTGTCGATCGACCTCCAGCCTCCGGACCTGGTGCATCGAAACGTTAGATTCATCAAGGGCGATGCCCGCCGTCTCGCGCTGGAGACGGAATCGATCGCGCGGCCGCTGCTTGTCGTCGAAGACTCGGATCATCAGGCCGCCACGACCGCGGCCGTCCTCGACTTCTTCGACCCGTGCCTGAGGCCGGGAGAGTACATCGTGATCGAGGACGGAATCCTCACCGCGATGCGCGTCGCCGATTCGTATGGCGGCGGACCGCTGCGTGCGATCCACGAGTTCCTCGAGCGCAGCGGCGGACGCTATGAGATCGACCGTTCCCTCTGCGACTATTTCGGGCCGAACGTGACATGGAACGTCGACGGCTATCTGCGACGGACCGCATGAGCCACATCTTCGACCTCGAACCGGAATTCCTCGAGCTCTACGAGAAGTGCCGCACGGAGACGATGACGTCGCTGGAGCGGATGTATGCGCTCTACAACGCGACGCGCTACATCGTCGCGAACGGAATCGCCGGCGACTTCGTCGAATGCGGCGTCTGGCGCGGCGGTTCCGTCATGCTCATCGCGCTTACGCTCGCGCGCCTCGGCGACACCGGCAGGACCCTCTGGCTCTACGACACCTTCGCCGGGATGACGCCGCCGCAGGAGATCGACGTGCAGACGATGAGCGGGCGGCCGGCGCGCGCGGTTCTCGATGAGGATGCGGCGAATGGCCCGTTTCGAGGCATCGCGGCGCGCGAGATCGCCGAGAAGAATCTGCGCGGTTATCCAAACGTGCGTTTCATCGAAGGCGATGTGCTGTCCACGATTCCGTCGTTCGCACCGCCGGCAATCGCGCTGCTGCGCCTCGACACCGACTGGTACGCATCCACACGCCACGAGCTCGAACATCTCTACCCGCGCGTCACCGCCGGCGGCGTGCTGATCATCGACGACTACGGCTACTGGAGCGGTGCGCGCAAGGCGACCGACGAGTACTTCGGCGGGAACGGCCCGCTGCTCCACCGCATCGATTACACAGGGCGTATCTGCGTAAAGCAATGAGCCCCGTCCCCCTCGCCCCGCGCAGCGGGGAGAGGGGCCAGGGGTGAGGGGCCGAAGATTCAGCGCACTCTGCGCGCAATCAACCGCAAATCCTGAGGGGCGAACAGCCGGTCATTGACCGCATGCACCACGCGCTGCACCTCGGGCGGATCGCTCTCCAGAATCGGGATCCTCGTCCCTTCCGGAAACGCGTGGACCGCACGCACCTCATCGATGGCGAAGCCATGCTCGCGCGCGAGCAGCACGAGCGCGGCCGGATGGCGCGGCGCGAGATGCGTCGGATCGCGCCAGAACTCGGAGGCGGAGACGAGAAGCGATTCGGCGTTGGGCGTCTCGAGGATGAGCAGGCCGCCATCGCGCAGCACGCGCGCCGACTCGCGGAAGAACGCGAAGAGGATGTCGACGGGAAGGTGCTCGACGACGTGCAGCGCGGCGACGGAGCCGATCGACGCGTCAGCGAGCGAAGCAAAACACTCCGGAATCGCCGCGACGGTGGCCGCGAGTCCGCGCGCGGCGAGATCCGCAACCGAGCGCTCGTTGGTGTCGAAGCCGCGCGCGCCGGGAACGAGCGAGAGCAACTCCCCGCGCCCGCAACCGACATCGACCAGCGGCGAATGCTCGCGGGCCAGCGCCGCGTAATGCGCGACGGAATCCCGAACCTCGGCTTCCGATCCGCGCAGGGAATCCTCGAGCCGCCGATAGACAAAATCCGAAGACGATCCTGCTGCCTGCAGACTGCTGCCCGCTGGCTGGTTCAGGAGATCGCGGATCCGCACCGACAGCGTCTCGATCTTCTGATCCAGCGCAGCGATGAGGGCGTCGTTGCGCATCGCCGCGACGGGAATCAGCGCGCGCGTCCGGCCGAGATCGCCGGCCAGCGCCTCATCTCCTTGTCTAACGTCGCGCTGCAGCGTCTCGACATCGGTGCGCGCATCGCGACGTGCGGCCTCGATCTCGCGCCGGAAGTCGTCGATCAGATCGAGCACGGCGAGATTGAAATCCCGCTGGCGATCGGCGTCCGGCTGCGTGACGCGGCGGACGAGGCGGAGCAGCCAGGACTTCCAGCTCCGCGAAGAGCGGTAGCGGCGGTCGTTGCGCCAGATGTCGCGCCACGCCGCCGCTCCCGCTGGAGGGGAATCGACGAATTGCTCGTCGCTCATCGAGTGGAGTGTAGCTTAGGCCTGCTGCGCATTCTCGGCGGCAGCCGGAGCAGCGGGCTCCTCGATCGACTCATGGCCGATGGGAACGACCTCCACCTGGATGTGCGCCGAGACTTCGCGATGCAGGCGGACATCGACATCGTGCACGCCGGCCGTCTTGATCGGATGGCCGAGCTCGATGCGGCGCTTGTCGACCGCGATGCCGCGGGCCACGAGCGCGTCCGCGATGTCATTCGCGGTGACCGAGCCGAACAGATTGCCGTGATCCCCGACCCGTTTCTGGATCGTGACCTTTACGCCCTGCACGCTGGCGGCAGCTTTCTGTGCAGCGTCTTTTTCCTGCGATGCGAGCAGCGCCCACTTCTTGCGCTCCTGCTCGATCGACTTCAGGTTGCCGGGGGTCGCTTCGCGCGCCAGATTCTTCGGAATCAGGAAATTACGCGCGTAGCCGTCCTTGACCGTGACGATGTCACCGCGGGTTCCGAGTCCGCGGATCTCGTCAGTCAGTATGACTTTCATGGGAGTCATCCTTTCGTCTGAACTTTCTGAAATCAAAGAATGGATCGAACAATCCGGCGATCGTCAGCATGAACAGCGTCATCGGCATCAGCAGCAACATGAGGATCAACGCGAACACGTTTCCCAATGGAGTGACGCCGATGGCCACCAGAATCGCGCGAACGATTGCAGCGCCCTGCAGAAAAAAGAGGAAGAGCGTTGCCGCCAGAATGTTCGCCGCAATCGTCTGCGCCAGGCCCGAGAGGAACGGAGTGAGTCCGCCGATGACGAACGCCACGGGAAGCCACTCGGGCAGCGAGAGATTGCGGAAGAAATAAGCGCTGTTCGACGGCGACACCACACGGGTCCGGATGAATTCGAACCATGCGCGGATGCGGCCGAACAGAAGAGTGCTGAGCACCAGCGAGAGGATCACGACGATCAGCAGCATCGCCGGAACGATCCGGAGATCCCACGCCGCGGCCTGCCGCAGTTGCGTCATCGCTCCGAAGGGAAGCGGCTGCTTCTGATACTCAGCGAGCATTTGCTCGGAGACATGCTGGAACTGCTGCAGCATCGCGCCATACGGCGAAACGGCGCCGAGCGCACGCGCGCCGTATTCGGCAATCGCGAGGCCGGCGGCGGAGACGCCGAGGCCGCCGGTGACGATGGAACCGAACGAACCGTTCCTCTCCACGAGCGGCAGCGTGATCAATGCCGGCAGACCGATGCCGAGAACCACCGACGCGAGAAGTGCGATCTCGAGATTGAGGTCCTTCGGGGCGGTCGTGACATTCACCATGCCCGCCGCGAGTGCAGCAGCGAGGATGAAGGTGAGCCATGCCGCGATGCGTCCGTTGCGGACGCCGCAGAAGAAGACGGCGACCGGCAACAGAAGAATGAGCGGCGTGCAGCACATGACCGCGATGAGCAGCGCGTAGCCGAGCACACTCCGGACGATCCGGCCAAAGGGCCGGCCCGGAATGGCAACAGGCGCGTCATGCATCAGTTCGGTCATATCCATGTAGGACAGGCGCCTCGCCTGTCCGGGGAAGTCGTTAATCCGTCGCGAACGGCAGCAGCGCCGCAATCCGCGCGCGCTTGATGGCGTTCTGCAGCTTGCGCTGATGCAGCGCGCAGGTTCCCGAGATGCGGCGCGGAAGAATCTTGCCGCGCTCCGGGATGAACTGCTGGAGCATCTTCACGTCCTTGTAGTCGATGTACTCGAGCTTCTCGACGCAGAACTTGCAGACGCGCTTGCGGCGGTAGAAGAACTTCTTCTTTCCGCCGGGACCGCCGCCCGGGCCGCCTTGCGGGCGATCGCCGCCACGGCCTTCGGGACGCTTGGAACCACCAGTCATTGTGGCCATCGTTGACTCTCTCCTTTACGCCTGCGCGTCTTCGCTGCCGGCCGGCATCACCTCTTCAGCGGGGACCGCGGGCGGATAGGCCTGCGGCGCTGCGGGGCGGACGCGCTCCTTCTTGGGATTCTTCTTGGCGAGCTTGTCGGCGCGCTTGATGTCTTCATCCACGCGCACGATCATGTGACGAAGAACGCGATCCGAGTTCTTCATGCGGCGGTCGAGCTCGGAGAGGCCACCCGTCGTCTCGTAGACGAGCAGGTGATAGATGCCTTCGTTCGACTTGTTGATGGGATAGGCGAGCCGCCGGCGGCCCCACGCTTCTTCGTTCTTGAGCGTGGCACCCAGCGACTCCGCGACGCGCTTGAACTCTGTGGTCAGCGTCGTCGCCTCTTCCTCCGGTACTTGCGGAGAAAGAATAAACAGGACTTCGTAAGTCCTCATGATTCCTCCTTCTGGCCTAGCGGGACCCCGCGTCTGCGGTGGTCCAAGGAAGCTGGCAGATTGTCAAAAGATACGGCCGGTAAAAGCCGGGCCGGTGATTGTACGGGGAATGGTCCGGAAGGCCAAATTATTTCCAGCGCACCGGGCTTGCCTACGTAATCCAAAGTCGAAGTCTGCCCGCACGAGTTGTTGAATCGCACTTCGTCAAAGGTCTTCTCAGAGCTTTTGCCCACGACAACGGTCAGAGTCCGAGGATCTTGAGAAGCTTCGCCGTCGGATAGACCTCGAGCGGTACCTCCTTGAAATCGTTGTCGTTTGACCAGATCGGCACATGCAGTTTCAGAGCGAGCGCGGCGAGCGCAACGTCATCGGCATCACGATGCGCGAGATAGCGGCGTGCTTTCTTGATGTGCGAGATGTAATCGCTCTCGATATAGCGTACGAGCGGCAACATCCCGAGCGCGCCGTACATCGTGTCGAGATCGAGCTTGTAGCGCTCGGCAAACTCCGGCATGTACTCCTCGACCTCGGCGATGGAGACTTCGGTCGTCACAATGATCAGATGCGGCGCATGTTCGAACACGCGCCGGGCCGCGCGACCGGCCACCGCCGAGAGCAACACGTTGCTATCGGCGGCGACGCTTCTTAAAGGCAGCGAAGTCACGCTCGATCTCCTCATCGGTCACTCCGCGCGCATCGAGCTGCTTGCCGATCTGCTTTGTGAGATCGAGGAAGATCTTGCGACGGATCTCCACGGGGATCTTTTTCGGATCGTGCAAAGGATAGAGAACGGCGGCCTGTTTCCCATGACGCGTTACGAGTACCGGCTCATCGCCTTCGAGCAGCTCGGCCATCCGGCTGCGGAAGTCACGAATTGATGTTGTTTTCATTGGATGGGCCTCGAATGACCGCAGTATCGCATGTTCAACAATTGTGTACACAACTTTCATGCCCACCTCTGACGAGTGCGGCCGTCGCGGGACAAAGAACAGTGCCATGTCGTATCAGGTTAGACACGGGACTTGCTACGATCGAATCATGCGCAGACTCGCAGTCCTGATATCGATCATCGCCCTGGCGCCGGTCGCCCTCGCCAACGAGACCATTCATGTAAAGGTTCAGGGACGCGAGCGGAGATGCCTGCTCCACGTGCCGGTCGCGCGCGGGCCGATGCCGCTCGTGCTGATGTTCCACGGCGGCGGCGAAACCCCGGAGAACACGGCACGGATCAGCGGCTTCAATGCGGTTGCGAATCGCGAGCATTTCATCGTCGCGTATCCCGAGGGAATCGAGCGGAGCTGGAACGACGGCCGCGGCACGACGGGAGCGGCAAAGGATGGCGTCGACGATGTCGCGTTCGTTCGCGCACTCATCACAGAAATCCGTCGCACGCACAACATCGACGGCCGCCGCATCTACGCGACCGGCGTCTCCAACGGCGGCATCTTCACCAACCGCCTCGGCTGCGAGATGTCGGACACGTTCGCCGCCATCGGCCCGGTGATCGGCAGCATCGCCAGCGGCGAGGCGCCGCGCTGCCATCCATCCGATTCGCTCGCGGTGATCGGCATGCAGGGCGAAGCCGACCCTTTCATTCCATTCGAAGGCGGCGAAGCGGGAGGCTCCAGACACATCGGCGCCGGCGGCAGAGTGGAGAGCGCGAGAGCGACACAACGATTGTGGGCGTCGCTCAACGGCTGTGCAGTGCAGCCGCGAGTGGAGCAGCTCCCGGTCGCGAACAACGATGGCACGTCCGTGACGAGAAAAACCTACGGCGGCTGCCGCGCAGGCACAGAGGTCGTCTGGTACGAGATCGCCGGCGGAGGCCACCGCTGGCCCGGCCATCCCCTGCGGCTCGAGCGCACCGTCACAAAGATGCTCGGCGCGGCGTCGATGAATATCGACGCGACGGAGACGATCTGGGCCTTTTTCAAAGCACACGCAAAGAGGGGTGCGGACGTCTCGTCCGCAAATCTCATCAACAGCGCACCGCTGCCTCGACGGCAGCGGCTCGCGGACGAGGCGTCCGCGCTCCACTCTACCCTGCCGTCATCTTCGTCCACGCAAACACATCCAGCGGCATCGCGCGCTCGAGCTTCCAGACGATCGCCATCGGCCGGTCGCCGCCGTGCTCCACATAGTTCGCCGAACCCAGGAATGTAAACGGCAGTGTGTGCGCACCTTCCTTGTTGCGCGGCCGCACGAACAGCATCACCTTCGAGCCTCGCTCCACATGATGGATGTAGCGCTGTCCCGTTGGACTCGCCGCGCGGATCTGCGACTGCGACTCCCAATGAAAGACATCCGGCGCGATCGCGTAGTCGCGATATCGCGTCGAGGGGGAGTAGTACTTCTCGCTCTTGTCGATCGTGACGAAGAAGTAGTCGGTGCGCGTCGGCTCATGCCAGAGCGGCCCCTCGCGATGCGCGAACGGTGCCGCGAGCGACGCACGCCCGATCGCGGCCAGCACTTCGTCGCGCGTGTAGCGCGCGTGCAGCGACAGCGGGATCTCCCCGCCGAGCGGAAACGTTCGATGCGACGCGCGATCCTCGAGCACAACGAGCAGCTCGCGCAACTCGTCGCGAAACGCCGCCGCATTCCAGATCCTGCGCATCGCGCGATCGAAATCGTTCTCGCGCTCCGACCATACGATCATCAGAAATCCTTCGAGCAACCGCCGCTCCCCCTCGGGCAACTCCTCAGCCCGCGGCGGCGCGTCCGATGCGAGCACGCGCCTCAGCGCCGCGAAGCGCATCGCGTCGTCGATGTGCAACAGCCGCGGCAGCGCATTCAGCAGCACGCCCTCATCACCGGCCGCCTTCTCCTCGGCGATTCGCAACTCGGCAAATCCCGCATCGCGCCGCAGCCGCGTCCACGACCATCCTCTGGTGCGATACAGATCCTCCGGCTCGATCATCGCGTCGTGCAGGAAGCGCGCGAGCGTCGTCTCGCGCGGCATGCCGCGCAGCTCCGAGACGAGCGCCGAGAAGCGGCTGGAGCCGATCGACTGCCGCAGATTCTCGAGCACGATGCGGCTCGACTCGCGATCGAGCTGCATCGCGCAGCCGGCCGGCAGGTAGGGGAATCCCTGCTCGATCTGCCTCTCGATATCGCGCCGCGTCGCGCCAGTGATCGCCCGATAGCGAAGATCGAAGCGGAAGTTGCGATGCGCGTTGCCGATGAAATCGAGCACCGTGAGGCACTCCTTTCCACGCGCGCGCCGCAGGCCGCGGCCGAGCTGCTGCAGAAAGACGAGGGCGCTTTCGGTCGGGCGCAGGAACATCACGGTATCCACCTCAGGCACATCGACGCCTTCGTTGAAGATGTCGACGGCGAACAGGCAGCGGAGCTCCCCGCTCTTCAGTTTCGCCAGCGCGTCGTCGCGCTCTGCGCTGTCGCTGATGCCCAGGATGGCGGCAGAACGAATGCCGGCACGCGTGAAGCGATCGGCCATGAAACGCGCATGTTCGATCCCGGCACAAAAGCCGAGCGCCCGCATCGAATGAACATCACTAACTTTTCGCTGCAACTGCCCGTGGATCTGCGCGACCCGCGCGTCGTTCGCGGTGTAGACGTTCTCCAGCTCGCGCTCGTCGTAGCGGCCCCGGCGCCAGGCCACCCGCGAGAGATCGACATTGTCATGAATCCCGAAGTAGTGGAAGGGCGTCAGCAGTCCGCGATCGAGCGCTTCCCACAGTCGCAGTTCGACGGCGATGCGCCCTCCGAACCAGTCGACGATCGGCTCACCGTCGGTTCGCTCCGGCGTCGCGGTGAGGCCGAGGAGAACCCTGGGCTGGACGTGAGAGAGGAGCCGCTGATACGTCGGCGCTGCGGCGTGATGGAACTCGTCGACGATCACGACATCGAAATGCTCCGGCGGCACACGATCGAGCACATCTGCGCGAAGCGACTGGACAGAGGCGAAGACGTGGCGCCAGCGGTCCGGGCGCTCGCCGTCGGCATAGAGCTCACCAAACGATGCATCGCGAAGGACGGCGCGGAACACATTGCGCGACTGCTGAAGGATTTCGCGGCGATGCGCGACGAAGAGCAACGAGAGTGGACGCTCTTCAGCGAGGCGGCGATAGTCGAGCGCGGCGACGACGGTCTTGCCCGTGCCGGTCGCGGCGACGACGAGGTTCCGCCAGCGATTGTGCGTGTAGCGTTCGACTTCGAGTTGATCGAGCATCGCCTGCTGGTAAGGGCGCGGCTCGACCTCGAGTCCGGTGAAGGTGAGGGCCGGCGTCGCGCTGTCGTTCGCGCGGCGCACGGCGTCGTCGAACCGGTCGGCGTCTCGCGCGGGATCGAACGGCTCGTAGTCGGGATCGGCCCAGTACGTGTCGAAGGTCGCGACGAACTTCTCGACGATCGCAGGTGCATCGACTTGTGAGAGGCGAACGTTCCATTCGACCCCGTCGCGCATGGCCGAGGTAGAGAGGTTGGAGGAGCCGATGAAGATCGTGGAGAAGCCGCTCGCGCGGTGCATGAGCCACGCCTTCGCGTGGAGGCGCGTCGTGTCCGTCTGATACGACACGCGCACGTCAGCGCCGAGTTGGTGCAGCGCCTCGAGAGCGCGCCGCTCGGTCGAGCCGGTGTAGGTGGTGGTGATGACGCGAAGGCGTCCGCCGCGTTCGACGAACGCGCGCAGTTGTGGCTCGACGAGACGGATGCCGCTCCAGCGGATGAAGGCGACGATGAGGTCGATGCGGTCCGCCGATTCGATTTCCTTTTGCAGAACGGCGCCCACGCGCGGTTCGCCGCGCGCGTTGACGAGCAGATCGCTCTGGCTCAGCGGAATGTCGGGCGATGGCGGACGAAGATCGCGAAGCGGATGGAAGGGATAGATCGCTGCGAGCCGGCGCGGGGGATCGTCGAGCGCATCATCGGGAGCGAGCGCGCCGATCAGTTCATTGCAGATGGCGGCCTGCCTCTGCGGCCGCTCCGCTTCGGGAACATCGTGCAGGATCCCGCGCACCACGCGCGCGAGATGCCGGGCGAGAAGGAGATGCGAATCGGCCGCTTCGAGCGGCTCGACCGCGGCGCGGCGATCATCGCCGAGACGCGCGAGCTCGCGCGAGATCTCGCGCGTGATGAGCAGATCGTAAAGGCCGTCCTTCATGCGGCGTCACCAGGATAACTTGATGGAAGGCCGGCGTCGCGCCGCTTCTTCTTCCGGTCGAGAATGAAGGCGAAGGCGGTTACGTCTCGCCAGCTCAACGTCGTTCTTCACCCGAGCAGAGGATCCGTCTCTCGGTGGCCGGGACTACGTTACGCTCGATGCTCGTTCTCGCTCTCAAGATGAGCAGAACAATTCAGGCTGAATACATCGCAAGCGAGTGCATCCTCAAGCTCGAAAAACCGCTCCCTGGAATTGAAGACCATACCAGGCTCGAGGTCGAGATCCGTGTTGTGGTCCCGACGCAGACCGGGCAGCCATGGATGAAGCTCGAGGGTTCGCTCAGCAAGGAGGAAGGAGAGGCTCTCGCTCGTGCCGTTCACGACGCATTTGGAAGAGATCTCTAACCAGCTTGGCAACTAACGCGGCCGGCTTCGACTCATCCTCGCCGAACACGCATCGCAACCACACCGCAGCCCCGGAATATGGCTCGCTCCCCATTTCCTGCCGCACACCTTGCAACAGACTCCGCCGTTCTGATTGATTTCGAGGTCAGTCAATTCCCAGCCGAGTGCCTGCCCGGTCTTCTCGGCACAGTCCAGGCAGTGGATCTCATCTTCTTCACGAAACCCAGACTCAGACGGATCGATGGTCCACCACGGATAATCCATTCAACCTCACTCGGCTCGATCGACAAGCGCGACCGCACCTTCCGGCAGATCGAAAAGACGAAAGCACGCGCGGCATTCGATTCGAAGATCGCCGCCGCTCTCGTCGTCGACGCCGAGGATACCTCGGAGGCGCTTCGATGAAGGTTTCGAAACGCGGACAGAGGAATAGGAAGGCCAGATCTCCACTTGCGGTTCGTCCTGCGCAAATCCCTTAGGAAGAGGCCTTCACACTTGCACGAATCAACATCGGTCACCCCCGCGGCCATCGACCCGCGCGCGCTATCGGCATTGGCCAGGAGCCGAAACTTCTCGCACCATGCGCTGCGCCTTCTGCTGCGCACGAAGGAGATGCTCCAACTCGGCCATGCGCTGCTTCTGGGCCAATGGCGTGACTCGCCGGATCGTGCAGTCCGCGATTTCGCCTGCCATTGTGCCGTCGAGGTGCGATGAACTGCGCGAAATCTCTGATCTCACACGGTCGCGTTTTCTCCGCATCCGTGCCTCGCACCGTCCCCACTACACGCCCGAAGAGCGGTTCAGAATCGTCGTCTTCATACGGACGTACGGTTACTCTCTCGGAGACGCAGCTTCGCTTTTCCTCGTCGATCCCAACACGATCAGCCGCTGGATGGCCGAAGCCACCCGCGATCCCGACGCGAATACGGTCGGCTCGTTGCTGAAGGCTACCCCACCCGTTCGCACGAAGTCCGACGTCACACGTGAGCTCGTTGCTCTGCTCGATCGAATGAAAGTTGGGGGCAGTCGCAGGATCGCGCAAATGCTTGTCCGCGCAGGTACCCAGATCAGCCACGAAGCGGTGCGGCGTCTGCGGAGGAAGCGATCCCCTCTTCCGGCCAACCCTACTGACCAAGCTGACAAGCGGACCGAGAGAAAGCCGTTGTGTGCGCGGGAGTCCAATCACGTCTGGATGACAGACATCACCACGATCCCGAGTTACCTGCGGCTCTGGTATTTCAAACTCGTCGTGATCCTCGATGTCTATTCACGCTTCCCGCTCGCCTATCGCGTCTTCAGCAAAGAACCGACGAGCAGTGAGATCGCCGAACTGGTCGATGAGGCCGCGGCGCAGCACGGAAAGCCGAAGCATTTCGTCACGGATCGAGGGTCGCAATTCACGGCCGAAGAGTTCACCGGAAAACTCGCAGCCATGGGAGTCGCGCAGCGCTTTGGGGCAGTGGGGCGGACATGGTCCATTGCGATCATCGAACGTTTCTGGCGGACCATGAAAGAAATGCTCGACGTCAAGTTCTGGCCGCCCTTATCGAGAGGGCATCTCGAAGAACAGGTAGGTCTGGGTCTTTTCTACTACGCGACGCTACGACCGCATCAGGGCCTCGGCGGCGCGACACCAGCCGAGATCTACTTCGGCGTCAGCGACCCGAACACGCCGCTACAAACACGCGAATCGTCAGCGCATGGTCCGCCCGACGATGATCCGCTATGGCGAATTGCATATGTCGCCAACGACCATCGCTTCCCATTCCTGACCGCCAAACTCGCCGCCTGATCATTCGGCGATCGAAGACGACGTTAAGTCGCGGACCGCACGCGAGTCGCTGGAGGTGTACCCAGACAGTTCCCTGCTGGCCCTCTCTTAGAGTGAACTCTCTCACTCGATCACTCGACCAACACTAAACCGCAGCAAAGACTCGCCAGAATCCGTGAGTTCTGACTACCCGCAACTCCCAAGTTGGCACTACATCATCTGCTGACGTTGTCTCTAAAACTCTTTCCGCGTGGTGAAGCCGATGAATGGTTGCTCGTTTCAACAAGACGGCTCATTCAGAAAACTCGACGTGTTCGAATGATACCGAAGCGCGGATCATCGAACGCCAGGGCTTTCTGAGCCGTCGACTCGATCGTCACGATCAGGCTTCAACGGCGCTTCAGCAATAACTGAGCAGATGCTCACGAAGCTTCAAATCAGACGACTGTTCCTGCTTCGGCTTCCGCCTCAAAAGCATAGCCTCCACCACTCTTGCTCAGGCACATCCAACAACATGCCGTCGCGCTGGGCCAACAAGACGATCAACTGACCCGGCAAGTACGCCAAGCGATCCTCTGAATACTTGAAATCACCACGTTTCACTTCGTTAGCAACCATTTCCGTAAGAGCGCCGAACGAACTCTCGAGCGCGCTCTTGTCCTTGTTCATCGCTGCTGTCGCTATCTCAATCCATAGTGCAAACTGCCTTAATGCGCCGTCATCAGCGATCTGTTTCACGTCCTTCACTACTACAGAGTCTCGGCACATCCACCCAAGGATCGCCCGTGACCCCGTATTTACGATGTCCTCTCGCCGATTTCCGCCCGATACCCTTAATGCGTTGACCGCTGCGGCTTCCGTGGCAGCCCAAGAACCAGCAACAGCGCCCGCGGCCATAACCTGTACATCGTGATAGCCAAGATACAATCGATCGCTTCCAGCGAATCGCTCCCCCGCAATGCTCACAGCGCGTACAAAAGCTTCCCGCGCCTTAGACGCTTGCTCGAGAACGCATTGATTGATCCCGAGTACAACCAAAGTTTGTGCAAGCTCGTACTGCAACTTCTGAACTTCCGCCCGCTTCCACGGCCATCGCTGAGCACTGCTCAGCCTCTTCTCATAGTCGCGCACCGACTGCGACAACATTTCGACATGTGCACGCGTCTTTTCTTGGCCTAACGAAGCAGCCATGTCGTAACTTCCTCAAGTATCGTTCGACCAGCTGTTGCAGGATCACTGATTAGCTTCGAAAGCTTCACCGATCCCTTCACCCTATCGTAGGTGGCTTTATAAGACTCGAGCTTCCCTGCTCGCCTCACTTGTTCATATTTCTGTGCTGCCGTGATGGTCGCCTGATTTGATACCTGAGGATTCGCAGCTCTTGCCAACCGCGTTCGGTTAAATTCCTCAGAACCCTGCTGTATCCCAAGGCGATCAGTGCGCAAATTAGGTCGATTTACGCTTTTCACCTCAACGGATGCAGTTCTATCCGCCGAAATCACATTCTTCCGCTCGAACACCTTATCTACGCCCTGATTGCCGTTGCCATTACCTGCGTTCCCCCGAATCTTCACGTCCTCTCCAACTTCCCACCCGCGGCGAACCATCGCGCGTTCGGTCAGCAACTCCCCTGTCTCTTCCGCGGTGCGCGCGACTTTCAGATCGGCTGATATTCTTGCGAGCGTCTTCACCTGACGGACTGTCTGTGCTGTTTTATAAACAGTCGCAACGGTACCGACTGCGGTAAGAATGGTTTCGCCTGCATCGCCCGCGCCCGCCGACAGAATCATCCCGGTCGCGTATCCGTCGCGAAACCCACCTTGTTCCATGTACGTTTCGCCTGTCTTTGTACCGATATCGAAAACGGAGCTAAACCCAGAACCGATGTCTGACAGCGTGTTTCCGGCGGCATCGACAATGACGGAATCGCTGCTGGAATAGTAGGTCTTAGCGGCTGCAGCCTGGCGCTGAAACCACCGATGGACGGCTGCGGGGTCGTATTCACCTGTCGGATCGCGCCCATTGACAGGATCACCGCCGGCAAACGCATAAAGATTCGCGCTATCGACATACCCAAGAGGGTCGGGACTAGGGAAGGTCCCCGTCTCCGGTGAGTACCAGCGATTGCGGACGTAATCATGGCCCCACCGCGTTTTCGGCCTTAAATCGCTGAGCTGATTGACGATGGCCCGATTGAGCGACTCGCGAAGCCCAGACGCGAGTTTTTCAC
This sequence comes from Acidobacteriota bacterium, assembly GCA_021325515.1. GTDB lineage: Bacteria > Acidobacteriota > Thermoanaerobaculia > Gp7-AA8 > Gp7-AA8 > JAJPHC01. The sequence continues at coordinate 37,908 of JAJPHC010000056.1, forward strand.
TAAC
>JAJPHC010000006.1 GCA_021325515.1 Acidobacteriota bacterium
ATCTCTCGTCGGGTGCCGCTCGAGCTACGAAAAAGCAGAACGCAGAACGCAGAACGCAGAATTGAGAATTGAGAATTGATGTGGCGCTTCGCGCGTCGCTCTTTCTAGATTCTTCATTCTGCGTTCTGCGTTCTTCATTTCGCTTTTCAAAGCACCGCCCCACCACGCGAGCTTCCCGCTCCCGCCGTGCAACCGAAGCAACTTGTGCTCGAGCTACCCAAAAGCAGAACGCAGAACGCAAAATTGAGGGGCTTCACACTTTTCAGTGGGTGATTTCGAAGATCTTGCGGACCACGGCGCTGCGAGACCAAACCAGGGATTGAAGGCAGAAGGCAAGGTGCAGAATTTGTGCAGAATAGAGAATTGAGAAAAAGACCCGTGAAACGCCCTTCGTCGCCCTTGGTGGGAGGGATTCTTCATTCTCTATTCTGCACTCTGCCTTCTGCCTTCAATATCTCGTCGGGTGCCGCGAGCACGGATAGCCGAAGCAGTTACCCACTGAAAAACCACCATGCCCCATTACTTTGTGTACACCGTCACTTCCGCGCTTGCTCCTGCTGCGATGCGATCGGCGGCGGGGCCGTTCCAGGAGATCCGGACCGGCACGCGCTGCACGACTTTCACGTAGTTGCCGGAGGCATTGTCCGGTGGCAGGAGGGAGAAGCTCGCGCCGGTTCCGCCGGAGAGGCTCTCCACTTTTCCTTCGAACTCCTTGCTGCCGAGTGCGTCGATTCTGATCCTGGCGCGCTGGCCGGGCCGCATCTCTCTCACCTGCGTCTCCTTGAAATTGGCGACGATATAAGTGCGGAGCGGCACGAGCTGCACGATCGGCGTGCCCGGCGCAACGAGACCTCCGGCGTGGATCGAGAGCTTCGACGCGATTCCGTCGGCCGGTGCGGTGATCTTCGTGTAGGAAAGGGTGAGCTGCGCGGCCTGGACTGCCGCTTCGGCCGTCTTCACCTTCGCATGCGCGAGCGTTGCGGTTGCGCGCGCCGCTGCGACCTGCGCGGAGACCGGCGCGCTCTGCTGCAGTTTTCCCTGCGCCTGAACGACGTTGGCCTGCGCGGCTTCATGTGCATTCGTCGCGGAGCTGAGCTTCGCGCGCGCCGACGCGACGTCGGCCTGCGCCGCTTCATTCGCGGCGCGTGCGGCATCCACCTGCGCCTTCGAGATATCTCCCTTTGCTCCCAGCTCCTCGGCGCGCTTCCAGTCGGCGGCAGCCTTCGCCGCATTCGCTTCTGCGCGCGCGACTCCTGCGCGAGCCTCGCTGATTCCTGCCGCCGAAGTCTCGACCGACTGCTGCATGCTCTGGACGGCGCCGCGTGCCGCGGTCAGTCCGCCGGTCGCACTCGCCTCCGTCACCTGAGCCTGGGCATCGGCCTGCGCGGCCTGCGCGTTGGCGGTGTCGAGATCGCTCTCGGCCTGCGTGAGCTTCACCTGCGCATCGGCAGGATCGAGCTCCGCGATGAGATCGCCGCGGTGCACCATCTGATTCTCCGCGACGTGCAGCGCGATCACCTGTCCGGCGATGCGCGGCGCAACCGGCACGATGTCGGCCGCGACCTGCGCGTCGTCCGTCGACTCGCGGCCGCGGGTGATCAGGGCGAAGATTCCGTAGATCAGCAGCAGCGCGAGCACGGAGCCGCCGAGGATGAGATAGAGACGGCGCGCGCGATCGCTGCTCAGCACCGGTTTGCGATTTTCGGCTTCGGTAGCCGCTGCATGGGTCTTGTCGTAGTCAGCCATTTACATCTCCACGTGGACTTCGATCTTTTCGTGTGTCTTCGGCGCGCGCAGCAGGAACACGAGCGGCAGCACGCAGAGGAACGAGATTCCTGAGAGGTAGAAGAGTTTTTCGAATGACAGCACCATCGCCTGGCGCCGGACGACGAGGTCGACGATGTGAAGCGGCAACTTCATCAGCGGAAGTGCCGGATTGCCGGGCGCGACGTGGCGCGTGAGGTCTGCGCGGGCGATGGTGGCGGAGCGCGTGAGCTGCGTCGCGAACACGGCCAGACCGATCGAGCCGCCGACCTGGCGCAGCAGCGAGTTGAGCCCCGTCGCATCGGCGAGGCGGTAGCGCGGGATCGAGCTGAGCGCGAGCGTCGTCAGCGGGATGAAGAGGCAACTGAAGGCGACGCCCTGGATGATCAACACGTTGACGACTCCGCGCGCGCTCGTGTTCAGTGTGTAGTGGCCCATGAGCCAGGCCGACCAGCCGAAGAGCAGGATGCCGAAGGCGATGATCAGACGCGGCGAGACGATGTTGTACAGCCGTCCGACGATCGGCATCGCCACGATCATCACCAGCGATCGCGGCATCATCGCCACGCCGGCCTGCGTCGCCGAGAATCCCAGCATCGTCTGCATGAACAGCGGCAGGAGGAACGTGACGGCCATCAGCATGGCGAACATCACGGCGCCCACCAGCGTGCCGGAGAGAAAGATCACGTCCCGGAAAAGCGAGAAGTCGGCGGCCGGCATCGGCGCGGAGAGCTCGCGGATGACGAGCGCCGCGATCGCCACCGCCGAGATCAGCGTCAGCGACGAGATCAGATTCGAATTGAACCAGTCGTTGCGGCTCCCTTCCTCCAGCACGTACTGCAGCGTGCCGAGCCCGCAGAAGAGCAGCGCGATGCCCGCCCAGTCCATGTTCTTCTTCTGCCGTTCCGCGAGCGCGTGATTCGCCTCCTTGATGTCCTCCGGCTCATGCACGAACTTCGTGACCATGAGCAGCGAGATGAGACAGACGGGAACGTTGATGTAGAAGATCCACTCCCAGGAATAGTTGTCGACGATGTAGCCGCCGAGCGACGGGCCGAACGCGGGGCCGAGCACGACGGCCATGCCGAAGACGGCCATCGCCATGCCCTGCTCCTTCGGAGGAAACGTCTGGCGAAGAATCGCCTGCTCCGTCGGCTGCAGCGCACCCGCGCCGAATCCCTGCAGGATGCGGAAGATCACCAGCATCGGCAGCGTGCGCGCCATGCCGCACAACGCGGAGCCGGCGCCGAACAGCAGAAGCGACGCGAGATAGACGCGCTTCTGTCCGAACATGCGCGCGAGAAAGCCGGTGAGCGGCATGACCATCACCGTGGCCATGACGAAGCCGGTGGTCACCCAGGTGATCTGCTCGATCGTCGCACCGAGCGCTCCGGAGAGATGCGGCACGGCGACGTTGACGATCGACGCGTCGATCGCGCCCATCAGCGTGCCGAAGGTGACGGAGAGCGTGACCAGCCACTTGTTGACCGGTTTCGGTTGGGCCGCGGTCATTGCGCTCCCGCCAGCGCGCCGGTCGCGCGCTGCACTTCGACCCAGGCCGCACTCGCATCGGCGCGTGCGGCGATCAGATCTTCGTGCGCCTGCCGGTAGATATCTTCCGCGCGATCGACTTCGACCGGTGAACCGTAGCCGGCGCTGCGGCGATCGCGCGCGATCTGCAGCGCCTCTTCCGCGACCTTCGCACTCTCCTTCGCGACGTCGACGCGCGCCTGCGCGTTCTGCAGCGTGAGAATCGACGTGCGCACCTGCTGCTCCACATCTTCCTCCGCATTGCGGCGGCGTGCGCGTGCGTCATTGAGCTCGAGCTTCGCGCGGGCAACATTGGCGCGGATGTCCGCACGATAGAGCGGCACACTCGCAACCGCCGCGATCGTGCGCGAGGTGTGGAGGTCGTTCGTCGTGTTGCCGGCGTAGTCGCCCACGAACTCGAGCGACAGCGATGGGATGAAACGCGCGCGCGCGGCTTCGAGCGTGAGCTGCGCGGCTTTTTCCTGCTCTTCGAACTGGCGCAGCTCGGGGCGATGCTCGCGCGCGGTGGTGATCGCGGCGTCCGTGGCCGGCGGCGGCGGAGAGGTGAAGTCGTCCGTGAGCACGATCTCATCCGACTGCTTCGCGCCGATGGCCCGCAGCAGCGCGATCGTCGCTGCCTGGCGATCGTTCTCCGCGGAGAGGAGCGCCGTGCGTGCGCGCGAGAGCTGGACGTTGGCCTGGGCGACATCGAGCCGCGTGCCGGTGCCGGCGTCGAGCTCGTCCTTGGCGACTTTCGCCAGCTCCTGGAAAAGCTTCACGTCTGCTTCGCGCGATGCGGCCTGCGCTCCCGCGCGCTGCACGAGCACGTAGAGCCGGCCTGTTGCGGCGGCCAGCTCATTCTCCGTCTGCTGCACGGCATAGCGCGCCGCATTGCCGCCCGCGCGCAGTGCCTGATAGTGGCGCAGCGCGGCGAGGTTGAAGATCTGCGTCGCGGCGGAGATCTGGCCGTCGATCACGTTGAAAGGACCGAGGACGGGAGGCTGACCGGGAAGGGAGAAGCCGAACGTCGCGAGGTTGATCGACTGCGAGGAGCGGATCGCCTTCGCATCCGCCTGGGGAAGCATCGCGGCGAACGCTTCGCTGGTGGCGACATTCGCGCGTTCTTCCGCGCTGCGGGCGATCTCCTCCGTCGCGGAGTGCTGGATCGCCATCGCCATCGCCTGCTTCATGTCGAGGCGAACAGTCTCCGCATTTGCGGCGGCGGTGACGAGAGCGAGGCTGCAGACGAAGAGTTTGATTCGAGCTGACATATCAATCCTGAGTGATCTTCCGGAAGAGTGCCAGCAGCTGCGCGCGCTCCTTCGGATCGAGTGGCTCGAGCATTCCGCGCCCGAGGTTGAGGCGGTCGTCCTGGCAGGACTGGTTGACGTTGCGGCCGCGGCGGGTCAGTGCGACCTTCACCGTGCGCCGGTCGTCATCGGGACGCGTCCGCTCGGCGTAACCGCGCTGAACGAGGCGGTCGACGATGCCGGTGGCGCTGCTGCAGGCGATTCCGAGCTCGGTCGTGAGCTCGGACATGGTGGAGGCGCCGCGTGCGGCGAGCAGGCGCAGGATGGCCGTTTCGCTCTTGCTCAGCTCGGCCGACTCCTGGGTGAGAAGGTAGCGCTGAACGAGTTTCTCGAGATGGGAGAGAAGCTCGCCGGCCTGGGGCGTCAGTTCTTCCGGAGTCGAATATTTCGACATGCGAAATATTCGACAGGCGGAGGAGTGGATTTATTCCGGATGCTGGGCGCTGGGCGCGGGGCGCTGGGGGGTAGCAGATCGCCGACTTCAGAATGGACGCCGCACACTTCGCGGCGTCCATTCTTCATTCTGAATTCTGTGATTCTGCATTCTGCATTTCGCTTTTGACGTTCGCCCACGCCCCTCGCGAAAAAAGCTATTGGTTCATGTCTTTTCCTGCCTCGAGCTTCTTGATTCCTTCGGTCAGGGCGTTTTTGTTCGTGTCGTCGGGGGCCTGAGCCAGGGCGAGCTTTGCGTACTTGAGCGCTTCTTTGTAGTGGCCGAGGGCGGAGTTGCCGCGGGCGAGGCCGACGTTGACGGGCCATTCGTTGGGATGGCGCTTCGCGTTCAGCGTCCACGCGGCCATCGCTTCCTCTTTCCTGCCATCGCTCAGCAACTGGCGGCCGTACATGTGAAGCGCCACCGCGGATGCGGTCGGATGATTGAGCGCGGCGTCGCGCGTCTTCTTCGCTTCCGCCTCGAGCCCGTTGGCCTGCTGCAGATCGGCGAGCGTCGTCAGCGTGTCGTAGTTCGTCTCGCCGGGGAAGCGCGGGCTCGCGGCGACCTTCGCCCACTCCAGTCCTTCCTTCAGGTCCTTGTTCTTGAGCGCGAAGCGTGCGGCCGCCAGCCAGTTCTTGTAGTCGAAGCCGGCCGCGCCGCGAAGGTCGCTGCGCATCTGGGCGAGATAGAGATCATTGATGTTGTCGACGCTGATCGTGAAAGGCACCTGCAGCTCTTCCCACTTCAGCGCGGCGACCGCGCGATCGGTATTCCGCTCCGGGAACTCGTAGGTCAGCCACTCGTGATAGTCGCTCTTCGACGGTTTCGCGGTGACGCGCAGCGCATCTTCCGCCGGGTTGTAGAAGAAGCTGCCCCACGACTTGTTGTTCTTCGAGAAGATGATCGTCCACTCGTTCTCGCCGGGAATCATGTGCAGTCCGTACGAGCCGGCGGGAAGCGGTTTCCCCTCGATCTTCACATCGTGCGAGACGGTGAAGACGGTGTTCTCGTTCGCGCCGGCGCGCCACGGGCACTCCTTGCAGGTGCCGAAGCCGAGGTCGACGAGTCCGTAAGGAACGAGCTTGCCCCAGATCTTTCCGCGGCGGTCTTCGCCGGTGTGCGGGTTGTGGACCTTGGGGCTGTTGTAATCAATGGTGATCTTCACGAGGCCGATCGACTGGCTGACCGACGCGCGCTGATTGTCGCCGTCGGGAGGCATCGTCAGTTGTGCCGTGGCGCTGAGCGCCGTCAGGAGAAGGATGGCAAGCGTCGAGAGCTGTTTCCGCATGCGCGGATAGTACGTGCAGCGAATGCGGAAGTTGGTTAACGAATGCCAACATCGAGGTGGCGAATCGCACGCACTTCCCGTAACAGTTCGCCGCGGAAATCAGGATGGGCGATCGAGATCAGCAGCTCTGCGCGCTCGCGAAGACTGCGCCCCCAGAGATTGACCGCGCCGTATTCGGTGACGATCCAGTGCACGTGACCGCGAGTCGTGACGACGCCCGATCCCGGCTTCAGGGTGGTGACGATGCGCGAGAACGTTCCGCCGGCCGCGGTCGACGGGAGCGCGATCACCGGCACGCCTCCTTTCGACAAAGCCGCGCCGCGCATGAAGTCCATCTGCCCGCCGATGCCGCTGTAGATGCGATGGCCGATCGAGTCAGCGACCACCTGTCCCGTGAGATCGACCTCGATCGCGGAGTTCACGGCCACGACGTTGTCGTTGCGGCGGATGACGGCCGTGTCGTTGGTGTGATCCGCCGGGTAGAACTCGACGAAGGGATTGTCGTCGACGAAGTCATAGAGCCTGCGCGAGCCGGCGACGAAGCTCGTCGTGATGCGGCCGCGGTGCACCTGCTTCCGCAGGTTGGTGATCACGCCTGCCTCGACGAGATCGACGACGCGATCGGAGAACATCTCGGTGTGGACGCCGAGGTCGTGTTTGTCGAAGAGGCGCTGGAGCACGGCGTCGGGAATCGCGCCGATGCCCATCTGCAGCGTCGCGCCATCGGGAACGAGCGGTGCGATGTGCTCGGCGATCCGCGCCTCGACTTCTGTCGACGCGCGCGCAGGATGCGACGGCAGCGGCCGGTCTGTGCGCGTGAACGCATCGAGGCGTGACAAGCGCACGAGGGTGTTGCCATGCGTGCGGGGCATCTGCTCGTTGATTTCGCCGATGACGATCTTCGCCGAGCGCGCCGCGGCGACCGCCGCATCGGCCGATGTCCCGACCGTGCAGTAGCCGTGTTTGTCCGGCGGCGAGAGCTGGAGGATCGCGGCGTCGAGCGGAATGCGTCCCGATTGAAAGAGCGCCGGGATGTCGGACAGAAAGATCGGAGTGAAATCCGCGCGCCCCTCTTCCACCGGCGCACGCAGCGCAGGCCCTGTAAATAAGGAGTTGGAACGAAACTGCGTCACGCACTCCGGATCGGCGAATGCGCATCGCCCCTCGAGGTGCATGTGAAAGAGCCGGACGTTCTCGAGATCCTTGCGCGCCACGAGCGCATCCAGCAGCGTGGTCGGTGTCGCCGCCGCGCCGTGGATGAAGACGTTCATGCCGCTCTTGATGAGAGCGACGGATTCTTCGGCTGTCATGGCGGGATGATATAGGCGACTGGCAACAGTCATCAGGACTGCCCTTACAATCCCGCCCGCATGACCACCACCCTTCCGCCCCATCCGCCGCTCGAGCAGTACTACTCGCATCCGGAGAGCCGCGAGCAGTTCGTCCGGCAGATCTTCGATGAGACTGCCGAGTGGTATGACGCGATCATCGGGATGCTCTCCTTCGGATCGGGCAACCGCTATCGGTATCAGGCGCTCGAGCGCGCCGGGTTGAACGCGGGCACGAAGCTGCTCGATTGCGCGACCGGCACCGGCGTCGTTGCGCGCGCGGCATTGCGCGTGACGAAGCAGGTCATCGGCCTCGATCCGAGTATCGGCATGCTGACGGCGGGGCGGCGCGTCTCGAGTTTCACGCGCGTGCAGGCGAAGGCGGAGCGGCTGCCGTTCGCCGATGAGTCGTTCGATCTGCTGACGGTCGGCTATGCGCTGCGCCACTTCGCCGATCTGCGCGCGACGTTCGAAGAGTATCGAAGAGTGCTGCGCCCCGGCGGCAAGGTGCTGATTCTCGAGATCACGCCGCCGCGCACCTCCTTCGGCCGCGCCCTCCTCCGCTTCTACCTCGGCAATGTCATTCCGTTTCTCACGCGGTTGCGGACGCGCAACGCCGATGCCGCGAAGCTGATGCGCTACTTCTGGGACACGATCGACGCCTGCGTGCCGCCGGAATCGATTCTCTCCGCGCTGCGCGACGCAGGATTCGAGAGCGCGAAGCGGCATGTGGAGCTCGGCGTGTTCAGCGAGTACACCGCCACCCGATGAAACGCGTCCTCTACTTCCACGGCTTCGCCTCTTCTCCTGCGAGCTCGAAGATCACCTCGATGCGGCCGCTGCTCGCGCCGGAGATCGAGCTCGTCGCCCCCGACCTCAACGTCCCATCCTTCGAGCAACTCGACTGGAACGCGATTCTAGAGCTCGCGCGCGAGCGGATGTCGATCGGGCCCGACGCGATCGCCGGCAGTTCGATGGGAGCTCTCGTCGCGCTGTCCGTCGCCACGCCATCAACGCCGCTCGTCCTCATCGCGCCCGCACTCGGGATCGCCGACCGCTGGCTGACGAAACTCCCTTCCGGCGATCCGATTTCTGTCTTCAACCACGCGCGCGGAACCGAGGTGCCGATTCATCGCGCGTTCTTCGAACAGATGTTCAGAGTGCGCGTCGACGAGAACCCGCCGCCGTCGCGCGTGACAGTGGTCATGGGGCGGAGAGATGAAAGCGTTCCCTTTGACCTGGTCGAATCGACGTGGAGCCGCTGGGAAACGAGCGGGCTCGTCGAAGGCTCGTGCTTCATCGAGATCCCTGACGGCGATCATGGACTCACGCAGTTTGCGGACCTGATCGCCAGCGAAATCCGGCAGGTGGTGTAGGACAGGCGCCCTCGCCTGTCCCTCCCTCGACGCGATGGAAACCGGCAGGCGGGCTGAACAAGAGACCGGACAGGCGGGGGCGCCTGTCCTACACGTTCATTCGACAATCCGCTCGAGAACAGTCACAATAATCATTCCGGGTCAACCCAAATGCTGCTCCAAAGCGGTGCGTACGTCTTCACGGCGTCCGCGATTCCGACAGCCGTCACAACGGCACTGATGCTCCTTTTCGGAGTGGCGGTGCTCGTGCGCCGTCCCTCGCGCGTCAGCACAGCATTCTTCGGAATGACGGTGTTCGCGTCGATCTGGCTTGCCGCGTTCACGCTGATGTACGCCTCGCCCGACGCGGCGCACGCGCTCTATTGGGCGCGCATCGCGTACTTCGGCGTCCCGTTTCTTGCGCCTGCGATCTACCAGTTCACGGTGGAGATGCTGCACATCGCGCGCTATCGGCGATTCCAGATCTGCATCGCCTGGATTCTCGGCGCGATCTTCTCCGGCATCGTCGTGATCGCGCACGAGCTCGTGCGCACGGTCACGCAATACTCCTGGGGCTTTTATCCGCGCTACGGCGTCGCCGTCAGCATCCCGTATCTCGCGTTCTTCTTCGGATATCTCATCGCCTCCGCGGTGGAGTTCCTCTGGCAGTATCCGCAGTCGCGCGGCCTGGAGCGGACGCGCATCAAGCTCCTCCTCGTCAGCTTCGGCATCGCCTATCTCGGCTGCGTCGACTATCTGCCGAAGTATGGGATCGCGGTTTATCCATTCGGATATGTCCCGATTCTCTGCTTCGTCTTCTTTGTCGCGCACATCGTCTGGAAGTACGACCTCGTCCCGATTTCTCCACTGCTGGCCTCACGCGAGATCGTGGGCACGATGGCCGACGCGCTGTTCGTCTGCGATCGCACGGGGAAGATTCAGTTCGCAAACGAGGCAGTGCAGCGTCTGCTCGGCTACACACCGGCAGATCTCGTCGGACGTCCGCTCGATCACATCCTTGTGCTGACCGACGCCGATGCGTCGCACGTGCGGCGCTGGTCGATGCCGAGCGAAGAGCGGATCTTCCGCAAGGCCGACGGAACGAAGGTCGACATGAATCTGACGATCGCGCCGGTGATGCAGGGAGACGAGCCGGCGGGCGCGGTCGTGATCGGCCGCGATGTCAGCGATCGCAAGCGCGCCGAGAAAGAGACGCGGCGTGCGCTGTCGCTTCTGCAGTCGACGCTGGAGTCGACGGCCGACGGCATCCTCGTCGTCGGCGACGGTTCGAAGGTTCTCTCCTACAACCAGCGCTTCGTCGACATGTGGCGCATCCCGCGCAGCGTGATGGAGAACCCGGACCGGGTTTCGCTGATCCGCCATGTGCAGGAGCAGCTCGTTCACCCCGAAGAATTCGTCCGGATCGTGAACTCGCTCAACTCGCAGCCTGAGGCCGAGAGTTTCGACCGGCTCGAGTTCAAGGATGGGCGCCGTTTCGAGCGCTACTCGATCGGGAAACATGTCGAGGGTGTCGCGATTCGCGTCTGGAGCTTTCGCGACATCACCGCCCGGCACGATGCGGAGCGGATGCTTCGCGAGTCGGAGCTGCGCTACCGCCTGCTCTTCGAGCAGAACGCTGCCGGCGTCTGTGTGAGCGACGTCGCCGGCTTGATCATCGACTGCAATTTCACCTTCGCCAGCATGCTCGGCTATGCGCGTCCCGAGCTGATCGGAGCGAATATCACCGACCTCTTCGTGCGGCGTCACGAACGCGAAGAGCTGGCGATGCTGCTCTCGGATTGCCGCGCGCTCAACAGCGTCGAGATTCAACTTCTCCGCAAGGACGGCACCTCGGCGTGGGTGCTCGAGAATCTGATGATGGTCGGCGAGGGGAGCGAGGCGAAGATCCACGCCACGCTCGTCGACATCAGCGACCGGAAGAGAGCAGAAGAGCAGATCGAGTTTCACGCGTATCACGATGTGCTCACCGGTCTTCCCAACCGCAAACTGTTCACCGACCGTCTGGGACAGAGTCTGAATCGCGCGCGCCGCACGCAGACGGCGGTGGCGGTGATGTTCGTCGACCTCGATCATTTCAAGACCATCAATGACACGCTCGGCCACACGGCGGGCGACGAGCTGCTGCTGGAGATGTCGCATCGCCTGCGGCAGTGCGTACGGGACATCGACACGGTGGCGCGCATCGGCGGCGACGAGTTCACGCTCGTCCTCTCCGATCTGCACCGGCCGGAGGATGCGGTGGCGATCGCGCAGAAGGTGCTGGAGACGGTGCAGTCGCCGCTGTCGATCTCCGGCATTCCGATCGAAGTGACGGCGAGCGTCGGCATCGCGCTGTTCCCGGTCGATGGAGCGGATCCGGAGTCGCTGCTGCGCAATGCGGACAGCGCGATGTATCGCGCGAAGGAGTCGGGGCGCAACAACTTCCAGCTCTGCACGGACGAGATGAAGCGGCGCGCGACCGAGCGGCTGTCGCTCGAGACGCGCCTGCGCCGCGCCATTCATGACGAAGATCTGATGCTGCTCTATCAGCCGCAGGTGAATCTCGTCACCGGCCGCGTGATCGGAGCCGAGGCGCTCGTCCGCTGGCGAGATGGCGGCGCGATCATCGAACCGTCCGACTTCATTCCTGTCGCCGAAGAGAGCAGGCTCATTCTGCCGTTGGGCGAGTGGGTCCTGCGCACGGCGTGCAAACAGGCGAAGGAGTGGCTTGATAGCGATATCGAGCCGATTCGCATCGCCGTGAATCTCTCCGCGCGGCAATTCCAGCAGCACGATCTCGTGCAGATGGTCAGCAAAGTCCTCGGCGAAACCGGGATCGATCCCGCCATGCTCGAGCTCGAGATCACGGAGACGACTGCGATGTCGAACGGCGAGGTGACGGTCGAAGTCCTGCGCGCGCTCCGTGCGCTCGGCGTGAGCATCTCCATCGATGACTTCGGCACCGGCTATTCATCCCTCGGATATCTGAAACGATTCCCGATCAGCGCGGTGAAGATCGACCGCGCATTCGTGCGCGACATCACGAGCGATGAGAGCGATGCGGCGATCGTCTCCGCGGTGATCGGCATCGCGCGCAGCATGCATCTGCGCGTCGTCGCCGAAGGGGTGGAGACCGAAGATCAATACGCGTTCCTGCAGAGACGGCATTGCGATGAAGCGCAGGGCTTCTACTTCAGCCGGCCGATGGAGGCCAGCGTGCTGACGCGGTTGATGCAGGATCACCCGCCCGCCGTCGTGCAGCGTGAGCCGCGGATGAGCATCTAGGCTCTGTCCTCGAATTCGGCGCAATCACCACCAGCCCGGAGGGTTGCGGTTCTGACGGGCGCTCGCTTTGTCGCCCCTCCTCGACGATGTCCCGCTTCGCCTGCGTCGGGCTTCGCGCGTTCGGCCCGTCAGAACCGCAACGGTATTGCGCCGAATTCGAGGACAGAGCACTGGGCTGTCAGTGTCGCGAAGAGCGGCGCCGGCCATGCAGCTCGACGATGGAAAGCGATCGTGTCACGATCGCCGTCGATCCACCCGCACGGCTGATCGTGACTCGGACCGTGTATGTACCCGGCAGAGCATACGTGTGAGTCTGCGATGCGCTTGACGACACGCTGTTCGTACCATCTCCGAAGTCCCACTCGAACGAATGCGCCGCGCAGGAGAAAGCGAACCCTGCTGCGCGCAAAGAGATGAGTATCGGGTCACGCGTCGTGCAGTCGTTGCTGCCCGGACCGCAGGTCTGCGATGCGTTCTCGTAGTCGATCGTCGTGTTCGTGGAGTCAGGAGCCGGACAAGGAGGCGGAACCGGATCCGTCGCACTTCGGATTTCATGGTTACCCCGGTCGGTAATGACCAGCGTTCCGTTCTTGTCTCGCGTAATGCCGGCTGGATCATTGAGCGTGCCATTCGCTCCTGCACCATCCGCTGAGCCTGCGGTTCCGCTGCCGACCATTGTCAGAATGCTGCCATCAGGAAGCACCTTCTTGATGCTGTTCGTGACCGGGTCGACGACATAGAGGACGCCGCCTGAACCTGCCACCAGCGCGCAGACACCGGTTGAAAAATCGCCGCTGGTCTTGGAGACAGTCGATCCATCGGGGGTTCGGCCTGCATAAGTCGTGACGCGTGCATCGGGTGTGATCTTCCGGATTGCCTGATTTCTCGTGTCACTCACATAGAGGTTGCCCTCGGAATCGATCGTAATCGCTCGCGGCGTGTTGAAGCGTGCTTCGTTGCCGCGTCCATCCACGAATCCGGGCACGTCCGAAGTACCGGCGAAGATCGATGCATTCGCAGCGGAAGGCAGCCGTTGCCAGATCACATGTTTGTTCGTGTCGGTCCAGTACTCGACACCGGAAGCGGCACGGAGCACGCCCGTCACGACGATGAATCGGCCGCAGGAAGCGGAGGTGCAGTTGCCGCCGGTCACATCGCCCGCCGCGCTGATGTCGCGGCGCCCGTTGGCGTCGAACACGGTCATCGCGCCGTCGGGATTGACGAGAAATGCACCGGAAAAGTTCGTGAAGTCGAACGTCGCCTGCGTGCGGTAACCATTGGCCTTGCCGCGTACGCCGAGCTGGCCGGCGTACGTTTCCACCGTGCCGTCGTTCTTGATGCGGCGGATCGCGTGATTGCCGGCGTCGACGACATAGACGTTTCCCTGAGCATCGAGGGCCGCAGCCGCCGGATGATCAAACAGCGCGGTGCTTGCCGGTCCGTTTACCGCGCCGGATGTCGCTGCTACACCGGCGAGATGACGAATGCCCGCAGCCGCGGCATCGTCCACGGTGATGGTCACCGCCTTCGAAGCGAGGCCGCCGGCTCCACTGGCGGTGATGGTGTACGTCGTGGTCGTCGACGGATAGACGACAGTGCTTCCGCTGCCGGAGAACAGGTCGAAGTAGCCCGTTGGGCCCACACCGTTGTCGATGAACGATGTTCCGCAATCGGCTCCGCTGATCTGCCAGGTCAATGACACGGGATCGCCTTTGCGAATCGACGCCGGAGTCGCGTTGAAGGTGATCGACGGCGGCGGGCTGCTGTTCACGTAAAGGGCGACGACATCGAGAACAGGCGTGCCCCCTGAGCCCGTGACCACATAGGTCGTGCTTTCCGCCGGCGCCACTTGCAGCGAGCCGCTGTCACTGACCGCGACAAGAGGTCCGATCTGGAGTGTGCGGTCCGTCAGATAGCCGTACGGCGCAGTGTGCACTTCCGCCGGTACGCTCGCATACCACGTGAGAGTCGCCTTCTCGCCGGCGCGGATCGCAAGCGAAGAAAGACTGAGTGTGCCGATTGCGCCGCTGCCGATCGTGAGATTGCGCGAGGTGAAGGCCGTGAAGGAAGGCTCGGCGCTGTCCGTGACACCGAGCAGAACGAGATACGAACCAGGTGTTGCGTAGGTGTGGATCACCTTCGAACCGGTGGCGGTGCTGCCATCTCCGAAATCCCACTTCAACTGGTTGCGGGAACAGAACCTCGTTTCACCTGACAGCATGCTCGCTTGAAACGTCAGCGGTTGGCCAACGGCTGCGGCCCCCGCGACGTCGAAGGCGATTCCGGTTCGACGCAGATCGGGACAGTCGCCGCTTGGCGTCACATGAACGGTGACTGAGGCAGCGTCCGTGCCGCCCAGGAGGGTGATGCAGGACGGGAGCAATCGTTGCCAGATGTTCGCTGGCAGGGAACCAAACCCAGCGACCCGGTCAGTTCGCGCGGTCAGTTGATAGGTCGTTGTCGTTTGCGGATAGACGACCGTCGAACCGGCGTCGCTATAAAAAGGATGAAACCCGTCAGGCGCGTTGACGGCCGTTGCATTTGCCGTTTGCCAGGCGAGTGTGATAGGCGTTCCCGGTGGGACATCGAATGACGAAGCCGTGAAGGATTTGATCTCCGGCGTGATCTGGTAAAGGCCGGCATCGCTGAAGTGAAGAGTGCAGCCAGCCGGCTCACCCGAAAGGCGCACCTCCGCGTATCTGGCTTCCGGTGGTGCAAAGATGAGTTCTCCGACGATGCTGTCGGCCGGACTCCATTGATTCGTGACGTCGCTCGTGTAGCCGTCACGGCCTCCGCTGCGAGGGCCGGTGGGCGACGCCAGAAGCCAGATGCTGACGCGCGCCTTGCAAGAACCTGTGCCGGCATTACGCGCCAGAGTCTGCGCAATGTAGCTGCGCTCGGGGAGAATCGGTACGATGCGGCTGATGTAGGTCGGCTCGGAGGTCGTGTTCAACTCGGCGGAGCCGCTGCCGCTGTCGCCTGCAGAATCCTGTGACCAGGAGACGAATCCGGAGCCGTGCGCCGTCCATTGCGCGAGCGCCGCCGGGCTGCCGAACCGTCCGGCGTCGCCGAGAAGGTTGTCGCGCCGCGCGCTTGCGGGGGCGGCAACGCTGATCGTCTTCACGGTGGTGAAGGACTGTCCACTGTTCGCGATTGTCAGCGCCACGGTGTAGTTGCCCGCAAAGCTGTAGGTGTGGGTGACCGACTGGGAGTTGAGCGAGGGCGAGCCGTCGCCGAATGTCCAGGTGAAGGAATGAGGCGCACAAGAAAAATCGTAGGGCGTGCCCGTCGCGCCGAACGAGATGGGTTCGCCAACGCCGCAGCGCGTACTGCAGTCGATGGTTAGAGCGACGTTCTCGGCCGTCATGAGCGGGCAGCCTGGTCCGTAGATGGTCACGGCTGCCACGGCGACGAATGTTTGGCCCGGATTGCTGGCTGTCACCGAGACGGAGTAGGTTCCGGGAGTCGAGTACACATGGTTCGCGATGGGCCCCGTTGTGATCGTGGACCCGTCGCCGAAGTCCCAGCGAAAGGTATGCGGAGCGCAATCAAAACTGTAGTTGAACGTTCCCGCTGCAAACTGCTGAGCCGCGCCTGTCTGACAACGGCTTCCCGGAAAAAGGCAGGTCGACACCACATAGATGTTCGTCGCGTTCATCGCCGGACAGGCCGGTGGAGGAGGCGGCGGCTGGTCAGCCACCATACCCAGCGAGGCGAGAAGCAACAACGCTGAAACCAGGGGGCGCATCGTTCCTCTTGTCAACTGGATTATACGGATGGAAGTGCTTCCCTGGACTGCTGCCGTACTGTTCTCCGGCACATCGTTTGCCCTCGAAGGGTACGGAGGGAACCAACATGTCCGCCTATCCCGACTGGATCTGGATCGCGCTCGCCGCGGTCGCGGTATTGGCAGTTGCCGGACTCATCGCGGGCGCCGTGCGCCGAAGCCGTACAGCCCGCCTGCGAGAGCATTTCGGAACCGAATACGATCGTCTTGCGTCCGAGACACGCAGCCGTACGAAGGCTGAAGAAGCGTTGCTCGCCCGCGCCAACGAAGTGAAACAGCTCGAGATCCGTCCGCTGACTGCAGCGGAGCGCGATCGCTATCGCTCCGACTGGCAGAAGATCGAAACGCGCTTCGTCGACCGTCCGACGACCGCAGTCGTCGAGGCCGACGAGCTGGTCTGCGATGTCATGCGGGCGCGCGGCTATCCGATGGCCGATTTCGAAAAGCACGCCGAACATCTTTCGGTGAAGCATCCGCGCGTGGTCGAGCACTATCGCGCGGGACACGCCGCCATCGATGCCCATGGCCGCGGTGCGGCCTCGACCGAGGATCTGCGCCAGGCGATGCTGCACTATCGCGTGCTGTTCGAGGATCTCGTCGGCTTCTCGGGCGACGATGTCGAACAGCCGATTCAGCCCGCGAGCGAAGTGCGCGATGCGGAAGAGCGCATCGCGTACGGCAGAAGAGCAGAGGATCGTCTGCGGAGATGAGCGCTACGCGCGGGAGGAGGCCAGAGCCTCTTCCTGCGCGCAGGTCACCGGATACCGTCCGGTGAAGCATGCGGTGCAGTAGAGCATGCGCGGATCGTCGCCGTTGCGCACGGCTTCGAGCAGCCCCTCTTCCGACAGATAGCCGAGCGAATCGGCCTCGATGTACTCGCGAATCTCGTCGACGGAGTGGTTGCTGGCGATGAGGTCGCGCCGCTGCGGCGTGTCGATGCCGTAGTAGCAGGGGCCGTTCGTCGGCGGCGACGAAATGCGCATGTGAACTTCCTTCGCGCCGTACTGCTTGAGCATCCGGACGATTTTCTTCGACGTGGTGCCGCGGACGATCGAGTCGTCGATCAGCACGACGCGCTTGCCTTGCACGAGCTCGCGCACCGGATTGAGCTTCACCTTCACGCCGAAGTTGCGGATGCCCTGTTCCGGCTCGATGAACGTCCGGCCGACGTAGTGATTGCGCACGAGCCCGAACTGGAACGGAATGCCGGACTGCCGTGCATATCCCAGTGCGGCGAAAACGCCGGAATCGGGTACGGGGATGACGACGTCGGCATCCACCGGATGCTCCTTCGCGAGCTGCGCGCCGAAGCGCTGGCGGACTTCCGCGACGTTGTTGCCGAAGATCACCGAATCCGGCCGCGCGAAGTAGACGTGCTCGAAGATGCAGCGCGCCTCGCGCGTCGTCTCGAACTGATGGGCGCTGCGAATGCTGCCGTTCTCGATCGCGACGACTTCGCCGGCGCGCACTTCGCGGATCGTCTCCGCGCCGATGAGATCGAAGGCGCAGCTCTCGCTCGCAACCGTCATCGAGTCGTCGAGCCGGCCGAGGACCAGCGGGCGGAACCCGTAGGGATCGCGCGCCGCGAAGATCTTCGACGGCGTCAGCAACAACATCGAGTACGCGCCGCGGCAATGCGACAGCGCCTCGATGAAGGCACGCTCCACATCCTTTTCCTTGGAGCGCGCGACGAGGTGCACGATGACTTCCGTGTCCGAGATCGAGTTGAAGATGGCCCCTTCTTCCTCGAGGTGCGCGCGGAGCTCATCTCCATTGACGAGATTGCCGTTGTGCGCGACCGCAATCGGTCCCTTGTTCGTGGAGGCGAAGATCGGCTGCGCGTTGCACAGCATCGAGCCGCCCGCCGTCGAATAACGGACGTGGCCGATTGCCGTAGAGCCCGGAAGCCGCTTCAGCCGCTCTTCCGTGAAGACGTCGGCGACGTACCCCATCTCCTTCTCGACGATGATGCGCGTGCCGTCCGTCGATGCGATGCCGGCGCTCTCCTGTCCGCGATGCTGCAGCGCGTAGAGGCCGAGGTAGACGAGGTTGGCGGCATCGCGATGGTTCAGGATGCCGAAGACACCGCATTCGTCGTGAAACTTGTCGAGCATGGAGGGCTGTGAGAACAGAGTGTATCGCACGGAAATGCCGGGGCGCCGGAAGCGTAGGACTCAGCTTCTTCCTTCCCTGACCATTTCCCATTGCGCGACTTTGCGCACCGCGCCGCAATGCTCCAAAAACGTCGCGATTCCCCTGTCGCCGTCGTCGACATTGACGAGGCGGAGCGGTTTGTTGGCGCGTGTCGCGGCGGCCTCGAGAAGTCTGCGTCCCAGACCCTGCCGCCGCGCCGCCGGCTCGACAGCGAGCAGCGGAACATCCCCGCTGTTCGGGAAGACGACCGCGGCGCCGTGCAACGTTCCAAGCACGACATACGAATCGCGCGCGCGCCGCAGCGACGGCACATCGTTCTGCCAGGACGGCGCGGCGTCGCACCACGAACGGATCTGATCGAGATCGGCATTCGCGATCTCCGTGATGCGCGCGGGAGACTTCGCCTCGTACGTCCACAACTGCAGCCGCCGCGTGCGGCGGAAGCCCACCGCTTCGTACAGCGCGATGGCATTCGGATTCTGTTCGAGCACTTCGAGGATGTACTCGCGGTTGCCGATGAGCGAGATCGCGTGATCCATCATCCGCCGTCCGAGGCGATGCCTGCGGTACTCGGTAAGCACGGTGGTCCCGCTGTTGTACGCGCGATCGCCGTCGATGCACGTCAGCACGATGCCTGCGAGGCGGTCTCCGTCGAACGCACCGGCCGAGTACGCCGCATCGAATCCGCGGCGCGTCTGCATCTCTTCGAATGCTTTCCGATCCGGCTGCAGCGGGATGACGTAATCGCTGAAGCCCTGAACGAATGTCTCGTAAATCTGATCGAAGGGAACGCCGGCCAGCGAGCGGATTTCGATGGTCATCAGTGCGCCATGACCTCCGGCGCTTCCTCGCCGACGCCGCGGATCACCTCTTCGACGCTGTCTCCGCCGAGGAGGAGGGCGAAGGCGCTGCGCCAGACGCGGGCGAGCTCCTGCGTCGAGGTCTTCACGAGGGGCGTGCCGTTGCGCTCGATGAGGAACGAGGCATTCGTCGTCTTGCCGATCTGTTGCGCGGCGACGCCGAGCGACGCGGCGCGCGCCAGCACCGCATCGGTGCGGTCGTTCGTGCAGGCGACGATCGCGCGTCCCTGCGACTCGCCGAACAGCAGCGCGATCGCATCCAGCCCGCTCGAGTAATTCGTCAGATCGAGGTGCACGCCGAAGCCTTTCATCGCGCATTCGGCGAGTGCGATCGCCAGTCCGCCGTTCGCCAGATCGTGCGCGCTGCGCAGCAGCCGGTTCTGATGCAGTGAGAGGAGCAGCTCGACGAGCTTGCGCTCCTCCTCGAGATCGACGCGCGGCGGCTTCGCCATCGCGTCCGGCATGAAGCGCTGCTGCCATTCCGACCCGCCCAGCTCATCGCGCGACCCGCCGAGAATGATGACGTCGAGATTCGCGGCATCGAAATGCAGCGGACAGCCGGCGGTCTCGTCTTCCAGGATGCCCGCCATGCCGATGCTCGGCGTCGGATACACCGCGCGCCCCTCGGTCTCGTTGTAGAAGGAGACGTTGCCGGAGACGACCGGCGTCTCGAGCGCGCGGCAGGCATCGCTGATGCCGCGGATGCATTCCGCGAATTGCCACATGATGTCCGGCCGCTCGGGCGAGCCGAAGTTCAGGCAGTCGGTGATCGCGACGGGACGCCCGCCACTGACGGCGACGTTGCGCGCCGCTTCCGCCACCGCCTGCTTGCCGCCTTCATACGGATCGAGGAAGCAGTAGACCGGATTCACATCGGAAGTGATCGCCAGGGCGCGGCCGGTGCCCTTCACGCGGACGATCGCCGCATCGCGCTGCTCCGGTCCCGCGAGCGTGTTCGTGCGCACGGTCGTGTCGTACTGCTCGTAGATCCAGTGCTTGGAGCAGAGATTGGGCGAAGCGGCGAGCTCCAGGAGGGTGCCGGTGAAATCGGCATCGTCAACACGTTGACGATCGAGGGAGTCGCTGATCTTCCTCTCCGGCGCCGCCATCGGCCGCTGGTACACCGGCGCCTCGGTGGAGATCGGCTCGACCGGGATCTGCGCCACCTGCTCGCCATGCCAGAAGAGACGGACGAAACCGTCGTCGGTCACTTCGCCGACGACCGCGGCGTTGAGATCCCACTTCTCGAAGACGCGCACGACTTCGTCTTCGCGGCCGCGCTTCGCGACGATCAGCATCCGCTCCTGCGATTCGCTCAGCATGATCTCGTACGGCGTCATGCCGCTCTCGCGCATCGGCACGCGGTCGAGATTCATCTTCACGCCCGTGCCCGCGCGGCCGGCCATTTCAAACGATGAGGATGTGAGACCGGCGGCGCCCATGTCCTGAATGCCGACGATCGCGTCAGTGTCCATGATCTCGAGGCAGGCCTCGAGCAGCAGCTTCTCGGTGAACGGATCGCCGACCTGCACGGTGGGCCGCTTCTCTTCCGACGCTTCGTCGAATTCGGCGGAGGCCATCGTCGCGCCGTGAATGCCGTCGCGTCCCGTCTTCGATCCGACGTAGATCACAGGATTCCCGACGCCGCTCGCCGTCCCCTTGAAGATCTTCTCCTTCTTCGTCACGCCGAGCGCGAAGACATTGACGAGGATGTTGCCGTTGTACGAGGAGTGGAACGACGTCTCGCCGCCGACGGTGGGAATGCCGATGCAGTTGCCGTAGCCGGCGATGCCGCGCACGACGCCGTCGACGAGATACTTCATGCGCGGCGCGTCGAGCTCACCGAAGCGCAGCGAGTCGAGGCAGGCGATGGGACGCGCGCCCATCGTGAAGATGTCGCGCAGGATGCCGCCCACCCCTGTCGCCGCCCCCTGATACGGCTCGATGAACGACGGATGGTTGTGCGACTCCATCTTGAATGCCGCGACCCAGCCGTCTCCGATGTCGATGATGCCGGCGTTTTCGCCCGGCCCCTGAATGACGCGCGGGCCGGAGGTGGGAAAGTTGCGCAGGTGCACGCGGCTCGATTTGTACGAGCAGTGCTCGGACCACATCACGGAAAAGATCCCGAGCTCCGTGTAATTCGGCGCGCGCCCGAGGATCTGTTCGATGCGCTGGTATTCGTCTTCCGTGATGCCGTGGGAGGCGATGAGCTCGGGGGTGATTTGCATCTGCGGAAGATAGCAGACGAAAGCCCTCGTGGAGGGACAGGCGCCCCGCCGCTCCACGAGGGCTTCTCGACGTCAGCGCGGGGGCGGCGGCGGCGCCGCGTGGCGCAGCTCGTTCAGGATCTGGAACCTCACCTTCTGCTCCGCCGTCAGCAGTGCGGCCATCTTCGCCTCGGTCGCTTCGTGCGCGGCCTTGATCTGCTCGTCGATCGCGTGGATCGCGAGCATCTGTTTTCCGAGCGCGGCCGCATCCGGAGTGGCCGACTCCATCATCGAGTGCAGCTGCTCGTCAGCCGCCCGCTTCTGTTCGAAGAGCGGATCGATTTGTGCGCGCAATGCTTCGTGCAGCGATTCGAACTGCGCCTTCTGCGTGTCGTTGAGGTTGAGGAATTTCACGAGGTCGACAGGCGGCGGACCTCCCGGTCCGTTCTGCGGCATCGGCCGCCGCGGCTGTTGCGCGAGCGCGCTGATTGCGATCAGAAGAATGATGGAGATTGTGATTGCGATGCGTTTCATGGTTTTCGTTGGCTCCTTTCGAAGCGTCAATATGCGCCGCGCGAAACGGGAAGTGGTCAAGCGATCGCAATCGCTTTGTAAGAAACGTAAAACCTCCGTTTGCTGCGGATTTGCGCCTGAATGCCGATGCTAGACTCGCCGCGTGGTGAGGCTCCTGTCGCTCGTCGCGCTGACCTGCGCGCTCGTCGTGCTCGCAGTGATTCAGTACCGCTCGATCGAGCAGCTCGCGGACGATGAGCGCCAGCGGCTGAAGTCGAGCATCGACTTCGCGGCGCGTCACTTCAGCGACGAGCTCGATCGTGAGCTCACACGGCTGTTCGTCGAGTTCCAGATGCCGCGCGGTGACGCCGCGCCGGAAGTGATCCTGAATCGCTATCACGACTGGGCCGCCGCGTCGCGCGACGCGAGGCTGGTCAAGATGCTCTGGTTCGTGGCGCCGGGCGAGATCGGCGCGCTGCACCGGATCGATCCGCAGACGGATGAGATCGCGCAGGCGCAGTGGCCCGCTTCGCTGGCGCGTGCAAGACAGGAGATCGCCGCGGACTTCGCGCGCCGCGAGCATGCGCAGGCGCTGCTGCAGAGCGATGCGGTGATGCTCGTGCCGTGCGGCGGACCGCGCCCGGGGCAGGCGCCGCCGCCGCCGCTCGAGCCGCCACCGCGCCCCGATGACGATCGTCCGCCGCCGCCGCGCGAAGAGGAGATGCCTCCCGAGCGCGCGGCTCCCGCCTTCGTCATCATCGAGCTCGATCGCAACTTCCTCGGCTCCTCCATGCTGCCGGAGCTGGCGCATCGCTATTTCGAAAACGGATACGAAGTGCAGGTCGCGAACGCGACAGGCAGCGAGGTTCTCTATCGAACCGACGGGGCGAAGCTGCCGTTCGTCGCCGATCTTTCGATGCCGGTCTATCGCGTGCTGAGCTT
Source organism: Acidobacteriota bacterium (assembly GCA_021325515.1). Lineage (GTDB taxonomy): Bacteria > Acidobacteriota > Thermoanaerobaculia > Gp7-AA8 > Gp7-AA8 > JAJPHC01. The sequence goes on from JAJPHC010000006.1 coordinate 22,760, forward strand.
TGCGAATGGCCGCCCGACGCCGCCGTCCAGGGAACAGTGGCTGGTTTCCGTGCGCCATCGCGATGGCTCGCTGGAGGAGACGGTCGCCGCAACACGGCGCAGAAATCTGCTGGCGAGTGCGGGTGTGCTGCTCGTGCTCGCGGCGAGTGCCGTGGCGTTGATGGTGATGCTGCGGCGCGCGGAGACGCTGCGGCGGCAGCAGTTGGAGTTCGTCGCCGGTGTGACGCACGAGCTCAACACGCCGCTGGCCGCACTGCAGTCGGCCGGACAGAATCTCGCCGATGGCGTGACGACGGAGCCGGCGCAGGTCGCTCGCTACGGCGCGATGATCATGAAGGAGTCGCGCCGCCTTGGGCACATGGTGGCGCAGGTGCTCGAGTACGCCGGGATCCAGAGCGGCAGGGCCGCGCGGCCGCGGCGCGTGCTCGAAGTGGCGGCGGTGATCGGCGACGCGCTCGCGCATACGAAGTGGTTGTGCGACGAAGAGCGTGTGCAGGTCGATGTGGATGTGGCGGCGAATCTTCCGCACATCGAAGGCGATCCGGAATCGCTGTCGCGCGCGTTGCAGAACCTGATCGGCAATGCGGTGAAGTACGGCGGCGCCGCGAAGTGGATCGGCGTGCGTGCGCGGCGCCATGGCGCGGGCGTGCGGATCGAAGTGGAGGATGCGGGAGCGGGCGTTGCGCCGCAGGATGCGAAGCATCTGTTCGATCCGTTCTATCGCGGGCGAGGCAGCGATACGGCGCGAGGCAGCGGGCTGGGGCTGACGATCGTGAAGAAGATCGTGGACGAGCATCGCGGAACGATTGCGATCGGGCGATCGTCGCGCGGCGGCGCCTCGTTCGCGATCACGATGCCGGAGGCGAGCCGTGTTTGAGCGGAGGATTCTGCTCGTCGAGGATGAAGAGAGCCTGGTGCTCGTCATCTCCGACCGATTGAAGAGCGAGGGATATCAGGTCGAGTGTGCGGGCGACGGGGAGAGCGCGCTCGCGAAGGCCGTGAGTGCGAGCTTCGATCTGATCATTCTCGATGTCGCACTGCCGAAGAAGAATGGCTTCGATGTCTGCCGGGATCTGCGGCAGCGCGGCAATGAGACGCCGGTGCTGATGCTGACGGCGAGGGGACAGGTGGTCGACCGGGTGATCGGCCTGAAGCTCGGCGCGGATGATTACCTCACGAAGCCGTTCGACATGATGGAGCTGCTGGCGCGCGTCGAAGCATTGATGAGACGGTCGCGGGCCACAGTGGAGAAGCCGTCTGAGTCATACGCATTTGGAGACGTACGGGTCGACTTCCGTAAGGCGGTCGTCACACGTGACGCCAGGACGGTGGAGCTCTCCGGTCTGGAGCTGCGCCTGTTGCGCTATTTCATCGAGCACCGCGGTACACTGCTGACGCGCGACGAGCTGTTGGACAAGGTGTGGGGCTACGGAGCGACGCTCGCGACGCGAACGGTGGACGTGCACGTCGCGCAATTGCGCCAGAAGATCGGCGCGGAGCATGTAGTGACGGTGCACGGGCTGGGCTACAAGTTCGTCAGTTAAGTTGGTTTTCGGGGGTCACACCTGGAAAATCAACTTAACGCGGGATGATGCCGACCGTCCGGTCGGCAGATTCCATCATTTACCGGTTGATTTATTTCCCTCCTCGTCTACAATGCGCCGGCCCATTCCCCGTTTCCAACTTTAAAAATCGAGGCAGTCATGACAACCACCCACACAGGCGTGGCCTGGGCTCTTGTATTCTTCTGCGCGTCGCTATCCTCTGAAGCGGCGGCTCCGCTCTTCCCGAAGGCTTTTCATGTCGTGCGCGAGATCAACGACTCGCTCACCGGGCGCGTCACGCGCGTCGATGAGTACTACGCGGGCGATCAGGTCATCACGATCAGTGGCGACAGGACGGCGATCGCGGATTACGCGAAGCAGGAGCTGACGGAGATCGATCGCGGGAAGGGGACCTGTAGCATCGCGACGTTTGCGCAACTGGCCGCCGCGGTTCCGGCGCAAACGGCGAAACGAGCAGCGGCGCTGCCGCGGGTCGAGCGTCGCGGTCAGGATCGGCGCGCCGGCCGGAACGTCGAAGTCATCGCTGCCGACGACGCTGGCAATTCCCTGCATGCCGAGGTCGCGGTCGATCATTCGATCGTATTGTCGAAGGACGCGTTCGAGGTAGTCGCCGGTGCCGCGTTCCCCCGCAACGGCGGAGCGGCGGCCGACCTCCTTCGCGGTGCTGCGCAGAATCCCCGTTCACGAATGGCCACAGAATCGACGGCCTCCGGCGATACCTATGCCATGCCCATTGAGCAGACGCTGCGCTGGACCGTTCAGGGTGAGTCGGTCGAAGTCACGACACGCGTGATCACACTCGACGATCAGCAGCCCGCCCCGCAGTTGATCGTGATCCCCGCCGGCGCGCGCCGCATCGAGGCGAAAGCCATCGAAGCGAAGCGCATCGCCGCCGATTCCGACTCGCTCGTCCCTGCCCGCACTGACCACTGAAGCACACGCAATTGGGAGCTGTCTCTTGAATCATCTTCGCCGTTCTCTGTCTGTCCTCTGCACGTTCGCGGCACTCGCTGCGATTCCCACACGGTTGCACGCCGAGGAGATCACGCGCGCGCAACTGACGATCTCGGGTGGCGCAGGACTTCAAGTCGTCACCCCCGTCACAGTGCAAGTCGGCTCCATTGCACAAGTGCAGACGACATACAGCGGCCCAGTGGACAGCGGAGTGCTCGCCGTCGGCGAATTGGTGGGCCCCGGCATTACGACTCCGATCAGGCTGACGGCGTCGCCCGGCCAGCCATTTCAGGTCGCCGGCATCACGCAAAAGGGAACGTACTACCTGCAGAACATCCGGATGGAGAAGGCCGGCCAGTTGCTGGAGATGGCCGTTCCTTCCGTTGCCACCATCGAGGCAACGAACGCACTGCAGACAAAGGTGACTGTTCGCCAGCTCACACCGGACGAACTGCGCGAGCGCGGCATCAGCGTCGATCCGTCGAATTACGACGTTTACGAATATACCTTTAGTTACACCATTAAGGATGGTGTAGTCGTCCAGGTGCCCTATCCGGTCATCGTGAACCGGATCACGCACGAAGTAACGCCGGTACAAACGGAATCGCCCTACAAGCTGCCCCGCGATACGGCGCAGGCGCCTCCTCGATGGAATCCTCCTGCACAAGTGCCGTTCGAGTTCGGTGGCGGATTCGCGCCGATGCCAGGACCGGGGCAAGGCGATCACGGGCCTGCCGGGCCGCCGCCGCCTCAGATTCATGCGGCTCTTGTGATCCCGAACAGCCTCGCCGTACTGCACCAGTTTTTTGATGTAGGTCTGGTAGTGGCCAACGGTGCGCCAGTGGGAAGCAAAGTGGTGCTCCAATCGGTGAGCGCATCGCTCAAGGCGCCCAGTCAAATTCGAGTGGCCGACAGCAAGCCTGCTGCGTCTTATGGACAGCCGGTGGCCATTCCCGATCTCAATGAATCGGAACAGGGAAGCGTCGAATGGACCGCCGAAGGCCTCAAGCCCGGTACGTATCAACTCGACCTCGACGTGCTGGCTACGTTCCATGTGGACGGCCAGAAGGACATCCCGCTCGTCGCGCACCCCAAGGCGGCGATCGTCGTCCACGACGCGCGGTTCAATATCACGTTCTCTCATCCGGATACGGTCAATAAGAACGTTCCCTACAACACCTATACGTTCATCACGAATACGAGCGATGCCGTTCAGCACGTGATCCTGAACGATGGAGGGATTCCCGAATGCGGAGCGGGAACGCGCCTGAACGTATGTCGTGCGACCGGCTCTCCCGCGTCGTTCACGGTCGACCTGGACCCCGGACAGACAAAGAGCGTGCAGTGGAAGCTTGTCGCCGGAATCAATGGACATGTACTCGCCACTGCCGCCTCCATTGATGGCGAAGGGAGCAGCAATCTGTCCGCCGCATTCCAGCTCGAAATGGGTGTTAGCCCGAATGGCGTGCCGCTGTCCCCGGCCACGCTCCTTCTGCCGTACTACGCGCGGCCTCCTTACTTCTCCCAGAACTATCTCGACCAGCAGCTTGGATTCTTTGGCATTGGCTACGGTCTCGCGACGGCGCCGTTGAACAAACAGACGGCCAAGTTCCCGCGCGTCATTACGACCGATGTCTTCACGCGCGCTGTCGATCTTGCACGTGCCGGCGAGCGGATGTTCATCGGCGAAGACCGCCGCGACTCTCTCGCAAATCTCACCCTCGATCTCCTCGGCAATTCGAAGCCGCTGCAGGAATGGGATCAGTTCCGGCGTCAGGAAATCGAAGGCGACGAAGTCGTTCGCAATGCGTCGAAGGCGATGGGCGACGAGCTCGCCGCAGCGTTCGCCGGCACCGATGGCGGCTTTTCGGATCTCGTCCCGCGATTTGCGAAAGCGACATCGTCCCGCAACCCCTACGTCCTGGCGTTCGCACACGGCGCGGCGACGGGAAGCGCGCGTTCGTATCCGATCAGGATCACCGCGGCATCCGGCGTCATGGATGTCCCTTCGTCCACCACCTGCGAGTGCAAGCGGCAGATTCCCTGGGGAGACGAGTACGCCCTCAATGGCTCCAGCGAAAGCGGCGAACTAGCGGTGATCGGGCGCGACGGCGAGTATGACCTGACGCTCACTCCTACCGCATCAGGCATGCTCGACCTCGTCTTCTTCAATTCCGGAACGGCGATGCGCGCGAGTGCTCCGCTCACCGCTGGCAACACGATTCGGATTCACATCGCCAACGGCCTTGCGACGAGCAATGACATCGCACTGCCGCCGATCACGGTCGGCAATGAGCCGATCCGGATCATCGCGGCGCGACAGGATCTGCATCTCGATCCCGATGGCCATGTCGTCTCCGTGCTGTTCAACCGGCCCCTCGCCGTCACCAATAACGACCTCTCCAAATCCTTCAGCACGACCGTAAAGCTCGACAGCCAGAAGTTCAATGAGCCGTTCGATGGAACTCGCGTGGTCAAGGGGGCGGCATTACAGGAAGACGCCCGCATCATTCGATTGAACTACGACAGCTCGCTCTCCAGCGACGCACTGTACAACATCCACACGCAAGATCTCGTTGATCCAGCCAGTAATCCGGACGTCGTTCCTATTGTGGAATCGCGAAACTCGGCGCTGATCCTCGGGTCTGTGATCGGTGGCGATAATAAGCCTGTCAAGGATGCGGATTTGATCCTGAACACAGTGACCGGTGTTCAGTATCAGACCTCGGATGCCAGCGGCAGATTTCTCTTCGAGTATGTGCCCCGTGAAGTCGAAGGCGGGTTGAGCGGCGGATACATGCTGTCCGCCTACGTGGGCGGCAAGCAGGCGACAGTTCCCGGCACCGTCCGGCTGCTTCATTCCATCCAGCACGTCAACGTTTCCTTCCTTGGCCGCGGCTCGGCGCGCGGCCGCGTTGCCTATGACAACGGCACCGCGGTAGGCGGCGCGACAGTCGTTGCCGGCAGCACGATGTTGAATCAAGTCCGCTATGGCACCACCGACGCCAGTGGCTATTTCGAGATCGGCGACGTTCCCGTTGGGCCTCTAACGTTCAGCGCGCAGGATGCTGCGGGAAACGTGGCGTATGCCGCAAATGAGTTGCACGCCAGCGGTGAGGTCGTCGTTCAGGACATCTTGATCTACCAGCGGCCGCATCCCGGAACCGGCACAGTGCGGGGGCGCATTGTGCGCAGCGATGGGGACCATGCCCCGGTTCCCGGAGCCCACGTCGGTGTTTGCACCCAGGGATTCAGTCTCCGCGATTCCTACACAGACTCTCTCGGCAGGTTCGAGTTTACGAATGTTCCGAGCGGTTTCGTCACCGTCCTCGCGGAGGACTATGACGTTGCGCCACAGAGCGTGGCGGTCGATTTCGATCTCAAGAGCGATGCGACGTACGACACTGGCGATCTCATTCTGACCGTGCGCGATGCCGAAGCGATCGTTGGCGTGGAGGGAGTGGTCACGATCGAGGATCCTCTGCGTCCCGGCGTCGAGTCTACGGTCAAGGGCGCGGTCGTGCAGATTGAAGGCATGCCTGCCGTGATTGCGGACGACGCTGGCAGGTTCGTCTACACGGGAGTCCCTCAATCGTTCGGTGGAAAGCGGATTCGCGCTTATGACCCGCTGACGGCTCGCGCAGAAATCATTGAGCTTCCGAGTCTCAGTGCGAGTGTCGTCAACATCAAGATCACGATCAAACAGGCGAGCGGGTCTGGTGCAGGCACTGTTCGCGTTCATCTCCTGAATGCGCGGGGCGGACCGGTCTCTGGCTATAGGGTCTTCGAGCCTGGGTATCCGACACTCGACGCGGAGGCGGTGGGTGATGGGGTGTACGAATTTAAGAACGTGGCCGTGGGACGCACTCTGTCGATCGTCGCGACCCCGTCGGGTGCTTCCGATGCGACTTATGGCGTGCAGATCGCGCAAGGTTCTGGCGGCGTTGCGTTCGCAGGACAGATCGCCGCTGTAACGCTGAGGCTTCCCGGACAGGGAACGGTGCGGGGAAGAATCGTGCAGCAGACCTCCGGCGGCGGCACGATCAGGCTGGTCGGAAAGCTGAGGCTTTGGTTCTTGCAATGGGATGACCGCGAGCAGAACCTGGCGCCCGCGTTCATCGACGTGCCGGCTGCAAGTGACGCAGACGCGATATTCACGGACATTCCAGCGAATCAACTTTTGAGGATCGAGACCGTCGATGCCCAGGGTTACGCATCCGCCGATCTCAGATTGTTCTTCGAAGGCGACTCACAATCCCGTGAGCTCACGCTTACGACTCTGGCGAGCATCACCGGCCGCGTCATTGGTATTGACGGCTATACCCCGGTCTCGGGCGCGATCGTCACGGTAAACAGGACGAACACGCAAACGGGCGCCGATGGGACTTACAGGCTTCAAGGCCTTGCGCCCGCCACGGCCTACACGATCCTTGCGGATTTCAATCAGAACGGGATCTACCGCACCAGCTATGCAGACGTCTCCACGCCGCCCAACGGCGGACCTGTGAACAATGTAGATCTGTTGCTGATGAAGCAGGGGGCGATCGAAGGAAAGATCGTCAATGCTTCCGGAGCGCCTATTGCCTTCGCGAAGTACTGGCTGCGCGAGCTTTCGTTCCCCGGCCGTCCCTTTGGCTCACAGAGCGAGCCGCTGACGACCGACGGGAACGGCCACTTCCGTGTCGACAATGTCTTTACGGTGCCCGTTCGTCTCTGGGCGATCGATCCCAACAATCCCGACCTCTCAGGAACCTGGAACGGTGCACTCGTCAATGAAGGCGATGTCCTGACGCCAGTTGTCACGGTCGGCGGTGCAGGTACCGGTACAGTGACCGTCTCGGTCGTCGATCCCAATAATGGCTATGCCGGGGTTGCCAACGCAGAAGTATCCCTTTACAGAAGCTCGCTGTTCGACCTTCAAACGACCGATTCGTCAGGGACTGCGACATTCCATGACGTGCCGGTAGGTTCCTACACCGTCGGTGCTTACTCCAAGGCTCAGGTCAAGTTCGGAAGCAGTGATCCGATCGATGTCGTGCGAGATGGAACGTCCACTGTTCAAGTGAAGCTCGCGTACAGCGGTGAGGTCGACGGGACTCTCGTTGATCCCGAAAAGAACGGCGCCGCCGTTCTCGGCGCGAACGTCACACTCTATGGATCGGGATACCAGACGCGTACGACGACGACCGACAAGGGGTTCTATTTCAAGGGTGTGCGCGAGGGGCGGATTGCGCTCGACGCCCGCGATCCACTGTCGATTCGCCGCGCCTACCTCGACAACGTCCTTGTCTCGGTAGCGGCGGGAACGACCCATGTGCCTCTCGTTCTCGAGCGCACATCAACGCTCACCGTGCGAGCCTTCCTGCCCAATGACGACGGCTCGTCGTCGAGCGTTGCAGCGCCGCTGGTTTCGATCGACGTCGAGCAATCCGCGCCCGGTGGTCACTATCTGCGGACCTCTCAAACGAACGGCGCCCAGTTCCCGGGACTGATTCGCGGCGTCCCTGTGTCCGTTACCGTTCACGAGCTCGGCGGACGGAATCGCACAGCGTCGACGTCTGTCGCGCTCGCCGAGCCTGAGAAGGAAACCGACCTTACATTCATTGCATTCGGTTCGGTCACGGTTCATGTCACACAAGGGGGTGCCGTTGCCCCCAACGTCTACGTAAGCGCCTCGAGTGGAGGCGTCTCGTCGAACGGTTACACCGACGCTGCAGGAAATATCCGGTTCGACAACCTTCCATTTGGAACGGTCTCGATCCAGGCGTCCACAGGTGGATCACACCCTCTTACAGCCTCCGGATCCGTCGCGATCGTGAGCCAGAGCATTCCTGCAAGCGCAAGCATTGAGCTCGGCACCTACGGCGCGATCAAAGGCTATGTCGATGCGGAAGGCGGCGGTCCATCGGTCGGGACGCGTGTAATCGCGAGCTACGCGAACGGAACGCTCGAAACTCGCACCGACGCCTTTGGCTTCTTTGAATTCCAGGGAATCATCGCCTCGGTCCAGGGGACGCCCGTCAATCTTCTCTATCTCGGGCCCGACGATGCGACGGCCGGCGCCTCACAGGTCGTCACGATTTACGGCTCGGAAACGAAGTCTGCTGACCGGGTCACGCTCGATTCGACGCCGGCACGTCTGTTGTCGATCTTTCCGGCGGACGGTGCAACGAAGGTGGCGCCGAACACCAAGCTCACCATCGCGTTCAGTCGCGCCATGAAGAGCGAGCAGTTGAGCGGGGGTTACGTTGCCTTGTACGACGTCGCGACTGGAGCATCCCTTTCACTCCTCGCGGAGGAGCCGGCGCTGCAAGCGGACAAGAGCGTGCTCGTGACCTTCAAGGTGAATGTCACGCCGCCTCCCGGACAGCGCTACGCCCTCAAGAGCGACACTCTCTATCGCATTCAGGTTTCCAGCGATCTTCAGGACCTTGGGAATCACAAGCTCGGCGTTACGGTCGGCGCGAGCTTCACGACGTCCAATTACGCCAATCCACAGGTTACGAAAGTGGTTCCGACGCCGAAGCTGCCGCTTCCAAAGAACGGACTCCGCTTCGCAATCACCTTCAGCAAACCGATCAAGAGCGAACCGTGGGCGCCGGGCGGCAATGGCGTCATGCAGCTCGTGCAGGTCGACAGGAACGGAAATGCGATTGGTGGCCCGGTTCCGGGAGTCGTCCAACTCGATACGGCCACGAACACGCTCTACTTCGCTCCGAACAACATCCTCAATCCGATTTCGTTCTACCGGCTCTCCATCAGTGGCGTTACCGATGCGGATGGCCAGGGATTGATCGACGCAGCAGGCAACCCGCTGTCCGTCTGGACTCAGGACTTCAGCAGCTATGACGAGGTTGCGCCGGTCGTTGCGATCAACGATCCGCTGCTTCTGTCGTCCGCGATTGCTCCGGGCGATCCGCTCTACAGCGGCGTTGTCTATACGATTCCGGTAACGCTGACCAATCCCGATGGCTCTCCTGCGACCGACGTGGAGGATGTCGACTTCTACAGCGTCGATGCCGCCGGTGCTGCGACTCCGCTTTCGCATACAGGCATCAAGTCCGTCGATGTGACTCCGGTTCCGGGCTCGACATCCTTCACGCTGAAGGTCGTCGCACACGACTTCAGCAAGAACTACAGCACTCCGGTGACACGCGCATGGCAGGTCCAGCCGGTGCCTCCGCTCGCCATCGCATCGACGGCGATCGCACCAGCCGCCGTCTATCCGGGCAAGCCGTTCACCAACAACGTGACGCTCGGCGGCGGCGCAATCACCGCGAACGTCACCGTAGCCATCTATGTGAACGGCGACACGATTCCGGCCGCCACACAGACGCAGGCGATTACACGCTCCGGCTTCAGTGCGTCCTGGCCCGTCACGGCGTTCACGCTGCAACTGCCTGTGACGACGCCTGCAAACGCCACTGTCGTCGTCAAGACCACCGCGAGCGATGCGCGCGGGGCCGCGGCGCCGCGAACCGACAATCTCTCACTGCTCGCGGACACGATTGCGCCGCGTCTCAATCCGCTCACGATCGAGCTCGTGCGCGGCAACAATGCTTCGTCCCTCCACAATGCGGATCAGTATCGGGTGCACGCAATTGCGACTGATGCTGAGACCGGCATCAAGTCGGTGACGTTCACGATTGGCAGCGCATCGTACGTCGTCTCTTCGAGCGCGAACAATGAGTTCGTTTCGCCTCTGATCACTGTGCAGTCGCACAATGAGGACTTCACGGTTTCCCTTTCGGCCGAGGCGGCCGATTATGGGCAGAACAAGGCCAGCGCCGGGACGACGGTCACCTACCTCGGCATTCACGATGCGAATGCGCCGGTTGTGGCGTGGCTCTCGCCGATTCATGACGCAGCCTGGCCGGCGTCTCTGTCCGGCTTCAAGACGCGGCTCAGCGTCTACGCGACCTCGAAACTCCCGCTCACGGCGAAGTTCGACGTGCCGGGACTCGGCACGGTCAATGGCGTACGCAACGACAAGCAGTTCGATGCCGATATCACGCTGAATACACCGGCGGAAGGAACGCTGACGATCACGGCCCACGTCGATGACGGCGATGGCGGACACGTCTTCGACCTGCCCGTCACCATCGATCTCGTGACATATACGCAGATTCTCAGCACCGGCACGACTCCGGTCGATGCGACGCACGGTCTAACCGGCGACAGCATCATCGTCGACGGGGCGCGGCTCGTCCCCCACATCCCGTTGACCCTCAAGAACCTCATTGTGATCAATGGCGGCGTGGTCGACACAGTCAACTCGACGACGAACCGCGATGAGAGCATCACAATCAACGTCAGCGATCATCTGTTCGTCGATGGGCGTTCCCGTATTGACGTTTCCAGTCGCGGGTATCTGGGCGGCAAACAAGCGAACTTCGACGGCACGGGCCAGAACGACGATCCGCGCGGCATGACCGTGAATCGCGCCTTCGGTGCTGCCGGCGCAGCCGGATCGCATGCCGGCATCGGCGGCGAAGAACCCGGCGGCACGTCCAATGCGACTTATGGCTCGCTGATCGCGCCGTCGGATCTCGGAAGCGGTGGTGCCGCGGATGCGAGCAACCGGCGCGGTGGGGAAGGCGGCGGCGCAGTCGTCGCCACTTCGGCCGGCAAGATCGTCATCGCCGGCTCTGTCATGGCGGATGGCGAGTCAGGTGCTGGAATCGGCTTCGCCGGTGCTGCCGGATCGATTCATCTCTCCGCAAAGACTGTGGCCCTCGGCGCGATGTCGAGCATCACCGCCAATGGCGGCGATGATGATGGCGCAGATCTGGGACAGCGCGGTGGCGGCGGGGGCCGGATTTCGATCGAAGGCTCGAGCCTTCTCGATATCGATACGACTCTCGGTGCGCGCGTAGCCGCGCGCGGAGGCCGCAACCTCGCGAGCGAGACTGCGACTGCCATCGATGGTGGCGCGGGCACGATCTTCCTCCGTTATCCGGGCGAGACGAATGGTGAGTTGCTCATCGACTCCGGCTTCTCCACGTCGGCGCATCGCGTTCGCGGCACGGTCATCGCCGAATCGCGGACATTCGATCGCGTCACGGTTGGGCCGCGCGCGCTGGCGCGCTTCGACGGTACGACGAACGATCGCGCATCGATGAACATCGATCCGACGGCGCGCGTTGCGCTTACCACCGATCTGCCGTCGATTACAGCCTCGGCGATTCCGTCAGGCAGCCTCATTCAGTACACGAATCTTTCTGTGACGTACAACGCGTCGTCTTACACTGGCGTCGGCAGGGTTGTTGTGTCGCTCGATCCGCAGCTTGCCGGCAGGATCGACGAGCAGAGCACGACGGCGACCGATACGCTGCTCGTCCCCGCCAACGCTGCGCCGAACAGCAGCGCCACGCTGCATGTGAAGATGATCGATCTCGCCGGACGGGTTGCCGAGGCGCCGGCGCAGAGTTACACGATCGTCGCGAACGCCGCGCCGGTCATCAATACGTTCGATGTCTCGGCGCCATCGCCGCTCTATGTTGGCGGCGCATTCAGCGTCGCAGTCGCGGCGACCGACGACGTCGGCGTCAATAGCGTTTCGCTGACGACGCAGATCGGCAATGGAGCGCCTTCGACGCAAACATCCAATACGGCATCGAAGACCTTCAGTGTGGCGGTTCCATCCGACAAGACGCTCGACGGCCAGACGATTACGCTGACCGCCTCGGCGACCGACGGTTATCCCAACCGCACGACGACGCTGGTCAAGACGCTCCCGATCGCCCACGACGGCGTCGCGCCGTCGGTGGCGATCGCGCAGCCGGCCGCTGGCACCCTCTTCAACGAGGGCACGAACAACCTGATCCCAATCACGGTAACCGTTACCGATGCGGAATCGGGCGTGGCTTCGGTCACGGCGTCGATCGAAGGCGGCGAGACGATCACTCTAACCGGCAGCGGCACCACGTACACGGGTAGCATCCATGTGCCCAGCGTACCGGATGGCAACGACGTTGCGCGCGTCATCAGAGTGAACGCGTTGGACGTCGTTGGCAACAACCGAACCTCGGAAGTGTCGGTAACCATTCATCCGTTGTATGACCCGACTGCGCCAGTCACTGCCTGGACTTGCGGCACGGATGGCGCTGTGTATCCACCCGGTTTTGTAGCGACGCTGAAAGCTGAAGTCACTCCGAGTGCTACTGGCAACGCCATCGACACGGTTACATTCTCGGATGGCACAACTACGCTTGTCGCAACGAAGAGCGGCACCACATATTCGGCGCAATACGCCGTGCCGGACACGCCAGGTCAGCGGACGATTGTCCTCACGGCAAGATCGATCGGCGGTGGGACAGCCACGCTTGTCGGACAGTTGTATGTTGTTCTAGCAGACAAGACGATTTCGGCCGATACGACAATCACCAGTGGCGATACAACATACGAGGGCCGTAGTGTCGCGATTACCGCGGGCACGACATCAATCAACGGTTCACATCAGTTCAAGACCCTCATGGTGCTGGGTGCTGCTCGGGTGACACATGCCGCAATTGTGGATCCGTCAAGCGACCGACTCGATTTGAAGGCAGACATGATCTACGTGTCGTGCGGTGCCGCGATCGACGTAACCGCCCGTGGCTTTGCCCCGAAGACCTCATATGCGGGCGCCAGACCGGCCGCCGCAAACGCTGGGGGTAGTCATATTGGCCGAGGAGGGCTGCGCGCCGATTCGGGTACTACCTATGGCAGCGTGTATCGACCCTCAGAGGCAGGCGCCGGCGATTTCTTTGTGGCGAGGGGCGGCGGAGCGGTGAAGCTGGAGGCTGGATCCGTCACGATCGATGGATCGATTTCGGCGAATGGTGAGTCGAACCCGAATGCGTCCCAGGGAGGCGCTGCGGGCGGTGCCGTCTGGATTAAGGGAGGGACCGTGCGGGGCGCAGGAACCGTTGCCGCTAATGGCGGCGATGGCGCTGCCTACTCGAGCAGTGACGGCGGGGGAGGTGCGATTGCGATCGAAACGGGTGATTCGTTTGTCGGGCTGAATAGGCTATCGGCTAAGAGTGGCGCTTGGTACAACCCGCACGGTGGTGCAGGAACAATCTTCACCAAATACTCAAAGTCGAATTACGGCGACGCACTAATCGATAATTCGGGTATTCCTTTCGAAGCTCCCACGGTACTTCCTTCACTTGGGGTAGCCTTCATCGATTCAGTACTATCCCCGAATACACTGACTCTTCGGGATCCAGCCTCAATTCCCACGTACTTTGCCGGGCACTGGCTCCGCATTGAGGCATCCGACGGAACGGTCCGCGGTTTCAAGCAGATCAGGGCTGTTACTTCTCCCAGACAGATTGTTCTGGATGATGCGGCTGGAGACCATTTCGAAATACAAGCAGGCGATACCATCCGCGGCACCTATCGATTCGACCGTTTGACTCTCAGGGGCGCATGGGTAGAAACCGCGGATCTTCTAGTCGTCGAGACGTCACCCGTTCTCGAAAGTGGCTCGATCCTGAAGTCTGGGAATCTCGGCGCTCCGGTTTTCACTCCCGAACTTCGTTCGCAAATTTGGGTCAAACCGACGGCGAGCGGAGCCTTCGAGATTACGGGCCCTGTCGGTGCCGTAAGTGATCCAGATCTGCCAGTCAAGTTGACCGCGACAGGCAATCATGGCGCCATCGTTAGTGGTCAAGCGAACGCAGATGGGTCTTTCAATGTCCCAGTGTACGGTTCAAACGGCGAAACCTTCACATTGACGGCGACGGATTCGCATTCTTCCCCGGCAACCTCGCTTCCCGTTGCGGTCAATGGCCAGATTGTCCTCAATGACCCTGTAGTGGAGATTCATGCGCAGCCAGCGGTGGTTGCGCCGGGTGATCAGTTGACTGTTGCGGTGCGCCTGCAGGCTGCGGCACCGATGGGCGGAATCAATGTCTCCCTCAGTTCCTCGAATGGTGCTCTTGCCGTTCCGTCCACTCTGTTCGTTCCTGGCGGTGCGACCGTCGGCAGTCTCACGCTGACCGCGGGAACTGTCACTTCTGCCACGGACGCGGTCGTGACTGCTGTGACGAACGGGACTCCACAATCGATGACGATTTCCATCGTGCCCGCTCCGACTGCTCTCACGTCGGTCTCGGTGGGGCAGGCCTCGATAACGGGTGGCTCAAGTACGACAGGCACTGTGACGCTCGGTGGAATCGCCCCTCCGGGCGGCGCGACGGTCATGTTGGTGGTTTCGGACTCATCACTCATCTCCATCCCGTCCGCAGTGACGATCGCGCCTGGTGCAACCACGGCCACGTTTACGGTCACAGCGCTCAAGACCGGTATCGCGACGATTACGGCGATCTATGGGGCGACCCGCACCACTTCACTGGAAGTGACGTCATGTGGATTGATGCCGGCGGCGGTGAAGCCAGGCACGACCGCTGACGTCGTCTGGCTCGACGATACATTGCCCGCGGGAGTCACCCTGAGTGGCGGCAACTCATCCACATCACAGACGGCTTCGGGAACCACATCCATTTCTCTCTCGGGAACCGGCAGACAACAGTTCACGCTCAGCGGTGCAACGACGTGGAACGTAATCAATGGTGACTCGCTCGTCCTTTATGCGCTGATTGATCCTTGCAAGCCGCCGCGCGAGATTCAGGTGATTTGGAAGGACACTGCGAACACTGAGTATCGCGCCTCATGGGGTGAGGATGTCATCGATCCGACAATGGCGCACTTGCAGGTCGGACCCATGATCGTTGGTGGTGCATGGCTTCGCCTCCAGGCACTTGCATCGACTCTTGGTGCTGCCGGCAAGTCCATTACGAGCATCACGGTGCAAACGTACGATGGTGAAGCATGGTTCGACCTCTTTGGCAAGAGCACGTGCAGTCTTCCCAGCGTGCCGTCTTCAGATCTTAATGCGGCCGATTTCGTCTGGTTTGAGGATGACGCACCTGCAGGAGTTTCAGTCGTTTCGGTCGCGCCTAATGGCGCGGCGTCCAGCATCTGGAACTGGGATTCCTTGCAGAAGTTGAGCGGCTCCAAATCGCACCTTGTTGCGCCGATCGTTGGTTCAATGGGCGAATACTTCACGGGAACAACGACTCCACTCCAGGTCAAGCAAGGAGACATGCTTGTCACGTATGTGTTGATCGATCCCTGCAATCCTCCTCGACAGATCTTTCTTCAGTGGTTCGACGGTACGGATTGGTCGCATCGTGCATATTGGGGCGAAGACCTGACCGCAGCAGGAACAATCGGGACCGCGAGCCGCTATCGGATGGGTTCGCTGCCAGCCTCCGGTCGCTGGATTCGCCTGGAGGTTCCCGCGAGTCTGGTCGGACTCGACGGTGTCAACGTTTCGGGCATGTCCTTTAGCCTTGTGGACGGCCGCGCGTGGTTTGACCACGTCGGCAAGGTGTCCCGCGTAAATCTGGCTCTTGGCAAGAATGCGAGCCAATCATCCAACTACACCGGCTACTCAAACTGTCTTGCAGGGATTGGTGTCGACGGCGTGACGAATGGTACGGGCGACGCTCAAACCATCACGCACACCAACAATGAATTGCATGCCTGGTGGCAAGTGGACCTCGGTTCTGTCCAGCCTATTGAGGACATCCAGATCTGGGGCCGTGCCGACGGGTATTACGAACGCATCGTCGATTACTGGGTCTTCGTGTCCGACGTGCCCTTCACATCGACCGATCTGGCCGCGACCCGTGGTCAGTCTGGTGTTTCTGCCTATCACTCACCAACGCAGTTGGGACGCATGCGCGATATTCGAGTCGCGAGAACTGGCCGTTATGTCCGCTTCCAACTGGAGGGGGCGAATTGGTTGAGTCTCTCCGAAGTTCAGGTGTGGGCGCCAGCGAGTTCGATGGCGGTCAATCTGGCCGGCGGAAGGACTGCCACCCAATGGCCAGCCACGTTCAAAGATCCGAGTTTGACCGTGCCGTATTACGCGGAGTTTGCGGTGAATGGAGACGCGAATGGCCTTGCGGCCTCGGGTGGTTCGTTCACGCATACAACTGCGGACACGAATCCCCACTGGGATGTCGATCTCGGTGCGATTCGCTCGATCTCCTCTGTGGACGTGGATCGACGCCTCGACTGTGCGTCCATCTGTCCCAATCAGATTCAGGACTTCTATCTCTTCGTATCGGATGTTCCGTTTGCATCCAACCTGGTTGCCGACACGATCGCGCAGACCGGAGTGGGCATCTGGTACCACGGACTCCAGGTGCTTCCCGCAACATCGATCCCGGTCTATAGAACAGGCCGCTATGTCCGCGTTGCCCGGTCGCTGCCAAGCGACAGGCCCGACGTCGTGTCTCTAAACGAGGTCCGCGTTTGGGGTGGTGACACGCCACTGGCGCCGCTCGCCACGACTCCTCCACCCGCTGAACAAAGCAGCACGTCCATCATTCGTCTGCACTGACAGGAATACCGATGCATAAAGCGTTTGCACGAGTCTCGACCCTCGCCTGTGCGCTCCTTATGAGCGTTACGGCTTTCGCACAATCCACCTCCCATACGGAGGATTTTCAATCGTATGGAGAGCATGCGAATCCTCCCGGCTGGGTAGACACGTCGGTTGGCTCATCGAAGCCGGATGCGTCGGGGCTCTATAAGACGTGGGGTGATCCGACCCAGGGCAATAAGGCGAAGAACATCGTCTTCGGAACGAAATCATCGTCCGGCAAGGCAGATCCCAACGGGCGGATGGGGACGTTCTCCACGCTGACAACGAAGACCTTCAGTGGCACGGGACGCTTCGAATATCGCGGCCGCTTCATTCGCACGAATGCCGATTCGCGCATCGGACTCACGTTTTTCTCTTCCTATCCCGAGAAGGATCAGTACTACCTCGCCGGCCTCATGCCGCAGCCGAACGGCACGCTCACGATGCAGCTCCTTGCCTTCGGCGCCGGAACCTTCACAGGAACGACCGACAGCAAGTTCACGCCGAATCCCAACGAGTGGTGCTGGTTTGCGATTCAGGTCGACGCGCTCCCCAATAAGACAGACGTCCGCGTCCGTTTCTGGCCCGACAATTCGACGGAGCCCTCCTCCTGGTCGATTGAAGCGAGCGACTCCTCGGCGGCGCGCCTTACACAAGGCCGCATCGGCATGTGGGCTGCCATCAAGGGCGATGCCTACATCGACGATCTCAGCGTCAAATCGAATGTCGATCGCACTGCGCCCAGCATCACCTTCTTCGAGTCGAACAGCGCGATGACCGACAATCAGATCTTCGCGCGCGACGCCGCTCCCGAGGTACGCGTCACTGACGACTCCTCGGGCGTCGGCACGGTGACCATCAAGCTCGATGGAGACCCGTATGTCTCGAAGACCACTGTAACGACCGAGCAGGTCCATCAGCTCGATGTCGATGCCGCGGACAAGGCCGGCAACAGCACGCACTCAACGATCCACTTCGTCATCGACAAGAGCGCGCCGGTCATCTCGATCCAGGACGTCGGCACGCCCATCGTCGAAGGGACGGTCTTCAATCACGACGTCAAGCCGGTCATCACAATCAGCGATCTGACGAAAACCTCGAGCACAATCACGCTCGACAATGCGCCCTTCAGCGCCGGCACGGTCGTCAGCACCGAGACCAGCCACACGATCGTCGTCACAGCGGCCGACGCGGCGCAGCACAGCGCCACCAGCACGATTCATTTCCGGATCGATAAGACCGGCCCATCGCTGACACTCACCTCGATCAAGGATGGCGACGTTGTCACCGATCCGGCGATCGTGCTCTCCGGCGGCGCAGATGACGCCGTGAGCGTGAAGGTCAACGGCGTCCCGGCAACGCTCGACACGAGCACGCACGTCTGGACCTCGGCATCCATCGCACTCGTCGAAGGCAGCAACACGATTCAAGTCGCAGGCGTCGACGCCGGCAACAACACCGGCAAGCTCACAGTCACGATCTCGCTCGACACGCGCGCGCCGCAGATCGTCGTCACCGCTCCCGATCAAAACGAGTGCCTCAACACCGCGGCCGTCGAGGTTCACGGCACGATCTCCGATGCGCATCCGAAGTCGGTGACGGTGAACAACGTCGCGGCCTCTCTCGATTCGAGCGGCAAATGGTCGGCGAACTTCACGAACGTACCGGAAGGGAAGACGACCTTCCTCGTCACCGCGACGGACACCGTCGGCCACTCGTCGACGATCACGCGCACGGTGAACATCGATCGCACAGAGCCTGTAATCGAGGTCTACGAAAGCGGCGCGCCATTCACGGCGAAGTTCGTCAATCGCCCGGTCAGTCTCGAGTTCCGCGTCAAGGATGCCGATCCGAATGCATTGTTGACGGTGACGCTCGACAATGTCGTACAGGCGCAGCCGGTTGTCGTTATTTCCAAAGAGGGCGATCACGAGCTCAAGGCAACGGCGAAGGATTGTGCCGGACTCCCGAACGGCCGCACGGTCACATTCACGACGGATTTCACGCCGCCGGTGCTGAGCAAGTTCGATCCTGCGAACGGATCGACGATCGGCACGCTGCCGGCCG
The DNA here is from genome assembly GCA_021325515.1 of Acidobacteriota bacterium. GTDB lineage: Bacteria > Acidobacteriota > Thermoanaerobaculia > Gp7-AA8 > Gp7-AA8 > JAJPHC01. The sequence goes on from JAJPHC010000006.1 coordinate 41,771, forward strand.
CGATCAAAGGAACGACGAACGAGAACGCGACGATCAGCAGCGGCAGCGCGACCGTAATCGCAGGCGCCGGGGACTTCGTCCTCGGCGGTCTCCCGTTTGCCGAGGGGACGAACAAGTTCACGCTGCACGCGGAGGATTCGGCGAGGAACGCGGTTGATGTTCCTTACAGCGTAACGGTGCGAACGACGCCGCCTGTGATCGAAATCCTCGATAACGGAACGCCGATCGCGAAGGACGCGCTCTTCAATCGCGCGGTGACTCCGGTTGTGCGCTTCAGCCCGAGCGATGTTTCGGTGAGCCCGAGCTTCCCGATCGGGGCGCCGATCACCAGCGAAGGGCCGCATACGCTGACGGCGACCGCCACCGATCCGGTGGGGCACAGCGTGGCGGCCACTGCGACGTTCACGATCGATACGACGCCGCCTGCGATCGCGATCAGCGCACCAGCCAACAACGCGACGCTCGATACCGATGCCGTCACAGTGACCGGTACTGCAGGCGACGCGCGGACTCTAACCATCAACGGCACCCCGGTCTCCATCGACGCCGGCGGCAGCTTCTCGAAGACCGTCGCTCTCGACTTCGGCGAGAACGCGATCGTGGTCTCGGGCCGCGACGCGGCAGGCAACACGGCGAGCGCCGTCGTGACGGTGACACGCAGCGATGCCGGCACGGGCATCCTCCTCACTTCGCCGCTCGACCGCACCACCACGAATCGCAAGACGGCTGTAGTCACCGGCCGCATCCTCACGCCGGCCAACGCGCAGTCGCTGGCGATTGGCGCAACTACGGTGACGTTCGATCCGACCGGCGCATTCATCATTCCCGACTATCCGCTCGTCGAAGGGCCGAACACGATCACCGCGACGTTGACGTCGAAGAACGGCAAGATCACGAAGGCGTCGGTGACGATTACGGCTGATCTCACTCCGCCTGTATTGAGGATCCTCGCCAATGAGCAGCCGCTCGAAGAGGGCGCGAGGTTTCCTGACAAGGTGACGCTGCGCGCCGATGCCGAAGCGGGCAGCGCAGTCGATTTCAATCTGGATGGAGCGCCGGCGGCGGGCCCGGCGACCGTTACGGCCACGGGTGCACACATCGTGATCGTTACGGCGACGGATGCCGCGGGGAATCAGATGCGTCTCCGCCGCACCTTCGCCATCGGGACGCAATCGGGTGCCTGCGAGCCCGTCGGATTCGATCCTCCCGACAACAGCGTCGTCTCCGCGGGCTCACTAACCATCAGCGGCACCGCGTCCGGGCCGGTGGTGATCAATGGCATTCCGGCGGCGTTCTCCAATGGAACGTTCAGCGGCACGGCCGAGCTCTCCGTCGAAGGGGCGAACACGGTGCGGATCGGATGCGTTGGCGGCGCCGAAAAGACGCTGACGCTGATCCGGGCGTTCAATGCCCCCTCCGTGACGATTACATCGCCGGGCGAGATGGCGACATTGGCCACAGGTGCCGTCGATGTCACCGGCACTGTGGGCGACGGCGCGACGCTGGTCACTGTGAACGGTGTCAAGGCGACGATTACCGGCTCGACGTTCAAGGCGCAGGTCACACTCAATGGCGGCCTCAATGTCCTGGCGGCTCGAGCGAAGAACGCAGCGGGGCGGATCTCGATCGCGTCGCGTCGCGTTGTTTATCTGCTCAAGACGCCGTCACTATCAATCGACTGGCCGCCTCCTGGTTTTACGACCGGCGCGGGAACTGTCGATGTCATTGGTACCTGGAACAATCTCGATCCGAGCACGATCTCGTCCACGCCGCCGGGAACGCTGGAGACGCAGCGCTTCTCCGATACGAGCGGCAGCTTCGTCATCCGCGGCATTCCGCTCGCCTCCTCGAAGACCGACATTCATGTGACGGGACGCGATGCCTTCGCCCGTTCGGCCTCCGCCGATACGGATGCGAAGTCCGTCACCGGCTCGCCCTCCATTGTGATCACCACACCGGGAGGGGAGTCGTACTCCGCGGCAGCGACGATTCCCGTGTCGGGCACGTTCACCGCGGTGAAAGACTCGCGTGTCGACGTGAGCGGCGTCGTGGCGACACTCAGTGGCACGACCTTCAGCGGCAACGCAACGTTAGGCGAACGAACCGCGACGCCGGTCATCGCGCGCGTGACGCAGCCGAATGGCGACAGTGCGATCGCCTCTTCGATGGTCACGTATCTCAAGGGTGCGCCAAAGGTCACGGGGATTTTCCCTGAAGATGGCGCGGCCGCTGTGGATCCCGCCGTGATTGCGCTGGTCTCGTTCAGCGCCCCGATGATGAACGACGGCGTCGTCCTCCTCAACAGCGCAGGCCAGCAGATCACCGGCCAGCGCCGCCTCGATCGCGATGTCGTCAGCTTCGCTCCGGCGACGACGCTGACGCCGGGCGAGCGCTACACGCTCGTCGTGACAACGGCCGCGAAGGATCTCGCCGGCAATGTATTGGCGAGCGAAGTGCGCAGCAGCTTCACGATTGCGACGACCGCTCCCGCAACGGCTCCGCATGTCGATCCGGTCGCCCCCTTCTGCACAGGACCGGTGACGATCACCGGCACCGCCCCGGCAGGATCGCGCGTCGATGTCGCGATCGGCGGCATTGTGCAGGCTTCGGCGACGGCCGATGCAAGCGGTCACTTCAGCACGCAGATCTCGCTTCCTTCGATCTCGGGATATCGCATTGCACGCCTCTTCATTGTCGGCGAGGACGGCAGCAACTCGCCGGAAGCGGATGTGGCGCTCGATGTCGATTGTGCCGGCCCAGTCATTATGGGAGCGACGTACGATCGCAGCGCCAACCTCATTACCGTGACGTACTCGAAGGCGGTCACGGTACCCGCAGTCTCATTGAAGCTTGCTGATGGGACGCCGGTGACTTCGACTGTGGCGCTCTCGTTGCCGAATGTCGTGACGATTACGCCGGGTACGCCCGACCCTCGCAATAAGACGCTGATTCTGACGATCGGCACTTATACGCAGACGTTCGTCGTCGGTGCGGTGGAAAGTGGACCGAGCAATGGGTCGGGCTATGTGTCAGGAGAGATCCTCGACGCGACGAATGGCCGGCCATTGAGCAATGTGACCGTCGAGATCGGCAGCACGCAATTGACGAGCGACACACATGGTCGCTACGCAACGCCGCTTCCGGAAGGCGTCTACACGATCCATGCGAGCAGGAGCGGATACACAGAGGCGTGGCGCCAGATCGTCGTGCCGGCGGGAGCGGGTGTCGTCCCCATCGACATCCGTCTGACGACCCTCGGTACAGGCACCGTCCACGGCGGCGACGACGCAATCACCCGCAAAGTGACCCTGACCAGTGTAGGACAGGCGCCCCCGCCTGTCCTGGTGACGGCAGTAGGCTCGCAGTCCCTGGCAGGCCTCCTGCCATTGGGCTGGTCGCCAATCGCATCCGCCGAAGTGCGCGGCAACGCAATCGGAACGTTCAGCTTCGATCTGCCGAACGACGGGCGTACCTACGCGGGCGTGCAATACGACCCGGCCCGCGGCGAGTGGCGCGTGCTGCAGGCGGTGGTTAGCCACGACCTGCCGATCACGGGGCCGGGCGCCTATGCGCTCGTTTATCCCGATCCGGGAGTGCCGCAGGCGCAGACCGGCGGCGTGCTTGCAGGCATCGCCGATCCATGCGCGACGCAGACGTGCAAGTTCGTGAAGAGGGACTTCCCATTGACGCCGCAGACCGTAGCGCCGAACGGCCGCACGGTCGCGACGTTGAACCTCGAGCCCGGCACATTCCCCTCAGGCACGCCGGTCCAGGCATTCATCAACGAGCAGTTGACATTGACGGACGGCACGAACGAGTCGACAGAGCCGTTTTCGACCGACTTGATCCTCTATCGGTCGATCGACGGACTCACGTCGACTGCTGCGTTCCATCTCGCGCCGAGCCCGCGCGCTGCGGCGGTATCGCTCAGGACGGGCACCGACGACATTCTCATCTTCCCTTATCCGGGCCGCCTCGATCGCGGCACGCTGGTCGGCCCCGCCGGCGGCCCAGTGCCGTCGGATGGCCTGGTGCAGATCGACATCCCGACAGGTGCAGCGCCGAGTGCAGTGCACGCGACGGCCACGTCGATCAAGGATCTCACGCAGTTCAATATCGCCGGCTTCGATGTGCTCGCCGGTTTCAACTTCACGCTGACGGGTGCGGATGCGCTGCTCAAGCCGGCGAATGTGACGTTCACTGCGAATCCCGCCGCAGACAAGCAACTGATCGTGGCCGAAGTGTCCGGCAGCATCGTGCGCATGGTCGCCAACGCGACGGTGGCAAACGGCCGCGTCGTGACCTCGCCGATCGATCCATCAAAGCTCCCGCTCGATGGCGTCGTGCGCCCGGGCCAGTTCCTGCTGCTCGCAGCAAAGCAACCAATCGCCTTCGCATTCGGCTACGCAAGACTCGGCGGTTACGTAGCCGGCGCCACGATCACCGCGTTACCGCTCGGCGTCAATGACTCATCGCGCGTAACGGGCCTGTTCGTAATCCCAGTCGTCGCGAAGCCCGCCACGAGCTTCACGCTGACACCGTCGTATCCAACGATCGGAACCGGCGTGGCAGTGACGAAGGATGCCGCGGATCAGGGCGCGATCATCGCAATTGGTGATCTCCCGCTGACATCGCAGCCGCCGGCGCTGCAGCAGGTCACCGTTTTCACCAGCGACGGAACGAACGTCGGTTCCGCCGACCTTACGCGTACGATCGCCACGCAGAATGTTCTGCCGACTACGACGATTCAGGCTCTCTTCAACCAGACGGTCTCCGGTTCCATCACGGTCGTTGACGCCTCGAACACGGTCGTCGATGGCGGCACAACCGCAGCCGGCGCTACATTGACCTGGGCGCCTAAGACTCGACTAAACCCAGGCTCGAATTATGTGGTTACCATCAATGGCGATGTAAGAGGCCAGTACGGGGCGCCGATGGGAAGTCCGCAGAGCTTCTCCTTCTCGACGCTCCCCTATCTGACGACCGCGGAGATCCATCCGGAAAAAATCCGCATCTCGATCCCCGACGCGAACGGCAAGTCGACGATCACCGGCGATCCGAATGCGATCCCGGCGGGGTGGCAGGCAATTGCCCTGCGCCGCGGAAATGCCTTCACTACGCAGTTTCAAACGACGGCGACTGACAAAGGCTTCAGTCTCGACATCTATCCGGTCAAGCTCACTGACAAGATCGATCTCGAGATCATGAATACGACGACCCATGCGGTCGCAGCCATCATTCCTTTGGGGCCCTTCTCGACCGACCAATCATTCGTTGCACCTGTTGACCAGACGGTAAGTTTCACCAGTAAGGATGGTGTATTGGTTGCGGTGCCAGCCGGTTCTTTCGACGAGCCAACGACGATCACAATCGCGAAACTGCCAAACACCGACGCCTTTGCCAACGTTCCGAATTTCGCGGCCGAGCTCGGTTACTCGACAGGCTTCCGCCTCGACTTCAGTTGCGGCTCCTGCACGAGTCACAACCGGATTGATGTGAGCATCCCCGTCCCCGATACCACCGATCGCACAAAGGCCTACTACCTCGGCTGGCTCGGCGACTCGGTGCGCGGACCGCGGGTGATGATTGTCGACACGCTTCGCATCGACGGCAGCAATTTCACGACGACCAGTGCCGGTGGTGGCGCGTTCAAGGCCCAGACCGCATCGACCGGGCGCACGACGACGATGACTGTGCTCAACGGGGCAGACGTCAAGTCGTCGCTCCTTGGCGTGAACCGCAGCGGTGCCTACAACGTCATCAGCTTCAAGGACATCAATGTTGGCTTTGGGGCGATTGATGGCCTCCAGGGTAACTACGACATCTTCAATGATCAGTACTCGTCGCTCTTCGCGTCGCATCTGTATGTAGCGGACTGCCGCGGTCGCGTAATCATTCCCATTAAGAAGGGAGCAGAGTTTCAACTTGTCGGCTTCGACGCCGGCACCGGGATTCAGGCATTCACCAAGCTCTATGAGCGCTTGTCGGTCGATCTCGGCATCGGCTTCGTGATCGCCGATCCGCGAAGCAACGAGGAGGGACCGTATCCGGTCTATGCCTCGCCGCTGCGTGTCGAGACGCTTACGATCGATGTGGAAAAGTTCGACACCCTTTCCGTCCGCAACTTCCGCATCAAGTTCGAAAACGGTGTCGCCTTTGCCCTCGATGCGGACGATGCGCTTCCTTCGAACGTGAAGGCGACGCTGATGAACGTGACCCGCGGCGGACCCGATTCTGTGTCGGTCCGTAAAGGGAGCTCGATGGCGGTTCCGGCGAAGCTGGGAGACCGCCTCGTGCTGATCATTGGTGAGTCGAACGTCGATTCGACATCGCGGGTCAATGTCGTGTTCAACAGGGAGATCTACACAGGCGGTCTGGCGACGGCGGAAGCCATCGATTCCTACCTGCACACTGTCGTGCGTCTCGAGCGCGCGGCAAGGCCGGTGGCCGGTGCGGACCCCGTCTACAGTGACATCAGCTCTCAGGCTCGATTCTCTGTCGATTCCGGCAGGCGTCGCCTCAACATCGAGATTCCTTCGGAGCTCGAGCGCGGCGGCTTGTATCGGATCGATCTTCTGACGTCACTCAAGGCGGCAAAGGGAAGTGACGCGGGGCTGAGCATCGGACAGGTCACGAATGGCGATCCGCTCAAGGAAGACTTACAGCTCTTCTTCGATGTGCGCGAGGTGCCGCCTGCGTTGACTTCGTTCCAGGTTCCGAGCGGTTCGATTCGTGATCTCTCGCTCAATGGCAACGTGCTGTTGATGTCGGCTGCAACGGGAGGCCTGCTGGCCTACGACGCAGCGGATCCCGCTTCGCTGACGAGCTCATCGCGCCCGATCGGTGTCGCACGGGGCACGTCCGCCGAGTTCTGGGCCGTTGCCTCCGACCAGCATGGACGCGTCTACGCTACAGGGACGGACGGAGTCTTCGGGTTTCTTCAGTCCTATCGCCTCGATGATTTCCTCGGCAGCGAAGCGAGTCCGAAGACGGCTCAGCCTCGCGCGGCCAGCTTTGTCAGTTGGGTTCCGGGCTACAGCTCCGGATCAGATCTGAGCAGCGAAGTCGTTCTTTCCGATCGTCCGGAAGGATTGCCTCGCCGCTTGCAGATCGCGGTCCAGGACACCGACCTGCGTTACGACAATCTGACCTCGTTTACTGCGGCGCTCGCGTCTTTCAACGCTATCGCGTCCACGAGCGACGCGGGTACATTCAAGAAGCTGAGGGTGACGATTCCGCGCGAGAACGGATTTCCCTATCGCACCCAGCGAATCACGATTGAGAACCTGACGCGCGACATGCGCTGGTCCGGCGACGCGACGGATGTCGCTCCCGCCGTGATCGACAACGTCATCGCGCGGACTGACGATCAATTGCGCCTCGTGCTCAATGAGCGGACGTATGGCGTAGTCACGATCTTTGGATATGGAGCGGGTGTCTTCGATCTCAATGCGATGGAGTCGAACGACATGCCGGAACGCCCGGCGTCCTACGCGCCCATCGTGGAGCGTGTACGCCTTACGCGTGCGGCTCTCGACGACTGTGGCGCGGTTAGCAATCCAGCCGCGATTCAGGATCTGACGTTCTCGCCTGAGATCGCACTGCTCGCCCCGCGCGTCGAAGGCGTGCTGCCGATCTACGGAACGGATGTGCACAAGGGTGTCCTGGACGTGAATGTGAAGCTCGATGATCGGCAGCTCAATGGTGCGCAGGTCTGTGATGACCGCAATCCGCTCGGGCTGATTCTCACGTCTTCGATCAATCCGCGGATGCTCGAGCTGGATCAGACATTCACCACCCGCTGGAAAGGGCAACGCCATCCCTTTGTCCGGTTCAATGGCGTGCAGCCGTATCACTGGCGTCTCGAAGGACCGGATAACAAGGCAGTGGCGCCGGTTTCGAAAACGAATCCGAATCCGGCGGGACAACGCGGCTCGCAGGCTGGCAAGACGGTTGAGCGCGACTATCTCCTCGTGCCGTCATACGAATACGGACTCGCCGTGATCGACGCGACGTTCCCTCCGAATTCACGACTCGACCAGGACCATCTCGCCAGCGTCATCTGGATTCCGGCCGGCGCGGTCGCTGTGCGTGTGATCCCGCGTTCGCATTACGCGACGGTGGTCGATGCCGAAGGGCGTCTGCTTCTCGTTGATCTCTCCAACATCGATGAGCGCTGGTCTTCCGACGGGACAGTCTTCGATCGTTCGAAGCTCTTCCCCATCGCCGCGCGAGCGCTTATGGGTGACGGAACGTATGGAACGGGCGCGCCCGATCCTCGCATCATCTGGAGCTCGCAACCTGGTCTCGTCGCGGGCGCCCTTGCGCCGGTCATCGACACGGACACGGGAATCCTTTTCTCCGGACAACTGCAAGGCAATCAGGCATCCGTTCTGGCGATCGGTGATCCGCGGATCGAGTTGCGTGCCGATACAGGCACTGGTTCGCTGGCGGAAATCGGCGGCGTCGTTCCCCTTGGCGTCGAACCGCCGCAGAACATTCTCAAAGACGATGATCCGAACGCTTCACTGGGCGCGTTTCGTGTCGAGCTGACGCTCCCCGGCGGCATCGCCGAGAAGCTTGCAGGCTCGAAATTGCGGCTCTCGATTGAGAGCGAACGCGTGCCGGGCGCACCGGTCGAGCAGACGCCGCCGACCTTCCCGCGTGCGCATTTGCGCACCTCGCGCTCCGACGGCTCACCCGATCCCCGCGCCGCGGCGGACTTCGTTCTCTCGCGCGATATCCCCCCGGGGATGGAAGCGGTGCTTCGCCACCAGAAAGGCTTCAACAAGTTCATCTCTCCGTGGATCGTGGCGATTGCTGATCCGCGCGCGAGCATGAACTATGCGTGGCCTGACAACGCGGACAAGAAAGCTGCGGGCTGCAATCGTTGCGATCGTCCGCAGCGCCTTCGTAACCTCCGCGAGAGCGACGGTGTGTACGAGCTCTGGTCGGGTGGCCGCACGTTTGCGATTCGGCCCGAGGTGTGCGGGTCGTCGCTGACGAACTGCAGTGGAACGGCGACGATCTTCGACGGGACCAACTACAAGTATCTTGCGCAGAACGATCGCCTCACGCGGCACTTCCCGACAGTGATGGGAGACACGGTGCGCACTCCTGATGTGCTCACCGCCGCGCAGGCGCCTGCAGTTGCGAGTGGCCGGGTGCAGGGGACGGTTTACCTGCACAGCGGCGAGTTGAGTACGGCGAGTTCCGACCTGAATGCAGGCGGCCGCGCTGGATGGAACGTCGTCCTTGAACGCACGTTCCGTTCGCGCACCATCATCCCGGATGTAATGGGACGCGGCTGGTCGTCGTCGCTTTTCCGCCGTTTGCGCGCGCTGCCGACCGGAGATGTCGAGTATCGCGACGGTTCAGGCGAGCTCTGGCTCTTCCGGCCGGGAACGAATGATCGCGATCCTTATCGAACACCCGTGGGACTCAACATGACGCTGGTGCGTTCAGCGGACGGTTGGCAACTCGTCGACATGAAGCGGCGCGTAACCTCGTTCGATGCGCTGGGTCGCATCGCGGCTGAGTCGGATGAGTTCGCGAATCCAGATACGCCAACGACTGGCAATTTCGTTCGCTACCTCTATGACAAGGCCGGGCGTCTGGTCACTGTGCTCGATCCGGTCGGCCGCCGATCGCTCCTCAGCTATTACGAGGAGAAGGAAATGGGATGGAAAGCGGGCCGCCTCGCGTCATTCACCGACTGGCGCGGACGCCGCGTCGATTACGACTACGACAAGGACGGCCGTCTGACTGCCGCGAAACTGGTTGCAGTCAACAACAGCGACAACAACGTGCGGCCCGTCATTGCCTATGACTATTACCCAACGGGGACCACGTTCAATGACGATCTCGAGCTGGGCGGGCTGCTGAAGTCGATCACCGATCCGGCGGCCATCGGGCCTCGTGTCGAATACTCCTACAAGAGCGATCAGCGCGGGCGTGTAGCCGAGGAGAAGTGGAAGTCGGCGGACGCGGTGAGCGCGACCTTCGCCTACAACCCTGGCGACGTCACGGTTGCCGACGCCTTCGGTCAGCAGCGTGTCTATACGCTGACGGCGGCGCCGGGCAACTTGTACGACGATCGCGTGCATGTGCAGACGCTGACGGAGAACGCTGTTCCGACCTCGACGGTACCTTTCGGTCAGCTTCCCGTGGCCGTGCAACAAGTGGCCGCGACATCGGACGTCGGGCGCAAGTTCACGTTCGGTTATGAGAACGGGATGCTGAAGACAGGCGCGCTGGAGGGAGTTGTCTCGACAACAACAACCTACGAGACTGTGGCTGGCGCACCTGGGCCGCGTGCGAAGACGATTACGACGACGCCGCTCGTCGCGGCGATTCCATCGATGCCAGCCTCGGCGACGTCGACAATCGATCAGGAGATCAAGTATCAGGGCGATCCCCTGTTCGTCGATTCTGTCGTTACCAAACAGAACGGCGCGGAGATCAAGATCAGCACGCCCGAGGCGCATCGCGGAACGATGAAGCCCGAGGCATTGAATGATGCAGTGACGACCACGTCCAGGTTCGATGCGAACGGGCTTCTCGAGTCGGCGCTTTCGAATGGCGGCACGGACGGGACGACCTCTGACGCAACGGTCGCGATGGAGTACTTCACCGCGGACGATGCCAAGGAGTGGAAGCGAGGGCTGCCGAAGAAGATCGATCGCGGCGGCGCGATTACGTTGATCGACTATCCGAGCGCGAATGAAATCGACGTGATCGACACGCGTGGTCTGATCACGATTACGAAGCTCGACGACTGGGATCGCCCGGTCGATGTCACGAAGACGGGCAGCAATCTCATTCTTCATGAGACGTACGGTTACGACGCGGCAGGACGTCTGCACGAGTTCGCGCGCCGGCAGAACGGGCGCACAGTACGCACCACGTACGGTTACGACATCCTCGGGCGCACGACGATGGCCGTAATGGACAACATCGCGATCGACGACACGCCGAACGCACAGCGAACTACGACGACCGAGTACAACTTTGCAACCCGTCAGATCAGAACCACGGTTGATCCGGCAGGGCCGCAGACAACCCGGAACTTCGACAAGCTGGGCCGCACGACGACGACAGTGACGAGGACCGGACTGGCGAAAGACATTCTGATGTCGTACGCGTACGACATCGCGAGCAACCCTGTATTCCAGGCGGACAACTTCGTGGGTCAGGCGAGCGCATATGACGCGCATGGCCGCAAGATCGCGACGCGCTATCAGGACGGAACGACCGAAGTGTTCGACCACGATGCGTTCGGCCGGATGACGGAGTTGAGCGCATTCGATGCGTCGGGAACAGCGAAGACCGCACACACGAGATTCACACTTTCCGAGACGGGACGCGTGAAGCAGGCGACAACGGACGTCGATGCCAGTTTGTCGAGGCTCGAGGAGTACCAGTGGGACGGTGGCGGGAGAACCACGCGTAGCGCGGTGCGGACCGCCGGTGGAACGCAGTCGCCAGGCGACAGCCGTGCGATGCATCAGACCTTTGATCGTGCCGGCCGGCTCAAGAGCACATTGTTCGGTGGCGGTACGACTGCCGAGATCAAGGAACTCTTCAGCAAGAGTGACGTCGCGAAATTCCTGCGCGATAGTGGCTTGCCGCAGGAAATCGCGACCAGCGAGAAGACGGGCACGAAGGCGATATCGACGACGCTCTTCTACGACACGAACGCGAATGTAACGCAGTCGACGACGGACAAGCTGACATGGCAGCAGTCGTTTGACGAGGCCGGCAATACAACGAAGTCGGCCGAACCGAATCGGCCTCCGGTTCTTGCGAACTATGACGGGCGCGGCGCGGCGACGGACGTGACGGAGCCGGAAAGCGGCACGACGAATCTGACCTGGACCGTCGATGGAGCGCTGCGTAAGTACGTTGATCCGACAACCGAGACGACTCAGACGGACAGCGATCTGCTTGGCCGCCCTCTGAAGCGCACGTATATCGCGGACGGGTCGGTCGAGCAGTATGAGTGGGACGGACCGCGCCTCAAGAGCTTCACCGATCGACAGGGGCGTATCCAGTACTTCGATTACGACAATGGGGGACGACTCGAGTTCATTCGCGATGGGAATGGACAGACCGACCACTTCGAGTACGACGCGGCAGGCCGCGTAAGCCGCCGTACGAATCGCGATGCGATGATCGAGATGCTGGACTTCGATCTCCAGGGGCACCCGAAGCGAGTGCGTACGACGCGCTTCAAGCCGGGGACGACGGAGGCACTCGACACGTTCGAACAGACGTACACATGGAATGCGCACGGCGAGCGGACGTCATGGACGATGCCGCGCTATAACGGGTTCAATGCGAACGGCTGGACGGATACGGTCTATGAAGATCACGACGCGGCAGGAAACATCACCGCGATCACGCGAACGAAAATCGGTGGAACTGTGGCGCCGGAGCCTCTGCTGACGTCCTCGTTCCGCAATGCAGGCCGTCCTGACACGCGGACTTTGACGACGATTGGAGGCGCGAGCGTGGTGCGCAAGTACGCGTACGACGAAGCGACGAGCCAGTTGAACGAGCTGCGCGTGACCGCCGGTAACACGACGGTAGCGGGTTCGCATATCGGCTTCGATGGACTGCAAATCAACGACATCGCGCTCCTCGGTATCTCCGGTGAGGAGCGCCACACAAAGCACAGATACGATGGTGAAAGCCGCCTTGTCGGTTCCATCTATGGGACGAGCGACGGGAGCGCGACAGCCAGCGCTGGCGTGCCTGGTGCCGTGATACTCACGCCGTCCAGGGACGATTTCATCCAGTCGATGCAGCGCACGCCGCGACTCGATGACGGGACGCGTACGGCGCTTGCTTCAAAGGGTGTCAACACGAGCGCGATCGATCCGCCATCGCAGAGCGCAACGGAGGCGGCGGGGCACAAGATCGATACGTTCACGAACGGGGGAGCGACGAGAACGTTCGTCTATAACCGCTCAGAGTTGAAGGACGACGGCAAGCGTCTGCTGACGTTCGACGTGAAGGGACGACTGACAGTGGTCACGGAGAAACCGCAGTCGACTGGGACGGCGATTCGTCGGTTCCGTTACTACTACGATCCGAACGACCGCTTGATCGGCCGCCGATCGGAGTACACAACGCCGTCGTCACTCAGCGCTGATCCTGACACGTTCAATTGGAAGCTCGAAGACCGCGCGGGAGTCCTTGCGAACGAAGGACTGCCGGCGGACGTCACCTTCGCCTGGGATGCGATTTCGGACAATCTGGTCGAAGTGTGGAAGGCCGGTTCGACGGCCGCAGTCGACGCGAACGGCGGACTTCTCAAGCAGATTATCCATGGTGGCCTTCAGTACGACGACCCGGTCGAAACGACGCTGGTCGCCCCGGGGACGCAGGCGCTCTCGCGCCTATATCCGATCTTCGACGAAGCCGGCGCCGGCGCGTTGCAGGCAGTGCTGAATGAAAAGGGCGAAGTCGTGGCCCGTAACGTTCCTGGCGACCCATATGGCGGCGAGGACCTCGATCTGGCGGGAGCCGTGATCGATCGAATCGCGATCAATGCAACGAAGGATCAGAGCGGTACACTACAGAGTGTGGAAGTGACGATCCGTTCGACGGAGGCGTTCGCGCCCTCGACGCTGGCAGGCGGAATGCGTCTTGCGGCTGTTGATGCGAACGGCAACGTGGTGAAGGCGACCACAGTCGTTCCTTCGCTTACAAACGCGCACACCGCGCGATTCCTGTTGAGTGCGACCGACTGGACTGCGCTGGCAACGGCGACAAACGCGGCGGCGCTCTCGATTGCCGTGACGAGCACGCTCCGAGCGCAGGCATGGTCGTCATCACTCCCGTATCTTCCGCCTCCCGACTGGGCGAAAGCCACGAAGTCGGTCACGAGCACGCCATCGACGCCAGTCGAACTGCGCGAGTCACTCGCGTCGCTGACGATATGGATTGCAGGCATTACAGCAACCGAAACCCGCAAGCTATACGAGATCGAGGCACTGTCCCTCGCAGGATCGGCGCCGAGAGGCGGTGTCGGCGTCCTGGATCAGGTCGGAGCAGCGCGCTTCCAGGCGCTGCCGTTCACGGACCTGGCAACTAGCCTCATCTACGCTCGCAATCGCTGGTACTCGCCGGAAACAGGAACGTTCATTAGTCCTGATCCGCTCGGATACGTCGATAGCGCGAATCTCTATGCGTTTGCCGGTGGTGATCC
>JAJPHC010000059.1 GCA_021325515.1 Acidobacteriota bacterium
GATAGCCGAAGCAGTTACCCACTGAAAACCACCATGCCCCAGAATTCAGAATTCAGAATGAAAAATGACAGCTCGACCAGAGCAGTCGACACGTCATCGCATTCTTCATTCTGAATTCTGTAATTCTGAATTCTGAATTTCGCTTTTCGAAGTCCCCCAACGGTTCCCCATCATGCGTGGAACTTCGTGCTGAAGACGTCGCTCCAGCTCCAGCCGGCTTTCTCGATCAGCCCCAGGAGGCGGCGACGCACTTCCTGATACTGGCTCACTCGCTGAACAAACTCGGGCTCCGGCCGCGCTGGAATGTTGAGGCGGTGGAGGATTCCGATGTCGGGCGGAGGCGGCGGCACGGCGGCGGCGTCGACGAACTCGCTCTCCACGACCGTGCCCAGGCCGCGAATCGCATCGATCGCCGTCAGCAGCACGAGGCGCGAGGGGCGCACGCTCTCCAGCACTCCCTCGCGGAGAAGGATGAGCGTCTCGAGCATCGCCGCGATCCGCAGCGGCTCCGCCGTGCGCCGGTTCTCGGAATGGAAGAACTCGAGAATCGGGTAGGCGAGATTCTGTTCGCCGAACAGCTCGATCGCGACGACGAACTGATTGAGATGCGTGTGGAGATCCTCGAACTGCTCGCCATCCCACATGCGCTCGATGATCCGCTCCGGCGTCGCTCCCAGATCCCAGACGTAGGATCCGAGCGCGCGCTTCTCCACCGTCGCCGCGAGCACCGACATGATGTAGGTGATCGACATCGTCACCACGAAGAGTCCCGAACCGGCACATCCCGCCGCCGCGAGATGCCACGCATGTCCCTTCGGGTTGTACTCCGCGGTCCCACTGGTGAACATCGAAGAGCCGACGAAGAAGATCCGCTCGATCGCGCCGGCCGGCGCGTGCGTCTTCGCGTCGATCAGCGCCTCACGCGCGCTGATGAACACCAGCGCCCATCCCGTCCAGGTCAGCATCACCCAGAAGAGGAGGAGCACGCCGAGAATGAAGGAGCCGGCGAACGACAGCAGCCGGTGATGTCCCCGCGCCGCGCGCCGGGCGACGGCCCAGACGAAGTTCGTCAGCGGACCCGACAACGGGCCGCCGCCATGCGTGCCGAGTGTGGTCCAGATGAGATCGACCGCAGCCGCGAGCAGCACGAGCACACCGATGATCGCGAGCCACCACATGAACATCATCCGCGCGCCGCGCCGCCTCGCGTCAGGCCGTCACCGGCACCGCTTTCACGGCCTGCACTTCGAGCTCGATGCGGACTTCGTTCGCCACGAGAATGCCGCCGGTCTCGAGAGCCTGATTCCACTGGAGGCCCCACTCGCGCCGATCGATTTTCGTCGTGGCCCTCACGCCGGAGCGCGTCCCGCCCCAGGGGTCGGTGCCTGTGCCTTCGTATTCGCAATCGAGCGTCACTTCGATCGTCCTGCCGCGAATCGTCAGATCTCCGATCACGCGGAACCGGTCGCCTTCCTTCTTCATCGCCCCTTCGATGCGCTTGCTTCGGAACGTGAGCGACGGATGGTGCTCCGCATCGAGAAAATCGGGAGACTTCAGATGCGTGTCGCGATCGGCGACGCCGGTGTCGATGCTCGCCGCGGCGATCTCGACACTGACCTTCGAGCGATCCGGGTTCCGTTCATCGACTTCGATGGTCCCCGTGAAATCCCGGAAGCGGCCGCGAACCGTCGTGAACATCATGTGCTTCACGGCAAACTCCACGGCTGAGTGCGCCGGATCGATGTTCCACAGTGTTGTCTCTGCCATTGCGTCATCCTTTCGCAGGATGACGTTTCATAGGGCGTGCCTCACTTCACGGATGAGACGTAGATTCCGTCCCAATCGGGCGGCGGCGGATCGTTCAGCATTCTGCGGCAGCGTCCGGCGAGCACTGCGCTCGGCGGATCGGACAACTGCTGTTCGAGGATCGCCAGCGCTCCTGCGAAGTCGCGCAGGAAGTATTTCGCCAGCGCTTCCTCGTACCTCTCGGCCGCACTAACTCTTTGCTGCAGCAGCTCGTAGACCTCGATTCCGCGCGACTTTCCCTTCACCGCGACGCGGTCGAGATGCCGGAACGCGAACTGCTCCTTCGCCGCCGCGTAGATCGTCTCGCTGACGATGATCTGGGTTCCGTACTGCTTGTTGAGCCCCTCCAGCCGTGACGCGAGATTGACTCCGTCGCCGATCGCCGTGAAGCTCATCCGGTCCGGCGCACCGAAATGCCCGACCATCACCGTGTCGCGATGCAAACCGAAGCGCGTGACGAGCTCGGGGCTCGCGCTCCGCGTCGCCTCCACGCAGGCTAGCGCTGCGCTGCACGCCTTCAGCGGATGATCCGCCACGTCTGCCGGCGCATTCCAGATCACCATCACCGCATCGCCGATGTACTTGTCGACCGTCCCCGCATTCGCCTGAATCGCGTTGGTCATCACCTCGAGATAGCTGCCGAGATTGCGGGCCAGCACGTCGGGCGAGAGGCGCTCGGCGAGCGTCGTGAAGTCCTTGATGTCGGTGAACATCAGCGACACATCGCGCAGCTCGCCGCCCAGCACCGGCTCGCGGTTCGCTTCGTACAACTGCCGCACGAGGCCGACCGGCACGTACTTGCCCATCGCGCGCATCGCGGTCTTCGCCTGATCGAGACTGCGCAGAACGTCGCCGACATCGCGGAACGGGCTCTCCACCGCCGACGGGGCGAACACGAACCGGCGCATCTGCGCCGTCTCGCCCTGAATCTGCCGGAGCCCGCGCCGCAAGAGCCGCAACGTGAGCGTGCCGCCGAGGAGGATGACGATGATCAGCGCGAGGGTGGCGGCGATGAGGCGGTTGCGAATCGCATGCAGCCGGCCGAAGTAGTACTCCTGCGGCACCACGATTCCAACGCGCCAGCCCTGCGTCTGCGGCAGTCCGCGAAAACTGACGAAGTATGGTTGTCCGCCGGCGATGATCGAATCCGCGGTGTTCAGCGTACGCGGCGAGACCTGCGCGAGCGCCCGTGAGCGCAACGCCGCGGCGATCTCCGGCGGCATCTTCGCCGGCACCACGCGCAGCGACTCGTCGGATCGATCTTCGGCGAGACGGTCCCGCGAAGTGAGGCGCGCGATCAGCCGTCCCATGTCGTCGCAGATGAAGATCTCGTGCGGCGCATTCGCCGCAGACTCTTCGCGCACCAGCGCGTCGATCTTCTCGGTGAGGAGTCCGATGCGCAGGACTCCTGCGAACCTGCCCTGCCTGTCTTCGATCGTCTTCATCACCGTGACGACGACGCGGCGCTTCTCCTCCGGCAGCCTTGCATCGAGCTCGGTGAAACTGAGATCGCTCCAGATCACGCCGCCGTAATTCGATGGCGTCGAGGGAGTCGTGAACGTCGGATGGCGGGTGGGATCGCCGGCCGGCATCCGCTGCACGATGTCGCCCCTACGCACCTCGGAGACGAAGTGTCCGTTCTCTTCGAACGTGATGCGCGTGCCGATCATCGCGCCTTCGGCTGCGCTGTCGCGGAAATACGACATCTGCCACGGCGCCTCGGCATGCGTCGCCGTCGCCTCGGCCAGGTTCGCGTTGCTGAGGATCTCCTTCTCCAGACAGGGAGCGATCGACTGCGGACTGCCGGCCCCGCACGCATCGTGCTGCAGCTCCGTCTCGATATGCGCAATCGCCTGCTGCGCCTGATCCAGATACGACTCGACGTTGGCTGCGATGCGCCGCGTGTGCGCTTCGCGCAAACGCTCCGAGCTCTCGACGATCGACTGCTTCGAACTGTCGAGAAAGAGATAGAACAGCAGCCCGAGAAGGAGCGTCAGCGCAAGCAGCGATGCGTAGAAGAGGCGGCTGAGTGTCAAGTTTTCGAGATGGTATCGTACGCCCGCCGATGAAGGAGAACGGGCGCAACGTGGAGTGCAGACAGCGGCGTTCACGCTCCATGCTGTTCGTGATCGCGTTTTTCTTCTTCGCGACTTCGGCGGCGGCGCAGGTGCAGAACGCCTCCATCGAAGGCACCGTCACGGATGCCTCGTCCGCGCCGCTACCCGGAGTCACGATCGAGCTCCGTGATCCATCCACCAACGCGGCCCGCAGCACGACGAGCGCCGGCAACGGCCACTACCGCTTCACGAACGTCGCGCCCGGCTCGTACTCGGTCACCGCGACTCTCTCCGGCTTCGTCTCCTTCCATTCGAACGCGACGCTCACGATCGGCCAGGCGCTTCAGCTCAACCTTCCACTGCACCCGGAAGCCGTGCAGGAGAACGTCGAGGTCAGCGCACAACAGCCCGGCCTCGACACGACTTCGCCCTCTCCGCCGGCGGTCATCGACACGGAGCGCATCGAGGAGCTGCCGGTGCAGGCGAGGAACTATCTCGACTTCGTCCTGCTGACGCCGGGAGTCGTGCAGACTCCGCAGCTTCACGCGTCTTCGATCGACAGCGGTTTCAGTTTCGCGGGGCAGCGGCCGCGCAGCAACGTCCTCACGATTGACGGTCTGAACAACAACGACGAGTACAGCGGCTCGGCCCGCACGGAGCTCTCGCTGGAAACGGTCCGCGAGTTCGACGCCGTCTCGCACGGATCATCCGCGGAGAGCGGCGGCGGCTCGGGCGGGGTCATCAACGTCGTGACGAAGAGCGGCTCGAACACGCTTCACGGCGATGTCTTTCTCTTCGCGCAGAAACCGCCCATCCACCGCTACCGCACCGGCGGCGCCCTCGGCGGTCCGATCGTCCGCGACCGGATGTTCTACTACGTCGCCGGCGAATACGAGACGTCGTCGTCGCTCGACCGCCGCGAGCAGGAGCTCTCGGCGAAACTCAACGATCAATGGAGCGATGCGACGTCGCTCATCGCGCGGATCGCAGCGAACGACAATCGCGAGAAAACGGATCACGTCACCGACTCCGCCGCGACCGCGACGCTCACCTCCATCCTCGGCCGCGAAGCGACGAACGAGGTGCGATCGCAGGCTGCGCGGCGCTCGACCGGCGGGCGCGATCAACGCTATCTCGAGGCCGGCGACACGCTCACGGCGGGATGGGGTGAGCACCTCTTCCGGGCCGGAGGCGATGTGACCTCCATCGATGTCCGTCCCATCCGCGCAACCCGCTACGACGCATTCCTGCAGGACAGCTGGACGCACGGCAGCCTCACACTGGATGGAGGGCTTCGTCTCGACGACGAACGTCTTCCGGGCAGGCTCGGCATCTCTAACCAGCAACTGCAGCCGCGCTTCGGCTTCGCCTGGGCGGCTGCCGCCGGCTGGGTGCTGCGCGGCACGGGCGGCACCTTCGCCGACCGCATTCCGCTCATCGCACTCGAACGCCCGCTGCGCGGCGAGGTGACGGTCCGGCCCGGCGAGTGGTCGCCGGCCAGCACGCAGTACAGCCTCAGCGCCGAACATGCTCTCGCGCAGGCTCTGCGCGCGTCGATCACGCTGCAGCACGTGCGCGGGAGCCACCTGCTGCAGACGGTGGACAACGAGCTTCAGGCCGCGGCGTCATCCTCGTACGACGGCTGCACGCTCACCGTGGTGCAGCGGATGGTTGAGGATGTCGAATGGGCCGCGAGCTACACCTTTTCGAAGGCGATCGATGACGCAGCCGACTTCGATGAGCCGCCGCACCGCGGTCTCTCGAAGTTCGACCAGCGGCACCGCTTCGCCGCCAGCGCTCTCTTCGAGGTCAGCGAGGCGGCACACATCGAAATGGCGCCGATCGTCATCGCCGCTTCGGGAAAACGGACGACCCTGAATCTCCGCGCCGTGAAGTACATCCCGATCAAGCCGCACGGCCGGCTCGACTTCGTCGTCGAAGGATTCGAGCTGCTGCAGCGCCGGCGCGCGGCACAGGCCTCCGTCGATCTCGAGTTCTGACTGTACGGCAGGCGCCCCCGCCTGTCGCTGCTACGGGACAGACTACGGGACAGGCGAGGGCGCCTGTCCTACACCTTTTACGGCGCGTTCTGCAGAGCCGACATCGTCCCCGCCAGTTGTCCGATCGACTGCAGCGGATACGACGCATTGCGCGTCTTCACCGCGCTGCCGGCGTTTGGGAACTCCGTGAAGTTCGCCGTCGACGCGTACTCCGTCCCGATGCTTCCCTTCAACCCGGTCCCAACGTTCGACAGCAGCGCCATCCACTCCTTCAGCTCCTGGATCCCGCTCGTCGCCGGATCCGCGTCGATCCGGTTGGCGAGCAGCGCCGGCATGTCGGCCGATGAAAGAGTGGTGCTGCCGGTTGCCGACTGATACGCCGTGATCTTCACGCCGTACTGCGACTCCACCGCGCCCAGCAGCAGCATCGCGTAGAGATCGACCGAGACGCGCAGGCGGCCCGAGGTTACGTCCGTCGTCGAGCCGGTGTTCATCGCGTCGCTCACCGCGAACGCGGAGATCGTATCGATCGCGTTCACCGCCTTCGACACGACGAGCCCGCTCGCGACATTGGTTCCCTTGAGAGCGGCCAGCGCGACTTCGCCCAGCGTCGTCAGGTTCACCACGAGCTGATTGAAGTCGGTCGCCGGATCGTTCAGCTTCAGCATCGCGGACGCATACGGATTGCCGCCCGCGCTTTCCGTGAGGAGCGCGGAGCCGTTGTCGGTCGCGAGACTGTTGAGCGCGGTCATGGCCGCGATCGCCGGCGCCGAGCCGCGCGCCGCTTTCTCCTGCGTGATCGTCAGCACCGCTGCTGCCGTCGCGTACTTGAAGTACGTGTACGTCTCCGCCGTCTTCAGCGAATACCGCACGCCCGACATGTTGAGATAGAACGAAGAGGAAACGAGATTGCTCTGTCCCACGAGTTGCAGCGCGCAGATCTTCTTCAGATCCGCGAGCTCCACGTAGCCCGACACCATCGGATAGCCGACCGGCAGCGCCTGCGCCGTATCGGGCGAGATGCCGAGGGGCAGCACGTCATAGATGTCGGCGAAGGTTAGAGGCACGCCGCCCTGGAGATTGTTGCGCAGCACGCCGGTGGCGACGATGCCTACCTGGAACGGCGTCGTATCGAAGCCGGGAAGATTCGCCGGATTTGCGCCGGCCGCGGCGAGCGCCTGCGCGATGATCGTGTTCGGCACATTGCGCACGGAGTCCGCGGCGAGATTGCCGAGACCGTTGGGCGAGAGCACAGGATTGCGGTCGTTCGAGCTCATGTCCTGCGCGGCAAGCGCCGCGGGATGGTAGATGCCTTTCGCCAGACTCGCCGCGTCGTAATCGCTGAACGCCTGCCGGAGAATGGGACCAAGGCTCGTGTTGAGCTGCTGGTCGGTGGCGGAGACGAGCGCCGTCGTCGTGGGATCGGGAACGAGGCCGGACTTCACCGCGGTCAGACCCGCGTTCGTCATCGCAGCGTTGGAGAATGCCTCGGGCGTCGTGCTGCCGTTGTTGCGCTGCACGAGCAGATCGAGACGCGCGACGTTCGTGCCGAACGCGCCGGCGTCGATGATCTGCGTCGTCCAGTTGCCGTTCGTCACGGCGTGCATCGACGAGAGCGGCGTGTGCGTGTGACCCGAGGCGATGACGTTGATGCCGCGAACGTGGCGCGCGAGATTCACGTCTTCGCCGGCGCTGCCGCTCGCATCCGTGCCGGTGTGCGAAAGGGCGATCACCACCGTCGCTCCCTTGTTGTTGCGGAGATCGTCCACGACGGCCTGGATCGCGTCGTAGTGCGTCGACAGCGCGGAGAAGGTGACGGGCGCCGATGCCGGCGCGTCGATCGCGGCATCTTCTCCCATCAATCCGATGAATCCGGCCTTCAGGCCGTTGCCCAGCGTCTTGACGTAGGACGGCACGATCGCGTTCGCCGCGAACAGCGGAGCGAGATCGCTGTTGCCGTTCAGGTTGATGTTCGTCGCCACGATCGGCGTCTGGAAATTGAAACTGCTGCGCGCCGCGGCGATCATGCCGGCAAGGCCGCGCGGCGTGTAGTCGAACTCGTGATTGCCGAGCGTGATCGCGTCGTAGCCCATCGCGCTGATGAACCCGAGCGCGAAGGGACGGCTGCCGTTCGTCAGGTCGTACAGCGTGCCCATCGTCCAGTCGCCGGAATCGACGAGGATCACCGGATGTCCCGCCGTGGCCCGCACGTAACCGACATAGCTCGCGATGCGCGCGTAGGCTCCTGTCGTCCCCATTGCCGCCGGACTGACATCGAGTCCGACATGCCCCGATCCATTCGCATGGTGATGCAGATCCGTCGTCTGCAGGATCGTGATCTCGCTGTTCGGCGGCGGCGCGACCGTCCGCCGTCTCTGCGCAAACGCGCTGGAAGGAAGGAGAGCGGTGAGAAGAGACAGAAGGACTACGGAACAGCGGATTGCGCGCATGAGAAATTCTCTCACGGGAAGGGCAGACAGCCGGCAAATGAGATCATGAGGACATGCCGAAAGAAGCAGCAGGCTGGCAATGCCCATCCTGCGGCCGTCGATTCACGCAGCGGACGCGTGAACATTCCTGCGATCTCACCTCGCTCGACGCGCATCTCGCGCGTGCATCCGCGGAGGTCCGCGAGACCTTCGACGCTCTGCGCGCGATGCTGAGCAGCATCGGCGCGATGCACATCAATCCGCTGAAGACGATGATCACGCTCTCGACCACGAAGAACTTCGCCGGCCTCACCATTCGCAGGACCGCGATCGACCTCGGATTCTTTCTGCCGCGGCAGGAGCGAAGCGGGCGAATCGTCCGCACCGAAAAAATCTCGGCGACGAAGATCGCCCATCACGTGCTGCTCGCGTCGCCGGGTGACGTCGACGAACAATTGGAGCAATGGCTGCGCGAGTCGTATGCTGTCGCATCATGAGTATCGGAAAAGAATTCAAGGAATTCGCGCTGAAGGGCAACGTGCTCGATCTCGCGATCGGCGTCATCATCGGCGCGGCCTTCGGCACCGTCGTGAAGTCGTTCACCGAAGACATCCTGATGCCGCCGCTGGCACTCCTCACCGGCCATCCGGATTTCTCGAACAAGTTCATCGTGCTCAGCGGCGGTCATTTCGACACGCTCGCACAGGCGAAGGCCGCGGGCGCCGCGACGCTGAACTACGGCCTCTTCATCAACGCGGTGATCAATTTCCTCCTGGTCGCGTTCGCAGTGTTCATGGTGGTGAAGTGGTTCAACAAACTGCGGCGAGAGCCCGAGCCCGCCGCGCCGAACACACGAGAGTGTCCCGAGTGCCTCTCCCCGATTCCCCTGGGCGCCAAGCGCTGCAAGTTCTGCACTGCGGGGGTGTAGGAATGGGACGGATGGGACGGATGGGACGGATGGGACCGATGGGACCGATGGGCGGAAACAGGCAGGTTGAGTTCCCGCCATCACACGATCTCGATTGCAAGCAGCGCGATGTCATCGCGCAGCACGTCAGGTTCCACCCATAGGTCCCATAGGTCCCATCGGTCCCATTCGTCCCATCCAATTCACACGATCTCGATTGCAAGCAGCGCGATGTCATCGCGCAGCACGTCAGGTTCCACCCATAGGTCCCATCGGTCCCATCGGTCCCATTCGTCCCATCCATCCAATTCACACGATCTCGATTGCAAGCAGCGCGATGTCGTCGCGCGGGGGGGCGTCGCCGCGGCGTTCGTGCAGCACTTCTGCGAGAGATGCGCATGCTTCGGAGAGCGTCTGCTTCCGCGCCGCGATGAAATGCTGCTCCAGCGACTCGAGTCCGAATCGCTCGCCGTAGAGATCCTCGTCATCGATCAGCCCGTCGCTGTACAGGACGACGCGATCGCCAGCCTGCAGCGCGACTTCGGCATCCACGAATCCATCGCCGAGGCCGAGGCCGAGGAGGGGTCCGTTCGACACGAGGCGCTCGACGGTTCCGTCGATGCGGACCACGATCGGTGCAGGATGGCCCGCGCAGGCGTAGCGCAGCGTGTCGCCATCGATCACTGCGAAGACGAGCGTCAGATATCGGCCGAACCGCTCGAACGGAAACTCACGCTCGAGCTGCTTCATGACGCGTGACGGCAGCTCGCTCGTCATCGACAGCAGGCGCTGCGACACGACGGACGCCATCAGCACGGATGCGGCTCCCTGCCCGCTCACGTCGACGAGAAACGCCGCGCGGCCGGAGACATTGAAGATGTCGCCGCCCACTTCGAGCGAGCGTTGGAACAGCGACGCGGCATCGAAGCCGACCGCGGAGACTTCGTCCTGCAGTTGCAGCGTGCGCTGCACGTCGATCGCCGCGTTGAGATCTTCGCTCAGCTTGCGCGCTTCGATCTCCGCCGGCGGCTGCACCTGATGCTGCGGCCGCAGCAGGTCGAAGACCGTCTTGACGGGAGCGAAGGTCGCGGCCGGAACCTCGACACAGATCGTGTTCCAACCAGCCATTGCACCATTCCAGAGGCCGGGCCGCTCCAGCGCACTCAGCTCGCGCCCTTCGTACGACTTCTTCGAAATGAAGATCGAATCAGAGTCGACGAAGCGCTCCAGATCGAACGGTTCACCGCGCCAGGAGCGGAGCCCGCAGACGAGGTCGACGGGATTGAAGTGCGTCGACGATTTGAAAATCGCGACCTGCCGCGGGTCGGTGCCGTCGACCTGCGCGGACTCGACGATCTGCACCGAGCGGACGCCGTCACTGCCCACGACCCAGAACGGCGCGCCGCCCGGCTCGCCTTCGTTGATCACGACGCCGCACACGCGCAGCGGGCGGTCGAGCGCTTCGAACACGAAGCGGCGCTTCTCGTCGGCCGTGGCCAGCATCCGATCCGGCCGCCGCGCAAAACGAAACGCTGCCAGCGCGAGCGCGCGGTCGAGCATCGCCTCCGGCACATCCTCGCGCGAGCACGCCTCCAGCAGCTCGAACACTTCCTGCTGAATGCGGAGGAGATAGCCGATGAGGATCTGCTTCCAGCGAACGACTTCGCCATTCGCTTCATCGGGAACGATGTTGTCGATGTTCTTGATGACGACGATGTCGCCGCCGGCGAGCTGCAGGTTGCGCAGCAGCGAGCCATGTCCGCCCGGCCGCAGCAGCAACTCACCCGCCGATGTGCGGAACGGATTGCCCTGTGCGTCGATCGCGAGCGTGTCGGTGGACGGATGCTGCTCGGAGAATGACACCTTCAGCGCGCCGCCGCGCCGCTTCCGCAGCACTTCCGGCTCCAGCATCGCGAGCGTCTCCTCGAATTCGCCGCGAAACTCCGGAGCGACCGTGAAGTGCATGCTGCACGCGTAGCGCGTTCCCTCGAGGAGCTGCTCTTCGAACGCAGTGCGCGCCTTCTCGACGCGATGAAACGGGATCAGCCCCTTCGGCTTCTGCGCGTATCCCATCTCCTCGAGCAAGGTCGCGAGCAGGCGGCGCTCGCCCGCTTCATCCTCGCCCGCAGTTCCTGCGCGTTCGCGCAACTCCGCGGCGAAGGCGAAGGCATCGAGATGCTCGAAGAACTCGCGGCCGGCAGGTGATGCAGACGGGCGCCGCTGATCCTGCAGCGCAGCGATGAGGTCCTTGAACATGCGCGTCGCGGCGCCCGACGCCGGCACGAACTTCATCACGCGGCCTGCATCGGCAGCGGCCTCGGCGCGATCGAGCAGCGAGCGCTGATCGATCTCGCGAATGCGTGAGATTCCGTCGCCGACGGTCGACGGCCGGTCGAGCCGGATCGCCTGCGGAGGGTTGCGCAGCAGACCGATCTGCCTCTCCGCCTCTTCTCTGGTAATCCCGTGCTGAGCGAGCCGTTGAAGGTCGTCGTTGGAGAACATGTTCGCGATGCGAACAGTACCTCAGTCCGTTACGCGCAGTGGATTCGAGATCTCGCGGCGGTAACGCTCCTCACGCTCGCGATCGTCGTCGCTCGCCTCGCGCTTCTCGTCCTTGATCTCGATCTCCGGCTTGCCTGCCTTGATTTCGACATCGTCGGCCATGGAAGCAACGTAGGCCCGGAAATCGGTTTCGGCAATGCTTTGCGGAGAGAGGGATAATCGCCTGCAACCGATGTCGTCCATCCCCGATGATCTTCCTGAAGATCCTCAGAGCTCGTACAACCCCGAGATCACCGAGATTCTGAGCACGCCGGTTCCGCGCGGCGGCTCACTCGCCGAAACGAGGCCGCTTCGAAAACTGATCGCCGATTTCGACCTCCTCAACCTCGCGGGCGAGGGCGGCTTCGGCGAAGTATGGCGCGCGAATCAATACTCGCTCGCGCGCATCGTTGCGCTGAAGCGCGTGCGCTCCGGCATGCGGAACACGAGCGCGATCGAAGAGGCCTTCCGCATCGAAGCGCTGACGACCGCCCGCCTCGAGCATCCCAACATCATCCCGATGTACGACCTCGGCGCGGACGAAGCCGGATTGCCCGTCCTCGTCATGCGCTACGTCGAAGGGCACACGTGGCTGTCGCTGCTCAACAGGGATTTCTCCGCACTGCCGGCCGCCGATTTTCTCGCCAAGCATCTGCCGATCCTCATCGATGTCGCGCAGGCCACGGCCTATGCACATTCGCGCGGCGTCGTCCATCGCGATCTCAAGCCGTCGCAGGTGATGCTCGGCGAGTTCGGCGAAGTGCTGTTGATGGACTGGGGACTGGCGGTCGCGCTCTATCGCAGGCCGAAGGACGTCGCGGATGCGGACCTGGCAACGGGCGGCACGAATCCGGCGGGCACGGTCGCATACATGGCGCCGGAACAGACGCAGCGCTCCACGGACCACATCGGACCCTGGACCGACGTCTATCTTCTCGGCGGCATTCTCTACACGCTGCTGACGTCGCGGCCGCCGCATGACGCCGGCGATGCGCGCACTGCGTTCGAGATGGCGCGCGATGGCCGCTTCGTCGATCCGATCGAAGCAGCCGCAGGACGCGAGGTTCCGGAAGAGCTGCGGCAACTCGTCTTCGAATGCCTCGAGCCCGATCGCGAGAAGCGGATCCAGTCGGCGTCGCAGATCGTCGAACGGCTGCAGGCGTATCTCTCCGGCGCGGGGAAGCGGAGCGAGTCGGAGGCGATGGCGGCCCGTGCGGCGGCGATGCTGAAGGAGTCGGATGGATCCTACGCATCGCTCGGCCCGATCAAGGATCTGTTGCAGCGCGCGGCGATCTCCTGGCGCGACAACCCGCGGGTTCCGCCGCTCCTCGAGGAAGCCTCGGAACGATTCGCGCGCGCGGCGATTCGCAATCGCGACCTCATGCTCGCGCGCATCGAAGCGGGACGCGTGGCGAATCACGATCGGCGCGAGGCGCTGCTCGAAGAGATCAGCGAGCGCGAAGAGCGAACGAAGGCGATCGCACGCCAGCGCCGCCTCGCCGGACTCCTCGTGGCGACGCTCCTCGCCGTGATCGTCATCGGCGGCGGCATCTACACCTGGCTCCTCACCCGCGCGCAATCCGAAGAAAAGGCGGCGCACGCGCGTGCCGAGAAACTGCTCGAGTTCATGCTGCGCGATCTGCGCATCGGACTGGAGCCGATCGGACGCCTCGACCTGCTGGACGGCGTCTCACAGCAGGCGCTCAGGTATTTCGATTCGATCCCGAGCGGCTCGCTGTCGGATGCGGAACGCGCCCAGCGCGCGACGATGCTCGACGCGATCGGCTATGTGCTCAGGATGCGCGGCAAGCTCGATGATGCGGAGAAGGCGTTCGACGAATCCGCTGCGATTCGCGGCGAGCTGCTGCGCAGGGATCCTGCGAATCACGACCGCCAGATCGACGTCGCAATGTCCCGCTACTACCACGGCGTGATCGCCCGTGCCCGCGGCGACATGAAGACGGCGATCTCCGACATGCGCACGTCGCAGCACATGATCGAGGCGAACCTCGCGGCCGAGCCGCATCATCTCGAGTGGAAACGAGAGCTCGCGTCGCGGCACAGCCAGATCGGCGACATGCTCACGCAGCAGGGCGACGTGAAGGGAGCGCTCGCCGAATATGTGGCGAGCACCGATCTGCTCGAGACGATCGCCGCGGCATCGCCCGATGATCATCAGTTGCGCGAAGAGCTCGGCGTCAGCCACAGCAAGATCGGCGATGTGCTCGACGCCCAGGGCGATGGCGATGGTTCGCTGCGCGAGTACCGGCACTACCTGTCGATCATGAGCGGCCTGACCGAGAAGGAGCCGGCGAATCTCGCATGGCGGCGCGAGCTCGCGGTCGCGCACAACAGCATCGGCTGGGCGCTTCGCTCGAAGGGTCAGCTCGACGATGCGATCGCGGAATTCCAGCAGCAGCGCGAGATCATGGAAGACATCACCGCGAAGGAACCGGGCAACACCGCCTGGCAGCGCGAGCTCGCGTTCTCGCATGCGGTGATCGGCCGCGTCTTCAAGGCGAAGGGCGACATCGCACCGGCGATCGGACACATCACGAAGGCCAGGGAGATCCTCGGCGCATTCGCCGCGCGCGATCCGTCGAATGCCTCCTGGTCGCGCGATTACGCGATGGCTGCGGCACTGCTCGGCGAGACGCTGTTCCAGGGAAGGAATTTCGCCGAGGCGTCGGAGGAGATGACGAAGGCGATCGCCACGATGGAGCGCCTCAGCGCGATGGAGCCATCGAACGCCGGCTGGACGCGCGATCTCGCTCAGGCGCGGCGCACGCACGCTTCCGTTCTCCTCGCGCTGGGCCGACGCGAGGATGCGAACACGCAACTCGAGAAAGCAGTGACGGCGATGCAGCCGCTGACGCGCGATGTGGCGAACGCGCCCGTGGCATTCCTCGACACGCACGCGTCCGCACTCCTGCTCCTCGGCCGCCGCGCAGAGGCGCTGACGATGATCGGCGAGCTGGCCAGGCGCGGGTACAAGGATCCCGCGTACATGGCGCTCGTGAAGTAAGCGCGGCGAAACCGGTCTCATGCAGAGCTGCAACCAAACCAAAAACCTGCAGGCCGCGATGCGCGCGAACCGTCTATCCTTTCACGGTGACGATCGCCCCCGGCACACGCCTCGGACGCTATGAAATCCACGACTCGATTGGATCGGGCGGCATGGGCGAGGTGTATCGCGCGACGGATGCCACGTTGCGGCGCGACGTCGCGCTGAAGATTCTCCCCTCCTCACTGATCAACGATCGGACGCGCCTGCTGCGCTTCGAACAGGAGGCGCGCGCCACCGCGGCACTGCGCCATCCGAACATCGTCACGATTCACGACTTCGGCACGTCGGACTCGACTCCGTTTCTCGTCACGGAGCTGCTCGAGGGAGAGCCGCTGTCCGACATCCTTCTGCGCGGCCCGGTGCCGCTGCGCCGCGCGCTCGCCTGGGCGCTGCAGATGCTGCGCGGCATCGCCGCGGCGCATGCTCGCGGCATCATCCATCGCGATCTGAAGCCTGCGAATCTCTTCATCCTCCACGATGGGTCGCTGAAGATTCTGGACTTTGGTCTCGCCCGAGTCGCCATCGAAATGAATCCTCTTTCCGGAGACTCGCCGACCGCGCGGCTGTCCGAAGACGGAATGGTGTTCGGCACGATCGGCTACATGTCGCCGGAACAGGTGCGCGGAGAGCGCGCCGACGCGCGGAGCGACATCTTCAGCTTCGCAGTCGTGCTGCAGGAGATGCTCACCGGCCGCACGCCCTTCGCGCGCGAGACGACGGCGGAGACGATCAGCGCGATTCTTCGCGATGAGCCGCAGAAGCTCGACTCGCCGCCGTTTCCCGCGGCGCTCGCGAAGACGCTCCAGCATTGCCTCGAGAAGAATCCGGAAACGCGCTTTCACTCCGCGCACGATCTCGCGCTGCATCTCGAGATGATCGAGATCGCAGGATCGGGCGCGACGCCGGCGATCTCGATCGCCGATGCAGCGCCGCTGCTGCCGAAGATCGCGCAGGTGACGTTCCGCCGCGGCGATGTCGCGCAGGCGCGATTCGCACCGGATGGAAGCGTCCTGTACGGCGCGGCGTGGAACGACCGGCCGCTGGAGATCTTCGTTTCCCATCGCGGCATCGCGGAAGCGCGTCCCCTCGGCATCGGAGGATCGGTGCACGCCATCTCGCGCAACGGCGAGCTCGCGGTGTCACTCGGGCGCCGGCAGGACTTCGGCTTTCAGTTTTCCGGAACGCTCGCCCGTGTCGCACTCGTCGGAGGTGTACCGCGTCCGATTGCGAAGGAAGTCTACGAGGCCGACTGGTCGCCGGATGGAAAACAACTGGCGATCGTGCGGCGGTCGGAGCGCGGATTCCAAATCGAATATCCGATCGGACATCGCATCTACGAATCGGCCTCGTGGATCAGCGATCTCCGCTTCTCTCCCAACGGACGCGAGCTCGCGTTCCTCGAGCATCCGTTCGTCGGAGACAACTACGGCTTCGTCAATGTCGTCGATCTCGATGGGCGCGCGGAGCGCCTCACCGAGGATCACTACATCGCGTGGGGACTTTCGTGGCATCCGCCGAGTGGCGAGATCTGGTACAGCGGAGCGCCGAAGCATGACGAGGGACGCAACATTTCCATCTATGCGGTGGCGCGCGGAAGACAGCCGCGCGAGGTCTTCTCCACGCTCGGCGCGGTGCTCGTGCACGACATTGCGCCGGACGGCACGGCGCTCGTGGCGCAGCAGACGCCGCGGCGCTACGTCGTCAGCCACACCGCGGGAGAGGAGAACGATCGCGATCTCTCCTGGCAGGACTGGTCGTTCCCGATGCGGCTCTCGAGCGACGGCAGGACGCTGCTCTTCGAAGAGCAGGGCGTGGCCAGCGGAGGGAGGAATACGTTCTACCTCCGCGGCACGGATGGCGGGCCCGCGGTGCGTCTCGATGAAGGGCGCGGACGTGATTTGTCGAGCGATGGCGAGCATGTGCTCGCGTTGACGAATGACTCGCCGGCGAAGTTGATGATGGTGCCGACCGGTGCGGGCGAGGTGCACGAGATCCCGCTGCGCGGAGTCGATCACATCTGGACCGCGAGGTTCATCGATCGCGATCAGTCGATCATGATCTTCGGCTCGCGCGCGGAGGAGGGAACGCGCATCTGGCGCGTCGCAGTCGAAGGAGGCGAGCCGCGGCCGCTGAGCGAGCCGGTGATCGGCTCATGGTTCTACCTCGCGATCTCGCCGGACGGCCGCCGCATCGCAACGACGGACATGAATCAGATGCCGTTCATCTGGTCGCTCGAAGAGCAGACCGCGCCGGAACGAATCGCAGGAACGGGCGCCGGCGATCTGCCGGTGCACTGGCCCGGCGAGCAGACGATCTTCGTCTGCAGGCCGAACGAAAAGCAGAGCGACGTATACGCAGTCGATCTCGCGACAGGCGAGCGGACATTTGTCCGCACCCTCCGCCCGCCGGATGCAGCGGGCGTGCAGGGCGTCTTCCCGATCCATTTCGCGAGCGGCAGCGAGAGCTGGGTATTCGGCTACAAGCTGCTGCTCACGAATCTGTTCACGGTCAGCGGACTGCGTTAGCTACTTCCTGTACGTCACGTTCACGCCGAGATCATCGAGTCCCGTCTTCGACTCGGCGAGCTTCTGCAGCTTCTGGAAGTCGTACTCCCAGATCAGCGTCTTCCCTTCCCTGCGCGTGGCGTTGCTCGATACGACTTCGAACGGCGCCGTGATCTTCCACGCGACGCGCATGTTCTTGAACGCGTCGTTCATCAGCTTCTCGGTGTCGGCGTCGAGCTTCGGGCCCTGCTCTCCCGCCTCGGACTTCACTTTGTCGGCGGGGTTCTGCGGCTTCGTGTGGATCGTGATCGTCTTCGCGGTCTCCGAGACTTCCAGTCCCTGGAACGGCGAATCGATGACCGATTTCTTCGTCGGATCGCCGGCGCCTTCGCCTTCCTTCTTCGAATTGAGCTTCACGTTGACGAGACTCGCCAGCTTGTCGAACGCGAACTTCATCGTCGTCGTCATGCCGAATTCCTTCTCGTCCACTTTGACGCCGAGAAGCTTCACACCGGGAGGCAGTCCACCCTCCACTTCCTTCTTCGGATCTTCGCTCGTGCTCTCCGACTTCTTCGCGTTCTTCTTGAAGTCGGCTTTCACGGCTGCGATCTCCTCCTTCGTGAGCGGGCTCTTGTCCCCGCCCATCTCCTTCTGCACCTTGGCCATGATCATGACCATCGGCTCCATGTCGACGCCGAGCTTGAAGTCGGCGGTGCCGGACATGTCCTTCTCGAGAACGATCGACTGCTCGATCTCAAAACAGCCGGTGGCGAAAAGAGAGAGCAGCGCAACGGCGAAGACCTTGCGGGTGCGAATCATCGGATTCTCCTTGTGCGCTAGAGAGTACGACCTCCCATCCCTGTTTGAAAAGGGCGCCGCGACGCTGGAGCGCTCTGCAGGCGCGCGATCGCGCCGTGGGATAATCCTCCCAGCAGGTCCTCAATGCGCCGGGGCAGCATCATGCTGTTTGCGATTCTTGCTCTGTATGCAGGACAGCTCTTCCCCGCCGCTCCCGAGAAATACATCCGCCAGTACATTCACAGCGAGTGGCAGGATCAATTGCCGCACGGAACCATCCTCTCGCTCGCGCAATCGCATGACGGCTACATCTGGCTCGGCACCTACGAAGGTCTGGCGCGGTTCAACGGCAGCGAGTTCATGCTCTTCGACAAGAGCAACACGAATCTCGAGGTCGCCTCGGTCGCCGCGCTGCTCGAGGACTCCGAGAGCAGCCTCTGGGTCGGGACCGTCAACGGCGGCCTCTATCGCTTCGATCGCGGCGTGATGACTCGCGTCAAAGCTGCAGGCGTCGGCGCCGGCATCCATGCGCTCGCACAGGACAGTGAGAAGGCCATCTGGGTTGCGAGCGATCTCGGGGTCGCGCGCATTCGCCGCGACGGGAAGGCGCTTCCCCTTCCGCTCGGCGCACCACGCAACGCCGTCCGCTGGGTCACCGCGATCGGCGACGACGTCTGGCTCACCTCGGAAGGCGAAGGACTCTTCCGTTTCAGCGCCGGCAAGTTCACCCGATACACGACGGCCGACGGCCTTTCGAGCAACATCACCTTCGATGTGGTGCCATCGAGCATCGGCCTTCTCGTCGGCACCGATCGCCACGGCATCGACGTCTTCTCCCGCGGCAGGTTCGGCCGGCCTCCGTTCGCAGCAGAGCTCGAGAACACGACCGTCACGCATCTCACCGCAGGACGCGATGGCAGCGTCTGGTTCACCACCGACCTCAAAGGCCTCTGCCACTTCACCGGGGACCGGCTCGACTGCGACACGCTGACGCTGCCGGGAACATCGGACATCTTCCGCTCGATGCTGGCCGACCGCGAAGGCAACGTATGGTTAGGCGGGACTAACACAGGGCTGCACCGCCTGACGAACGGCAAGCTGACGCCCACCACGTCGGACAGCGCCGGCAACTCCGCACGCGCGGTGACCGAAGCGCGGGATGGAACGATCTGGGCGGGGATGGATGGAGGAGGATTGCAGCGCGTCCGGGACGGCCGGCTGCTTCCCGACCCATCGATCAGCCTGCCGAGCGGCACCGTGCGCGCGGTCATCGCCGCACGCGACGGCTCGCTCTGGATCGGCGGCTTCGCGGGACTCACGCACATCGTCAATGGCAAGGCCGCCAACTACGGCGTGAACGATGGGCTGTCGTCGACCTACGTCTACGCACTCGAAGAAGATGCGGACGGCTCGATCTGGATCGGCACCACGCGCGGCGTATGCCGCTATCGCGACGGGAAGATCATCGCGTATCCATCCGACGACTGGGCCGATGTCCGCGGTCTGCATCGCGACCGCTCCGGCAGACTGTGGGTCGCGACGCGCAGCGGTCTGCGCTGCCTCGATGCCGATCGCGTCGTTCCCTGCGGCGCGGGGCTCCTCCCCTTCACCACGATCTTCTCCTTCTACGAAGACGGCGACGGCACGCTCTGGATCGGCACCAATCGCGGGCTCGTTCGCCTCCGCCGCGAACGGATGTCGGTGTACACGACGAAGGATGGGATGTTCGACGACATCTCCTTCGCGATTCTCGACGATGGCCGCGGCTCGTTCTGGCTGTCGTCGAACAAGGGAATCGCCCGCGTGAGCAAGAGCGACTTCGATGCGTACGATGAGCGGAGGATCCCTTCGATCCGCTACCGCGCGTTCGACAAGTCGGACGGCATGCCTTCCACCCAGTGCAATGGCGCCTCGCAGCCGGCAGGATGGAAGGCGCGCGACGGGCGCTTGTGGTTCCCCACCGGACGCGGGCTCGTCACGATCGATCCGTCGCGGCTGGAGAGCAACCCGATCGAGCCGCCGCTCTCGATCGAACAGATTCTCGTCAACCGGCGCGTCACTCCTGCCGCCGCGCTGGCCAAGCTCGCATCGGGCTCGCGCGATCTCGAGTTCCATTACGCGGCACTCACCTTCATCACTCCGGAGAAGACGAAGTTCCGCTACATGCTCGACGGCTACGACAAAGGCTGGATCGACGCCGGCAATCGCCGCGCGGCGTTCTACACGAATGTGCCCGCCGGCCATTACGAGTTTCGCGTGATCGCCGCCAACAGCGACGGCGTCTGGAACAGCCGCGGCTCATCCGTGACCTTGAACATCGCGCCGCATTTCTATGAGACCTGGTGGTTCCAGTCGCTCGCCGTCCTCGCCTTCCTCGGCACGCTCGCGCTCGCGCACAAGGTCCGGACGTGGAAGCTGAAAGAGAATGAGAAGCGGCTCGTCGCCCTCGTCGCGCGCAAGACGGAAGAACTGCGCAATGCGAATGTCGCGCTGGAGAAACTGGCGACGACCGATCCGCTGACACAGGTCGCGAATCGCCGCTCCTTCCAGACCGCGCTCTCGCGCATGTGGGCCGATCACGTCCGCTCCTGCGAGCCGCTGGGCGCGATCCTCTGCGATGTCGATTTCTTCAAGCGCTACAACGACACCTATGGACATCAGGCCGGCGACAACGCGCTGGTGCAGGTGGCAAACGTGCTCGCGGCGGAAGCCAGACGCTCGACGGATGTCGTTGCGCGATTCGGCGGCGAAGAGTTCATCATCCTCCTCGGCCATACTTCGCTGGATGACGCGGCGGCGATCGCGCAGAGGATCGTCGAAGCGGTGCGCGAACTACGCCTGCCGCACTCGGCCTCCGACACGGCACCGTACGTCACGGTGAGTCTCGGCGTTGCGGCCTTCGTCCCCGACATCGACGTCGTCCCCGAGGAGTTGGTTCGCGAAGCCGATGAGGCGCTCTACTGGGCGAAGGAGCACGGCCGCAACAACTACGCGACGACGAAGGAGTGCGGCATCATCACGCCGGACCAGCAGCGAGGACGTCTCATCCGCTAATCGGTGAGACTCAGCAGAATCCCGACGATCAGCGCCTTGTCGTACTTGAACCCATCCTTCTCGCCCGAAACGTATTTCACGATCGGCGTGAACTTTCCGGCCAGCGGCAGGCCGACACCGGCGTCGATCTTTCCCGTCAGCTCGTGGTGATAGGTCGCGCTCAGATTCGCGACGACGCGCAGCGGCAGCTTCGAGTTTTCGAAGATGATGTTGTCGGCCTCGAACGTCGACGTCAGCTTGTGCGCGACGATCTTCTCCGGCAACGCGACATCGCCGCGCGTCCGCAGCGGATGGTAATAGCTCAATGTGAAATGCGGCGGCGACTGCAGCGTCTTCGTCACCTTCACCTTGCACTCCGGATGCTTCGCGCGCTCCTCGGCCGTCAGCGTGAGACAGGGGCTGTCTGCGGGAAACTGATCGACGGGAATCGTCACCTTCTTCGAGACCCAGTCGCTGAACAGGCGCGGCACGTACTCGATCGTGACGCCGGCGAGGATCTGATTGACCTTCTCGAGCTTCGCATCCTGTTCGAATTGTCCGTTCTTGCCGAGCATGCGGAGGAATCCGCTCCAGCGCGGATAGCCCGCGTTCATCTCGACGAGACCGGCGCCCGCGGAGAACTCGACCTGATCCGGTTTGTCCGCCTTGCTGTTCCACGCGCCGTCGATGCCGTACGTCGCGCCGGGCGACCACTGCGCGACTGGCTTGCCGAACGCTGTCACGTACTCACCCTTCGCCGTCGCGCCGATGCCGCCGTCTTCGTAACCGACGACGACTTTCACGGGATCGGTCAGCAGCGTCTTCTCCTGCGCTGCGATCGTGTTCGCCAGCAGCACGAGCGCGAGCCAGCGCAGCGATCTCACTTGCCGCCTCCAGTGAAGTGCGCGAGATACGACTCGATGTCCCCGGCAGCCTGAGTGTCGCTCGGCGGCTTCAACTTCGAGTAGACGAGGCCGATGAGATCCTCGATCACTTTGCAGCCGGCGATGTCGGAGGCGTAGACCTGATTCCAGCCGAAGCCGTGCTGGAGGGGGCGGCCGGAGTTGTTGAGCTGCGCTGCCCACGAGATCTGCACCTGAATGTGCTTCGTCCATGAGGCGATCGAAGTCCCCGGCTGCGGGATCTGGCCGCCGCCGAAGAGATCGGAGACCATCAGCAGCGCGACGCGCATCCGCGGAGGATCGACCGCGGAAGGCGGTGCTCCGGCACCCGATTTGTTGGAAGGCATGGCGTGATGTTACGCCCGGTTTCTCTTTGAGCGCGACAGTTGTCCAACAGCGATGAAAGGGATTCGCAATGCGCACACCTCTCATCCTGGCGAGCCTGCTGTTCGCCGCGGCCGCCGCGGCTCACGATCAATCCGGCTACGGGCTCACGGTTCTGGTCGATGACTCGCCCAGGCCTGAGTATCGACACAACGGCACGACGTACGTGGAAGCGATCCGCGGCGCGAGCTACGCGCTGCGCATCACGAATCCGACTCCGTATCGCGTTGCCGTCGCGCTGTCCGTCGATGGACTCAACACGATCGACGCAAAGCACACTGACGCGCGCGGAGCGTCGAAGTGGGTGCTCGGTCCGTACGAATCGACAGTCATCTCGGGCTGGCAGGTCAGCGATCGCACGGCGCGCAGTTTCTTCTTCACCGGTGAGCGCCAGTCATACGGCGCCTTCCTCGGGAAGACCGAGAATCTCGGCGTGATCGAGGCGGCGTTCTTCCGCGAGGCTGTGCCGGTGCGGCCGCGGTTGGAGGAGTCCGCAGCGCCTGCTCCATCGGCCGGGGCGGAAGCACAACGCCGCGATCGCTTGTCCGACGATTACGCTGCGACCGGCATGGGCGAGCGCGAGCGGCACGAGGTCGAGAGCGTGGACATCCGTCTCGAGCGCGATCCGGTCGCGTCGGTCCGCATTCGATACGAGTTCACGAAGCAGCTCGTCCAGATGGGAATCCTGCCTGAGCCGTATCGCACGACGCCGCTGGACCGGCGCGAGCATGCGCGCGGATTCTCCAATTTTTGCCCCGAACAGGCACACCCCTCGCAGTAATTCAGGGGCAGGAGGTGCCTCAAATGGCTTCTCATCTTGGAAAGAAAATACAAGCTGCAGTGCTCGCTTCGTCGCTCCTGTTGCCGGCAAGCGGAGCATTCGCAAATGACTGGTCGAAGTCGCAGAGCCGTACGAAAGGAACCGTCATCGGCGCCGTCGCCGGTGCGCTCCTCGGCGGCAAGAAGGGCGCAATCGTAGGCGCCGCGGTCGGCAACGGCGTGCAGTACGCCCGTCACAAGACGACGCGTCACAAACGCCACTACAAATACGTCTACCGCAACGGCCACTACTACCGCCACTACTACTAGCCGTTAAGTTGGTTCGCGGGGGTCACACCTGGAAAATCAACTTAACGGCGTGCCAGGATGCAGGCGTTAAGTTGATTTTTCAGGTGTGCCCCCCAAAAACCAACTTAACGGGGCCTGGTCCGCGGCGACATCCCACCTTCCTTATCTTCATAAGCTTCGCACTTACACTTAAGTGCCTTATGACGATTTATGCGCTGAAAGGGCGGTTTCAGGGGATTCTGCGGCCGGCGGTGCGGGGGATGGTGTGGATCGGGGTTCGCGCGAATCACGTCACGATCGCGGCCTGCCTTGTGTCGATCGCCATCGGGGCGCTGCTCATCCTTCTCGATCGCGTCTGGTTTGCGCTCATTCCGATCTGGATGTTTCTCCGCATGGCGCTGAACGCGATCGACGGCATGCTCGCGCGCGAGTTCAACCAGAAATCGGCGCTCGGCGGCTACCTCAACGAGCTGACCGATGTCCTCTCCGACGCTGCGCTCTATCTTCCGTTCGCGTTCGTCCCGCCCTTCAACTGGATGTCCGTGACCGCCGCGATCTTCGCCTCCGCGCTGACGGAGATGACCGGCGTCGTCTCGGTCATGATCGGCGCCTCGCGCCGTTACGACGGACCGATGGGGAAGAGCGACCGCGCATTCGTCTTCTCGCTCCTCGCGATCTGGATTTCCGTGACGCGCGCCACGCTCCCGCGCTGGGCAAACGTGATCATGTGGGCGATCACAGCCGCAGCGGCGCTGACGGTGGTCCGCCGCATTCGCGGCGGTCTCGAGGAGTTGACATGAGGCAATGCCAGGAGCGGACATTCCGCACCTCAGACGGAACGGAGCTCTTCTATCGCCACTGGCCCGCGCTCGCGCCGAAGCCGCGCGGCGCGATCGTGCTCTTTCATCGCGGTCACGAACACTCCGGCCGCATGGCGCATCTCGCCGCCGAATTGAAACTCGACGACTTCGCCTTCCACGCGTGGGACGCGCGCGGCCACGGCCGCTCACCCGGACCCCGCGGTTTCAGCCCGAGCCTCGGGACATCGATCCGCGACGTGGACGAATTCATCGCCGAAGTCTCGCGCGACTCCGGCCACGCGATCTCCGACATCGCCGTGATCGCGCAGAGCGTCGGCGCCGTCATCGTCTCGGCATGGATGCACGATTACGCGCCGCGCATCCGCTGCGCCGTCCTCGCCTCGCCCGCGTTCCGGGTCAAGCTCTACGTTCCGCTCGCGCGCACCGGACTCGCCGCGATGTACAAAGCTCGCGGCAACTTCTTCGTGAAGAGCTACGTGAAGTCGAAGTTCCTCACGCACGATCCGGAGCGCATCGCGTCATTCGATGCCGATCCGCTGATCACGCGCGACATCTCCGCGAACATCCTCCTCGCACTCTACGAGACCGCGGAGCGCGTTGTCGCCGATGCGAATGCGATCACGATCCCGACGCAGCTTCTGATCTCCGGCTCCGACTTCGTCGTCCACCATGCGCCGCAGCACGAGTTCTTCAACCGTCTGGGCAGCATCGTGAAGGAGCGGCACGTGCTGCCCGGCTTCTTCCACGACACGCTGGGCGAGAAGGATCGCGAGCTCGCGTTCCAGCACATCCGCCGCTTCATTCACACGCAGTTCGATGAGCTGCCGCAGCGCGTCGACGTGACGCACGCCGATCGCAGCGGACACACGCGCGAAGAATCCGACCGGCTCGCAACTCCGCTCCCGCCGGTCTCGCCGCGCGGTCTCTACTGGACCGCGACGCGCCTCGGCATCCGGATCGGCGGCCTCCTCTCCGAAGGTCTGAACCTCGGCAGCAAGACCGGCTTCGACTCCGGCAGCACGCTCGACTACGTCTACGAGAATCAGCCGCGCGGCAGGACCGCCCTCGGCCGCTTCATCGATCACAACTATCTGCAGTCGATCGGCTGGCGCGGCATTCGCCAGAGAAAGCTCCACGTCGAAGAACTCCTGCGCGATGCGATGCGGCGCACCCGCGACTACGGCAGCGACGTCCGCATCCTGGACGTGGCTGCGGGACACGGCCGATACGTGCTCGACGCGATCGCGTCATCCGAGGTGAAGCCCGCATCGATTCTGCTGCGCGATTACAGCGAGTTGAATGTCCGCAAGGGTGCGGAGCTGATCTCCGCGCGCGGACTCCAGCACGTCGCGAGCTTCCAGCATGGAGACGCCTTCGATCGTCCGAGCCTCGCGTCGATCACGCCGCGCCCCACGATCGCGATCGTCTCCGGCCTCTATGAATTGTTCGGCGACAACGATCTCGTCTCGCGCTCGCTCGCCGGCATCGCCGATGCCGTTCCCGAGGGCGGCTACCTGATCTACACCTGCCAGCCCTGGCATCCGCAGCTCGAGCTGATCGCGCGCGCGCTGACGAGCCATCGCGGCGGGCAGGCGTGGGTGATGCGCCGCCGCAC
The DNA here is from genome assembly GCA_021325515.1 of Acidobacteriota bacterium. Lineage (GTDB taxonomy): Bacteria > Acidobacteriota > Thermoanaerobaculia > Gp7-AA8 > Gp7-AA8 > JAJPHC01. The sequence goes on from JAJPHC010000059.1 coordinate 25,933, forward strand.
GCAGAACGAGATGGATCAGCTCGCGGAGCGCGCCGGATTCCGCAAGGTGGCGGAGCGCATCGACGAGTGGGGCATCTTCACCGTGTCGCTCGCGGTGCGCACGTGACCAGCGGGCGGCCGTGGCGCCGCGCCTGTGCATGGCTCGCGTTTCTCGGCCCGTTCTTCTTCGCGAGCTACGGCTTCGCGAACTACCTCGCGAGCCGCCGCGCGCACGTCGGCGCGATCGTGTTCGGATGGGAGCACCACATCCCGTTCATCCCCTGGACGATCATTCCCTACTGGTCGATCGACCTTCTCTACGCCGTCTCGATCTTCCTCTGCACCACCAGGCGCGAGCTCGATCGTCACGCGCTGCGTCTGCTCTTCGTGCAGCTCGTCAGCGTCGCCTGCTTCATCGCGTTCCCTCTTCGATTCTCATTTCTGAAGCCGCAGACGGACGGTGCGGCCGGCCTGCTCTTCAGAGTGCTCGGCAGTTTCGACAAGCCGTTCAATCAGGCGCCGTCGCTGCACATCGCGCTGCTGGTGCTGATCTGGGACCGGCTCGCCGCACACACTCCGGCGCGCTGGGGAATCGCGCTGCATCTCTGGATGCTGCTCATCGCCGCCTCGATTCTGACGACGTATCAGCATCACTTCATCGATCTGCCGACAGGGCTCGCCCTCGGATTGATTGCGCTCTGGCTCGGCGAGGGAGAGCTCCGCCTCACGCGCGACCGCCTGCGCTGGCGGATCGCCGCAACGTACGTCATCGGCGCTGCGCTCTTCGCCCTCGCGGCGACGCGCGGCGGCACCTGGCTCTGGCTGCTGTGGGTATCGCTCGCGCTGCTCTTCGTGGCCTTCAACTATCTCTTCGCCGGCGCGCGCGGCTTTCTCAAGCGGAGCGATGGATCGATCTCCGCAATCGGACATGCGCTGTACGCTCCCTTCACCTTCGGCGCATGGTTGAACTCGAGACTCTGGAGCGCGAATGCCGCGACGCCTTCGCCGATCATGGACGGCGTCTTTCTCGGCCGCATCCCGACGCGGCGCGCGGAGTTCGACGCGATCATCGATCTCTGCGCAGAGATTCCCTGCCGCGGCGGAGCGAAGTTCTATCGCTCGTTTCCGGTGCTCGATCACGTCGTCGCGAGCGAGGAGACATTCGAGGCAGCCGTGCGTGCGATCGAAGAAGGCCGCACGCATGGACGCGTCCTCGTCTGCTGTGCCCTCGGATTTTCGCGCAGTGCGTCGACTGTCGCTGCCTGGATGTTGAAGACGGGGCGCGCGGCTTCGGCCGATGAAGCGGTCGAGCGCATCCGCATCGCGCGGCCGCGCATCGTGCTGAAGCAGCGGCATGTCGCGGCACTGCGCCGGCAGGCAGCAGGATGAGCGCCGCTGCACTCTCAACCGCGCGTTTGCTGCGCGCCGCGCGACTCCTGTCGCTAAGCAGCATCGCTCTTACGCTCTTCGCTCGCAACGCGCTGGAGATCTCCCTCGGACTCATCGCCTTCTGGCTCGCGGTCCGAATCGAATTCGACGCACGCATTTTCGATGCTCTCGCGGAGGGACGCTTGTCACTCGACGCATTCGACAGTGCTGCGCTGGCCCTTCGCATCATGCCGAAAGAGAAAACCGGACGTCCGCTCGAACTGCGCTGCCGCGGCGCGCCCCGTCTCGTTCTTGTTCTCGGAGCGATCCTGGTGATCCAATTCGCGCTGCGGTTCACCCGATGACTCCACCTGCTGCCTGATCATGAGCGACGCGCTGCACAATCCGGTCTTCCGCATCTACTTCGCGGTGCTGATGGGGCTTCTCGTCTTCGCCGGTGCGCTCCTCGCGATCCTCCGTCTCGCACTGCACAAGAATGTCGATCACGCATGGAAGGCGTATCGCGGCTGGCTGATCATGATTCCGCCGGTGTTCGCAGCGCTTCTCATCGGCCGCCTGGCGACGATCGTCTTCTTCACGGCGGTGGCGATCGGCGCGTTCATCGAGTTCGCGCGCGCCACCGGTCTCTATCGCGACTGGTGGATGACGAGCATCGTCATCCTCGGCATCACCGCGGTCGGCGTCGTCTCCGCGATCGACGATCCCGATCCCGCGAAGCACGTTCATGGCTGGTACGGAATGCTGATGGCGCTCCCTGTCTATGTCGTGGCGGCAATCATGATGATTCCGATCCTTCGCGATCGGGCAAAGGGACAACTGCAGCCGATAGCGCTGTCGGTCGTCGGCTTCGTGTACATCGGCTGGATGTTCGGCCATCTCAGCTTTCTCGCAAACGCGAAGAATGCGTACGGCTATCTGCTCTATCTGCTGTTCGCGGTACCGCTGAACGACATCGCGGCGTTCACCTTCGGGCGCGCGTTCGGCAAGACGAAAATGCGGCCGAACATCAGCCCGAACAAGACGTGGGCCGGATCGATCGGCGCGCTCGCGGTGTCGATGCTGCTGCCATGGCTGGTCCGCTTTTCGTTTCCCGGGTTCGGAACGACGGAGCTGATTCTCACCGGAGTCATCGTCGGCATCGGCGGCCAGCTCGGCGATCTCACGATCAGCGTGATGAAGCGCGATATCGGGATCAAGGACATGGGTGCGGTGATCGAGGGGCACGGCGGCGTGCTCGATCGCGTCGACAGTTTGATCTATGTCGCGCCTCTGTTTTTTCACATGGCGCGGTATTTCGCCGGTTTATCCTGAGCGAAGCTCAGCGTTGCCGGTGATGGACGAGTGGCACTACGACCCGACGCCCGATTTCGATCAGACGCCGATCGAGCGTCTGCGCGGCTTCCCGCGCCATCCGAATCTCTTCGTCTATGCGGCGCGCACGCTCGCGAACCTCATCGTCCGGCTCATTCTTCGCCTCGGCAACCGGCTCGAGATCGAGGGGCGCGAGCATCTCCCTGCCGGTGAGTCGTTCGTCATGGTGGCGAATCATGCGAGCCATCTCGATGCGCCGGCGCTGCTGGCAGCACTGCCGCTCGCGCAGGTGCATCGCGCGTTTCCCGCGGCGGCCGCCGATTACTTCTTCACGCACCTTCCGGTGCTCGCCTTCTCCGCGATCGTGATGAATGCGATGCCGTTCGACCGCAAAGAAAATCCGAAGCAGAGCATCGACGCCTGCCGGCAGCTTCTCGATGCGAGAGGCCACGTGCTGATTCTTTTCCCCGAGGGGACGCGGACGACGGATGGCAGCATCGGGGCGTTCAAGCCGGGCATCGGATTCCTCGCTGCCGGCACCGATGTCCCCATCGTTCCATGTCACATCGACGGCGCGTTCCGCGCGTGGCCGAAGGGCGCATGGGTTCCGCGGCCGCGAAAGCTCAAGCTGCGAATCGGTGCTCCAGTTCGCTTTCGCGACATGCGGCGCGTAAAGGAGGACGCGGTTCAGATTGCAGAAACACTCCGAAACCGCGTCATCGCGCTACAATGATCGCGGCCCAATCACATGGAAAATCCGACAGGCGCCCAACGCCGACTGCTGCTGGTGGAAGACGAACGTCTGATCCGGGAACGGATCGAGGCGGCCTTCACGGAGTGGGAAGTGACGGCGGCGGTCGACGGCGAGCAGGCCATCGAGTTGCTGTGGAGCGGGATGTTCGATGTGGTGCTGCTCGACATGATGCTGCCGCGGCTCTCGGGCTATGACGTGATTCGCCACATGAGCATGCGGCGCCCCGAGTTGCTGCAGCGGACGATCGTCTTTTCCGGTGCAAGCGATGTCGACACCGCGTTCATCGAAGGGCTCAACATCCGCAAGATCATCCGGAAGCCGGCGCCCGCCGAAACGCTTCTGGCGATCGCCAGCGATATCGCCGCGGAATCCTGAAGCAGGCAGCCTGGTACTCTCCCTGCCGCCTGCCTCCTTCTGCCTGAGTGCTAGACTCGCAGCACAAGATTGATACTCGAAATCGGGACGCGGGTGGCTTCGTATACCGTCGTCGCTCCCCTGGGCGCCGGCGGCATGGGAGAGGTTTACCGCGCGCATGACGAGAAGCTTGATCGCGACGTTGCGCTGAAGGTTCTCTCGCCGGCGCTGGCCGAGCATCCCGATCACCTCCGCCGTTTCATTCAGGAGGCGCGCGCCGCGTCGTCGCTGTCGCATCCGAACATCGTCACGATCTATGAAGTCGGCAGCGAGAACGACATCTCGTTCATCGCGATGGAGCTGGTCAACGGCGTCACTCTGCGCGACCGCCTTGCGCAGGGGCCGCCGCTCAGTTACGACGACGCGCTGCGCATCGCGGCGAAAGTCGCCGACGGGCTCGCGGCCGCGCACGAACGCGGAATCGTGCATCGCGATCTCAAGCCCGAGAATCTGGTCATCACGCATCAGGGCTTCGTGAAGATCGTCGATTTCGGTCTCGCCAAGCTGAATCTCCCGTCGACAGTCGACGGGCCGACTCTTCGACAGACCACACCGGGCGTCGTTCTCGGAACGATCTCGTACATGTCGCCCGAACAGGTGCGCGGCCGTCCCGTCGATGCGCGATCGGATCAGTTCTCGCTCGGCATGATCCTCTACGAGATCTTCTCGGGAGTACGTCCGTTCGACCGCGACTCCGCGGGCGACACGATGGCGGCGATCATTCGCGACGATCCTCCGCCGCTCAGCGAGACCGCGCCGTCGCTCGATCCCGAAGTCGCGGAGCTGGTGATGCGGTGCCTGGAAAAGGATCGCGAGAAGCGCTTCGCGTCGACGCGCGAGCTCTCGGACGATTTTCGCCGTCTGCGCGGACCGCATGTCTCCTCCGATCCGAAATCGCGGCGCATTTCGTCGGGCTACGAGAAGACGATGCGGCTGCAACGTCCGTTCGAACGGCTCTGGCTGCGGGTGACCGCAGCGATCGTCCTGCTCGCGATCCTGGCGGCCGGCTCGATCCTCGCGCTGCGCCGCCGCCAGCCGAGCCCCGCCCGAACCTCGATCGTCGCCCTCGGCACGATCACGCCTCCCGGCGTCGCGCAGGCAATCGCTTCCCAGCTCAACGAGATCCCGAGCGTGCAGGTTGTCTCGCCTCAGGATCTCGCCCTGCTCGGCAAAGGTGCAACGGCTGGTCAGGCTCTCGACGCATCGCTCACGCAGGACGGATTGGCGTGGCGGCTCGGAACGACGAAGGAAAGCGCGAGCGGAGACCCGATCCCTCTCATCGATCGCGTCATCCACAGCGTCTGCGAAGCAACGGGAACGAAGCCTCCGCGCGACCTTGCCTCGCGCGCCGGCGTGCTGCCTCCTCGCCAGCAGCGCGACTATCTCCATGCGCTCGAGCTTCTGCAGAAGCGTCACGAGCCGGCGGCGCTGGGCGATGGCATCCGCATCCTCGAGTCGCTGCTGGTCACCTCCCGTGATTCCGCGCTGCTCAATGCGCAGTTGAGCCGCGGATTGCTGGAACACTTCCGGGCTACGCACAAAGTCGTTTCGCTGGATCAGGCAACGCTGTACGCAAATCGCGCGGCAACGCTCGAGCCGGGATCGGTCGCGACGCACATGGCGAGCGCCGATCTCTTCCTGATGAAGAACGACTTCAACAAGGCGGTCGCCGAATACGATGCGGTGCTTCGGCTTCAGCCTCACTCCTTCGACGCAGTCCTCGGCCGCGGTTCGTGCTACTTCAATCTGGGACGCACGGTCGAGGCGGAGAACTCATTTCGCGCGGCGATCGCGCTCCGTCCGGCGATGGCTCGCGCGCACTATGCGTATGGAATTCTCTGTCTCGCGCACGGGAGGTTCGACGAAGCACTGAAACTGTTCCAGCGCGGCACGGAGCTCGACCCTGCGGATCCGGGCGGCTTCGCCAATCTGGGAGCCACGTATCAGAGCATGGGACGCTACGACGAGGCGATGCGTGCGTATGAGCAATCGCTGAAGCTGCGGCCGATCGCGAGTGCCTGGTCCAACATCGGCACCTGTCAGTTCAATCTCGGCCAGTACGCGGAAGCGGTTCAGTCGTACAGGCATGCAACCGAACTGGACACGCATGATCCGACGCTCTGGATGAATCTCGGCGATGCGTATCGATGGCTGAAGGATTCGAAGAACGCCAACGAAGCGTACGCGCGCGCGATCTCGACCGGCCGGAATCTGAAGGATGCGGCGGATGCGACCACGCGCGCGGTCATCGCCGCGTCGCTCGCGAAGTCCGGGCATCGCGCGGAGGCCGGCCGTGAGATCGAGGCCACCTTGCAGAGCGATCCGACGAACGCCGTCGCACTCTACGAAGCCGCGGTGATCGCGACCCTCGACGGAGACAAGGAACGCGCGCTCGTCTACGCATCGAAGGCCATCGATGCCGGCTACCCGATGCCCGATGTCGCTGCCGATCCCGAGCTCACTCCACTTCATTCCGAACCGGAGTTCAAAGCGCTGACCACACGTACGAAAGCGAGGTAACGATGAAGCGACTCATTCTTACGGGAATCCTGCTGCTCGCCGCTTGCAGTTTCTTCCATCCCGTTCAAGTCACCCCATGTCCCGGCCCCAGCCAGAATCCTCAAGGTCCTATCGTCTGCATCGATGCGAACGCACAGGTGAATCCTGCGACCCCGGTTCACATGAACCGGCATACGCAGATCCAGTGGTTCGGCGCCGCGCCGTTCAGGATCGAGTTCGGCAAGCCGACGAATCCGAACGACACGAGCGATCCGAACTACGCATGCCCCAGTCTCGAAGCGAACTACAAACCGGTGGCCGGGACGACGAAGGCACACACGTCGAGCACCGGCGTCGACGGTGATTGCAAGTACACGGTCTGGGTCGGTTCGATCAAGAACGACCCGATCATCAAAGTGGATCCGGTTCCCTAGCTCCATCTGCTTCGCGCCTCCGCGATTGGACCCTCCTCCCGCGGAGGCGTGAAGTCGTTGCGATCATGGCCCTCATGCTCGATCCTGCGCGCTACCGCGAGCTCTTCGATCGCGTGCAGGACATCCTCTACGTCCGCGACATGAACGGCGTGCTCCTCTACATCAACGAGTCGGGCGCCCGTTTCCTCGGCAGGCCGCGCGAGGCTCTTCTCGGCACCACGCTGCATCAGCACGATGACGATCACCAGGCCCAGAGCCTTCAGGCCACCAACGAGATTCTGCTGCGCGACGGCATCGATCGCTCGACGGTCGAGATCCGCGGCCGTGTGCTCGAAGCCACGACCACGCTCATTCGCGATGAGCAGGGCAATCCCACCGGCGCGTACGGTGTCATGCGCGACATCACGGAGTCGGTGAACCTGCAGGCGTCCCTCGAGCGGAGGATGCGCGAGGCGCAGGAGGCGCGCGAGCAGCTTCGCGCCGATCACGAACGGAAGACGCGCGAGCTCGAAGAAGCGCGAGCGCTCCACCTCTCGATGCTGCCGCGGTCGCTGCCGGCACTCGCGCACGGCGACATCGCCGTCTACAGCAGCACCGCGACGGAAGTGGGAGGCGACTACTACGACTGGGTCACGGACGAACGCGGAGTCGCGACGATCGCCATCGGCGATGCCACCGGTCACGGGATGCGCGCCGGGGTACTCGTCGCGACGGCGAAGAGCTACTTCCAGACGCTCGCATGCGACCGGACTCCGCGCGAGACGCTGCTGGCGATCTCGCAGGCCCTGCGCAACCTCGGCAGTCCGGCGCTCTACATGTGCATGATGCTGGCGCGGATCGAAGCGCACGCCGTCTCGATCGTCAGCGCCGGCATGCCTCCGATCCTCGTGCGCAGCCCGCGCGGCGTAGTCGATCGCGTGGCGATCGCCGGCATGCCGCTCGGCCTTCGCGCCAGGCCGCAGTTCGACGAGCACACCGTCGCCTGGGAACGCGGCACCGCCATTCTCTTCGTCAGCGATGGACTCACCGAGGTGCCCGACGCCGCCGGCCGCGAGCTCGGCTACCAGCCGATCGAGCGCGCATTCGCACAGGATGGGAGCGCGCAGGAGACTCTCGATCGCGTGATCGCGGCGGCAGGCGATCGCACACCCTCGGATGACATCACCGCCATCGTCCTGAAGTCGGTATGACCAGGCTCTTGCGCACGCGGCCGCCGGCGAAATGCCGTCTCCGCGAGTGCTAGACTCGCCCGCTCATGTGCGGGCTCACCGGATTCGTCACCGCGTCAGGCTCGAGCGATCTCACTTCCGGCATTCGCCGCATGTGCGAGGCCATCGCTCATCGCGGTCCCGACGACAGCGGTGAATGGATCGATCCCCAACTCGGCGTTGCACTCGGCTTCCGCCGGCTCTCGATCATCGACCTCTCGCCGGCCGGACATCAACCGATGCTCTCGGCCTCGGGCCGCTTCGTCGCAACGCTCAACGGCGAGATCTACAACTTCGAAGAGCTGCGGCGCGAGCTGCCCGCCATCGCGTACCGCGGGCACTCGGACACCGAGGTGATGCTGGCGGCGTTCGAGACGTGGGGAGTGGAGCGCGCCGTGAGGCGCTTCAACGGCATGTTCGCCATCGCGGTCTGGGATCGGGACGAGCGCCGGCTTCACCTCGTTCGCGACCGGATGGGCGTCAAGCCGTTGTACTACGGCGTCTGCGGCTCGACCTTTCTTTATGGCTCGGAGCTGAAGGCGCTGGAGCAGCATCCCGATTTCGATCGCACGATCGATCGCGATGTGTTGCCGCTCTACCTCCGCTTTCTCTACATCCCCGCGCCGTTCAGCATCTATGCCGCCGTGCGCAAGCTGATGCCCGGCACGATTCTCACGTGGGCGCAGGCGACGCACACGATCACGACGTCGGAGTATTGGTCGGCGCGCGACGCAGCGATTGCCGGAACGCAGAATCCGTTCAAAGGAACGGAGGAAGAGGCGGCGGCGCAGCTCGAGCAACTGCTCCGCGATTCGATTCGGCTGCGGATGGTCGCTGATGTGCCGCTCGGCGTTTTTCTCTCCGGCGGGGTCGACTCCGCCGTCGTCACCGCGCTGATGCAGCGCGAGAGCACGCGGCCGGTGAAGACGTTCACGATCGGCTTCGACGATCCCTCGTACGACGAAGCCCCGTTCGCCAAAGCGATCGCCCGTCATCTCGGCACCGAGCACACCGAGTTGTACTTCGGCGAAGACGATGCCGTGGATGTCATTCCGAAACTTCCGGCGATGTACGACGAGCCGTTCGCGGACTCGTCGCAGATTCCGACGCATCTCGTTTCCGCGCTCGCACGCCGTCACGTCACGGTCAGCCTCTCCGGCGACGGAGGAGACGAGTTGTTCGGCGGCTACACGCGTTACTTCATCGGGCAGCGAGTCTTTCGCAGGCTTCACAGGCTGCCGCCGATTCTGCGGCCGCTGGCGGGACGAGCGCTCACGATGCTCGCACCGCGAAGCTGGGATCGACTGCTTGCCGCCGGCGGCCGCCTGCTTCCCGGCGCGTTGCGCCAGCGGCCCGGAGAGCGCATCCACAAAGTCGCGCGCACGCTGAAGGCAAACGACTCCGATGCGATGTATCTGGAGCTCGTCTCGCACTGGCCGAACATCGCGATCCACGCAACAGCGCACGAAGCTCCGGTGACCAAGCCCGGCGCCTGGTTGTCGAAGCTCGATCCCGTCGAGCGGATGATGTTTCTCGATCAGACCTCGTATCTCCCGGATGACATCCTCACCAAGGTCGATCGCGCGAGCATGGCCGTCTCGCTCGAAGCGCGCGAACCGCTCCTCGATTACCGCCTCGTCGAGTTCTCCTGGACTCTGCCTCTCCCGATGAAAGTGGGGCGCGGCAAGGGAAAGCATCTGCTGCGCCGAGTGCTCTACCGACACGTGCCCGAGTCGTTGATGGAGAGACCGAAGATGGGATTCGGCATTCCCATCGATTCCCTCTTGCGCGGACGCCTGCGTGACTGGGCCGAGGCACTCCTCGATGAATCGCTGCTGCGCTCTCAGAATCTCCTGGATGCGGCAGCGGTGCGCGCGAAGTGGCAGGAGCATCTCGCTGGAAAAGGGGACTGGAAATCTCATCTGTGGGGAGTGCTGATGCTGCAGGCGTGGCTCGCGGCGCGCGTCACTTCGCGAACGGGATGATGCGGCGCACCGCAAGCCGTTCATCCGGCGTCAACACCCTGGCCAGAATGAGCGCTCCATAGATCAGCACCGCCGTCCCCGCGATGGCGAGCCTCGCGATCAGCGAGGACGTGAGGAACGCCGGCGCACCAGCCGCGAGCACGGCGGCGCTGAGTGCAAAGGCGCCGATGCGATCGGGCAGCGGCCGGAAGCGAAATCCCGATTCGCGGCGTGCGAGCAGGACGAAGAGCATCGTTCCCGCAATCGCGCGCAGACTCCAGGCGATCGCCGCACCCGCCGCTCCGAAATGCTGGATGAGCACGACGGCGACAGCGAGGTAAGGGACGAGCAGAGCGACATTGCAACGCGCGATGAGATCCGTCCGTCCGTACGCAAGGAGGACTCCGTAACTCGGAAACGAAAGGATCTCCACCAGCACGCCGCCGATCAGCAGAAAGAACGGCAGTGTGCTCTCGCGGCCATATTCCGGACCTGCCCAGATCGTCAGAAACGGCCGCGCAACCACGCACACGAAGAGCGTCGCGGGCAGACCCCAGTAGAGCATCCCATGCAGTGCACGGCGGTAGAGCAGCTCGAGTCCGGCACGATCGCCGCTCGCATGCAGGCGCGACAACGCAGGGAGGAGCATCTGCAGCATCGCGGTCGGGACCGCGGTCATCATGAACGCGAGTGTGAACGCAACGGAGTAGTGGGCCAGTGCGTTGACCGACGCATAGCGCGGGATGAGCAGCTTCTCGGCGTTCATCAGCGCCTTCTCCGCAATCGTCGAGATTACGAGAGCGCCGCCGAAGCTCGCCAGCGGCGCGAGCAGTTCCTTCCTGATGTCAGGCCGCCGCAGCGCGGGGAGAAGCCGCAGCGAGATGATCGCGTGCGCCACCGCGGTCGCGAGTGCGACGCCGGCGACGACGAGTGCCGCGCCTTGCAATCCACCTCCGAGCCAGACCACGACCGGCACGATCACGATCTGCAGCAGCGCCGAACCGCTGGCGACAGGAACGAGCAACTCGACGCGCAGCCGGACCAGCGCCGGCGTATTCAGCACGCCGGCCACGCTCCGCGCGATGAAGGCAATCGCCGCCGCCTGCACGCAGAAGATTGCCGCGGCATGCAGTGACGGCGGCAACCGGAGTCCCTGCACCACGAGCGGTCTGGCGAGTGTGAAGAGCGTCGCACCGACGAAGGTTGCGGGGATGAGCGCGAGGAGCAGCGAAGACCAGATCGCCGCAGCCTCGCCGTGATCATCGCCCTGCTCATGCGCCATCGCGCCGAAGCGCGTGGACGCCGTCCCCATGCCGAGGTCGGCGAAGGCGAGGTAACCGCCGATGACGTGCATCAGCGCCAGCACGCCGTACCGTTCGGGGCCGAGGAGACGAAGGGTCCACGGCGTGGCGAGCAGAGTCGCCAGCATCGTGACGGACTGTCCGCCGAAATTCAGCAGGCCGCCGCGGGCAACGCGCGTCGTCAGTCCCATTCCGTTCTTTTTCAAACCGCGGGCATTCTAGTGCTCTGTCCTCGAATTCGGCGCAATACCGCTGGTGGTGCTTGCGAGGCAAGATCAAGGAGCGAGGAGGAGGCGATGCGGGACATCGTTGACGACGAGCGAC
>JAJPHC010000016.1 GCA_021325515.1 Acidobacteriota bacterium
CGACCGCATCAATCACTCCGACGCGCTCACGCGCGTCGATCTTTCAATCAGTAGAGGGGGGATTTTTAGATGATCACCCCGGGGGAAAATTGGGTGATCGTTGACAGTCGAGTCTATCTAGTGATCCTGAGAATGTGGGTCGACACTCCGCTCGTCTGCCGCATGGGCAGCGCGGCGGGCTCGCCGCTCAACTCGGGACGTTGAGCGGGCACAAAGTGCGACATGTCCGCGACTACGGCGCCCAATTACCAGGTGGCCAGCCCATCGGACAACTCGATAGGATGCCGTGAGCGATGACCCTGAACCGGAGCTTTTTTCTACTCAGCACGGCGTTCCTCCTTATGTGCACGACTGCTGTCGCGCTCGGGATTGCCTTTGCGTCTGAGGACATCCCAACGAAGGCGTACAGCGTCGGATTAGTCTCCGGGTTTCTCACTCTTGTCATATTACGGTTCGAAGGACGACGCGACCTCGACGCCGTGCTCACGTTGGTCATCGCCTTTCTCGCATTTCTTGCGATGGGCGTTGGGATTTACCTCATCGCCGCCGATCGCCCGGGGTTAGCACCCAAGATTTCCTTCACGCTTTGCGCAGCCGGGGCACTGGTGTTAGGGATCTGGTCCTATCGAAGACAGAAGACAGAGTCGCCCGACTTTCCGAATCTCTTGGCGGGGAGCTTCCATCACGCGGCCATCTTCGAGTCGGAGGGCGTGCAGTTCGCTGGGTTCCTTGAACCCGCGCAAGGCGGAAAACCTCACCTCATCTCGATCTTCCTACAGAACTGCTTCGACAGTCCGTGTGAGGTCACACTAAACTTCGATCCGGCGGGAAAAGGCGCCTATATGCGGTTCCACCCCCGGCACACCGTGGCTCTTGGCGCCGCTGAGATAGTGAAAGTCACAATGCCCGTCGTGACACCAACGTACGCAGGGAAATATTCTCTCTACTACTCGATCGAAGTGAAAGGTCAAAAGGGAAGCCGGGTTAGGCTCTGGCGGGCGCAAGAGGCCACGACCCGCGTAAAGACCAGCACCACTCTCGTACTGCTGGTATTCGGGCACCTCGCACTAGGAGGCGGGATTCGATTTGCCGTTGGACCCTTACCCTACGACCTCTGGAATTCGCCATTGCCCGCGCCGGTCGATGAATCGATCTGGAAGCCGCGAATGGCGTCTGCTCCATACCGTACCGAGTGATTCTCGGCTGGCGGGCAACCCGTCGGTGCGCCGCCTAACCAGCCCGACGCGTTCGCCGCAACCCTCGGCGTATCATCAGCGAGTGTCGCTCTCGCCGTGTGAGGCACGGCGCCGGTAAGCGGCAGAGGCTTGGGCACAGAATGTTCCTGTTGATCTTCCTTCTCCAAGTTGCAACTCCTCCGGAAGGTGTGCCTACCGCAGAACGCGCAATTCTTCTCAATTTCTTCGAAGCCACTGCCGGAGCCACATGGAAAGTCCATTCAGGTTGGGGCGGCCCTGCCGGGTCTGAGTGCGAATGGATAGGCGTACGGTGTTTTCAACCCCCGGACAGTTCAAGTCAGCACGTGAGCGCGATCGAACTTCCCCACAACGGACTTCGTGGGAATCTGCCGGCGGAGCTTGCTCATCTCCCGACTCTGATGAAGCTCGATCTGAAAGATAACGACTTGACGATGCCGCTGCCGGACGCCGTCCTACAGCGGTGGAACGATGGCTTTCTGGATCTCGATGTTGGCGCCGCCATCAACACAGTCGAGGAAATTCGTCTCACAGTTTACACAAACACCTACCGCTCCAACGAAGCGCTTGTCCTTCGAAGCGATGGTTCTGCCGCTTACTATCGCGAACGCTGCAAGCAGCCCCACGCCGAACGTCCGCAGACGTACTGCGAACTTAGGAGCGCAAACACTACGGAGTTCAACCGCGTTGCCGAATTTCTCAAGGAAAACGACTTCTTTGGTGACCATACACGACCGCTGTCCAAGGGGATCTGGATCGATGTCCCAACCGTAGTGCTCAGCATCCGTGGAAAGGAAGGCGTGCGCTCTGTCGAGATTTCGCCGAACGGTGATGACTCTCTTCGTGTTTGGTCGTACGAAAAGGTCGTACGCGGTGTATTCGAGTCTCTCGAATGGAGCCAACCCATATCAATCGGAAAGTGCCCATGGCCCTGATCCCAGAATGGTGCCTAACTCACGGTTGCAGCAGACAGCGTGCCGCCGCCTGCTACTACGCAGCCGCTGAACCGTAGGACGTTGGGCCGCACGCCGAGCTGGCGCCTCGGCGCCATCAAAACGAAGGTCTGGCCGTCGCTCTCTTTCGGCATGGCAACACTTCCTGGGGGGGCACTCAACAACAGCCACCCTTCCACCACCATGGCAATAATACCTCGACCCGAATAGCGATCGTCGGGAGCCGGCGCGCCGGTGAGCGGCAAACGTTAGCCGGACAAAAAACCGGCCCCCTCCCGATCGGGTACAATTTTGTCCATGACCAAAGTCGAGGCGCTCGAACGAGAGGTTGAAAAGCTGAGCCCGGAAGAGCTCGCAGCCTTCAGGGATTGGTTCGTCGAGTACGACTGGCAGGCCTGGGACCGCCAGATCGAGCAGGATGTTGCGGCCGGCAGGCTCGACAAGCTCGGCGCCGAAGCACTCGCGGAGCTCGAAAGAGGCGAGACCAAGGAGCTTTGAGCCATCGCACCTCGTCCCGATTTTGGCGAAGGTTCAACGAGCTTTCACCGGAAGTACAGGAACTCGCGAGAGCGAATTACGATCTCTTGAAGTCCGACCCTCAGCATCCATCTCTCCACTTCAAACGGGTCGGTAACTATTGGTCGGTACGTATCGGACTTGACCACCGCGCACTCGGCGTGAATTCGCCACGAGGAATCCGAGATCAACCATGCCGTTGCCGTCGTCGCCGAGGCACCGGCAGCGAAGGTCCTCTGACCCCGCTCCCCTCACTGCGCCGGGATGAGCGTCGGATCTCCCGTCCTGTTGTCGATCAGCGACGCATAGGCGCCGACGACGCCTGCGCCGTCGATCACTCGAATCGACAACCTCGCGTTGTGCACGTTCTCGAAGCCGAGAGACGACAGGATCGAATCGAGTTGCCGGAATTCGTTTGCGGCCAGCGTCACGTCGATCACCGGCGACGCCTTCACCTCGGGCAGTGACGCCGTGATCTCCACCGTCGCAGGGGCGCCGCTGATTTCCACCAGACCGACATTCGTCCGATAGTCGCCCGACTGTTCCACCTGCAGCAGCTCACGCGCGCGGCCGCCGAGCCTCGCTCCATCATTCGCCGTCAGCGCCGGAATGTACTGGCCATACGTTCCGGCTCCATTATCGAAATAGGTACGCGCCGTCACCGCAAGCTGCGACGGATCCGCTGCCGTCACCAGCACCGAGCCGCTGGCGCTGCTCTGGCCGAACATCGTCCGAAGAACGTCGTCGAATGGGCGCGACTCATTCGCATTGAGGGTGACGCTCACCTGTTGCGCGGCCCCCGCGGCTCCCCGCGGCATGAAGCTCAGCGTGACCGGCTGCGCGATTGCCGATCCGTTATAAACGCGCAGGTCCGACCGCCACTGACCATTCGTTGCACTCAACGACGCCACGCCGGGAACGACATAGCGCGACGGGCCGGATGAAGCGAGCGGAGCCGACGAGATCAGCATCGGATCGTTCGTGGCCTGATCGAGAATCGACGCGTATGCGGTCACCCGGCCATTGGCGGTCAGCTCCACACGCGCCGCGCTCGAAAGCGCATTGTCCGAGGTAATGAGCGAGTTGAGTTGCGCATGCTCCCGCGGCTTCAATGAGAACGGCTGCGTGCCGAGGAGTGCACCATTCGCGGCGAAGAACTGAAGAAGGCCGGAGGCCGGTTGGCCGCTTCCCTCCACCAGTCCGATGTTCGTGCGAAACGCGCCCTGCTGCGAGACCTGCGCGAGGAGCTGCACCGCGTTCTGCAATCCGAATTTCGAAAGCGGAATGGCGGGGATGAACTGCCCCGCGGTGCCGGCGGGAGTCATGGCGTACGTGCGGCTCGAAGCGAAGCTCACGTCGCCGGTCACGGAATCGCCCGACGATACGACCGGGCGGATCTCGAGCGAGCCCGCGAGACTCGTGCCGCCTGCGCCGAAGAATGCCGACAGCAGATCGTTCAGCGCGATCGCGCTTCCGCCGCTGACCTGCACGGAGGCCGTCTGCGCGAGCTTCAAGCCATCGGGTCCCGATGGAACGAACGTCAATGAATATCGCAAAGGCCGCGGGCCACTGTTCAACAGGCGCGCATCGGAGCGGAACTCCGCGCCACCACCGCCGGCATGTGCGACGGCGGGAAGAATCAACGACGCAGGCGCCGGCGGCGTGCCGGTCGAGGGCGTCACCGGCGTGACGACTGTGACGGAGACCGGAGTCGTGGCCGAGCCATTCGTCCCGCTCTTGCCCGCCACCGCCGTATCGATTCGGATCGAGGCAGCGTGATCGCCGGTCTCGAGCTGGTTGGCGAGGAGACGGATCGTGAGCGTGATGCCCTCCGGCGGCAGCACGCCGGAGCTGGGATCGATGACGACCCACGGCCGGTCCGCGGTCGCCGTGAAGCGGACGCCGGCACCTGCGCCGGGGATGAAGATCGTGCGAATCGCCTCTGCCGTTCCATACGGAATCGTGGTCGCGACCGAGGAGGAGGGACTGCTCGCCGGCGAGACGAGAACGACCGCTTCGGCCGAGAACGGACCGGTGCCGGCATCGCAATCGCTGACGCCGCGCACGCGATAACGGAAGCGCGTGGCGCTCGTCACGTCGCTGCGCTCGGCGAGGACGACATCCCGCGTCGTGAGCAGCACCGGCTGCGAGCCGGCGTCGGACGTCCGCAGAATCTCGTAATGATCGATGTGCGGCAGCGGCGTCCAGTGCAGCTCGTAGTTAGTCCCGGCCGGCGCGCCGGGCGGCGCATCGACCGCCGGCGCGGCAGGGAGTACGCAGCCGCCGGACGGCGCCGTCCGGAACCACTCCTCCGCAGTGCGCGCGGATCCGCAGCCATCGGGGAACACCGCCTCGACGAACCAGCGGATGCGGCCCGCCGGAAGCGTGACGCGTGAGCGGATGTCCGGCGTCGTCGCGATGACGGCCGGCGCGTCCTCCCCTGCCGCCGCCCACACGCGATACGCCGAGACGCCGGGCACATTCGTCCAGAAGAGGTCCACCGACTGCGGCACATTGACGGCGCCGATTGCGGGCGCGAGCAGCAAAGGCACGCGATTCGCGCAGTTCGCCGTCTCCTGCGACGTGAACGCGCCGGCCGCCGACTGCACGTCGTCGCAGCCATCGGCGTGCGCAACGACATACCACTCGACGCTGCCGGGCGCGAGGTTGGTCTGGAACGCAGTGGTGCTGCGCGTGGTTAGCCTCTGCGGCGCTCCGTGATTGACCGAGGCCCAGAGCTCGTACTGCGCCGCGTTCGCAACCGCGGACCAGGAGAATGCGGCATCGCCTCGGACCGCTGCACCATTCGCTGGACTCAGGAGTGCCGGCGCTCCGGAACAGGCTTGCGACGGAGGAACGACGAAGTGTCCGGTTGGAGAGAGCGCGGCGGGACATGCGCCGCCGATCGCTTCGACATACCAGTCGTAGCTGCCGGCGGGCCGGTGTGCAATCGCCGTGGTGTCCGTCGTCTCTTCGACCGGCGCGAAGGGCGCACCGGAGCGCGCGAGCCAGACGCGATATCGCTCTGCGTTGCGCGCCGCGGACCAGCGTAACGTCACCGGCGTTCCCGGCGCGATCGCTGCCGCCGGCGCGATGAGGACGGGAGCCGCGACATCGCACGCAGCCGTCGTGAAGAAGCGATGCGCGGACGCCGTCGCGCACGTGCCGGCGATCGCCTCGACGTACCACTCGACCGTGGTCGAGGGCGCAAAGGCCGCGTACATCGACGTCGCGGCCGTCGCGCCGGCGAGTGCGAACGGCTGCGCGGCGTTCGTCCGCGTGTAGACGTTGTAACTCGCCGCACCGCTCGCCGCGGACCACTGCAGCCGCGCCGTCGCAGGAGTCACCGCGCCGCTGTCAGGGGCTGCGAGACCAAAGGCCGCGGGAGGATCGCAACTGCGCGTTCTGAATGTGGCGCAGGCGCTGAACACCGGCGGCGGGCACGTCGATCCACGATTCGCGCGCACTCGCCAGGAGTACGTCGCGCCGCGCGCGAGCGCACCGGTGTCGAGCGATGAGCCGGCGGTGCGCGCGATGGGCGTCGTCGTCGAGCAGGCGCTCCCCTGCTCGAGGAAGACCTCGTAGAAATCCGCTGCGCCGCCGCTCCAGGTCAGCGTCGCGCCGGCCGGACTGACGTCGCTCGTGCCGCTCGGTGCGAGCGATGCGGGCGCGACGGGCGCGCTGCACGCGACGATCTCGAACTGCGCATGCGGCGACTCGGTGCCGCCGAGGCAGTCGTCGCGGAAGTTGCGCACGAACCACTCGTAGCGGCCGGTGCCTAACACAGCGCTGCAGTTCGGCGATGGCGTGTTGAAGCAGATGCGAGTGAAGGCGCCGCCGTTCGTCGAGAGATAGGTGTCGTAACCGGTGACCGCGTCGCCGCCCGGGTTCCACTCGAATGCGATGTGCGTTTCGGTGGTCACGAGTCCGGCGGCCGGTTTCGTGGGAGTGGTCGGGGGAGGGCATTGCGCCCGGACAATGATCGCAACGACGAGCGAGAAGGCGACGCTCCACCGATACCGCATGGAGTGAGGATACTCCGAGGGGCGGACAAGCTGAGAGCTCGTCCTGCACCTAACTGACGGCTGCACCTCCCCTTTCCTCTGTATTTTGGAGCGCAGTTCCGCGACAATGCCGCCCCATGCGCACCCGGATCGCAGTCGCCCTGCTCCTCTTCCTGGCGAGCTCCGCTCTCGCCGAGCTCCCCTTCACGCAGTTCACCCCCGACGGCGGCGTCGTCCGGCTCCCCTCGGCCAGCGTCCAGAAGGTCCTGCAGGATCGCGCCGGCTACATCTGGCTCGGCTTCTTCTCCTCCGGCCTCTCCCGCTACGACGGCCATTCGATCGACACCTTCGGCGCCGATGACGGCATCGTCAATCGAACGATCCGGGAGATCATTCAGGATCCGACCGGACACCTCTGGGTCGGCACGTCCGCGAACCTCGTCGTCTCCGAGCTTCCCGTCGACGACCCGTCGGCGAAGCGCATCCACTTCGTCTCCAAAGCCGGCGATGTCTCGCTGCCCGAGCGCCTGCAGATCCGCTCCGGCTCGATGGCGATCGATCAGGACGGCTGGCTTTCCGTCGCGATGCCGGGCGAGATCCGCCAGTTCCGATTCGGCCCCGATGGCAAGCTCGCGCAACGCTCGATCAAGCTCGCGGCGAACACCGCATACCTCGCCCTCGGCCGCGACGGCACGCTCTACGCGCCGTTCGAAGACGGCGGCCTGGCGATGATCGCGCGCGGCGCAACGAAGGCCGAGGTGCACTACGAGCAGGAGTATGGACCGCAGACGCCGACGGCGATCGGCGTCGCGCGCAGCGGCGAGCTGCTCGTCGGCATGCGCTCCGGCGAAGTGTGGGTGCGCCGCGCGAGCGGCAAGTTCGAACAGATCCCCGTGAAAGCCGCGGAGCGCATCTCGTCGTTCGCTGAAGCCGCGGACGGGACGACGTTCGCCGGCACGCTCGGCGCGGGCGTCATCACGTTCCGTCTGCAAGGGCCGCCTTCGCCGCGCACCCTCACGCGCGTCGACGGCCTTCTCGGCGAAACCGTCTGGTCGATCCTCTCCGATCGCGAAGGCAACATCTGGTTCGGGCAGAACGGCGGGCTGTCGCGGCTGCGCTACGACTATCGCGCGTACGAGAACCTCACGGCGATGTCGCACACGGGCGAGAAGCCGGTGCTCGCCGATCCGAGCTGCTTCGGCGTGCTGCCGCCGCTCGTCTCCCCGGCAACGGCGAACGACCCTGCATCGTGGCTCTGGATCATCACCGGCGGCGGCGTGACCATCGTCGGGCCCGCGGGGAAAACGCGCGAGCTGAGGATGAGCGATGGCCTGCTCAGCAACTCCGTGTACGGCATCCATCGCGATGAGCGCGGAACGGTGTGGATGGCGACGGCGAGCGGTCTCAACGCAGTCGTGTTCGGCGACGCGCGCAACTGGCCGGGCGTCACGGAGAGCATCGCTACGCACCTCTTCGATCGCGATGCGAAGCTGTTGAAGTTCGCGCTGCAGCAGGTCTCCTACACGCCGCGCACGATGCACACGTCGCGCGGCGAGTCGCTCTTCTGCACGGGATCGCGCGTCGGCCTCTCGTGTCTCGTCGACGATGCGTGGGTGCTGATGGGGCAGGACGCGGGGCTGACGTACGTCTACGACTTCAACCTCGATCAGGAGAATTATCTCTGGGCGGCGCGTTATGACGGCGGCGTGTTCCGCAGCCGCGAGCCGATCTCGCTCGATGCACTGCGCAGAATCGCGGCCAGCGCCGACGCGCGCGTGACGGAGTCGGGGATGGAGGCGCGCACGAAGATGTTCGAGCACGTCGAGGGCGGCGGCGACGGCGCGCGCTCGATCACGATGTGGAACGGCGCTGTGTGGGGAGGGATGGCCGAAGGGCTTGCGCGATTCCGGAACGGCAAGCGCGATCTGCTGCTGACGAAGGAGCAGCTCGGCGGAGATCTCGTCAACGCAGTGCTCCCCGATCCGCACGGCGGCTTGTGGGCGGCGCATGCGAATGGACTGACGGAGCTCGATCAGAATCTCAAGGTGGTGCGCCGTCTGACTTCCGGCGCGGGGTTGATCTCGAACGAGTCGTGGAGCCCGATGTCCATCGCGTCCGGAGCGGATGGGCGGCTCTACTTCGCGACGCCGAAGGGCGTGTCGATCATTCAGCCCGAGGCCGTGGGAAAGAGCGAGGCGCCGCCGCCGGTCGTGATCGAGGACTTCAGGGTCGACGAGAAAACAGGCGGCCGCAATGAGGTCGTGATCTCGTACGCGGCGCTGGCGTTCGCGAACGAACAGAGCATCCGCTACAGGACGCGGCTCGTCGGATACGACGAGGACTTCTCGCCGGAGGTGACGTCGACGTCGCTGCGGTACACGAATCTTCCCGCCGGCCGGAAGTACGTATTCGAGGTTTCGGCAAGGAGCGGCGACGGGGCATGGTCAGCGCCAGCCCGGCGCGAGCTCGTCCTGCACTCCCGTTAAGTTGGTTTTCGGGGGTCACACCTGGAAAATCAACTTAACGGGTCGAGGGATGGGGGTGTGCGGACGAGGCGTCCGCACTCCACCTGGGTTTAGCAAGTGCGGACGAGGCGTCCGCACTCCACATGGGTTTAGAAGTGCGGACGGGGCGTCTGCACTCCACCTGGGTTTAGCAGGTGCGGACGGGGCGTCCGCACTCCACCTGGGTTTAGAAGTGCGGACGAGACGTCCGCACCCCACCTTGGGTGCGCTAGAATCCGCGGACTCTGCATCGTTTGGGCGTTTTCGTGAGCGCGGGTTTCGCGCTCGGCTTCTGCACACCGCTCCTGGCGGCGGAGCGCGCGCATCCTTGCGCGACGAACCGGCGGGCGTGTGCCGAATCGTTCGCGCGCCCCACGCCGATCGAGCCCGAGGTCGTCTATTCGTATACGGTGCAGCAGGGGGCGGTGATTCACGCGTCGGACATCCTCGAGATCCGCGCCGCGGCCAATGAACTGCGCGCTGCAGCCGGCCTCCAGCCCTTCAAGTTCACCGACTCCTCGCTGTCGAAGATTCGCGCGATTCACATCACGGAGCTCCGCACGGCGATCGCGGACGCGCGCACGGCATTGGGGCTGTCCGCGATTTCTTATACGGATCCCACCATTACGCCCGGTGTCACGCGCGCAAAGGCTGCGCACCTCAATGAACTGCGCACTGCAGCAGTGCTCCCGGCCGCATCCGCGCTGCTCGATCCGACCCGCGTGCAGAACCTCTTTGCCGCCGGCGTCTCACCGGCCAGCGTGTTTCTCAAGTGGTCGCCGTCGTCGAGTCCTGTGATTCCCGGCCAGCCGGCGCGGACCATCACCGGCTATCGCGTCTACAGGAACGGCGCAATCGTCGCAACCGTGACCGGCGCACTTCGCTACGAAGACAGCGGGCTGCAGCCGAACACCACCTACACCTACTCCGTCATCGCCGTCGACAGCAGCAATCGCGTCTCCCCCTCTGCGATGACCACCGCGACCACGATTCCGGCGATGCCCGCCGGCGGAGCATCCTCGCATCCCGTTCTCTTTCCCGCGGGACAGCTCACGCGGCTCGCGGCGGGCGGCAGTGACTGGACCACGCTCAAGAGCTACTGTGATGCGAATCTGAACACGATCATCACACCCGATTACGCAGGGTGGGGCTGGCACGACTCGGCGATCAATTACGCGACCTGCTATCAGGTCTCCCGGCTGCGCGGCGAGACGGCGAACGCGACCGAGTATGCGAAGAAGGCGATCGCATTGGCGAAAGTACTCGCGCGCCATCACAACTTCGGCACGCCCACGGGATCCGATCAACCCATCGGTCTGGCCAATGGGTCGGCCACGGTGTTCTCCCTCCCCTTCGCACCCGTCAATGCGAACAACGTCACCGTACGGCTCGTCGCGACGCGCGAAATCCAGCTCACACGCTCCGCCACAGGCAGCGACGACCTCGGTGCCTTCGCGCCGATCATGAAGGTGTCGGCGACACCCGGCGGCGCTGCGGCGTGGGCCGCGTCTAACTACGAGCTGCGCTATCGCGACGGCTACGATGTCTGGCGCCTCGCCTGGACAGGCGCGAGCAGCCCGGCGGCCGGCAGCACGTATTACGTCACCGTTGCCGATGGCGCCGGCACGACGGTCAGCTCGGGCTATTCGATCAACACAGGAAATCTGACGCTCACTTTCGCCGCGCCGCCCGCAGCGAATCAGGCGGTGATGGTGTCGTACCTCGGGAACAATTACGAACAGACCGGCAATGGGCTCGGCGGCGTCAATGGGGTACAGCCGGACGGCCCCGGGTACCCGATGCGCACGTTCAATCCCGGCCTTGCGCGCGTCTACGATGCATTGCTCGATTCAGCGCTATTGACACCGGCGCTCAAGGCGGAGTTCTACGGCGTGCTCAATAAACAGGCCGACTGGTGTACGAATTACTGCTTCGAGAACGACGGTACCGGCGGCAATGTCGGCAATTACTTCATCCGTGGTCTCCTCGGCGGCACGCTCAATACGGCCTACGGGACCGACACGGACAATCCGAATGCGGCGCAACTGAAGGCGCAGGCGAACACGCTCCTCGCACAACTGTACGAAGGAATCGTCAAGTACCTGCCGGGCGGCTACGGCCCGCAGGGCCAGTATGCAAACGGGACGACGAATGACATTCTCGAATTTCTGTCGCTCTATGAGGATCTGACCGGACTCGAGCTCACCTCGCGGCTCGACTGGACCAGCAATGTCGTTCCCGCGACGGTTCATGCGACCAAGCCGGACCTCGCGACGTTCTACGACGGCGGCGACTGGGATGACCTGCCGGCGACTCCCATCATCGACGGCATGCAGGGCTTCCTGACCTACCAGCCGAATCATCCCGCCGCTCCTTATGCGCGGCAGCTCGTGACGGAGTCGGGGCAGACTCCGGCATCAACCGGCACCGTCATGGACTATCGGACGGCATATCCCCTCTCGTATTTCGGCCAGGGTTGTCCCTTCTATGCACGCTCGAACTGGACCGCGGGCGCCGTCTGGATGTCGCTTACGTCCAATGACACCAACTCCGTCGCGCATCAGCACCGCGACGCGGGCCACATGACGATCAATCGCGGCGCCGACTATCTGCTCAAGGATGCCGGCGGCTACGGTTACGACTCGACGCTGTATCACAACACGCTGCTCATCGATGACCGCAATATCGCCGGCTACGATCCGGTCTCCGTCTATCCGCCCGATCAGGGTTCATGGGGCACCGAAGCACAATTGACGAAGCATGCGGATGGCGGCTCTTATGCCTACGCTCAAGCGGACTTCGGCCCTTCGTATGTCAACAATGACGGCGTGCGCAATTCCGTGACGCGCGCATTGCGCTCCGTCGTTTTCCTGCGACCCGGCACATTCGTCGTGTTCGATCAGATTCAGACGGCGCACCCGCAGATTCAAAAGACGTTCAATGCGAATTTCGGCGGCACGCTCACGGATCAGGGCGGCGGAGTCTGGTCGGCGACAGTAGGATCGAGCAAGCTGTTCATGCAGACATTGCTGAACAGCGCCGCGCCGGTAGTCGCTCCGCTCGCCGGAGCGAACGGCATGTCCTCATCCAATTATCAGGTGACGATCTCGGGAACCGCGAGGAGCGTCTTCCTGCACGTCTTCCAGGCCACGGACAGCGCGACCGCGGCCATGACTGCGGGCCGCGTGATGAAGTCCGTCGATCGCAATGTGCAGGGAGCCGAGGTTGCGGCGAATGGAGCATTGTGGGCGGTGATGTTCGCAGCGTATGACCGCGCATTCGCCGGCTCCGTGCAATATCACCTGCCCTCCGGCGGTGCGCATCACCACCTCGTGCACGATCTCGTCCCGGTCAGCGCCTACGTCGTCTCTGTGACCAACGCCGCGGGGCAGATCTCGCGCTCGATGCAGGCGACGACGGACCAGAACGGCGTGCTGTCATTCGACAGCAACAGCAGCGACGCGTACTTCTACGTGACGCCGGGGACGGACGTGCCGGCGAGCGCACCGGCGATCACCGTCGATCCGAATCTCTGAGCGCGCCGCTGTGCGCGCATCACGGCGAGCCTGTTCATCCAACCTCGACACAGGCCGTGCTCCGCATGATCGTTCTCCGTGAATCGGAGGCGTTCCATGCGATCGAAGAGTCCTGTTCTCTCCACTGCCGGACTTGTTGCGGCCGGCGCAGCGGCGCTCACATGGACGGCATATCGCCGCGATCTCGCTGAGGCACGACGGCGGATCGAGAACGGGCGGCAATGCATCGACACGCCGGAAGGGGTGATCGAATTCGGCGAGTCGGGTGACGGGCCCGCAGCGCTCGTGATTCATGGTGCCGGCGGCGGCTTCGATCAGGGCCTCACTCTCGGCCGCGCGCTGCTGGGCGATGCGTGGCGCGTCGTCGCCCCATCCCGCTTCGGCTATCTCGGCACGCCGCTGCCGCTGAACGCGTCAGCTTCCGCGCAGGCGGACGCGCATCGTCATCTTCTCGATGCACTGCAACTCGATGCGGTTCCGGTCATCGGCATTTCGGCCGGCGCACCTTCCGCGATGCAGCTCTGTGTCAGGCATCCCGAGCGCTGCACGTCGCTGGTGCTCGTCGTGCCGCTGGCATGGGCGCCGAATCGCAAGCTCGACGAGGGATCGCCGCTCATCGCCGCGATGCTCCATGCAATCACGCGATCGGACTTCGTCTACTGGAGTGCGATGCGCTTTGCACGCGATTCGATGATCGGGACGATTCTGGGCACGCCCGCCGATATCTATCACGCGGCTGCGCCGGACGAACGAAAGCACGCCGATCAGATCCTCGAACAGATGCTGCCGGTCAGCCGGCGTGCGGCCGGTATCCGCAACGACGAGATCGTGTCCGCAACGCTGCCGCGATTTCCGCTGGAGAACATCCAGGTGCCGGCTCTCGTTTTCAGCAGCGCGGACGACGGGTACCGGACATATGACGGTGCGCTCTATGCGTCGGAGTTGATTCCGGGCGGCGAGTTCGCCGGCTACCAGACAGGCGGCCATCTCCTCATGGGACATACAGCAGATGTGCGCGCGCACATCGCGCGCTTCCTGACGCGCTCGATGCACGCCGAGGCCACCGCGGTTTCGTGAGTGCCGCGCCCGGCGCGTCCGTATACTTCCCGGATGCGTAAAACGTTCGTCGCCGCCGCGCTCCTTCTGTTCGCTCTCGCCTCACATGCTCAGACGACGGATGCTCTATGGAGCGATCTGACGGCGGGCAACGCGCGCTTCGTCGAGGGCAATCTCGACTACTCTGCGCTGCGCCAGTTGCGCAATGCCACGGCGGGCGGGCAGTCTCCGCAGACGTCGATTCTCTCCTGTGCGGACAGCCGCGTGCCTGCGGAATTGATCTTCAATCGATCCATTGGCGAACTGTTCGTCGTCCGCACAGCGGGCAACGTCGACGACACGTTCAACATCGCGAGCCTCGAGTATGCGGCAGAGCATGGATGGACGAAGATGATCATCGTCATGGGCCACAGCGAGTGCGGCGCGGTGAAGGCGTCGATGACGGCGCCGAGACCGGGCGAGCCTACGCCGGCGCTCTATGAGCTCATCCAGCGCATCCGCAAGTCGTTCAAGACGCCGCCGCGCGATCTGCGCGAGGCGATCATCATGAATATCGAGTACACCGCGGAGCAGCTCGCGAAGAACCCGCATCTCAAGGACGTGCCGATCGTGAAGGCGTATTACGACATCGCGACGGGGAAGGTCGAGCGGATTCCCTGACGGGACAGGGACAAGAGCATGTGCGGACGGGGACGTCCGCACTCCACTCATCCTGCGCGGGTGCCGTTTGGTACGGGGCGCTCCGGCATCGCGAGTGCGGGCAGCACACCATCGGCGAAGCCGATGTCGAACAGCATTCCTTCCGACATCACGCCCGCCATTTTGCGCGGAGGAAGATTGACGACGAACAGCGCCTGCTTCCCAACGAGCTCGCCGATCGCATCGCCTCTCTCCTTGCGAATGCCCGCGAGGATCGTCCTTGTGTGATCGCCGAAATCGACGCGCAATTGCGCGAGTTTCTGCGACGACGCCACCTCGCCCACGTCCACAATGGTTCCCACGCGGATGTCGATCGCGGCAAAGGTCTCGAACGGGATCTCCGGTTTGATCGGCGCCGGCGTCATCGGCGCACCGCCATCAGCGCTTCCACTTCGCCGGCCGTCTTCGGCGCGCGGCATGAGAGGCACACCAGCGCGCCATCGTTGCCGACCACATAGGTGTCTTCGATCCGCACGCCGAGCTTCTCTTCCGGAATGTAGATGCCCGGCTCGATCGTGAACACGGCGCCTGCGCTCAATGGCGCATCGCGATTGCCGCTGTCGTGTACCGCGAGGCCGACATAGTGGCTCAATCCATGGATGAAGTACTGTCCAAGGGGCTGCCCGTGCAGATCCTTCCCGTGCGTGTTGATGTAGTCATAGGCGATCTTATAGAGGGAGTTGGGGCTCGTGCGGTTCATTGTGGAGACGCCGGCCTTGAATGCATCGACCGCCGCTTTCTGTGCGCCGAGGACGATGTCGTAGATCTCGCGCTGCCGGGGAGTGAAGCGGCCGTTTACGGGGAGCGTCCGCGTCACATCCGTTGCGTAACGCGAATATTCGCCGCCGACATCGAGAACGACGAGGTCTCCCGCATTCATCGTCCCGCTGTTCTGTGAATAGTGGAGCACCGTCGAATTGAAGCCGGAGCCCACAATGGGCGCATACGCTTCGATCTCGCAGCCGCGGCGCTCGAATTCGTAGCGCATGATCGCCGCGAGCTCGTTCTCCGTCATGCCTGGCTTCGCATTGCGCATCGCGGCCTTATGCGCCTCGACGGTCGCATCGGTCGCTTTCGTGATGAGTGCGATCTCGCGGGCATCCTTTGTGACGCGCAGATCGCCGACGAGGGCGCCGGAGTCGCGCCAGCTCGTGTAATTGGGAAACGCATTCGCCCTCTTGAGCCATTCGAGCGGCGTCGCGGCCGGCGAATGCGGCGCAGAGTCGGTGTAAATCGTCGCGGAGGGATTGGGCAGGAGCTCCACGATTTCGTCGCGCATCCTGTCCAGCACTTCCACCTTGTCGAATCCCGTCGTCCTCGCCGCCTCGGGACTCTCCGCGCCGAGCTTGGGACCGGTCCAGCGCTCCTGCGTCTTGTTGTGCGCGGGAAGAAAAAGGATTTCCCTGTAAGGGTGTGCGTCGCTCGCCGGCGCGATCAATACAGCCGCGCCCGGCTCGTTCCAGCCCGTCAAATAGTAGAAGTCGTCGTTCTGACGGAAGCCGCCAGTGGCGTTCTGTCCTTCTGCTTCGCTGTTGGCGAACACGAGCGCAAGAGAGCCCTTGTCGAGCTTCGAGGCCAATTGCATACGACGGTCGCGATAATCAGCATTCGGCTGGCGCTCGAATGCAACCAGCGGTAACGAAACTGTGAACAGCAGTAAGCAGATTGCCTTTCGCATCGTCCTATCCTAAGCGAACTCACCTAACGGGACGTAGCAGAGGCATGAAGCGAATTCTGTGGAGCATCGTTGCCATTGGATTGGTGTCGTCGGTGATGGCTCTGCCTCTGCTCCGCATCCGAGGGCGCTTCCGGCCGATTACGCGCGGGGCGGACTGGCTGCAGTTCGATGACGTCCCCGACTCCGGAACCGGCGCTGTCGCCGCGGAAGTTCTTCTCCCCTCCTCCCTCGGCGCGGTGCGCGAGCGATGGCGCGCCGATCTCCCGGAGACCTGCGATGGATCGCCTGTCTATGTTGCCGGTGTCCGCACGGTGAAGGGCATTCAGGATCTGCTGATCATGACGACGGTCGCGGGCCGCACCGTCGCACTCGACGCATTCACCGGCGCACCCGTCTGGCAGACCGCGCCGCCTCACGGACCGCGGTGGACGACATCCTCACCGGCGGTCTCGCCCGACCGGCGCATCGTCTATAGCTACGGTCTCGACGGCCGCGTGCACCGCTATCGCATCAGCGATGGAGCAGAGCTGACAGGCAACGGGTGGCCTCAGCTCATCACGCTCAAAGGCGACGTCGAGAAAGTCTCGTCCTCGCTGTCCATCGTGCAGACCGCGGACGATCACACGTATCTCTACGTAACGACGGCGGGCTATCCTGATCCCGGCGACGATGGCGACTATCAGGGACACCTCGTCGTCATCGATCTCGACGACGACAGCCGTCATGTCTTCAACGCGGCGTGCAGCGACAAGCAGATGATCTTCGTCGAGCATGGAGATGCAACGAATGATTGTGCGCACGTGCAGTCGGGCATCTGGGGACGCGCGCCGGTTGCTTATGACGCAGCCGCGAATCGCATCCTGATCACGACGAGCAATGGCGACTATGACGCGGATCGCGGCGGGTACAACTGGGGCGATTCGATCATCGCGCTGCGGCCTGACGGCTCGACGGACAACGGGACGCCGCTCGACAGTTACACGCCTGTCGAGTATCAGACGATGCAGGATCTGGATCTCGATTTCGGCTCGACGAGTCCTGTGATTCTTCCGCTCGCGGCGGGAACGCACTTTCCACGCCTTGCGGTGCAGACCGGGAAAGATCAGGTACTGCGCATCGTGAACCCCGACGATCTCAGCGGGCAGCATGGCCCGCGGCACACAGGCGGCGAATGGAGCAAGACGCCGGTGCCCCAGGGTGGCGAGGTGCTCGCGCGTCCTGCGGCGTGGCTGGCGCCGGATGGAACGACGTGGCTCTTCGTGACGACGGACCGCGGCGCCTCGGGGCTGGCTCTGGTGGCGCGCGATGGCCGGCCGGTGCTGGAGCCGCGCTGGACGAATTCACTCGACGGGGCGACGGCGGTCGTCGTGAACGGTATTCTCTATTTCGCGCGCAACCACGAGCTGGTCGCGCTCAACCCGCAAACGGGCGAGCGGCTCTGGAGCGACGGCTCCATCGGCGCAATCCACTGGCAGAGTCCCATCGTCGTCAATGGTCGCATTTATGTGTGCGACAACGAGGGCCACGCTTTCGCCTACGGCCTGCCGGCATCGCAATAGTTGATGGGAGTCTGGGAGTATGGGACTATGGGACCTATAGGACCTATGGGACCTATGGGTGGATGCCTATAGGTCCTATCGTCCCATTGTCGTCAGTGGTCGCATGTGCGACAACGAGCGGTCATGTTCTTGCCTACGGCCTGGGATGGGACCTATGGGACCTATGGGTGGATGCCTATAGGTCCCATAGGTCCTATTGGTCCCATCGTCCCATTGTCGTCAGTGGTCGAATGTGCGACAACGAGGTCCATGTTTTCGCCCAGGGCCTGCCGGATGGGACTATGGGACCTATGGGACCTATGGGACCTATGGGTGGCTGCCTATAGGTCCCATAGGTCCTATTGGTCCTATTGGTCCCATCGTCCCATTGTCGTCAATGGTCGCATGTGCGACAACGAGGGCCATGATTTTTGCCTACTGCCTGCCGGATGGGACTATGGGACCTATGGGTGGATGCCTATCAAGGGCTGCCTATAGGTCCCATAGGTCCTATAGGTCCCATCGTCCCATCACCGTCGTGATTCGCTTCATCAGGGCTGGCTCGCCCTGGAATGATGGTTTTGGGCCCTGCCACCTCAGTTCCTCTACATCGCTGAAAAGCCGGGCGTCGCGGCGCAGGGTGGCCAGGCGCTTGAACAATTTCGCCAGCTCGTGATTCTGGGGACCGAGGACCTCGGGCGGGAAGTCTTCAATCGGGCCGTAGCGCGTAATGAGACTTGCGGCCGTCTTCGGGCCGCAGCGCGGAATGCCGGGGTAACCATCCGCTGCATCTCCGACCAGCGCCAGATAGTCTGGAATGAATTTCGGCAATACGCCGAATTTCCGGCGTACGCCTTCTTCATCGCGGATCTGACCGCTCTTGCGATCGACCTGCACGACGCGATCGCCGGTGACGCATTGAGCGAGGTCTTTGTCCGGCGTCCAGATGCTGACCTTCTCCACACGCTCGTCGCGCGCAGCGAGGAACGCAGCCGAGGCGAGGGCGTCATCGGCTTCGAGCTCGACCATCGGCCAGGTCGCGACGCCCATCGCCATCAGCGAGTCTTCGAGCGGCTGGAATTGATTCCACAATGCGCGCTCGATGCCGGCGCCGGTCTTGTAACCAGCCCACAGTTCGTTGCGAAACGACTCGATGATGTGATCGGTGGCCACACCGATGTGAGTCGCGCCCCCTTCGAGCATCTGCACGACGGTGCCGAGCACGCCATGCACCGCGCCCATCGGCGGATCCGTCTTGTGAAACCGCCGCAGCCCGTAAAAGTGGCGGAAGAGCTCGTAGGTGCCGTCGATGAGATGAACGATCACGCGGCGTCATTGTCGCAGAGATCGTTTCACCTTCCGCTGGCCACTCTCGCGCTGGCGCGCTCCTGCTCCTCGGCTGCCGCCGCCTGCGCCATCGCGGGCCGCAGTTTTCGCAGCAGCGCCCAATACACCGACAGCGATCGCTCCAGCACCCAGAGCGGAGCGCAGAGACATGTGCGGAGCGGGAAGAAATCGCCGGCGCCGATCCGGCCGCGCATCGCGAGCACGAGCGCGGCGATCGCGATCGCGAGCGTGAAGCTTCCGGCGATCCCGAGGCCGCCCATCATCGCGAGCACGAGAGACATCGGGATGAGCGTGAAGAAGAACGCGCCGCGCAGCGGTGTGGCCAGCTCGGCGCTCGCGCTGCGCGGAAGGTCGCGCAGCCATTCGTGCAATCGCGGCGGCTCGCGCCGCACGAAGACATCGCCGGCCGAATAGAGCTCCGCCCCCTGATTCTCGAGGCGGTGCAGCGGCCGGTCCGCGGCATCGAGATGCGAGTCGATGGAACGAAGCGCGCGGACCGCGGAACGCCGAAAGCCGAATGTGCCGCCGTCGCCGCTCGGCTCGATCCCGCGATGCACGAGGATGCGGCCGGCTTCGATCGCGCCCCACCATGGCAGTGGATCGAGATAGTTCTGCGGCACCACGACTTCATGCTGATCGAGCAGCGCGCACAACGTTTCGATGCACCCCTCGCTGTAGCGCACGGCATGATCGGCAACGATGACCTTCTCGTACGATGCGAAGTCGATCGCCGCCGCGACGGGATCGATTCCCGCCTCGTGCCGGTGCGTGCGCCGCGGCGCGACATGCCGCCCCACCCAGCGCAGCACGCTTCGATTCTCTTCGAACAGTTCGCGCGGCGAACCATCGACGATGATCACGTCGCAGCCGTACACCGCGACCTGAGAGAGATACTGCGCGAGAGGAAGAAGATCGGCTGCGGTCCCGTCCGTCCGCTCGATGGCGATGACGTAAGAGCCGCGCCGATCGGGCTGTTTGCGATGGCTCATGTCGAGTGGTCAGATAGCGAGGGGAGTGCCAAATGGGCTCGCGGTCGCGCGGTCACGCGGGCCCGCGAGATCCAACTGGCGCGCTCCTTGCCGTGCTCAGGCACGATTGAGAATCTGGCCCGGAGCACCTTATCCCCTCGGCGCGACGTACGACGGCGCCGGGACGAACTTCTCGCTCTTCTCGGAAGTCGCGACGCGCGTCGAGTTGTGTCTCTTCGACGACGACGGCAAGCAGACCTGCGTCGATCTGCCGGAGATGACCGCATTCTGCTGGCACGGCTACCTGCCCAACATCGGGCCGGGACAGCGTTACGGATTTCGCGTTCATGGCCCGTGGGACCCTTCTTCCGGACATCGCTGCAATCCATCGAAGCTGCTGCTCGATCCTTATGGCAAGGCGGTGGACGGGCAGCCGCGGTGGAATGACGCGCTGTTCGATCGCGGCGATCGTCCCGACGAGCGCGACTCCGCTCCGTTCATGCCGAAGTCCGTCGTCATCAATCCGTGGTACGACTGGGGCAATGACCGCAATCCGCGCAGGCCCTGGCACGAGACGGTCATTTACGAGGTCCATGTCAAAGGCTTCACGAAGCTGCACCCCGACATTCCCGAAGAATTGCGCGGGACGTATGCAGGCCTCGCCCACCCTGCCGCATTACGCCATCTGAAGACGCTCGGCGTCACGGCCGTCGAGCTGCTGCCGGTCCATCAATTCATTCAGGACTCGCTGCTGCTCGATCGCGGACTGCGCAATTACTGGGGATACAACTCGATCAGCTACCTCGCGGCCCACAATGAATATTCGGCGGCGGGGCAGCTCGGCCAGCAGGTACACGAGTTCAAGCAGCTCGTCCGCACGCTGCATGACGAAGGCATCGAGGTGATCCTCGACGTCGTCTACAACCATACGGCGGAAGGCAATCACATGGGACCCGTGCTGTCGATGAAGGGCATCGACAATGCGGCCTATTACAGACTCGTCCCCGATCAGCCGCAGTACTACATGGACTACACGGGGACGGGAAACAGCCTCAACATGCGCCACCCGCATGTGCTGCAGCTCATCATGGACTCGCTGCGCTACTGGCACCTCGAGATGCACGTGGACGGCTTCCGTTTCGATCTCGCGGCGACGCTTGCGCGCGAGCTGCACGATGTCGACCGCCTGGCGGCGTTCTTCGACATCATCCAGCAGGATCCGGCCCTCTCGCAATTGA
This sequence comes from Acidobacteriota bacterium, assembly GCA_021325515.1. GTDB lineage: Bacteria > Acidobacteriota > Thermoanaerobaculia > Gp7-AA8 > Gp7-AA8 > JAJPHC01. The sequence goes on from JAJPHC010000016.1 coordinate 21,252, forward strand.
AGTTGATCGCAGAGCCATGGGACGTCGGCGAGGGAGGCTATCAGGTCGGCAATTTCCCGCCATTGTGGTCGGAGTGGAACGGCAAATACCGCGACACGGTACGCGACTACTGGCGCGGCACCGATCAGACGCTCGGCGAGTTCGCCTTCCGCATTACAGGAAGCCCCGACCTCTACGCAATGACCGGCCGCCGTCCTTACGCCTCCGTCAATTTCATCACGGCGCACGACGGCTTCACCTTACGCGACCTCGTCTCTTACAACGAGAAGCACAATGAGGCGAACGGCGAGAACAATCAGGATGGCGCGGATGACAACCGCTCCTGGGACTGCAATGGCGACGAGGCATTGCGCGCGCGCCAGCAGCGGAACTTCCTGACGACGCTGCTGCTATCGCAGGGAGTGCCGATGCTCTCCGGCGGCGACGAGATCGGCCGCACGCAGCGCGGCAACAACAATGCGTATGCACAGGACAACGAAATCTCCTGGTACGACTGGGAACATGTCGATGACGTCCTCTTCGCGTTCGTGTCGCGGGTGATCGCCTTCCGTCATGAGCACGCCGTCTTTCAGCGGCGCCGCTGGTTCGCCGGCCGCGCGCTGCACGGCGCGGACGTGAGCGACATCGGCTGGTTCAAGCCCGACGGCGAGCCGATGACCGACGAGGACTGGAACAACACCTTCGCGCGGAGCATCGGCGTCTATCTCAATGGAGAGGCACTTCCCTATCCCGATGCGCGCGGCGAACAGATCGTCGACGACAGCTTCTACATCCTCTTCAACGCGCACTATGAAGCGATCCGCTTCCGGCTGCCGGCCGGCCGGTGGGGCGAGCGCTGGGCCGTCGCGATCGACACGAACGATCCCGTCCCCGACCTGCGCGATCAAAAGGAACTGAAGGCGGAAGAGGAGATCGAAGTCCACGCGTATTCGATGATGGTGTTGAGAAGAGTGGTGTAGGACAGGCGCCCTCGCCTGTCGGATCGGTGGACAGGCGAGGGCGCCTGTCGGAGCGGTGGACAGGCGAGGGCGCCTGTCGGATCGGTGGACAGGCGAGGGCGCCTGTCCTACACGTTTTATGATCAATGACCTCTGGTACAAGAACGCGCTGATCTACTGCATCAACGTCGAGTCCTTCATGGACACGAACGGCGATGGCTGCGGCGACTTCGAAGGACTCATGCGCCGGCTCGATTACCTCGCCGGTCTCGGCGTCACCTGCATCTGGCTTCTCCCCTTCTATCCGTCACCACGCCGCGACGACGGATATGACATCACGGACTATTACGGTGTCGATCCGCGCTACGGGACTTCCGGCGACTTCGTCGAGTTCATGAATCAGGCGCGCGAGCGCGGCATTCGCGTCATCGTCGACCTCGTCATCAATCACACCTCGATCGATCATCCCTGGTTCCGGCACGCGCGAAGCGATCCAAAATCGAAATACCGCGACTGGTACGTCTGGTCGAAGAAGCGCCCGCGCAACTGGAACAAGGGAATGGTCTTCCCCGGCGTGCAGAAATCGACCTGGAGCTGGGACAGCGAGGCGCGCGCCTACTACTTCCACCGTTTCTACGATTTTCAGCCGGATCTCAACACGATGAACCCGGACGTACGTGCGGAGATCAAGCGGATCATCGGTTACTGGCTGGAGCTCGGCGTCTCCGGCTTCCGCGTCGATGCCCTGCCGTTCGTCATCTCCGAGAAAGGGCCTCACACAGGATCCCCTCCGCCGCAGGACTTCGAGTTTCTGCGCGAGCTCCGTCTCTTCCTGCAATGGCGCCAGGGCGATGCCGTATTTCTGGCCGAAGCGAACGTACTGCCCGATCAGGATCTGGAGTACTTCGGCGACAACGACGACCGCGTGCAATTGATGTTCAACTTCTTCGTGAATCAGAACCTCTTTTACGCGCTCGCGTCGGGCGATGTGCGGCCATTGACGAATGCGTTGAAGAAGACGCGGCAGCGTCCGATCACCGCACAATGGGCCCACTTCCTCCGCAACAACGACGAGCTCGACCTCGGCCGTCTGACCGAGGAACAGCGGCGGTGCGTCTTCGAGGCGTTCGGGCCGGACAAGAAAATGCAGCTCTATGGCCGGGGCATCCGCCGCCGTCTCGCGCCGATGCTCAATGACGACCGGCGCCGTCTCGAAGTCGCAAACAGCCTGATGTTCACACTGCCCGGCACGCCGGTCATCCGCTACGGAGATGAGATCGGCATGGGCGACGATCTCCGCCTTCAGGAACGCCAGTGCGCACGCACACCGATGCAGTGGTCGACCGAGCCGCACGCCGGGTTCACGACGGCGGAGAAGCCGGTGCTGCCGGTCATCGACGAACCGATCTATGGATTTCAAAGGGTCAATGCGGCGGACCAGAAGCGCGATCCGGAATCGCTGTTGAACTGGACGGAGCGGATGATCCGCGCGCGCAAGGAATGTCCGGAGATCGGCTGGGGCGAATGGAAAACGCTGGCGACAGGATCGCCGCACGTCATCGCGATCCGCTACGACTGGCGGGACAACGCATTCATCGCAGTACACAATCTCGATTCGAAGCCGCACCGCATCAGGATTGACGTCGCCAGCTCCGGCCGCACCTCATTGATCAACCTTCTCTCCTCGGATCACAGTGAAGGCGGCGACGATGGAGTGCATCGCCTCGCGATCGAAGGCTATGGCTACCGCTGGTATCGGGTTGGCGGACTCGACTACATCCTGAATCGCCGCCGCTCGTAGCCAAACTGCAACAGTTTCGCGAAACGGGTGGCGTATCCTCAAGTCTATGCGCGCTGGAAAACTGTCTGTTCTCACGGCGGTCGTTGTCATCGCACTTCTCGGCACTGGCCAGACGAATCCGGGACGGCGCCGCGCGGTGCAGCGTCCGTCACCCGCGCCTCCGGCGCCGATTGCCGCGGGCGACAGTTACACAATGAACACGTCTCCCCTTTCGATTGCAGCGCCGGGCGTGCTCGCCAATGACACATTGAACAGCGCAACGCTCACGAGCTTTGGCGCGAGCACGGGCAGGGAGCAGACGGCCGGCACGGCAACATCGACGGCCAAAGGCGGCACCGCGACGCTGAACGCCGATGGCAGTTTCACCTACACGCCGGCGTCCGGCTTCAGCGGCGACGACACGTTCGTCTATGTGCTGCGCAACGCGGGCGGCGAATCATCGGCAACCGTGACGATCACCGTCGTGCCGCAACAGACGCCCGACTTCCGCGTCACATCGCCCGGATTCTTCTTCGCGATCTCCGGCCTTTCGGGACAGAACCCGGCGATCACGTTGCAGCGCGGCCGCACGTATCGATTCGAAGTCGACACGGACGACGTCCATCCGTTCGAGATCACCGGCGCACCTTCAGGCAGCGTGACGAACAACAACATCTCGTCGGGCATCCTCACCTTCACGGTCCCGGCATCGGCGCAGAACTATCGCTACATCTGCTCGATCCACGGCTTCGGAAACACGATCACGACGACGCCCTGACAAGACCGCAGGCCGTCTGCCGCCTGCCTTTTGCTAGCATGCAACCTCGTTGACGGCCTGATCGTCACACGAACGGACATGACGACTCGAACGTATTTTCTCCAGACTGCGACGCTCATCGCGGCCGCAGTGCTCTGTGCACTCGTCTCCAATGGGCTTGCCTCGCGCGAGCGGCAGATGAAGCTCAAGGGCTTCTACCCGAATGCGCAGAAGGTTCCGCCGCGCGAGAGCGCCGCGCCGGCGCCGATCGTGCCGGCCGCTCCTGCAACGGCAACGGCCGCGACGCAGGCGCCGGTGCCTGCTGCGGCAACTGTCGCGCCGGTCGCGGCTCCGGCAGCGGCCACGGCGACGACCTCGCAGGCTGCCGCTGCGAAACCTGCCGCGAAGCCTGCGGCGGTTCCGAAGGATGATCCGCTCCGGAAGTTCGTGCCGCACGAGAAGCAGCCGTACGTCGAGATCGGCTACGACGACGTGAAGCTGCTCCATGACCGCGGTGCGATGTTCTTCGACGCACGGCGCACGGCGGTGTATGAGCAGGGACACATCGCCGGCGCGCGCGCGATGCCAGTGTGGGAGTCGGACATCGACGACCGCGTGGCGAAATTCTTCAATGAGCGCTCCGACCCCGCGCAGCAGGCCTTGCCGATCGTCGTCTATTGCAGCGGCGGGGACTGCGAAGACTCGCACATGCTCGCGCAGAAGCTCTATGGCGCGTTGTTCAACAACGTCTACGTCTACAAGGGCGGCTTCCCCGACTGGCAGAAGCACAATGGCCCCGTGCACAACGGAGCCGAACCGTGACCGCGCGCGAGGCGCTCGCCCATCCCTGGCTGACCGTTCGCGTGCAGCTCGCGCTCGGGCTGATCTTCGTGCTCGCCGCGCTGCCGAAGATCGGCGATCCGCCGTCCTTCGCGCACATGATCTACAACTACCGGATCGTGCCCGGGAGTCTGATCAACATCAGCGCGCTCGTCATGCCCTGGCTCGAGATCCTCTGCGGCATGGCGCTCCTCCTCGGCATCTGGACACGTGCGGCGCGCAATCTGATCGCGCTCCTGCTCGTCGTGTTCATCGTGGCGATCGGCATCAATCTCGTTCGCGGCAACGCCATCGACTGCGGCTGCTTCAACGTGGCGGATGCCGGCAAGACCTACGAGCAGCGCATCACCGACATGAAGGTGGACATCGTGCGCGATCTGGGGATGCTGCTGATGGTGGTGCAGGGATGGTGGGCGGAGCGATTCGTGAAGGTCTAGACCGTACCCATGGACTACGCGCTGATTCTCACCCAGATTGCCGCCGAGGTGCAGCCGCTGGTTGGGAAAGGGCGGGTGGCGGAGTACATTCCGCCGCTGGCGAGCGTGCGCGCCGATCGCTTCGGGATGGCGCTGCGCACTGTGGATGGCGCGCAATACGCCACGGGCGACGCGGACGAGCGCTTCTCGATCCAGAGCATCGCGAAGGTCTTCGCGCTGACGCTGGCCATGCGGCTGGAAGGCGATGGCATCTGGAACCGCGTCGGACGCGAGCCATCGGGAAGCGCGTTCAACTCGCTGGTGCAGCTCGAGGTTGAGCGCGGAATTCCTCGCAATCCGTTCATCAATGCCGGAGCGCTCGTCGTGCTCGATGCGATCCTCAATCACGGCGACGATCTCCTCCTCCCCTTCATCCGCGAAGCGGCGGGCAACGAGTCGATCTCTTATGACCTCGAGGTCGCCGAAGGGGAACGCCGCACGGGGCATCGCAATCGCGCGATGGCGCATTTCCTCAAGTCGTTCGGCAATCTGCAGAATGACGCCGGCCGCGTACTGGACGCCTACTTCCGTCTCTGTTCCATCGCCATGAGCTGCAGCGAGCTGGCGCGCGCGTTCTCGTATCTCGCCGGCGGCGGCGGATCGATCGCCACCGCGCGGCAGGCCAAGCGCGTCAATGCAGTGATGCTCACCTGCGGCGTCTACGACGAAGCGGGCGACTACGCGTACCGCGTCGGCCTGCCGGCGAAGAGCGGCGTCGGCGGCGGAGTGGTCGCGGTGATGCCGGGCAAGTTCACGGCCGCCGTCTGGTCGCCGGGCCTGAGCGAAAAAGGCAATTCGCTCGCGGGAACGATGGCGCTGGAGCTGTTGACGACGAAGACGGCGATTTCGATTTTCTAGCGCATCCGTGCTCAGCCGTATACTCCTGCCATGCACTCGATTTTCGATTCCAACGATCGCGCCGCGATCCTCGCGCGCATCGCCGCGCTGCAGCCCTCCAGCACACGCCAATGGGGAAAGATGAATCCCGCGCAGATGCTCGGCCATCTCGCGGCGACTCTGGAGATGGTGCTGTCCGAGTCTTCGACGAAGCAGAAGCTCCTCGGAAAAATCCTCACGCCCTTCATCCGTTCTCTGGCCATCGGCGAAAAGCCGTTCGGGCGCAACTCGCCGACGGATCCCTCGTTCGTCATCTCCGACGAGCGCGACTTCGAGAAGGAGCGGGAGCGCCTCCGCGCACTGCTAGGCAAAGTCATCGAGCAGGGGCCGGAGACCGCGGGCAAGCGCGTCCACATCTTCTTCGGAAAACTGAGCGGAGCGGAGTGGGGTGTGCTGATCCACAAGCACTTCGACCATCACCTGCGCCAGTTCAGCGTATGAGAAGGCTCGCGAGCCGCGGCGACGCGCGGGCCCGCGCATCCGGCGAGCCCGCGCAACCGCGAGACTAACTATTTGCTGCAGTCGCCCAGCCGCTTGCCGGACATCTTCGACGTGATCTCCTGATCCTTCATGTGCACCTTGGTCCAGCCGCTGAAGCTGTCGCCGCTGAACGTCATCTGGCCTTCGGACGTCATCGGCTGCTTCCCTTCGCACTTCATCGTCCAGGTGACCTTGTTCCCCTCGATCTTGTAATCCGACATCTTGCAGTTCGGGTTGTCGCGGCCGCTCTTCGGAATCGAGCGCTCCGGATTGTCGACGTCCTCCTGCGTGACGCAGTGCGTGAACGTCGTCGGCGGGATCTTCACCGGCGCGTTCGGCATGTCGACCTCGATCGTCATCTGCCAGTTGCCCGGTTTCTGCGGCGACGCGGCGAACGTTGGGACCGCCAGAAGCGTCAAAGCAGCAGCGGACAGGGCGAATTTGCGAAGCTTCATTACGATTCTCCTTTGGATTGTTGGAAGTTCGCGAAGTATAGCGTGTTACGATTCGCGATTACCGTCCGAATAACTATTTCCAGGAGTCAAGATGTCGCTTCGAGCCGTACTCGCAGCAACGATCCTTTGTGTAGGACAAGCTCTCAGCTTGTCGGGACAAGCTGAGAGCTTGTCCTACACGCAGCCGTGGGATGCTGCGCCTCTCTCTGCCGATCCGAAGGCCATGCTCGCCGCCGCCGAAAAAGTTCAGGCCGGCGACGCCGATGCGGTCGTCCTCCTCGATGAGATGCACTACTCGTTCGATGCGCAGGGACGCGCGACCGGGACCCAGCGCCTCATCTACAAGATCGTGGCGGAGTCGGCCATCGACAACTGGTCGACGATCGCCGCCGGCTGGTCGCCGTGGTATCAGGAGAAGCCGGAGATCAACGCCCGCGTGATCGCGCGCGACGCGAGCGTGCACATGCTCGATCAGGCAGCGATCACCGAATCGCCCGCCGGCGACGAGTCGATGGAGATCTTCAGCGACGCGCGCCTGCTGCGCGCTCCCCTCCCCGGCCTGCAGGACGGCTGCATCGTCGAGGAAGTGATCATCTACAAGGACCGCAATCCGATGTTCGACGCGGGGACGATGGACCGCTTCTACTTCGGACGCGGCGTCCCGGTGCAGCAGGCGCGGCTGATCATCGACGCACCGCCGGCGCTGCCGCTGCACATCGTGAACAAGAGCGAGCTCGCAGCGAAGAAGGACGGCGACCGCACCATCTTCGAGAGCGGCCCGATGAAGGCCATCGACGAGTGGGAGTGGAACCTTCCCTACGACGAGTCGTGGCGTCCCTACGTCGCCTTCGCGACCGGCAAGTCGTGGCAGGACATCGCGCGGCGCTATTCGGAAGTCGTCGACAAGCAGATCGCGAACGCGAAGTTCCCTGCGGTCGCGAAGAGCTCGAAGCGCAACGAAGTCATCGCGGCGATCCTCGCCGAGATTCAGAAGAACGTCCGCTACGCCGGCGTCGAAGTCGGCGACGGCTCGATCATTCCCCGCCCGCCGCAGGAAGTGCTCAATCACAAATACGGCGACTGCAAGGACAAGGCGACGCTGCTCGTCGCGATGCTGCGCGACGCCGGCATTCCCGCGAGCGTCGTGCTGATCCGCGCCGGATCGGATCTCGACATCAGTCCCGATCTCCCCGGCTTCGGCCAGTTCAACCACGCGATCGTGCACGTCGACGGCGACAAGCCGATGTGGATCGACCCGACGGACGAATTCGCGCGCGCGGGTGAGCTGCCGGTCCCCGATCAGGGACGCATGGTGCTCATCGCGAATCCGAAGACGACCGGGCTCGTGCAGACTCCGGTCTCCGACTCCGCAACGAATCTGATCCGCGAGACGCGCGTCTTCACGCTTTCCGAGGAGGGAAAGGCGAACGTCACGGAGACGAGCGAGTTTCATGGCGCGAACGATTCCTCGCAGCGGCGCTACTACGTCACGTCCGACCGCAAGTCGTATCGCGAATCGATGGAGCAGTACGCGACGCAGTACTACGCTGCGAAGGAGCTGAAGAACGTCGAGCCTTCGGATCCGCGCGATCTCTCCAGGCCGTTCACACTGAAGATCGAGATCAGCGAGGCCTCGCGCGGCACGACATCCGGCGGCGAGGCTGCCGTCGGCATCCTCCCCACCGGCCTCCTCGGCGAGCTTCCGCAGGCGATCCGCTTCTATGAAGACGAAGACGATCCCAACGCGCCGAAGACCTCGAAGGTCCGGCACAAGCGGACGCACGACTTCGTCTTCATCCCCTACGTGAAGGAGTGGACGTACCGCATCGTGCCGCCGCCGGGCTACACGCCGCGCACGCTGCCGCAGAGCGAGACGCTCAAGCTCGGCACGGCAACTCTAACCACCAACTACACCACGGAGAAGGAAGGCATCGTGGTCGCCGTGCTCCGCTTCGACAGCGGCAAGCGGCGCCTGACGGTTCCCGAGTTCGAGGCGACGCGCAAGGCGCTGAAGGAATTCGGCGACCGGAAGCCGATACTCGTCGGCTTCGACGAAACGGGCCAGACGAAGCTGGCGGCGGGCGATGTCGGCGGAGCGCTGGCCGACTTCCGCAAGCTCGTCGCGCTGCATCCGAAGGAAGCGCGCCATCATGTGGAGATCGCGCGCGCGCTGCTTGCCGGCGGCATGGCGGAGGCGGCGCGTGCCGAAGTGAACAAGGCGATCGAGATCGAGCCGAACTACGCCGGCGCGTACGCCGCAAAGGGTTGGATCCTGCAGCACGATCTCTTCAGCCGCCGCTTCCGCAAAGGCTTCGATCTGGAGGGCGCGATCGCCGCCTATCGCAAGGCGAAGGAGCTCGACTCGAAGGAAGTGCAGTACCGCGCCGGTCTCGCCGAGGTCCTGGAGTATGGCGACGATGGGAATCGGTGGGGGCACAACGCGCACATCGGCGAGGCGATCGATGAGCTCCGCGCGATGATGAAGGAGCTGAAGGAGAATCGCGCCGAGGGCGATCTGCTGCTGGCGCTGGCGAATGCGGGGCGGTTCCCGGAGCTTCGCGAGGCGGCCGATGCGGCGAAGGATCCCGATGAGCGCGAGCTCGGGCGGATCATCGCGCTCGCCGCAACCGACGGCTCCGCGGCCGCGCTGAAAGAAGCCTCCTCCGTCGGGCCCGACCAGCGCCGCAAGCTCCTCGGCAATGCCGCGCAGATTCTGATGAGCATCCGGCTGTATCCACAGGCCGCCGATCTCTTCGAGCAGGCCTCGCAGGGCGGCACGAACGCGACGCAGATCGCGCCGCTCATCGAGCTGCTGCGCAAGACGAAGAAGGCCGAGACGCTCACCCTCTCCGACGCCGATCCGAAGGATGTGCTCAAGCGCGTGCTCATCACGCTGCTCGCGGAGAACGCCGACGAGAAGGCGATGTCGAAGTTCATCACCGCCGATCAGGCGAAGCTCGAGGAAGATGCGAAGAAGAATGCGGATGACGAAGAGCTCGATGCGACGCCCGATCGGACGATCGCTTCCGTGCGCTACGCGATGATGGATGACGCGCTGCCTCCGCGCGTCGTCGCCGATCTCGCTCTCGCCTCGGTGCAGTTCCAGCAGGATGGCGACGAGAAGAGCGGCTATCGCGTGCGGATGCGCCAGCAGGCCGGGCTTTCCGACGGCAACAAGAATGTGCCGGCCGAGGCGTTCTTCTTCGTGAAGGAGAATGGGAAGTATCTGATCAGCGCGGTGCTGCACGAGCCGGAGATGATCGGCTGGAGCGCATTGCGTTTCGTCGAGGCGGGCGATGTCGAGAGTGCGCGGCGCTGGCTGAACTGGGCGCGCGAGGAGATCACGACCGGCGGCGGCGATGATCCGCTCGACACCTCGCCGTTCGCGACGCTCTGGGCGAAGGGAAAGCAGAATGCGACGGCGGATGAAGTGCGCGTGGCGGCGGCGTCGCTGATGTTGCGCAAGCCGTACGCGGAGAAGGCGCTGCCGATTCTCGAGGCGGCAAGGGAGAAGGCGACGTCGGACGATCAGCGGCTGCACATCGACCTGGCGCTCTCGGCGATCGCGTCGTTCGGGCACGAATGGAGCGAGCTGCAGGCGATCTCCGAGCGACTGCTCAAGGCCGTGCCCGATTCGGCGTCGGCGTTCAACATGCGTGCGACGGCGCTGACGGAAGGGGATCATTTCGACGAGGCGGAGAAATTCGCGAAGGCGCGTCTCGACAAGCTGCCGAAGGACGAGGATGCGATTCGCGCGCTGGGGCGTGTGGCGATGGCGCGCGGGCGTTATGACGAGTGCGACAAGTATTACCGCCAGGTGATCGACGAGTTGCAGCCGAGCTCCGTCGACTACAACAACGCCGCGTGGAACATTCTCTTCATCGGAAAGGATCTCGATCGCGCAATCGGCTATGCGCGCCAGGCATCATCGCGGGGCGGCGCGTCGTCGCTGCACACGCTGGCCGCCTTGTATGCGGAGAGCGGCAAGAGCCTGGAGGCGAGGGAAGCGCTGCTGAAGTCGATGGACGACGCCGGGCGTGACGATCCCGCGAGCCACGACTGGTATGTGCTGGCGAGAATCGCGGAGAACTACGGAGCGACCGACGCAGCCCTCGCCGCCTACGCAAGGGTGAAGAAGCCGTCGCATCCGTCGAGCGACGACACGTATGTGCTGGCGCAGAGGCGCCTGGCAGCGATCGGGAAGAAATGACTGGCAGGATGTGGTCCCGATTCAGGGTAGATATCTACCCGTAGATGTAGATATCTACGGGTAGATACAAGCATCTACCTGTGGATAGAATCGAATCAGGTTAGGAAAACGTTAGGCGCCGTAGCTACCACCATGTTCTGCCCAAAGTGTGGCGATGTACTCCAACTCTCGTCGAGGGGCGAACTCGCTTGTCTCCGAGGCAACATGGGCTTGTCAAAGCAAATGGAGAAGGCGCTTACTGAGTGTTTCGTTGAGAACACTCGAATGCCTCGCGAACCAGAGGCCGCGCCAGCCCGCCACGGTGGCGGATGGGGAGGAAAATGGTTTTGCCCTGGGTGTGGTATTCAAGCCGTTGCGAATGGCCCGTGGGACGTGCGATGCCCGCGTTGCACAAAGAGCCTGGACGAGTTTCTCTATAGGCTGATCGAGTTTCATCCGCACGCTCCGAACGCGTAGCCTGCGAATCGGCGCCTAACTCGCGGCTGCAGCGGATGCCGTGCCGTTCGTTGCCACTTTGCATCCAAGCGCGAACTTTCGCTATTCTGCCGTGTGTGGCACGGCACCGCTGAGCCGCAACAACGTTAGACGCCCGAAGCTAACGACGGGGACGAGTCATGAACCCAGACATCGAGTCACACGAGTGGCTGGCCGGAATGTACCGTGACGGATACTTCCCGGATCGCCAGGTCGATAAGGTCAAGACCGTCCTGCTGCAGTTGTGCGGCGACATTGAAACGCAGAAACCGCAAACCGACGCGGCAGCGGCCCGAGAGATTGGTGACGCACCCAAGCAGAGACACCGCAAGTGGCACGCGGCGTCTAACTCGGCACTGCAGCGGATGCCGTGCCGTTCGTCGCCGCCTTTCATTCGAGAGCTCGCGTCAGGTATTCTGCCGTGTGAGGCACGGCACCGCTGAGTGCCAAAGCCGTTAGGCGTACGAGAGAATGGGTCCGACGGTAGGAATCCTGATCCGAGAGACCGCGTCAGCCATGCAGGATTTTCTGGGAGCACTTACGAAAGCTCTCGATCCGGGCGCGGTTAACGGGGAGGACATTCGCGTCGCGTCGACCAGATCAATCGGGGGAGTGACCGATTCTCAGGAAGGTCGCTCGTTCAGCATTTCCTTCGCCGATATTCAGTCTGCGTATGAGGAAACGGAGCTACAGGCGATCGAATCGGCCTTCGGGTTCAGGCCCGAGGCTGAAATACAAGTCTGCGCATCCAGCAACCGAGACATCGATCACAGAATGCTCGGGGAGATTGCCTCCCACATGGCGCGAGAACTGGACGCGCTCGTCAATTTTAGCGGTCACCTCGGTGTCTTCGGATCGGGAGCTGGGAGGTTGGCAGAAATCTCCTACGTCATCGATCCGACGCGAACCGGTCTTTACCAAGTCGGCGATCTGGCCTTTATGCAGGCGTGGCTGAGCGATCCGACATTCCATATGGTCAAGTAACAAACCGACGCCTAACTCTCCGCTACCTTTAGGCACTCGTCAATAGAAAATCCTTATTGAGGTGTTCGACGCGAGTCGAAAGCTCCGCTTTCGACTCATAGGCGCAGCTCCGCCGGAG
>JAJPHC010000042.1 GCA_021325515.1 Acidobacteriota bacterium
CGCGGCAGCAGCAGCACCGAGAGATTGCAGCGATCGATCACATGCTTCCCGCGTGCGCGCACCGCCTCGACGAGATCGCGGAACTCCGGATGCAGCTCCGGCGCGCCGCCCGTGATATCGACCGTCGTCGCCTCCGTCTGATCGAGTGCGCGCAAGCACGCATCGATCGTCTCGCGGCTCATCATCGCGTCCGTGCGGTCCGGGCCGGCATCGACGTGACAGTGCCGGCAGGTCATGTTGCACAACTTGCCGGTGTTGATCTGGAAGATCTCCAGACGCGAAGGCGCGAGCGATGCGAATCCCGCGTCGCGAAGATGCTCGCCGAATGAAGCGCCGCAGACTCCCTCCAGCAGCGCGAGCTGCTGTTCGGGACTGGCAAGCGGAACGTGCCGCGACTGCAGCGTCGTTACGCGCGGCTTGTTCACATCCCGACCTTCGCGGCATGCTCCTTCATCTGCATGCCGTGCACGAGCGACGCCCCTCCGCGAATCGCGCAGGCGACATGAATCGCCTCCGTCATCTGCTCGAGGTCCGCGCCCTTCTGCAGACTCTCGGAGGTGTAGGCGTCGATGCAGTACGGGCACTGCACCGTGTGCGCGACGGCGAGCGCGATCAGCGCTTTCTCGCGCTCGGTCAGCGCGCCCGCCGCAAAGACGGCGCCGTAATAGTCAAAGAATTTCTTCGCGAGCTCCGGCGAACCCTCGGCGATCGTCGCGAATCCCTTCAGATGCTCGGTGTCGTAGTAGTGCTCTCCCAAGACAGAATCCTCCTCATGTGGATTGCGGACAGTCTCGTCCGCACACATTGCGTGCGATGGGAACGCCCTACGCCGGAGGAGATCGCGCAGGGATCGAGCAAGGAATCGTCCAGCCAACTTCGATCGCTGCGTCGACGAACAGCGCGCGCGCCAGCCACGATCCGATCAGCGTGAACAGGCGCGCGATTCGCCGCGCGTCCTCGATCGAGTCGATGTCGTCGATCCTCGGCAGCTCGCGCATCGCGACGCGCTCGCGCAAACGGGCGGCGGCATGCGACCGATCGGCGACGACCGATTCCCATTCGATCTCCGGCAGTTCGCTGAACCCTGCGATCGCAAAGCCGCCATCACCGCTGGCGGCAAGGACCGGCTCGCGCATCTCGATCGCACGGCGCACGACGCGCGGATCCAGCGCGGCATCGCCGGCAACGAGCAGCACGCGCGCGTGCCCGCGGCCGAAGCAGAAGCGGAGCGCGGTCTCCAACTGCATTGCGAGCGAGCGGGACGGCCACGCGCGATCGCCGATGCGGAACTCCACGGCGTCGTGATGCGCGACATAGAGTTCGGCCTCGACGCTCGAGAGGCGCGCGATGAGCGCGCGATGCAGCCGCCGGAGAAAGTGCGGCGGGAGCTGCTTCTGCCGCTCGTCCCTCGCGGGATCGCCGCAGAAGAGAACGATCGCGGCGCGGCGTGGAATCATCCGGACGATTCTACGTTGATGCTCTACGACGCATGGAAAAAGTTCTCGTCAGCGCGTGCCTCCTCGGCGAGCCGGTCCGCCACAACGGCGCGCACAAGAAGTCCGATCACGAGATCCTGCAGCGCTGGATTCGCGAGGGCCGCGTCGTCGCGATCTGTCCGGAAGTCGCGGGAGGACTGCCGGTCCCGCGCCCGCCTGCCGAAATCGCCGGCGGCGCCGGCGGCGCGCGCGTGCTCGCGGGCGAGGCGAAGGTTCTCGCCAACGATGGCCGCGATGTCTCGAGCTGCTTCGTCGACGGCGCACGCCAGGCACTCGCGCTCGCGCAGGCGCACAGCATCCGCGTCGCCGTGCTCAAGGAAGGCAGCCCATCGTGCGGCTCGGCCTACATCTACGACGGCACGTTCACGTCGACGCGCGTCGCCGATTCCGGCGTCACGGCCGCGATTCTGCGCGCGAACGGCGTGCGCGTGTTCAGCGAGCTGGAGCTCGCAAGCGCGGACGCCCTCCTCGATGGTGAAGCGGATCTCCGCGCCTCCTACACGTGCTGAGAAAGCGATAGCACGTTCCCGTCCGGATCCTTGAACCACGCGACGCGATCGCCGCTGGGAGCCGTCCATACGCCGAGGGCATCCTGCTCGAGAAATCCGTAGCGCTCGAAGGAGACGCCGCGCGCGCTCAACGCAGCCGCCACATCATCGATGTCCGTCACCTGCCAGCCGAGGATCGTGTAGGGCTTCGCGGCGAAGTCGGGAACTTTCGAGATGCGCAGCATGATGCCGTTCGCATCCATCACGAGTGCGAAGTCGTCCTGCGAACGGAAGCTGAGGCCGAGCACTCCTTCGAAGAAGGCGCGGGCGCGGGCGTAGTCGGTCGTCGGGAGAAAAGCGACGAGGTTCGTTTTGTCGAGCATGCTGGCAGATTACGATTTGAGGCGCGCGGCCGCTTTCGCTACGATGACAAGAAGTGTCGCAAAAACGACAAGCCGTAGAAATCTGTCCGGCGCTGCCGAATCCGGTCACGACGCTGACGTACGAGTTTCCTCACCACTTCGAGATCGCGCCGCATCTTCATCCCGAGCATCAGCTCATCTACGCCAGCCGCGGAGTGATGACGGTGCGCATCGAGCAGGGCTCCTGGGCCGTTCCGCCGCAGCGCGCGGTGCTGATTCCCGGGCGCACGCCGCATGCGATCACGATGCATGGCGCGGTCTCGATGCGCACGCTCTATTTCAAGCCGCGGCTGCTGAAGCTCGCGCACTGCCAGGTCGTCAGCGTCTCGCCGCTGCTGCGCGAGCTGATCCTGCACGCTTGTTCGTTCCCGAGTCTGCGGCGGCGGTCGAAGAGCGAAGCCCATCTCATCGACGTGATCCTCGATCAACTGCGCGCGCTGCAGGTCGCGCCGCTGCAGTTGCTGCATCCGGTCGAGCCGCGCGCAGCGCGGGTGGCCGCGATGCTCTCGAACGATCCCGCCGATGCGCGGTCGCTGGACGAGCTCTGCGCACGCGCCGGCGCGAGCAAGCGTACAATCGAGCGCCTCTTCCTCTCCGAGACCCGCATGTCCCTCGGCCAGTGGCGCCAGCAGTTGCGGCTCGTGCGCTCGCTGCCGCTGCTCGCCGCCGGCGAGAAAATCTCACACGTCGCACTCGAGTGCGGCTACAGCACGCCGAGCGCGTTCATCGCCATGTTCCGCAGAGCACTCGGCACGACGCCGCGCCAGTACTTCGCATCGGCGGAAAGCACGCCGCCCGATTTCTGATCTAATTCGCACGCTTGATCATCTTCGGTTCCCGCGGTATCCGCATGAAAGGCGAGAGCGGCACGTTTCACTGCCCTCAGTGCAACGGTGCGCGCCAGTACACGCAGCGCAAGGTGCGCCGCTTCTTCACGCTCTACTTCATTCCTCTGATTCCGCTCGACCGGCTCGGTGAATAC
This sequence comes from Acidobacteriota bacterium, assembly GCA_021325515.1. Classification (GTDB taxonomy): domain Bacteria; phylum Acidobacteriota; class Thermoanaerobaculia; order Gp7-AA8; family Gp7-AA8; genus JAJPHC01. Next base: position 3,389 of record JAJPHC010000042.1, read on the forward strand.
ATCGAGTGCAACTACTGCCACGGCGCGTTCAACCCGCAGGTTCTGCAATACGCGCCCGAGCCGGCCGCCGCACGCGAGGACACGCAACTGCGGACGACGTTGAATCGCGCGTTGCTCAGCGTGCTGGTCGCCGACGGCTCGCCCACGGAGGCCGCACGCGCGGCGGCTCTGGAAGCGATGCGGAGCACTGGCGGTGACCTCTCCCTCACGCGAACCGATCTCGAAGAGATGATCGGTCCGGCGATGAAGCGCGTGACGAATCCGGCGAGCGACGTGGAAGCGATCGCCGAATCGCTCGACTACTCGAAACGCGAAGCGCTCGTCCGCGCGGCGCTGGCGATCGCGATCGCCGACGGCGCGATGAGCGGCGCAGAGGAGCGGCAGATCCGCGCGATCGGCAGAGCCGCGGGACTCTCGGACGCCCATGTCAGCGGAATCATTGCGACCATTTCGCCTCGTCCTGCTTAGCAGCGCGATCACGGCGATCAACGCGGCGTGGTTGATCGCTGTCTACCTTCGCAGCGCTGCGCACGTCATTCCCTTCGCGAGCTTTCTCGCCTGCGCATCGCTGTTCTGCTTCATCGAAGCGCTTCTCGTAAACCCCGCGGTGGTCCTCGGCCGCGAAAACGGCGACGGCCGGATCGCGGCGCTGACCGGTCTATCGATCGCCGCAATCTTCCTGACTGCAATCGCCACCGGAGGATCGGCATCGATGGTGACCACATCATCGGGCGCCATGCTGATGATGCTCGGCGTCCTGCTGCGCGCGATCGCCATCCGCACACTCGGTCCGCGATTCACGACGGAACTACGCGCCGACGGACCGCTCGTGGAACACGGCATCTACGGCTGGCTCGCGCATCCTTCGGAACTCGGGCTGCTCTCCGTCACGCTCGGCGCCGCGATCATCTTCAGGAGTGAGCCGGCGTTCGCGATCTGGCTGCTGTGCACAGTGCCTCTCACGATTTCGAGAATCCGCGCGGAGAATGCGTTTCTCCGGCTGCAACGGCGCAGCGATGCGTAGGCGCCTGCTCCTCGCGTTTGCGTTTGCACTCGCGGCGCGTGCGGCGTTGGCGTCGACGGGGACCTACGATGTGCGCGAGGTTTCGCCCGGCAAGCTCTCGATCCGCGCGAGCCTGCCGGGAGGAGCGCTCCACATCGTCCGCGGCATGGAGCCCTTCGTGTCGAACGTCCGTGCCAACGGCAAAGCGATTCGACAGGCAGGCAATCGGTGGATGGCTCCTTCCTGCGATCCGCAATGCCTGATCGAATGGGACTTCGATCTCGTGGCCGCCGCTGCCGCCTCCCGCGACCTCGAGCTGGCTCGCGACCTCGGCGACGCAATCGAGGCGCCGCCCGGCACATGGCTTTTGCGCGGTGACGAAGAGCCCGATCGCGTGCGGCTTCATGTAACGGCGAAAGGAGGCCGCACCTTCGTCAGCGGCATGCCTCGCGCGGGCGATGACTATCTGTCACGCGAGTTTCCGCGCGATGTCTACTCCGCGTTCGGCAAGCTCGACGTGATGAAGATCGATTCGATCGACGTCGCGCTCATACGAAATGGACACGCGATCGATCACGACCGCATTCGCCGATGGGTTGCGCATGCGAAGCGCTCCATCGAGACCTACTACGGCGGCTTTCCGGTCGAGCACGTGCTGCTGCTCGTGCGCATCGGGCGTGGCCGCGGCATCGACGGCGGCACCGCGATCGGCGGAGGCGGCGCGGCGATCGTGATCGCAGCCGGCGATCAGACGCCGGCCGCCGGCTTCGACTCCGACTGGCAGCTCACGCATGAGATGACGCACCTCACCTTCCCGTCCGTCGCGCGCCAGCATCACTGGATCGAGGAGGGAATCGCGACGTACGTCGAGCCCGTCGCGCGCGAACAGGCCGGCCTCTATCCGGCACGCGAGATGTGGGCCGAGCTCGAAGAAGGTCTGCCGAAGGGATTGCCCGAGCCCGGCGATCGTGGTCTCGATCACACGCACACATGGGGGCGGACGTACTGGGGCGGCGCGCTGTTCTGTTTTCTCGCGGACGTTCAGATCCGCGAACAGACATCGAATCGATTCGGCCTGCAGGATGCGCTCGCGGCGATCATGCGCAGCGGGGGAACGATCGACCGCGAATGGGAGCTGGAGAAGGCTCTAACCATCGGCGACACCGCGACAGGGACGCATGTGCTGGTGAATCTCTATCGCTCGATGGCGAATGATGCGTATCCGGTGGATCTTCCGGCGCTGTTTCGTAGGATTGATGGGGGTGATGGGGCGATTCGGCGGGGGATTGAGGGACCTCACTCCTATTGAGGCCGCTCACCCCTGGCCTCTCTCCCCGCTTTGCGGGGCGAGGGGGACGGGGATTGGGGGGGAGACGTTGCTTACTTGCACATTACGTCGTCGATTACTCCGATGACTACGGAGCGCACGGGGCCGTCCTTCGAGTCCAGGACCTGGCGTGCGCCGTTGCCTTCGTCGAGCACGAGTACGGTCTCATCGGCGCCGGCGCCGACGGAGTCTGCGGCGATGAGGTAATCGCCGGCCGGCTTGCAGTACTGATCGAGCTTCTCGATCACGAGCAGACGCTTCCCCTGATAGAACGGATGCTTGATCGTTCCGTGGATTTCGCCGATGACGCGACCGAGGATCATGACTCGATGTTCACTCCATCGACGATGGCGATGATGGCGTGGTCGACCGGCACGAACGACGGCTCGAGCGCCATCGCTGCTTCGCGGCCGCCTTCGTACGACACGAGCTCGCCCTCTCCTGCCATGCGCGTCGCGTCGGCGCAGACGATCGCCTTGCCTTTCGGCTGCAGCCTCTTGTCGAGCGGCTGCACGATGAGCATCGGCACACCCTCCAGTCCCTTCGTGACGATGCACGGCACGACCTGACCGATCACGCGACCGAGGAGCATCAGGCGATCTCCCCGTCGAGCTCGAGGAGCGGAGCGTCATCGAAGCGCGTCGTCGCGGTGATGTCGCGCTCGACGACATCATGCGGCGCCGCGATGACGCGATGCGAGAATCCGCGCGGAGGTGCGGCACTCGAGATGCCTTTCGCCGCCAGCTCCGCGGCGTAGTCGACGTCGTGCAGAGTGCCGGACAGCAGCGCCATGCCCTTGCCTGCGAGACCGACGTCGGAGAGCCGCACTTCGATCAGCTCGACCGGCGTTCCCTTGAGCGCCGCTTCGACGGCGCGCACGATCGACGCCGCGGTCTCCGTCTCGATGATGAGCAGCGAGCCGGTGGAGCGGCGCTTCTTGCCGAACACCGCATCGAACAGGAGCGGATGCACATCGGGCAGAAACGTCTGGTCGATGATGGCGCCGCCGCACGTCGCGAGCGCTTCTTCCAGCGACTCGTTCGTCGACGCGGTCGAACCGCCGAAGAGCACGAGGTAACGCCCGCGTGTGACGGTGCCGGCGCGGACGAAGGCAATCGGTGCTTTCTTGAGAATCGCGTCGACGGCCCACACGCCCGCAGGAATGTCTGCGAACTCGAGGACCGCGAGCGCCGAGGTCTTCTTCATCAAGTGATCCTGAAATGGTCGACGACGACGCAGCGGCGCCAGCGCGAGAACGAGCGCGGCCCCGTGAGTCCTTCGCCGGTCGGACTGGCGATGGTGAACGAGCAATAGCCTTCGCCGTCGAGTCCGAGGCCGGCCTGCGAGCGCCCGTTCTTCACGAAGATCGAGCAGTCGCACGCCTTCGCCATCCGGCTGAGATTGTCGAGATTCTTCGAGTGCATGATCGCCGTGTGGCGATTGCCGCCTTCCACTTCGACGGCGAAGTCGATCGCACGATCGGCGTTCGGAACCCGCACCACCGGCATGACCGGCATCATCTGCTCCGTCCAGAGCAGCGGATGATTCTCATCGACTTCCGCGACGATGAGCCGCACGGAGTCGGGCACCTGCATCCCCATCTTCGCGAGGAGGACCGAAGCGTTCTTGCCGACGAGATCCTTGTCGATGCGTCCCTTCTGGCGCGGGCCGCGCATCTCCTTGAAGACGACTTTCTCCAGTGCGGGCAGCTTGTCCCTGCCGATGACCACCGCACCCTGCCGTCCCATCGACGCAATCAGTGCATCGGCGATCGAGGCGACGGCAATCGTCTCCTTCTCATCGGTGCAGATGATGTTGTTGTCGGTCGACGCCCCCATGATGATGTCGATCGCGGCCTTGTCGATGTCGGCCGTTTCGTCGACGACGACCGGCGGATTGCCGGGACCGGCGCAGATCGCGCGCTTGCCGCTGCCCATCGCCGCCTTGACGACATCGGGGCCGCCGGTGACCACGACGAGGCGAATCATCGGATGGCGCATCAGCTCGTTGGCCGATTCGATCGTCGGATTGGACACGCCGGTGATCACGTTGGCCGGACCGCCCGCCGCGGTGATCGCCTTGTTGAGCAGAGCGATCGTCTGCATGCAGCAACCCTTTGCGTAGGGATGCACGTTGAAGACGACCGCATTGCCGGCGGCGAGCATGCCGATGGAGTTGCAGATGATCGTCGACGTCGGATTCGTGACGGGGGTGATCGCGCCGATGACGCCGAATGGCGCCGGCTCGATCAGCGTGAGTCCGTGATCGCCCGACGTCGCGATCGGAGCGAGATCCTCGATGCCGGGCGTCTTCTCGGTGACGAGTCTGTTCTTCATCACCTTGTCTTCGTAGCGCCCGTAACCGGTCTCGTCGTGTGCGGCGCGCGCCAGCGTCTCGCAGTTCTCGAGCATCGTCCTGCGCATCGCTTCGATGATGCGGGCGCGGTGGGCGAGCTTCAGCGCCGCGAACTGCGGCTGCGCAGCCTTCGCCGCGCGCACCGCCTCGTCGACCGTAGTGAAGACGCCGAGGCCGGAGGTGATCGCGGCAGGTGCAGCGGCTGGTTGGGGAGCCGGTGAAAGCCCGCTCCACGACTTTCCGCCGGCGATGTCCGCGGCGATCCGCTGTGCGATCGCGTCGATTTCCTGATCGGTGAGTCGGCTCATCGTCTAGCTCACTTTTTGTACTTCACCTTGTCGCCGACGTTCCAACTGTCGACGATGGCCATGATCACGGAGTCGACGGGCCGCTTGTCGGTTGCGGCGGTCTGGCGTGCGGAGCTGCCGGCGGCGATCAGCACGATCTCGTCCGGCCCTGCGCCGACGGCATCCGCCGACACGATCGCGTTGCCGCTCTCGCGGCCTTCGTCATCGAGCGGGCGGACGAGGAGCAGCTTGAGGCCGGTGATGCTCTCCTCTTTGCGAGTGGCGACAACCGATCCCACGACCCTTGCGAGTTGCATGGATATCCTTTTCTCGTTTTCTGTGTGTACGACAGGCGCCCTCGCCTGTCGAACGACAGGCATCCTCGCCTGTCGAACGAGTGGGACAGGCGAGGCGCCTGTCCTACACACTTACTTCTTCTTGCCTTCGGTCATCGGGCGGCCGAGGGGCATGACTGCGTCGACCTGGTCGTGCGGGCGTGCGATCACATGCACGGCGACGACATCGCCCACGCGGCCGGCGGCCGTCTGCGCCGCATCACATGCTGCGCGAACCGCCGCGACATCGCCGCGAACGATGATGGTCGTGTAGCCGCCGCCGGTCTTCTCGTACGAGACGAGCTCCACGCGCGCCGCCTTCACCGCCGCATCCGCCGCCTCCACAACCGCCGCGAAGGAACGGGTCTCGATCATTCCAAGTGCATCAGGCATTGATAATTCCTCCTTAATTGAAAACCGGGTACGCGGTTGCGCGGGCTCGAGGGCTCACGGTCTCCATCACTGCGAGCCCGCAAAACCGCATGTCCGCGAAACCTCTCACGTTTACGCTTTCCCCTTGCGGCCCGCGATCGAGTTGATCGCCTCCTCGGCCGCACGATATCCGACGTCGATGTCCCGCTCTTCGCCGCCGAGGTAGACGCGGCCGAAGCTGCCGAAGGCGCGGACCTCGAGGACATTGATGTTGGCTGCCTTTTCCGCTTCATTCGCCGCGATCGCCGCGTAGCCGGCCGGCGCGCACTCGAGCACGTAGAGCGACTGCCCCGGCACGATCATGTCGCCGTGCCGCGTGCGGTTGATGAGCTGCGTGTGATAGTCGGAGATGTTGCGAATGACCTGGCTGGATGTGATCTCCGGCTTGATGCGATCCTCTTCCTTCAGGCCGAGCGAATCGAGAATCGCGCGGCCCGCCTGGCGGACATCAGCCTGCGAATCCGAGTGCACCTCGAGCATGCCGTACATGCGCTCGATGATCATCATGCCCGGCTTCACATCCGTCGCCTTCAGCGCGACGTCGGTGACGCGCATGATGTCCATGCCCGGCGCGACTTCGACGAAGAGCGAAGCCTGCCCCGGCACGGGCAGAAAGCCCTGCGCGACGGTGCCGAGGAACGACGCGAACTGCGGCTGGAGGCTGTCGATGAATACGTAGCAGCGAAGCTCGCCCACTTTCTCACCTCTTGACGGAGAAAGCCTGCGCGGCTTCCTCGAGAATCTTGACGCTGTTGGAACTGCCGACGCGCGTTGCTCCCGCGGCGACCATCTTCATCAGATCTTCATACGTGCGGACGCCGCCCGATGCTTTGACACCGAGCTTGCGCGGCGCCACGGTGCGCGCCATGAGCGCGATGTCTTCCGCCGTCGCGCCGCTCTTCGAGAAGCCGGTCGAGGTCTTCACGAAATCGGCGCCGGCTTTCATCGAGAGCTCGCAGGCGCGGACCTTCTCTTCATCCGTCAGGAGCGCGGTCTCGATGATGACTTTCGACAGAGCGCGCGCTTCGTCGCAGACTTCGACGACGCCGCGGATGTCGCGCGCGACGAGGCGGTCATCCTTGCTCTTGAGCGCACCGATGTTGATCACCATGTCGATCTCGGATGCGCCTTCGCGCAACGCGCGGCGCGCCTCGAGCACTTTGATCTCGGACGATTGCGCGCCGAGCGGAAATCCGACGACCGCGCAGACCTTCACGTTCGTGCCGCGCAGGAGATCCTTCGCGCGCGGAACCCAGACGGGATTCACGCAGACCGAATAGAAGCCGTACGTCTTCGCTTCGGCGCAGAGCTTGTCGATGTCTTCCGCGGTCGCTTCGGGCTTGAGGACCGTGTGGTCGATGAGCTTCGCGACCTTGTCCGGCGGAATCAGATTCGCGGCAGGAGCAGCAGCGGCGCTCCCCTTCTGCAGAATCTGTCTCACCCTTTCGGTGATCCGCGCGATGTCTTCTGACGACAGGTCACTGCCGGGGTTCACGCCACGCCCTCCTTTGTCCAGCTCGCGAATCATGTTCACGCGCGCACGGTGCCGGTCCGCCGTGCACTCCGTGGTCAGGAACACTTCGACGATCCGTCTGGCCGCTTCGATGCCGGTTTGACCGGCGCCGAGGGTCAGAACGTTCGCATCATTATGCTCGCGGCTGTTTCGCGCAAGTGCTTCATTGTACGCGGCTGCGGCGAGAACGCCGGGGACCTTGTTCGCGGTCATCGCCGAGCCGATGCCGGCGCCGTCGATCATGATGCCGAAGCGCACGGCGCCGGACGAGACGAGATCAGCGACCGCCTTCGCGAATCGCGGGTAATCAACGGGATCTTTGCTGTTGGTGCCGACATCACGGACGGCGTGTCCCTGATCGCGGAGAAAGGATTTGAGCTGTTCCTTCAGCTCGTATCCCCCGTGGTCGGCGCCGATGGCGATTTGCATGGGCGGCGGAGTGTATCAGACCGGGGTGCAGGCGGCAGGCGTTGGAGGCTGTGAGCCGTTCCATGAGCCCTTCTCGATGATCACGCAAAAAGAAAAGAGCGGGTCTCGCGACCCGCTCTTGTTTCCTGTTGTCTGTTGCCTGCGGTCAGCGCGCGCGCCGGCGCGGGCCGCCGGACGCCTGGTTCACGGGCTGCCAGCGGGATGTCTTCGTGTCGTAGAGCCACTGGTCGCCGAAGTACTGCGCGGCGAAACCGCCGAAGAGCAGCATGCGATCGCTGCGCGGGTCGTAACTCAGCGAGGCGTTCTCGCGGATGCCGGGAGCGTTGTCGGCGGAGACGAGCGTCCACTTCGAGCCGTTCCAGTCCCACAGGTCCTTCCCGTAGAACTGCGCCTCCGTTCCCTTGTCGTCCTTCGTGTAGATGATGCCTCCGTACAGAAGGAGATGGCCGGTGCGCGGATCGATGGCCGAGGCGGCGGCGTAACGCATGCCGGGGGTCTTCGCCGGATCGATTTTCATATCGGTCCAGCCGTTTCCGTCGAACGTCCACATGTCGGCGTAGCGCTCGACGCGCGAGTTCGAATCGTCACGGCCGAGGCCACCGTAGAGCACGGTCTTCTTGAGCGTGGAGTCGTACCACATCGCGGCCGAGCCCCGCAGAGGCGGCGGATTCTTCTTCACCTTCGTCCACGTCGCGCCGTCCCACAGCCAGGTTTCGTTGATGAAGTCGATCTCGTTGTATCCGCCGAAGAGCACGGTCTTCTTGATCGTCGCGTCATAGGCGATCGAGCTGAAGCGGCGCGCCGGCGGCAGCGTCTTCATGTCCTTGTTGTTCTTCCAGGTCGTGCCGTCGAACTCCCACACGTTGCCGGCGTAGCAGACGAGAACGAAACGCTGGCGGTCGGTGTCGAACGCACCGACGGCGTGGTCGCAACCGGTCGGGAGATTGTCTCCGCTGTTGATCGCCGTCCATGCGCCGTTGTCGTAGCTCCAGAGCTGGTTGTAGGTAGTGTTCTCGTCGTGGCCGCCGAAAACGTAGACGCCATTCGAGCCGGGAATGGAGAAGGCGACGGACAACGCCCGCGGCACGGGCGCATAGGTGTCGACGATCGATGACCAGTCACCGGCCTTGAAGGCGTAGGTGCCGATGCGAATCCCGCCGAAGGCGACCGTGCCGCCGTACTGCAGGAGCGACTGGCGGGCTGCGTCATACGCCAGTGCGCCGCCGAATGCGCGGTCCTGGACGCTCTTCACGTCGAGCTTGGCCCACTTCGTTCCGTCCCAGGAGTAGGTCGTATCGGTCACATCGGAGGCGGCACAAACGCCGCCGGCGAGAATCACGGAGCTCGTCTCGCCATCGAATCCGACGTAGGCCTCGTTCACGCAGGACGGCAGTCCTTCCGGCTTGACCTGATTCCAGGTTCCGGCGGCGCCGTCATACAGATACATGGCCGTGTCGGTCTTCGATGTCGAGGCCTCGTCGAGGCCGAGCAGAAGGATTTGATTGGTTGCATCGTCATAGACGACGATCGGCTTGCTGACCTTCGGACCTTCCCCGCCGCGCTGGACCCACGTCGTGCCGTCGAACTCCCACGTGTCGTGAAGCGGGGTGACGGTGTTCTTGCCGTCGGTGGAGATCGTATTGCCGCCGAACATCACGATGCGGTCACGGATCTTGTCGAATGCCGCGCCCATCACGGTGCGCGCGGGCGGCGTGTTGGGAGTCGTCAACTGCGACCAGTCGCCGTTCTTGAAGATCCAGGTGTCGTTGAGGACGCTCTGGACCTTCGTGGAAACGTCGGTACGGCGGCCGCCGAAGACGACGATGCGGCTGCGATTCGAGTCGTACACCATCGCATGGCCGGAGCGCGCGCCGGGACTGTGGTTCGTAAAGCGGCGGATCCAGTGATCGCCGGCCCAGTCCCATGTGTCGTCGAGGTCGTAAGCGACCTTCGTCGCGGAGTCGATCGGAGTCGAGCCGCCGAAGAGAATCACGCGTGAGTAGGTGGGATCGTAGACCATGCGCGTTTCCGCGCGTCCACCTGGCGTATCAGCGAGCACGGCATGGGCAGCCAGCAGCATGGCGCCGGCGGAAAAAAGCGTTCGAATTCTCATCCCTGAAGAGGCCTCGTCGGTGAGATTACTTCTTGACAGCTCGGCATTTGCCGCCGGATTCGAACCGGCCTGTCTGAAGACAAATTCCGCTGATGGTGTGACGGATCAGGGACTGTGAAGTTACGCCATCGGTTTATCCCGAGCGCAGCGAGGGATCAACGAAGCAGCCGCTGCAGCAGCGCCTCCATCACGTCGTGTGGCTTCGGTGCACGGCTGCTCCGCTGATCCCTCGCTGACGCTCGGGATCAATTTTCGGCGTCAGTGCTTCCGTATCCCGTAAGCCTCCGCAATGCTGATGAGTTTCTGTTCGACATCCTGGCCGGATGTGCCGATCGTCGAGCTGATCCGCTGGATCTCGTCGAGCTCGTTCTGCTCGAGCGCGAATCCATGAGACCGCAGCGCTTCCTGCGGATTCTCCATCAGCCTCTCGCGAAACTCGGGATGCTCTATCGCGCGGCGCACGACCGCGCCGATCATTTCATTGCGCATTTGCTTCCTCCGCGATTACAGAAGAGCAAATCGGCTGCCGTGTTGGCCGTTCATCCCTCGCTTGCGCTCGGGATCAATTCTGCTACCCCAGCTTCGCCCTCACCGTCACCAGCGTCTCCCCTTCGTGGATCTTCCTCGGCGCTCCGATGTTGTGCTTCGCACGCTCCGCCGTGATGTCGATTCCATGTCCGAGTCCGAAGCGGATGCCGTAGTCGATCTTCGTCCACGGCCACCAGAAGCTCGGCGCGGGAAACCGCTTGTCCGCGGCCGCGCGGAACGTGTTCTGCAACCCGCTGACGCGCACGGTCGGCTGGATCCACTGGACCGGTCCGCGTGCAACCGGCAGCTTGTAACCCGTCTCCGCTTCGTATCCGGAACGATGCAGTCCGGCGAGATTCTGCTTCGTGTACTGGAGAATCGTCGTCAGGCCGTGCCACTCGGCATACAACCGCGCGCCCGACTCTTCTTTCTTGCGCCCATGGATCGGCAGTGACACCTTGAGCGGCAACCCCTCGGGACCATTGAGCAGGTCGATGTCGCCGCCGTAGAACGTGCCGGTAAGCTTCTCCCGATCCGCCAGATCGCGCTCGTAGTGAAACGCGATCACGTCGAATCCCGACGACTGATCCTCGTTCGCCCACCGATACCCGAGCCCTTCGCCATACTGCACGTGACTGCGATCGAAGAAGTACCCCTCGGTCTCGGCGTTGTAGAGGATCGGAATGCCCGAGCCGAGCTTCGTGTGCGGCGGGTTATCGCGCAGGCCGCGCGTGCCGTTGTCGCCGGCGAGCGCATTCGGATCGCGGAGAAACACGGGATTGCCATTCGCCGCCTGGAAGCGCCAGTAGAAGTTGCGGCCGATCGTGCCGCCGATCAGCGCCTGAATGTCTTCCATCCGGTTGAATGCCGTTGCCGCGAGCCCATAGCTCTCGAGCAGCCGCACCGGCTGGCGCTCCATCTTCGGCGCCTTGCCGAACTGCGCGAAGATCGACGTCCCCTCCGGCCTTTCGAGGAACTCCGGCTTGTCGCCAAAACGGATGTAGAGCTCATCGGCATCGATCTTCCGGTCTTCGCTCGTCGGATTGCGGCGATATTTGTCCTGCACATGAACTTGTGCATGTGCCAGGAACCACTTCCCGTAGCCGAGATCGAGCTTCGTTTGCGCGACGCTCAGCTCCGCATGATGGCCGGGATCGACGGTGTTCTCGGTAGCGAACAGCGTCGGGGTCACTGCGAACCGCGTGCGGAACGACTCGCGATCGCTGTCGCGATAGTTGCCTCGCAATTCGAGCTTCGCTCCCCAGAACCACTGCGTCCGCTGCTGGCCAAGAGCCGGAAGCGCACAAACCATGGCGATCGCCGCGATCGCGCGAAACATTCGATTCATCACACCCTCGTTTTCATCTGCGCAGGAAGGACCGACGTTTTGAAGACCTGCTGCCTCTTGCCTAGAGTCTACCGAAAGCAAAGGCGGCACGCTTCGAACCCTGCGCTCCTCGCCTGTTCCTCGGCCATGAAGAAGATCCTCGTGTCGTCCGCGATTTTCTTCGCGGCGTTGCAGCCGAGGTGATGGAACTTCTTCGACTTCGGCGACGCGATGAAGAGTGCACCGTCTGGTTGGGGAACCGCTTCCGGCTCGGGGGCCTCAACGGGCGCCTCGGTGAAGAGCATGGGCAGCGGTTCTTCTTCGACGGGCGCGACGGGCTCCGGCGGGGCCGGCTCCGGCGCTGCAGTCTCTGGCGCGGCTTGCTCCGGCGCGACCGGCTCCTCGAGGCTGATCGTCAGATCCTCATCGGTGTCGAGCGCCTCCTGCACGAGGTCGGGAGCCGCGGCTTCCGTCGTCAGCCTCTTCAGGACCAGCGGAGCGACTTCGATGCGCAGCGGAACGAGCTGTAGCGCGGGAGATGCGCCTTCGACGAATGCGTATTTCGCGTCCTTCCATTCGAAGACTTCGACGATCTCGTCTTCCATCTTCGCCCGCATGACATCGATCAACTGCTGTTCGCTGATGACGCCGAGGATGAGGAGGATGCGGCCGATGGCAAGCTGGGTGTGCAGCTTGATCTCGAGCGCGCGCTGGCGATGTTCCTCCGTGATGTAACCGAGCTCGATCAGCCGCTGCGTCAGGAAATTCGCCGGATTCTTCGACGCGACGGAGAAGATCTTCCCCTTCTCGAAGCTCAGCTCGCGCTCGCGATCACCGCTGACGAGCATGAGCGTCCCGGTCCGCTGGTCGGTCGCGTACTGCACGAGCAGTTCGGCCGGCGTCTTCCCCATCAGCGCCCGCCAGATCTTCGACGGCTGCGGCTGCGTGAGGTGGAGAATCTCTTCTTCGACGATGATGGGCGGCGGCGGAGCGGGTGCTGCAACGAGTGGTTGGGATGCCGCCTTCAGCCGCTCGTTGGCGACCTTCAGCTCATCCTCGGCCGCCTTGCGGCGCTCGATCTCCTTGCGCAGCGCAACCGTCATGATCTTCAGTTCGTTCAGCGTCTCTTCGCCCATGACGCGCACCTGCTCGAGCGCGTCGCGCAGTGACTCTTCCTTCCGCTTCTGCAGCTCGACTTCCGCCTGCAGCGCGTCGATGATCTGCCGCAGCTCGGCGGATTTCTTGTCGTCCGCGGCCTTCTTGTCCTTGAGATGAGAGAGGTCGATGCCGAGCGCGGCGCCGGTCGGCTTCGTAATCACCTCGACATATCCCTTCACCGGCCCGCTGTCCGGACGGAAGGGGGTGATGGCGCACTTGACCCACACGTGGTTGCCGTCGCGCTGCACGCGCCAGTCCTCGAACTCGAGCCGCCCGGTCTCCGCGACGTTGTTGAGCTGGCTCGTCGGCTTCCCTTCCCATCCGTCGGAGTCGCGATAGAGGATCCGCCGGTTCTTGCCGAGGATCTCGTCGCGCTTGTAGCCGAAGATGTTTTCGGCGCCGGTGTTCCAGCCGGTGATCAGGCCGCGGTCATCGGAGCGGATGATGCAGATGTCCGGCAACTGATCCATGATCCATGCGGAGCCGCGATCGATGGAGGTCTCGCGCGGCATTTCCTTTTGCGCACCCGCCGTCTCTTCGACGACATAGACCAGAAACTCCGGATCACCGCTCTCCGAGCGGACGCAAACCGCGTTGATGGTGAGCGGGCGGTACTTGCCGCGCTTGTCCATGACGCGCTTCTCGACGCGATAGGTATCGAGCTCGCCGGCGAGCAGCTTCCGCATCATCGCCGTCTCCTTCTTCGCATCTTCGGGATGCGTGAGGCTGTCGAGCGAGATGCGCGCGAGCTCTTCGCGCGAGTAACCGATCAGCGTGCGGAACCGCTCGTTGACGTTGAGCCAGTGCCCGTCGGTGGTGGCGAACGCAAGCCCGACTGGCGCAGCATCGAAACCGGCGCGCAGACGCTCATCGCGATCGCGGCGAGGCGATCCCCCTCCCTGCTTTCGCACAAGGGACATCATGGAGTCGACGATCGGAAGCTTCATGCAGTTCGGACGATCTATTGTAGTGGATCGGCTTCGGTCCGCCCGAGTCCGCACAGCGAGTGGAGTGCGGACGCCTCGTCCGCACTTTGTTCTCGACAGGGCACCGCTGCCTCGACGGCAGCGGCTCGCGGACGAGGGCGTCCGCGCCCCACCTCGGTCCTCCAGAGTGGAGTGCGGACGTCTCGTCCGCACTTTGTTCTCGACAGGGCACCGCTGCCTCGACGGCAGCGGCTCGCGGACGAGGGCGTCCGCGCCCCACCTCGGTCCCGAGTGGAGTGCGGACGCCTCGTCCGCACATTGTTCTCGCAAAGCACCCGAGTGGGGTGCGGACGTCTCGTCCGCACTTTGTTCTCGCAGGGCACCGCTGCCTCGACGGCAGCGGCTCGCGGACGAGGGCGTCCGCGCCCCACCTCGGTCCTCCAGAGTCCGCACTTTGTTCCCGACAGGGCACCGCTGCCTCGACGGCAGCGGCTCGCGGACGAGGACGTCCGCGCCCCACCTCGGTCCTCCCGAGTCCGCACTTTGTTCTCGACCACCGCGGGCGCGTCACGCTCGACGGATCAGCGTTCCGGCGCGGCCGGCGTTCTGGCGGCGCTCGCGTCTTCGCACGAACGCTTCATCGAATGCGACCTGCACGATGGCGGCGACCGGCACCGCCAGCAACGCGCCGATGATGCCGAGCAGCGCGCCTCCCATCATGAAGGCGATGAACACGGCGAGCGGCGAGATTCTCACCCGCCGCGACATCACGCGCGGTACGACGAGGAAGTTCTCGATCTTCTGCAGCACGACCACCACGATCAGCAACGACCAGAACTGCCAGCGCGAGTGCAGCAGCGCGATCGCCAGCGCCGGCGTCGTCGCGACGATCGGCCCGATGATCGGCACCATCTCCCCCGCCGTCGCCAGCAGCGAGAGCGGCAGCGCGTACGGCAGCCGCAGCACGAGCAGCGTCACGAAGACCGCGGCTCCCATCATCAAAGAAAGGATCAACTGCCCGGACAGCCACGAGCTCATCCGCCGTCCGATCCGCGTCATCAGCCGCTGCCGCTCGGCTCGAACCTCGGGGCGAAAGAGAAGGAGAATCAGACTCATCAGCCGCTCTCCGTCGATCAGCATGTAGACGATCATGAAGAGCACCGCGATGAAAGAAGCGACCACCGTCGCCGTCCCGCGGACGACGCCGAGGACGTGACCGGCCGGGAGGTGGATCCCGGACTGCAGATGCGCGCGCACCGCGCCCATCGGCAGCCAGCGCTCCAGCGGCTCGATGACATTCTTCTCGAGCAGGAGAGGCAACTGCGCGCTGAGCGTCCTCGTCTCCACAAGAAAGCTCGGGATGGCAACGATGCAGAAGACGATGACGATCGCAAGGAACGGGAAGTAGACCAGCAGCACCGCCGTGCCGCGGCGGATATGCCTGTGAAGATAGAAACGAACCGCGACGCGCACGCGCTTCACGACGGGGCTGATGCCGGCGGCGATGATCGCGGCGATGAAGATCAGCAGCAGGACTTCGCGCGCGGCCCAGAGAATCGACAGCAGGATCCCGAAGCCGATGACGATCGCGACTTTCTTTGCGAACAGCGTCAGCTCGCCATCACGGTTCATGGGAGGTATTGCTTGATCGCAGCCTCGATGTTGTGCCTCGGATGCGCACCGACGAGCCGCCCGGTCTCCCGGCCATCCTTGAAGAACACCAGCAGCGGAATGCTCTGCACCTGAAACTCCGCCGACGTGCGCGGATTCTCATCGACATTGAGCTTGGCGACGCGGACGTCGCTCCGCTCGCGCGCGATCTCCTCGAGCAGCGGCGCGATCATCCGGCAGGGACCGCACCATGCCGCCCAGAAGTCGACGATGAAGCGCCCCTGCGCGATCGTCGATCGGAAACTCGCATCCGTGACGTCGACGGGATGCCCGCCGCCGGAAGCGATCAACGGCGCCTTGCACTTTCCGCACACCGCCGTCTTGCCGGACGCGAGATCAGGCACGCGATTCGCCTGACCACAACTCGCGCAGCGAATGATGTTGCTATCCATGAGCGAGATCGTATTGCGAAGCGCATGCAAGAAGGGCGCGAGGCGCAGCGCTTGACGAGACATGATTAAATCGCGAACCGTGAAGAACGCTCCTGATCGCCGCCGCCATCGCTTCCTCCCCTATGCCATCGGCACGACCGGCGGCGTCGCACTCGCCGCAGTCGCGTTCTGGTTCTTCAAGCAGCAGGCGGATCACGTCGTGGAAGGGCGAGCCGATCAGTACGACGACGCGATCATGGAGGCGGTGCACCGCATCGACAACCCGTCGCTCACGCACGCGCTTCATGCGATCACACAGCTCGGCTCGCATGCGGCGATCGGAACCGCGGCAGGGCTCACCGCGATCGCCATCCTCCGGCGCGGACGGAAACAGGATGCATGGACCGTCGTGATCTCCACCGGCGGCGCGATGGTCATCAATACAGTTCTGAAGAACATCTTCCAGCGGCAGCGCCCGCAGGAGCTCGCGCGGCGGATCAAGCTGCCGCGCTCGCACAGCTTTCCGAGCGGCCACTCGCTGCTCTCCGCCGCGACGTACCCGATCGTCGCGCATCATCTCGTGCAGCGCCGCTCGGTCGCCGCGCAGGCACTCGTGCACACCCTCTCGACGATGACGATCCTCAGCGTCGGATTTTCACGCGTCTATTTCGGAGTTCACTTCCCTTCGGACGTCCTCGGCGGCTTCGCAGCGGGCCTCGGCTGGCTCGGCCTGACGTCGCTGTCACACACGGTCGTCGAAAAGGGGAACAGTGAGTGACGAGTGGCGAGTGCTGAGTGCCGAGTGCTGAGTGCCGAGTGGGAGATGTGAAATACTCAGCACTCAGTACTCAGTACTCAGTACTCAGCACTAACTCATCACTCATCACTCGACACTGAGCCATGACTGTCACACAAACCTACGGCGCGAATATCGCCTTCATTGAAGAGCTGTACGAAAAGTGGCGCGTGAATCCCGATTCCGTCAGCGCGAGCTGGCGCGAGTTCTTCCAGGATTACGAACCCCCCGCAGACGAAGACCCGGAAGGTGTAGGACAGGCGCCCTCGCCTGTCCCCCCGGCGCCCTCGCCTGTCCCCCCTGCTCCTGCGCCAGTCGCCCCCGCGCCTGCCGCGCGTCCGGTGGTCGTTCCTCCGGCCGCACCGAAACCGGCAGGCGAGGCGCCTGTCGTACAGGGGACGCCTGTCGCGCTGCGCGGCGCGGCATCGAAGATCGTCCAGAACATGGAAGCGTCGCTCACCGTCCCGACGGCGACGAGCGTCCGCAACATCCCGGTCAAAGTCCTCGAAGAGAACCGCCGCGTCATCAACAATCATCTGACCCTGACCGGCCAGTCGAAGGCCTCGTTCACGCACATCATCGCCTGGGCGATCGTGAAGGCGGTCAAGGAGCAGCCGCGCATGAACGCGGCATTCTCGGTCATCGACGGCACCCCGACGCGCACCGACCGTCCCGACATCAACCTCGGGATCGCGATCGACATCGAGAAGAAGGACGGCACGCGCTCGCTGCTCGTTCCGAACATCAAGCGCGCGCAGTCGATGGACTTCGCGCAGTTCCTCAAGACGTACAACGACATCGTCCGCAAGGCGCGCAACAACGCGCTGGAGATCTCCGACTTCGAAGGAACGACGATCTCGCTGACGAATCCCGGCACGATCGGCACCGTCGCCTCCGTGCCGCGGCTGATGCCGTCGCAGGGAACGATCATCGCGACGGGACAGATCGACTACTCCGCTGAATATTCTGCGAGCGACCCCTCGGTGCTCGCCGATCTCGGCATCTCGAAGGTGATGACGATGACGTCGACGTACGACCATCGCATCATTCAGGGGGCCGAATCGGGCGCTTTTCTGGCACGCGTGCACGAGCTCCTCCTCGGCGCCGACAACTTCTTCGACGATCTCTATCGCGATCTGCGCATCCCGTACGAGCCGGTGCGCTGGGCCAAGGACCGCGCGCGGCACCGCGCAACGGAAGACGAGACGGTCGCGCGCGAGGCCGCGGTGCTGCAGATGATCAACGCCTATCGCGTGCGCGGGCATCTCCTCGCCGACCTCGATCCGCTCGATTACAAAGTCGCGCGCCATCCCGAGCTCGATCCGTCGTACTACGGCCTCACGCTGTGGGACCTCGACCGCGAGTTCGTCTGCGGCGGTTTCTGCGGCAAGCCCGTGGAGACTCTCCGCAACATCCTCGACACGCTGCGCGAAACGTACTGCGGAAAGATCGGTCCGGAGTACATGCACACGCAGGAGACGAAGCAGAAGCGCTGGCTGCAGGACCGGATGGAGCCGCTGCGCAACAAGCAGCCGCTCGATCTCTCGGTCAAGCGCCGCATTCTGATGAAGCTCAACGATGCGGAAGCGTTCGAGCGCTTCCTGCACACGAAGTACGTCGGCCACAAGCGCTTCTCGCTCGAAGGAGCGGAGACGCTGATCCCGATGCTCGACTACCTGTTCAACGAGGCGACGGCGGACGGCGTCCGGGAAGCAGTCATCGGCATGGCGCATCGCGGCCGGCTCAATGTCCTCGCCAACATCCTCGGCAAGTCGTACGAAAAGATCTTCCACGAGTTCGAAGGCGACATCGATCCCAACTCCACGCAGGGATCCGGCGACGTCAAGTACCACCTCGGCGCGGAGGGTGTGCACCAGGCGCCGGGCGACGCAACGATGAACCTGACGCTGGCTTCGAACCCGTCGCATCTCGAAGCGGTCGATCCCATCGTCGAAGGCATGGCGCGCGCGAAGCAGAAGCTCGCCGGCGATGTGGAGCGGAAGAAGATCCTCCCCGTGCTGCTGCACGGCGATGCTGCATTCGCTGGTCAGGGTGTCGTCGCCGAGACTTTGAATCTCTCGCAACTGCCGGGCTATCGCACCGGCGGCACGATTCACATCGTCATCAACAATCAGATCGGCTTCACGACCGGGCCGGAGTCGGCGCGCTCGTCGGTCTATGCGACCGACGTCGCGAAGATGGTGCAGGCGCCGATCTTCCACGTGAACGGCGATGACCCCGAAGCGTGTATTCGCGCGATCAAGCTGGCGTATGACTTCCGCCAGCAGTTCCACAAGGACGTGGTCATCGACATGGTTTGCTATCGGCGCCATGGCCACAACGAAGGCGATGAGCCGTCGCTGACGCAGCCGAAGATGTACAAGCTGATCAAGGAGCATCGCTCGGTGCGCAAGATCTACACCGAGCAGTTGCTGCGCAAGGGCGACATTGATCCGAAGGAAGCGGAAGAGTGGCTCGACCAGTTCCAGGCCAAACTGCAGGAAGCATTCGACCGGACGAAGGAAGCTGACAAGCCGCACCCGCAGCGCGATCCGCTCTGGACCGATGAGGAGATCACCGGCTTCCAGCGCCAGCCTTCGCCCGATACGTCGATCACACAGGAGCAGCTCGACACCGTCGGCCGCGCGCTGACGAACACGCCGGAGGGATTCACGCCGCACGCGAAGCTGAAGCCGGTGCTCGTGAAGCGGCGCGCGATGGCCGAAGGCCGGGAGCCGTTCGACTGGGCGTTCGGCGAGCTGATGGCATTCGGCTCGTTGATGCTCGATGGCTACCGCGTGCGGCTGTCGGGGCAGGATTCGGGACGCGGCACGTTCTCGCAACGCCACGCGATCCTCTTCGATTCGACGACGGGCAAAGGCTATGTGCCGCTCAACGAGCTGGCGACGGGACATGTCGCGGAGTTCGATCCGACGACGACGACGGAGTACAACAAGGCGGAAGCCGAAGTGAACTTCGCGGTCTACGACTCGCTGCTGTCGGAGTATGGCGTGCTCGGATTCGAGTACGGATATTCGGTCGTCGATCCGGGCGCGCTGGTGATCTGGGAAGCGCAGTTCGGAGATTTCATGAACGGCGCGCAGATCATCATCGATCAGTTCCTGTCGTCCGCGGAAGAGAAGTGGGGACAGCATTCCGGACTGGTGATGATGCTGCCGCACGGATACGAAGGTCAGGGACCGGAGCATTCGTCGGCGCGCCTCGAGCGGTTCCTGACGCTGTGCGCCGAAGGCAACATGCAGGTGATCTATCCGACGACGCCGGCGCAGCATTTCCACGCGCTGCGGCGGCAGATGAAGAACGATCCGCGCAAGCCGCTGATCATCATGACGCCGAAGTCGCTGCTGCGGCATCCGCAGGCGGTGTCGACGCTCGATCAGTTGACGAGCGGACGCTTCGAGCCGGTGCTGCTCGATCAGGTCGCCGATGCGTCATCGGTTCGCCGTGTCGTGCTGACGACGGGCAAGGTGTACTACGACCTGAAGACCGCGCGCGACAAGGCGGGAGTGAACATCCCGCTGATCCGCCTCGAGCAGTTGTATCCGTTCCCGCAGCCGATGCTCGCCGATGCACTGCGCGCGTACTCGAACGCGACGGAGATCGTCTGGGTGCAGGACGAGCCGCGCAACATGGGCGCCTGGCCGTTCCTGCACGAGCGCCTGACGAACCTGCTGGGATCTAACCAGAAGCTGCACTACGTGGGAAGACCGATCGCCGCCGCCCCGGCAACCGGCTCGCACCACCGCCACGAAGAGCAGCAGCAGGCCCTGGTCGCCGCCGCGATCGCGTAGGAGCGCGGGCGTCCCGCCCGCAGTCGCCGGCCGTCCCGGCCGGCGACTACGATTCGGGGCCAGGGTGCAGCGTCCGGTTAGCCCCGTCTACGGCTCTCGCGCCGCGCGGCGGCGGCCCGGCCAGGCCGGAAAGCACATGTACTGCCACACGCTGGCGAAGAGCGGCGTACCGTCGGGCAGCAGCGGCGTGTTGCGGTCGACGACGACCGATCCGTGATACGCCCCCTCCTGTGCCGGCGTGGCGCGCGTGAAGAGCATGTGCGAGTTTCCGTATGGCGGCGACACGCCGTCGATCACGATCTGCGCGCTGGTCTGCGTGAGCCCGAGCGCGGTCCAGATCTGCATCTGCCGCACGGCCCCATCCTCGGTGTGACAGAAACCGTAATACGACTCGATCGGCGTTGCCTTCGCGCCCGCCAGCCACGCAGCGGGAGCGTTGAAGAACGAACTGAAGTCCTTCGGCGCGGCGAACAACGCAACGCGGTTCACACGATGAACCGACGCCAGCATCGCCGCCTCTCCTCCACCCTGCGAATGCCCCGAGATCGTGATCCGCGACCACACGGGAGCGCCGCCGGCGTCGAGAAATCCGCCCCATCCGTCGGACGGAAACTGCCGCGCCAGATACGCCAGAAGCTTCGCCAGGCGCACTTCGATCGAGTCAGGCCGCGGAATCGCGACGAGGCTCGCGCGGTCCTCGCCGTCGATGATCTCCATCCTGACTTTTTCATAGCACGTGCGGTCCGCGCTGCTGTCGCACAGCGAGTCCACGGTCCACGTGTTGGGATAGCTGAGTCCAATCGCGCGATAGCCGTTGCGCGCCGCCTCCTGCAGCAGCAGCTTCGTGCTCTCCGGCTGTCCAAAGGAGCCGGGAAGATGGACGAAGAGGACGGCGTGCTGGACGGCACCGCGATCGATCTCGACGACGTGCGGATCATTCCAGTTCGAGATCGCCGGGTCCGCTTCCGCGGGACGAATCAGATACTCGGTCTGCGCGCCCGCGGCCGCGGCGAGAGTGAGAGCAGCAAGAAGTGCGATGCCAAATCGATTCATGGTCGAACGTCGTACGAATCCGCGCGCGAAATGCTGAACCCGCCGGAGAAGAATTCGTCAGGAACTGTGCCCCGAACATTGAAGGACGCCGAGGTAGGCGGCCCATGGCCCGACGGCCTCGCGATACTGATGCGCCATCACGCGGGAGATCTGATGCAGGTGGGAAAGATCATGCGCCACCCAGGTCGCCAGCAGTTCGGAGAGCGTGACGACGCCGAGCGCGGGATGCAGGCCTCGCCGGGCGAGGGCGGCGGCATCCGGATTCATCGCGCGCAGTTGCTCGAGGTTGCCGGCACGCAATGCGGCGAATTCGTCAAGAAGTTGACCAGGTGACCGGCCGGCGATCTCGTTCAGATGGCCGAGGCGGTCGAAGGGATCGAAGGCCTTCGCCTCCCCATGCTCGAGGATGCGTCTCGCGCGCGGGATCCAGTCCGTCTTCTCGCCATGAATGAGATGGCCGACGATCTCGCGGACACTCCACGTTTCCGCCCCTTCCCTCGCCTCCACCCAGACATCGGGAAGCTCGCGAATCCAGGCGTTCAATACCGCCGGCGTCCGCGCCAGCAGCGCGGTGCTGTTCGTCAGATCGAATTCCATAAGCACTCCTTCCAGAGGAGAAGGATCTCACGGAGATCCGCAGCGGCGACAGAGCGGTGCGGCGGGCTAACCGGCCGCTGCACCATGCTGCAGGATCTTGTCAGGGGGCACGAGGCTCGGTACCCTATCGGCAACAACGCGGAAGGAGACGACGAACCATGGCCAAAGGGATGAACCAGCGCAAAGAAGCAAAGAAGCCGAAAAAGGACAAGAAGTAGTTCCTGCGACTGGCGGCGCGAAAGCGCCGCCCGAATTTTTCCCTTCGTTCACTGCCGGGCCATCCAGCGGAGGCTAGACTCCGATCGATGGACGATCCGCTGAAGAACATCCGCATCGCTTCCCCCTGCCAGACGACGTGGGAAGCGATGTCCGGCGATGACCGCGTACGGCACTGCTCTCTCTGCAGCCTCAACGTCTACAACTTCGCGGAGATGACGCGCGACGAAGTGCGCGACCTTCTCCTCCGCTCCGAAGGCCGCGTCTGCGCTCGGCTGTATCGCCGCGCCGACGGGACGATCATCACCCGCGACTGCCCTTCGCGGTTGCGCACCTTGCGAACGCGCGTCTCGCGCGTCGCTGCCACAGCGATCGCCGCACTCTTCAGCTTGTCGGGCTTCGCCGCGGACGGAAAAACGTGCGGGAAAGCACGCATCCGGAGGGGATCGCGGGTCGAGCTCGCAGTCGAGCAGGCCGCGCTCTCGCAAAAGGCGTCCTTCACCGGCACCGTCATGTTCGAACAGAACGCACTGCCGGGTGTGAGTGTCCTCATCCGGAACGAAGCCACGCGCAGCGAGCGGACGGCGATCACCGACGCCAATGGTGCCTTCACGATCCTTCCGCCGGAGGATGGCCTGTATCGGGTAGAGATGAGGCTGGAAGGATTCCGGCCGGCGATCATCGAGCATCTCGAACTGAAAGCCGGGGCCGCCGCCACCGCGCGGGTGACGATGCAGTTCGACACGAGCGCCACGGTCGTGGTCGGCGCGGTCGCCGAACCGCAGCACGAACCACTCACCACCACATTTCCCGAGAGCCTGATCAGCAAGCTGCCCATCTGACGCGCTGATGCAGCGAACGGTTAGCCGTCACGCCCCGGCGCGCTCGGCAGTACCTCCGCGCCCGGCCCAAAAGCTGCAAAAAAGGGGCGCGATATGTTCAGGAAATGGCTATTCATCGCGACCGTACTCTGCTGCGCGATCCCCGCGTCAGCGGCAACCTTCGCCGTCCGTCCCGACCGCGACCTGGTCAGAACCGCAGACGCCGTCGTCGTCGGCAGCACGCTGAGCTCGTTCAGCATTCCGACGGAAGAGGGCGGCATCGAAACGATCACGCCAATCTCCGTCGAGGAAGTGATCAAAGGCAATGTGCCGGAGGCGACGATCAACGTCGCCGAGCCCGGCGGCAGCTACGGCGATCGATCGATGATCATTGCCGGCGCCCCCCGATTCGCTGCGGAGCAGCGCGTGCTGCTCTTTCTCATGCGCACGGGCGAAGACCGCTGGAGCGTTCTCGACCTCGTCATCGGCAAGTTCCACTTCGCCGAAGATCGCCTCGGGCAACGGCTGCTCGTGCGCGATGAGGATGAGATCGCCGGAGTCGATCCCGATCTGCAGCCTCACCGCGAAGAGCGGCGTGCCGCCGATCGATTCCTCACGTTCGTACGCGCCGCGGCCCGGGGAGAAGAGCCGGCGGCGGACTATGTCGTGCCGCGCGCGGAGCTGAAGGAGTCGCCGGCGCGGCGCCTGACGAGCACGTCGCTGCAGCCGCGG
Organism: Acidobacteriota bacterium; assembly: GCA_021325515.1. Lineage (GTDB taxonomy): Bacteria > Acidobacteriota > Thermoanaerobaculia > Gp7-AA8 > Gp7-AA8 > JAJPHC01. The sequence continues at coordinate 27,191 of JAJPHC010000042.1, forward strand.
CCGGACATCGCGCCCTACTCGGCGAATTCGTACACGATGACCATCAGCGGCTCGCAGGGCTCGCGCTGGACCACCTTCCCGAATCCCGTGTCGTTCTACATGGGCACGACGCAGGAACCGGGCGCGCCCGGCGGTGGCTCGACGGCGATTCAGGTCGCCGTCAACTCGTGGGACAACGACTGCGCGTCGAACGTCAACTATGTCTATGCAGGCGCCGATGACGGAACGCACACGCAGGGCCTGCATGCTGCCGATGGACGAAATACGGTGCTCTTCGAGCGCGACCTCAGCGCGTGGGGCGTGCCTCCGTTTACGTGCAGCAGCAGCGGCTACAGCGGCACGCTCGGCCTGGGCGGCGTGACCTCGGCGAGCGGCAGCAATACCGTCAGTGGAGAAACGTTCGTCACCACGCTCGAGGCCGACGTCGAGATGAATCGCGGCCTCGCCAACTGCTCGCTGCTGTTCAGCAACGGCGACTTCAACAGCGCGGTGACCCATGAAGTCGGCCACACGCTCGGCTTCCGCCATTCCGATCAGGATCGCGCATCGAGCGGGAGCTGTTCGGCGGACCCGTCGCTCGAGTGCTCGAGCAGCGCGATCATGACCGCCTTCGTCACCCGCGGGCTCAACGGTGCATTGCAGGCGTGGGATCAACATGCGGTGCAGGCGGTGTACCCCGGCGGAACGTGCGGCGGCTGCACGCTTCCCACCGTGAGCATCGCGGCTTCCGCATCGGCGATCACATCCGGGCAGAGCGTGACGCTGAGCTCGTCGACGACGGGCGGTGTGACCTCATATCAGTGGTACATCGGCAGCAGCGGCAACACCGCGCAGCCGATCGGCGGCGCAACCGGTCCGACACTCGTCGTGAATCCGACAGCGTCGACGAGCTACTGGCTTCGCGTGTCGAACAGTTGCGGCTCGGCGAACAGCAACACCGTGAGCCTCACGGTCACGGTGTCGTCAGGGCGCAAGACGCCGAGCGATTTGAACGGAGACGGACGGAGCGATCTCGTTCTTCGCGACACGTCGACGAACGCGATCAACCTCTGGCTGATGAATGGCACGCAGCCGCCGGTCATCCGGCAACTCGACCGGCCGCCGGCGGGATATGTGCCCGTCGCGACGGGTGACATCGATGGCGACGGGTACGCAGACGTCCTCCTGCGATACACGCCGAGTGGAATGATCTACGCGTATCTGATGACGGCAAATGCCGCGCTCAAATCCTTCGTCGGGATTGGGCCCTCGATCCCATCGGAGATCGTCGTCGGCACCGCGGACTTCGATCACGACGGGAAGGACGACATCCTTCTGGACAACCCTTCGAACGGAGAGATCGCGATCTGGTTCATGAAAGGCAGCGGGATCGCCAGCACGAAACTGCTCGGAGGTGCTGCGTCGCCGTGGCAGGCCGTTGCGATCGGCGATCTCGATGGCGACGGCTGGCCCGATGTGATTCTGCAAAACAGTTCGACCGGCCAGATCGTCGGGTGGAGAACGCAGAACGCAACGATCGTCGCCACGGGATCCATCGGTTCGCCGCCGCCCGAGGTGCATGTGATCGCGGCGGGAGACGTGAATGGCGATGGACGCGCCGATCTTCTTCTGCAGAACGTGACCAACGGCTGGGTGACCGTGCTGACGATGAATGGCTTCAGCATCACGAGCAACCGCGTCGTCGGAACGCCCGGTACGAGCTGGGTACTGAAAGGGCGTGGCGATTTCAACGGCGATGGCGTGGCCGACATCGTGACGCAGAACCCTTCGATCGGCGCGGTGACGGTGTGGCTGATGTCGGGAGGAAACATCGCATCGATCAGTCCAGCCTACGGCAGCGGTTCATCGGATGTGATGGTGAACCGGTAGGAGGTACGGCGGCCCTGTACAATGCGCGCGTGCTGCGCAACCTCGTCATCGCCTGCCTGCTGCTGGTGGCGGTCATCGTACCGCTCGTGGCAGTTCCGGCCGCGTCGATCGAGGTGGCCGCGCCGCGCGCAACCGCGAACTTAGAACGCGCCGCGACGGAGATCGTCGCGGCGATCACCTTCGTCACTCTCTCACTTCTCCGCGCTCCTCCTGTGTGCTGAACGTGCCTTCCGTTCACACGCGATTCCCCGGAGGAGACCATGCCGTTCAAGAAAGTCCTGGCCAAGGTGTTCCTGTTCGCGATCCTGCAGGCGGGTGCACTCGCTGGAGTTCCGATGTCGCCCGAGCAGATCGAGAAAGTCATGAACGCGATGCACCGGACGAACATCGTGCAGATGGTGAAGAAGGATGAGCCGCTCGACTGACGCCGCGCTGCGGCGCTGCGCCGCGCTCGCGGCGATGGTGATCGTGGACATGCCGGCGCACGCGAAACGCGTCGCCGGCTATCTGCCTCCGCCCTACTTCGCACGCGCCGGCCGTTCTCTCTTCACGCTCACGATGCTCTCCAGCCCGATTCTTCTCATCCTCGTGCTGGCTGCCGTGGCGTCGCCGGGCGCGCATGCGCGCACGCGCGTCGTGCGGGCACTCACCGCGGCGTTCGTCTGCGTCGCCGCCGGCGCTGCCATCGCGGCTCTCGATGCGCGCAACGACGAGCTCTGGAATCCCGTGCTCTTCGGGACGCCGTTCCTCGCGGCGTCGTTGCCGATCGGCCTCTTTCAGGCGCTGCCTCGCGGGGAGCGCTCGCGCGTGAGTGCGACGATCATCGCAGCGCTCTTCGCGCCGCTCGTCGCAGGGATCATCTACCTCGCCGGAACCGGGCTCGCCGCGCACCTCTTTCTGCGCGGCTGGCCGACGTCGTGGTGACGGATTTACTCGCGCATCGTCTTCGTCAGCGCCGTCCAGTTGGCGATCAACTGCAGCGCGTCGGAGCCGTTATCGCGAATGGGATCGGCGATCAGAAAGCGTCCGTCGGGCGACACGTCGTACGGGAGAAACGTCGTCGAGAGCCGCGAGCGAAGCTCGAACAACGGCTTTGGATCGCCGGCCTGCAGCGTCGCGCCGATCGACACCGGCACCGACATCACCTTCCGGTCCGGGCTGATGTAGAAAATGTGATCGCCTTTCGATGACCAGCGCGGCGCCGCACCGCCGCTGGTCGAGATCTGCCACTTCCCCGCTCGGCCGATCGCCTGCGCGTACACCTCGGAGCGGCCCGACTCGTTCGATGTGTAGAGGAACCACTCACCATCCGGCGCGAAGGCCGCAGGCACTTCGGTGAACGGCGATTCGATCAGCGGCGTCGCCTTCTTCGTATTCACGTTGAAGAGCCAGACATCGTTCACCACTTTTTTCTTGGGATTGTGGAGACCGACGAGCAGATCGCCATTCTTCGACCACGCGAGCGGGATGCGCTGCGAGTCCGCTTCCCATGCCGCCTGTTCCGCGCCCGATCCGAGTGTCGCCTTCGTGACGATGTCGATGGCCGGCGGCTTTCTCGCGGCCCCATAGGCGAAGATCTGTCCATCGGGCGACCAGGCACCGCCGAAGATATCCGCATTGCCGAATGTGAAGCGGCTGGCCGTCGCGCGCGTGAGGTCCATCATCCAGACCGACGACTTGTCCGATGAGTCGGCGATCTCCGCGGCGACGCGCTTTCCATCGGGCGAGAACGCGACGAAGACATACTGCGCGGCATCACCGATGCGGCCGAGGTCGTGGCCGTTCTCGTCGAACCAGGTGAGCTGGGACTTGAGTGCGCCTCTCGCGATGGCGATGAAGTCTTTGTTCGCCGCGTAATTCGCGCTCGCGGTGCCGCCGATGTAGGAGATGTTCTCCGCGAGCGGCACCGATTCGCCTGTCAGCGCCATCTTTCCGGTGTCGAAGGCCTGCGCAAGGAGTGTCCGGTGGCGTGTGAAGAGCAGATAGCCGTTCACATACGCGGGCTGACCGGAGGCCTGGACGACGCGCGTGCGCGACTTCGAGCCGAGAGTCGTCAGCCACACGATGCTCTCCTCGGGATCCTCGGCGCGGGCCAGATAGAGGAAATGCTTTCCGTCAGGAAGGAACCACGGCCAGCGATGATCCGCCTCGCCGCCGCCGGTGTCGACGTCGGTGATCTTCACCGGCTTCTCGCCGGTGGCGACGGTGCGATAGATCCCATCGCGAACGATCGAGAAGAGAATGACGTCGTCTTTGCTCCAGGTGCCGCCGCGTGCGGGCTGCGCTTCGCAGATCGTCTGGGCCGGTCCTCCGCTCGCATCGATTCGCCGCAATTTCCCTCCGGCGAAGAATGCGATCTGCCGGCTGTCCGCGGACCAGAAGGGATAGCTGGCGTCTTCCGTTCCCGTCAGGACCTGCGCGATCGGATTCGCCAGCGTACGAACCCACAGCATCGGCTGGCCATTCACCTCGGCGATGAAGACGAGCTTCCGGCCGTCCGGTGAGAGTTGCATCGGGCCTTCACCGAGAATGAACGGCGAGTTGTCCGGCGGGAGAATCGCAGACTCGACCGGCGACGGCGTTCGCGTTCGACTGCGATACGCCGCAATGCTCAGCGGTATCAGCAACGCGACCGCCAGCGCGGCCACACTCCACGCAAGCCATTCACGATGCTTGCGGCGCATCGCGATCGGTGCGGCGACAGAGACTTGCGAGCCGGCCTCGCTGATCCAGCGCAGTTCCTCGGCGACATCCTGCGCGCTCTGCCAGCGATCGTCCGGATCCTTCTCCAGGCAGCGGCTCACGACATGCTCGAGCGCGGGCGGAGTCATCGGCTGCGTCTCCGTGATCGAGCGCGGCTGCGCGGAAACGATCGCGGCGATCAGCGACGTGCGGTTCTTTCCCTGAAACGCGCGCTGTCCCGTCGCCATCTCATAGAGGACGGCGCCAAGCGCAAAGATGTCGCTGCGCGCATCCGCCTCCGCCCCCTCGAGCTGCTCCGGCGCCATGTACTGGAAGGTGCCGAGGATCGTCCCTTCCTGGGTGAGAGGCTTGTGCTCCGTCGCACCGTCGATCTGCATCGTCGACGTGGAGACGAACGCCGAGTCGAGCGATTTCGCGAGACCGAAGTCGAGCAGCTTCACGCCGTTCTTCGTCAGCATGACGTTGCCCGGCTTCAGATCGCGATGCACGATGCCTGCGCGATGCGCCTTGCCGAGCGCTTCGGCGAGTTGTGCGCCGAAGCGGATGACTTCCGGCAGCGGCAGCGGGCCCTTTGCGAGACGATCGGCGAGCGACTCTCCCTCCAGCAGCTCCATGACGAGATAGCTGATGCCGTTGTCGTTGCCGACGTCGTGCAGTGTGCAGATGTTGGGATGCGAGAGCTGCGAGATCGTCTTCGCCTCGCGCTCGAAGCGGATCTGCAACTGGGCATTCTTCGAGAATTCGTGAGGAAGAATCTTGACCGCGACCGCGCGATCGAGCCGCGTATCGCGCGCCTTGAAGACCTCCCCCATCCCGCCCGCGCCAATCCGCGAGACGATCTCATACGGCCCAAGAAGCGTGCCGCTCGCAATATCCATGAGGGATCTCGACTATCTTAAGTTGGTTTTCGGGGGTCACACCTGGAAAATCAACTTAACGAATCCACAGTTAAGTTGATTTTCCAGGTGTGACCCCCGAAAACCAACTTAACGGCCTCGCGGAACCAAAGGAGACTCCTTGTCCAAATTACGCGTTCTCTGTTTTTCCACTTCCCTCGATGGCTTCAGTGCCGGGCCCAACCAGTCGCTCGAGCATCCGCTCGGCGTGGGCGGACCGGAGATGTTCGAGTGGTTCTTCCACACGCGCACGTTCCAGGCAATGCACGGCTGCGGCGACGGTGGTGAGCAATGTATCGACGACGAATTCGCGGCCAGAAGCTTCGAGAATGTCGGAGCGTGGATCATGGGCCGCAACATGTTCGGCCCCGTCCGCGGGCCCTGGCCTGACGAGAGCTGGCAGGGATGGTGGGGCGAGGAACCGCCGTACCACGTGCCGGTCTTCGTGCTGACGCATCACGCGCGCGCGCCGCTCACGATGAAGGGAGGAACGGTGTTCCACTTCGTGACGGGCGGAATCGATGAAGCGCTGCAACGCGCGCGCGAGGCCGCGGGCGATCGGGACATCCGCATCGGCGGCGGCGTGTCGACGATCCGCCAATATCTGCAGGCGGGCCTCTTCGACGATCTTCACCTCGTCGTCGCCCCCGTCCTCCTCGGCGCTGGCGAACATCTGATGCAGGGGCTCGACCTGCGCGCACTTGGCTACGAGTGCACCGAGCACGCCGCCGGCCATCGCGCGGCGGCTCATGTCATTCTGCAGAAGAAGTGATGCTACGATCGCTGCGATCCCGAACCAAGGAACATCGAAAGGAGAGTCCATGAAACGTGTGTCGCTGCTTCTTGTGCTGTCACTTCTCTTCGTCTTCAACGCGATCGCCTCGGATGCCGCGAAGAATCTCGCCAAACTCGACGACGAGTGGTCGAAGGCTGCCGCCGCGAAAGACATCGACAAGGTTTCCTCTTTCTATGCGGAGGATGCGATGGTGTATCCGCCGAACGCGCCGGTCGTGAGTGGCCGCGCCGAGGCGAAGAAGGCGTGGGCAGCGATGCTCGCCGATCCGAGCATGTCGCTGAGCTGGAAGACCACGCACTCCGAAGTTCAGGGCGACCTCGGATTCACGAGCGGCACGTATGAAGCCTCCTTCAAAGTCGACGGCAAGCCGATGACGGAGAAGGGGAAGTACCTCTGCGTCTGGAAGAAGCAGAAGGACGGCTCCTGGAAAGCGGCGCACGATATCTGGAACTCTGACGCGAAATAGTGTTTGTCGCGGGCTCGCGGAAGCGCGGGCCCGCGGTAGAGTCTCTGTTGATGGATTCCCCCCAAAAGCCGGTCGTCTTCTTCGATGGCGTCTGTGCGATGTGCAACGGCCTCGTCAACTTCCTGTTGAAGGCCGACCGTCAGCAGCGGCTCCTCTTCGCGCCGTTGCAGGGACCGACCGCGCAGCAACTCCTTCCTCCCCTCTCCGACAAGTCGGCGGAATGGTCGATGCTCTACGTCGATGCGGATGGAGTGCGCGACAAGTCGGATGCAGCGCTCGCGGTCGGGCGGCAGCTCGGCGGAATCTGGTCTCTTCTGAGCATGCTCGCGCGCCTCGTGCCGCGATTCATCCGCGACGCGGTCTATCGCTTCATCGCGAGGAATCGCTATTCGTGGTTCGGTAAGAAGGATGCCTGCAGGATCCCGACTCCCGAGGAGCGAGAACGGTTTCTTCCGTGATTAGAATGCCTCCGCAAAAAGGAGACGCAATGAAGCGGAAGGCATCGGCAGTCTGGAACGGAACACTCAAAGAGGGGAAAGGATCGATCTCGACGGAGAGCGGTCTGCTCCAGAGCGCGCAGTACTCGTTCGGCACACGATTCGAAAATGGTCCGGGAACGAATCCCGAGGAATTGATCGCCGCGGCGCATGCGGGATGTTTCTCGATGGCGCTGTCGGCACAGTTGACGACGGCGGGCACGCCGCCGGAGCGCATCGCAACGACGGCCACGGTGACGATGGAGAAGAAGGACGCCGGCTTCACCGTGACGCAGGTGCATCTCGATGTGACCGCGAAGGTGCCGGGCGCAACGAAGGAAGCGTTCGATACCGCGGCGGGAAATGCGAAGGCCGGATGCCCGATCTCGCGGCTGCTCAACGCAGAGATCACGATGACCGCGACGCTGGAGTCGTAGGATCCGCGGGCTCGCGGTCACGCGGGCTCGCGGTAGAGCACGAACCGCATCGGCCATGCTCAGCGCTTGCCTCGCTGCTTGGCGCGATCGAGCGCGTCGAGCAGCGGATTCACTTCGGGCAGCGGCTCGGGCTTCTCCCCGGACTGAGGTGCAACGGATGGTTGGGGTGCCGGCGCGGCCTGCGGCTTCGGCGCGCGAGGACGGACAGCACGTCCTGCCTCCGCGCGCAGAATCAGGAAACCGGTGCGGCGCTCCAGTGTTTCGAGCAGCAGCAGCACGATCGCTGCACCGATGAGCCACGGCGCGAGCGGCACCGGCTGTTTCTTTCGCGCCAGGTCGTGCCATACCTCATCCACCGCGAGGCGCTCCTTCCCTCCCGTCGCGCGCGCCAGCTTCTCCATCGTCCGCCGCCCCGCGTCGCCGTCATTCGGCGCGTACTCCGGCGAATACGGCAGACGCACCGCGGGCAGCGCCACGTGACCGGCGCCCGGCACGTCAACGGATGAGAGATAGGTCTCATCGCCGTGCAGCGGAATCTCGACGCTCAGCTCATCGGGCGAGATCCACTTCATCTTCGACTTCGCCACCGCCGGCGCAGCTCCCGGCAATCCGGACAGCGTCGTCACCGCCGGCACCTGCACGACACTCGCGTTCGTCCGTTCCGGATCGAGTTGCAGGGAGATGCGGCACGCGCCGTTCGAGACCTGCTGCGTGACGAGCATGTCTCCCGGCAGCGGCGACTCCCCGTTCGCGAGCCAGCGGACGAGACTCGAATGAAAGCTGCCGATGTCGCTCCACGCGCCGAGCGCGCCGGTCAGTTCGCCATCGGCTTCGCCGGTGTACGCAATGACGCGGCCGAGGCCCGCCTGCCACGACGCGACGAACGGTGCGTGATACTCGTCCGCCGTCAGCACCGCCGGCGACGCGCCATCGCGCAGGTAACAGAGATTGAATCCTCCCGCCGGAGGCGGTGTGAACATTCGCCCGCTCATCGACGTCAATGCGGCGGTCGCCTGCAGCGGCACGGGCGTGTCGATCATCGCACTGCGCGCGACGATGAACGTGTCCTGCGCAAAAATGCGCGGCAGATCCTCCGCGTCTTCGGTGAAGTAGATCTGTCCGCCGCCGCGGCGCGCGATGTCGCGCAGGAGCTCCGCGTCGCTGTCCTTATCGGTTCCTAGGCCGACGACGGAGATCGTGATGTTGGCCTTCGCACACGCATCGAGCAGCCTCTTGTAATCGCCCGGCTCCTCGGAATCGTTCGCGTCGGCGAAGAGGAGGATGTGCCGCGTCTGCGATTTCGCCGTGACGAGCATGTTCGCCGACGCGGCGAGCGCCTCGTAGATGAAGATGCCGCCGCCTTCCGATTCGACGGAGAGGATCTTCCTGCGCAGCACGTCCTCGCGCCCTTCGACCGGATCGAGATCGGCGACGATGTGCGCCGCGCTGTCGACGGCGATCACGCCCAGTTCATCCTGCGGCGAGAGCATGTCGAGCACCTGCACGGCGCTCAGATCGGCGAGCTGGATCTTCGTGCGGCCATGTCCCGCTTCCATCGCCATCGAGCCGGAGCGATCCATCGTGATGACGATCGACATCCGCAGCTTGCGATGCTCGCGGCGCAGCTCCATCGAAACAGGAAGCACCGGCTCGAGCGGCGATTTGAAATAGCCGCCCGCTGCGAACGAGCTGCGCCCGCCGGTGACCATCAACCCGCCGCCTGCGTTCGTGACCCACGAAGCGAGCGTGCGCATTCCGTTCACACCGACCTCGCTCGCCGGCACGTTCTCGAGAATCACCGCCGAGTAATTGCTGAGCGTGTCGAGGCTCCACGCCGGATGTGCATCGCTCTGCACCGCGACTCCGGATGCAGCGAGGCGTTGGGCATAGTGCGAGCCCGGCGATCCTGAGACGAGGAGCACCGGCTTCGATCCGCTCACGCCGACGAGAAATCGCGCGTGATTGTTCTCCGGCACCGGATCGTTCTCGCCTCCTACCTCGAGCGTGTACGAGAGGAGGCCGCCGCTCGCGGCACGATCACGAAATGCGATCGGATTCGCGCCGGGCACGAAGTGCTGTCTGCCTTGCGCAATGACTGCGCCGCCGCGCTTGAGGACGACGTTCGCATCGCCGCCGGCCGGCGACCGAATCGTGGCGCGGATGACGAACGCTTCGCCGGAGGCGACGGTTGCCGGGGCGTCGATCCGCTCGATCGCGAGATCGGATGCCGACGAGCGCTCCACGAGCCGGTAGTCGATCGCCACGCCGCGATCGGCGGCGAGCAGCATCGCGGCGGATGGATCCTGCCCGCTCCATCGCCCGTCGCTGAGCAGCACGATGCGGCCCGGCGCATTCGGCGGAATCAGCGAAAGCGCCGTCTCGAGTCCTCGCTGCAGATTCGACTCGGGACGATTGGGCGGCATCGCGAAATTCTCCGAGGCCTCGACCTGCGCCTCGCTGCCGAAAGAAACGATCTGCAGATTCGAGCCCGCCGGCTTCTTCTTCCGGATCGTCTTCGTGAGCTCGTTCTCGAGCGCGCCGGCATCGCGCGGCATCGACAGACTCCGGTCGGCGACGACGACGACCGTTCCTTCGCGGCTCGGCAGATCGAGCGCGATCCCGCTCATCGCAAGCAGAAGCGCGATGGAGATCGCGAGCCGCAGCCCGAAGCGCAGGCGCGAAGCCGGCGGCCACGCGATGAACGCCATCGCCAGCGGCAGCGCGAGCAGGAGCCAGATGGGATGGGTAAATGTCACGCCGTCACCTGGAAGTCACCTTCATGTGCAGCGCGAGCACTCCCAGTGCGGCGAGAAGAAAGAGCCACGCTACGTCGTCAAAGCCGGCGCGCAGCAGCGACGACTCCGTCCATCCGTTCCACGTGCCTGACGTCGCGTGCGAAAGATCGGATTCCTCCGGATTGAGTGCGTTGCACGCGAACTGATAGCGATCGCTTCCCGCGCTCACGGTCCAGAGTCCGGGCCGCGATGCGCCGATCGCGAGCGTGTGAGCGCCGCGCGCGGCTGCCATCGTGCGAGCCGGTGCGCCGGGCGGTTCGATCCGCGCGCTCTCCGCGCGCGGCGGAAGCACGAGCTCCGTCACGGCACCGTGCACGATGTTCGACGCGTGAAAACCGGGGCTCGCGTCACTGCGCATCTCGACGAGATTCCAGATCAGCGCAGGCCACGCCGGCGAACGCTGCAGCGTGGAGAGCGCAGGATCGAGGCGCATGCGGATATGGCGCGCATCGTCCGTCACGAGCGGTCGATTGCCGGCGAGAATCACCGGCGTGCCGGGCATCGCTCCATCCGGCGCAGTCCAGAGCACGCCGTCGAGATCGACGCCCGCCGTCAGCGGATGCGTGCGATCGAGAAGGAACGGACCGGCGTGCGTCGTCCCCTTTCCGCCACTCACCAGTTCGAGGATCCACTCGCCGCTGTGCCCCGGCTTGTCCGTGATCAACAGCGATCCGCCCGGCGTGATGAGCGCGCGTCCGCTCGCATCGAGCGCATGCTCGAGGTCGCGCTTCAGTGCTTCACTCGCGATGTCGAGGGAGACCGCGACAGGCGGCCGCCGCTCCGGCAGGAGGATCACGCGATTGTCGAACGGCGCTGCATCATCGGACAGCCGTGCTTCGACCACGCCTGTTCCTTCCGGCAGCTCGATCGTGAGATTGTCCTGCGCAATCCTCCGCTTCAGCAGAGTCTTTCCGCCGGCGATGATCGACAGCTCCGTGGCGGCATTGCCTCCGATGCCGAGCATGATGCGATCCCGCCCCGCGCGCGATCGGGACGCGGCGATGAAGCCGGCGTTCTTCTCCGGCTGTCCGAACGCGCGCCACCGGATGCGCGGACCGGGAGCGCGCGGCGGCGCATGATCGGTCACGATCATGACCAGCGCATCAGGTCCGGCGAGCTGCGCCGCGAACGCGAGAGCGGCATCGAGATTCGCCGCCGGCGCGTTGCACGACCACTGATCGAGCGGCGCGAGCTGCGGCGTCTCGCCGGCGAGGATGAATCGCACAGGATCGTACTGTCCGTCGAGCACCTCTCGCTTCAGAAAATCGCGCGCCCGCTGCTGCGCAGTCGAATGCGATCCCGCCTGCATCGACAGCGAGTCATCGAGGACGACGAGGAGAGGCCGCCGATGCGAGACGCGCGGCAGGATCGGACCGGCGAGTGCGATGACGAGCAGCAGCAATGCCGCCGCTTCGAGCCAGAAGGTCAGCGGCAGGCGGAGGAACTCGCGCTTCGTTCCCCCGGTCGCCGGGCGCTCCAGCAGCGACCAGAGCATGAGGCTCGAGACCTGCCGCACGCGCGGCCGCCGGTGAAAGAGGTAGATGACCGCGAGGATGGGAATCGTGATCAACCCGGCGAGCGCGCCGATGGAGGTCAGCATTGGAGGATGCCCGCCTTCGCCAGCTCAGCGGCCAGGAGATCCTCCCCCACCTCCTCCGCCACCGCCCGGACGATGGTCGCGTGGCATTCGCGCACGGCCTCGTCCCACGATTGCCGGTGACGCAGCAGCGCGCCGCGAAACGCCGCCGCATTCGCACCATTCACGATCACATCCTGCTCCTCGCCCGACTCGACATCGACCAGACGAATGTCGCCGAACGGTTCCGGATTCTCATCTGCAGCCGACACCAGCTCGACCACGATGACCGCCGAGGCATTCGCCGCGAGCGAGTGCAGCAGATGGTTAGGCTCCGACGGCCAGAGAAGATCGCTGATGAAGATGCGGATGCTGAAGGGACGGAGCGTCGATGCGCCGCGCGCGAGTGGCGGCGCAGGATCGCCGGCGAAGCCGAAGTCGAGGCCGGTCCAGAGCGACGGTTTCTCGATGCCCTGCGCGACGCGCGTCAGGCGCTCGCGCGGCATCCAGACCGCGTAGGGAAACCCTGCATTGCGCGCGGCCGTCGCCAGCATCGCCGCCAGCGACAGCGCGACCTCTCCCTTGCACGGCTCGAAGGCCATCGACTTCGAGCCATCGAGAATGAGATCGACGTACGGGCTGACCTCTTCGTTGAAGCGCTTCACCGCGAGCCTGTCGCTGCGCGCGAAGAGCCCCCAGTCGAGGTGGCGAAGGTCATCGCCCGGCTCGTAGTCGCGATAGTCGCGAAACTCGAGCGAGCCTCCCGCGCGGCGGCCCTCGCGCACACCGCCCGCCACCATCTTCGCGCGCCGCGGCGGCACGAGCATGCGGCCGGCACCCGCACGCTCGCCATCGAGGAGTGCCTGGAGGACATTCATCGCGTCCGGCATGGGAGTGTCAAAAGCGAAATGCAGAAGTCAGAATTCAGAAGGAAGAATTCAGAATGATCCGAATTCTGAGTTTCATTCTGAAGTCTGCAGTCTGAATTCTGCATCTCGCTTTTCCTGCCCCACCTTATCCCTCAGCACTGAGCTCGGGCACGATTCCCTCCATCGCCGGCGTCTCGCCGTTGGGTCTCCGGAATCGCGCGAACAGTGTTCGCGCCCATTCCACGTTCACCACGATCGCCAGCGCGGCCCATACGCACAGCGCGATCGTCTTCGGGATCCACGGCCCCGCTTCCGGCGACGTCATGGGAAATGGATTCGGAATGGTCGCGATGCGGATGAAGATCCCGAATCCCTGCGAGTCGTCTTCGAGCGCGAAGGCAGCGAGCGGCGGCAGAATCGCGAGCAGCACGAAGAGCACGAGCACGATGGCCCAGGTCGCGCGTGCCGGAACGCGGCGCGTGAGGATCGTCCGCCGCAGCAGCAGCGCCGTGCCCGCATAGCCGGCGATGCACAATGCGCCCTCGAGGAGCCACATCAGATACCGCGGCACATTCAGCGAATCGGCCGGGCCGCCGAGATAAGCGATCGAGCCGAATGTGGCGATCGTGGCCGCCATCATCAGCAGGGCCCAGATCGTGCCGCCGCCGCCGCTGAAAAGGAGAAACGCGCCGAAACGCCGCAGCGGATCGCGCGGGATCGTACGCGCGATGCGCGGCCCCCACTCCTCGCGCTCTCCGATCGCGCTGAAGAGCACGAGCGAGATGATCGCCAGTTCGCCCACGGCCCAGACGAGCAGTGCACCGACCGAGGCGTTGTCGATCACGGCCCAGATCGCGATGCCGAGTGAAACGAGCCACATGATCGTGAGGAACAGACGGATCGGAAGCGCGCGATTCGCACTCGGCGGCGAGATCAGCGCAGTCGTCAGAAATGCCAGCAGCAGATCGGCGATCAGCGCGAGCGCGACGACCGCAGCGAGCCCTCCCGTCATCCCCCGCGCACCCGGAGCCGTGACGCCGAAGCGGATGAACTGCGCGGCGAACGCCGACATCGCGACGGAGGTCGTGATCGAGATCGCGAACAGGCCGATGCCGAGGAGAAGCTTGAACGGGCGGCTGGCAGGAAGCGCGCCGACGAAGAGTGCGAGCACGCTCTGCGACACGATGAAGAAGTAGCCGGCCAGCGTCACGATCGCGATGGAGATGAAGTCGATTCCGCGCAGCACGTAGGAGAAGACGAGAAAGGGCACGGATGCGCTGAAGATCAACGCCGTGATCACCGCGGCAGAGAGAATCTTTCCGGCCACCACATTGCGCGGGCGAATCGTCGTGATGAACAGCAGATCGACGTTCGAGTCCGAGCGCTCGGACATCATCCGGAATCCCGAGTACATCGGCACGAGCATGATCGAGCCGAAGAAGAGGACGCTGAAGATCGTCATGAACAGGCCGGCGCCGACCGCGGTCCGCTCGACCGACATGCTCTCCAGCCGCTGACCGATCATCGCGCCGATCACGATGATCATCTGCGACACCAGGCTGAGAACCAGCACGGTCACGACGAAGCGTCCGCGCACGGCCTGCCGTAATTCCTTGACGACGATCGGATTGATCGCGTCGTTGATCCGCTCCCGCCATTCGCGGAGCGTCATTGCACGCCTCCCGTCGTCACGTTCATGAAGAGCTGCTCCAGATTCGCGCGCTGCTGATGGAACTCCGCGATGCGATGTCCTCTCCTGACCAGTTCCGCCAGCAGATCGCTCGCCTCGGCGTCCGACCCCGCGTACTGCACGGTCAACTCATCGTCGCCGGCGCGCACGCCCCGCGTCCCGGGAAGCTCGAGCAGAGAGCGATGCAGCGCGTCGAGTCCGCCGAGCGGGCGAATGACGATCGTTCGCACTTCGCTGTCGGTGACGAGGAGATCATCGAGGTTGCCCGCCTTCAGCACGCGCCCGCGCTCGATGATGACGGCGCCGGTGCAGATCTCCGACAGTTCGGTGAGGATGTGCGAGCTCATGAGAATCGCCTTCCCCTGCGCGGAGAAGACGCGAATGAGCTCGCGCAGTTCGATGCGCGCACGCGGGTCGAGCCCCGCCGCCGGCTCGTCGAGGATCAGCACCTTCGGATCGTGCAGCAGCGCACGCGCCAGACAGACGCGCTGATTCATCCCCTTCGACAGCGACTTCAGATTCTTCTGCCGGATGCCGGTGAGATTCGTGAACTCCTCGATCCGCTCGATCACCCGCACGCGCCGCGCGAAGGGAATGCGATACGCACGCGCGAAGAAGTCGAGGTACTCATGCACGGTGATGTCGTGATGCGTGGGGAGCGCGTCGGGCACGAAGCCGATCAGCGTTCGCGCCTCCTCGGGATCCTGCACCAGCGAAACGCCGTCGACGACCGCGTCACCGCTCGTCGGCTCGTCGAGTGTCGCGAGAATCCGCATGGTCGTCGTCTTCCCCGCGCCGTTCGGCCCGACGAAACCGATCACCTCGCCCGATGAGAACGAGAACGAGACGCCGTCGACCGCGACGGTGCGGCCGAATTCCTTCCGCAGATTCGAGACCTCAACTCGCATTGGCGCCTCGCCTGAGCAGACCGACCACGACGCCATTCGCAGCAACAGTCCTCGCGCGATCGAGTGCCCGCTCGACGAACGGAGACGTATCGAGCACTGCGATGTATCCGCCGCGCCGCAGCATGGAGCGCGGCTCTGCAGCCCAGCGGGAGGGATAGCTCACCCAACCTTCGGGAGAACCGAGCCACACCGGCGCTGCCTCACTCACCTTTTCTTTCTGCGCAATCTGCAACACGCCCTCGGCACCCGGCTCGATCGCTCCCGAGCGATACAACGTGCCGTCGTCCGTCATCAGCCACAGCGTGCTGATTCGCGAACCGAAGCCGTTGACCGCGGCCAGTTGTCCGTTGCGCGTCCGGAGAGACAGTCGCTCGCGGCGATGCTCGTTCTTGCGGAACGCGAAGTAGGTCGACACGCGGCTGTCGACCCAGCCCGACAGACGCTGACCATCCGTTGCATCCACTTCCTCGAGGTGCATCGAGTCGCCGAAAAGGCGGAACTCGGTTTCCGGAGCGAAGCGGATCTCGCCGTTGGGAGGGATCGTCGCGTAAAAGCCGATCACGCCGAGCGTCGTCGCATCGCCGCTGTTTTCGTCGAGCCAGGTGATCGACGACGACTTCATCACGCGCTGCCATCCTTCGGACGCGAGGCTGGCCAGAATGATGCCGGCGCTTGCGATCAACGCTGCAGCCGGCATCGTCCAGAAGATCCACATGCGGCGGTCGCGCTTCGCGTGCATGAAGAGGCTGACCGGTCCGCTCGACACGGCGAAGACGATGAGCAGCGCGAACATCGCCGGCACCGGCACGTGGCCTGAGCCGAGCAGCGGGAGGAGATCGTACGGAGCCGAGGAGGCGGTCATCATCGCCAGCGAGCCCTGCCACGAATTCGCCAGCGCATCGAAGAGCGGCCCCGGAGCCTGATCGATCGGCGGCAACACGGTAAACGCGTGGCCGAACGCGAGCGAGCTCTCCGAGTAGGCCGGCACGGCGCTGACGACTCGTGCTCCCGGCAAGATCGCCGCCGTGCCGGTGATCAGCAGCGTTCCACCGCTGCGCACCCATTGCTGCACCGCGGCTTGTGCAGGTGCGGGCATCTCGCTCCACTCGGCGGCCGTCAGCGCGACACCGGCGAACGGCGTGTAGGCAAGCCAGTTCGTGCTCCACTGATTGATCGGAAGATCGGAGCGAATGAATTCGAACGAGTTTGCCGACATGCGCTTCTTCGCCTCTTCGCGCAGCGCGGTGTCGGCGAATGCGGGGCTCAGAAGAATCTGCAGGCCTCGCTCGCCGCTGCCCGTCGCGGTCAGCTTCATGTCGGGACCGCGATGGCGGTCATCGACTTCGACCGAGAGCTCGCGCGACGGAGTCCAGCCCTGCAGTTGTTCCGGAACCTCGATCGTGATCGTGGAGGCCGGCGGTGCAGTGATCGTCCGCGACGTGTGCAGCTCCGAGCGCATGCCGTAGCCGTGCACGATGATCGAGAGCGTGACCTTGTGCGGCTCGCGCGTGGGATTCTCGATCTCGAAACGGCGAACGTTGAAACCGGCGCTCCCCATGTCGCCGAGCGACGGGAGCGGAAGGATGTTCACGGGGCCGAACTTGTCGGCGCGCGCGGAGAACGCGAAGAGCAGAACGAGAACGAGCAGCGCGGGCGAGCGTCTCGCCCCACGGTCCACCGCGAGCTCGCTCTTCCTAGACACTCACACCTTCCGGCAGGCGCACGCCCGTCTCGTCGATCGACGCAAGCAGGTCATCGACGATCTGCTTCGTCGTGATTCCGTCCACGCGTCCGCGATAGCCGAGGATGAAGCGATGATCGAGCACGGCGTGCGCGACGCGGCGGACGTCGTCGAAGCCGACCGTCGGCCGTCCGGAGAGGAGAGCCTCCGCTCTTCCCGCCTCCGCGAGCGCGATCGCCGCGCGCGGCGACGCTCCGAGGCTCACGTATTTCGCAACGTGCTCGGTGTGCTCGGGACCATCGGGATGCGTCGCCGCCACGAGCCGTGCGATGTAGCGCGACACTGCCTTCGGCAGATAGATGCGATCAACCGTCGCGAAGATCTGCTGCAGCTCCGCGTGCGTCACACGCGCACGCGGCGCCGGCGCCTCGCCGCGTCTCCGCGTCGAGATGATCTCGTCGAGAACATCGACATCGACATTCGACACCTGCAGCTTGAACAGAAACCGGTCGATCTGCGCCTCGGGGAGCGGATAGGTTCCTTCGAACTCGATCGGATTCTGCGAGGCCATCACGAAGAACGGATCAGGGAGCGGCCGCGTGATGCCGAGCAGCGTAACCGCGCGCTCCTGCATCGCTTCGAGCAGTGCCGACTGCGTCTTCGGCGATGCGCGATTGATCTCGTCCGCGAGGAGGATGTTCGCGAATACCGGCCCCTGTTGGAACACGAGGCGGCGCGCGCCACCGCCGTCGCTCTCCTGAAGAATGTTCGTCCCGAGGATGTCGCCGGGCATCAGGTCGGGAGTGAACTGCACGCGCTTGAGCTCGAGACTGAGGATGTCGCCGAGAGCCTTCGCCAGCGCGGTCTTGCCGAGACCGGGCACACCTTCGAGAAGGATGTGGCCGCGCGCGAGGATGCCGGTCACGACGAGGCGGTGCAGTTCGTGGCGGCCGAGAAGAATGCGGTCGAGCTCTTCGACGATGGAAGCGGCGCGCTTCGCGTGCGGCATCAACTCGTCGGGTTGAATCAGTGTGGCCTCAGTCATTTCGACCTCTCGAAGTAGCGTGCGACGGAGCCGCGATGACGCGGCAGAATCGTGGTTCGCCAGGCGGAGCCCGAACCGGTGCCGGCGGCGAGTGCGCCGCCCCGGGAGCGCTGCTGCAGCGTCTTGTCAGGCTCGGCGGCGCTCTGGCCGATCACATCGCTCTGCTCGAGCGCGGCCTCAGCGGCCGGCGGAATCGGCATGTCCCTGAACTTCTCATCCGCGGACTTCGTCTCTTCGCCGAAGAAGAGCGGCGCGTCGCCGCGGCCGCGATCGACGCCGCCCCTGCCGCCGCGTGCCATCTGTCCCTGCTGCGACTGCCCTTTGTGATTCCGGAGGTACTCCGCGAGCTCATCGCGTGCGGCCTGCGAGGTCGCCGAGTCGAATTTGTTGAGCGACTTCGGATCGATCATGCCCTTCGCCGCCATCTTCGCAAGCTTGTCGCGCAGCGAGGCCTGGCCGCGTTGCGCAGCCGCTCCCAGCTGCGCCATCGTCGCCGACTTCGCGTCGACGCCCGGCATGAGTGACGGGTTCTCGCTCGCCTGGCGCACCGCATTCGCCATGTCAGGCATCGACGACATCGCCGCGATCTGCGCCAGCGCCTCACCATTGCGGATCGCTTCTTCTGCCGCGCTCGCCGCAGACTTCGAAACGGAGTCTTCGACCGCATCGAGCATCTCCCACGCCTTGGCAGGATCGTCGCCTTCCGCCGTCGCCTTCAGTTCCTCGACCGTCTGCTTCAAAGCCTCGGCACGATCCGGCGTGAGGATCTTCTCCTGCTCGAGCACTTCGATCTTTCCCTCGATCCGCTTCGCATCCGCCCCGAGCTCGAGCGGACGGCGTGACGCGGCGGAGCGGATCGGAATCAGGTGAGCGCCGGCGACGAACGCCGCGGCACCGACCAGAAGCAGGAGAGGTCTGCGCGCGTCCCAGCGGACCGGCGGAGGCGCGGCGGGCGGCAGCGTCCATGCACCGAGGCTCACATCGGCGGATGCAGCAGCGAGTCCGCCGGCGTGCATGCGGACATCGAACAGCGCGAGGAGAGAGCGTACCGGCGGAGCGGAGCGAATGCCGCGCTCGATGGCGGAGATCGCGATGAGTCCCGCGCCCGCGAGACCGAGGAGAAATGCCCAGCGCGCGCTGCCGCCGAGGACGCGTGAGACGAGAGCGCCGAGACCCCAGAGGAGAAACCACCGCCCCTCATCGACGAGCAGCCTGCGCAGAGCGAGGACCGCTGCGATCCGCCGCCGCGTGCCGCGTACCGCTGAATCGATGTCCTGCATGATGGAGGGCTGTATCAATGAGTATACGGACACTCTCGCGTACCCGTTACGATAGACACGACCATGATCGAAATGGAAACTTCAGCGGCCCGGCGCATATGACGGACATCGCCATCATCGGCGCGGGCCCGATCGGGATCGAGCTCGCCGTCGCGCTCAAGCAGGCGAACGCAGACTACGTGCACCTCGACGCAGGCCCTGTCGGGACCACGATGTCGTGGTACCCGCTGCAGATGCAGTTTCACTCGAATGCGGAGCGGCTCGCGATTGCCGGGGTCCCCATCCAGACCGCCGATCAGCAGAAGGTGACGCGCGAGGAGTTCCTCGCCTATCTGCGCGCGGTCGTGCTGCAGTTCGGCCTGGCGATCCGCACCTACGAGAAGGTGGAGTCGATCGAGAAGAGAGGCGATGTCTTCGAGCTGACGACTTCGAAGGCGAAGCTCCACGCGAAGAAGCTCGTCATCGCCATCGGTGCCATGCACAGGCCGCGTCTCCTCGGCATCCCCGGCGAAGGGCTGCCGCATGTGAGCCATTACTTTCACGAGCCGCACATGTACTTCGGACAACGGCTGGTGATCATCGGCGGGAAGAACTCGGCGATCGAGGCGGCGATCCGCTGCCAGCGCGCGGGAGCGCAGGTCACGCTCTGCTACCGCGGCGAAGACTTCGACGCGTCGCGCGTGAAGTTCTGGCTGCTGCCGGAGATCCGTTCGATGCTGCGCGACAATCGCGTGCGGGCGATCCTCAACGCGACGCCGGCCGAGATCCGCGAGGGCTCGATCGTGCTGCGAACGCCCGCCGGCCTGCGCGAAGAGCCGGCGGATTTCGTCCTCTCGCTGACCGGGTACGAACAGGACACGACGCTGTTCGAGCGCGCCGGCGTGGAGATGAGTGGCGACGAGCGAAAGCCGGTGTACAACGAGGAAACGATGGAGACGAACGTGCCAGGGCTCTTTCTCGCCGGAACGGCGATCGCAGGCTCCCCCGTCGGACGCGTGCGCATCATCGTCGAAGACTGCCACGTCCATGTGCAACGAATCATTAGAGCGTTAGGCGTCGGAGCTGAAATCTGAGCGTCTGTCTCGGGCTCGGGCTCGGGCGCGCCCGTTTCTTGCAGTGGGAAAATCTCGAATCTCTTTGGATAGGCCTATGATCATCCTTCTGTTCGGCCGTCCCGGAACCGGGAAGTACACGATCGGCAGCCTCGTCGCGCAGGCGACCGGCTTTCGCCTGATTCACAATCACGCAGTCGTCGATCTCGTCACCGCCCTATTTTCCTTCGGCAGTGCACCGTTCATCGAGCTGCGCGAGCGGTTGTGGCTCATGCTCGTCGATGCTGCGATCGAGGCCGGTGAGGATGTGATCCTCACCTTCGCACCGGAAGCGACGGTGACGGACGGCTTCCTCCCGGCACTCGCGTCGCGCGGCGGCCTGCACCTCATCGAGCTGCGTTGCTCGCGCGACGCGCTGGAGCAGAGGATCACGAACGACTCGCGGAAGAAGTTCGGGAAGCTGCAGAGCGTCGAGCTCTATCGCGAGCTCGATGGCGCCGGCGTGTTCGACACGCCGGTGATGCCGGAGGCCGAGCTGGTCATCGACACCGGACAGATGAGCGCGGAGGAAGCGGCGGACATCATCGCAAAACGGCTGTCGGAAATTTCGGACAGAGCGACGTCGACGAAGCGGCGGTTCTAGCGCCCCAGCACCATCGACGCGGTCTGCCTTGTGAGCAGCCGGTCGTGATCGAAGACGCTCGCCACCGCGGCGGCGCGGAGGCCGTCGGCGGAGATCTTCGACTCGAATTCGATGCGGTACGGAGTCGCGCGATCGATCTGCTTCTTCGACTCGCCGGGGCGCAGATCGATGTCGACGGAGCCGATCGTCCTGCGCGTACCAGCCTCGGTCACGAGCGCCGACGCGGTGTACGGAGTCGCGCGAACCGGAATCACGCCATTGACCATGCGCGGCCGTACTTCGATCCGCACTTCGAGAGGGCGGTCGGCCACCACGCTTTCGACTGCGGGAGCGGCGACGGCAAACGCGCAGAGAAGAAGGAGGATGTTCTTCATGTCCGGTTGGACGAACGGACAGGGCCGCCGGTTAGCGCGCCGTGCGAATGACGTCGCCGACGACTCCCGGCAGCGTCGCGACTTCGAACGGCTTGCGCAGAACTCCCGCAACTGCCTTCGCGTCGATGAACTGCAGCGACTCGTCCGTCGCCGCGGTCATGATCACCGTCGACTTGAGTAGCTCGGGCTTGCGCAGGATCAGATGCCGCAGCACGTCGAAGCCGCTCAGATGCGGCAGCATGAGATCGAGCAGAACGCAGTCGTAGTGACCGGTGAGCAGATGCTCGATGGCGACGCCGCCTTCTGCGATCGTCGTCACGTCGCAATCGCCGAGCACCCCTTCGATTCGCGCCGCGATGACCGGCTCGTCCTCGATCAGGAGCACGCTCGGTTTGCCGGGCGACTTCACCGGCAGCTTCGCCTCGGGCAGCGCGGCCGGCGGCTGCTTCGACGTCACGAATCGCGTCACGGCTGCAATCAGTTTGTCGCGCGTGAGCGGCTTGCAGATCCAGCCATCGGCATCCGACGCTTCGAACAACCGCCGCACGCGATCCTCGGCCAGCGCGGAGACGAGCACGATCGGGACGTGCTGGCGCGAGCGGATCAACGCGCCGAGGCGATGGCCGGGGATCTGCGGAAGCTCGATGTCGATGAGCACGAGATCGGGTGCCGACGACGCGAGCACATGCGCGAGATCCGAAACGCCGCTCGCCTCGAGCGTCGCAAAGCCCTCGCGCTGACAGAGCCTCGCCGCCTGCGCGCGAAACGACGCATTGTCATCGACGATGAGAATCGTGAGCATTGGACAGAGCTAGGGTAGCACCGTCAGGCAGCAGGCAGCAGGAGGCAGATTACGAAAGCAGTTGCCGGTGCCACGACGTCGCGGCCGTGCGCTCCCATCGTCCGCTGCGGATCTCGCCGAGGCGCTCGACGATGGTGTCGAAGACGACGGTGTGCATGTCGCCCCTCGCGCGAAAGTCGGCACGGGAGAGAGCATCGACATGGCCGTCGCCATGACGGACGAAGACGCGATCGGGATCGAGGATCTTCACGCCGAGCTCGGACTCGAGTTGCTTCAGTGTGCCGAACATCCGGTCGATCGAGCAGCCGGAGGTCTCGGCATCGTGATCGACGGCGATGACGAGAAAACTTCCTTCGATCAGATCGCGGGACGACGTGATGGGGACGTTGTGCGCAGCCCATTGCGCGAGAAAGCCGTCGATGCGCGACAGCATTTGAGCGCTTTTTCGTTCGTCGAGCGCGGGCGAGACGCCGAACACCCAGACGCGGGAGTCATCGGGCAGGTTGTTCATCGAGGTCTGAGGCATGGTTTACACTCCGGACCGTGAGCTTTGCACGGCTGATCGATCGATTCAAGCGCTGCACCGAAGAGAAAAAAGAGGAGCATGACCCGCTGCGTCTGGCAACCGCGGCCGTGCTCCTCGACATCGCATACGCGGACGGCACATTCACGCCGGCGGAAGACGGCAACATCGTCGACTACCTCCGCCGCACGTTCGAGCTCGACGACGAATCGGCGAAGGAGCTGATTGAAGCGGCGGCTGAGATCCGCGGGCGGACGATCGACTACTTCGCGATCACGAACTTCATCCGCAAGCAGATGCCGCTCGAACAGCGGATCGACATCGTGAAGACGATGTGGCGAATGGCTTACTCCGACGGCAAGCTCACGGACTATGAGAACTATCTCGTCCGCAAGCTCGCCGACCTCCTCGGCCTCGAACATCACGTCATGATCGAGGCGAAGGTGGAGGAGCTACGCAAGCTCGGATGACTCGGCGGCCGACGGCGATTCGTCGTCCGGCGTCTCTCCATTGAGCGTCTCGCCGTCGAGCGTCTCGCCATTGACCGTCTGACGCTTACGCTCCTCGCGCCGTTCACCTTTTCTTTGCTGCCGTTCCCGCTTGGCCTGCTCGCGCTGGCGCTTGACGTTGCTCATTCGAGGTTTGGGCATCGCGTCGGCTCTCTTTCAAAAAAAAAGGACAGGAGCGGTGCCCTGTCCTTTTGTTGTCATTGCGTTGTGAACGCTTGTTAGATGACCGTGACGTTCGATGCCTGAAGCCCTTTCGGACCGCGAGTCACATCGAACTCGACGGCTGCGCCCTCGGGGAGCGAGCGGAAGCCGCTGCCCTGAATCGCAGAGAAGTGAACGAAGAGGTCATCACCATTCTCGCTGGTGATGAAGCCGAAGCCCTTTGCGTCGTTGAACCACTTGACGGTACCGGATGTTCTCATTTGTGAATCTCCTTTCTGTGCTGCTGCCTTCGGAGATCAAACGAGTTCATCTTCGCGAGCTGGCAAATCACTTGATGACTGACGGAACCGGCGAACGCGCCGGCGAATTCCGGGATGCGCGATTTAGATCGGGACGACGTGAACCGTGCCGCGCTCATCGACGCGGTGAGGCGGAAGCCGGCTCGACCATAGCGATGCGGCGGCACTCTCGAGAACGAACTCGAACGCGCGCCCATGGGCCCGCAGCCGCAGGATCGCGCCATCCGCAATGCCGCCGGTGACGAGGTCCGATCCATACTCCACTTCGTCGATCTGTCCCATGTCGATCGTCGCATCGAGATCGGCGTTTTCATACGCGATCTGCGAGTCGCCGAGGGAGAGCACGACCGGGATGTGATTGGGCCCGTCGATCAACTGCGCACGCGACGCGAGAATCGAGATCGGGCCGCGGCGCGTCATGATCGCGAGGATCCGGTCGCTGGCGCGCAACCGCGCGTACCAAAAGCTGAGTGCCACCAACACGAGTGCGGTAGTGATGATCAGCAGGATGTTCATCGGGTCCTCCTCAATCCGCTTCGGCGATCTCGGACCAGGGGAGCGAACGAACCGCGAGCACCTGCGCGTCGAGCTGATCCTGCGTCGCAGTCTGGCCGAGCGTGCGCTGGACGTACATCATTTCCGTCGACACGAGCTTGCACGTCAGAAGCCGCGCCGCTGCTTTGCGAATGTTGGAGTCAGTCACCGCGACTCTCCCCTTCGCAGGTCGGCTCGTTGCGTTTGCTGGCATTGTCATCAGTTGCTCCCCGGGTCGTGCGCAGACGTACCGCATCACATGGCACTGCTGCGCTGGTCGAACCTTCAGTTGGCTAAGGTGGGTGGGCCCAGGGCGGAGGACTTAGTTCGACCGTGCTGGAGGCTGAGGAGCAATCCTCAACATGAGACAGTATACGCTGTCCGGCCCTACTCCGGGCCCTGCTCGACGAGCCAGCGGTCATCCGGCATGTCGCCGCGGCGCACCGAATCCTCGTAGTCCATCGTCAGAATGCGGATGGCGCGGCGGAGAGCTTCCATCTCCGATTCCGCGCCGCGATCGTCGTCGCGCAGCTCTCCCTCACGGGTTCGCATGAGCGCGGAGAGCTCGAATGTGAACGGCTTGACGGCCTTCTGGCTCTGGTAGATGCGAATCGTCACGTAACGCGACAACACGCCGATCTTCACGCGCACTTCGCGGATGAGCACGGCGCAGTCCGTGATGGTCGGAGATTGAATTCCGTTGAAGAGCTCGTCGTGCGCGGCCATACGTGTAGGAGAACATCATTCACGATTCGCGCCGCCGGCGCTTTTCAGGGCAAATCCGATCATCTTGTAGAGGAGCCGCGCGCCGACATTCGCATCCCACTCCGTTCCGCCGGGCGAGACTTCGCAGAGGTCGAGACCGATGATCCGCTTGTTCGCGCGAACGATCGCGCGCAGGAGGCCGATGGCCTCGTTCCACGAAAGACCGCCGGGAACGGGCGTTCCTGTCCCGGGACAGAGCGTCGGATCGAGACCATCGATGTCCCACGAGAGGTAGATCTCCGGCGGGAGCTGCGCGACGATCTCGTCGGCGATCGACGACCACGGCGCGCCATTCTCCTTCCGCACCGCGACGTCCGAATCGAAGTACGTGACGATGCGTCCCTTCGACGACTCGATGAAGGCGAGCTCCCCCTGCCCCACATCGCGCACGCCGGCCTGCACGAGTTTCGCCACGCCGTCGATTCGCGTCATCACGTTGTGGAAGATCGATGCATGCGACCAGGTGAAGCCCTCGTACGCGTCGCGCAGATCCGCATGGGCATCGAGATGCAGGATCCCCATTCCCGGATGCCGCTCCGCATACGCCTGAATCGCGCCGAAGGGCACGGAGTGATCGCCGCCGAGCACGACGGGCATCTTTCCCTGTTCGAGGAATCCGCGCGTCTTGTCGTAGACCCAGGTGTTGACGCGATCGCCGATCGCACTGACTCGATCGGCGAGCCTGCCCGTGCGGCGATTGACGACGCCGCCCTTCTCGATCACCGGCAGCGCCATCTCGCGCGCCTCATTGTTCCAGCGCGCGAGCTTGCGCGAGATCGGAAGCATCGCGATCCCGCGCTCATACGGCTTGCCTGTCTCGCGGTCGTAGAGATCGACCTGACGCGAGGCCTCGAGAATCGCCGCGGGGCCGCCCGAGGTGCCGCCGCCGTAGGAGGTCGTTGCTTCGAACGGCACGGGGATGATGACGACGTGCGCCTCTTCCGGAGTGAACGGCAGGCCGTAGATGCCGTCGCCGGTCGCAGGTGCATCAGGATCGAAGGTCATGGTGCGAGATTACGCGGTTACGGCACGCCGGCGAAAGAGTCAATCCATATCCATCGGATTGATGAGCGGCTTGTCGTCCTTCTCGGCGCGCTGCATCGCTTCCTTGAATTTCTCTTCGAGGATGCGCGCGCGGTCCTTCTGGCTCTCGAGCTGTTTTTCGAAACGCTTCGCCGCCTCGCTCTTCTGCGCCTCGAGCTTCGACACCATGGCGTCGAACGACTCCTTCGTCGCCTTCTCCTTCTGCTTGTGGAGAAGGATCTCGCCGGTGATGCGATCGACGATGATCAGCGTTTCGCAGCAGGGACAGGTGATTTCGAAGTTTGCGGCCATGCCGCCATTTTAGCCGCTCAGCGCCTGCCGCAGGTCCTCGATCAGATCATCGGGATGCTCGAGTCCCACCGAGAGCCGCAGCAGATTCTCGGGCGTCGTGCTCGCCGGCCCCTCGCTCGACGCGCGGTGCTCGATGAGGCTCTCGGTTCCTCCCAGCGATGTCGCGCTGACGAACAGCTTCGTCTTCGATACGACCTCGATCGCGGCCGCTCGCCCTTCGCGAACGCGGAACGACACCATGCCGCCAAACATCGACATCTGCTTTTTCGCGATTTCGTGTCCGGGATGCGATGCGAGGCCGGGATAGTGCGTCGCCTCGACGCGCGGATGCGCGGAGAGAAACTCCGCGACGCGCATCGCGTTTTCGCTGTGCACGCGCATGCGCACGGCGAGCGTGCGGATGCCGCGCAGCACGAGCCAGGAGTTGAACGGCGACGCGGTGGCGCCGAGGATCGAGCGGACGTGCTCGACGCGCTCGTGCAGTTCACCCTCGCTCGCGAAGATCACCGCGCCGCCGGCGACGTCGCTGTGACCGCCGAGGTACTTCGTCGTGGAGTGCATGACGAGATCGGCGCCTAGCTCGAGCGGACGCTGCAGCGCCGGAGTGGCGAACGTTCCATCGACCGCCAATCGAGCGCCGTGCTCATGCGCGAGCTCCGCCAGCGCGGCGAGATCGCAGATCTTCATCAGCGGATTCGACGGCGACTCGGCCCAGAGCAGCTTCGTCTCTCTGCGCATCGCGCGGCGCACCGCATCGAGATCGTTCATCGGCACGAGGTCGTGCGTAATTTGCCATTGCGGCATGAAGTCGCGCGCGATGATGCGCATCGCGTAATAGCTGTCGTCGGGAAGCAGCACGTGCGATCCCGGCGCGAGCGTCTGCAGAACCGAGGCAGCGGCGCCGATGCCCGACGCGAACGCCAGCGCGCGTGCGCCCGACTCGATCTCCGCCAGCGCCGACTCCAGCGCCGACTGGGTCGGATTCCCTTCGCGGATGTAGCTGTAGCCGTGCAGCGGAGTGGAATCGGGGGATCGCTCGAACGTCGTCGAAAGATGAATCGCAGGAGCCACGGATGAGGTGGCTTCATCAGGCTTCGCAGCAGCGTGAACGGCCCGGGTCTGAAAGTGCATGAGGGATAGTAACTGGATGAATGGGACCTATGGGACCTATGGGGAGAAGGCGTCCACCCATAGGTCCCATAGGTCCCATAGGTCCCATCGTCCCATCCCCCCTACTTGATTCATAATTCTCCGCGTCCTCATGCGCGCGTTCCTCATTCGCACCGGCCAGGTCGCACTGACGTTCGCGCTCTTCTCGCTCTGCAACGCGCTCGCGACTCAGTTCGAAATCGAGAACAGTGTCTCGATTCTCTTTCCCGCGACCGCGATCGCGATCCTCGCCTGCATGATGTTCGGCTGGTGGGCAGCGATCGGTGTCGTGCTCGGCACCATCGTGACGCCGTGGAGCCCGGAGATCAGTTTCACCACGCTGCTCACGAGCGGTTTGATCAGCGCCATCGAAGGCATGGTGCCGTGGGCGGTCTTCCGGTTCCGGCGCGATATCTCCTCCGATCTGCGCGACATGCGCTCGCTGATCGCCTTCCTGATTTTCGGATGCGTCGTGAACACCGCATTCAGCGCGATCGCAGGGAACGTGCTCATCCTCAAGCATCCCGCCGGTACGTACCTCGTCTGGCGCGAGGTCTATGTCTGGTGGATCGCTGACTTCACTGCGGCGCTTCTCCTGGCGATGCCGGCGCTGGCGTTCGGCCACGCGCTCTTCAGCCGCATCGGCAGCGACGCCTCGCGCGAACAGGCGGGGCAGCCGCGAACGATCACGAACGCGGTCCAGATCCTCGCCGTGATCCTTCTGCTCGGATTCGCGATGTCGTTCGCGATTCGCGTCTCGCTGCTCAACGGACTGGAAGCCGAACGGCTCGAGCAGCAGCGCGCATGGGCGAAAGCGACCGTCATCGTCAATCGCATCCACGACAATTTCCTCGGGATCGAGACGATCGACGAAAACGATCCGCGCCGCTCTGCGATGCTCGCGGCCGCGCGCCGCGTGAACGACGCGGAGTTCGCATCGCTCGAGCCCGCTCTCACCCACACGTCGCCGGAGCTCATGCAGGAAGTGCCCGAGGTCCGCTCGCTGACGCAGAAGTGGTTTGCCGGGCCGCAGGCGAACGCCTCGCAGGTCAGTGCGCGCATCCTGAAACTGCGGAGCGACATGGAAGCCGCGGACGGCAAGTCGTGGGCGGACTTCGGACGGAAGCGCGCGCGCATCATGACGGTGGTGGGCCTCGTCGACGGTTTCGTCTTCATGATTCTCGTGCTCGCGTCGCTGACGCTGATCGTCAACATCTCGAGGCCGTTCCATCAGGTGCGCGAGGCGATCAATGCGATGCGCGACGGACAGTCGGTCGATCCAGCAAAGATCGAGTCGGGCTACCTCGAGTTCCGCACGATCGCGGGGGCGCTCGCCGAGACGCAGGCCGAGCTGCTGCGGCGCGAAGGAGCGCTGCGGCTGCAGACCGAACGCGCACTGGCAGCCTCGCGGCACAAGAGCGATTTCCTCGCGAAGATGTCGCACGAGCTGCGCACGCCGCTCAACTCGATCATCGGTTTTTCCGACCTGCTCGCCGAGCAGGAGGAGACGATCGATCACGTGAAGCGGGTGAACTTCCTGGAGAACGTGTCGACGAGCGCCCGTCACCTGCTGCACCTCATCAACGATCTGCTCGATGTCTCGAAGATCGAGTCGGGAAAGATGAAGATGCACTTCGAAGACGTCGACCTGCGCAGATCGATCAGCAACACCGTGCGCTCGACCTCGCCCCTCTTCGTGCGCAAGCGGCAGCAGGTGGTGATTTCCGTGCCGGAAGAACCGATGCTCGTGCGCGCCGATCCGAGCCGCGTCGAGCAGATCCTGCTCAATCTCCTCTCCAACGCGAACAAGTACAGCGGAGAAGGAAAGCCGGTCTCGGTGATCAGCGAGAAGCTCGACGGGCGCTGGAGGATCGAGGTGCGCGATCGCGGCATCGGCATCAGCGATGAAGATCAGGCCCGGATCTTCGAGGACTTCGAACAGGTGTACACGCGCGGCCCCAACTCCACCGGCACCGGCCTCGGCCTCGCCCTGGTCAAGCGCTTCGCCGAGATGCAGGGCGGCGAAGTCGAGGTGAAGAGCAAGCTGGGCGAAGGCTCGACGTTCGCGATCACGTTGCCTGCGGTCTAGTGCTCTGTCCTCGAATTCGGCGCAATACCGCTGGTGGTGCTTGCGAGGCAAGATCAAGGAGCGAGGAGGAGGCGATGCGGGACATCGTTGACGACGAGCGAC
>JAJPHC010000020.1 GCA_021325515.1 Acidobacteriota bacterium
GGTCCCCAGGCTGCCGCTCACGTGCAGCGCGTTTAGGACAGGGATGTTCGTGGGAACTTGGAGGGATCGTGCCTCACGGCACTACCGCGGAGCGGTTTCGTTCAACTCTGTATTAAGCCACTCTGCCTCACATCTACCCGTAGATGCAACCATCCATCGATAGATATCTACATCTACCGGTAGATATCTAGTTACTCACGCGCGAGGGTGCCGATGACCCTGGGCTCCAGCGACAATTTCTTCACCACTCTCGCGTCGCATTCCCACACCTTTGTCTGCGCGTTCCACCGGCCGCCGGACTGTTTGATCGCTTCCCTCAACTCCGTCTCCTGATACGCGATCTTCACCAGGTAGATCTCCTGCGGGCACTGCCACGGCGCCTCGTCCTCGATCAACTCCACCGTCTTGATCCGCTTGTTCCGCTTCTCGTCGTACCGGTACCTCACGCATACCAGCCGGTCTCCGTACCGGCCGACGAGCTTCTTCGTGCCATTCATTCCCGGCGACAGCGTCAGTCGCGTCTTCATCGTTCACCGAGGTTCCCTCGGTCTACAACCGGTGTCAACGTTCCTAACGCCCGATTGCAATCGGCACCGCGTGCGGCAATCGCACGTCCGCCGTCCTGCCGCCTCTGACCACCGCGTCGAACCACGCCTCGTCCTTCGGCGCCCCCGCGTGCATCATCAGGTACCGCGCGAGATCCTCCGCATCCTTCGCCGTCATCCTGATGCAGCCGTGGGACGCCGCCTCGCCGATCGAATCCTCATCGTCCGTCCCGTGTATGTAGTAGTCGGGCTCCTGAAAGAAGATCTTCACGACCTTCATCGGATTGTCGGGATGTCCCGGCGGCTTTGCGCTCTTGCCTTTTGCCCACGGCGCATCGGGCGGATTCCAGGGCGGATTCCACACGATGTGCGAGACGGAGAAGCGGCCCATCGGCGTCGGATGCTTCTTCGAGCCGACTGCGACGTCATACCGGCGCATGTCGGTCGCGCCAATCCGCACGACCAGAATCTTCTTCTGCGTGCTCGCGGCCATCGTCAGCGGACCCGTGACGACCACCTGGCTCGCTGCAAGTAGAGAGCTCAGCAACAGAATCGAGGTGTACATGCCCGCCTCCTGTGCAAGCAGGAGGCCGTGCTGAGCCGCTGCCGTCTACGATTGGGAGAATGCCGCCAGCGCGTCCTTCTCGTTCTCGTAGACCGAAAACATCGGAAGGAGATTCGTCAGCCGCAGCGTCTTCGTCACCCGATCCTGCGGCTTGAGCAGCCGCAGCGACGCGCCGCTGCGATTCGACATCCTGAGGCTCTGCACGAGATCCCCAAGACCGCTGCTGTCGATGTAATCCATATCCGACAGATTCAGGAGGATCTTCTTGTAGCCCTCGGTCAGCAATTCGTTCACGATCTGCGTCAGGACCTCATCGCTGACGCCGGCCGCGAGCCGCCCCTTGAAGTCAATGATCACCACATCGTTCTGCTTCCGGACCTCGATGTTCATGGCCGCGGATGATACTAAAGTCGATGGCGCGTGGCGCGGGGCGCTAGGCGCGCTGGCGCTGGGCGCTGGGCGCTATGGGACCGTTCGTGTAGCGCTCCTCATCTTGAATCATGGGACACTTGGCCCATGGCATCACACGAACCGGCATCGATCGCCCAGCGCCTCGCGCCCAGCGCCGCGCGACAGCGCCCGCCCATCGCCCCGTGAACCTTCTCCTTCTCTTCGATTCTGATTTCACGGCGCCCGATCAGGTCGTGCTGCGCGGGCGCCGGCTCGAACATGTCCGCGACGTTCATCGCGCTGCGGCGGGCGACCGCCTCACCGTCGGCGTCGAAGGCGGCCGCATCGGCTCCGGCGAGATTCTTCACCTCGATCGCGACTCGATCTCGCTTCGCATCGCGCTCGATCGCGACCCTCCGCCGCCGCTTCCACTCACGCTCGTCCTCGCGCTGCCGCGGCCGAAAGTCCTCAACCGCGTGATCGCCGGCGCCGCATCCATGGGCGTCAAGCGCATCGTTCTCATCAACGCATGGCGCGTGGAGAAGAGCTACTGGTCGACTCCGCGCCTCGCTCCCGACAACCTCCGCCTCCAATCGATCCTCGGCCTCGAGCAGGCGCGCGACACCACGCTGCCGTCGATCGAGCTCCGCCGCCTCTTCCGTCCCTTCGTCGAGCAGGAGCTTCCCGCGATCGCCGCCGGCACGCGCGCACTCGTCGCACATCCGGCAGGAGGGATGGAATGCCCGCGTGCGATCACCGGTCCCGCAACCCTCGTCATCGGCCCCGAGGGAGGGTTCATCGACGCGGAAATCGCGTCGCTCGCGCGCGCCGGCTTCGCCTCCATTTCCCTCGGTCCGCGCATTCTGCGAGTCGAGACCGCGGTCGCGGCGTTGCTGGCACGCCTCTTCTGATGGTACAACTTTCACTTCCGGAGGATTCGGATGCGACTCGTCACGCGTGGAGACCTCGATGGTCTGACATGCGCCGTGATCATCACGATGAAGGAGCCGATCGATGAGATCGTGCTCATCCATCCGCAGGACATCACCGACAAGCGCATCGAGATCGGCCGCGGCGACATCCTCGCCAACGTTCCGTATCACCCCTCCTGCGGCATGTGGTTCGACCACCACATTCTCACCGAGAGCAACGAGCGGCCGCCCGCGGATGTGAAAGGGCGGCACGCGATCGCGCCGTCGGCCGCGCGCGTGGTCTACGACTACTACACGGAGAAATATCCCAACGATCCGGAGTTGCTGCGGCACGAGAAGCTCGTCGCGGAGACGGATCGCCTCGACGCCGCGCAGCTCGCTCCCGAGGATGTCGATGATCCGCGCGGCTACATCCTCCTCGGCTACACCATCGACAGCCGCTCCGGCCTCGGCAGCTTCAAGGACTACTTCAATCATCTCGTCGGCTGGCTGAAGACGATGACCATCGACGAAGTGCTCGCGCAACCCGAGGTGAAAGCGCGCGTCGACCGGCTGCGGAATGAGCTCGTCGCGTTCAAGGATCTGCTGCGCCGCAACAGTTTTCAATTGAACAATGTCGTCGTCACCGATCTGCGCGAGAGCGCCGACATGCCGGCCGGCAACCGCTTTCTGATCTACACGCTCTTCCCGGAGTCGAATGTGTCGCTGCGCGTGCACTGGGGTCCGGGGAAGAACAGCGTGATCGCCGCGGTCGGCCACAGCATCTTCAATCGCACGTGCAGGACGAGCGTCGGCGAGCTGATGTCGCGCTTCAACGGCGGGGGACACAAAGGCGCGGGCACGTGCGTGCTGCCGCTCGACAGCGCGGCGGATGCGATCGACGAGATTCTCGCGGAGCTGCAGCAGAACGGGTGAGGCTCACCGCAACTGCGCCGGCGTCGACGTCTCGACATACAGCAACGCGTCGAATTTCGCGGCGAGATCTTCCTTCAGACTGAGCACCGGTCCGCTCGAGCCGGCGATGCGGATGTGATGCGACATCGCCAGCCACGCCGGCAGCACACCGCGCAGCGGCAGGTAGTACGACGATCCACCTTCGCGCAGTGCGATCGCGATGTCGTCCGCGGCCGGCTGCGGGAACGGCTCGTCGATGAAGCGCCCTTCGTCATACGTGACGAACGATCCCTGCAGCGCGACGGAGCCGGCCGCGAAGTAGGGGACCTGCGCCTGCATCACCGCCATTCCCGCGCTGGCAGCCGGCTCGCCGCCGAAGAGTGAATACGGCGTCTTTCCGAAGTGCTCGTTGTGGCCGAGGACGAGGGTGCGGCCGTATTGCTGCGAGGCCCAGACGAGATTCTCGCCCATCGCGCCGTCGCGATTGCGCAGGCCGGTGTACAGCGCCTCTTCGCCCTGCTCGATGACGCGCGCGTTGTGCTCGAGCTCTGCATCGTGCAGCAGCGGCCGCACGGACCAGATCGAAGTTCTGCAGACCTCGCGATCCGCGGCGCTGAGACCCGAGTAACTGTTGGGATGATCGCGATCGTCGAGCAGGCAGCCGTAGCGCCGCTCGAGGCCGGCGGCGAGCGAGGCGTCGATCGCACGAACGCGCTCGAGCAGAAGATCGATCGCCTCGATCGGATGGGCGCAATCGATGCCGATGATGCGCAGCGGCGGATTCTGCGCGCGCGCCCAGGCGATGAGCGCGAGCGCCTCTTCGTTGTGCCAGAAGTAGTAGTCCGCGACGTCGTAGTTGCCGCGCTCCCACTCGGCATAGGGCGCTTCGAAGGCGATGGTCTGCACGCCCGCCGCCGCGAATTTCGGAACGAGCTCCTGCTTCGACGCGAAGAACTCGTGCGTCCCATGCGTGGCGTCGGCGAGGGCGATGACGCGCGCGTCGCGGGCAAGGGCGACCAGCGTGTCCGCGCTGACTGCATGCGAGGGGAGCCAGCGCGCAGGCGTCTCGAACCAGCCGGCGCGCGAAGGGCGGATCAGAATTGCGGCGAGCAGGAGCGCCGTGAGCATGCGTTACCAGCGATGGTAGGCGGGATGTCCTTCGGTGACCGCGACGAACGTTCCGCGGCACGTTGCGGTGATCTTGCCGTTCGCTTCGAGCGTGGCCTCGACGACGGCGCGGTCTGCGGAGGACTCCACGACTCTTGCCTTCAGGTGCAGCGTCGTGTTGGTCGGCGTGGGGCGCTTGAGGAAGACGTGGAAGTCGGACGTGACGGTGCACGGAGGAGTGGCGCTGCCGTTCTGATGCATGAGGTGCATCGTCGCCGCCCAGTTGCTGTGGCAGTCGAGGAGCGCACCGCAGATGCCGCCGTTGAGGACGTTGTCGAAGGCCTCGTGATGTTTCTCGGGACGCCACTCGGCGACGAGCTCGCCGTTTTCTTCGAAGCTGCGGATGCGAAGGCCTTTCTCGTTGGACGGCCCGCAGCCGAAGCAGGCGTTGTGCGGGGCGTAGGTCTCCTGAACGCTTTTCATGGGCGCATCGTATCGTGAGCAGGACGAGGTGGAGCGCGGACGCCTCGTCCGCGGTGTTCTGTTTGCCCCAATGTGCGGACGGGACGTCCGCACCCCACTGTGCCCCCAATGTGCGGACGAGGCGTCCGCACTCCGACGGAGAACAGGTGGGGCGCGGACGCCCTCGTCCGCGAGCCGCTGCCGTCGAGGCAGCGGTGTTCCGTCTGCCCCAATGTGCGGACGAGGCGTCCGCACTCCGACAGAGAACAGGTGGGGGCGCGGACGCCCTCGTCCGCGAGCCGCTGCCGTCGAGGCAGCGGTGCTCCGCTTGCCCCAATGTGCGGACGAGACGTCCGCACTCCACTGTGCCCCCAATGTGCGGACGAGGCGTCCGCACTCCGACGGAGAACAGGTGGAGCCGCTGCCGTCGAGGCAGCGGTGCTCCGTCTGCAGTCCGGGAGAACAGGTGGGGCGCGGACGCCCTCGTCCGCGAGCCGCTGCCGTCGAGGCAGCGGTGTTCCGTCTGCAGTCCGACGGAGAACAGGTGGGGCGCGGACGTCCTCGTCCGCGAGCCGCTGCCGTCGAGGCAGCGGTGCTCTGTTTGCCCCAATGTGCGGACGAGACGTCCGCACCCCACTGTGCCCCCAATGTGCGGACGAGGACGTCCGCGCCCGTGCGCCCGAGCGCACATCTGAAAAGGAGGTGAGACCCCTCTCGACCAAACGCTTGACTGGTCGAAAGCCAAAGGCAACTGCGTCACCGGGGGAGAAGTAGCCCGAAGGTGGGGTGGAGAGCAGCCGGCGGCGACTCTGTCGGTCCGTACGAGAGAAACTCGATTCGGCGTGATGCCGTAGCGAGCCCGCGAGTGAAGGGCGAAGCTTGGAGACTTGGTGCGCGCAGACGGGAAACGGCGCTGCAAGGAAAAACCCAGTCGCGAGAACAAACAAGCGCAAAGAAAGCGATGTGGGACGGCATGGCGTGGTTGGAGACAGAACGACAGAGAAGTTCAGATGATGTGAAACGGGGATCGTCGCCCGAAGGAGCTGACTGACGGGAGACGACAGAGCCCTCATAAGAGCGAGGAAGCGCCGTAACTGGCGCAGAGCAAAGGGGGGCAGGAAGGTGGATGCGTGACGGAAATGGAGAGCGACGAACAACTGCGAGCAGTGCAAGAGCTAGAACGCGGAAGAGAAGCCACGGGCCGATGGGACTGGGTGGAACGCTCGATATGGACGGAGCGCATGCTGGAGGCTCTGGAAAACGGAGTGAAGGGAGGGAAGTGGCACAGCCTGATCGATAAGGTGTACCGGAAGGAGAGCCTGGCGATCGCGTGGAAACACGTCGAAGCACGGCGAGGAGGCGGAGGAGTGGATGGGATGTCGATCCGCCGATTTGCCGAACGAGCCGAAAAGCGGCTGACGAGGCTGAGTGAACAACTTCGAGAGCAAACGTACAAGCCGTACGCAGTGAAGAGAGTGTGGATCCCGAAGAGCGATGGAAAGAAGCGTCCGCTGGGGGTGCCGACGATCATCGACCGAGTGGTTCAGACGAGCATCCTCAACACAATCGAACCGATCTTCGAGAAGAAGTTCGTCGAATGCAGCTACGGGTTTCGGCCGGGACGAGGATGCAAGGATGCGCTGCGTGTGGTGGAACAGGAGCTGGCGATGGGGCGGACGTGGGTGGTCGATGTGGATATCGAGGAGTACTTCGACACGATCGACCAGAAACGCCTCATGGCCGAAGTTGCGAAAGAGGTCGCAGATGGATCACTCCTCGATCTGATCGAGCAGTTTCTCGAACAGGACGTCATGGACGGAATGAAACGATGGCAACCGGAGCGGGGAACTCCGCAGGGAGCCGTCATCAGTCCGCTGCTGGCTAACATTTACCTGCACCCGGTCGATGTCGTGATGACAGAGGCTGGATACAGATTGGTACGGTACGCAGATGACATGGTGATTCTGTGCGAGAGCCGGGAGAAGGCAGAGCGAGCGATGACGCTGCTGACGGAATCGATGACCGAGCGGGGGCTGAGGCTTCACCCGGTCAAGACGAGGTTGGTGGATGCAACTCTGCGACCTGGGTTCGACTTTCTGGGATACCGGTTTTTCGAGAATCGCCGATATCCGCGGCCGAAAAGCGAACAGAAGTTCCGCGAGAACCTGCGCGCGAAAACGCCGAGGACAAACGGTCACAGTCTCGACGCGATCATCAAATCCGTGAACGCGACGCTACGCGGCTGGTTCGAGTACTTCAAACACAGCTCCCGCTCCGCATTCGTGAAGCTCGACCAATGGGTGCGCATGCGCCTGCGGTCGATCCTGCGAAAACGGAGCAAACGGCGCGGCCGTGGTGGCGGATACGATCATTTCCGCTGGCCGAATATCTTCTTTCAGCAGCGAGGCCTCTTCAGCCTTTCGGAGGCGCACTTGCTGTTCCAACAGTCCGTGAAATCGGTCCACTAACTGGAGAGCCGGATGCGGGAGATCCGCCAGTCCGGTTCGGAGGGAGGGGCGGAGTCATCCTCCGTCCCTACCTCGTATCGACGGGGAACAGGTGGGGCGCGGACGTCCTCGTCCGCGAGCCGCTGCCGTCAAGGCAGCGGTGCTCCGTCTGCAGTCCGGGAGAACAGGTGGGGCGCGGACGCCCTCGTCCGCGAGCCGCTGCCGTCGAGGCAGCGGTGCTCCGCTTGCCCCCAATGTGCGGACGAGGCGTCCGCACTCCACTGTGCCCCCCAGGTGCGGACGAGGCGTCCGCACCCCACTGTGCCCCCAATGTGCGGACGGGACGTCCGCACCCCACTTCACTTCGCGAAACTCATGACGTCGGGGAAGAACGCGCGGAACCTTCGTTCCAGTTCTCCGCGCGCATCGTCGAGCAGGTGCATCGCCTCGTACAGCGGCGGATGCCGCGCGATTCTCCGCGAGAGGCCGCGCAGGGCCAGCTCGATTCCTTCCCGTTCGCGATAGCCGAGGAGCCAGCCTTCGCGGCGCATGAAGGGGTAGACGGCGCGGAGCCGTTCCGGCAGAAGGTCAAGATGTTGATCAAGTGTCGCATGCACCCGCGCCACGAACGTTTCCAGCGGCTCGCGGCCCCATTCCTCGAAGCCGCAGGCGAGAAAGTGATCGAAGAACACATCGGCGATCACGCGCGACCAGTGCCCATGCTCGGGAATCAGCACGCGGCGGAACGCGGCGACATCGGGATGCGAATCTGTGAACGCGTCGATCCTCCGATGCTTCGCGATTCCCTCGGCGATCGCCGGCGGAAACCGTCCCTCATGCAGCGGCCCCTTGACGAAGTCGCCGGCCAGATTGCCGATGAGCGATTCCGCGCTGTCGCCGGCGAGAAAGAGGTGAGCGAGGTAGTTCAACGCGTCTGAATTATCTTGCGCTTCCGAACTGTTTGTCGCATCCTGAATCGCAGCGGTCCAACGTCGTCCACAATCAGGTTTCCCATTGGAACGGTCCATCCGGCTCGCGGTCGTTCTCCTGCTTGCGCTCGCAGCGTCTGCAGCGCTCGCGGTGTCTCCCGATGTGATCGCCACGCACTGCAACGAGATCGAAGTTCCTCTCGATGCCCAGCATTCCTCGTCGCGCCTCGGCAGTTGCACCGACGGCGGCGCCGAGAATCTCCTCTGGTACCTCGACCGGATCAGCCATCCTGACGCGAAGCTCGACGGTCATTACGACCGCAGCAATCGCGGCGCGGGAAGCGTGATCTATGTGATGGACACCGGCGTCGATCAGGCGCACACGGAGTTCGGCGGGCCGGCCGGTTCGCGCGTGCTCGCCGGCTTCGATGTCGCCGGCACCGTCCGCCTCGGCGCCTCCAACTGCAGGAGCGCGAACAAGGCACTCGACCCCTGCTACAGCGATTACACCGAGCTCGTCGCGGCGTCGCACGGCACGAGCGTCGCGTCGATCATCGCCGGACGCAACATCGGCGTCGCGCCGGACGCCGACATCGTGAGCATCCGCGTGATGAACGAGCACGGCCTGGCGACCACGCGCACCTATCTCGACGGACTGAACGCGATCATCCACCATGCGTGGAGTCCGGATGCGCCGCAGTTCCACACGGCGATCGTGAACATCAGCGGGTGGGTGCTGGAGCGGATCAGCGGGATGTCGTCGCAGGGAGTCGTGTCGTACGACGCGGTCGAGAAGAAGATGCGCGACATGATCGACGGCGTCGACGCGAATGGCAGCCCCGATCCGAACGGCAAGCACTTCCTCTTCGTCGTCGCGGCCAACAACATCGACGGCGGCTGCGGCCGCAACGGCATCGTCGATCGCTTTCCCGCAATCCTCGGTCCTGAGATCGACGGCATCATCACCGTCGGCGGGATCACCGCGCAGAACGAGACGTGGATCGGCGGCTGCCGCGGCGCGGTGGAGATCCTCGCGCCGGCGCAGCAGATCTTCAGCGCGACGATCACCGCGAACGATCACTATCGCGGGCGCAGGCCGAATCTCCGGTCAGGGACGTCGTTCGCGACGCCGATCATCGCCGGCATCGCCGCGCGCGTGTTGTCGGAGCGTCCGGGCATGACGCCGCAGGAGCTCGAGGCGTTCATCACCTCGACGCCCTCGCGCACGAACGATCCCGACGAGAAGAATGCGAATGGGAAGGTAGCGGTGGTCCGGTCGTTGCCAGTTGCAGTGCCGGTGGCGACAGCGGCGTCGCGGTGATTGGACGAATGGGACCTATGGGACCTATAGGACCTATGGGTGGCTCCCTATAGGTCCTATAGGTCCCATAGGTCCCATCGTCCTATACAATCCCGCCGCCCAAGATGACGACCTACGACTCCTCTGCAATTGAAGTTCTCACCGGACTCGAGCCTGTCCGAAAACGCCCTGGGATGTACACGCTCACCGAGCGCCCGAACCATCTGGCGCAGGAGGTGATCGACAACTCCGCCGACGAAGCGATCGCCGGCTATTGCGACGAGATCACGGTCACGCTGCACGACGACAACTCGCTCTCCGTCGCCGACAACGGCCGCGGCATGCCGGTCGACAAGCATGCGAAAGAAGGCGTGAGCGGCGTCGAGGTGATCCTCACGCGGCTGCACGCCGGCGCGAAGTTCAGCGACAAGAGCTATCGCTACTCCGGCGGCCTGCACGGCGTCGGCGTCTCCGTCGTCAACGCCCTCTCGAAGAAGCTGCAGGTCTGGGTGCGGCGCGACGGCAACGAATACTCGATGAGCTTCGCCGACGGGAAGAAGAAGTCCGAATTGAAAGTGATTGGACAGGTCGGCAAGCGCAACACCGGCACGACCGTCCGCTTCTGGGCCGACGAGTCGTTCTTCGATTCGCCGAAGTTCTCGATCCCACGGCTCAAGCACGTCATGCGCGCGAAGGCAGTGCTCTGCCCGAAGCTGCGGATGCGCTTCATCAGCGAGCAGGATCCGGCCGACAGCGAGGAGTGGTACTTCGAAGACGGTCTCACCGACTACCTCACGTCCGAGCTCGCCGGCGCGCCGATCATCCCCGACGTTCCGTTCGTCGGACATTTCAAAGGACGCGACGAAGAGGTCGACTGGGCCGCGGTCTGGATTCCGGATGATGGCGATCTCGTCGCCGAGAGCTACGTCAATCTGATTCCGACGACGCAGGGCGGCACTCACGTCAACGGCTTCCGCACGGGACTGACGTCGGCGATCCGCGAGTTCTGCGAGTTCCGCAATCTGCTTCCGCGCAACGTGCAGATCACGCCGGAAGATGTGTGGGCGCGCTGCAGCTACATCGTGTCGGTGCGCATGCTCAATCCGCAGTTCACCGGCCAGACCAAGGACCGCCTCTCCTCGCGCGAAGCCTCGGCATTCGTTTCCGGGGTGACGCAGGACGCGTTCTCGATCTGGCTCAACAACAACACCGCGGAAGGAGAGCGCATCGCGCGCGTCTGCATCGAGCAGGCGATGGTGCGCCTCAAGCAGGGAAAGCGCGTCGAGCGCAAGAAGCTGACCTCCGGCCCCGCGCTGCCGGGCAAGCTCGCCGATTGCACGTCGCAGGATCTCTCGCGGACCGAGCTGTTCCTGGTCGAAGGAGATTCGGCGGGCGGTTCGGCGAAGCAGGCGCGCGAGCGCGACTTCCAGGCGATCATGCCTCTGCGCGGCAAGATCCTCA
The DNA here is from genome assembly GCA_021325515.1 of Acidobacteriota bacterium. Taxonomy (GTDB): domain Bacteria; phylum Acidobacteriota; class Thermoanaerobaculia; order Gp7-AA8; family Gp7-AA8; genus JAJPHC01. The sequence goes on from JAJPHC010000020.1 coordinate 11,033, forward strand.
ACACCTGGGAAGTCGACTCCGGCGAAGTGTTGTCGTCGCAGGAAGTGCACGACATCGCCGTCGCACTCGGCGTCGATCCCGGATCGGACAAGCTCGACGGTCTTCGCTACGGCAAGGTCTGCATTCTCGCCGACGCCGACTCCGACGGCGCGCACATCGCCACGCTGCTGTGCGCGCTCTTCGTCAAACATTTTCCGGCGCTGGTACGCGAGGGGCATGTGTTCGTCGCGATGCCGCCGCTCTATCGCATCGACGTCGGAAAGAATGTCTTCTACGCGCTCGATGACGCGGAGCGCGACGGCATCCTCGCCCGCATCGAGGCGGAAGGCATCAAAGGGAAGGTGAACATCCAGCGCTTCAAGGGGCTGGGTGAGATGAATCCGATTCAACTGCGTGAGACGACGATGGCGCCCGACACGCGCCGCCTCGTGAAACTGACGCTCGACGAGCCTGCCACGCCGACGATCGACATGCTGCTGTCGAAGAATCGCGCCGGCGATCGCAAGACATGGCTCATGGAAGAAGGAAACAAGGCAGAGGTCCTCGACTGATGGCAACGAAACCCGAAGCACCGAAGCGCGGCCGCGGCCGTCCCCGCCGCGAAGGCGCCGATGAACAGATTCTGAAAGTGACGCTCGGTCTTCTGCAGGAACAGGGCTACGCAGACATGACCGTGGATGAAGTGGCGGAGCGCACCGGCGTCGCGAAGACGACGATCTATCGCCGCTGGCCTTCGAAGGGAACGCTCGTCTCCGCGGCGACGGCCACGCTGCTTCCGCCGTTCGAGACGCCGGACACGGGAACGCTGGAAGGCGACCTGCTCGCCGTCGCCGAGCGCGCGCACATGATTCTGAGCGGAAAGCTCGGCGACATCTTCGCGGGACTCATCGGCGAATCGCAGCTCGATCCCGATCTGCACGAGCTGCTGCTGCAGTCGACGCGGCAGCGCCGCCAGATCTACGAAGCGGTGGTCCGCCGCGCGATCGACCGCGGCGAGATCTCCAAAGACTGCGATGCCGAACTGCTGATCGACATGATCGTCGGCGCGATGTGGAACCGGAAGCTGATCACCCGTTCCTCACTCCGCGCCACGTTGCCGAACGAGCTCGTGCAGGTTGTACTCAAAGGTGTGAAGAGGAAATAGGAGCGCGGGCGTCCCGCCCGATCCGTGAACCAGCCCCGGGCGAGACGCCCGCGCTCCGTGACCGCTATGGCCATTCGCAAATCCAAGAATCAAATGTCCCTCACTCCACCGCCGACGATGATCGACATCGAGTCGCAGGCGATGTCGGAGTTCACGCGGAAGGCGTACCTCGACTATTCGATGTACGTCATTCTCGACCGCGCGCTGCCGCACGTGGCCGACGGTCTGAAGCCGGTGCAGCGCCGCATCATCTACGCGATGTCGGAGCTCGGGCTCGGGCCCAACTCGAAGCCGAAGAAATCGGCGCGCACGGTCGGCGACGTCATCGGCAAGTTTCATCCGCACGGCGACTCCGCCTGCTACGAGGCGATGGTCCTCATGGCGCAGCCGTTCTCGATGCGCTACCCGCTCGTCGACGGGCAGGGGAACTTCGGCTCCGCCGACAACCCGAAAGAATTCGCGGCGATGCGCTACACCGAGGCGAAGCTGGCGAAGTTCGCGCAGACGCTGTTGAGCGAGCTCGATCAGGGAACGACCGACTGGGGACAGAACTTCGACGGCACGCTGAAGGAGCCGAAGATTCTTCCGTCGCGCCTGCCGCACGTGCTCCTCAACGGCGCGTCGGGCATCGCGGTCGGCATGGCGACCGACATTCCCTCGCACAACGTGCGCGAAGTCGTCGGCGCGTGCATCGAATTGTTAGACAACCCCGAGGCGACGCTGGCGCAGTTGACCAAGCACATCAAGGGACCCGACTTCCCGACGGAGGCGGAGATCATCACGCCGCCCTCCGAGCTGCGCGAGATGTACAAGACGGGGAACGGCACGATCCGCCAGCGCGCGAAATGGGAGTACGAGGATGGCGAGATCGTCATCACCGCGCTGCCGTTCCAGGTGTCGGGCGAGAAAGTGCAGCAGCAGATCGCGCAGCAGATGAACGCGAAGAAGCTGCCGATGATCGAGGATCTGCGCGACGACTCCGATCACGAGTCGCCGACGCGCATCGCACTCGTCCCGCGCTCCAATCGCGTCGACGTCGAAGAGGTGATGAACCATCTCTTCGCCACCACGGACCTCGAGCGCACCTATCGCGTGAACATGAACATGATCGGCCTCGACGGGCGGCCGCATCAGTTCAACCTCAAGGAGCTGCTCGAGGAGTGGCTGAAGTTCCGCATCGAGACGGTGCGCCGCCGCCTGCAGCACCGCTACGACGCGGTCAACGCACGGCTGCACATCCTCGACGGCTACCTCGCTGCGTATCTCAATGTCGATGAAGTGATCCGCATCATCCGCCGCGAAGACGAGCCGAAGCCGGTGCTCATGCAGCGCTTCAAGCTGAGCGAGCTGCAGGCCGAGGCGATTCTCGAGCTGAAGCTGCGCTATCTGAACAAGCTCGAGGAGATGGAGATCCGCGGCGAGCAGGCGAAGCTGCAGACCGAGCGCGCGAACCTCGAGAAAATCCTCGGCTCGAAGAAGCTGCTGCACAAGCAGGTGAAGGATGAGCTCGAGCGCGATGCCGAGGAATTCGGAGACAGGCGGAGGTCGCCGATCGTCGAGCGCGAGGCGGCGAAGGCGCTCGATCCGACGGCGCTGATTCCGTCCGAGCCGGTGACGGTGGTGCTCTCCGAGCGCGGCTGGATCCGCGCGGGGAAGGGACACGATCTCGATCCGACCGCGCTGCAGTACAAGTCGGGCGACGCATTCCTGCACGCCGCGAAAGGACGCAGCAATCAGCAGGCGGTGTTCATCGATTCGACGGGGCGCACGTATGCGCTGCCGGCGCACGAGCTGCCGTCGGCGAAGGGCCATGGCGAGCCGCTGACGTCATCGCTGCAGCCGCCGCCGGGCGCGTCGTTCACCGGCGTGATGATGGGCGAGCCGGATGATCTCTGGCTGCTGACGACGGATGACGGCTACGGCTTCGTCATCAGGCTCGGCGAGATGATCACCGACCGCAAGGCGGGCAAGTCGATCGTGAACGTCGGCGATGGCGCAACGCTGCTGCGGCCGCAGCGCGTGACGTCGATGGAGTCGGATCGCGTTGCCGCGGCGACGACGGAAGGGAAGCTGCTGCTGTTCCCGGTTAGTGAGCTTCCCGAGCTCGGCAAGGGGAAGGGCGTGCAGACGATCAAGATCCATCGCACGCCGATCGCGCCGGAGAAAGTCGTCGGCGTCGCGGTCGTGCCCGAAGGGGGAATTCTCGTGGTGACGGCGGGCAAGCGCTACACGAATCTCAAGGGCGCCGACCTCGACACGTACCTCGGCAAGCGCGCGCAGCGCGGCCTGAAATTGCCGCGGGGCTTCCAGAGCGTGTCGTCGATCCGCACCTGGAGCGAGCGCGATCGGGAGCCGGTGAACTGAGCCTGAGCCTTCATTGTGCGGACGAGGCGTCCGCACTCCACATACAATCTCCGTGATGTCCGAAGAAAAGATCAATTTCTACGGCAACTATCACAAGGCGATCCGGCGCGCGCTGTTCGAGATCTCGGCGCGTGCGGGACTGATCGACTATCTGCACGATGACGAGGCGATCGCGCGGCTCACCGATGAGTTCATGCGCCTCACGCGCGCGCTGCGCGAGCACAGCACGCATGAAGATGCGTACATGCAGCCGCTGCTTCTGAAGTATGCGCCGGAAGTTGCGGAGTACATGGAACGGCAGCACGCGACGCTCGATCCGGTGCTCGACGTGCTCGATGAGCAGTTGAACAACGTCACATCCGCGGCCGATCGGGGCGCCGCGGGCATGGCGTTCTATGCCGCGCTGAATCGCTGGATCGGCGCCTACCTCGAGCATCTCGCCGATGAGGAGGATGTCGCGAATCCCGCGCTGTGGGAGCGCTGTCCCCATGACGAGCTCGCGGATTCGGTCGCGAGGTTCCGCACGAGCCTCGCGCTCGAGCAGGTCGCGTCGAGCTTCGAGTTCATGCTGCCCGCGTTGAGTGCGCCGGAGCGCGCCGATCTCTATCTGATCGTTCGAGACAACGCACCGAAGCCGGTCTTCGAGACCCTGCTCGGCGTCGCGGAGAAGACGCTGTCCGACAACGACTATCAGGATTTGAAACAGCGCCTGTGAGCGGCGATCGCTAGACGATTCCCATCCTGAACGCGAATGCCGCCGCTTCCGCCTTCGAGTGCACCTCGAGCTTGGCGAAGAGATGCTGGATGTGATTGCGCGCGGTGAGGGGGGAGATGCCGAGACTCCCGGCGATCGTGCCGGTGGTGCGGCCCGAGGCAACCATCGCCAGGATCTCGTTCTCGCGCGTCGTCAGTGAACGGATGCGCGCATCCGGGTGCAGCGAATGGTTGAGATGCGCGGGAGCTTCGCGCGTCATCGAGACCTGCTCGCGCGACGGTTGGGCGAGGTGCGCCAGGACCATGCGCCGCGACTGCGGGATCTGGAACTTCACCGTTGCGATGTCGAGCGGGACGAGCCTCGCGTCCTTCGCCCGGACGTGCAGGCTGAATTGCTTCACGCCGTCGCCGCGCTGGGCGATGGAGAGGACGGGACAGACTTCGGAACAGTAGCGATTGCCGAAGGCGTCGACGCCGGCGAGGACATCGCCGCACGAGCGTCCGACGACATCGTCGTACGTATAGCCGAGGAGCCGCTCGATCGCCTTGTTCCAGAAGATGATGCGATGCCGCTCGCTGAGAGCGAACAGCGGATCCGCGCAGAGCGCCAGCGTGTCGAGCACGCGCAGGAAGACTTCTTCTTCTGAGGCGCGGGACATCGGGAAGTATGGTCGTGAAAAGTTGTGCCGGGGGCGAATGATTGCCGTCACAAGAGCACGTGACGCACCACTCAACTGCCGGGGTGCGAGGGCAAATCCGGTAACGCCGCGCGTGCGCGCTCGAGCGATTCCTGAAACGCAACGAGCTTGTCGCGCGTCATACCGTAGCGGCTCATGAATGAGATGAAGCGCGAAGAGCCGTCCGTGCGCGGGATTTCGATCACGAGGTAGTTGCTGAAATCGAGGCGCCGCGAAATCTGCAGGCGTGCGACACGGTGGAGCTCGAGATTCAGGCTGCCCGGATTGGTGAGTGCGCTCGTGTCCAGCTCTTCGGTGCGTGTCTGACCAAACGTGAGCTGCGCCGGCAGGCCGCCCGCGGCATTGTAGGCAAGAGACCGCAGGATGCCGTTCGTGCCTGTCGAGAGGAACATCAGGCGATGGCTCGTCAGCACGAGCCGCCCGGCATACGCGCCGAACAGCGTATAACCCGGCTTACGAGCGTGCCACGAGTACAACCGATCGATGACACTGAGCACGACATCGGGATCTCCGTCTCTCATGAGTGGCTCTCTGGCGACTGTCATTGTAGAAGAAGAAACAGGTTCGTCCCCCGCTGCAATGGCGGGTTAGGCAGCTACCGGTAGTGGATGTTCACCGTAAGATTGAAGATGACCGGCACGGGTTTGCCGTTGAGGGTGCCGGGTTTGAAGCGCCACTGGCGTATTGCGGGGAGAATCGCCTTTTCCAGGCACGGATGGACGGGTTTGAGGAGCCGAAGATTCCGGACCTGGCCGCGCTCATCGATGATGGCCTCGAGGATCGGGAAGCCCCACACATTCTTCTCGTTCGCGCAACTCTCGTAGGTAGGCTCGACCCGCGAGATCACGACGGGTGCCACAACGTCTCCGCCGACTCGAAGAGGTTGCTGCTCTTCATTGGGTGCTGGGGACTGCGTGAGGGGAGGAGAAGCGCTGGTCGCCGGGGCCGGCGCCTTTCTCGCGGCAGTCGCGGCCGATCCTTCCTGATGCGAACGGGTACAAGACAGCGTCGCAGCCATGAGGAGGAAGAGGGCGAGTCGTCTTGTCATTGCGTGGGGCCGAGTATAGCGCGAGGCCGGTCATCGGCAGAGGGATCGAACGCAGGTGCAGCAGTGAGTTAGAGGTGTGCCATCCATGGGCTGAATTGTGGAGACTCGACCCTGCATCGTGCTACGTAACCTCATCGTGGGACCATGCTCCCGCGAATCAACGGCGGCGAAGCCCTTTGAGCTCACGAATCACGTCAGCGCCGGGGGTAAATTCTCCGGCCTTGATCTCCTGCAGAGCAGCAGAAAGTTCCGCCTCCTGCTCCGGCTCGAGTTGAAAGCCCGCGTCATTAGAGGTCAAGACCGCGACCATCGTCCCATCCTGTACACCTTCAGGCTGGACGCTGCCACCAACAACTTTGCCGGTGATGACCTTCATGGCTGGCATTCTACGCCTCGGCCGTCAGGCTTACCCGTTCCTGCGGTTTCGTCGAGCATCCCGACGGCGAACGTAACAGTTCGCCCCGCTTCACTTCAGGCGGTCGCGCAGCTCCTGGACGTGCGCTGCTCTTACCTTTGTGCTCTGCGCCGTGATCGTTGGATCTGTGTACGCGGCGTTGGTCAGGCCTGCGGCTGCTCGCGCCGCAGTGAGTGCCGCGCGCAGCTCGTCGAGATGCGTCTTCCGGATGCTCATCGCAGACGGCGATGGATCGCTGAACGTCGTCGTGCCGATTCCTGCGGCCTGCCGCAAGGCGTTGATCGCATCGCGCAGCTCGGTGATGTGAATGGCTTTGACCGCCGTTGTATTCGCGATGAGCGGATCGTCGGTGAACGTTCTCGCCATCGCGATGTCCGGCGCGCTGTAGCCCGAATATCGCGACGACGAATCGATCGCCCTCACCTTGTAGATGTACGCTCCGCCCGCGGTCACGGTGTCGCCATAGCTCGTCGCCGCCAAAGGGATCGTCTGCTGGCCGGCGGCCGAGATCCTGACGAGCTCATACGACACAGCGCCCTGCGATGCGAGCCAGGAGACCGACACATGCGTCGTCGTGTCGGCCGTCGCCGTAAGCCCGGTGGGCGTGGGCGGGCCGACTGTGATGCCGCGCGAATTCGTCACGGTGTTCACCACCGTGTCCGTTCCCGTCACGACCTGCACTCCCGTCGTGCGGAACGTGAATCCGTTCGTGAACGTGTGGACGCCGGCATCCGCGCCGAGGAAGGTGTAATTGACGGGGAGGGTGGCGGCGCCATCGGTGGATGTGAAGTGAATCGTCCCTGTGTAGCCCGTCGCGACATTGTTGTTCGCGTCATAGACGGTGACGGTTGCCGACGTCGTGTCGCCATTGCCGGCGGAGGAGGAGGGGAAGGCGATGATGTACGAGTACGACGGCTTCCATCCGCGCTCGATGACTTCGAAATCGCTCGCCTTGAGCGCGCCGAACGCGGGATTCAATACGCCGTTGTCCCAGCGCGTGTCGTATGTGCCGCTGATGTACATGTTGCTGCCCTGATCGGCGAGGATCAATCCGTACTTCATCATCGCGCGGAAGATCTTCTGGACGTAGGCGGGATAAGAGGAGATGTTGGTCGTGGGCTTGAGCCGCAGCCGTAATCCATAAGGAGGCGGTGTATCGCCGTTCGGGATCGACGTGCGATGCGAGGCGGGAAAGACATAGCCCGCCGCCGAGCTGAGGGTGAACCGGAACGCGTGCCGGATCTCGCCGTCGCCGAACGCTTCGTCGTACCGCACGAGTCCCGGAAGGATCTGCAGTCCCGCCGCATCCGCCGAAGTCCAGCCATCGGTGCGGCGGTTGTTCGTGTTCATGTTCCAGTAGGCGCCGGAGGCTGCGCGCCACTTCGTCCCGTCGTACCAGACGTTGTAGAGCTCATAGAGCGCATTGTTCGTCTTGTCGACCATCAGGATGTGGCGATCGCCCGTGGTGTGCTGGTCAACGCTGCCCGGCTGTCCGCCTTCGACCCAGCCATTCTGCGTGATGCATTCGCTCGGGACCGGATAGAACGGAAACGACACATTGCCATTGTTGTGATCGACGCCGTCGCTTTCGTCCGGCCAGCCCCACGAACTGAAATCGACCGTCAGCTTCGGCTGACTGCTGTCGACGACCGCGAAGGGAAATCCGTAGACATCTCCACCCCCCGCATCCCCTCCAAAGTCCGGGTGCAGTCCTCGGTTAGGCCCGATCCAGGTGATGATCGTCGCACTCGAGGCGTCGACGGGAGCGTTGCTGATGTCGGTGTTCCACCAGTTGTTCGGCGGAAACAAAGGCCACTCGAGAGGAATCGCCCCTCCCTCGACGGCAAACGCGAGCACAAACGCGGCGAGCACAGAGGATTCTGATGCGAAAGGGGAGGTGAAGAGCGTGAGCCGGATCACGAAACACCGATTCCACCCATCCGTCCCATCCGTCCCATCCGTCCCATCCTGGTTCGACCGCACCAGTGAAAATGGTTCTCTCACCTCATCGCCCCTTCCTTCCTCAGAGCCGATGTTGACCCGCGTCACACATGACCGTGTGAAGGAGGCTGACTGTGGGCTCGATTCGTCACAAACTTCTCGTTCTCACCTTGTTCCTCACCTCTGCCGCCTCGGCACAGATGGCGATCAAGGTCAATGACAACGTCAATCTGAAGTTCGGCATCCTCCTGCAGACGCAGGCGGAGGAGCTTCAGGATGCCGCGACGCGCGGTTACGCGCAGAACATCTTCATCCGCCGCGCGCGTCTTCTCCTCGGCGGCCAGATCGCGCCGAACCTCACGTTCTTCGTCGAGACCGACTCGCCGAACATCAACAAGTCGCTCACCACCGGCACGAAGAACACCCAGGTCTCGCTGTTCCTGCAGGACGCATATGTCGAATACAAGGTGCGTCCGGAGCTGATGATCGATGCGGGGCTGATGCTGACCTCGGTCTCGCGCAACGGCCTGCAGGGGGCGACGACGCTCATGCCGATCGACTACGGCGCCTATACGTTCGCCTACAGCGGACCGACGCAGTCATCGGCGGGACGCGACACCGGCGTGCAGGCGCGCGGCTACCTGCTGAACAACAAGCTCGAATACCGCACCGGCATCTTCCAGGGAATGCGCGACAACCAGCAGCGCGAGCTGCGCTTCACGTCGCGCGTTGCCTACAGCTTCCTCGATCCGGAGAGCGGCTACTTCTACACCGGCACCTACCTCGGCAAGAAGAAGGTGCTGACGGTCGGCGCCGGCTATGAGCATCAGCACAAGTACCGTGCGTATGCGGCGGATGTCTTCTTCGATCATCCGGTCGGCAATGGCGCGATCACGGCGCAGCTCGATCACGTGCGCTACGACGGCGGCACGTTCCTCAAGTCGCTGCCTGCTCAGCGCGACACGCTGCTGGAGCTCGGCGCGCTCGCCGGCAAGTCGAAGTGGATGCCGGTCGTGCAGTTCGCCGACCGCAATCGCGCCGACACCAGCACCGGCGATGAGCGCCGCTACGGCGGGGGCGTGAACTACTTCCTCATGGGCCACAACGCCAACGTGAAAGCTCTCTATACGCGCATCTCGCCAAAGGTCGGCAGGAAGAGCAATCAGATGTCGATTCAGTTGCAGTTCTTCTATTTCTAGACAGGCGATAGCGGGACAGGCGAGGGCGCCTGTCCTACACAGGGGAAAGGAGAAACGCTCATGGACTCTCTCAATCGCTGGTGGCGCGTCGCTGGTGCGCTGCTGATGAATCTCTCTCTCGGCTCGCTGTACGCCTGGAGTATTTTCGTCGCGCCGCTGGAAAAGGAATTCGGGTGGGATCGCGCGCAGACCTCATGGGTCTTCACGATCGCGATCTTCGTATTCGGTACGTCGTTCGTCGTCGCGGGCCGCATTCAGGACAAGCTGGGGCCGTTCCGCATCTCGCTCATCGGCGCGATCTTCCTCGGCTCCGGCCTCGTGCTGGCGAGTTTCACGAACAGCCTGACATGGATCTACCTCACGCTCGGCGTGATCATGGGCATTGGCAACGGCTTCGGCTACGCGACGCCGATTCCCGTGCTCTCGAAATGGTTCCCTGACAAGCGCGGTCTCGCCGTCGGCCTTGCCGTTGCCGGTTATGGCGCAGGCTCCGCGATTCTCGGCTTCGTCGTTCCGCCGATGCTGAAGAGCGCCGGCTGGCGCGGCACGTTCCTCTGGCTCGGCATCGGGTACTTCGTTGCGACGGTGATCGCATCGTTCCTGCTGAAGAATCCTCCCGCCGGATGGAAGCCCGAGGGATGGGTGCCTGCCGCGACGTCGAAGGTCGTCGCGACGGCGATCGACTACACGCCATCGGAGATGGTCAGGACGAAGCAGTTCCCGCTCATGTGGATCGCCTACTGTCTCGGCGCATCGGCAGGCCTGATGACGATCAGCCAGCTCGTGCCGTTTGCGAAGAGCGTCGGGCTTCCCGCGACGGCGGCCACGCTCACGCTGCTCATCGCCGCGGCGGGCAACGCGCTCGGCCGCATTCTCAGCGGTGCGATCTCCGACAAGATCGGACGCCTGCAGACGCTGCGGCTGATGATCCTCGTCTCCGCGCTGCTGATGCCGGTCGTGGCCAACGTCAAAGATCTCGTTTTCGTCTATGCGCTGATCTTCGGCGTCTATTACTGCTTCGGCACATTGCTGTCGGTCTTCCCGTCGACGACCGCCGACTTCTTCGGCACGAAGAATCTCGGCGTGAACTACGGCTGGATCTTCACTGCGTACGCGGTTGCCGGCATCGTCGGTCCGAAGATCGGCGGCAGCATGTTCGTGAAGTATCAAAACTACACGGTGGCGTTCTACACGGCCGGCGCACTGGCAGTCGTCGCGCTCGCCGCGATCATGATCGCCAACCGTCCGGATGAGAAAGCGCGCGCCGCAGCGGCAGCAACGCTGGAGGCGGCGAAAGGAGCCGCACAATGAGCAATCCCACCCTCGAACTGACCGAGGCGCAGATCGCAGTCCATTGGAAGGAAGAGGACTATCTCTACGCGATTCCGGAATTCATCGCGCAGGCGAACCTGAAGGATCCCAGTGTCAGCAAACGTTTCTCGCTCGACAACTTCCCGCAGTGCTTCGACGAATATGCCGAGCTGCTGACATGGTTCAGGAAGTGGGACAAGACGCTCGACTCGAGCAACCCGCCGTTCTGGAAATGGTTCACCGGCGGAACGCTGAATGCGAGCTACAACTGCATCGACCGCCATCTCAAGACCCACAAGGGAAAGGCGGCGTTCATCTTCGTTCCGGAGCTCGAGAGCGAGCCGACGATCACGATCACGTATCAGGAGCTGTATAACCGCGTGAACGAAGTCGCCGCGCTGCTGCGCGATTTCTGCGGGCTGAAGGCGGGAGACCGCGTCACGATTCACATGCCGCTCGTCCCCGAGCTTCCGATCACGATGCTCGCCTGCGCGCGTCTCGGCGTCATCCATTCCGTCGTCTTCGGCGGATTCTCCGGCGTGGCCTGCGGGCAGCGTGTCGCCGATTCCGGCAGCCATGTCCTAGTCTCCATGGACGGCTACTACCGCAGCGGCCAGCCGATCGACCACAAGGAGAAAGTGGATATCGCGGTGACGACGGCGCTCGCCGAAGGTCAACGTGTTGACAAATGCCTTATCTGGCGCCGCCACGAGGGGAAATATCTCTCCAACACGCCGATGGTCGATGAGCGCGACTACTTCATGGAAGACGTGCTGGCCAATTACAAGGGCCAGGTGGTCGCTCCCGTGCCGATGCCGGCCGAGGCGCCGCTGTTTCTCATGTACACGAGCGGGACGACGGCGAAACCGAAAGGCTGCCAGCACAGCACCGGCGGCTATCTCGCGTATGTCACCGGCACCGCGAAGTACATCCTCGACATTCATCAGGAGGACATCTACTGGTGCATGGCGGACATCGGCTGGATCACCGGGCACAGCTACATCGTCTACGGCCCGCTGTCGCTTGGGACGACCAACGTGATGTACGAAGGAGTGCCGACGTATCCGGATGCGGGACGGCCGTGGCGCATCGCCGAGCGGCTCGGCGTCAACATCTTCCACACGGCGCCGACCGCGATCCGCATGCTGCGCAAAGTCGGTCCCGACGAGCCTCTCAAGTACAACCATCAGTTCAAGCTGATGGTGACCGTGGGCGAGCCGATCGAGCCGGAAGTCTGGCGCTGGTACTACAACACCGTCGGCCGGAAGGAAGCGGTCATCGTCGATACGTGGTGGCAGACCGAGACCGGCGGTTTCCTCTGCAGCACGAAACCTGCGCTCGATCCGATGAAGGCGGGAAGCGCAGGACCGGGCGTGCCGGGGATTCATCCCGTGATCTACGACGAAGAGCGCAATGAACTGCCGCCGGGGCGCGCGGGCAACATCTGCATCCGCAATCCGTGGCCGGGCATTTTCCAGACGATCTGGAAAGATCCCGATCGCTTCGTGAAGACGTACTACGCGAAGTACTGCAAGGATCCGGAGAGCAAGGACTGGCGCGACTGGCCGTACTTCGCCGGCGACGGTGCGCTCTGTGCGCCCGACGGCTACTACCGCATTCTCGGGCGCGTCGACGATGTCATCAACGTGGCCGGACATCGCCTCGGAACGAAAGAGCTCGAGTCGGCGTGCCTCGTCGTGGGTGAGATCGCGGAGGCCGCGGTCGTGCCGGTTGCCGATGATGCCCGCGGACGCGTGCCGGAGATTTACGTGGCGCTCAAGCCCGGCGTGACGGCGACTCCTGCGATCGAGAAGGCGGTGGTGAACAATCTCGAGAATCTCATCGGCAAGATCGCGCGTCCGAAGAGCGTGCGCATCGTGCCCGACATGCCGAAGACACGCTCCGGCAAGATCATGCGCCGCGTGCTCGCTGCGATCTCGAATCATCTGCCGGTGGGCGACGTGACCACGCTGGCGAATCCCGAGGTCGTGGAGCAGATTCGCGTGATGGTGCAGGGAGAGGATCCGGTCGTGGAAGCGAAGGATGTCGGGGACGACATCAGGAACTTCGGAGACGAGAAGTAGGTTTTTTCGACGCCCCTCACCCCTGACCCCTCTCCCCGCAATGCGGGGAGAGGGGGACGGGCGGCGTATGCCATCATGCGCAGCGCATGGCTGATGATCAGTCGCCGTATCTGACGTTTTCGCGCGACGAGTGGGCGAGGCTTCGCGGCGAGACGCCGATGACGCTGCGCGAGAGCGATGTCGCGGAGCTGAGCGGAATCACCGAAGCGTTGTCGATGAACGAAGTGGAAGAGGTCTATCTGCCTCTTTCACGGCTCCTCAATCTGCACATCGCCGCGGTCCAGGATCTCCATCGCGTGAGCTCGCGCTTCCTCGGGACACTCGCGCCGCGGGTGCCGTATGTGATCGCGATCGCCGGGAGTGTTTCGGTAGGGAAGTCGACCACTGCGCGCGTGCTGCGAACGCTGCTCTCGCGCTGGCCCGATCACCCGAGAGTCGATCTGGTGACGACCGACGGCTTTCTCTTTCCGAACGAGACGCTGCGCGAGCGCGACATCATGCAGCGGAAGGGATTCCCGGAGAGCTATGACCGGCAGCGGCTCGTGCGGTTTCTCTCGGAGCTGAAGTCGGGACTCGCGCCGCTGCGCGTGCCGGTCTACTCGCATCTGCAGTACGACGTCATTCCTGACGGCGATGTGACGATCGAGCATCCCGACATCGTCATTCTCGAAGGTCTCAATGTGCTGCAGAGCGGCACCGCGCATTCCGTCTTCGTTTCGGATTACATCGACTTCTCGATCTATGTCGATGCGAGCGAGGAAGAGCTGGAGTCATGGTTCATGCGCCGCTTTCAGATGTTGCGCGAGACTGCGTTCAAGGACCCCGCATCGTTCTTTCATTCGCTGGCGACGATGGCCGATGAGGAAGCACTGGCAGTGGCGCGCAACGCGTGGAACAACATCAATCTGGTGAATCTCCGCGAGAACATCCTGCCGACGCGCGAGCGCGCGAGGTTGATCCTGGAAAAGGGAAGCAATCACGTAGTGGAGCGGGTGCTGCTGCGGAGGCTGTAGTGCTCTGTCCTCGAATTCGGCGCAATACCGTTGCGGTTCTGACGGGCCGAACGCGCGAAGCCCCGACGCAGGCGATGCGGGACATCGTCGAGGAGGGGCGACAA
>JAJPHC010000051.1 GCA_021325515.1 Acidobacteriota bacterium
ACGGCATGCGACGGATCGCCGATGACCGGCAGATGGGAGAGCTTGTTGAGGACGGGGATCGCGGAGATGTCGAGCGTGTTGCGCGTGTAGGTCTCGAACGTGCGGATCCCGCGCTCGCAGAGGATCACCTCGTAGTTACCGCCGGCCATGATGTATTCCGCCGCGAGCAGCCACTCCTGAATCGTCGCCGACATCCCGCGCTTCAGGAGAATCGGTTTGCGGATCTGGCCGAGGGCGGCGAGGAGATTGAAGTTCTGCATGTTGCGCGCGCCGACCTGCAGAATGTCGACATACGGCAGCATCCCTTCGATCTGCGAGATCTCCATCACCTCGGACACCGTTGCCATGTCGAACTCGTCGCCCGCGGCACGAAGAATCTTGAGTCCGTCGACGCCCATCCCCTGGAACGCGTAGGGCGACGTGCGCGGCTTGTATGCACCGCCGCGCAACACGCGCGCGCCGGCCCGCGCCACACGGCGTGCCGTTTCGAACACCTGATGCTCGTTCTCGATCGTGCAGGGACCGGCCATCACGACGACTTTGTCTCCGCCGATCTCCACACCGCGCGCCCGGATGACCGTGTTCTCGCGTTTCCACGTGCGGCTGGTCAGCTTGAACGGCTCGCTGACTCTAACCACTTCCTGCACCCCGTCGAACAGCTCGAACTCGCGGGTGTCGATCGTCTCGACATGTCCGACGACGCCCAGCACGGTCTGGTCGGTGCCGGTAGAACGATGAACGTCGAAACCGCGCGTGATCAACTCCGCGACCACGCGCTCGATCTTCTCTTCTGCTGCGTGCTTCTCCATGACGATGACCATTGGCGTCTCCTTACGTGGTGCGGGCCGCAGCTTCGCGCTCGGCGCGCCGCGACTCGTCGATGATTCGTTCGAACAGACGCCGGACGGCCGCACTCTCCAGCGGACCTTCGGACATCGTTTCTACGTGTCTGAGGACTTGCTTCTCGCGCTCAGGGGAGTAGATGGGAAGCCAAAGCAACCCCTTGATCTCGCCGATCTGAATGGCGTACCTGGCGCGCTGGTTCAGCAGCTTGACGAGAACTTCATCGACGCGGTCGATGGCCTCGCGCAACCGTATGAGCTCCTGCTCGGCATCTGCTCGATCCATAAACAAAAACCCCCTTCCCGCACCGGGGAAGGGGGTTTGGATCGTTGCCTGCTCTGAAAGCGCCCCTCCGTCCGGTGGGGCGCGTACACGGGCCCCTGGCTAGGTGTAGTAGCCGTAATAAAACCAGTTCGGGGCAAACGTGCGATTCATTTTGGTCCGCGGAGAATAGCACAACTCACGGGAGTGATTCGAAGGGGCAACAAGAAGCGAAATGCAGAACGCAGAACGCAGAATGAAGAATTTAGAAAAAGCGACGCGCGAAGCGCCACATCAATTCTCAATTCTGCGTTCTGCGTTCTGCGTTCTGCTTTCTTGTAGCTCGAGTAGCTCGAGCACACCGGACCCGCTCCTTCAAATCGTGAAAAGTCCCCAATCACCCGACGATTCCCCGCAGCGCTTCGCCCGGCGATCGCTTCTCTTCGATCGCACGCACCAGCGCGCTGCCGACGACGATCGCGTCGCATTGGTCGCGCAGCAGTTCGTAGTGCTCGCGGCGGGAGATTCCGAAGCCGACCGCGATCGGATTGCGCAACTTCGCGCGCACTTCGGCAAGCCGTGTGATCAGCGCAGGATCGAGGTCGCTGCGCGTTCCGGTCACGCCGGTCGTCGAGACGTAGTAGACGAAGCCGCGCGAGGCGCGATCGACGGCACGAATCCTTGCGCCGGTCGATGTCGGCGCCAGCAGGAACGTCGTCGCCAGCCCGGCCTTCCGGAACGTGCCATCGGCCGACTCCGGCGGCAGGTCGGTGATGAGCACACCGTCGATGCCCGCCGCCGCCGCGTCATTCGCGAAACGGTCCATGCCGTACCGCATGATCGGATTCAGATACGAGAACGCGATCAGCGGAATCTGCGATCGCTCCCGGACCGCACGCGCGATCGTGAAGAGATCGCGGATCGTCGTGCCGTTCATCAAGGCACGCTGCGACGCGGCCTGAATCACCGGCCCGTCGGCGATCGGATCCGAGAATGGGACGCCGAGCTCGATCGCATCCGCACCGGCGGCCTCCAGCTCTTCGACGAAGCGGACGGTATCGCCGTCGCCACAGGTGACGTAGGCGATCACTCCGCAGCGCTTCGACTTGCGCAACGACCGGAACAACGATTCAACGCGATTCATGTGCAGCCACCTGTGGCACGTCCTTGTCGCCGCGTCCACTGAGATTCACGACTACGACCGCATTGGGCATCGGATTCCGCATCAGCCAGCCCAGCGCGTGCGACGACTCCAGCGCCGGGATGATTCCCTCCATTTCGCTCAGCCTGTGAAAGGCCTCGAGGGCTAACCCATCGTTGCAGTCGTGGTATTCGATACGGCCGATCGACTGCAGGTAGGCATGCTCCGGTCCGATCGAGGGGTAGTCGAGACCGGCGGAGATCGAATGCGTCTCCGCGATCTGGCCGAACTCGTCCTGCAGCACCATCGAGCGCGTACCGTGCAGCACTCCGAGCGCGCCGCCGGAGAACCGCGCAGCATGATCGCCGGGTCCCGGCCCGCGGCCTCCCGCTTCTACGCCGATCAACCGGATCGACGGATGCTTCACCATCTCATGGAAGAGACCGATCGCGTTCGATCCCCCGCCGACGCACGCCACTCCAGCGTCCGGCAACCTGTTGACCTTCTTCCGGAGCTGCAGGAGCGCCTCCCTCCCGATGACCGATTGAAAATCGCGCACGACCATCGGATAGGGGTGCGGGCCGAGGACCGAGCCGATGATGTAGTGCGTCGTCCGGACGTTCGTCACCCAGTCGCGGATCGCTTCGTTGATCGCATCCTTCAACGTCCGGCTGCCGCTGGAAACCGGAACGACCTCGGCGCCCAGCAGGCGCATGCGGAAGACATTCAGTTCCTGCCGCGCCATGTCGACTTCACCCATGTAGACGACGCACTGCAGGCCGAGCAGCGCGCACGCCGTCGCAGTTGCGACGCCATGCTGCCCGGCTCCCGTCTCCGCGATGATGCGCGTCTTCCCCATCCGCTTCGCGATCAGCGCCTGGCCCACCGCGTTGTTGATCTTGTGCGCGCCGGTGTGATTGAGGTCTTCCCGCTTGAGAAACAACCTTCCGACTCCGCACACCTCGGCGAATTTCCTCGCTTCGGTCAGCGGCGTGGGACGGCCGACGAAATCGGAGAGGACGTCGTCGAGCTCGCGGCGGAACTCGCGATCGCGCCGCAGCCTCCTGTACGCCGACTCGAACTCGTTGAGCGCGGCCATCAGCGTCTCGGGAACGAACCTGCCGCCGAATTCTCCGAAGAATCCGCGGCGATCCGGAAGTGCAGTCATCGTTCAATCCTTTCGAACAGCTCTCTCAGTTTCGTGTGGTCCTTGATTCCCGGCGCGGACTCGACGCCGCTGGCGAGATCGATTGCGTCGGGGCGAACCGCCGCGATGGCCTCGGCCACGTTGCCGGCGTGGATGCCTCCCGCGAGAAGAAAGCGCTTCTTCCGGTCGTACTGCTGCAGCAGCGACCAGTCGAACCGCCGCCCCGTCCCGCCGCCGGGCGTGTCGAACAGCAGCCATTCGGCCGTCGGGTGCAGCGCTGTGTCAGGGAGTGCACCGGCCATGTGAATCGTCTTGATCACCGGCAGGCCGAGCACGCGGATGTCGGCCTCGGACTCCGATCCGTGAAGCTGGATCAGGTCCAGCGGCACCTTCCGCGCGACCGCGCGCACGACCTCCGGCTCCTCGTCGCGAAAGACG
This sequence comes from Acidobacteriota bacterium, assembly GCA_021325515.1. GTDB lineage: Bacteria > Acidobacteriota > Thermoanaerobaculia > Gp7-AA8 > Gp7-AA8 > JAJPHC01. The sequence continues at coordinate 3,831 of JAJPHC010000051.1, forward strand.
CCGACGAGCTTCGGGCGCCGCGCGCCGAGCGCATCGGCAATGCGCGCGATCTCCTCAGCCGTGCGATACCGCGGCGACGACTTGACGAAGATGAACCCGAGGAAGGCGGCCCCGAGCGATGCGGCGAGCTGCGCATCCTCGGCTCGCGTGAGGCCGCAGATCTTCACCTGCGGCGGGGACGTGCGCTCTCCGCTCATGACAGGAGCTCCCGGACTGCGGCTTCGCGGTCCGTCTGCCGCAGCAGCGACTCGCCGACGAGGAAGCCGTTGAAGCCGGCGGCGCGCAACCGGTCAACATCTTGACGACTCCTGATCCCGCTTTCCGCCACGCGAATCGTTCCTTGCGGCATGAGCGGCGAGAGCCGCTCCGACGCCGCGAGATCGACGCTGAAATCGCGAAGATTGCGGTTGTTGACTCCGATCAGCCGCGCGCCGCCCGCGATCGCGCGCTCGAGCTCCGCTTCATCGTGCACTTCGACCAGCGCATCGCATCCGAACTGATCGAGCAAGGCGATGAATTCGCGGATCTGCCGGCCATCGAGCAGCGAGGCGAGAAGCAGGATCGCGTTCGCACCGGCCGCAATGCCGTGCAGCAACTGCCGCTCGTCGACGATGAAGTCTTTCATGATCACCGGCAGGCCGGCGCTCTTCGCCCGCGCGAGCCACGCCGTGGAGCCGCGGAAGAACTCCGGCTCGGTCACCACCGAGATCGCTGCCGCGCCGCCGCGCCTGTAATCCGCGGCGATCGCCTCGACGTCGGGGTTCTCGACGATGCTGCCCGCCGAGGGGGAGGCGGACTTGATCTCTGCGATGATGTTGATTCCGGGCCGCGACAGCGCCGTTGCAAACGAGTGGGGAGATTCTTTCGGAAGGAGGCGCGCGCGTGTCCGCGCCACGATCCGGTCCAGGATGTCGCTCATGCGAGCTCCTTCGTCACGGCGATGAGCTCCTCGAGCTTCTGCAATGCGCGGCCGCGATCGATCGACAGCCGCGCGAGCTCGACGCCGTCGCGCAGCGACGATGCGCAGCCGGCGACATAGAGCGCGGCGCCCGCATTCGCGACGACGACTTCGCGAATCGCCCCCTCCTCGCCGCCCAGCACTCGCCGCGCGATCCGCGCGTTCTCCGCGGCGTCGCCGCCGGCGATCGCCTCGAGTGAATGGCGCTCCACGCCGATCTCATCCGGCGTGATGTCGTATTCGCGCAGCTCCCCGCCGCGCACTTCGCATACATGCGTCGGCGCCGCGGGCGAGATCTCGTCGAGCCCGTCGTGACTGTGAACGACGATCGCGTGCACCGCGCCCAGAGCAGCGAGCACGCGTGCCACGACCGTCACGAGGTGCGGCGAATAGACACCGAGCACCTGGCGTCTTGCGAAGGCCGGATTGGTGAGCGGCCCGAGGACGTTGAAGATCGTGCGGACGCCGAGCTCGCGGCGGACCGCGGCGACCGCACTCATCGCCGGGTGCAGATTCGGCGCGAAGAGGAACGAGATGTTCGTGCGGCGCAGCACCTGCGTCATCCGCTCGGCATCGAGGTCGATCCGGACGCCGAGGGCCGCCAGCACGTCCGCGCTGCCGCACGAAGACGACACCGCGCGGTTGCCATGCTTGGCGACGCACGCGCCCGCACCGGCGGCGACGAGCGCGGAGACGGTCGAGATGTTGAACGTGCCGCGGCCGTCGCCTCCTGTGCCGCATGTGTCGATAACCCCGTCGTCCTCGATGCGCAGCCGCGTCACGCGCTCGCGCATCGCGATGGCCGCGCCGGTGATCTCTTCCGCCGTCTCGCCCTTCATCCGGAGAGCGATGAGCAGCGCTGCCTTCTGCGAATCGCTGAGCGCGCCGTCCATCATCCGGGAGAAGAGCGCTTGCATCTCCGCCTGGTCAAGATGTTGACCATCCACCAGACGCTTGATCGACGCCGCGATCATCGCGCACCTCCCAGAAAATTGCGGATGAGCTGATCGCCGCCCTCCGTGCCATACGACTCCGGATGGAACTGAATGCCGAACACCGGCCGCGATCGATGCGAGACCGCCATGATCGAGCCGTCGTCGCTCTCGGCGTCGACCGTCAGTTCTGCCGGCAGCGTGGCGCGGTCGACGATGAGCGAGTGGTAGCGTGCGGTCTGCATCGGCGAAGCGCATTCGCGGAACAGCCGCTCGCCGCGATGCGTGATCGCGGTTACTTTTCCATGCACGGGCACCGGGCCTCGCGTGATGCGGGCTCCAAACGCCTCGCCGATCGCCTGATGACCGAGGCAGACGCCGAGGAGCGGGATGGAGGTGTTGGCGCGAATGAGCTCGATGATGCGGCCCGCGCGCGCCGGAGTGCCGGGCCCGGGCGAAACGACGATCGCACGCGGCTTCTCGCCGAGGAGGGCCTGCGGATCGAACGCGTCATTGCGAAGCACACGCAGCCGCTCCGACGCAAGCCGCTCGATCTGTTGCACCAGGTTGTAAGTAAACGAATCGTAGTTGTCGATGACGGTAATCAAAGTCCGTTCTCCTGAACGCGTTCGCGGGAAGAGACGCGAGTCAGAAGCTACGCCATCGAGCTAGGGGTGACGAGGATGGAGTGCGGAGTGCGGAGTCAGAAGAGCCAAAGACACGAGCCGACTGGCAAGCGCGACTCGTTCTCCTGAATGGCGATGATCATGACGAGCGGAGTGTAACACGCCAAGGGTCGCAGACGCTCACGACCCCCTCGGGACCGAGCCTATTTCATCTTCACCACGTCGCCCGGCTCCGTCTGCTGCATCGTCAGGCGGAGCTTGGACGACTCGAGCGGCACGGCTTCGATCTGGTCGAGTGAGCCGAGCTCCTTGCCGTTGCCGGACATCCGCTGCAGTTCCTCCCCCTTCGGCCAGAGACGCGTATCGATCGAGCGGATCGCGGCGTTGTACTTCTCGACCGTCTTCTGCAGCGAGGAGCCGGTGTCGGCGATGAGCTCCATGACGCGGACGAAGCGATTGAAGAGCTCGACGCCGGCCTCGTGCATCTTCTTCGCGTTCTCTTCCGTGCGCTCCGCCTTCCACCCCGTTGCGACTGCGCGCAGCAGCGGCAGAAGAACCGTGGGCGACGCGAGAACGACTTTCTTTTCGGCGGCGAAATCGAAGAGCGTGGGGTCGGTCAGCAGTCCGGCGGAAAGAAAGTGCTCGCCGGGCAGAAACATCACTGTGAAATCGAGCGTATCGCCGACCGCGGTCTGATACTCGCGGCGGCTGAGAGCCTCGATGTGGCGGCGCAGCGTCTTCACATGCTGCGTCAGCAGCTCGCGCTTTTTCTCTTCGCTCGACTCGTTCGCCGCGGCGGTGTATTCGCTCAGCGGCACCTTCGCGTCGATGGCGATGACGCGATGATTGGGAAGATGGACGATGACGTCGGGCCGCAGTCTCCGTCCCTCTTCATTGAAGAACGTCTCCTGCGTTTCGAAGTCGCAGAACTCGCTCATCCCGGCGAGCTCGATGCAGCGCTTGAGCGTGTTCTCGCCCCACGATCCGCGGACGGTGGGCGACTGGAGTGCGTTCGCGAGCCGCGCCGCCTCGCGCTGCGCCGACTCCTGCGCCGACAGCAGCGTCCTGATCTGCTGCTGCAGCCCGCCGTAGGCCTCGGTGCGCATCCGCTCCGATTTCATCAGCTCGCCGCGATACTGATCGAGCATCCGGTTCAGCGGATCGAGAAGCGTCGCGATCTCCGCCTTCTTCGTATCGAGCGAGCCGTCGACTTGAACCTTGTTCTGCTGAACGATCGACTTGCCGACTTCATGGAAGACGCGCTGCGCGGTCGCGGCGAACGCATTCTCCATCCTCTGAATGTCATTCAGCCTCGCCTCGGCCACCGCACGTTCCTGTTCAGCAAGCCTGACTCGCTCGCGCGACCGGCCGCTCCCAACCACCCACCCGATGCCTGCGCTCGCAACGAGCGCAATTGCGCACAACAGAACCGTGATCCACATGGATCAGATGATACGACGCAGCACTTCGATGACGCGATCGATCTCGCTGTCGTCGTTGTAGAAGTGGGGCGAAAAACGGAGCAGGCCCTCGCGCGGCGCGGAGATGATGCGCTCCTCGTCGAGGAGGCGATGCAGGCGGACGACGCTTGTCTCTACAGATTGTGGAGCGGCACCGACGATGCCGGAGCGCGTCTCCCCGACGGTGAAGCCGGCCGCGCGCAGCTCGTCCGCCAATCGCTGCGTGAGCCGGAGGACCTCGCCCTGAATCTCTTCGATACCGATCTCGAGCAGCAGGTCGATCGCGGCGCGAAGTCCGTAGATGCCATTCGTGTTGAGGGAGCCTGCCTCGAATCTCCGCGAATCGGGCAGGAGGTCGACGGGAGAAAGGATGAACGTTCCCCGGCGATCGATATTCGTCCAGCCGCTCTCGACCACCTCGAGCTCGTCGCGATGCTCGGCGGCCGCGAAGAAGATGCCTGCGCCTTCGGGCCCGCACAGCCACTTGTGCCCGTCCGCCGCGAGGAAGGAGATGTTCGCGCGGCGCACGTCGATCGGAATCACGCCGAGCGACTGGATCGCATCGACGCAGAAGAGGACGCCGCGGCGTGCGCACATCGCGCCGATGGCCTCGACGTCCGCGCGATAGCCGTTGTGAAACGCGACCGAGGAGACGGTGACGAGACGGGTGCGCGCGTCGATCAGCGGCTCGATCTCTTCGACGGCCGGCAGCGGCGCCACCCGGCACTCGACGCCGCGGCGTTCGAGCCGTTTCCACGGCGTCCAGTTCGATGGAAACTCGAGCGCCGTCGTGATGACGTTGTCCCCCTCATGCCACCGCAACCCTCCGGCAACGAAGGACAGCCCCTCCGACGTGTTCTTGACGAACGCGATCTCTTTTTCGTGCGCGCCGATCAGTTTCGCGGCGGAGGCGCGGGCACGATCGTGTTCCGCATACCACTCCCGCCAGTGCGCGGCGCCGTAATCGCGCTGATCGCGCGCATGCCACATCATCGCCTCGCTGGCGCGGGTGGAGAGCGGCCCCACCGCCGCATGATTGAAATAGACGGCGTTCTTCGTCACGGGAAAGAGGTCGCGGAGGGCGCGCTTGTCCACGTGAAGAGCGTACCGCAACCGTGCTATACCGGAATCACGCCCCGTGATCGCCGCCGCCACCATCGTTGCCCGCAACTACATTCCTCAGGCGCGAGTCGTCGCGCAATCCTTCCGGCGGCATCATCCGGACATCCCGTTTTTCGTCCTGCTCGTCGACCGCTCGCGCGACGCCATCGCCGATGCCACACGGATCGCGCTGCCGGAGGTCTTCACTCCGCCGCGCCGCTACTCCATCAAGCAGACCGCGGTTGCCGCGAAGCCCTTCCTGCTGCAATGGCTGCTGGCGCATGGATTCGACCGCTGCCTGTTCCTCGATCCCGATGTACTCGTGCTCTCGCGCTTCGACGCGCTGCTGGAGCGGATCGGGCAGCACAGCGTGGTCGTCACGCCGCACTTCGTGACGCCGCCGCGCGATGAGCAGCGGATCGCGCGCGAGCTCAACATCCTCCTCTCCGGTGTCTTCAACGGAGGCTTGATCGGCATTGCGGACCGGCAGCCGGCGCGCGAGTTTCTGAAGTGGTGGGGCGAGCGCGTGATCGAGGCCTGCGACAGCGAGGTGGCGCGCGGGCTCTACTACGATCAGCGCTGGCTCGATCTCGCCCCGGTGTTCTTTCGCGATATCTCTGTGCTGCGCGATGCCGCGTACAACGTCGCGTACTGGAATCTGCCGGAGCGCGAGCTGCGCGTCGAAGGCGACAGCGTCACTGTCGATGGCCGGGCGTGCGCCTTCATTCACTTCAGCGGATTCGATCCGGCGCGGCCGCAGCAGATGACGCGCTATGCGCCGCAGACCACCATCAGCAACGCGATGTTCGCGCGCTATGCAGCACTGCTGCGCGAGGCGGGAGCGCGATGAGACTCGCGGCGGCCACCATCGCGAGCAAATCGCATCTCGCGCATGCGCGCGTGCTGGCGGCATCGTTTCGCGAGCATCATCCCGAGATCCCCTTCTTCGTCCTTCTCGCCGACGAGATCGAAGGTGCGTTCGAGCCGGAGCATGAGCCATTCGCGCTGGTGCTCCTGCGGCAACTGACGATCCGCGATCTCCGCGGCTTCACCTTTCGCTACACCGAACAGGAGCTGTCGTATGCGGCGGCTCCTTACTTGATCGAGCATCTCCTCGACAGCGGCTTCGATGCCGTCGCGTTTTTCAAGCAGGAGAGCCTCGTCAGCGCGCCGCTGCGGCATGTGCTCGCGCTCGTGGAGAGGCATTCGATCGTGCTCACGCCGCATCTTCTGCATCCGGTCGGAGCGCGGCGCGAGCTGGCGATCCTGCAGTCGGGCGTCTACAACTCAGGGTTCCTCGCCGTCGCGAACCGCGCGCAGGGCCGCGCGTTTCTCGAGTGGTGGAAGGACCGGCTCGAACGGCATTGCGTTCACGACGTGCCGAACGGCATTCACTTCGAACAGCGCTGGCTCGACCTCGTGCCGGCGTATTTCGACGACTACGGATTCGTCCACGATCCGCGCTTCAATGTTGCGCACTGGAATCTGCTCGAGCGCCAGACGGTCGATCCCTGCTTCATCCGCTTCAGCGGATACGATCCCAAACAGCCGCATCGCACGACGCGTTATGTGGCCAGGCCTTCGATGGCGGAGATCGGCGATGCCGCAGCATGGTTCGCGGAGTACGCGCGGCGGCTGACGGAGGCCGGAGATGACGAGTGCCGCACCTGGCCTTACGCCTATGCGCATTTCGATGATGGTGAGCCGGTCCCCGATGCGGCGCGCACCGCGTATCGCCTGCTCGCACCGCCGCTCGATCCCTGGAGCGGCGAGTCTCGGCTCTGGTTCGCGCGCTACGAAAAGGAGAGGCACAGCCTGCGCTCGCTGGCGCAACGTGCAGTGAAGGTCTGGAAGCGCCGCCGAGCGGAAAAAGGAACGTGGTACGCGATGCGGGTCGTCGCCGCGGCAACATGGAAGCACGTCGCCGCGGCAATCGCAGCTACTGTGTCCCGGACTCCAGGCGGGTCACGCGGATCTCGAGCGACTCGAGGGCTCGTTTGAGCCTCTCTTCCTCTTCCTCCAGCGTCGTCATCCGGCGGTAGAGATCCGCATGCGAAAACTTGATCATCGCCTGCGTTTCGTTCGCTGACCGCTCCATTCTTGCCAACAGCTCCGTTCGGGTATCTTGAAGCTGGGCCTGGACACGCAACAGCCCCTCGGCCAACAGTCGTACCTGGGCGTTCGTATCCTCGTTGAGGACTTCGAGGTGACGGCGCGTCTCCGCCATCTCATTTCGAGTCTCCGCTACCGCCGTACGAAGCTCCGCGACTTCATTCCGAAGTTCGGTCGATGTAGCCGACAGCCCGGTTATGTCGCTCCGAATCTCGGTTATGTCGCTCCGAATCTCGGTTATGTCACCCCGAAGCCCGGTCGTTTCGCTCCGAATCTCGGTTACGTCACCACGAAGCCCGGTCGTTTCACTCCTAAGCTCGGTTACGTCACCCCGAAGCCCGGTCGTTTCACTCCCAATCTCGGTTACGTCACTCCGAAGCTCGGTCGTTTCACTCCGAAGCTCGGTTACGTCACCCCGAAGCCCGGTCACGTCGCTCCGAATCTCGGTTACGTCACCCCGAAGCCCGGTCGTTTCACTCCGAAGCTCAGACATATCGCTCCGAAGATCCGTAGCAGTCGTCGTCAGTTCGGATCGAAGCGCCGCGATCTCACCGCGGCTCTGCGACAGCTCGCCGCGAGTCTCAACGGTTTCCTGCAGCACACGGCTGAGCAGGCTTCGCAGCTCTTCGTCCATCGTTAATCATCATTATATTCGCCGGCGTGATCACTCTACGGCGCGTGGAGGAGCCCGATCAGAGTCACGGCGTGCGCAGCGCCGCCTGTTGCGAGGCGAACCGCTGCGCTTCAGCACTCCGCTGACTCTCCTGCAGTGCGCTGATGAGCGGCGGATAGGCCGGCGCGAACCGCGGCTCGATCGCCAGCGTTCGCTCGTAGGCATCGATCGCCTCCGTCATCTGTCTCTTCTCCCTGTAGAGCTCGCCGAGTTGAAACCACGCCTGTGCGTAGTTCGGCCGCAGTTCCACGGCCCGCCTCAGACTGGCAATCGACCGCAGGAGGAGCCCGAGGTTGTAGTGGACTTCGGGATCATCCGGGGTGATTTTCGCAGCACGCCGCATGGCCGTGACGCCGTCCGCTCTTCTGCCGAGATTGAATTGCGCGAGCCCCAGCCATTGCAGCGCCTGCGCGTTGCGCGGATCGCGGGCGAGGATCAGCGAAGCCGTCTCCTCCGCTCCCCGGAAATCGCGCTGCTTCATCTGGCCGAACATCAGATCGAGGTACGGCTCGACTTCCGCCGGCTTCAGCTTCCTAACCATCTGCTGCATCTTCGCCACCGAGCCGGCATTTGTGCCGCCGTACATGCGTATGACGGCGGCGGCGCGATAGAGATCCGCATCCGGGCCGCTCACGACGACGTCGTCCAGCTCGGTCTCCCGCTCCTCGCGCGGCGCGAGAAGCTCCGGCCCACCGCCCTTCCGCCGGATGAAGTGATCGGTCATCGTGACGTGCACGACATCCTGCGTGCGCCGCGCCGGCATGTGACAGGAGACGCAATCCGCCTCGGCGTCGAGAGCCGGGAGATGCTTCGCGAGGATCTCCCGGTGGCAGCTCATGCACGCCGTCCGGTAATGCGCTGCGCGCTCCTCCGCGCTGACCCTGCGATGCGGGTCGTGGCAGGTGAGACAGGTGAGCCGCCCCTCGCTCTCGCGAAAACAGCGGCTCTGTTCGAGCCGGTACGGATGGTGATTGATCTCGAAGCGTTCCGGCTGCGGCAGCGCATGATCGACGACCTCGATCTTCACTTCGTAATCGGCGAGCAGCTCGCCCGGGCGGAACGAGTCGATGTCGCGCCCGTAGACGCGCATCGCAGGAATCGCGACGGATGCCTGCATGTGGCACTCGTAGCAGACATCCCTGCTCCGCTGTGCATCCAGCCGCATCGGATTCACGATGCTCGAGAAGATCTGATTGATGTTGCCGCGCACGTGCCGTTCGCCCGGCCCGTGGCAGCGCTCACAGCCGATGCCTTCCGGCATGGCGCGCGGCAGCGACTGCGGCCGCCAATACGACGCCGGCGAAGGTGCAACGGCTGGATAGGCGTCGTGGCAGAAGAGGCACTCATGCCGCACCCGCCGCGTCACTCCGTCGTGATCGGCACGGTCATAACCCGGCGCCATCCCCCACTGCTTCTCCTGCGAGTACCACGCGAGCGGCAATTGATAGAGCTCGCCGTCCGGCAGTTGATAGAGATAGGTCCGCGCGTGATGGCCGGAACCGAGGATCCAGTCGACCGGCTGCTCGAAGAGGTTGATCGGCTTGCCGTCCGCTGCGAGCTGCCAGCGGCGGAACACCAGCCGCCCGCCGCGGCGGACGATCTCCATGAATTGCTGCGACTTCGCGTGGAAGTACGGCTTGCCGAATTCTTCGATCGCATGCTCCTCGCGCGGCCGCGAGAAGGACTGCGCCATGCCGCTCTGCTCGTAGGAATCGCAGATCGCGCGATGGCAGGACCGGCAGCCGGGATCCGCAGCGAAGAGGAGTGCGGCAAGGATGAGCATCGTTCCGCTCACCACTCGGCGATCTGCTGAAGATACCCCTCGTAGTTCCGCCGCATTTCGCGCAGCGAGTCGCCGCCGAACTTCTCGCGCATGGCATCGGCGAGCGCGATCGCCAGCATCGCCTCGCACACGACGCCGCACGCAGGCACGGCCGTCACGTCGCTGCGCTCCCACTGCGAGCGATGCGGCTCCTTCGTCTCGATGTCGATCGAGGGAAGTCCGCGGCGCAGCGTGGAGATCGGTTTCATGAACGCGCGAACGACAACAGGTTGACCATTCGTCACGCCGCCTTCCAGACCGCCCGCGCGATTCGTCGTCCGGTGGTAGCCGCGCTGCTCGTCGCGATAGATCGCATCGTGGACTTCGGATCCGGGCTTGCGCGCCGCCGCGATGCCATCGCCGATCGCAACCCCCTTCACAGCATGGATCGACATGATCGCGCGCGCGATGCGGCCGTCGAGTTTCTCCGTCCACTGCACGAACGAGCCGAGCCCGAGGGGAACGTTCTTCGCGGCGACGACGATGGTGCCGCCGAGCGTCTCCCCCGCCTCCTTCGCCCTGTCGACCTCGGCGATCATCGCCGCTTCGTGCTCGCGCTGCACCGCGCGCAGCGGCGACTCGTCGTCGACCTTCGTCAATTCTTCCCAGGACGGTGAGTACTCGGGGTCCCCTGCCGCGCCGACGGAGACGACGCCGCTGCGGATCTCGATGTCGAACGCCCGCAGCAACTCCTTCGCGATCGCTCCCGCGGCGACGCGCGACGCCGTCTCGCGCGCCGAAGCACGCTCGAGGATGTCGCGGAGATCGCGGCGGCCGTACTTCATGCCGCCGGGAAGATCGACGTGCCCCGGCCGCGGCGCATGCACGCGCCGCTTGTGCGCCTCCGCTTCATCGAGCTGCCACGGATCCATGGCGCCCTGCCAGTTCTCGTAGTCCCGGTTGCGGACGACGATCGCGATGGGGCCGCCTAACGTTTCGCTGCCGCGAACGCCGCCGGCGATCTCGGCCTCATCGCTCTCGATCTTCATCCGTCCGCCACGGCCGTAGCCATGCTGCCGTCTCTGCAGATCGCGGTTGATGCGCGACCGGTCCAGCGTCACGCCGGCCGGCATGCCGGTCACGATGGTCGTGAGCTGCGGTCCGTGGGACTCGCCTGCGCTGATGAAAGTGAAGGTCATGCGTTCGTTCGCGAATACTCCATGCTGGTGCGAAGCACCAGCATCTCCGATTACATCGGCAGAATCAAAAGCGAAGATCGTCGCTCCATCGCGCGGAGAGGTCGAGCCAGTTGGGATTCTATAAGTAGAGCCGGTGAGACTTGTTGCTCATGATGTACGCGAAGGCTGCCTGATTCATAAGCAAATCCCGGGATGGTGTAACCGTAGATCCTGGCGCTACGCGCCAGGATTGAGCTGATGACCCTTCTCTCCCCGCCGCACGAACAGCACGATCGCGATGATGACGAGCAGCGTCGAAATGAGCTGCGCCACCGTGAACGGCCCGAAGAAGCGGTCGTCCTTGGCGCGCACGATCTCGACGAGGAAACGCTCGACGCCCATCATGCCGAGAAAAAGTGCGAACGCGCGGCCCTTGGCGTGGGTGCGGCGCGAGTACCAGAGAAGGATCGCGAACATGAGAAATGCCGCGGCCGATTCGTAGAGCTGCGTCGGATGCACGCGCAGCACCTCGTACGAGGGAATCGACGGATCGACCTTCACACCGAATTCGCGCAGCGCTTCGGCCGTCGTCGGCGGCGAGCCCTTCGGAAAGGCCACGCCCCACCAGCCGTTCGTCGGACGGCCGTAGTCATCGCCGACGAGAAAGCAGCCGATGCGACCAAACGCATAGCCGATCGCCAGCGCTGGTGCGGTCGCATCGGCCGCCGTCAGAAAATCGACGCGCCGATGGCGGATGAGCCACGTGCAGGCGAGGAATCCTCCCGCGAGTCCGCCATACCAGACGAGGCCGGCGCGATCGAACAGGAGATGCCAGTCGTGAAAGAGGATCGCGTAATAGATCTTCGCGCCGGCAATGCCGCCGATCGCGGCGTACATCACCATCGATGACGCCATCTCGTCCGTCAGTCCGTACTTCTGAAACTGCCGCGAAAGAATCCAGCCCGCGGAGACGAAGGCGATGAACATCATCAGCCCGAACGTCGTGATCTCGAAAGAGCCGAACTTGAGAAGGGTTGGGAACATGCGGCGCGAAGGATATCGTGAAGAGGTCGCGGTATGGTTTCGCGGTCACGCGGGCTCGTGGTGGGGTCTCGCGGTCACGCGGGCTCGTGGTGGGGTCTCGCGGTCACGCGGGCTCGCGGGCGCGCGGTGGGGTTAGCTCAGAAACTGCCATTCTGCGAAACCGCGCAGTTCATACACCGCGAGCCCGCGGGCCCGCGCAACCGCGAGCCCCATACACCGCGAGCCCGCGTGCCCGCGAAACCGCGCAACCCATAAACCCAGCACCCCAGAAGCCCACCCACTGGCCCACATCGTGCTTTCCGCTCTCGGCCAACGGCGGTAGTGCCACTACTGGCGAGAAGAGGAGCAACAGAGATGAACCGGATTCGTATCGCCTTCGGCTTCCTAATTCTTTTTGCTACAAACATTTGGGCGGCGACACCCGCGAGCGGCACGCTCTCGCCGTCGAATCGCGTGGTCGTCTACTCCACCGGTCCCCAGTTCGTGTCGAACGTCTCCCCGGTGCCCGTGCTGCAGACGTCCTATCAATGTGGCGTCGCCAATCCCTGTGACGAGTTCACGCTCACGGTCTCTCTCCCCGCCGACTACGCCACGACCAATCCGCGCGACCGCATTTTCTTCCGCGCGCAATGGCCGACGACGGCCAACGATTTCGACATGTACGTCCTCAATGCCGGAGGGACGGAGGTCACGCGATCCGCAGGCAGTACCGATCCGGAACAAACGTCCATCCCCGCCGGCGGCGGCACCTACACGCTGAAGGTGCGCATCGTCCCCTTCACGGTCACCGGTGATTCCGCAACCGTCACCATCTCCCTCGGCGTCCCCGATGCGTCGGTCGTGCAGGCCGATCCCGGCATCGCACCCCGCTTCCATGTGTTCCCGGCGCCGGACGGCATGGGCGCCAGCGCCGGTGAGCCATCGATCGGCGTCAATGGGAAGAGCGGCAATGTGATGTTCCAGGCCGGACTCGAGACTCTGCGCGTCTCGTTCAACGACGCGACGTCGCCCGCGCGCGCGACCTGGGCATCGACCGAGAGCGTCATCACTGGCACCGCATCGATGGATCCGATCTCGTGGACCGATCGCAAGACCGGGCGCACGATCGTTTCGCAGTTGATCGCAACCGCAGGCGTGACCGGCGTCTCCATCGGAGAAGGCTGCAGCCTCGCCGCATACACGAACGACGACGGTGCGAACTGGGTCCCGAGCAAAGGATGTGGAACGCCCGGCGGTAACGATCACCAGACGGTCGGCGGCGGCCGCTATCACGCGATCAACGGCGTCGAAGTGGTCAACCCGGTTTACGAGAACGCGGTGTACTTCGCCGCGCAGGTCGGCGTCTCGGCCTACTGCGCGCGCAGCGACGACGGCGGGCTCACGTTCGGAGCCGGCGTCCCGATGTACAACCTGACGCAGTGCGCCGGCATTCATGGACATGTGCAGGTCAGCCCCGCTGACGGCACGGTCTACGTACCGAACGGACGATGCGGCACGAATCAGGCGCTCGTCGTTTCGGAAGACAACGGAGCGACGTGGAACGTCCGTCCGATTCCGACGAGCACGACGAACGAGAACGGCATCAACGATCCGAGCGTCGGCATCGGTGCGAAGGGAGCGCTGTACTTCGCCTATCGCGCCGTCGATGGTCATGCACACGTGGCGATCTCCGACGATCATGGCCAGTCGTGGCACGACGATCTCGACGTCGGCTCGCTGGCAGGAGTGGAGAACTCCGTGTTCCACAGCGCAGTGGCCGGCGATGACGACCGCGCCGCCATCGCCTTCCTCGGCTCCGCAGTTCCGGGCGACTATCAGGCGCCCGACTACCAGGGCGAGTGGTATCTCTACATCGCGACGACGTTCGATCACGGCCGGCACTGGAGCGTGGTCAACGCCACGCCTAACGATCCGGTGCAGCGCGGCTGCATCTGGCTGCAGGGCGGCTCGAACGACTGCCGCAATCTGCTCGACTTCATGGGCATAACGATGGATGCGGCCGGCCGCGTCCTCGTCGGATTCGCCGATGGCTGCACCGGCGCCTGCGTCAACGCCTGGCCGAACACCGGCGGCGCCCTGGCAACGATCGCACGCCAGTCGGGCGGCAGGAGACTCCTGTCTCAGTTCGATCCGGCAGAGCCAACGGCTCCCGCAACGCCGTCCATCCGCGGAGTCCGCACGAACGCCGGTGTCGAGCTCTCATGGCCGGTGCCGGACAACGGGGGCTCGCCGATCACCGGCTACCGCGTCTATCGCGGCGCGTCCGGCAGCGAACAGCCGCTCTCGAGCGGCGTCGACACCTCGAAGAACGAGTTCGTCGACACGACGATCACCGGCGGCGCGCCGACTCCGTACTACCGGGTCAGCGCGGTGAATGCGGCCGGAGAGGGCGGCCTCTCCAACGAGATCCTTCCGCCTGTCGCACCGATCGTCTACAACGCCGATCCCTGCACCGCGCCCGGAGTCACCGTCGCCACCGATCCGGCCGGCGATCAGACCGGAGCGAGCGAGCTCGATCTCCGCAGCATCTCGATCGCCGAGCCGCAGTTCCCTGATGCCGCTGGCCATCTCGTCTTCACGCTCAAGGTCGCGGATCTCTCCGTCGTTCCGCCCAACGCATCCTGGAAGGTCTACTTCACTGCGCCGAACAAGACGCAGTACTTCGTCGAGATGAACACGTTCGACCCGACCGCGATCCGCTTCTCGCGCGGCCACGTCGAATACGATCCGACGACGAACACGAACAAGAACGTCAGCGACGGTTCACTCGATGCCGGAAGCGGCTACAACGCCGACGGCAGCATCGTGCTGATCGTGGCGACGGCGAACGCCGGTTCGCCCGCGGCCGGCCAGACGCTGACCAGCGTGCGCGCGGAGACGCAGGCGCTCGCCGGCGCGACGCGCGGCCTGCTGATCACGACCGACAGCACGGCGACCGGCTCGTACACGCTCTACGGCAACGCGAACTGCCATCCGAACAACCCTCCCATTCCCCAACTCGTCGCTGCACCTTCGCAGGGCGTGGCACCGCTCACCGTCGATTTCGACGCATCGTCTTCGTACGATACCGACAGCGGCGACAAGGTCGCCGGATTCGCCTTCGACTTCGGTGACGGCACCACGCAGAACAGCTCTCTCTGGTCCGCACGTCACATCTACAACAACGTGGGAACCTACACCGCCAAGGTCTCGGTGACGGACTCGCGCGGCAAGCAGAGCACCGCACCGGCGTCGGTCACGATCATGGCCACGAGCGCGCCCGCGGCGCCGGGACACCTGACCGGCGGAGGATTCCTCGCCGGCGGCCTGACGCGATTCAACTTCGATGTGCGCAGCGACCGGAGCGGCTCGGTTTCCTACAGCGACCAGGAAGGCATCGCCTTCACGGCCAGCTCCGGGATCGACTCCTGGTCGGTCTCCGGTGCGTGTGCCTCCTTCGGCGGCGTGGCGAAGACCGACGACGGCCGCTCGATCCGCTATCGCATCGACGCCTGCGATCTCGCGACGCCGGGAAAGAACGGCGACACGTTCTCGATCACGATCAGCGGCGATGCGACGAGCGCACGCTCCGGACCGCTGGCAGGAGGGAATATCAAATTGCAGTCGAAGTAGCGGCAGCGGTTGCGCGGGCTCGCGGGGTACGCGGGCCCGCGGTATAACTGGTCGAATGAAAGCAACCGCGGAGATTCAGGTGATTCCCATCGGCGCCGGCGTCTCGGTGCGCGATGAAGTGAAACAGGCGCACGAGATGCTCGTGAGCTCGGGACTGAAGATTCAACTGCACGCCTATGGGACGAACGTCGAAGGAGAGATGCACGAGATCTTCGCAGCCATCGAGAAGATCCACGCAACGCTTCACGCTGGAGGAGTGGTGCGGCTGACGACAGCCATCAAGATCGGGACGAGAACGGACAAGGAGCCGACGCTCGCAGCAAAGGCGTTCTGAAGGAACGTCCCTGATTACGCCAGGGCCTTCTCGATCGAGGCCTTCTGATCCGAGATGAAGCGGAAGACGTCGACCTTCCCCGCGGCATCGAGATGCTGGGACACTTCGAACAGTTGCACGGAGAGCAGCGTGTTGAGCCCTTCATCGAGAGCGGCTTTGCGCCGCTCGAACGGCAGCTCCGAGATATTGGCGATCAGCATGTTCTCGTCGAAGCGGCCGTACTGATCGAAGAACACGCCCGACCAGAGATCGTCGCTCTCCGATGCCTGCAGCGCCGTCATGAAGATGTCGCGCGCCGCATCTTCCCCAACTTTTGCCTGCAGCGCCTCGTAGAGGCGGCCGAACATGTCGTTGTACGTCGAGATCACCTTCAGCAGTTCCGGCGAGTCTTCCACATCGAGGAACACCGGGCGGAACGGCTTCTCCTCGGGCGACACTTCGATGAGCCGCGCCGAGACGAGCTGAAAGAGGATGCGCGTCACTTCGAACTCGGTCATGTCAGAGGCACCGATCAGCTCGCGGATCGAGAGGCGGCCGTCGATGCGGTTGTAGACCTCGATCTCATGCTCGCTCATGTCGAGCGCCTCGAAGTCCGGCTGCTCGCCCGGCACCTTCATGAAGATCATCTCCAGGCTGGTGATCTTCTCCTTGATTCGCGCGGTCTCATCGAGACGGCGGATCCCTTCCATGATGACGCTCGAGGTGTTGATGGAGAGGACGATGCGCTCCATCGCGATCTCCTCGACCGACTCATAGAAACCGAACCAGCCGTCCTTCCAGGTGAACAGCGAGTAGATGATCTCCAGGACCTGATTCTTGACGCCCCACCAGAGATCCTTCGGCGAGAGCGCCCCCATCTGCACGAGCACTTTGCCGTGGCGCATCTGCGGCGTCACCCGCCGCTTCGACTCCTCGTACTGCGCCTGATTGATCTTGCCGTTGCGCAGCAGGAACTGCCCCAGCGAATGCTCAGGCGAGTTCGAGTTTGCGAAGACGATCTCCCCTTCCTTCCAGACGATCGTGCGCTCGAGCTGCCCTTGCGTGAGCGTGAGCTTCCCACTCGCCCGGATCATGGCGATGAAGCTCAGGACGTCGGGCAGCTGGATGCGTGAAAGATCGCCCTGAAGGATCGCGGCGTCGCGGGAGGTTTCCGGCATGAGGACCGCCTGTAACGATGACAAAGAAACGCGACGGGTTCAAGAGTTATTCGATCGCCTTCCTGCTGCGCTGGCGCTCAGGATTGGCGAGAGCATCGCGGTACCACCCGCCGGAACGCCTCGATCGCCCGTTCGATCTCCTCACCCGTCGTCATGCGCGAGAGGGAAACGCGCACGGTCGACTTCGCTTCCTCCGGGGTCAGGCCCATCGCCAGCAGCACGCCGCTCGGTTCGACCCGTCCCGATGAACAGGCCGCTCCAGTCGATACCGCGATGCCTTCCAGATCGAGCGCGATGGCGATCCCCTCTGCGTCCGATCCGCGGAAGGTGACGCTGCTCGTGTTCGGCACACGCTCTCCGTCGGCGCCGTTGATCGTGACCGCATCGCCGAATGTTTCGCGCATGGCCGACTCGAATCGCCGGCGCAGCGATGCGATCGCCGGCCGTACGCTCGCATCCGCGGCCAGCGCCGCCGCGACTCCGAACGCAGCGGCGAGCGGCACGTTCTCCGTCCCCGCACGCCGCCGTCTCTCCTGCGCACCGCCGATCACGAACGGCTCGAGCTTCGTCTCGCGCCGCACGTAAAGCGCACCGACGCCTTTCGGCGCGTGCATCTTGTGCGCGGAGAGCGCGAGAGTCGTGACGCCGAGCTGATCGACGTCGATGTCGATCTTGCCGGCGGCCTGCACGGCATCGCAGTGCAGATGGATCCCGCGCTCGCGGCAGGCGCGTCCCACCTCCGCCACCGGCTGCACCACACCGGTCTCGTTGTTGACGAGCATCATCGCGACGAGCCGCGTCTCGTCGCGCAGCGCCTCGATGACGCGCTCCGCGCTCACGGAGCCGCCGCGGTCCGGCGCGACGAACGTCACCTCGCAGTTGCGCCGCGCCAGCGCCGCGGCCACTTCGCGCACCGACGGATGCTCGATGGCCGTTGTGACAATGTGATGACGACCTTCTGCCGGGACGGCGCCGAAAATCGCGGCGTTGTTAGACTCGGAGCCGCCGCTCGTGAAAATGATTTCTCGCGCGGTGGCCGACAGCAGTCGCGCAACGGGCTCGCGGGAATCCTCGATCATCCGTCGCGCCGTCTGGCCTTCTTTGTGAATGGATGAGGCGTTGCCGTAGACGTCGCGCATGGCGTCGCAGGCGGCGCGCAGGACGTCCGGATGGACCGGCGTCGTCGCGTTGTTGTCGAGGTAAATCCGCATTCGGAGGCACCCTATGTCAGGCAGCAGGCAGGCAGCAGGCAGCAGGATGGATCGTTGGAGTATGCCTCGCCTGCTCACCTGCTGTCTGCTGTCTGCCGCCTGCTGCCTGTTGTCATCGAACATTCTCGCGCAGACGAATCCTCCCGATCCGCAGAAAACACCTCCTGCGCAGGACAGCGGCGTCCGCAAGCTCTCGCGCCGCGAGCGCAAGGAGAAGATCGCCGCGCTCTCCGATCAGTACCGGCAGTTCCTCCAGGACGTCGAGCCGATCATGCTGCCGACCGAGCTCGACACGTTTCTCATGCTCGAGACCGACCCGCAGCGCGAGATCTACGTCACCGAGTTCTGGCGCCGCCGCGACAAGGCGCAGGGCACCACGAATCACGCCTTCAAGGACGAGTACTACGCACGCCTCGACGAGGCGAAGACCCGCTACAAGTACCTCACGTCCGATCGCGCGCGCATGTACCTCCTTCATGGTGAGCCGAACGATCTGATCAAAGTCGACTGCGACCAGCTCCTCCAGCCGCTCGAGATCTGGAAGTACGACTATCTCCCCGGCCTCGGCCATCAGGTGCGGATGCTCTTCTATCTCCCGCACAACGGCATCGACTACCGGCTCTGGAATCCGATGGGCGACACGACCGACGCTCTCGCCGAGCTCGTCTCCGTCAATATCGTCGGCGCTTCGGTGGGTGATCGCACGGCCGTGAACAAAGTCTTCAACGAATCCGCTGCGGGCGGCGGCGTCTTCGTCAGCAAGATCGAGATCACGTGCAAGGACGGCGAAGAGATTCTCAAGGCGATCTTCCAGATGCAGCAGAACAAGACGGATCTGCCGAAGGTCTACGATCCGCCGCCGATCAATGAAGAAGACGTCGGCAAGATCCTTCGCTCCGTCGTGCTGCGCAATCCGAATGCACCGAAGCTCGACGCCGAGTTCGCCGCGCGCTATCCCGGCAAACAGGGCAGCCGCACGGACGTCGAGCTGACGCTCCTCGTCCCGAAAGATCAACTGAAGATCGCCGACGTCTCCGGCTCGAAGCTCTACAGCCTCGACGTCACCGGCGAGGTGCTGAAGGACGGGAAGCTCTTCGAGAACTTCCGCTATCGCTTCGACTATCCGGCCGACATCAAGGACGCGAAGCTCCCCGTCGTCATCGATCGTCTCGTACGCCCGAACGACTACGAAGCGCGGATCAAGATCACCGACATCAACGGCGGCGCCGAAGGCGTCTTCGAGAACAAGATCACGGTGCCGGAGCTCTTCGACACGCCGGAGCAGATGAAGTCCAAAGCGACGGCCGTCGCCGCCGTGACGCAGCTCAAGGACGACATCGAGACGAATCAGACGCGGCTTCGCATCGTGCCGCTTCCCGACGAACTGCTGGCCGGCGTGCAGCACATCGAGACGATCGCCGTCGGCGAGGACATCAAAGGTGTCGAGTTCGACCTCGATGGCCGGAAGGTCATGGTCAAGCGGCAGCCGCCCTACACGCTCGATCTCGATTTCGGCGACGTGCCGCAGGCGCGCCGCATCCGTGCGATCGCGCTGAACGAAAAGGGAGAGCCGATCACCGGCGACGAAGTCGTCGTCAACACCGGCACCGATCCGTTCCGCATCCGCATCACCTCACCGCGAGTCGCGTTGAATCTTCGCGGCAGGACTCGCGTCGAGATGTCCGTCAAAGTTCCCGAAGGCAAACAGCTCGACAAGGTCGAGCTCTATCTCAATGAGACCCGCGTGGCCACGCTCTACGACGCACCCTTCGTGCAGACGGTCGACATTCCGAAGAACGAAGGCGTCGGCTATCTGCGCGCGGTCGCGACGCTGAAGGACGATCCGACGCCTCCCATCGAAGACGTCGTCATGATCAACACGCCGCAATACATGGAAGAGGTGAACGTTCACCTCGTGGAGCTGCCGACGACGGTCATCGTGAACGGCCGTCCGCGCAACGATCTCCCCGAGTCGGCGTTCAAGGTGCTGGACGAAGGGAAGCCGGTGAAGGTCTCGAAGTTCGAGCACGTCGCGAATCTGCCGCTCTCGATCGGCATGGCGATCGACAGCTCCGGCTCCATGCAGCCTCGCATGGCGGAGGCGCAGAAAGCAGGAGCGTCATTCTTCTCGAACGTCATGAAACAGGGCGACAAGGCATTCGTCGTCTCGTTCTCGACCGAGCCGCAGCTCGTGCAGAAGTGGTCTCCGCGCCTCGCCGATGTGAACGCCGGCCTCGCCAGGCTGCGGGCCGAGGAGTCGACGGCGCTCTACGATGCGATCGTTTACTCGCTCTACAACTTCCTCGGCGTCAAAGGTCAGAAGGCGCTCATCGTCATCACCGACGGAAAAGACACGTCGTCGAAGTTCACGTATGACCAGGCGCTCGAATACGCGCGCCGCGCCGCAGTGCCGATCTACGGCATCGGCATCGGCATCCGCGCGACGGAAGTCGATGTCCGCTACAAGTTCGGACGCTTCTGCACGGAAACCGGCGGCAACGTCTATTACATCGACAACGTCACGGACCTCACGCGCATCTACAACGAGATCCAGTCCGAGCTCCGCTCGCAGTACGTCCTCGGTTTCTATCCGCCGGACGGCGTGAAGCCCGGCTCGAAGTGGCGCGAAGTATCCGTGCAGGTGAGCGACGGAAAAGCAAAGACGATCCGAGGCTACTATCCATAGGAGCGCGGACGTCTCGTCCGCGCCCCGCTAGTACCTCCAGTGTCCCGCGACCCAGACGCGCGAGTGCCAGCCCACGCGCTGCCAGTGTCCCGAGATCCAGACGGCGCCGGCGCGCGGCGGCATCACCCACACTCCTTCGACGAGAACCATTCCGGGACGCGGCGGGCGCACCGCGACGGTGCATGCAGCGAGTGGAAGGATCGACGCGAACAGCAGCGTCAGTGCGATCTTCTTCATGATGGTGCCTCCTCGCGCAATAGACGCGGCAGAGGCAGCATGCGTTGACAGTCGCTACGCGCCGACCTGCTCCCGGATCGTGGTCACGAGCTCCGCGATGTCGAACGGTTTCTGAATCGCACCATTCGCACCCATCGCCGCCACTTCCTGCGGTGAGAGCCTCTCGCCGCTGAGAATCATGACCGGCACGGCATCGAGACCATCTTCTTCGCGCAGCGCGCGGATCGCATCGGCGGCGCTCATCCCCGGCATGTGAATGTCGAGCAGGACGAGGTCGGGACGCGCGCCCTCCTTCACCACATTCAACGCGGCCTCGCCGCTTCCCGCCGTCAGCGTCGTGAAGCCGAACTCGCGCAGCAGACTCTGCATCAGGATCTGAATCGGCACATCATCGTCGACGACGAGTACGAGAGGCTTGTCTTTGCTCATTCAACAACCGGGCGGCGAGTGTAACGTAAAATTGCGGAGCCCATGGCCACCCGTCACGACCGCAAAGTCTCGATCCTCGATGTCATGGGACCTGTCATGGTCGGACCTTCCAGCTCTCACACCGCCGGCACCGCACGGCTGGGGCGCGTGGCGCGCGAGATTCTCGACGAAGATCCGGTCGAGGTCCGTTTCATTCTTCATCCGCCGCTCGCCGCGACGTATCGCGGCCACGGCTCGGACTTCGCGCTGGTCGGCGGATCGATCGGCCTGAACGTCGACGATCCCCGCATTCCGGAGGCGATCCGCATCGCGGAACAGATGGGTGTCGAGATCGTCTTCACGGAGGAGGATCTCGGCGACGTGCATCCGAATACGGTGCGCATCGAGATCCGCGGCAAGTCGCGCGAGGCGGAGATCACCGGCTCGTCGATCGGCGGCGGCGTCATCGAAGTGTTCAACCTCAACGGCTTTCAGACGCGCTTCAAAGGCGACTCGCCGACGCTCCTCCTCTTCTATCGCGATCGCCCGGGGATGATCTCCGAGGTGACGAGAATCATCGCGGAGGAAGGGATCAACATCGCATCGCTCTACTGCTCGCGCAAGCAGCGCGGCAAGGATGCGTTCATGCAGATCGACGTCGACTCGCCGCTGGGACATGAGGCGCTCGCGAGGATCTGCGCCGTGGGCGACGTCGCCGAGGCGAAGTACCTCGACCGGATTCCGTGAGAGGAATACCTCGGCCGCGGGCTTGAGTTAGTCAAGTCAGACCAATGAGCGAGAAAGTCAACATCTATGAGGCCAAGACACGACTCTCTCAACTCGTAGACCGCGCCGAAGCGGGAGAGGAGATCATCATCGCTCGCGGCGGGCGTCCTGCCGCGCGCCTGATTGCGTTTCGCCCGGCGGGCGTCGTTCGAAAACCAGGCCGCCTGCGCGGCCGGATTCGCATCGGCCGCGATTTTGACGCTCCTCTTCCGGATGGCCTGTTCGATCCGGAGACGTGATGCGCCTGCTGCTCGATACGCACATCCTTCTCTGGTGGGTCACAGGCGATCGTCGACTTCCGAAAACGCTGATGAAGATTCTGGCGTCGACCGAGAATGACGTCGCGATCAGCGCCGCGTCGTTATGGGAGATCGTCGTCAAGCGTGCCATGGGGAAAATCGATATCGACCTGGAAGAGCTCCTGTCGGCGATCGCAGCCGACGGTTTCACGGAACTTCCGCTCCGGTTTTCGCACGCCGTTCGCCTGGAGCACCTTTCCCGTCATCATGACGATCCGTTCGACCGCATACTCATTGCGCAGTCCATTGCCGAAGGCCGGAGACTCGTCACGAGAGACAAGGCTGTTCTCGCCTATGCCGGCCATGCCGGATTTGATCCTCTTTCCAACTGACGATGGCGCGGCGGAGTAACGTTTGCACGGAGGCTGTTGAGAACTGGCGATGATCGAATCGTTCAAACAACTCGAAGAGCTCGGCAGGGATCGCGATCTCGCCGACGTCTTTCTCGAAACCGATGAGCAGGAGCATGGCATCGCGAAGGCCGACATCCTGCTCGCGCTCACGCGCCGCCGCGCGGTGATGCGCGACTGCGTGGAGCGCGGCAAGGGCGGCGGCCTCTCGATGGGCAAGCTCGTCGGCGACGAGGCGAAGAAGCTGAACGAGGCATTCCTCGCCGGAAAGACGTTTCTCGATCCGCTGACGGTGAAGGCGGAGCTCTACGCGCTCTCCGTCATGGGCGAGAACTCGCGCATGGGCGTGATCGTCGCGGCACCGACGGCGGGCGCCGGCGGCGTCGTGCCCGGCATGCTGCTCGCGCTGGAAGAAGAGCGGAACATCGATCCGGAGAAAACGGTCCGCGCGCTCGTGGTCGCGGGAGGCATCGGCTCGATCATCGCCCTCTCGGCCAACATCTCCGGCGCGGCGGGCGGATGCCAGAACGAAGTCGGCGTCGCCTCTTCGATGGGGGCCGCGGCCGTCGCATACATGATGGACGGCTCGACGCGTCAATCGATTCAAGCCGCCGCGCTCGCATTGAAGAACACTCTCGGGCTCGTCTGCGATCCGGTGGGCGGACTCGTCGAAGTGCCCTGCGTCAAGCGCAACGCGCTCTTCGCCGTGCACGGGCTGACCGCCGCGCAGCTCGCACTCGCCGGCGTCGAGTCGGTGATTCCGATGGATGAAGTCGTGGAGGCGATGGTGCGCATCGGCCGCGCTCTTCCCCGCGGTCTCAAGGAAACGGCCGAAGGCGGACTTGCAACCACCGCGACGGGATGCGCGATCGGCTCACGCCTGAAGGACGAGGCGAATCAGCGCCGCGCGGACCGCGCCGCCGAGCGCGAGCGGCTCGCGCAGGAGCGCAAGGCCAGCACGCACTAAGCGTCAGCGGTTCAGACGCACGATCTCAGCATTCAGAATGCTCGCAAAGGCGACCCAGGCCAGGTACGGCGCCATCATCCACGCTGCGGGCCGATCGACCTTTCGCGCGGACGCGCAGTACGACGCAATCGCAGTAAGCATCAGCACGATGTCGGCAAAGGCGAGCGCGGGCTTCTTCGCCCCGAAGAACAGCGGGCTCCACGCGGCATTGAGTGTCAGTTGCGCGCCCCACAAAGCCAGCGCGCGTGTTCGCTCGCCCCCTGCACGAGAGGACCAGACGCGATAGCCCGAGATCGCCATCAACACGTACAACGTGGTCCAAACCGGCGCGAACACGGCGTCAGGCGGATTGAACGAAGGCTTCTCGAGCTCGCTGTACCACTGACGCGTCGTGCCGCGCCCGGGGTTGAAGAATCCACCGAGCATCGCGACGCCCGCCACGGCACCACCGAAGATTGCTGCGCCCAGGACATGTTTTCTGTTCATCGCCAGCGCTCGCTGCACATTGTGTGCTGACTTGCACGCCGATGTCATGACCCCGCTCGTACCGGCGAGCCCTTTTTGCTAAAGTCCGCGCCATGATTCACGAGAGCACGGACACCCTTTCGAACGCCAGCATCGACGAGCTTGTGTACACCGCCGTTTTCAGCGCGAACGCCGCGGCGAAATCGGAGGCGCGCCGGCAGATTCACCTTCAGGCTCGCCACAAAGGTGCGATCTCCTCGTCGATCTATCCGCTGTACATGGCGTTCGGCCGCAATGAAGTGAAGCAGCGCTTCACCGTTCCCGCGTTCAACATCCGCGCACTCACGTACGACTCCGCCCGCGCCGTCTTCCGCGCGGCGATGCGCCACAACGTCGGCGCGTTCATCTTCGAGATCGCACGCTCCGAAATCGGCTACACCGAACAGCGCCCCGCCGAATACGCCGCCTGCATCCTCGCCGCAGCGATCAAGGAAGGCTACAAGGGTCCCGTCTTCATCCAGGGCGATCACTTCCAGGCCAGCGCGAAGAAGTGGGTCACGGAAGAAGGAAAGGCCGCCGAGATGAAGGCGCTCGAATCGCTCATCGACGAAGCCATCGCCGCCGAGTTCTACAACATCGACATCGACACCTCGACGCTCGTCGATCTCAAGTACGAGACCCGCGACGAGCAGCAGCGCGAGAACTACCTCGGCACCGCACATCTGACGAAGTACATCCGCGCACGCGAGCCGAAAGGCATCACGATCTCCATCGGCGGAGAGATCGGCGAAGTCGGCAAGTACAACACGCAGCCCGACGAAGTCCGCGCCTACGTCGACGGCGTCATCCGCCACCTCGACGGCCGGACCGGCATCAGCAAGATCAGCGTGCAGACCGGAACCTCCCACGGCGGTGTCCCGCTGCCGGATGGAACGGTCGCCGAAGCGAAGATCGACTTCGATGTGCTGAAAGAAACCACGGAGATCTGCCGCCGCGAATACGGCATCGGCGGATCCGTGCAGCATGGCGCGTCCACGCTCCCCGAGTCTGTCTTCAACAAGTTCCCCGAGGCCGACGCCGTCGAGATCCATCTCGCGACCGGCTTCCAGAACATGATCCTCGACGCGAAGTCGCTGCCGCAGGAGATGAAGGACGCGATCCGCGATTTCTGCTTCGCGAACTGCCAGGACGAGCGCAAGGCCGGCGAGACCGACGAGCAGTTCGTCTACAAGACGCGCAAGAAAGCGATCGGCCCGTTCAAGAAGCAGATGTGGGAGCTGGGCGCCGAGCACAAGGATCCGATCGTGAAGGACCTCGAGGCGAAGTTCGAGTTCCTGATGGAGAAGCTCGGCGTCTTCAACACGAAGGAGATCGTCGCGAAGTACGTCCCGGCGATCCCCGCCGATCTGCCGGAGTATCGCGAAGCCTCGGCGGAGCTGACGGCCGCGGCGACCGTCGACCCGAACGAAGGAGAATGATGGGGAAAGCGAAATTGAAAATTGAAAATTGAAAATTGCGGTGGCGCTTCGCGCCACATTCATTTTCAATTTTCAATTTTCAATTTTCAATTTCGCAAATGTCTCCTTTGACCCAGATCCTGGCGATATTCGCCATCGCCATCCTCGCCGGTTTTCTCGGCAGTCTTCTCGGCCTCGGCGGCGGGATCATCGTCGTTCCGGCGCTGACCCTGCTCTTCGGCATCGACATCCGGATGGCGATCGGCGCCTCGATCATCTCCGTCATCGCGACGTCGAGCGGCGCCGCCGCGGCGTATGTGAAGGAGCACCTCGCGAATCTGCGCGTCGCGATGTTCCTCGAGATCGGCACGACGCTCGGCGCGATCAGCGGTGCGTACCTCGCCGGCGTGATTCACACCAGATTTCTCTTCATTCTGTTCGGTGGCCTGCTCGCCTGGTCCGCGATCGCAATGCTGAAGAAGCGCCACGAAGGTGAAGGCATCGCCAGCCCGAGCGCTCTCGCCGACCGGCTGAAGCTGCACGGCAGCTTCTACGACGAGGCGATCGATCAACATGTTGACTATCGCGTCACGCGCCCCGGAACGGGCCTGGGCCTCATGTATCTCGCCGGCGCAGCCAGCGGGCTGCTGGGCATCGGCTCCGGCGCGCTCAAGGTCCCGGCGATGGATCTCGCGATGCGCCTGCCGATGAAGGTCTCGACGGCGACGAGCAACTTCATGATCGGCGTGACCGCCGCGGCCAGCGCGGGCCTCTACTTCGTGCGCGGCGAGATCGATCCCCTTCTCGCCGGTCCCGTCGCCACAGGCGTCCTCCTCGGTGCCACCGCCGGCTCGCGCTTCCTCGGCCGTGTGGAAAGCCGCGTCATCCGCACCGTCTTCGTCGTCGTCCTCATCGTCGTCTCTGTCGAGATGCTCGTGAAAGGACTGCGATGAACACCGATCTCCTCATCAGCCGGCTCCTGCGCAGCGGCGTGATCATCAGCGCGATCCTCGTCGTGATCGGGATGGGGATTGCGATCGTCCATCATCCGGCCAGCCTCATCGGCATGAAGATCCATTCGCCCCGGGAAGTCGTCCGCGCCATTCGCGATGGACACGGCCAGGGCATCGCCATGCTCGGCCTGCTGCTGCTGATCGCCACTCCGGTGATGCGCGTCGCCGTCTCGATCGCCATCTTCCTCCGCGAACGCGATTTCACATTCGTGGCGATCACCACAGCCGTCCTGCTCCTCCTGCTGCTCTCCTTCGTCCTCGGTGCAGCCAGCGGTTAGGAAAAGCAGTCCCTCGCTGCCTGTGAGAGTGACATCCGTCACATCACCAGCGTACGTCTCCGCACCGCGTCACGTGTTCCTGTGGCCCTACGCTCCCGGGCATGTCGAGACGAACTGCCGAACCGTACAAGATCAAGAGTGTCGAGCCGATCCGGATGACCACGCGCGCGGAGCGCGAGCGGGCGATTGCCGAGGCGGGCTACAACACGTTTTTGCTGAAGAGCGAGGATGTGTACATCGACCTGCTCACCGACAGCGGCACCTCTGCAATGAGCGACGCGCAATGGGCGGCGATGATGCGGGGCGACGAGGCCTACGCCGGCGCCCGCTCCTTCTACCGATTCGAGCAGGCCGTCCGCGAGATCTACGGATTTCAGTGGATGGTGCCGACGCACCAGGGACGCGGCGCGGAACATCTCATCTCGCGGATTCTGATCCGGCCGGGGCATGTCATCCCCGGCAACATGTACTTCACGACGACCCGCGTCCATCAGGAGCTGCAGGGTGGAACGTTCGTCGATGTGATCATCGACGAGGCTCACGACTCGCTGTCCGATCATCCGTTCAAGGGCAACGTCGATCTCGTGAAGCTGCAGTCGGTGATCGATCGCCATGGCGCGGAGAACATCCCCTACGTCAACGTCGCGGTCACCGTGAACCTGGCCGGCGGCCAGCCGGTCTCGATGCAGAACCTGCGCGAGACGCGGTCACTGCTGCAGCATCACGGCATCCGGATGTGGTGCGACGCGACGCGCGCCGTCGAGAATGCGTTCTTCATCAAGGAGCGCGAAAGCGGCTACGCCGGCAAGCCGGTGCGGGCGATTCTCAAGGAGATGATGTCGTACTTCGACGGCTGCACGATGTCGGCGAAGAAGGACTGCCTCGTCAACATCGGCGGCTTCCTCGCCGGCAATGACGACGCGATCCTGCAGGCAGCGCGCGAGCAGGTCGTGATTTTCGAAGGGATGCCGACCTACGGCGGGCTCTCGGGCCGCGACATGGAGGCGGTAGCCCAGGGCATCTACGAAATGGTGGACGACGACTACATCGCTCACCGCATCAACCAGGTCCGCTACCTAGGTCGTCAACTAGTTGACTTTGGCGTCCCCATCGTGCTGCCCATCGGCGGGCATGCCGTGTTCCTCGATGCGCGGCAGTTCCTCCCTCATCTCGATCAGGACGAATATCCGGCGCAGGCGCTGGCCGCCGCGCTCTACGTCGACAGCGGCGTCCGCGCGATGGAGCGCGGCAACGTCTCCTCGGGCCGGGACCAGGCGACCGGAAAGAACCGCCGGCCGAAGCTGGAGCTCGTGCGGCTGACCATTCCGCGCCGCGTCTATACCGACCGCCACATGGATGTCGTCGCGGACTCCGTGCGGCATCTCTACGAGCATCGCGAGGAGATCCCGGGACTGGAGATGGTGTACGAGCCGCCGACGCTGCGATTCTTCACGGCCCGCTTCGCGCCGGTCAAGACGGCATGTCAGGTTAGAACCTGAAACGCACTCCCGCCGACGCGACCCACGGATTCAGCTTCAGCTCGACGCGATCCGTGCCTGCCTTCGGCTTCGCAGACACGTACTTCGCATCGAACACGACTCCGATGTGCGGATGCAGGTTCCACCTCACGCCTGCGTTTCCGACCGCACCATTCGTGTCATCGATGCGGATATCGCCGCTCCCTGCAGTCGTGAGGTCGCCGCTGTGGAGATCGCTGAAATTCATTCGCGCATAACCTGCGCCGATGTACGGATCGAGCTTTCCGTGGGGAGCGAGGTGCCACTGCACGACCGCGCTGTAGACCTTTGCATCGACGTCGCCGAGGTCGAAGAGGGGAACGCCCTGAAAAAACATCCGGCCGCTGCTCGACACCGACGTGTACGAGAAGTCGGTCGAGAGTCCGCCAAACCAGTAGCGGTTGTAATCGACCGCCCAGCCGTGTGCCTGGCGGATGCGAATCTCCGCATCCTGAGCGACCGCCTTTTCGTAGCGCGCCGCCGCGTACGAGATACCGGCTTCGTTGTTCTGAGCGAAAAGCGGAAGCGCGATGAGCACGATGGCCGCGGTCAACGACAGGCGAAATCGCATGGGCGATCTCCTTCGAGCGGAGATTCTACTTTGATCGCAACAATTGCGGGCGTATAAACGGAACCTCCAAGGGAGGCATTCGGATGAAACGGGTCGTGCTCTTCTTCGCCCTCGCTGTCCTTCCGCTCACTACACGCGCAGAATTTCCCAACGGCGTCTTCAGCAAGGTGCCGGGCATGCAGATGCCGGGAATGATCACTCGCGAGTCGAATGGCATTCCTCACATCTATGCCTTCACGCGTCACGACGTCTACTTCCTCAACGGCTGGGTGCAGGCGCAGGACCGGCTCTTCCAGATGGACTTCAACCGCCGCGCCGCTTCCGGCACGCTCGCCGAGATCCTCGGCCCGGCCGCGCTCTCGCAGGATGTGACGCTGCGAACATTCGGACTCCGCCGCATCTCCGCCGCTGCCCTCCCACTCTTGAGCGCTTCCACGCGCGACACGCTCGACGCATATGCGGCGGGCGTCAACGCGTACGCATCCACACACACGCTGCCACCGGAGTACTCGCTCGTCGGCATCACGAAGTTCGAGCCGTGGACGGCGCTCGACTCCGTCGCCGTCGCAAAGCTGCTCGCGTTCCAGCTCTCGTTCGATTCCTCGGATACCGATCGAACCGTCGCCTATCTGTCCTACCAGGGCGCATGCAAAGCCATCGGTTGCGACGGCACAAAGCTTTTTTTTGCTGACACGTTTCATCCCGGACCCTTCAGCCCGGCGGCAACGATTCCCGACGCGACCGGGAGCGGCCAGCCCGTTCCCGAACTCGCCATTCCACGTGCCGACCTTTCGTTCGTGAAGCCGGAGACCGTTTCGCTACTTCGTCAACATCTTGACGAAGTGAGAGAGTCGGCGATCCTCGCACCATCGCTCGATTCCGAATCGCATGCCGGCTCGAACGAATGGGCCATCGCCGGAAAGAATTCGACGACGGGCAATCCGCTGCTGGCGAGCGATCCGCACCTCTCGCTCGGATTTCCTCCGAACTTCTATCCGATCTCGCTTCGCGGCGCGGGACTCAACGTCGCGGGAATGAGCTTCGCCGGTGTTCCCTCCGTCGTTCAAGGGCAGAACGAGCACCTCGCCTGGGGCTCCACCGTCTTTCCCACCGATGTCACCGATTACTACCAGGAGCAGCTCGTACCAGATGCCGCATCGCCGAGCGGTTTCTCCTCGATGTACAAAGGTGCGAAGGAACCGGTCATTCCGATCCCAGAGGTCTATCGCGTCAACGCCGGCGGAACGCTGACGACGGTGACCACGGGTGTGCCCGCCGCGACGCTGATGGTCACGCGCCACGGCCCGATCGTCAGCTTCGATGCGAAGACCGGTGTTGCGATCTCGGTGCAATACACCGGCTTCTATCCCACGCACGAGATCGAAGCCTTCCTCCTCATCAACGAGGCGAAGACCGTCGACGACTTCAAGGCGGCGCTTCAACTCTTCGATATCGGGTCGCAGAACTTCGCCGTGGCAACCGACAAGGGCGACATCGCCTACTTCACGAGCGCCGAGCTGCCGATCCGCGAAGATCTCGCCGCCGGCACCGTCAACGGCGCGCCGCCCTTCCTGATCCGTAACGGTCAGGGCGGCAACGAATGGTTAGCCGTGAAGAACGCGCAGCCGAGCCAGGCGGTTCCGTTCGAGATCCTCCCCTACGCGGAGATGCCGCAGGTGGTCAATCCTTCGAACGGCTGGTTCGTCAGCGCCAACAACGATCCACTCGGCCTCACGAACGACAACGATCCGCTCAACACGCCGCGCACCGGCAACAACGGCATCCTCTATCTCTCGCCCGGCTACGACGGTGTGCGCGCCGGCCGCATCACGCAACTCATTCGTCAGAAGCTGGCCAACGGCGGAAAGATCTCGCCCGACGACATGAAGAGCTTCCAGGCCGACACCGTGCTGCTGGATGCCGAGGTGTTGGTGCCGTACATCAAGACGGCATTCGCGAATGGGCAGGCTTCGGGCGCGAATCCGGTGCTCGCTGCACTCGCCGCGAATCCCGCGGTCATCGCAGCGATGGGACGCCTGTCGAAGTGGGACTTCTCCACACCTACCGGCATCGACACGGGCTACGACGCCTCTGATGTCAACGGCGCATTCTCGACGCCCTCGCAGGCGGAGATCGACAACAGCGTTGCCGCGACGATCTACTCGATGTGGCGCAGCCGCTTCCTCGCCAACACGATGGACGCGGTGCTGAACGCCATTCACATGCCGCTCGCCCCCTCCCAGAGTCAACTCGCGGCGCTCCGCTTCCAGCTCGATCACTTCGATCTGACGAAGGGCAAGGGCTTCTCCGGTCTCGATGTTTTCAATGTGCCCGGCGTGACGGATCCCGCCGCGCGGCGCGACATCGTCATTCTGAAGAGCCTTGCCGACGGCCTCACGCTGCTCGCCGGCGACGCATTTGCACCAGCGTTCAATCACTCCACGGATCTCGCGGACTATCGCTGGGGCAAGTTGCATCGCATTGTGTTCGCGCATCCGATCGGTGACATCTTCTCTGTCGGTTCAACCATCGGACAGCGGCCGATTCCATCCACGCCGGGGCTGACGGGTCTTGCAACGGACGGCGGACTTTGGACCGTCGACGTTGCCAATCACAACGCTCGCGCGGCGACAGTCGAGCAGTTCCGCTTTACGAACGGACCCAACCGCCGCTACGTCGGAGAGGTCACTCCCACCGGCGTGAATGGACAGTCGTCGCTGCCCGGCGGCGTCAGCGGAATTCCCGGCGATCCTCTTTCCGTCAATCTCCTCATGCTCTGGCTGACGAATGAAACGTTCCCGGTGGTCGCCGACACATATCCGCGGCTCCCGTTCATCAGGTGAATGCGCAACTACGAAACTGGAGCTTCTTCCACACTGCTCGTGTTCGACATCGGCGATGAAGTTCTGAGCGCTCTGCAGAGCTTCATCGCCGATCAGCGGATCCCATCCGCCTGGTTCCAGGCGATCGGCGCTTTCGAGAATGCGACGATCGCCTACTGGAATCGCGATACGAAGCAATACGAAGACATCGCGATCGACGAGCAGGTCGAAGTGATCGCCCTTTCCGGAAACGCCCTCCCCTCGAAAGTGCACGGCCACGTCATCCTCGGCCGCCGCGACGGCTCGACGATCGGCGGACATCTCAAGCGCGGCATCGTCTATCCCACACTGGAGATGCATCTCACGCGATTCGAGAGCGGCATCTCGCGCCGGCGCGACGACGAAACGGGACTCGACCTCATCCGATGATCAGCCCCGATCTCCGCGAGTTCGTCGCGCGCGAGCTGAAGATCGCGCCCGAGAAGCTGAAGGACACAGATCGCCTGCAGCACGATCTCGGACTCGACGGCAACGATGCCGCGCAGTTTCTTCAGAAATTCGCCGAGCGCTTCGACGTCGACATGAGCTCGTTCGAGTTCGAGAAGTACTTCGGCCGGGAGTCGCTGGGCTGCCTGCCGTTGTGGATCGTCTGGATCGTGATTCCGCCGCTGCGGCCGAAGGTGAAGCCGGTCACGCTTGCCGACCTGCAGAAATCGGTTCGCGCGAAGAAGTGGAAGCGGCCGCGGGCACGCGAGTAGCACTACCTCAGCTTTGAAAGGAATTTCAAAAGCATGGGTAATCTGCTCTGGCTCATTATTGTGATCCTCGTCATCATGTGGCTGGGCGGCTTCGCGATGCATGTCGGCGGCGGTCTCATCCACCTCCTGCTCGTGATCGCGGTGATCGTTCTGATCTTTCAGCTCATCACCGGCCGCCGCGGCGTTTGAACGCGCGCACCAGCCGCTTCACTCGTTCCACATCGACAGGTTCTGCGACGCTGGCACCGCGCTTGATCGCGGTGCCGGCGATCGCTCCATCCGCCGCGGCGAAGCGGGGCGCGTTCTCTTCCGTCA
Organism: Acidobacteriota bacterium; assembly: GCA_021325515.1. Taxonomy (GTDB): domain Bacteria; phylum Acidobacteriota; class Thermoanaerobaculia; order Gp7-AA8; family Gp7-AA8; genus JAJPHC01. Next base: position 36,920 of record JAJPHC010000051.1, read on the forward strand.
GACCGCTGCCGATCAGCAGCGGCGCATCGACGGCCTGACGTACGCTCTCCAGCCGCTCCGCATCCGGCGCTGATCCCGTTTCCGCGCCGGTGATGATCATCGCATCCGCCAGACCGCGAAGGCGGAGATCCTTCGCCGACTGCAGCGGGTCGTACGCCGCGAGCGGCACCGCATGCTTCACGAGGTGATCGGCGAAGATCAGGACGTCCGGCGCACTCGCAGCGCGCACGCGCAGCGTCTCGCTCGCCTCCCCTTCGATGATCCCCTGATCGGTCAGCATCGCGCCGGTGTGAATGTTGACGCGGACGAACGCCGCGCCGGTCGCTGACGCAATCGCCAATGCCGACTGCGGATCGTTGCGCAGAACATTCACGCCGACCGGCAGCCTGCTCACGCGCGCGATCTCCGCGATGACGCGCGTCATCGCCGCGACGGTCTGCGCCGGCACGCGCCCGCGAAAGAACGGCTTGTCGCCGAAGTTCTCGACGACGATGCCGTCGCAGCCACCCTTCGCGATCGCACGCGCATCCGCGAGCGCGAATTCGACGACGTCAGCCATCGAGCCCTGGAAGAGCGGCGCTCCCGGTAACGGCTTGAGGTGCACCATCCCGAAAATGGCGCGAGGTCCGAAGCGCTTCGCAAACTCGTCACGACTCAACATGCCGGCAATGTAGGACAGGCGCCCTCGCCTGTCCAACCGAACCGACAGGCGAGGCCGACAGGCGAGGGCGCCTGTCGTACACCTATAATGCGGGCCCAATGTCCGAGCTTCGCCTTTTCAACACGCTGACCCGCGACAAAGACCTCTTCATTCCCCTTCACCCCGGCGAGGTGAAGATGTATTCCTGCGGGCCGACCGTCTACAACCACCCGCACATCGGAAATCTGCGGACGTTCCTCTGGAGTGACGTCCTGCGCCGCTATCTCGAGTTCCGCGGCCTGCGCGTCACGCAGATCATGAACATCACCGATGTCGAGGACAAGATCATTCGCAACGCGAATGCGGCGGGACAGGACATCCACACCTACACCGCGCCGTACATCGAGGCGTTCCACACCGCGCTGCGCGAGCTGCGCGTGCGGCCTGCCGACTCCTATCCGCGCGCGACCGAATACATCCCGCAGATGCTCGCGCTCGTGAAGACTCTGGACGAGCGCGGCCACACCTATGTCGCCGACGGCTCGACCTACTTCCGCGTCTCGACGCTCCCCGGCTACGGCAAGCTCTCGAAGATCGAGCTCGATGCCTCAACCGAATACGGCCGCATCGAGTCCGACGAATACGAAAAAGAGTCGGCGCGCGATTTCGTCCTCTGGAAAGCGAAGAAAGAGGGCGAGCCGTCATGGCAGGCCGCGATCGGCGAAGGACGCCCCGGCTGGCACCTCGAGTGCTCCGCGATGTCGATGGACCTCCTCGGCGAGACCTTCGACATCCACACCGGCGCCGTCGATCTCATCTTCCCGCATCACGAGAACGAAATCGCGCAGAGCGAGGGGGCGACCGGCAAGCCGTTCGTCCGCTTCTGGATTCACGGCGAACATCTCAACATCGACCAGCAGAAGATGTCGAAGTCGCTCGGCAACATCTACACGCTCGCCGAGATCAAAGAGATGAACTACGAGCCGCTGGCGCTGCGCTATGCGCTGCTGTCGGTGCCGCACCGCACGAAGCTGAACTTCACGACGCAATCGCTCGACGATGCGAAGAGCGCACTGGCGCGCATCGACTCATTCCTCCTGCGCGTGAAGGAGCTCTCCGCTTCCGGGCCGCATGGCGCGAAGGAATCCGATGGCCACGCCGGAGAACTGATCGGCAGGTTCCTCATCGATTTCGAAGCGGCGATGGATGACGATCTGAATACCGCAGGCGCGCTCGGCGCCCTCTTCACGCTGATCCGCGACGGCAACATCGCGATGGACGCCGGACGCATCAGCGCTGCGGATGCGGAGGGAATTCACGCCGCGCTGATGAAAGTGGATCCCGTGCTCGACATCTTCCCGAAGCGCGACGAGAACCTCGACGCCGAAATCGAAGAGCTGATCGCGCAGCGCAACGCCGCGCGCAAAGCGCGCAACTTCGCCGAGAGCGATCGCATCCGCGACCTCCTGCTGTCGAAGGACATCCTGCTCGAAGACACGCCGGGAGGGACGAGGTGGAGAAAGAAGTGAGGTTTCGCGGTTTCGAGGTCGCGCGGGCTCGCGGTCTCGTGGACCAAAGCCACCGCGAGCCCGCGAGCCCGCGTACCCGCGCCACCAAATCATGATCGCCTATCTCCACGGAACCCTCCGCCAGCTCGATGCCACGCGCGCGCTCCTCGTCTGCGCCGGCGTCGGATATGAAGTGCACATCTCGCTCGCGACGTACTACAAGCTCGAGGGGCGCAGTGAGGTCGAGCTCGAGATCTACACGCACGTTCGCGAAGACACGCTGTCGCTCTATGGCTTCGCCACGACGGAGGAGAAGTTCGCCTTCGAAAAACTGATTTCGATCTCCGGCATCGGCCCGACGCTCGCGCAGAAGATTCTCTCCGGCATCGACGTCGCCGATCTCGCCGATGCGATCGCGCGCGACGACGTGCGCAAGCTCTCCTCCATCCCGGGAGTCGGCAAGAAGACGGCGGAGCGCGTCTGCCTCGAGTTGCGCGACAAACTGAAACTGACGGAAGGCACACAGGCAGCGCCGAGCACTTCCCGCCACGCGGTCGACGATGACGTTCACTCCGCCCTCGTCAACCTCGGCTACAAGCCGGCCGCGGCCGACGCCGCACTCGATGCCGCGCGCAAGCAGATCGGAAACGAGGCCGAGTTCTCAGCGCTCCTGAAAGCCGCATTGCGAACGCTGACGAAATAGGCAACACGCAGCAGGCGGCTCATCCTGCTACCGGCGCCGCCGTGACTCTCCGCACGCACTCGCGTGCGATCCATCCTCGCCGCATTTCCCAAACAGATGCCTCTTATCGTCATGAGCAGGATCTTCGAGCGCATTCTCGTTCCCACCGACATGAGCGATTTCGCTTCGCTGCCGATCGAGTACGCGCTCTGGTTCCAGCGGCGGCTCGGCTCACGCATCACCCTGCTGTACGCCGACGACGTGCGCATGCCGGTCGACTTCATGGAGTATCCGCTCGGCTACTACCTCGAGAACGCGCCCGATGCGAAGTCGCAGATTCAGCAGAAGCTGCGCGACCTGGCGCTGGAGAAATCGCCGGATGGCCGCATCGAAACGATCGTCGTCGACGATTCCGCCACGCGCGCGATCGTCGACGTCGCGCGGCGGATGTGCGCCGATCTCATCATCATGGGCACGCACGGCCGGAGCGGTTTGCAGCGCGCACTCCTCGGTTCCGTCACCGAGAGCGTGCTGCGGAGCGCAGGTGGCCCGGTCCTCACGATCGCCCCGTCGCTCTTCGCCGGCAGCGAGGTCGGAATCGGTCGCGTGCTCGCCCCCGTGACGATGACCGCGCCCGCACAGGAGCTCGCCACGGCGCTCGGCGCGGAGCTCATGCTCATGGCAATCACCGACGACGACACGCCGGACCGGCTGCTGGCACTGGCCGGGCGGAGTGGAGCGGACCTCATCATCACCGGCTCGATGAAACAGCTCTTGTCGCGGCGCGCGCCGTGCGCCGTGCTGACATTACCTCCGGCGTGGTCTTCCGTCACAACCGGAATCGTCGCGCATCACGGCATCAGTCATCAACGTTGGTCAGGATTCGGGCGTGGGAGGGTGCAATGAAGACTGACAAAGAACTGCAGCACGACGTCCTCGCCGAGCTCGAATGGGAACCAAGCCTCGACGCGTCGAAGATCGGCGTGACGGCGGATCATGGTGTGGTCGAGCTCACGGGAAGCGTGCGTACGTACTCCGAACGCTGGCAGGCCGAGTTCGTCGCGAAGCGCGTACTGGGCGTCGAAGCGGTCGCCAATGAAATCGAAGTGCGTGTGCCGGACCACATCACACCAGAGGATGCAGCGATTGCACAGCGCGCACTGAGCGCGCTCGACTGGAATGTCGCCGTCCCGAAAGGACGCGTGAAGCTGACGATCCAGCATGGCTGGATCACGCTCGAAGGCGAAGTCGAGTGGTATTACCAGAAGCGCGCCGCCGAAGACACCGTTCGCAATCTCCTCGGCGTCCGCGGAATCACGAACGCGATCGTCCTCCACCCGCGGCTGCGCGCCGGCGAGGTGAAGGAGAAGATCGAAGCGGCGCTTCGCCGCAACGCGGAGATCGATGCGAAGCACATCTCCGTCGAAGCGCGCGAGGGAACGATCGTGTTGCGCGGCGACGTCCGCTCATGGGCCGAGCATGAAGATGCGATCCATGCCGCATGGTCGGCGCCGGGTGTGATTCACGTCGAGGATCACATCTCGATCAGACCGTAGGCGATCGCGGACTACGCCTTCTTCCGCAGCGCGTTGTCGACGCTCCAGATTCCTCCGCCGTGTGCGGCAACGAACAGCCAGAGGAAGCAGTAGAGGACTGCCAGCTCTCCGCCGTTCGCAATCGGAAAAAATCCCTTCGGGAAATGCACCATGAAGTAGGCGACGGCCATCTCGCCGCTCGCCAGGAATGCGGCGATGCCCGTCATGAGACCGATTGCGATCAGACCGCCGCAGACGAGCTCGATGACTCCCCCGGCCCCCGGTAGCGATGCGATCGGCGGATGCATTTTGCCCGGAGGGAAATTCAACAACTTCTGAGTGCCGTGCATCGCGAAGAGCACGCCGCTGATGATCCGCAGAATCGCGAAGCACTGCGCTGCGTAGCGGCCGATGAATGTCTGCATACAACCTCCAACGACAGAGGTCGATGCAAGAAATAGTCAACGTCATGGCGAGGTCAGCCGCGATTTCAGGTCTGGCTCTTGAATTACAGACTCGCCGCGGGAGGACAACTCCCTAAATGCAACCAGGAATCTTGGAGGAACTTTTCATGAACGGAACGAGAAAATCGATTCTCTCCCTGTTCGCCGCGCTTTCGCTCGTATTCGGTCTTGCTGCCTGCAAGTCCAGCTCGACGGACACCACGACCACCACCTCGACCACAGTCGCCAGCGCACCCGTGCCGGCCGGCGGCGACAACATCGTTCGGCAGAACTCGAACGAAGACGGCGCGATGGCGACTAGCAACGCCCGCGTAGGCGGACGCGAGAACTATCAGCAGGCTGCACCCGACACCAGCTATGCGGGCTCGGGCATGGCCACGGCGCGCCAGTCGACCACGACGACGACCACTTACACGACGCCGGTCAACACCGCTTCGACGTCGACGGTCGTTCAGCCGAACACCACGACGACCGTGACCACGCCGGCAGTCGTTGAGACGCCGTCGACCACGGCCGAAACGACGACTACGACGACCACGACGCCCATGACCAGCTCCACGCAGGAAACGACGAGCACCACGACGACGGAAACACCGTCCACGACCACGACGACCTCGCACCGCCGCATGCACAAGGAGTAACAGCGCTCCTCATCCGAACGAAGGGCCGGCAATCGGCCCTTCGTCACACTCTCATGCGCCGCGTTCTTCTCCTCGCCTCGCTCTTCGTCGCGCTCGGATCGCAGGCGATCACGCCGACGGAGTACCTCCTCGCGAAGGCCTGGCCCTTCGACGCGGCGGCGAAGGTGAATGACATCGGGCGCGGCGTCGCCGTCGTTTTCAGTCCCGATCTCTCCGTCCCGGGCAATTGCCGTTTCTATCAATCGCTCGGCTTCGCCTGTTACGAAGAGACCGACTGGGATGTCGTCCTCGGCGGGATCCGCACGTACAACATTCTCTACCCCGAGCGCGCGATCCGCACCGTCGTCCTCGAAACGCACGGCACCAACGGCAACGGACTGAAGCTGCAGGAAAGCTACGAGCCGGAGGCGGATCGGTCGTACATCTCCGTCGGCGCTCTGCAGGAGCGTCTGGAGCCCGACGGCGTGCGCTACATCATCATCAGCGCGTGCAACTCACGCCGTCTGCTGCGGCCGGCGATCTACAACAAGCTCGATCCCTTCAACGGCGACAAGCTCTTTCTTCCGGCGACGCTCGGCATCATCAACGCGAGCCCGTCGTTCGACCCGAGCCGCAGCCGGATCGTGGTCGCCACACCGTCGGCGAGCCACATCGAGTCGACGCTCGCCGCATCGGTGCGCGAACTGAGTCCGACCGCGCGGCGCGCGCTCACCGTCTCGGCCCGCGCGCTTTCGATCGAGCCTCCCCGCGATTTCGCCGTCTCCGAATTGTTCATGCAGATGATGCTGCGCTCTTCGTCGCTGCAACTCGTCACCGGAGAGTCCGTCGACGATCTCTCGCGCGACATGGCTCCCGAGGCGACGGGGGAAGCGCTTCTGCGCGCATTCATCAAACGCATCAATCAGCTCGCCTGGCGCGACTTCGCACCGAAGAAGAAGCAGGCCAAAGCGCCGGTCGTCGCCCGTCACGGCGGAGGCGGCGGAAGAGTTGCCGCGGCGTCACACTGACGGCCGCGAGTCGGGTTAGACTCCCGCGCATGAAACTGGCCGATCTGCTCCTGACGGAACTCGACCGCGAGATGAAGACGACGCGCAGGCTCGTCGAGCGCACACCCGAAGACAAGTGGGATTTCAAGCCGCACGCGAAATCGAATTCACTCGCATGGCTCGTCAATCACGTCGTCTCTCTCGTCCGCTTTCCGAAGTTCATCGCCGAAGGCGACGGAGTCGATCTCACGAAGTTCCCTCGACCCGTGGAACTGCGCACGCGCCGCGAGCTCCTCGAACTGCTCGACTCCAACATCGCGCAGGCGCGCGAAGCGATCGCTGCCGTGTCAGACGAGGCGATGACGCAGACCTGGACCCTCAGGATGGGTGAGCACGTGATCTTTTCCGAACAGCGATTCATGGTCTTCCGCACCTTCTTCATGAATCACCACATCCACCACCGCGCGCAGCTCGCCGTCTACTTCCGCCTCAACGACATTCCGCTCCCCGCGATGTACGGCCCCACCGCCGACGAACCGTTAAGTTGAGTTTCGGGGGTCACACCTGGAAAATCAACTTAACGGATGCGAGTCTCCATCTTCGTCGGCGACATCGCCGGTGCACCGGCCGACGCGCTCTGCACATCGACGAATCCCCGGCTCTCGTTGATGATGGGCACCGGCGCGAGCATTCGCGAGAAAGGCGGGTGGGACGTTCTCCGCGCGTGCGAGGCGCACGTCAAACAGCAGCCGCTGCGCGCGGGATCGGCAGTGCGGACCACCGCCGGGGCGCTGCCCTGCAAGGCGATCATCCACTGCGTCGCGAGCAATGAAGCGCACCTGACATCGCCCGCGATCATTCAGGCCTGCGTGAAGAACGCGCTGCAGCTCGCGCGCGAAGCGGATTGCAGGAGCGTGGCGATGCCTGTATTCGGCACCGGCCACGCTCGCTTCAAATTCGATCAGGCCCTGATCGCCATCCGTGACGCACTCTCCTCCGCTCCCGAAGGAATCGAGGAAGTGCTGGTCGTCATCTACGATCCCGCGCGGGCAGAAGAGGCCGAACGCCTCCTGTTAAGTTGATTTTCCAGGTGTGACCCCCGAAAACCAACTTAAGGGGTGCCGAGGGCGAACTCGGCGCGGCAGCCTTCGGTGACCCAGATGCCTCGGCTGTCAAAGCCCCACGTGCGGTTCATGATGCACGAGTCTTTGCTCAACTGGCGCGATACCTGGACGCCGAAACGCGTGTCGGCCTTACACCGGTGCCGCACGTTGTTGATCGACTCACAGACGACCGTGCCGTGATAGTTCGACGCGCTCGTCATCGGACGCGCGCCGGTGATGAACTCCGCGCGGCAGCCGTTGTCGACCCACACTCCGCGGCTGTCATAGCCCCACGACTTTCCTTCCACGCAACTGCTCTTGCTCAACTGCCTGCTGATCTGCACGCCATAGCGGGTATCGGCATCGCAGTGATGCCGTTTGCCGCCCGACTCACAAACGACTGCACTCGTCATCGGCGCGGAGGATGCGTTGTAAGGCGAGACGAGAAAATCAGCGCGGCACCCGTTGTCGACCCAGATCGTGTTGCCGCTGGAGCCCCACGTCTTTCCCTGCACGCAGGCGCTCTTGCTGAGCTGGCGCAACAGCGTCACCGTGCCTGTTCCTGTAAACCCGCAGCGTTCGATTCTGCCGCCCGACTCGCAGCGGACGCTAACGTCCTCCGCGAACAGCGGCGCAGCACACAGCGCGACCGCCACAACCAGACAGAGCTTTTTCATTTGCAACCTCCGCCACACTGCGATGCTCAGAACTTGCCACATCGCAGCGGGGGTCGAAGCTTTATCATCGCCACGATGGACGAGCGCATCGGCCCCTACCGCATTCTCCGAAAGCTCGGCGAAGGCGGAATGGGCGTGGTCTACGCGGCCGAGGACGAGAGGCTGCGCAGAACGGTCGCGATCAAGACGATTCGGGAAGCAGGCGATTCGACGGCGCGCGAGCGATTTTTTCGCGAGGCGCGCGCCGCCGCGAGCCTCACCCATCCGAACGTCTGCCAGATCTTCGATATCGGCGACGAAGCAGGCCGCCCTTTTCTCGTGATGGAGCTGCTCGACGGCGAGCCGCTCTCCTCCCGCATCAGCAGAGGCGCGCTTCCCCTCGGCGACTCCGTGCAGATCACGCTCGCGATTCTCACCGCTCTCGACGCGCTGCATGCGCGAGGCTTCATCCATCGCGATCTGAAACCGTCGAACGTCTTCCTCACCCCGGGCGGAGTGAAACTGCTCGACTTCGGCCTCGCGCGCGAGATGCATCCCGCGACTCTCTCCGCGAACGACACGACGCTGCGTCCCGGCGAAGAGACTCCGCCGCTGACCCTGTCGGGGATGATCGTCGGCACGCCGCGCTACATGGCCCCCGAGCAACTGCTCAACACGCCGGTCGACGCGCGCACCGACCTCTTCGCCGCCGGCGCGCTGCTGTTCGAGATGCTCAGCGGCCACGCCGCATTCAACGAAGAAAACACCATGCGGCTCTTTCACGCGATCTGCTACGAGGCGGCGCCGACGCTCGCCGGCTCGGCCGCGATCTCCGCCGTGAATCGCATCGTGCATCGCGCGCTGGCCAAGCGCAGCGACGAGCGCTATCAGTCGGCGCACGCCATGGCCAGCGATCTCCGCGAAGTGATGATGATCTCCGACGCCGCATCGCCGGTCGTCGCGCATCGCGTCACGCGCCTCATCGTCCTGCCGCTGCGCATGCTGCGCCCCGACCCGGAGATCGACTTTCTCGCGCAGGCGATCCCCGAGGGGGTGACGACGTCGCTGGCGGGAATCGGAACGCTGATCGTCCGTTCACCGATGACGGCATCGAAGATCGACACGAGCGACCTGAAGGCGCTGGCGACGCAGGCCGATGTCGACGTCGCGCTCACCGGCACGCTGCTGCGCGCCAGTGAACAGATCCGGATGACGTCGCAGCTTCTCGAAGTTCCGGGCGGTACGGTGCTCTGGTCGCAGACGTCGCAGGCCACGATGTCGGACATCTTCGCGCTGCAGGACACGCTGACGCAGCGCATCGTCTCCTCGCTCGAGTTGCCGCTCACCGAGCGCGAGGCGCGGCTCGTGCGCGGCGATGTTCCAGCCAACTCGCGCGCGCACGAGTTCTATCTGCGCGCCGGGCAGCAGGGCGAATCGCCGGAGGGGTGGGCCATCGCGCGCGATCTCTATCGCCGCGCGCTCGACGAAGATCCCCGCTACGCACTCGCCTGGGCGCGCGTCGCCCGCATTCATCTGCTGCTCGGAAAATACGCCGGCGACACGGCGAAGGAATACGAGCTCGCGGAATCGTCGGCGCGCCATGCGCTGGAGCTCAGTCCCGATCTGCCGCTCGGTCATCTCGCCGCGGCGATGATCGAGGTCTGCACCGGCCGCGCGCGCCAGGCGACGATGCGCCTGCTCGATCGCGTGCAGCGCGGCACGAATGATCCCGCCGTCTTCTCCGGCCTCGTGATGTCGCTCCGCTACTGCGGTCTGCTCGAGACGTCGATCACCGCCTACGAGCAGGCACACGAGCTCGACCCGAACATCTCGACCAGCGTGTCGCATTCGTACTGGATGGCGGGCCGCTACGAGGAAGCGTTGAAGACAGTTGATCGCGATCGCGACTTCGGCGCGGATGAAGCGCTCGTCCTCGATTCGATGGGACGCTATGAGGAGGCGCTGGCGATGTTCGCCGAGCGCAGAGAGCGGCTCGTGCGAAACGGCGCGCTGCCGACAAGTGCCGCGTTTCAGGTGCTGCAGGGCTTCGAGAGGTTTCTGCGCGGTGACCGGCGCGCGCTGGAGAGCCTCAGCACGTTCCGCAATTTCCCCGACCCCGAAGGGCGGTACTACATCGCCCGCGGCATGGTGCGAATTCAGGAGCTCGACATGGCGATCGAGATGCTCGAGGAAGCGGAGCGCGACGGCTTCTTCTGCTATCCGGTCTTCGCGCACGACCCCTGGCTCGATCCGCTGCGGCCCAATCCCAGATTCATCGCGATGCTCAAGCGCGCCGAGGAGAAGATGCGTGAGGCGCAGCGCGCCTTCGATGCACATCCCGGAAGCAGAGTGCTCGTCGTAGGAGGAAGAAGTTGATCGAACGAAGTAAAGAACATGGAATCGTGACGCTGCGCCTCGCCCACGGCAAGGCGAGCGCGATGGACGTCGAATTGCTGGAGGCGATGAATCGCGAGCTCGATGCCGCCGCCGTGAACGCGAAAGCGGTCATTCTCACGGGAACGGGATCGATTTTCTCCGCGGGCGTCGACCTCTTCCGACTCACCAGCGAAGGAGTGCCGTACGTCGAACGATTCTTCCCTCTGCTCAGCGAGATGATCAGGAAGATCTATGAGCTGCCCGTGCCGGTGGTCGCCGCAGCGAACGGCCACGCGATCGCCGGCGGGTGCATCCTCGTGTTAGCCTCCGACTATCGCCTGATGGCCGCGGGGAACGGGCGGATCGGAGTGGCGGAGCTGCTGGTCGGCGTGCCCTTCCCAGAATCGGCGCTGCGCGTCGTGCAGTTCGCCGTGCCGAATGCGCCGCGCTACGTGCTCACCGGAAAGACGCTGCTGCCTCAGGAGGCGCTGGCCGCCGGCATGATCGACGAGGTCGTCGAGCCTAACCAGTTGATGCAGCGGGCCGCGGAGATGGCCACGCAGCTCGGTGCGATTCCACGCGAGTCCTTCCGCTTGACCAAGCGCCAGCTTCGCGGCCTCGGAGCCGACGACAAGGCCGCGCTCGCGGTCTGGAGCGAGCCCGCGATCCACGATGGCATCCGGGCCTACCTCGCAAAGACCGTGAAGAAATAGACGTCCCCCTCGCCCCGCTCCGCGGGGAGAGGGGCCATGGGCAAGGGACAACATGAAAGCGCTACTCGCAAAAAAACAGGACAAGGGCTACAAGGTCTCCCTCGAGGAGACCGAGCCGCAGTCAGGCGAAGTCCTCGTGGACATCGCCTACTCCTCCCTCAACTACAAGGACGCTCTCGCCGTCACCGCGAAAGGGAGGATCATCCGCACGTTCCCGATGGTGATCGGGATCGATCTCGCCGGCACGGTGATCGAGTCGAGCAGCGACGAATTCAGGAAGGGCGACAAGGTCATCGGCCTGGCGCAGGGACTTGGCGAGACGGAGTGGGGCGGCTACGCGCAGCAGCAGCGCGTGCTGGCGAAGACGCTCGTGCCGCTGCCTGCGTCGTTGAGTCTGGAGGATGCGATGCGAATCGGCACCGCGGGCTTCACCGCGATGCTGAGCGTGATGGCGCTCGATGCGTACGGCCTCGAGCCTTCGGAACGGGAGGTCGTCGTCACCGGCGCGGCGGGCGGCGTCGGCTCGCTCGCCGTGATGCTGCTCGCACGCCGCGGCCATCGCGTGGCGGCATCGACCGGTCGCCCGGAGCTCGAGGAGTACTTCCGCAATCTCGGCGCTTCCTCGATCCTTCCCCGTGCGGAGCTGGCGCGCAAGCCTTCGCCTCTCGAGTCCGAGCGCTTCCTCGGCGGCATCGACACGGTCGGCGGCGACACGCTCGCAACGCTCTTCGCGCAGACGGTCTACGAAGGTGCGATCGCCTGCTGCGGAATGGCAGGCGGCCACGAGCTGAACACGACTGTGTGGCCTCTCATCCTCCGCAACGTCGCCCTCCTCGGCATCAGCTCGATCCACACGTCGAAGGAGAAGCGAAAGGAAGCATGGTCACGCCTCGCGGCGGAAGTGCCGCGCGACCGTCTGGAAGCGATCAGCAGAACCGAGCCGCTCTCCAACATCGTCGCGCTGAGCGAAGAACTGCTGGCGGGAAAAGTCCTCGGCAGAATCGTGATCGACGTGAACCGCTAGCTACGGCCCGACTGCGGTAATCGCTTCTTCCAGAAACTTCCGCACGCTGCCGCGGGAAGAGACGAGCAGCACGGCGCCGAACCATCCCTGCGTGTTCCAGAATCCCGACGACAGCGACTTCGCGATCGTCGGCCCTTCTGCGAACACGGGGGGCGTCACATACCAGTAAGGCTCGGGATACTGCGCATCACCGGCGAGAAAACCGACGCCTGTCGTCAGCCCATCGCCGTTGTCGATGCGCACCGCGATGTCGAAATGATGCGGCCAGCAGCGCGGCTTGCCGAACCGCTGCAGCTCCTGGTTAGCCGCGTGATAGAGGTCGGAGATCTCCTGCTGATCGCCGAAGTCGGGCGCGAACGGCTCGCCATGCGCCACCGGATGATCCGGCAGGGAGCCCTCCGCGGGGCGCTCCAGTTTCTGTCCGACCTTCGACTCGAAGAAGTGAAACGCATCCTCGAGGCTCCGTCCGGCCAGAGGAAACTCATCGTCGCCGTACAGCAGCGTCAGATCGTGAAAGCGGATGCCCGCGCGGTCGTCGCCCTGAATCAGAGCCGTGCGCTCCGGCGACCAGTAGAAACTCGTGTGCGAGTCGTCGGCCTGCTTCGGCAGAGTCGTGCGGCCGACGCCGGCGGCAGCCTGCGCCGCCCAGTGCAGTTGAAGTCGTGTATCGATCATGATGCTGTGCTGCCAAATATACGCGCGATTCGACAACGCTGCGGCAACATTGCAGAATGCATCAACACCGACAACTCGACGGAATGGAATGGAGGTTCTGGCCATGACGACGACACGTGTCTGTTTCGCGATCCTCACCGCCTTCGCCCTCGCCTCTCCGATCGCCTTTGGGCAACCCTCTCCCGAACAGAAGAAGCTCGAGTCGATGACCGGCAAGTGGCAGACCGAGATTGAATTCAAGGGCACGACGCCGGGCAAGGCATCCGGCACCGAAGAGTGCGAGTGGTTCGCCAATCTTCACATCGTCTGCCACGCCGATCTCACCGGCGCCGCAGGCCTCTATCGCGCGATGCGCACCGTGAGCTGGGTGCCGGCGATGAAGCAGTACGCCGTCTATACGATCGACAGCATCGGCTATGCAGCGCTGACGATGGGAACCAGCAGCGGCAACACGTGGACGTTTACTTCCGCGGGGCCGGGTTGGAAGACACGCCTGACCATGAAGATCTCCGCGAACGAGATCACATCCACTTCCGAGTACGCCGGCGCGGACGGCAAGTGGATCACGACCGCGAGCTCGAGGTCGAAACGGTTGAAGTAGTAGAGGGGCGTTGGGGGCCTGCGTTAAATCCGGCGAGAGCCATCGCTACCGCGAGCTGTCACCGTCCCCAGATCTGCGCGAGGCGCGCGTCGCGGCCGCAACCGTGCCGGTAGTACTTGTACCGGATCGGATTCTTGATGTGGTACTGCTGGTGGTACTCCTCGGCCGGATAGAAGCGGCTGGCGGCGATGATGTCGGTCACCACGCGCTGCTTCGGAAAGCGCTTCTGCACCGCATCGCGCGATGCGATCGCCGCGCGATGCTGCTCCTCGCCGTGATAGTAGATCGCGCCCTTGTACTGCTCTCCCTTGTCGCAAAACTGTCCGTACTGATCGAACGGGTCGACGTTGTGCCAGAAGATGTCGAGCAGCTTCTCGTACGACACCTTCGCCGGATCGAACGTCACCTGCACCGCCTCGCGATGTCCTGTGCCGCCCGACGAGACCTGTTCGTACGACGGATCGTTCACATTGCCGCCCGTGTAGCCGGAAAGCACACCGATCACTCCCGGCACCGAATCGAACGCCGCCTCCGAGCACCAGAAGCAGCCGGCGGCGAACGTCGCTACCGCGCGTGGCGGAGGAGCCGCGTGCAGCGGGAGAGAAACGAAGAGAATCGCCAGCATTGCTGCAGCGGCGAGTTGGGGTGCCACCGCCGGTTTGAACTTCTTCCGGAGCAGCGCATCCAGCGAGAAGAGACCGGGGCCGAACGCCAGGACGATCAGCGCCACCATGAGATAGGGGAACGCCGCATCTCCCGTGAAGCCGTCGATCGATCCCCAGTCCTTCTTATCGCCGCTGACGATCGCCACGAACATGTTCACCGCCAGCGGGATGGAGATCAGACGCGAGGCGAGCCCGATGAACAGCAGCACGCCGCTGACCAGTTCCAATCCGCCGACGAAGCGCGCCGTCAATTCCGGCATCGGGATCTGGCGCGTCGCGAAGAACTTCGCCACGTTGTCCAGGTTGTGCAGCTTGCCCCAACCGTTCGTTGCCAGCTCGTATCCGAACAACAGCCGGATCACGAGGAGCAGCGGGTCGCGGAGACGATCGAGCACCTTCGTCGTCCCCCAGTCATAGAGAGCCTGTAGTCGCGTCACTCGATTCCTCCGAAGATCCCCGCCGCGCTCCAGTCGCGGAACCAGGCGAACAACTCTTCCTGAGTGGCGCCGGTGGACTCGATCGCTTCGACCAGCGTCGCTCCATCGCAAAGCGCGGAGAGGAATTCGTAAGCCCTCTCATCCAGCGTGAAGCGATAGACCGAGTAATCGCGGCGATGGAACACGACGAACGTCTTCTTCGGCTCCGGCTCGACCAGCTCTTCCTCATCGCGAAACTTCTGAAAGAAATCGGCGACCGGGTAGTCGAACGCCATCAGGCGAAACGCCGCGATCATCTTCAGACGCGAATCAGGACCGACGGCGGCGATCGCCTCGGGGCCCAGCGCAGGTGTCTCTTCTTCGTCGAACACCTGCGTCATCGCGAGCTCGAAGCGGGCAAGGTCGGAGAGGAACGGATCGTCCTTCAGAAACTCAGAAAACGAGTCGCCGAGCCGGTTCAGCGTGTAGCTCCGCGACGGATGGACTTCGGAATAGCGAGTGACGAGATCGTGGAACTTCTCTTCCCCGAGGAATTGCGCGATCGCCGGATAATCGACGGCCATCGCGTCGTACATGCGGATCGGATACATGTCGCGATAGATCGCGATCCGCTCCGGATCGACGAGCCGCGACGTATCTTCCGGCCAGTGCGGCGACGTGATGGCGTCGTACATCCACTCCTGAAACTCACGCACAGACGGCCTCCAGATATCCGGCGGCCTTTTTCGCCTCGGCGTGCACGGTCTCGAAGTCGGGGATCTCCTGATCCCACTCGACCATCGTCGACACATCGCCGAATCGCCGGCACGTGTAGTCGTACAGCGACCACACCTCGTCGATGACGTGCCCCATGTGCGTGTCGATGATGTGCGTGTCGTACTTCGTGTGGCCGGCGAGATGGATCTGCACCACGCGGCCCTTCGGGATGTTGTCGATGTACGTCTTCGGATCGAAGCCGTGGTTGAAGGCGCTGACGTAAACGTTGTTGACGTCGAGGAGCAGGTAGCAGTCCGAGCGCTCGGTGAGCTGCGCGAGAAAGTCCCACTCCGTCATCGTCGACTCTTTGAACGCCACATAGGTCGACGGGTTCTCGAGCACGAGCGGCCGCTCCAGGAAGTCGCTGACGACACGCACGCGCTCGGCGATGTGCTCGAGTGCGCGCTCGTGTGTCGGCACCGGGAGAAGATCGTGCGTGTTCTTTCCCATCACCCCTGTCCAGCAGAGATGGTCCGAGACCCAGCGTGCATTCACGCGCTTCGCGAGCTTCTTCAACTTGCGGAGGTAGTTCATGTCGAGCGGATCGGTTCCGCCGATGGACATCGAGACGCCGTGCAGGACGACCGGATAGCGCTCGGCAATCTTGTCGAGCACGTACGCCGGACGGCCGCCGCTGTCCATGTGATTTTCAGAGAGCGCTTCGAACCAGTCGATCTCCGGCTCCTGTCCGAGGATGTGGGAGAAGTGGACGGTGCGAAGGCCGATGCCGATGCCTAGATAGGGGAACTCGGTCATTTGCGTAGTTGGATGCCGAATGCTGGCTGCCGGTTTCCGGCAGCCAGCAACAGGCGCATGACTGATTACGAAGCCTTCGGAGGAACGGCGCAGCCGCCCTTGCCCTTGCACTCGTTCTTGCCATCCGGGCCCTGGCCCTTGCAGGCGTTCTTACCCTTGCAGTCGTGCTTGACGTCGGACGAGGCGCAGCCGCCCTTGCCCTTGCAGGAGTTCTTGCCGGCGCAGCCCTTGTCGCCGCTCTTGCAGTTGCCTTTGCCCTTACAACCGTTCATGCCTTTACAGGCATGCTTGTCGGCCGCCTTGTCAGCCTTCTTGCTGTCGGCCACCTGGACCTTGCCATTGTCGCTGAGCGAGAACGTATTGGCGCGGGCCTGGGTACCAACGGTCAAACCTGCAACGACACCACCGAGAACGAGAACCTTTGCGAGATCACGTGAATTCATGGGAGTAACTCCCTCCTTTCAATCGACAAACTACGTGTGGAACTTCACGTCGGACTCATGCACTTCTCACTTTTCTGTCACGCGGGCGGGGGTCGTGAAGCAGACACAGTGGATGCCTCCTCTTGCCGTGGGACCGAGCTCCGATTGTTGATGGAGACGGAATGTTACGCCGCTAGCCGTCACATCGCAATGTGACGTTGACCCACCAACGTCCTCCCTCGCCCCCCAACGTCCTCCCTCGCCCCCCATCGTCTCCCTCGCCGCAAAGCGGGGATAGGGGCCAGGGGTGAGGGGCAAACCGTCCTACACGGCGAAGCTGAACGTCGTTCCGGCGTTCTTCCTGCTCTGCGCGACCAGCGACGCTCCGTGCAACTCCAGAATCCTCTTCGCGATCGCCAGTCCGAGGCCGGCGCCGCCGCGCGGCGTCGACTCCTCCCCCTGCCAGAATCGGTCGAAGATATAAGGCAGGCTCTCCTCGGAAATGCCGCACCCGGTGTCGGTGACCCGCACCGATAGTTTCTCCTGCTGTGGCATCAGCGACACCGTGACGCTTCCCCCTTCGGGGGTATAGCGGATCGCGTTCTCGATCAGATTCTCGAGCACGCGCTCCATCAGTGCGATGTCGCCTTTCACCAGCGGCAACGCCGGCTCGAGCTGCGCCGTCACAGACACCCTCGCCTGTTCCGCGCGCAACTGAAACTTCTGCACGACGTCCTGCACCAGCTCGGCCATCGAGAACGGCTCGATCTGGAGCGGCGTCATCTTCGAATCGAGCTTCGCCAGTTCGAACAGCTCATCGACGAGTTTTCCGAGCCGCTCGCTGTGCTTGCTCGCGATCTCGAGGAAGCGCCGCTGCTCGTCGGGAGTGAGCTGCCCCTCCTTTAATAACAGGGTCTGGATGTAGCCCTGCAGCGACGCGAGCGGCGTGCGGAGATCGTGCGATACGTTCGCGACGAGCTCGCGCCTGTGCAGATCGACTTCCTTGAGCATCTGCACCTGCCGCTCGAATGCGTGCGCGAGGCGATCGACTTCATCGCCCGAGCCATTCACCGGAAGCCGCACCTCCCCGCTCGACTCCACGGCACTCGCGAGATTGCGCAGCCTTCGCGTCATCGCGCCGAAGAGCACGAGCCCCGCGGCGAGCGCAAAGAGCAGCGCGGCGATCGCGAGCATCACGCTCTGCTGAAGAATCCAGCTATTGCGGATGTGCGCCATCGCCGAGTCCTGCTGCTCGCCGCCGAGGATGACGTAGAGGTAGCCGTCGTCGACCTGCGCCACGGAAAAGATCTTTCGCCGCGAAAGATCGCGCGGATCGTCTCCGTGAATCGGCAGACGATCGCCGCGCATGAACGCTTCGATCGGCACCAGCGAAACGCTCTTGCGCTTCACTTTTCCCGGAGGCGCGGAAAACGCCCGGATGGCTCCCCTCGCATCGAGCAGATAGATCTCGATCGACGGATTGACGGCCATCAGCGCGTCGAAGACGTTATCGAGCATCTTCCAGTCGATCGTGCCGTCGTGAATGACAGGCTTCTGCCGCACGATCGTCGCAGCAAGCCCGCGATTCAACCGCTGCGTTGCCTCTTCGTCATACAAGCGCGACGTATGAATCGTCAGCGCGACATCGACCGCTGCCGCGATCAGAAAGAGTCCGAGGAGGACGACGGCGAGCTTGGCGTAGAGAGACTTCTTCATAGGGAAAAGAAGCGAAACGCAGAACGCAGAACGCAGAATGAAGAATTGAGAAGAGCGCATCGCTTGAAGTCGGTTTTCATTCTGCGGCCATTGCCTCTGTGAACTTGTAGCCCACTCCCCACACGGTGAGGATCCACTTCGGATCGGACTGATCTTCTTCGATCTTCGAGCGCAGCCGGTTGATGTGCGAGTTCACGGTGTGCTCGTAGCCGTCGTGGCCATAGCCCCAGACGGAATCGAGGAGTTGCGCACGCGTGTAGACGCGGCCGGGATTGCGCGCGAACTGCAGCAGGAGATCGAACTCCTTCGCCGTGAGCTCCACTTCCTCGCCGCGCAGCGTCACCTTCCTCTTCTCGACTTCGATGAGGAGATCGCCATATTGCAGCCGCGACGCCGGCGCTTCTTCCTCCGGCTTCGCACTCAAGGCATCGACGCGCCGCAGGAGCGCCTTCACGCGCGCGATCAGTTCGCGGATGTTGAAGGGCTTCGTCAGATAGTCATCGGCCCCTAGCTCGAGACCGACGATGCGATCGACATCCGCCGAGCGCGCGGTGAGCATGAGGATCGGCGTGTAATTCGTCCGCGCGCGGAGCCTGCGGCAGATCTCGAGCCCATCGATGCCCGGCAGCATCAGATCGAGAATGATGAGATCGAACGGCTTCTTCGCCGCCAGCTCCAGCGCCACGTTGCCATGGTGTGCGAGCGTCACCTCGGCACCGAGATCCTTGAGATGCATCTCGACGAGCTGGGCAATATCACGGTCATCTTCGACTACAAGGATGCGGCGAGCCATGCGAACATTCTGATGCCGGCGGACTGGAAATGGTTTCGCCCGATTCCACCGCGCGCCCGCGAACCCGCGAGCCCGCGTAACCAGGAGGTCTCATGCACCATCGCAAACTCGGCCAGCTCGAAGTCTCCGCCATCGGTCTCGGCTGCATGGGGATGTCGGAGTTCTACGGGACTCACAACGATGCGCAGTCGCTCGACACCATTCATCGCGCGCTCGATCTCGGCGTGAACTTTCTCGACACGGCAGACATGTACGGGCCGTTCACGAACGAGAAGCTGGTGGGCCGCGCGATCAAAGGGCGCCGCGACTCCGTGATCCTTGCGACGAAGTTCGGCAACGAGCGGAGGGCGGACGGATCGTGGGTCGGCATCAACGGCCGGCCGGAGTACGTCCGCGCCGCGTGCGATGCCTCGCTGCTGCGGCTCGGCGTCGATCACATCGATCTCTACTATCAACATCGCGTCGATCCGAAGACGCCGATCGAAGAAACGGCCGGCGCGATGTCCGAGCTCGTTCGCGCGGGCAAGGTGCGATTCCTCGGTCTCTCCGAGGCGGCACCGAAGACGATCCGCCGCGCGCATGCGATTCATCCCATCACTGCGCTGCAGACTGAATATTCACTCTGGAGCCGCGAGCCGGAGGATGAGATTCTTCCGACGGTGCGCGAGCTCGGCATCGGGTTCGTCGCCTACAGTCCGATCGGCCGCGGATTTCTCTCCGGCCGCATCAAGAGCGTCGACGATCTCGAGCCGGATGACTATCGCCGCAACAACCCGCGATTCCAGGGAGAGAACTTCCAGAAGAATCTCGATCTCGTGAAGAAGATCGAACAACTCGCGAAGAAGCGCGGCGTCACGCCCGCACAACTCGCGATCGCGTGGGTGCTGTCGCGCGGCGAAGACATCGTCCCGATTCCCGGCAGCCGCCGCATCCCGCATCTCGAGGAGAACATCGCGGCGGTGAACATCACATTGACGCGCGAAGAGCTGAGGCAGATCGACGACGCGGCGCCCGCCGGCGCGGCGGTGGGAGATCGCTACCCCGACATGTCGCGCGTGAATCTCTAACGCGCAATCGGCTCTTCGAACGCGATCGGCGACGGCCGGTGCGTCTGCGCACTTTCTGCGAAGGCCTGCCGCATCTTCTCGTATTGCGGCAGCCAGAGATCACCGGCGCGCTTCGCCTGCTCCATGTGCGCCAGCGCCTCGGGGTACTGCTGTTCTGCGTATAGCAATCGCGCACGGATGATCTCCGTGCGCGGCGCCTTCCGCAGCGCATCGGCCTGATCGAGCAGACGCTTTGCCTCCTGCAGCCTTCCGGCGCGAATCATCGGGTAGGCAGCCCCGGCATAAACATCGGGGCCGAGATCGGGAACGTGAATCCTCCGGTCGATCGCGAGCGCCGCTTCCGCATTGTTCAGCGCTGCATCGAGCTCTCCGCGCCGCGCCCGCGCCTGCGCGAGATCGGAAAGGATCAGCTCCTCGATCGTCGTACCCTGATACGACCGAGCCTGGGCAAGCGCCTGCTCAAGCAGTGCGATCGCGCGCACTTCGTCGTTTCGTGCGTAGGCCCAGATCCCCTGCATCAGGATCGCCTGCGTCTCGGTGCCCTTGTCACCCACTTCGTGTGCAAGCTGTGCAGCCTGATTCGACATCTC
Organism: Acidobacteriota bacterium; assembly: GCA_021325515.1. GTDB lineage: Bacteria > Acidobacteriota > Thermoanaerobaculia > Gp7-AA8 > Gp7-AA8 > JAJPHC01. The sequence continues at coordinate 57,726 of JAJPHC010000051.1, forward strand.
CTCGGCGCGCGCCAGCTCTCCCTCGGCAGCATAGATCTGCGCCAGGTTTCCCATCACGATGCCGCTCGTCTCGCGATACCCGAGCTGCTTTCCGAGCTGCAGCGATTCTTCGAACCACTTCCTCGCGGCCTTGTTGTCATTGCGCCGCATCGCATTCGTCCCGAGGTTGTTGAGAGCTGCAATCTTGATATAGGGAACGTTCCGCTCCCGCGCGAGCCGCAAGGCCTTCAGTTCGGCAGCGTCGGCTTCGTCCAGGCGGTTCATCGACCGGAGAAAGACTCCGCGTGCGTTCAGCGCATAGACTTCGATCTCCACTCTTCCGAGCTGCTGCGCGAGCTTCAACGCTTCCTGCGTCGCGCTGTCTGCCACAGCGACATCGCCCCGAAGCTGGCGCGCGAATCCGTGATTGATCAGCGCCGACACCAGCACGCTCTTGTCGCCCCGCCGGCGGGCCTCGCGGATGACTTCTTCCATCGCCGCATCCGCCTCCGCGGCTCGCCCTTGTCTGGCGTAGAGCTCAGCCAGCGCCTGCTTCGCATCCAGGAATTCCGGATCGCGATCAGCCGCAACCGCGAAGTACTTCTCCGCAAACTTGCCGCCGCGAGTGATCTCGACCTCGCGCCCGATGTCGAACGCCAGCGCAGCAAACGCGTCGCTCGTCCCGCGTCCAACGCGCCGGACGAAATGGCGTGGATCGGCGCGCTTCGCGAGCTGATCGGCCATCTTGTTCGCCGCTTCGGTGAGAATCGTGGAACCGGCTTCCTGCGGCCGCTCCGTGTGACGCGCGTCGGAGATTGTGTAAGTGATGACGTATCGATCGTCGCGAAATGACACCGAGGAATCGACGATGGCGTCCGCGCCAACCGCTTCCAGCAGCCGCTTGCGATCGTCCGCGGTCTTCGGTCCGAACTTCGTCACCGCTTCCGGCGCTACGACATCGAGACTGGGCACCCGGTGGAGCGAGCGAATGACGTGATCCATGAGACCGAGCTCGATCCATTTCATCCCCCGATCGCCGGTCGCGTTGCGGAAAGGAAGAATGATGATGCGGGGATTCGCTTTCCAGCCGATCAACTGCGAGCGCTCGCGAATGCGTTCCGCGAGAAAGATGCCGGCGACGGCGAACAGCGCGAGCGCGGCCGCCGATGCGATCCAGCGCAGTACCCTCCAGCGCCGCGCCGGCCGCTCCGCGATGCGGGCAAGAACATCGCCCACTTCACCGACCGAGGGGCGTTCCGACGGCGCGAGCGATGTCATTCGGCTAACCAGACGCTGCACCTCGCCGTCGCCGAGGTCCAGCGGCACCACTTGTGCGGCTCTCACCTTCTGCAGCAGCTCGGCGACCGATTCCACCTCGCCATAGGCCGGCGCGCCGCCGGACAGCATCTCCTGCAGCATCACGCCGAGGGAGTAGACGTCGCTCGCCGGCGTGAGCGGCAGGCCGCGAGCCTGCTCCGGCGACATGTAGTGCAGCGTTCCGACGAGGCTTCCAACGGACGTCTTGCTGTCGTCCGGCGCGGTCGATTCGACGCCGATGATCAGCGTCTTCTCCAGATCGATCGCCGCTGCCTCCACCATCGCGGGATCGGCGTATTCCGCCTCCACTGCGCGCGCCAGTCCGAAGTCCAGCACCTTCACATCGCCGGAGGAGGTCAGCATCACGTTCTCCGGCTTGAGGTCGCGATGAATGATGCCGCGGCCGTGCGCGACCGCCAGCACGCGCGCGATCTGCAGCGCGATCTCGACCGCCTCCTGCTTCGAAAGCCCGCTCTCGATCCGCTCGCGCAGCGTTGGTCCATCGATCAGCTCGAGGACCAGCCAGTCGCCGTCGACCAGCTCGAGGACGTCCCAGATGCGGCAGATGTTCGGGTGATCGAGCTTCGACAGCACGCGCGCTTCGCGAAGAAACCGCGTGCGGAGCTGAGGATTCAGCCGGCGCTCGGTCGTAATCGACTTCAACGCGACCGCGCGCTCGAGCTTTTCGTCCCAACCGCGGTAGACCTCTCCCATCCCGCCCGCGCCGAGGAGAGCATCGACGCGGATGCGGCCGACGTAGGAGCCGGCGGGCAGAGGCATGGAAATAAGGTAACAGACGGCAGGCACCGAGAGGCAGAGGTGCGTCGTGCGAGCGCAGACGTGACCTCAGTCACATCGGCACGTAGCCGCCGTCATCCCTCCTCGTGACACCCCCTGCGACACTCACCCTGGTGACAACCGAACCGCGTCCGCCGACGCTGACGATCCTTCTGCTGCTCTCGGCAGCACTGCTCGTCGCCTTCTTCAGCGGCTACGAGCTGCTGGATCGCGCCGTATTCGTCAACATGTTGACCGGTGAGGCTCGCGAGCTGCTGCACGGACTCAGCGGCATCACAGGCTCCGTCCTTCTCACGATCTTCATCGGCTGGTATCTCGTCGGCCATCCGGTCCACGCGCCGCACCGCAGCGACGGGATCACCTTCTTCGACACACACCATCGCCGCATCGAGCAGCTCCGCTGGCTGGTGCAGATGCGCTGGATCGCCGCCGGCTTCAGCCTCGCGCTGATCGTCATCGCAGTACCGCTGATGCGCGTGCTCTCCGCCGATCACCTTCCCGCGCTGCTCTCCTGGCTCGGCGTGATGGTGGGCGGCAATCTCTACTTCGGCACCGCGATCCATCGCGACCGGAACTTCGATCGCCAGATCATCGTGCAGATGACGCTCGATACGATCGTCGTCACCGGGCTCCTCAACGCGTCGGGCGGCATCGACAACCCGCTGCTCATCGCCTATCTCTTCGGCGTCTTCACCGCCGCGGTTCTCCTGCCGAAGAGAACGGCGCTGACCATGACGGCGATGACGGCCGCGGCGCTCATCGCTCTCGTCATGGGCGAGCTCGTCGGCATCCTCCCCCACGCGAACGTGCGGCTGATGCCGTCGTCCGCGCACAACCCACTCTTCGTCGTCGCGCGGCTCGCGTCGATCCTCGCCGTCATGTTCCTCACCTCGTACTTCACGACGATGGTGATGGACCGGCTGCGCGAGAGCGAGTCCGAACTGCGCAGCAACGCGCACACGGCGACGTTCGAGCGGCGCAGACTCGAGGCCGTGATCGAAGCCGCCGGCTTCGGCATTCTCGTCGTCGGCTCCGACCGCCGCATCGCATGGATCAATCACCGCCTCGGCTCCTGGATGTCGTGGGACGAATCGATGATCGGCGGCGAGTGCCCGCACGATCATGAGCGCGACCACTTCTGCTTCGCCTGCACGGCAGCGGAGACGCTGGCCAGCGGCCGCGCGCAGGAGCGCGAGGTCACGACCGGCATCGTCGGCTCGCAGCGTCACTTTCGCTATGCGACGTTCCCGGTGCGCAGCTCGACGATCGATGTCGCGCAGGCCGTGCACGTGATCGAGGAGATCACGTCGCGTAAGGAGCTCGAAGCGCAGGCTCTCCACACGAGCGGCCTCGCCGTCCTCGGCCAGCTCGCTGCCGGGGTCGCGCACGAGATCGGCAATCCGCTGTCATCGCTGCATGCGCGCGTGCAGTTGATGCGCAGGCATCCCGATCCCGGCGCAATCGACGAGAGCCTCGACGTGCTCGAGAAGCAGATCGACCGGATGGGACGCATCGTACGCGGCGTATCGCACCTCTCGCGCAATCGATTCGACAGCCGTGGACTCGTCGATGTCGATGCCGTGGTGCGGGAGGCCGTGGCGCTGGTGAAGATCGATCGCCGTGCGGCCCGCGTCGCGATTCATGACGAGCTGCAGACGCTCCCGCCCGTGCGTGGAATCCGCGATGAGCTGCTGCAGGTCGTCCTGAATCTGCTCTTCAACGCGGTGGAAGCGATGCCCGGCGGCGGGACCATTCACGCCACGACGTTCGCGAACAACGGGAGCATCTGCATCGGCGTCAAGGACAGCGGACCGGGCATCGATGCGGGCGTGCGCGAGCGGCTGTTCGAGCCGTTCTTCACCACCAAGCACAACGGCACCGGCCTCGGTCTCTCCATCTGCCGGAGCCTCGTGCAGGCGAATGGCGGTTCGATCGAAGTCGAGAGCGAGCCGGGACGCGGCGCGCAGTTCACGATCGTGCTGCCCGCGATGAAGGAGGCCGTCGCATGACCGGACGGATTCTGCTCGTCGACGACGAAGACGTTTTCCGCGAAGACATCGCGTCATTGCTGCGGCACGAAGGCTACGTGTGCGAGGCCGCGGCTTCCGGCGCCGAAGCGCTGCGCATTGCACAGAGCGAGGCACCCGACATCATCCTGTCCGACATGGTGATGCCCGGGATCTCCGGCGCGGAGCTCGTGCGCACACTCGCAGCGGCATGTCCGGAGACGCCGATCGTGGTGATCACCGCGCATGCGACAGTGGAGACGACCGTCGAGGCCTTTCGCGCCGGTGCGACCGACTATCTCCTCAAGCCGCTAGTCATCGACGATCTCATTCGCAAGGTCGAGCGCTGCCTCGAGCATCGCCGGCTGCAGGCCGAGCTGCGCTTTCTGCGCAAGCAGGTCTCGCTCGCCGGAGGAGGCACGACGATCGTCGGCACGAGCCGGCCGATCCAGGCCGTGCGCGACCTGATCGCGCGCGTCGGCCCGTCGAACAGCAGCGTGTTGATCACCGGAGAGAGCGGCACCGGGAAGGAGCTCGTCGCGCGGGCGCTGCATGCTGCCGGCAGCAACGAGCGCGCGCCGTTCATCGCGGTGAACTGCGCCGCATTGCCGCGAGATCTCATCGAGAGCGAGCTGTTCGGGCACATGCGCGGCGCATTCACCGGAGCGATGCGCGACAAGCGCGGACTGTTCGAGCTTGCCAACGGCGGCACGCTCTTTCTCGATGAGCTCTGCGAGCTGCCGGTCGAGCTGCAGCCCAAGCTGCTGCGCGCGATCGAACAGCAGGAGATCCTGCCCGTCGGCGGGACGCGCGTCATCCGGACGAACGTGCGCATCATCGCGGCGACGAATCGCGTCCTGCGCGATGAGATCGCAACACGGCGCTTCCGCGAGGATCTCTATTTCCGGATTGCGGTCGTGGAGATCGCACTGCCGCCGCTGCGCGACCGACGCGAAGACATCCCGATGCTCGCCGACTTCCTCATCGCGCGCTTGAATGACCGCCTGAAGCGCCGCGTGAACGGCGTCGCCCACTCCGCGCTCCGCGTGCTGATGAGTGCACCGTGGCGCGGCAACGTGCGCGAACTGGAGAACGTGCTCGAGCGCGCGATGCTGCTGACGAACAACGAGATCATCGGCATCGAGGATCTCCCCGCCGAGCTGGCCGGCACACTCGCGACGAGCGACCCCTCCGACGATCTGCGCAACGCCGTCCGAGCCTACGAACGGGAACACATCCGCCACGTGCTCGCAACGACGAACGGCAATCGCGAGGAAGCATCCCGAAGGCTCGGCATCGACGCCTCAACCCTCTACCGAAGAATGCGCGACCTCGCCCTTTAAGTTGGTTTTCGGGGGTCACACCTGGAAAATCAACTTAACGGCGGACAGACAGGCAGGCAGAAGGCACCCGTTAAGTTGATTTTCCAGGTGTGACCCCCGAAAACCAACTTAACTTTGCACGATTGGGGGGGCGGGGGGTCTTGCAGAATTGCAAGACCTTTGACCGTAAGTCGTTGATTCTTCTAGGGAGCGTTGGCGGCCCCGGCATTGCGATGGTCCGCTCGCAATGGATGACGACCTCATGGCTCGCCAACTCGTGCGGGCGGTTCAGGAAGACCTTCGGCTCTGGCTGAACGTCCCTCGCCTCGAGCCTGAGCTCATCGCCAATCTCTATCTTCGGATCCGCGACATCCTCCGCCGCGATGGCGCACTCGACGAGCTCGCGCTCGCCGTCTACCTCACCGCCACCGCGTGGCAGCCCTCCGTTCCCGAATCCGCATCCGTCATTCCGACGCTTCGTCGAGATCTCGAAACAGTCATCAACGCAAAAGGAGAAAACAACCCATGAAGAAACTCATCGCAATCCTCGCGCTCGCCGCACTCCCCGTTCTCGCCGCTGAAGACGGCCCGGCTCTGTTCAAGGCGAAATGCGCCGGCTGCCACGGCGCGACCGGCGCCGGCGACACCTCGGTAGGCAAGAGCCTCAAGGTCGTACCACTCGGCAGCGCCGAAGTGCAGAAGATGAGCGACGCAGACATCACGAAGGTCATCCAGACCGGCAAGGGCAAGATGCCCGCCGTCGGCAAGGCCTTCACGCCTGATCAGCTCAAGGCCCTCGTCGCCGTCATCCGCTCGTTCAAGAAGTGAGGTCAGGTCCGATGGAAGCCTTCGATCGCTCGATGAATCGCCGCACACTGCTCAACTGGTTTCTCGGCACGTCGTTCGGCGCGCTGATCGCGTCGGTGATCTACCCCGTGCTGCGGTACATGACTCCACCGAAGATCGCCGAGGCGAGCACGAATCAGGTCGAAGCCGGCGAAGTGAATGATCCCGCGCTGCTCGACAAGGGCTACAAGATCATCCGCTTCGGCGCGGAGCCGGTGATTCTCGTCAAGGCCGCGGAAAACGATTTCCGCGCTTTCTCCGCGACGTGCACGCATCTCGACTGCATCGTCGGCTTCCAGAAGGACCAGACGCGCATCTACTGCAACTGCCACGGCGGCTGCTACGACCTCACAGGCCGCAATGTCTCCGGTCCGCCGCCGCGGCCTCTCACTCCCTACAAAGTCAATGTCGTCTCGAAGGGCTCGGGTCCGGGCCTGATCGTCGTATCGAAGGCGTAATCATGAGCGCAATCTTTGAGTGGCTCGATGACCGGCTCGGCGTCTCCGTCCTGCGCGAGGTCGCATCACACAAGACCGTACCCTCGCATCGCTACACCATCCTCTACTACCTCGGCGGCATGACGCTCTTCTTCTTCCTCGTCCAGGTCTGCACCGGCGTTCTGCTGATGCTCTATTACAGACCGTCGGCCGAAGAAGCCTTCGAGTCGGTGGAGTTCATCATGACCACAGTGCCGTTCGGATGGCTCATCCGCAGCGTGCACTCCTGGTCTGCCAATCTCATGGTGTTCTTCGCCTTCCTCCATCTCGTGAGCGTCTTCTTCATGAAGGCGTACCGGCCGCCGCGCGAAGTCACCTGGATCAGCGGCGTCATCGTGCTCTTCCTCGTCATGGGCTTCGGCTTCTCCGGCTATCTGCTGCCGTGGAATCAGCTCGCGTTCTTCGCGACGAAAGTCGGCACGGACATCGCCGGCGTCGTCCCGCTCGTCGGCCCATGGATGGTGCGCTTCCTCCGCGGTGGTGATCGGGTGAGCGGCGCGACTCTTTCGCGCTTCTACGGCTGGCACGTCGCGATCCTTCCCGCGATCACGACCGTCATCCTCGGATTGCATCTCGCGATGGTGCAGCTCAAAGGGATGAGCGTGCCGAAGTCGATCGAGGACGATGCGAATTCGCGCAAGCCGATGAAGTTCTTCCCCCACTTCGCACTGCGCGATCTCACCGGATGGATCATCGCCCTCGGCTTCGTCGCCGCACTCGCCGCCCTCTTCCCCTGGGAGCTCGGCGACAAGGCTGATCTCTTCGCGCCCGCCTACGAGAACATCCGCCCCGAGTGGTACTTCGTCTTCATGTTCCAGACGCTGAAGCTCGTGCCCGGCGGCTCCATCGCCGGCATCGAGTACGAGGCGATTCCGATCATGCTGTTCAGCCTCGCCGGCGCTCTGCTGATGGCTGTCCCCTTCCTCGACCGCAGACTCAAGCGCGATGGAAAGAGCCCGCTCTTCACCACGATCGGCGTGCTCGCCATCCTCTTCATCGTCGGCATGACGTGCTGGGGCTACGGCAACATCGTGCCGCTGCTGGTCATGGCGCTCGCCGCATCGCTGCTCGTCCTGCTCGGATGGATCACGAGGCCTCCGCGCGCGATGATGATGATCGCGCTGCTGTTCCTCGCCGCACACGCCTGGGGCGCGACGCCGAAGACGTCGTGCACCACCTGCCACAACAGCGAACTATTCGATGCCGCCGGCAAAGCGAAGGTGACTTCGTTCCTCACGAAGGACGTGCATGCGCAGATCGGCCTCTCCTGTCACGATTGTCACGGCGGCAATCCCGATCCTGCACTGAGCACCGATCCGGCTGCCGCCATGGATCCCAATTACAAGAAGAACCCGTTCCGCGGAATGCCGGCGCGCAAGGACATTCCCGACTTCTGCGGCCGCTGCCACTCCAGCGCGGCCTTCATGAAGCAGTACAACCCGGCCGCGCGCGTCGATCAGGTCAGTGAGTACTGGACGAGCCGCCACGGCCAGCTTCTCAAGCAGGGCGATACGAATGTCGCGGTCTGCATCGACTGCCATTCCGTGCACGACATCCGCCGCAGGATCTCACCCGACTCGCCCGTCTACAAGACGAAGGTTGCGGAGACCTGCAGCCGCTGCCACTCCGACGCGAACAGGATGGCGAAGTACGGCATCCCCACCGATCAGTACGCGCGCTGGCGCGTGAGTGTGCACGCCAATGCGGTGCTCAACAAGGGCGACATCGCAGCGCCTAGCTGCAACGACTGTCACGGCAATCATGGAGCGACACCTCCCGGCGTCGAGTCGATCAGCTTCGTCTGCGGACGCTGTCACGCGCGCGAAGCGGAACTGTTCCGCAAGAGCCCGAAGTACGACGCCTGGCAGAAGCACAACGAGATGATGAACGGGATGGCGTGCTCCACGTGTCATGCCGACGGCAAGCGCGCCAGCGTCACCGTGACGCACTTCAGCGAATGCCTCACCTGCCACGAGAATCACGGCGTCGTCCGTCCGACGATCGCCCTGCTCGGCAATCTGCCGGAAACACCCTGCGCGTTCTGTCATGAAGGCGTCGGCCCGCTCGCCGCACGCATCGCGGAGATGCCGGAAAAGGCCGAGCACTTCAAACAAGTGCGCGACAGCTTCCTCAAGGTTGCCGATGCCCAGCATCTGAAAGGCAATGACCGTTTCGACTGGCTGGTTGACCAGGCGCTGCACCTCCCCTTCCATCGCGTCGGCGACGCGAAGCAGAACGACAAACTGCGTCCCGAGTTCCTACGGCTCTTCGACAAGTTCCGCATCGGCAAGACGCACTACGTCTACAAGGATGTGAAAGGGAACGACGTCTCGGTACCGGTCCGCAGTTGTGGCGACTGTCATGAAGAAAAGGATTCCGCCGGCCTGGCGAATGCGCGCGCGTATCTCGATGCCACGCGCAGCGTGACCAGCATGGTCGGACGCGCCGATCGCATCCTGCTCTCCGCGCATCGCGGCGGTGTCGAAGTGCGCAAGGTACGCGCCGAGCTCGATGGAGCCATCGACTCCCAGATCGAGCTCGAGACGCTGGTGCACACGTTCAACGCGCCTGAGGTGCAGGCCAAACAGAAAGAAGGACTGCAGCACGCCGAGGCGGCGCTGGTCGCCGGACAATCGGCGCTCGACGAGTTGCTGTATCGCCGCAAAGGATTGTTGATCGCGCTCGGAATCATCCTTCTGGTTCTCGTCGCGCTGATCACGAAGATCAGGACGTTGTAGATGAGCGAAGCCGAGCTCGAGCTGCGCGTTCAGCGCCTCGAGACCGCGCTGGCGGAGCTGACGCGCCGCGTAGACGGTGTAGGACAGGCGCCCTCGCCTGTCCACGCGCCCTCGCCTGTCCACGCGCCCTCGCCTGTCCAGGCGCCCTCGCTCCACTTCGACACGGATGCCGCGGGACAGGCGGAGGCGCCTGTCCTACAGGACTCCCCTGACTGGCTCACCCTGGCCGGCTTCTCCGTCCTCATCTTCGGCGGTGCGTATCTTCTCCGCGCCTTCACGGAGTCGGGCGTGCTGCCGCCGGTCGGCGGTGTCATCGCCGGTGCGGTGTACGCGCTCATCTGGATCTGGATCGCCGATCGCAAGCATGCGGTCTACCTCGCCGCGACCGCGGCCGCAATCGCGTTCCCGCTCGTGTGGGAGACGACGGCGCGCTTCCACTACGTGACGCCGGCGGCCGGCGGCTTCCTCGCGGCGATCATCGGCGTGATCCTCATCTTCGTCGCCTGGCACAACAGCAAGGAAGCGATCGCGTGGATTGCCAGCATCGGCTCGATCGCCGTCACGATCGCGATCGTCAAGCCGGACGCGATGCTGCCGCTCATGATCGCCGGCAGCGTCGTCGGCGCGGCAACGCTGCACGTCGCCATCCTGATGCGATGGAAGTTCGTCGCGCTCCCCGCCGCGGTCATGACCAACGCGCTTGCGTCGATGACCATCGGCATCCCGATTCTCCGCGGCGGCTTCGAGCGCCCCGGCGAAACGATCGCGGCGCTCATCGGCTTCGCCGCAGTCTGGCTCGCGACGATCTGCTATCGCCGCATTCATTACAACGAGCACCTCTCCTTCTTCGACATCATCGAGAGTGCGCTACTGCTCTTCATCGGCGTCGGCGGCGCGGCCTTCGTCGCCGGACTGACGCATCGCTATGGCGTCATCGTCGCAACGATCTATGTGATCGCCGCGGTCGCCGCGTATCTCGAGGCGTCGAGAAAAGACGGCATGCGCACGTGGCTCACCTCGGTCGCGCTCTATCTGATCTGGCTGGCGATGCTGATCGCGCTCGAGCTGCGCGCGGCCGCCGTCATCGCTGCGATTCTCGGCGTCGCTTCGGCGGAATTCGGACGCCGCCTGCAATGGCCGGCACTCGCCGCGCAGAGCGTCCTCTGGATCGCCGGCGCCTTCCTGATCGGCGGCTTCTCCGGCCCCGTCGCCATTCTGATCTCCGCCTGCATCCTGATCGCGTGCCTGCGTGTGCACCTGCCGCTCGCTCACACTCTGCTGCTCGCGCTCTTCGCCGTTTCGCTCTTCCTGCTTGCCGGACATGATCGCGGCGCACTCGTCCGCACGCTTCTGCTCGCCGCCTTCGCAGCAATCCTCGGATTCGGCTCGAAATACACGCATGCGGCGATTCCGGTCGCTCGCCTCCTGCTCGTCGCAGGTGGATTGAAATTACTCGCAGAGGATGTCCGCACCGAGCGCGCGGCCATCCTCGTTATCTCCTTTGCTGCCTATGGGTTCGCCATGCTCGCCGTCGCGAGATGTGCGCGCCGTCACACCACTTCGCCACTTGAGTCACAAAGAACCCCCCTCACTGACACATTAAGTAGCAATCGCTAACTCCAGACTGTGACCGCTGAAATGGGATTTGAACTCGAAGGAGACAAGCAATGACACGACTTCACCGCGGCCTGATCCTCATCGCGCTTATGGCCGTCATCTCGCTGCCGATGTTCGCGGCGACGCGCGGACGCGCCGCCGGTTCGCCTGCGAATCCGGCCACGCCAACGGCAGCGGCATTCCCGCCGACTGCGAAAGAGGCATACCTCACCGATGACACGCTCGCGTATATCCGTCCCGGCCTCAAGGTGAAGCTCAACTCCGTCGCGGTCGGCACGGACGGCAAGGTCAACGTCGATCTCTCGATCACCGACGACTTCGATCAGCCGATCGATCGCCTCGGGAAAACGACGCCGGGCGCAGTCTCCATCAGCTACATCCTCGCCTGGTACAGCCCCACGACCCGCCAGTACACCGCGTACACCACGCGTGTACAAACGACTCCCGCCACGAGTCCGCATCCCGGCGTCAGCGCAACTCAGGCAGGAACCGATTCCGGCGGCACCACCACCGATCTCGAAACCGGCCATGTGAAGTACCTCTTCAAGACGGTGCTTCCCACCGGCTTCGACGGCACCAGGACGCACACACTCGGCATCTATGCCTCGCGCAACATGACCGATACGATCGGCAAGATCTATTACGCGAACGTCGAGTACGACTTCCGTCCCGATGGCAACAAGGTCACGGACGTATGGGACAAGGTCAATCTCGCCACGAGCTGCAACAACTGCCACGATCCCCTTTCCGCACATGGCGGTGCGCGCCGCGATCCGAAACTGTGCGCGCTCTGCCACTCTCCGCAGACCATCGATCCCGACACCGGCAACACGGTCGATTTCAAGGTGATGATCCACAAGATCCATCAGGGCGCGACTCTGCCGAGCGTGAAGGCCGGAACGCCGTATCAGATCATCGGCTTCGGCCAGAACGTCCTGGACTTCTCCAAGGTCGCGCTTCCGCCGGGACAGGACACTCGCAATTGCGCCTTCTGCCATGTCGGCAGCGATCCGACGAAGAAGCCCGCACAGAACGACGTCTGGCTGACCAAGCCGTCGCGCGATGCATGCGGTTCCTGCCACGACGACATCGACTGGGCCACAGGCAAGAATCACGTCGGCGGCCTTCAGAAGGATGACAGCGCGTGCGCCAGTTGCCACGTTCCGGACAGCGGGAAGGAATTCGACGCGTCCATCAAGGGCGGCCACGTTCTTCCGGTTGCCTCCAAGCAGCTCAAGGGCATCACCGCCACGATCACCAAGGTCGTGAATGCGGCACCCGGCAAGAAACCGACGGTGACCATCGCCGTCAAGAACGGCGACGGCACGCCGGTCGACGGCAGCAAGCTGACGACCTTCGCGCCGATCATGGCCGGCCCAACCACGAGCTACACCAAGTACTTCCGCGAGAGCGGCATCGCATCCGCCACGAACACGAACGTCGCGACCTACGACGCGGCCACCGGCCTCACCTCGTTCACGTTCGCCAACGCGATCCCCGCCGATCAGACCGGCACATGGGCCTTCACTGCAGACATCTATCGCAACGTCACACTGAAGCAGAACAATGACAAGGCCGATCTGACGCAGCGCGAAGCGGCGTTCAACAACATCGTCTACATCCCGATCACCGGCACGACGGCGACGCCGCGCCGCACCTCGGTCATCCTGTCCCAGTGCAACAGCTGCCACAATGCGCTCGCACTGCACGGCGGCCAGCGCCAGAACACGCAGGAATGCGCCATCTGCCACAACCCCACGAACAATGACGTTGCACAGCGCCCGGCGAGCGAAGGGCAGCCGGAGTCGATCTCCTTCCAGCGTCTCATCCATCGCATCCACAAGGGCGGAGAGTTGACGCAGGACTTCACCGTCTACGGCAATAACAAGTCCCGCCACAACTACAACGACGTGGAGTATCCGGGAGACATCAACCATTGCGCGAAGTGCCACACGTCGACCTCGTACCAGCTGCCGCTGGCGACGGGCATCGACTCCGTGACGACACTCCGCGATTACTATTCGCCGCAAGGCCCCGCGACCGCTGCGTGCCTTGGCTGCCACGACAATCGTGACGCCGCGGCGCACGCGTTCCTCAATACGGCAACGTTCCCCGGCCAGCCCACTACCCCGGCCGAAGCGTGCGCAACGTGCCACGGTGCTGGTAAGGACTGGGCGGTCGACAAGGTGCACGCCCAGTAAGGGAGGCGGCGATGCGAATCGAATTTGCTTGGGTCCGCGGGCTCGAGGGCCCGCGGGCTCCCGGTGTAGGACAGGCGCCCTCGCCTGTCCAATCCGCCAGTGGCAGGCGGGGGCGCCTGTCGTACACATTGCTCTTCCTGATCGTTCTGAGTGTTCCGTTGCTTGCCCAGGAGGCGGCAACGGTTCCCTCCTGCGGCGATTGTCACGACGAACAGGCCAAGGCCTTCATCACCAATCCCCACGGTCACGGCAAAGCTGTCAATGGTGTGATTCCCAATGCCGTCTGCGAAAAGTGCCATGGCGACGGCAAGGGCCACATCGAAGGCGGCGGCGACAAGAGTCTCATCTACAAACCGGCCGGAATGGCAGGCTCGAACAAGACCTGCCTTACCTGCCACGACCTCAATAACGATCGCGTGTCGCGTCATGCCGGCACTCATGCGAACTCTCCGGCGGTGAACTGCCTCACCTGTCATTCGGTTCACTCCGCGAAAGCATCACCGCTGCTCGTCAAGAAGCAGCTCGAGCTCTGTGCGAACTGCCACGCGACTCAGGTCGCCTCCTTCCGCGACAAGCCCTACGCGCATCGCCTCGGCCGCGGCGGCATGGAGTGCAGTTCCTGTCACGAGCCGCACGGACGTCCGCAGCGCGAGATGCTGCGCAAGACCACGGCGGGCGAGCTCCCCTGCGTTGGCTGCCACGTGCAGCAGCGCGGGCCATTCGTCTTCCAGCACGGCTCCGCGGCGATCGGCGACTGCATGACGTGCCATGAGCCGCACGGCTCTGCGAATCCGAAGCGCCTCATTCGCGCGACGGTCACGCAGCTCTGCATCGAGTGCCATTCGCCCATCGAAGGCAACACACTCGGCTCACAGCCGCCGGCGTTCCACAACCTCTCTCTGTCGCGCTACCAGAGCTGCACGACCTGCCATACCGCGGTCCACGGCTCCAATCGCGACCCGCAGTTGTTCAAATGAAGGAGTGAGACGATGACCATCAGAAGAATCTTCGCGCTCCTCCTCTTCACCGCTGCAACGGCCGGTCAGGCACAAGTGGCGCCCTGGGACTTCGAAGCCGGCTATCGCTGGCTCAATCTCAAAGGCAGCCCCGGGATGTATCGCACGCAGGTCAACGAGCGCGAGGGATTTCTCATCCGTAGTTTCAACCTCGCGACCACCGGACCCAACATGGACCGGCTCGTCGTTCACGTCAGCGATTTCGGCACGAGTCCCGCCGGCTCGCTCCGCCTCGAGGCCTGCAAGCAGGATCTCTATCGCTTCACTCTCGGCTACCGCTCCGCGGATCAGTACTCCATCTTCTTCGGCCAGCATTACTACAACCGTGCACGGCGCACCCTCGACGCGGATCTCGAGCTCTTCCCCGAGTCGCGCATCGCGCCCTACGTCGGCTACTCCTTCAACCGCTTTGCAGGTCCCGGCGAAACCACGTATCACTTCGGCCAGGATGAATTTCTGCTGCAGCAGAAGCAGAAGGATATCGATCAGGAAGTGCGCGTCGGTGCGAGCTTCAAGTACGACTGGGTGTACGGCAGCTTCACACAAGGGTGGCGGCGTGCACACAGCACGATCGACTCCTCGCTCTTCCCCGGTGCCGGCAACGGCAACAACAACGATCCCATCCTCGGCCAGCCGGTCAACGCGACCTCGATCACGCGCCACGACACGGAAAAGACGAAGACTCCCTTCACCAATCTCTACGTCACGCTGCAACCGCTCTCGCGCGGCCGCGTGATCGCGAATTACGTTCATCTCTCCGCAGACTCGGATGGCAATGAGAGCGAGGCGGCCTACGGCAGCTTCGCCTCGTTCGCCATCAGCCGCTTCTTCACAGGCGCGACGGAAACCGCGACATCGCACGCGAAAAACACCACGTGGCGCAGCGGCGTTCGCGGTGAGTACACCATCGCCGAGGGTGTGGATGCCTTCGCCGGATATCAGAAGGACCATCGCGATCTCAACGGCAGCGCGCTGATCGATACGCTGTATCTGCAGAGCATCACGTTCGGCGGCGTCGACCAGCGCGACTTCCGCGACATCCTCGCCTCCGAGAACTCGATTGAGCGCGAGGAGACGACGACCAGTGCCGGCGTTTCCGTCCGCAATCTCGGCAACCTCGCAGTGCGCGCCGAATTCCGCCAGGCGAAAGTCGAAGCGGATGTCGCACCCGATCTCTCCGAGATCGTCGTCCCCGGAAATCAGGAAGGCTCGTTCGAGCGGCGCATCAACACACTCGACACCAACGCGCAGTACGCAACGCACGGCTGGCTCCTCGGCGCTGCCTGGCGCAGCGACAGTGCGAATCAGCCGATCTTCCGCACTGATTACAAGGACCGCGACCGCTATCGCCTGCGCGCGCAATGGTCGCAGTTCAAGTGGGCGAAGATCACCTCCGTCTACGAGCGCACGACGATGTCGAATGACACCTCGTTCGAAAGCCGCGTCCGCAACTACACGACCGACGCCGCGATCATGCCCACGGAAGGCATTACGCTGCACGCCTCGGTGTCATCCTTCAAGAGCGACAGTACGATCTCGTATCGCCGCCCGCAGACCTTCGTCGTCACGACCTCCGTCCACAGCGAGAACGGTCACACGCGCGAAGGCGGCATCGGCTTCGCGCTGCCGCACTCCATCTACTTCGATGCGAACATCGCACGGCTGCACAATGACGGCACGTACCCGTTCAAGCTCAACCGCTACAACGGCCGGATGACGTTCCCCTTGAAGTCGCATTACGGCCTCGCCGTCGAATACAACAAGGACCGCTACGTGGAGTCGAGCTCACTCGATTACGACGCCACGCGCTGGGGCCTCTTCCTTCGGATTCAGTAGATCCCTCTCCCCTTCTCCCCCGCCCTCGCGGGGGAGAAGGTGCGGAGGCGGACGTCGATGTTCCCCCTACAATGGATGCATGCCTACTGTGCGGCCGCTCCTCGCGGCGGTCCTGTTTCTCGTCACCATTGGCGCCGCGGCTCAGCAGCGCGTCGCGATCGTTGACGTCACCGTCATCGATGTGGATGCCGCCGACGCCGCGCATGCGGTCGCGGCACACCAGTCCGTCGTCATCACCGGCTCTCGCATCTCCGCGCGAGGGCCCGCCGCCAAAATCCGAATTCCCCGAGATGCGACGGTCATCGACGGCTCGGGCAGGTTTCTGATCCCGGGACTCTGGGACATGCATGTGCACACGCTGCCGGAAGTGCGACGGCCGAAAGCCGTCGAGATCTGGTTGCCGCTGTTCGTGGCCAACGGCGTTACTTCCGTGCGCGACATGGGCGGATCCGATGACGCGTTGACGAACACGCGATTGCGCATCGCCCGGGAGCGCCTGCTCTCGCCCCGCTTGATCGCTGCCGGGTCGGCGATCGACGGCTTTCCACCTCAGTTCGGCACCGGAGTCCGCTCGCCCGCGGAGGCACGGCAGGTTGTCGATGCACATCAGAAATCGGGAGCCGATTTCATCAAGCCCTACAACCTCCTTACGCGCGAGGAGTACTTCGCGATCATCGACGAGGCGAAGAAAGTGGGCTTGCCGGTCGCGGGTCATGTCCCCCTGAGTCTCACCGTGCTGGAAGTTTCCGATGCCGGCCAGCGCAGCGTCGAGCACCTGACTGACATTCCCGCTTCGTGCTCCACGATCGAGGCCGAGCTTCGCCAGGAACGGCTGCGCACGCCGCTGTCGGATTTCCGCGCGTGGCAGCGGGCGCGCTGGACCGAAGAGACGCGCGCCGCAGCATCACATTCGCCCGCGCGCTGCCGCGCACTGTTTGAACATCTGACGCGCAACGGAACATGGATCGTCCCGACGCTCGTCAATAAGAAGTCGGCACTCGACGTCGCATCGCGGCTGCGCGATCCGGTCCTGCTTCAATACATGGAGCCGGCCACGCGCGCAGCGTGGGAAAAGAGCGCAGCGATGAGCCCCGCCACGCCGGACGAAGTTGCGAGCCGCACGGCGAGATACGAGTCGATGCTAAGGCTCACCGGCGAAGCAAATGATGCGCATGCCCTTCTGCTGGCGGGAACCGATACCGGCAGTCCGTTTCCTCTCGTCCCCGGATTCAGCCTTCATGAAGAGCTGGCCATCCTTGTCGAATCCGGACTGGCGCCGCTGCAGGCACTCCGCAGCGCCACGCTCTCGCCGGCGCGCTACCTTCACCGCGAGCGCGACCTGGGAACGGTCGCGCGGCGCAGGATCGCCGATCTCGTCCTCCTCGACAAGAATCCGCTGGAGGATATTCGCAATACGCAATCGATCGCCGCTGTGATCCTCGGCGGCCGCCCTCTGATGCGCGACGCATTGGACAAGATCCTCGCTGATGCAGCGATGGCTGCGAAATAATTTCGGCTGCTGCGACTATGCGCCAACCGTACCCAGAGGAATGTCTCCCGCCGGAACGTACGTAGTCATCAGGACGCCGCTCTTCGATGTCGTGGACGCGGTGAGCCGCAGAGCGCCCGGCTTCGCACCCATCTCGAACAATCGCTTTCCGCGCCCCAATACCACCGGGTAGATCCACACGTGATAGGTGTCGATGAGCGAAGCGGCCTGCAGAGTCTGAATCAGATTGCCACTGCCGATGATCTGCAGATCCAGTCCCGGCTGCGCCTTCAATGCGGTGATCGCTGATACCACGTCTTCACCGAGGAGTGTCGAGTTGTTCCAATGCAGCGCCTTCAGGGTGCGGGACGCTACATGCTTCCTCGCGGCATTGAAGATTCTCGCAATCGGATTGTCGTCCGATTGTTGCGGCCAGTAGGCCGCGAAGATCTCATAAGTCTTGCGGCCGAGGACGAGCTCGCGGCCGTTCCCATCGAAACCGGCCGCCGACAGATCCACATCCTCGTCCCAGTAGGCAGCGGTCCAGCCGCCAAGGTCGAAGTTCCCGGCCGGATCTTCGTCGGGACCACCCGGCGCCTGCATGACGCCGTCGAGCGATGTGAACGTAGATGCGATCAATTTCCTCAATGAAGTCCTCCCGGCACGAAACGTCCGGCAGAATAACCGAGGTCCACTCGCGAAAGGAAACGGTTAGAAGTTCTTATCCGAACCAGGGATCGCGGATTGCACCACAGGCCTTTCAGGAGAGTGAACGATGAAGCTTTACACGCACCTCAACTTTGGCGGCAACTGCGAAGAAGCATTCCGCTTTTACGAAGAGCATCTCGGTGGAACGATCACGATGATGATGAAGGCGAGTGAGCTGCCGCCCGGCATGAAACCACCGGGCCCCACGAATGCCGTCATTCATGCCCGCATGCAGATCGCCGGAGTGGAGTTGATCGGAAACGACGTGCCACCCGAGCATTTCAAACCGGTGCGAAGCTCCTATCTCTATCTCGCCGCCGGCTCATCCGAAGAAGCCAGCAGGATCTACGAGATCCTCGAGGAAGGAGGAACCGTAAGCATGCCGATCTCCGAGACGTTCTTCGCCACGAAGTTCGGCCAGCTGCGCGACCGTTTCGGAACGTTGTGGACCATCATTCACGAGCGGCCACGATGAACGGCTGCCGATGACGGCTGCTCGACAACGGCCTTGAGATCGTTGAGATCCTGCAGAATCGCTTTCTTCACCACACCCTTGAAGAACACCATGGGGAGCGCCTTGAGGGATGCGAGGAGCCCTTGAGGCTTCGTCTCATGAGCGCTCGTCACTGTAATTCCATCGGCGCTCTCGGACAGCCGCATCGTCGTGAGAAACAGGAATCCGTCGCTCTCGGCTTTCGTCCTGTAGAACTCATTTTCGACGGCATCGGTGATTTTCTTTTCCACGGTCGCCGGCTCGCCGAACAGAATCCGCGTCTCGCGCCATCTCAGTCCCACAATACCGGCCAGGGGCTTTTCGACGATGTCGATGCGCTCGACTCCGCTCAGCGCCGCGGCGGCATTCTCGATATCGGTGATCGCCGCCCAGGCCGCGGCTCTCGATCCCTTCATGGTCACCGAAGCTTCGACAATCATGCAGCTCCTCCCGTCGCGAACGCGCTGTCGGAACACATCGCGCGCACACGGCCGCAATCATAATGAACCTGAACGGCGGCATCAGCACCGCTGCACTGCGTTAATACGCCGCTCTTATGCGACGGCCGGTTGGCGCAGGAGCACGATCTTGCCCGTCACACCGCCTGTCCCGAGCAGCTGGTGGGCGTGCCTCGCTTCCACTAGAGGAAAACGCTGCGCGATGAGCGGCTTGATCTTCTCCTCACGAAGGAGATCGAACAGAGTGATCAGGTCCTGTCGGAACAGTGCAGGTCTCAGCCGTTTGAGCCACTGGATACTGTAAGTCACCACGCGCTTCCGTTGTGGCAGAAGCCAACTGCCGGCGGTGTAGAAGGCGAACATGGCGATTGCACGAAAGCGATGGCGGCCACCCGATTGACTTGAAGGCAATCGCCCGCCGCGCAGTGAGCCGGTGAGGCCGTAGGCGACGACCCTGCCGCCCGGACGAAGCGCATTGCGTGCGCGCCAGATCTCGCTGCCGCCCAGGCCGTCGAAAACGACGTCGACCCCGTCGCCGGTGAACCGGCGGATTTCCGACACGTAATCCTGAGAGTGATAATCGATCGGCATGGCGCCCATGGCGGAAACAGCCGCCGCGGCTCGCGCCGAACAGGTGCCGTACATCTCGAGCCCGGCGAGGCGGCCGAGCTGCAACAGTGCCGTGCCGACGCCTCCTGCGGCGCCCTGGATCAACACGCGCTGCCCGGGCCGGACGTTGGCAGCCCGATGCAGCATCTGATAAGCGGTGATGTAATTCAGGATGAGGCTCACGGCCTCTGCCGGATCGAGCCCGGCAGGCACCGGAACGAGCTCGCGTTGCGGCAGGCAGACGAGCTCCGCATACGCGCCGCTGATCGGGAGCGCGGCGACCATCTGTCCCGGCTCGAGTCCAGAGACGCCGTCGCCGAGCTGGTCCACGAGGCCGACAAGATCCCAACCTGGCGTGAATGGCAGCCGGGGCGTCTCAGGGTGAATGCCCTCGCGCATCATCACATCGGGTAGTGAGACGCCGGCGGCCAATACCCTTACCCGCACTTCACCGCGCTTCGGCTCCACGCACGCTTCTTCGACCACCTGAAGCGCATCGGGCCCGCCGTACTGAGTGACAAGGATGCGCGTGTATTTCATCGACGGTCGTCGTCCAAAATGCGTTGCGGCGTTTACCGAATTCGTAGTGCGTCACCTGCCGGGCGATCAGTGCCGCAGCTCACAAGAGGCTGTGACGCCGCAGGGCGCGCCGCGGCCGCGCGCTGGGGCAGCGACCAACAGGAGCCGTCAGTTAGGCGCGCCTGCCTTTGCGCACGACGCGATTGGCTTGCTTTCGTCGGTGCACTGGCAAACCGCGATGAAGCCGGCCTTGCACGTAACACTCGCCGTTGTCGCAACAGCGGTTCTCGCAGGATACTTGATTTCACACTTGTTGCTGCCGGAGAGTGACACGGGCGGTCGCCAACTGCCGCACGAGAGAAGCAGGCAGCCGGCGAACGGTACGATCTGTCGATACATCATTCGCATGTTCAGTTCTGCCGCGGAAGCGGTCGCCGGCTGCGGGCCGTGAAAATAGTCTAGCACGCGGTGTCGCAATCCGCTGCAGCGGCTGGTTAGTCTCGCTCGCGCCGGAAGTGCATGGCGACCGCGCCATTGCGGAGCGGCCTCGCCGAGATCAACTCGAGCCGGCGCGTGCCGGGAAGCCCGCTCTGGTATAGCGTCGGGCCGTGGCCAGCGATCCTCGGGTGGACGAGGAACTTGTACTCGTCGATCAGTTCCAGCCGATCCAACTCCGTCGCGAGCTTGCCGCTGCCGAGGAGCACGCCGGCCGGGGTCTCGTCCTTCAGCTTCTTCACTGCAGTGCTGAGGTCACCCTCGATGTGGTGACTGTTGGTCCACGGGAAGTCCCTTCGGGTCGACGACACCACGTATTTCGGCTTGGCCTCCAGTTTGATCGCCCACTCGCGAATTGCTGGCGGCGCATCCTCGTCGCCGCGGGCGACCGCGGGCCAGTAGCTCTCCATCATCTCGTAGGTGACTCGGCCCCACAGCATCGCCCCACCCTCGTCTATGAGGCGAGTGAAGAAAGCATGCGTCTCTTCGTCGGCGATTCCCTCGCGGTGATCGACACAACCATCCAAAGTAACGTTGATACTGAAGGTCAGCAGTCCCATGGCGGCGAGTGTACTCGGGGTTGGGCGGGCCGCTCGACTGTCACTTGCCAACTCGCAGCGCTTAACAGACCGGGGTCAGCAACAGCCACACGGCACATCTTCACCAACCACGTCGCGACGACGCCGAGACATTTTTCTCTACCGCGAGATGGGACAGGAACGCGTGTTAGAAATCAGATGAACCCGTGATCGATCGCCTTCAAGACTGCGCGCGTACGGTCTCTCACTCCCAGCTTCGACAGCACGCTCGAGATGTGATTCTTCACGGTCCCTTCACTGATCGCGAGCAACTGCGCGATCTCCGCATTCGAGTATCCGCCGGCCAGCAGCCTCAGGATCGTCTTCTCGCGATCCGTCAGCGCCTCGGGCAGCTCCGCCGACTCGAAGGCGACATTGCTCCGCTCCAGCGCACGCATGATCCGCTCCGTGATCACCGGCTCGATGCATGTGCCGCCCGCCGCGACCGTGCGAATCGCCGCCGTCAACCGCTCGAGCGACACATCCTTCAACAGCCAGCCCTTCGCGCCGGCACGCACGGCCTCGAACAACATTGCGTCGTCGTCGAATGTCGTGAGAATGAGCGTGGGACGCGAAGTCCCGCGCTCGCGCAGCCGCCGAAGAACGCCGAGGCCGTCGAGCCGCGGCATGCGGAGATCGAGGAGCACGACATCCGGCTTCTCGCGCTCGATCACATCCACGGCCTCTTCACCATCCGCGGCTTCCGCCACCACGCTCACGTCGCTGTTGAGCCCGAGGAGGGAGCGAAGGCCCTGGCGCACGATCGTCTGATCTTCGACGAGGCAGACGCGAATCATGCGGGGAGCCTCACGAGCACATGGAAGCCGTGGCCGCGCATCGACGAGACCTCGATCGAGCCGCGCGCCTCCTCGACGCGCTCGCGCATGCCGCGCAGGCCGTTGCCGAAGCGCACGTCATCGGTCCCGCAGCCATCATCGCGCGACTCGATCGTGAGCCCGGCATCCGTGGGCGTCAGCGTGAGCCAGAGGTTCCTCGCACCCGAATGCCTTACGGAGTTCGTGACGATCTCCTGAATCGCGCGCAGCGCAACCTGCGCCAGCGCGGGGTCGCGTAGCCCGAGGTCGGGAGGCATCTCGAGATGGAGGGCCGGCTTGTGAATCACATTGCCGAGGGAGCGGATGGCCGACGCGAGGTCGACCGGCTCGTCTTCGCGCAGTCTGCTGACGACTTCGCGCACATCGCTCAGCAGCTCCTTCGTGATCGCCTGGCTCTTCTCGATCTGCGCCTTCGCCTCCCCCTCGGTCTGATGCCGCGCGACTTCGAGATTGATGCTGAGCGCCGCGAGGTGATGCCCGAGAAGATCGTGCAGATCGCGCGCGATGCGCAGCCGCTCCGCGCTGCGGCTGTTCATCTCCAGCAGTTCGGTCGCGAGGTGCAGCTCCGCGTTAGCCCGCGCCAGCTCCTGCCGCGCCTGCGCCTCGTTGTTCGCGATGCGCGACATCAGGAAACCGAAGAGCTGAAAGGAAAAGTAGGTCACGACGAGCGCCAGCTCCGGCTTCGGGAAGGTGATTCCCATCACGATGGTCTGCACCACGATCCAGGGAAGGGCGAACGAGATCGCATAGCGCCCGAGCTGACCGGCGACGATCACGAACAGGACCGGCTGGAGCCCTGACGGCTGGAACGCACAGCAGGAGAGTGCAGCGATCGTCTGTGCCGCGATGCTCGCCAGCGGCGCGCGTTCGTGGATCGCGTAACAGACGATGAACAGCAGATACGAGACGGCCCACGCGATGCC
The DNA here is from genome assembly GCA_021325515.1 of Acidobacteriota bacterium. Lineage (GTDB taxonomy): Bacteria > Acidobacteriota > Thermoanaerobaculia > Gp7-AA8 > Gp7-AA8 > JAJPHC01. Next base: position 81,007 of record JAJPHC010000051.1, read on the forward strand.
TTTCGGCGCCGTCAGCTGCTCGCGCTGCATTTCCCAGGCGATGCTCGGAATCGCCACCGAGATCCAGGTGAGCCAGGCGACGAGATTGATGGCGCGAATTTCCATGCCGTGTGTTTCGATGATTCTAGTGCTCTACGAAGCAACCGCGGACGCGACGTCCGCGCTCCACTTCAGAAGTAGAGGCGGGCTCCGGCGGTTACGGCCCGCTTGATCTGCACGTACGACAACTCACTGCCGCTGCCTCCGAGGAATTCCGTGTCGATGAGATACGCGCTCACATTCGAAAGAAGTTTCCGCGTCAGCGTAAGGCGCAGGATCGACGACGCATCGCGCAGATTCGTGATGGCGATCGTCTCGACGTCGTACTTCGCAAACGGCACGTCGAGACGCACGAACGCATAATTGCGGGCCATCTGCAGCGGCGCGAACCGCCGGTTGGCTTCCCGTAGATCGCGCTGCGCGAGCTGCCGCACCTCCTCCCACCCGCTCCTCGTCAATCCCTCCCCGCTCCGATACACCTCGGCCACCACATTCACGTTGTGCCGGAACGTGTACTGCACGCCGGCGAGCGCATGACGCCGGGAGACCTCCCCATGAATCTCGAGCGCATCGCCGATCACGCGCGCCAGACTCACTCCCTGGCGCATGCCGTCGCGATCGCGATAGAGGTGCAGCGAAACGTCAGTCCCGAGGATGAGGCGGTAGACGCGCGCGGCGAACCTCTGATGCTGCATCGCATAGAGCGACACGCTCGTGCCGGAGAAGAAGAGATCCGCCTTCAACGCGTCCGTCCCGCGATACGCGGAGCGCCGGTCGTTGGGATCCGCCGGATTCTTCGGCGGCGAAACGAACGCCGCCGGATTCCACGCGTATCCCGTCCCCCACTTCTCGATGATGCGTCCCGCGGTGATGTCCAGCCACGGCCGCGGGCTCAGTTGCAGAAAGGCCTCGCTCGCGCGCAGCCTGTCTGCGGCGCGATCCGACGAATCGGCGCGCAGCTTGAGGTGAATCTTCCACGCGCGATCGTTGCCCGTGGCATCGATGAAGGCCGCCGCATCGCCGGTGTTCGCCGTACGCGGAATCGATGCGATATTGCGCGGATTCAGCGGTGACGAACAATTCGCCGGCGTGAAGAGCGACTCCGCGCCGGCCGATCCGAACACGCGCAGAGTCGCAGCATCGAGGTGAGTTGCGACAACGCAGCCCAACAACAACCACGCGCCCCAGCGCCCCAGCGTCCCAGCGCCCCGAAAGCTCACCATTTGCCCAACGCATCCTTCGTAAACATCCGGTCGGGGTTCTCGTGCGGCGCGAGATGCGCGTACTGCATCACCGTCGTGTTGCCGGGCCGCAGCAGATCCTCGATCTCGATGCGCAGACCATGCTCGCTGTAATGCGCGCGCTTGATCAGCTTGCCGCTGACCACGTAGAAATCGGCGCGCGAAGGCTCGCTCGTCTTTCTGTCGACCCAGAGGCGCACGCGCGCATACGCGATCGACGGATCCTTCGCCGCGAGGTCGAGCACCCACGAGTCGCCTTCGGCCGTGACACCGGCCGCGTTGTAGTCGATCGCGAAGTTCGTCCGCGCGACATCGCCATTCGATGCCTGCCCCATCAGCCGCTGCAGCGGCGAGATGCGAATCGGCCGGCTCGCCGACGGCAGGTAGATCCACATCGCGTCGCGCAGCATCAGCAGGTATTTCCCCTTGTCCGATGCAGGCGCAACAAACTCGACGACACTGCGATCGCTCCCCTTGCCGTAGACGCGGAACTTCGACGACTCCGAGGCCGTGCCGCTGATCGAAGTCAGCGAGACATCGACGGAAAAACTCGGAAGCGGATTGCGAGCCGCATCAACTCTGGCCAGGATCGCCGCGCCATCCTCTGCAAACAGAGGAAGCGCAAGAAGGACAATACAAAGTAGCCGTTTCATGAAAGGTCTCCTCCCTGCCGCTTAGATGTGTCCCAGCGCATCGACGATCTTCATCCGCGAGGCCTTCATCGCCGGCACGATCGACGAGATCGTCGCGGTGACGAATGAGACGAGGAATGCGGTGATCAGCACCGGCGGCTGCAGCATGATCTCGAGGCGATAGCCGAGCGTGTATCCCGGCGGCGGCGGGAGCATCACGTGTCCGTGATTGATGATCGTCGCCAGGAGCCAACCGGCGCTGACACCGAGGAGGCCGCCGATGATGCCGATCCCGATGCCTTCACCGACAAACATCGCGCGCAGGCGTCCGCGCGTCGTCCCCATCGCCATCAGCGTTCCGATCTCGCGCGTCCGCTCGAGCACCGACATCAGAATCGTGTTCGCGACGCTGAAGACGACGATGGCGAAGACCACGATGCCGAGGAAGCCGAAGATGCCGTTATAGAGGGCGACGACCTGGTGGTAGAACGGCGCGAGCTCCGACCATTCCCTGATCTCGATGCCGTGCACGCGCGCCGCGATCGCGCTGTGCGCCGCGGCCGTCTCGTCCGTGTTCTGCAGAAAGACGAGCAGCTTCTCGATTTTCTTCGTCTGCAGGAGTTGCTGCGCGCCCGCGATCGGCATTTTCACCGCGCGCTCGTCGTACTCCTTGACCCCGGTCATGAAGATGCCGGCGACGCGCACGTCCATCGCGTTGAGCGAGCCGCTCGTCGTAGTGGTCATGATCGTGAGGTAGTCGCCCGGCTTCGCGTGCATCGACTTCGCGAGCCCGGCGCCGACGAGCACGGCATCGCTCTCGCCGTCGGGAAGATCGGTGCCGGCCGTGAGCCGCTGATTGTTCATCGCGCGGTCCTTCGGCGGCTCGACCGCGGTGGCGAGGAATGTCTCGGACTTCTCGCCATTGGAGACGAGTCCCATCAGCGTGATCTGCGCGGCGGTCATCTTCACGCGCGGATCGCGCTCGATCTCCTTCCGGATCGCCGTCGGATCCTCGATTCCGTATTCCAGCGGCTTGTGCGACTGCGCTTTCGAATAGCCGTCGCGGAAGATCTGCAGATGCCCGATGCGGCCGCGGATGGTGCTCTCGCGCAGGGCGTAGAACGTGCGCGCTTTGTAGCCGCCGAAGAGGATGAGTCCGACGGCGCCGAAGACGATGACGGTGAGTGTGATCGCCGAGCGGCGGCGGTTGCGGAGGATGTTGCGCAGTGCGAGTTTGATGATCATGGAAGACGCTCCTAAGCGGTGAGCAGCTCTGCCTGCTGCCTGCTGGCTGTTGCCGGCTGTCTGTCGTCCAGGCGGCCGTCGCGAATGCGGACGACGCGCTCGGCGCGCGCGATCAGCGACGGGTCGTGGGTCGAAAAGACGAACGTGCAGTTCGTCGCGGTGTTGATCTCCGCGAGCAGATCGAGAATGTGCGCGGCGGTTTCCGAATCGAGATTCGCCGTCGGCTCGTCGGCGAGGACGAGCTTCGGCTCGGTCACCATCGCGCGGGCGATCGCGACGCGCTGGCGCTGTCCGCCGGAAAGCTGATCAGGGCGCTGCTTCGCCTGATCCGCGAGCCCCACCTGCGCAAGCCAGCGGCGGACGCGCAGGTCGCGGTCGCGGCGCGGCATGTTCTGCAACAGCAGCGGGTACTCGACATTCTCATAGGCGGTGAGAACCGGAATGAGGTTGAAGGTCTGGAAGATGAAGCCGAGCGTGTCGCGGCGAAGCGATGCGAGGCGGTGCAGCGGAATCGCGGTCACGTCGGCGTCGTCGATGACGATGCGCCCCTGATCCGGCTTGTCGATGCAGCCGATGAGATTGAGCAGCGTGGTCTTGCCGCTGCCCGAGGGACCGGCCAGCGCGATGAGCTCGCCGCGCGCGATCGTCAGATCGATCGCGTGCAGCGCCTGCACCCGCAGCCGCCCCAGCGGGTAACTCTTGCTCACGCTCTTCAGCGTGATGACGTCGTTGGAAGGCATGTGTCGTCTCCTTGCACGCGTAATGTAAGGACGCGAGGGCGGCAGCACATGTGCGGAAAGGAGGGCGAAGGAACCATGACTTCTGGCAGGGGTGTTTCTACTCAGCGAGTCAAAAGCGAAATGCAGAATTCAGAATCACAGAATTCAGAATGAAGAATGGAAGCTCGAACAGTGCAGCGGGCGTGTCATTCCATTCTTCATTCTGAATTCTGTGATTCTGAATTCTGAATTTTGCTTTTCGTATCCCCTCTGAACGTTCGAAAACTGAGACCCGTTCGAGTTCCGGGGATAGACTCCCGGCATGAAAGCCTTTCGCGTCCGGCCTCACACGCGTGTCTCTCTCCACGATTTCGATCCGAACGACACGTCGGCGTTCGACGGTGGGAAGAGCGAGGCGGTCGAGGAGAGCAGGACGCTGATGAAGCAGCTCGGCGAACTGCAGGAGCTGCTCTACGCGGGTCATGAGCACAAGGTCCTCATCGTGCTGCAGGGCATGGACACGTCGGGAAAAGACGGCACGATCCGGCACGTCATGACCGAGTGCAGCCCGCAGGGCATGCGCGTGAAATCATTCAAGCGGCCGACGGAGCCGGAGCTCGCGCACGACTACCTCTGGCGCGCGCACGAGGCAGTGCCGGAAAACGGCGAGATCTGCATCTTCAATCGCAGCCACTACGAGGACGTGCTGGTCGTACGCGTGCACAGCGACCATGACGACAAGTTCTGGAAGAAGCGCTTCCGCCAGATCAACGATTTCGAGCAGATGCTCGCGGAGAACGGCACGCTGATCCTGAAGTTCTTCCTCCACATCGATCCCGCCGAACAGAAGGAACGGCTGCAGGAACGGATCGACGACCCGACGAAGCACTGGAAGTTCCAGCACGGCGACCTCGAAGAGCGGAAGCTCTGGAAGAACTACATGCACGCCTACGAGGACGCGATCAACGCGACGTCAACGGAGTGGGCGCCCTGGATCATCGTCCCAGCAAACAAGAAATGGTTCCGCAACTGGGTCACCGGCCGGTGCATCGTGAAGGCGATGGAAAAGCTGGAGATGGAGTGGCCTGTGATCGACCTGAGTGGGGAGAGGATCGAGTGACCTGCTGCAATGACTTGTTAGCCTCAGCTGCCAGCCGCCTGCCCTGCGCCTAGACGCCCCGCCCACGGCGAACGTACTGACCTCGATGCCCCTCTCGCGCGTTCGCGCACTCGCCGGTTATGCAGCGCTCCCGTGGGGCATCGACATGCTCCTCACCGACGCGTGCAATCTGCGCTGCTCCTATTGCCCGATCACGACGGACATGGTGACGAAGCGTCCGAGTGCGCTGATGAATACCGAGCGCGCGATTCGCTTCATCGACTCGATTGCCTCGTTCAAACCGATGATCCGCTTCTTCGGAGGTGAGCCGTTTCTCCATCCCGAGTGGCCGCGCATCTTCGCCGCGGCCGTCGCCCGCGGTCTGCCGATCACCGTCGTCACGAACGGCACGCGCCTCGTGGGCAAAGCGGAGGAACTGGTGCGCAGCGGACTGCTGGCAGCCGGCATCTCCATCGATCCGCCTTCGGTGAACGACGCCTATCGGGGAGAAGGCGTGTTCGAGACATGCGAGCGCGTCGTGCGCGAGATCCGCGAAGCGCGCCAACGCCTCGGATCGCCGACGCCGCTCATCGAGATCTACACGACGGTCTATGAAGGAACCTACTCGCTGCTGACGGAGTGGGCCGCGCGCCTCGCGGAGTGGAACATCGACACGCTGCGGCTGCAGCATCAGATCTGGCTGCGGACGGCGCAGCGGCCGGTGTCGGAGGAGCTGATCGCGAACGCGATCGGAGAGTCGAAGTTCTTCCGGGCGGATGTCGACACCTATTGCAGCGACATCATGCCGCCGATCGACATCCAATTGCTCGAATCGCAGTTGCGCGCACTGCAGACGTTGCGCGTTCCATACAAGATCGAAATGCATCCGCCGCTGCCGATCGAGGAAATGCTCGCCTTCTATCGCGACCCCGATTTCAAGCGGCAGAGCGGCCGCGCGTGTACGTTGATCTCCAACTACGCGTTCGTCGATCCGCGCGGCCGGCTCTATCCATGCCTCACGCTCGACATGGGCAATGTGTTCGAGAAACCGTTCGAGAGTGTCTGGAACGGAAAGAAGTTCCGCGCCTTCCGGAGGCTGCTGCGGCGCGAACAGCGATTGCCATTGTGCGAGAGATGTCCGGCGTGAGCCGTGCGCTGTACGACGCAACCTCTTCCAACTTCGTATCATTCCCGTGGTGCTGCTCCTCTTCCTCGCGTTCCGCATCCGGCCGATGCAGCCCGCTGCCCTGCCGCAGCCGTCGTCGGTGCTCTGGATCGCGGCGCATCCCGACGACGAATCGCTCGTGGCTCCCCTGCTCGAGCTCTGGTGCAACGAACGGTTAGCGCGCTGCACGTTCCTGATCGCGACGCGCGGCGAGGCGGGGCCGTGCCTCTTGCCGGAGGGATGCCGGCCGGATCTCGCGACGGTGCGCAGCGGTGAGGCACGCGCGGCGGCTGCCTACTTTCATGCCGCTCTGTTGCAGTGGACGCTGCAGGACGGCGGAGATTGGCCGCCGATCACGAACGAGCTCGTGGCGGCCATCGAGAGCGTGCATCCGGATCTCATCCTCACCTTCGATCCCCGCCACGGAACCACCTGCCATCCGGATCACCGCGCCATCTGCGCCTCGACGCTCGAGGCCATCCCGCTGCTCACCTACAAGCCGCAGGTGTGGCTGCTCGAGACCCGCTTCGAGCCATTCATCTTCAGCAGTGCAACGGGGCTGACCGTGCGGTTCGACGCCCAGTCGCGCTGGTATGCAGTGCTGGACGACATGCGCCTCCACCCGAGCCAGTTCGACCAGACCTGGACCGCCGGCGTCGAGGGCGTTCCGCCAATCCAGCGGGCGGTGTACATCTCGCCGGCAGAGATGGTGATGCAGCGAACTGTTAGAGACTGCGGGCCTTAATTACCCCAGCGCCGCCGTCACCAGCGCCTGCGCCTCTTCCTGAATCCGCCCGAGGTGCTCCTCGCTGACGAAGCTCTCCGCGTAGATCTTGTAGATGTTCTCCGTCCCCGACGGCCGCGCGGCGAACCAGCCGTTCTTCGTCGTCACCTTCAATCCGCCGATCGGATTTCCGTCTCCCGGCGCGTTGGTCAGGATGTTGACGATCGGATCGCCGGCCAGCGTCTTCGCCGTCACCTGCGACGGCGACAGCTTGCCGAGCAGCGCCTTCTCCTCGGGAGTCGCCGCCGCATCCGTCCGCGCATAGAACGGCGCGCCATGCTGCTCCGTCAGCTCGCGGTACAGCTCACCCGGATCGCGCCCGCTGCGTGCGGTGATCTCCGCGGCGAGCAGCCCGAGAATGATGCCGTCCTTGTCGGTGGTCCACACGCTCCCATCGCGCCGCAGGAACGACGCGCCGGCGCTCTCCTCCCCGCCGAATCCCAGCGAGCCGTCGAGCAGGCCGTTGACGAACCACTTGAAGCCGACCGGCACTTCATACAGACGCCGCCCCAGGCTCGCGGCCACGCGATCGATCATGCTGCTACTGACCACCGTCTTCCCCACCGCCGCCTCGCCGCTCCAACCGGTCCGATTGCGGAACAGATAGTCGATGGCCACCGCCAGATAGTGATTCGGATTCATGAGGCCCACGCTCGGCGTCACGATGCCGTGGCGATCATTGTCCGTGTCGTTTCCGAACGCGATGTCGAAACGCTCGCGCAGCGCGATGAGCCCCGCCATCGCATGCGGCGAGGAGCAGTCCATCCGGATCTTCCCGTCCCAGTCGAGCGTCATGAAGCGGAACGTCGGATCGATCACCTCGTTCACGATCTCGATGTTGAGATCGAAGCGCTCGCGAATCACGCTCCAGTAGGCGGTGCCCGCGCCGCCCAGCGGATCGACGCCGATGTGCAGCCCCGACGCGCGCACGATCTCGAGATCGACCACCGCACCGAGATCGTTCACATACGCGCTCACGTAATCGTGCCGATGCGTCGTCTCGGCCGCCATCGCCTTCCCGAACGCGATCCGCCTGATCTTCGACGGATCATTCATCAGCTCATTCGCCGCGTTCTCGATCGCCTTCGTCGCCGCGGTATCGGATGGGCCGCCGCTCGGCGGGTTGTACTTGAACCCTCCGTCCTCCGGCGGATTGTGCGAAGGCGTGACGACGATGCCGTCCGCCGGATGCCCGCTCCTGCCGCGGTTGTACGTGAGGATCGCGTGTGAGATCACCGGCGTCGGCGTGTAGCCCCGGCTCGTATCGATCATCACGTTCACGCCGTTCGCCGCGAGCACTTCCATCGCCGAAGCGAACGCCGGCTCGGAGAGCGCATGCGTGTCGATGCCGAGGAAGAGAGGACCGTCGATGCCCTGCTCGCGGCGGTAATTGCAGATCGCCTGCGTCGTCGCCAGGATGTGCAATTCATTGAACGCAGTCTTGAGAGATGAGCCGCGATGGCCCGACGTGCCGAAGGCGACGCGCTGATCGCGAATCGATGGATCAGGCCGCTCCGCGTAATACGCGGTGATGAGTCGCGGCACGTTGATCAGCATCTCTTCGGAAGGGCGGCTGCCGGGTTTCGTCATGAGCCGAAGTTTATCGCCGTCAGCCCCGGCCGAGTCCGCCTGCCCTAGCGGACGGAACCTCTTTTGCACAACAGTCCAACCATGAAATGGACTGGCATCTATCTCGTGGGCTACATCATCATGCTGGCGGGGATCATCGCCGCGCTCTGGAAGGGCGGCGTGATCGATCGGATCGGAACGACGTGGACGATCATCGGAATCGTGATCGCGATCGGAATCGGCATCATGATCGCCGTCGCCAACAGCGGCAAGAAAGAGACGATCAACATCGATCGCTGAGGCTACAGCCCTCCGACCTTCCGCGCGAGCTGCAGGCTCGGATCCTGTGAGATGTTGTCCGTCGTCGAGCCATAGACGATCACGCTGCCGGAGTTCACGGTGAACGTGATCGTGTCGTTCTCGAGCAGAGTGATGCCGGTGAGCACGTTCGCATTCACCTGTTCGAAGTAATTGGGAACGGTGTAACTCTTCGAGACCGTCGTGCGCTGGACGCCATCCTTGTCGCGCACGGTGATCAGCATCGATGCTCCTCCGAAACCGAGAACGCGAATTCCGATATTGAAGCGCGCCAGAGCCGGCACAGGAGGGGCGATGACGACGGCGCTCTCCCCCACTCCGATCGCCGCTCCGCTCCTCACCGGCTCCTCGGTCATTCCACTCGTGCCCTTATTGCCGGCATCATTGAAGATCCGGACGACGGTGACGGGATAGCCGCCTGTGAACGCGGCATCGACGCTCCCGAGTCCCGACAACCCGATCTCCGGCAGAAAATCAGAAAAGACCCGCACAGTGCCGGGAGCGATATTGAAGCCGGTCGCCGTACATGCGCCGGTTCCTGCGGGGCAATAGTTGAGGTTCGCGGCAATGGAGGCCGGCCATGGGTTGTAGAACTGGATCGCCGTTCGGAAGAACGAGCCGAGCGCGCCGGCGATCGAGCCGACGACGGGAATGACGCGCGTCTCGCTGCCGGCGAATGGCGACGAAGGAAGCGCGCGCGCGATCTGCAGGCTGGGGTCCTGCGTCGTATTATCGGTCGTCGCGCCATAGACGATCGCGCTGCCGGAGTCGACGCGAATCGTGATCACGTCGGAGCCGGCGAGCGTGAGACCGAGAAAATCCGCCGACGTGCGCTGCTCGAAATAGCTCGGTGCATAGCTCTTCGTGAGCGAGGTGCGCGGTGATCCGTTCTTATCGGCGACCGTAATCGTCATCGAAGCGCCGTTCTCCAGCGATCGCACGCCGATATTGAACCGCGCCTTCGATGCATCAGGCGGCGCAATGAGCACACCGCGTGCGCCGCTCTGCAATGCGTCGCTCCGCTTGAAGAGATCCTCGGTCATCCCCGCGGTGCCCGCGCTTCCCGCGTCATTGAAGATGCGCGCAACGGTCAGCGGTGCGCCGCCGTAATCGGCAAACAGATCCGCGCTGCCAAGACCGCCGGCGCCGATCACCGGCAGAAAATCGGCGTAATAGATCGTCTGTCCCGGCGCCAGCACATAGCTGGCACTCGGATCCGCATTACTTCCCGGCGTACTGCCATTGTGATAGACGATCTTTCCTGCCTGCGTTCCGGACGTCGGATTGTGTAATTGAAACGCGGTCTTGAAGAAGGAGCCGAAGCTGCCCGGCGTCGAACCGACCGCCGGCAGTACGCGCAGGTCCGCCGCGGGCGCATAGACCGTGACGGTGATCGACGCGGAGGAGCTGTTGCCGTTCCTGTCGCGCGCGGTCACAGTAATGCGATGCGTGCCTGTGGAGAGATTGGACGCGACGAGCGAGCGCCCCGTCCCGAGTGCGCCCTGCAGACTCGACGAGTACGACAATGCAGTGCCGGGCAACTCACCGTCTTCCGTGTCGTACGCAAATCCTTCGAACGTCACAGGCGAGCCGGCCGGCGACGCGTAGCCGTCGATCGGTGCGATGAACGTCACGAGCGGCGCCTTCGCCGCGACCGTAAACGGCGCATCGGAAGTGTCGCTCGAGGATAGAACGCCGTCGCTGGCCGTCACCATGATGCGGGCGTTTGCGCTCCCCGCGCCCAGCGTCGTGTTCCAGTCCCACGATGTCGCGGTGAGATCCGCCGCCAGAGTGGTCCATTGATTGCCATCCGGTGAATAGAGAACGGCATAAGTCAGCGCGTCGCCGTCGGGATCCGAACCGCTCCAGCGAATCGTCGTCGTGGCGCCGATCGACTCGCCGCCATTGGGAAAGATCACCTTCACCACCGGCGCATTGGCGGAAATCGTTCGCGATGCGAGCACGCGCGAGCCGTGCTTCATCACGACCTTCTTTCCCGCCGCCGGGAACACCACAGGCACATTGAAGGGCACGCGTGCCGCGGCCGCGCTGCCATGCGGCACTTTGAACGCGATGGGGAACGTCCGCGAGGCCACCGCGTTGCCGCTCGCATCCTGGATCTCGACGCTGTACTCCCCCGTGTCGAGCGCGCTCAGCGCGTCGTGGCCGTCATACGTGTCGAACGGATCGAGCACGACGGAGTCGTCCTGCCTGATTCTGCCGCGCACGACCAGCCATCGCTGCGATGGCGCCGCATCCGTTCCCGACTTCCCTGCGCCGGTGGACATGAAGAGCGGATAGAGATAGTCCCAGGTCCGCTTGTCGATCCAGCGCTGCGGGAGCGGCGTGTTGCCCATGACGTCGCGCTTGGTGAAAGGCGACGCCGTGGAAAGGACGACGGCGACGTCGCCCGAGAGCGTGTCGACGTTTCCGGTTTCGACAGGACAGCCATTGATCGAATCGCAGACCGGATTCAGACGCGAGCGGTCTTCTCCGCCCGGCGGCTGATTCGTGTACGTGTCGCCGAGGAGATAGTGATGTCCGAGCTCGTGAGCGAGCGAGGCGTGCGAATTGGCTCCTTCCCAGAGGAGCACGGAGGAGAGACCCCAGCAGGAAAAATACGTCAGGCCGAGCGTGGTGTTCTCGCCGCACGCGCTCGCGCCGGGCGTGGTCATCGCCGCGTTCGTCGTGATCATCACCGCGTAAGTGGTCGCCGGCTCATTGTGGATCTGCTCGAACATCGCCACGTGGTGAAGGCGGCGCAGAGTTGCGATCAGCGGATCGTCGCTGGAGTCATCGCCCGCGGCGACGCCGAAGGCATCCTGATACATGCTCAGCCCGATCGTGATGAGGTCCTTGCTGACGGGAAATGCGCCGCGGGCGAAGTCGACGAGATCGAGCGGATCGATCGGCCGCAGCCGGCGGGCCGCGGGAGCCTGATCGACCATCGCCGCGATGTGAATCGCGCGGTCGATGCGGCTTCTCTTGAACGTCTGCGATTTCAGATCGCGCACCAGCCTCCTTGCGCGGTCCTCGGCTCCGGTGGGCAGCGTGGCTGGCGCGCGGGGGTCGATCTCGAAGGTGAAGTCGTACGTTCCTTCGCCGAGGGTCGCGTCGCCGGTGAAACGGAAATTCAGCGCATCGCCGCCGGCGTGCTGCGTCGCGGCATCGAATGCGGTGCCGGCGGTCCGGACGCGCATCGAAACCGGCTGAGGAGAGAAGGGCGAGCCGCTGATTGGACTGCCATCCTTCCTTACGTGCAGCCGCCCGCGAACCGCGGTCTTGCCGTTCTCGCATCCGCTGCCGCTGCACGGCAGCTTCACGCGGATCCATGTGTCGTGATCGGCCACGCAGGGCCGGCCGGCGCTGCACGTCATCGGCACGCCCTGATTGACTTCGAGCGCGGGCCCGAGGCTGCTGATGAAGAAGGCGCCGGGCCCGGCCTGCTTCGTACCGGCCGGACTCGTCACCGTCAGATCGCGCGGCCCCTCGGGCAATCCGCGAAAGCCGGTCACACGCGCCGTGATCTGCGTGTCGCTCACGACTACGACGTTCGTCACCGAGAGATCCACGATGGCGACCTGGGAATTGGGCTGGAAGCCCGTTCCTGTGATCGTGACCGCCAGCGGATCGTCCGTAATCCCGTCGATGCTGGATGCAACGGAGGGAGTGATGTTGATCTGCGACTTCGGGATCACGTAGGTCGACGTGATCGTGAAGGTGAAGAAGCTGACGCTGTCGATGCTGATCGTGCTGGAGCTCGTGCTGCCGGCGGAGACGGTGACGAGCGATGTGATGGTGGCCGCCCACGAGGTGCCGCGATCGGTGATCGCGAGCTTCGCGAACGAGCAGTCGATCGTTGGAGAAAACGTCGTCGTGGCGGTGACGTGCAACGTCTGTTCTTTCGAGCAGTCAGGGGCGGTGTCGCCCTGCTGGACGGAGGTCGAGCTCGTGGTGACGGTGATGTCGTTCGGCCCCGGCTTCGTGACGGCGAGCGAGGGGGCGATGTGAACTGCCAGCGGAGATGATGGCGTGAGGTAACGCTGCGGGCCATCGATGGAGGCGTTGTCGATCGTGGCGGGGAACGTGAGATTGATCGTCCCGTTGTAGCGCGTGTCGAAGTAGGTGTAATCGACGGGGATGGCGACGGCCGCGGAAGTGAAGGTGGTGTCGCTTTCGGGGTAATGAAAGACGTGCTTCTCGAACGTACCGCGAAAACCCTGCGCGAAGACGAGCGGCGCGAACAGAATGACTGCAGCAATGCCGAAGGCACTTCGCGTCATGGCTACCTCCCGGAACGTTCAGCTTACACCCGGCGGTCAGGACATCTTCTTCCGCATGCGAATGAGCGGATAGGGTGTGCCGTCCTCGAGCGTCGCGGGGACGCGCTCGATGTCGTGATAGCCGCAGGCGAGGTACATGGCGTGGCCGCTGAGCATGGCCATCAGTTCGAGCTCGCGAAAGCCGGCGGAGCGCGCTTCTTCTTCGCAAGCTTCGAGAATCATCCGGCCGATGCCGCGGCGCGCGAACTCCGGCAGGACGAACATGGCGCGGATGCGCGCGGGATCGGTTGCCGGCTCGAGCATCTCGGCATCGCCGGAGCCGGCGCCGCTTCCGGCATAAAGGCGCTTGCGGTGACTCCAGCCGCCACAGGCGACGATCTGCTCCCCGATCTCGACGACGAAGTAGGTGCAGTCGTTGATGAGCTCGCGGTCGAGATGCGCGACGAAGCGAAGGGAGCTGTCGACCTGCCGCCCGTCATAGGCACGGCTGCTGATGCCGATGATGGAGTCGCGCATGACGCGCTCGATCTCCGGGATGTCGCCGGCAGTCGCATGACGAAGGAGCACGGAAGAGATGGTAGCGCGGCTGCCGTCTTCCGTGATGCGCCAGCGAATGACGCATAAGAGCGGCGTGCAAGACGGCCAGCAAGCGCGATTGACGGTGTGCTAGTGGCTTGTGCCGCCTCTTGTTTTGCGATGTTACGATGTTCCGCGTCGACGTCAGATGGCCCACACAGATCGAGACGGCCGTACTCAACACCCCGAGAAACTAAGCCACACGAACAACGATTTTATGAATCAGAAGAATAGCGGTCCCGAAGAAGACGGCGACATCCCGGAACTGAACCTCAGCGGTGGCGTGAGGGGGAAGTACTATCAGCATTACCAGAAAGTGACGAACGTTGTTCTGCTGGAGCCGGATCTGGCACAAGTCTTCCGCGATTCCTCCGTTGTCAATCAAGCTCTGCGCGAGTACCTTTCCGAACACGGCGGGCCACCAAAAAGCGCACGCCGGGCGGGCTAACTCGGCGCTGCAGCGGGCGCCGGCCCGATTCGCTGCCGTGCTTACGATCTTTCGTCGTTTTGGACGTGGCAACAGATCAGCGAGATGCCAAACTGCGAATGCTCTCGAGGGAGCATGTAAAGTTGAGCATCCCTGAGTTCTCGCGGCCAGAAGTCCGCGAGGTCATCACAGGAGCATCGTGGGCAATGCTCCGGCTCGTGGGCGCCAGCTGACCATCGCGCTGAACCGACGTGGACCCGCGCCTCGCGTGCCGCAAGAGCCACAATCTGACTTTGAAGCATTATGGATGGCCGAGTTTCTGCTGCAACGTGTCGAGGAGCATGGTGACCTACCCCCGGACAACCAAGCCATCAAACTCGCACGTTTCGTCATTCGTTCGACGTAGGTCATAAACCGTCTAACCAGGCAGTTGCATCGGACCCGAACCGCTGCTCTACTGTGCTCCACCGCTGCTACTTCAGCGCACGCGGTCCGCGCCAGTGAAGGCGCAACTTTAACCGCCGGAACAACGACACGTCGATGGCAGAGGAAGATTGGAACCGGGGTCATTGGAAGGAAGGTGGCGATCGTCCGTTCGTCTTCCTCGTGATTTACGGAATCGTCGCTTTTCCTGAAACTGTCCGTGGGCGGGAGTACCGCACTCGCGGAATGCCGGACAGCATTGAAGCTCGATCCTTCGAGCGATCGAAACACGCAAAGTTCTCCGGGAGTCATACGAGGAAGGGTATGCCTGGGACGTGCTGCGTAACGAAGATCCCGAACTGGCGAAACTAATAGCGAAGTCACCAGGTGCGATCGCCTTAGCGGGAGAAGTCGCAGACGACACGTCCCTCATGTACCTTCGAGATCTCATCGGCATTTCTGCGGCGCTCCTGGATTCGGGCGCAGTCGCGCTTTACGATCCATTCACGTTTCGGTGGTGGCGTCCCGAAGCATGGAAGGCCATATTCCACGCCCCCGACAAGCCACAGCCCCAGGAGCATGTGCTGATCCTCTACTCCGCGGAGCGCGATGGGTTATGGCTTCATACCCGCGGCTTGCTTACCTTCGGCCGACCTGACCTAAGCGTCCGGCGCGTTCTGCAAGCCGATTTCGACATGGTCGCCGGCATGTTGAACGAGTTGATCGATCTCCAAGCCTTTGGGGGACTCCTTGCCGACGGGCAGACAGTTCGTCACCCATCGCTTGGTCCGTTCAAAGTTCGGTATACGGGAGATCGCGACGACCCCGAGTTCAACAATGTTCACATCGAACTCCAGAGGCAGAATTGAACGGTGGCACACCCGTAGACACTCGGATGTACGATGCGAACGTGACTCGCGAGCTTGAAGAGATCGCGAACGAAGCCCTTGAGCTCGAACATGAGTCACGTGCTGGATAGCTTCTACGAACCCTCGATCGAGGACATCGGTCAGGGCTGGCTAGCGGAGGCCGAGCGACGCTATCAGGACTTAAGGGCCGACCGGGCGCGTTCGATCCCTTCGGAAGAAGTATTCGCGAGACGCGAGGCCCGAAACCGAGCGTGAAGTCCGGTTTCACCAATTGGCCGACTTACGATCTTCTCGGCGCGGGCTAACTCGCGGTTGCAGCAAAGGCCTTGTTGCCGGGCGAACCATCCGAATGGCCCGGTCAGCGGCAGACTGACACTCGGCAGGCCGCATGGCCGAGAATCGCGGGACCGCTCTGGAGCTCGCTCGCCGTCGGGCGCCATCCGCTTGCGAGCCGCCGGTCGAGCAGTTCGTCAGCACCGGGCCGATGGTCCCACACGGAGACCGACAGGATTGCGCCCAGTCACGTTGCGTCGAAGACCAGGAAGAGCGTCTCGCCCGCTCCAAAAATCACGTCGTGCGTGTACTCATCCTGCGGAATCGTCTCGAGCGGCGTGACTGGCGGCTGGCGCGAACGCGCCCAGCGAAAGGCCTGCTCGAGAGTCTGCAGATGCCCGGCTTCTGCCTCGAGATCGTTCACAAGTTGCAATCTACGTCCGCAACTCTCGACCAAACGTGATTCAGCGCACGGACCCGCGCAGCCGCAAGCCCGTGCGCCCTCCGCAAACATCAATCCATCGTCAGCGACGTGACCTGGATCGTTCCGTTCTTCATCTCCCCCACGACCGTCGCCCGCAGGTGGTCGCTCTTCGAGCTATTCTTGATCGCCTCCGACGCGAGCTCGTCGCCTTTCTTGTCGAACTTCACGAACTTGCCGTTGACGATCGCACCGTAGCCGGCCTTTGCGCATTGCAGCGCGCACGCCTTCGGATGCTCGTCCGGTTTCGCCACGACATCCTTCTTCGCCGCGCAGCCGGCATCCATCAGCGAAACATTCTTCCAGGTCTCCGCCGCCAGCGGCAGCGCGAGCAACGAAGCGAGAACTGCAAACCCGATCTTCTTCATCATTCCTCCTTATGCACGACCTCTGTGAGCCGTGCGAGCGTGAATGCGGCCAGTGACATCTCGACATCGCGCACCGCGATGTCGAAAAACATCTTCGTCGTCACGAGATTGACCGCGATCGCGATCAGCCACGCCATGACGACGTAGCCGCCGATGCGCGACCAGCCGGCGAGAATCGCGAGGCCCACGATCATCTCGATGACGCCCGCGATGTGCATGAACGCCGAGGCGCTCAGCGGCACGACGCGGGTGACGAGCGGGCTGAGATACATCGTCCAGTCCGTGAGCACGTTGAAAAACTTGTCGAGCCCTGCAAGAAATGCGGCCGCGCCAAGGCCGATCCGCAGGACCCAGTACACCTGTGTGATTCGTCGATCCATCGTTCCTCCACCTCCATAGAGAGATGGCGGGCGATTTGGTGACAAGCTACCGGCAGGTGACGAGATACGCGGCCATGTCGCGCGCATCGCGCTCGCCGATGTTCAGATCCGGCATCGCCGTTCCCGGCTCGAGGCGCTGCGGATGCTGAATCCACTCGATCATCCAGATCTGAATGTTCGGATAGCGCCCGGCGATGTAGGCGCGCTTCGCGATGTGCGCGAGCGGAGGGCCGACGCGCCCGCGATCGTGGCAGGCGAGACAACCGTGAGACGCGATGAGCGCCTCGCCGCGGGCCGCATCTCCGTAGGCGACGGGACGGCTGTTGCCCATCGCGGTGAGAATGCCCGCCGCGATCAGCGCCGCGCAGCAAAGCGCCGTGACGATGAGGGCCGCGCGGATCATCGGAGCGACTCCAGATCGCGAACCATCGCGAAGAGCGCGCGCGGCTCGAGCCGGTTCGGCTGCATCGCGCTGTCCGGCTTCAGTGCGCGCGAGCTCGCGATCCATCCCGCGAGCCAGCCGCCGCGCACCGGCAGATCGGTGCAGGAGATCGTCCGCCGCGCGGCGACATGCGTGAGATCCGGCGCGAGCTGCGAGGGATGCTCGGCGACGCCGCGAATGACATGGCACCACGCGCATCCCGCATTCGTGAAGAGAAACGCATCCGCGCGCGCCGGCGAAGCCTCATTGCGAAACCACCGGTCGAAGTCCCGCTCCGGAATCACGCGCAGCCGTCCGCCCACCACGCACGCCTCGTCGAACAGCATCAGGCGGCCGTTGATCGTCACCTTCTCGCCGGCCGGCACATGCATCTCATTCGCCGTCACGAACGCCGTGCGGCCATCGCGATAGATCAACTGCCACCACGCTCCGCGCCGGATCGCATCGATCGTCACCTCGGACCGCCGCGCGCGGAGCCAGTGCGCGATGCCGCGCGCGTCGCTCACGATCGAGATCATCGCCAGCGTGATGACCGCCGCGGCAAGCCGCGTGGGAAAACGCCGGCGGAGGAACATCCAGCCGGACAGAGCAGCAATCCACGCGAGAAAGACGACGGCGAGCGCGATGAAAACCGCATCGCTCCTCATGAGTCTTTCAAGAGTCCTGCCCCATGCCGGAATGCGCAGGGCTCTGTCACCTTTTCCTCCTGTGCGACTCTATGGAGAGAACGATGACGATTCAGCCGCAGACCGCGACACCAGAGACCGCATCGGACAACGCGATCATCGAGCGCGTGCTCGCCGGCGAGACGGCGCTCTTCGAATTGCTGATCCGGCGCTACAACCAGCGGATGTACCGCGCCGTGCGCTCGATCGTCCGCAACGATGCGGAAACCGAGGACGTCATGCAGCAGGCTTATGTGAATGCCTTCACGCACCTGCGGCAGTTCGCCGGCACCGCGGCTTTCCCGACGTGGCTGACGCGCATCGCCGTCAACGAAGCGCTGGCGCGCGTGCGCCCTTCCTCTCTGCACCTCATCGACGATCCCGACGGAACCACCATGGACCAGATCGAGTCGGCTGCTCCCGATCCCGAACGGCAGGCGGTGGCCAGCGAATTGAAGTCGCTGGTCGAAACGGAAATCGCCGCGCTACCGGAACGCTACCGCTCCGTGCTCATGCTTCGCGAAGTCGAAGGCCTCAGCACGTCGGAAACCGCGGAATGCCTCAGCGTCGCGGAAGACGTCGTGAAGACGCGCCTGCATCGCGCGCGCACGATGCTGCGCGATAACCTTTATCGACACGCGGGGCTGACATTCGAAGGCCTCTTCACCTTCGGCCACGCGCGTTGCGATCGGATGGTGGAGTCGGTGATGGGGCGGCTCCGAGACGTGTCGTCATGCTGATGGGCCTTCCCTCGGCATGTTGCATGTAGGACAGGCGCCCTCGCCTGTGGCCCCCCGACAGGCGAGGGCGCCGGTCCTACATCTGGGACGAGACGCCCGCTCTCCGACCTGTGACATAGTCCTCTTCCATGAACGACGCCTTCACTTCCCTCGGTATCGATCCGGCGTTCGCTGCGACGCTCGCGGAGCTCGGTTACGAAGCGCCGACGCCGATTCAGGAGCGGACGATCCCTCCCCTCCTCGAAGGGCGCGACCTCATCGGCCAGGCGCAGACCGGCACCGGCAAGACCGCCGCGTTCTCGCTGCCGCTGCTGCAGCGGCTCGATCCGCGCAATCGCAAGACGCAGGCGCTCGTCCTCGCGCCGACGCGCGAGCTCGCGATGCAGGTGTCGGAGGCGATGCACTCCTACGCGAAGCACATCAGGGAGCTGACCGTGCTTCCCGTTTACGGCGGCGCACCGATCTTCGGGCAGATGAAGCATCTGCAGCGCGGGGCGCAGGTCGTCGTCGGGACGCCGGGGCGGCTCATCGATCATCTCGATCGCGGCACGCTCGATCTCAGCGACGTGAAGATGGTCGTGCTCGATGAAGCGGACGAGATGCTGAAGATGGGCTTCATCGAAGAAGTGGAGCGGATGCTCTCGCTCGTCCCCACTCCGCGGCAGGTCGCGCTCTTCTCGGCGACGATGCCCGATCCGATCGCGCGCATCGCGCACAAGCATCTCGTCAACGCAGTCCGGGTCGAGATCGAGCATCGTGCGGTGAGTGCGCCTGCGATCGAGCAGCGCTTCCTGACGCTCGCCGAGGGACAGAAGCTCGAGATCCTGACGCAGATGCTGGAGCTGGAAGAAGCGGATGCGGTGCTGATCTTCCGGCGGACGAAGAACGGCGCGGCGGAGCTGGCGGAGAAGCTGACGGGGCGCGGATTCGCAGCCGAGGCGATGCACGGCGACATGAATCAGGCGATGCGCGAGAGCGTGATCCGGCGGCTGCGCGCGGGGCAGATCGAGATCGTCGTCGCGACGGACGTTGCGGCGCGCGGGCTCGATGTCGAGCAGATCACGCACGTCGTCAACTTCGATGTGCCGAACGATGTCGAAGCGTACGTGCATCGCATCGGGCGGACAGGACGCGCGGGACGCAGCGGCGTCGCGACGCTCTTCATCACGCCGCGCGAGCGGCGGATGATGCGCGAGATCGAGCGCTACACCGGCACGCAGATCAAGCCGATGAAGATGCCCTCGAATGCAGACGTGGCCGCGCGGCGCATCGCTGTGTTCAAGGAGTCGCTGCGCAAAGAACTGCAGGCCGGCGATCTCGATCTCTATGTCGAAGTCGTGACGCAGCTCGCGGATGAAGGTCCGTTCGACATGGCCGACATCGCGGCCGCCGCGTCGAGGATCGCGAATGCGACGCGGGCGCTGGCCACACCGGCGGCGCCGGCCGCCGAACCCGCTCCGCCACCTCAGGCTGCGTTCGAGAAGAAGGTGCGCCTTTCGATGGCGGTGGGACAGCGCGACGGGATCCGTCCCGCAGATGTGGTCGGCTCGATCGCGAACGAAGTCGGAATCCCGGGACGCGAGATCGGCCCGATCGACATTCGGGAATCAGTCACCTACGTGATGATTCCCGAGCGTCATGTGGAGGACACGATCGCGAAGCTGGCAGGTACGAAGTTCCGCGGCCGCGCAGTGAACGTGCGAATCGCCACCGACACGCCGACCGGAGAGCGGACGCCTCGTCCGCTCAACAAGAAGCCCTTCCAACGCGAGGACCGCACAGAACGTCCCGCCGGGAAGTTCGGAGCAAAGAAACCCTACGGTCCCAGGAAAGATTACGGGCCGAAGAAGGAGTTCGGAGCAAAGAAGGAATTCGGACCGAAGAAAGATTTCGGACCGAAGAAGGAGTTCGGCGCAAAGAAGGAATTCGGAGCGAAGAAGGAATTCGGAGCGAAGAAGGATTTCGGAGCGAAACGCGAATTCGGAGCGAAGAAACCGTTTGGCGGAGCCAGGAAACCGTTCGGGCCTAAGAAGCGCTCCTGACAGCGACCTCTACCGGCTGTAGAAAGCATTGTCCTCCCCACGCCGCCGAGGTAACCTCGGGGAGCAGACGATGACGGAGATGAACGAAGACCTGCGCAGCGCATTCGAATCGCTGCACCAGCGGTTCGATGCTCAGGCCGTGCGGATGGATGCACTGGCCGAGCGGTTGGATACCCGGATTGATGCAGTGGCCGAGCGGTTGGATACCCGGATTGATGCAGTGGCCGAGCGGTTGGATACCCGGATTGATGCACTGGCCGAGCGGTTGGATACCGGGATTGATGCACTGGCCGAGCGGTTGGATACCGGGATTGATGCACTGGCCGAACGGATGGATGCAGAGGCCGAGCGCGTCGATCGAGTGGCAGAAGAGGCCCGCCAGCATGCCGAGCGACTTGCCGAGGAGACGCGGCGAGAAACACGAGCTTTATTCGAGGCGGCGAACCACCGCATCGACAACCTTACCGACGCTGTCATCCTGCTCGATCAGAAGGTCGACCGTCGATTCGCCGATCTGCACGAGAAGATCGAAGTCGTGTCCGACGAAACGAAGGCGATGATCAAATTCTCCCACGAGAACCTCGATCGACGTGTCATCGCGCTGGAACGCAGAGATCTTTCGTAATCAGGCAGCGGGCCCTGACGCACTAGTGCTCTGTCCTCGAATTCGGCGCAATACCGTAGCGGTTCTGACGGGCCGAACGCGCGAAGCCCCGACGCAGGCGATGCGGGACATCGTCGAGGAGGGGCGACAAAGCGAGCGGCCCGTCAGAACCGCAACCCTCCGGGC
>JAJPHC010000043.1 GCA_021325515.1 Acidobacteriota bacterium
ACGCAGAACGCAGAACGCAGAATTGAGAATTGAGAATTGATGTGGCGCTTCGCGCGTCGCTCTTTCTAAATTCTTCATTCTGCGTTCTGCGTTCTGCATTTCGCTTTTCAAAGCACCGAAAGAATCACTCAATCGCCCCACCACGGGAGCTTCCCGCTCCCGCCGTGCAACCGAAGCGTGCTCGAGCTACGAAAAGGCAGAGCGCAGAACGCAGAATTGAGAATTGATGTGGCGCTTCGCGCGTCGCTCTTTCTAAATTCTTCATTCTGCGTTCTGCGTTCTTCATTTCGCTTTTCAAAGCACCGAAAGAATCACTCAATCGCCGCACTGCAACGACTTCAACACCATCACCGCGCTGCCGCGGCTACTCCCCTACACTGCTGCCAACGTGCCCTCTTCGGCTTCGGCTGCCGCAAGCAGACGGTCGATCACCGCGTTGAACGTTTTCGACGGACGCATCGCGCGCGACGCCTTGCCGGCGTCGGGGTGATAGTAGCCGCCGAGGTCGACGGGCTGGCCCTGCGCGGCGAGCAGTTCTTCGTTGATCCTTGATTCGTTCGTCGTCAGTTGCGCCGCGATCGTGTTGAACTTCGTCCGCAGTTCCGCGTCGCGCGTCTGATCGGCCAGCGCCTGCGCCCAGTACAACGCGAGATAGAAATGGCTGCCGCGATTGTCGATCTGCCCGACCTTGCGCGCCGGCGACTTGTTGTTGTCGAGGAACTTCGCAATCGCCTGATCCAGCGTATCGGCGAGCACCTGCGCCTTCGCGTTGCCGAACGTCGCCGCGAGATGCTCGAGCGACGCCGCCAGCGCGGAGAACTCTCCGAGCGAATCCCAGCGGAGGTATCCCTCCCTGACGAACTGCTGCACATGCTTCGGTGCCGAGCCTCCTGCACCCGTCTCGAACAATCCGCCGCCGGCGAGCAGCGGAACGATCGAGAGCATCTTGGCGCTCGTCCCCACCTCGAGAATCGGGAAGAGATCGGTGAGGTAGTCGCGAAGGACGTTGCCGGTCACGGAGATCGTGTCGAGTCCCTTGCGGATGCGCTCGAGCGAGAAGCGCATCGCCTCCACGGGCGGCATGATGCGGATCTGCAGCGCCGTCGTGTCGACTTCCTCCAGATACTCGACGACTTTCGAGATGACGTTCTTGTCGTGCGCGCGGTGCTCGTCGAGCCAGAACACCGCCGGCGCCCCTGTGGCCCTGGCGCGTCTAACCGCGAGCTGCACCCAGTCCCGGATCGCCACATCCTTCGTGCGGGCCATGCGCCACACGTCGCCCGCCTCGACTTCGTGCTTCATCAGCACGTTGCCATGCGCGTCGACGACACGCACCGTGCCGTCGAACGGGATCTCGAACGTCGTCGGATGCGATCCATACTCCTCGGCCTTCTGCGCCATCAGGCCGACGTTGGGCACCGAGCCCATCGTCGCCGGATTCAGCGCGCCGAACTTCTTGCAGTTGTCGATGATCTCCGCGTAGATGGTCGCGTAGCAGCGATCAGGAATCAGCGCCTTCGTGTCCTGCAGCTTCCCTTCCGCATTCCACATCTTTCCCGAGTCGCGCACGACGACGGGCATCGATGCGTCGACGATGACGTCGTTCGGCGCGTGCAGATTCGTGATGCCGTTGTCGGAATCCACCATCGCCAGCGAGGGGCGCTTCGAGTAAACGGCGTTGATGTCCGCCTCGATCCCGGCGCGCTTCGCTTCGGGCAGCGCCTGGATCTTCTTGTAGAGATCGCCGAGGCCCATGTTGGGATCGACGCCGGCGAGCTTGAAGTCTGCGGCGTGCTTGTCGAAGACATCCTTGAAGAAAACGTAGACCGCGTGTCCGAAGAGAATCGGATCGGACACCTTCATCATCGTCGCCTTGAGATGGACCGAGAGCAGTTGCCCCCTGGCCTTCGCATCTTCCATCTGCGCCGCGTAGAACTTCCGCAGCGCCTTCACGCTCATGAACGTGCCGTCGAGGATTTCTTCCGGCGCCGCGGTCAGACCATCTTTCAGGATGGCCGTGACGCCGTCTTTGCCGGCGAGCTCGATGCGGAACGCGCCCCCCTCGTGCATCACGACCGACTTCTCGTTGCCGTAGAAATCGCCCGACGTCATGTGCGCGACCTCGGCCTTCGACGTGGCGGACCAGTCGCCGAGCTTGTGCGGATTCTTCTTCGCGAAATTCTTCACCGCGAGAGGCGCGCGGCGATCGGAATTGCCTTCGCGCAGCACCGGATTCACCGCGCTGCCGAGGATCTTCGCGTAGCGTGACTGGATGGCCTTCTCGTCATCATTGGATGGCGATTCCGGATAGTCGGGAACCGCGTGGCCCTGCAACTGCAGTTCGCGGATCGCTTCTTTCAACTGCGGGATCGACGCGCTGATGTTCGGCAGCTTGATGATGTTCGCCTCGCGCGTCAGCGAGAGCGCGCCCAGCTGCGCGAGATCATCCGGACCGTCGCAGAACGCAGCGAGAATCCGCCCCGCGAGGGAGATGTCGCGCGTCTCGACCGCGATGCCGGTGCCGTTCGTAAACGCCTGCACGATCGGGAGCAAGGAGTACGTCGCGAGCGCCGGAGCCTCGTCGACTTTCGTCCAGATGATCTTCCTGTCAGCCATGGTTTCGCCTCACGAATTGATGTCGGGCGGGATGGTAACGCGCCGAGGCGAGCATTTCGTCCCACAAAAGCACACGACCGCATGACGATCGTCACAAAGGAGCGCGGACGTCCCATCCGATCACCGTTCATCGTCGCCGGGCGGGACGCCCGCGCTCCATGTCACATTCAGCCGTATCGGCGCTCACGTCACTACCGCCAACGGCTCACCATACTTTGCTGAATGAGCATTCATTCAGCCGCCCTCCAGCTCTTCGAAGGACAGGCGATTCAGTTGTCGCGGCTCGACGGAAACATCCTCGAGCTTCGCTTCGATCTCCGCGGTGATTCCGTCAACAAGTTCAACAAGCTGACGCTCACAGACCTCGGTGACGCCGTCGCGCGCATCAGGGAAGAGAAGGATGTGAAAGGCCTTCTCGTCACGAGCGGCAAAGATTGTTTCATCGTTGGCGCCGACATCACCGAGTTCCTCGCCTACTTCCAGAACACGGAAGATCAACTCGTCGCGTGGATCATGGAAGTGCACGCCCTCTTCTCCACGATCGAGGACTTCCCCTTCCCCACTGTCACGGCGATCAACGGTTTCGCACTCGGCGGCGGACTCGAGCTCGCGCTCACCACGCACTATCGCGTGATGTCGTCCGACACGAAGATCGGTCTCCCCGAGACGAAGCTCGGCATCTTCCCCGGCTGGGGCGGCACCGTCCGCCTTTCGCGGCTCGCCGGCGCGGACAACGCGATCGAGTGGATCGCGGGCGGCGATCAGTACACGGCGGATGTCGCGCTGAAGACGGGAGTCGTCGACGCCGTCGTCGCGCCCGACAAGCTCCGCGACGCCGCGCTCGACCTTCTGCAGCAGGCGATCGACGGCAAGCGCGACTGGAAAGCGCGCCGCACGGAAAAAACCTCGCCGCTGAAGCTCAACCCGACCGAATCGATGATGGTCTTCGAAGGGGCGAAGGGCTTCGTCGCCGGCAAGGCCGGGCCGAACTATCCGTCGCCCGTCGCCGCGATCACCGCGATGCAGCAGGGCGCAAACCGCAATCGCGACGAGGCGCTGAAGATCGAAGCGAACACCTTCGCGAAGATGGCGAAGACTCCCACCGCCGTCAACCTCGTCACCATCTTCCTCGGCGATCAATACGTGAACAAGGTGGCGAAGAAGCTCGCAGCCGGCGGCGCGAAGATCGAATCCGCCGCGGTGCTCGGCGCCGGCATCATGGGCGGCGGCATCGCCTACCAATCGGCCTCGAAGAACGTGCCGATCGTCATGAAGGACATCAACGAGAAGGCGATCGCACTCGGCCTGGCCGAAGCGCAGAAGCTGCTCGTCAAGCAGGTGGAGCGCAACAAGATCACCACCGCGCAACTGGCGGAGACGTTCGCGCGCATTCGTCCCACTCTCTCCTTCGGCGATTTCAAGAACGCAGACATCGTCGTGGAAGCCGTCGTCGAGAACGAGAAGATCAAGAAGTCCGTGCTCGCCGAGGTCGAAGGGCAGGTGAAGGACGACGCGATTCTCGCCAGCAACACATCCACGATCTCGATTACACGCCTCGGCGAAGACCTCAGGCGCCCCGAGAACTTCTGCGGCATGCACTTCTTCAATCCCGTGCACAAGATGCCGCTGGTCGAAGTGATCCGCGGCGCGAAGACGAGCGAGCGCGCCATCGCGACGACGGTCGCCTACGCGCTCGCGATGGGCAAGACGCCGGTCGTCGTGAACGACTGCCCCGGCTTCCTCGTCAATCGCGTCCTCTTCCCCTACTTCGGCGGCTTCATGCTGCTGGTCAACGAAGGCGTCGACTTCCTCCGCATCGACAAGGTGATGGAGAAGTTCGGCTGGCCGATGGGTCCCGCGTATCTGCTCGACGTGGTCGGCATCGACACCGCGCACCACGCGAACGCCGTGATGGCCGCCGGCTTCCCCGATCGCATGGCCTTCCACGAGAAGAGCGCGATCGACGTGATGTTCGAGGCCGGCCGCTTCGGCCAGAAGAACGGAAAAGGCTTCTATGCCTATGTCCCCGACAAGAAGGGGGCGCCAAAGAAGACGCCCGACCCCGAGGTGCAGGCGCTGGTTAGCCCGCTGGCGAAGACGGTCAACACGGCGATCACCGATCAGGACATCATCGACCGGATGATGCTGCCGATGATCATCGAGTCGGCGCGCTGCCTCGAGGACGGCATCGTCAACACGCCGGTCGAAGTCGACATCGCCATGATCTACGGCCTCGGGTTCCCGCCGTTCCGCGGCGGCCCCTTCCGCTATGCCGACGCCGCCGGCCTCCGGACGCTCTGCGACAAGGCCGCGAAGTTCGCCGCCCTCGGAAAACTCTACGAGCCGACCGTGCGAATGCAGGCACTCGCCGCGACCGGCACCACGTTCCACGATGCAGGACAGGCGCCCTCGCCTGTCCCCCAGGCCGGAGGTACCCAGTGAAAGACGCCGTCATCGTCGATGCCGTCCGCACTCCGATGGGCCGCTCGAAGGGCGGCATGTTCCGCAATGTGCGCGCCGAGAATCTCTCGGCCGCGCTGATCCGCGCGCTTCTCGCGCGCAATCCGAAAGTCGATCCCAACGAGATCGAGGATGTCATCTGGGGCTGCGTGCAGCAGACGCTCGAGCAGGGATTCAACATCGCCCGCTTCGCGTCGCTGCTCGCCGATCTTCCGCACGCCGTCAGCGCGCAGACGATCAATCGCCTCTGTGGCTCGTCGATGTCCGCGCTGCACAGCGCGGCGATGTCCGTGATGACCGGCAACGGCGACGTCTTCATCGTCGGCGGCGTCGAGCACATGGGCCATCTGCCGATGACGCACGGCGTCGACCCGAATCCGGCCATCAGCAAGTACGCCGCGAAAGCGGCCGGCATGATGGGAATCACCGCGGAAGTCCTGGCCAAACTGCACGGCATCAACCGGAAATCGCAGGACGAGTTCGCGCTGCGCTCGCACAGGAGAGCGCATGCGGCGCGCGTCGAAGGCCGCTTCAAGGACGAGATCATTCCGATCGAAGGCCATGACGAGAATGGCTTCTCCACCATCTGCGACTACGACGAAGTCATTCGCGAAGACACGAACATCGAATCGCTCACCGCGCTCAAGCCCGTCTTCGATCCGAAGAACGGCACGGTGACGGCGGGCAATTCGTCGGCGATCTCCGACGGCGCGTCGGCGCTGCTCGTGATGTCCGCCGAGCGCGCGCAGGCGCTCGGCCTCGAGCCGCTGGCGCGCGTGAAAGCGATGGCCACAGCCGGCGTCGATCCGTCGATCATGGGTTACGGCCCCGTGCCCGCCGTGAAGAAGGCGCTGGCGCGCGCGAAGATGAAGACGTCCGACATTCACCTCTGGGAGCTCAACGAGGCATTCGCCGCGCAGTCGCTCCCTGTGATCAAAGACCTGCAACTGCGCGATCAGGTCGAGAAGAAGGTGAATCTCAACGGCGGCGCGATCGCGCTCGGACATCCGCTCGGCTGCTCCGGCGCACGCATCACCACGACCCTTCTTCACGAGATGAAGCGCGGCAATCACCAGACCGGGATCGCGACGATGTGCATCGGTCTCGGCCAGGGCATCGCAACGATTTTCGAAAGGACTTGATTTGGTTCCGCGGTAGCGCGGTTACGCGGGAGCGCGGTGGATGAACACCGCGAGCCCGCGAGCCCGCGAGCCCGCGTGACCCGGAGGAAACCATGGCTCAGATTCTCGCGGACCGCAGAGACGTCGAATTCGTTCTCCACGAACAACTGAACGTCGGCCAACTCGCCGGACACGAGCGCTACGCAGACTTCAATCGCAAGGCGATCGATCTCATCATCGGTGAGGCGCGCAACCTCGCGACGAAGGAGCTGCTGCCGACGCAGACCGACGGCGATCGCATCGGCGCGCACTTCGACAACGGCAAAGTCACCACACCCGATTCGTTCAAGAAGGCGTGGAAGGCGTTGCGCGAAGGCGACTGGATGGCGACGACCGAGGATCCGGATTTCGGCGGCCAGGGAATGCCGAGATCCGTCGCGGTCGCCGCGGCCGACTTCATGCTCGCCGCGAACTTCGCATTCGTCATGTACGCCAGCCTCACCGAAGGCGCAGGCCGGCTCATCTCCGAGTTCGGCGACGAGCAGCAGAAGAAGATGTTCCTCAGGAAACTCTTCACCGGCGAGTGGACCGGCACGATGCTCCTCACCGAACCGGCGGCCGGCTCCGACGTCGGCGCATTGCAGACGACGGCCACGCCGAACGGCGACGGCACGTACAACATCGTAGGCAACAAGATCTTCATCTCCGGCGGCGAGCACGATCTCGCGGAGAACATCATTCATCCCGTCCTGGCGCGCATCGAAGGCGCGCCGGCCGGCACGAACGGCATCTCGCTGTTCCTCGTGCCGAAGATCTGGGTGAACGAAGACGGCTCACTCGGCGAACCGAATGACGTCGTCTGCACCGGACTGGAAGAGAAACTCGGCATTCACGCCAACTCGACGGCCAGCATCTCGCTCGGCAGCAAGGGCAAATGCCGCGGCCTTCTCCTCGGCGGCGCCAACAAAGGGATGCGCGCGATGTTCCTGATGATGAACGACGCGCGCCTCATGGTCGCCAATCAGGCGCTCGGCAGCGCGAGCGCCGCATATCTCTACGCGCTCAACTACGCGCGGCAGCGCGTACAGGGACGGCATCTCATGAAGATGCTCGACAAGGAAGCGCCGGGCGTGCCGATCATCCAGCATCCCGATGTCCGCCGCATGCTGATGACGATGAAGGTGTACGTCGAGGCGATGCGCAGCCTTTCGTATTACCTCGCCTTCTGTTTCGATCAGATCGCAACGGCGACGGATGACGAAGAGAAGACGCGGCTCGCCGGCATCGTCGACTTCCTGATTCCGATCGCGAAGGCGTATGCGAGCGAGCGCGGCTTCGATGTCTGTTCGCTCGCGGTGCAGGTGTACGGCGGCTACGGCTACATCCGCGAGTTCCCCGTCGAGCAGTTGCTGCGCGACGTCCGTATCACGTCGATCTACGAAGGCACCAACGGCATCCAGGCGATGGACCTCCTCGGCCGCAAGCTGGGCCAGAACGGCGGCCGCCCGATCATCGACCTCGGCGAAGAGATCCGGCGCGCGCTCACGCTCGCGGCGGAGAACGATCGCACCGCGGCGATCGCGAGCCGCTACGAAGAAGCGCTGGTGAAGCTGGAAGAGGTCGCGCGGCACATGGGAATGACCGCGATGTTCGGCAACCTGATGACCGCCGCCGCGCATGCGCATCCGTTCCTCGAAGTGTGCGGCGACATCGTCACCGGCTGGATGCTGACCTGGCGCGCGCGCGTCGCAGCCGAGGCGCTGGCGAATGGCGGCGCGAAAAAGGATCAGGCGTTCTATGAAGGGCAGATCAAGAGCGCCGAGTACCACTGCCAGGTGATGCTGCCGGTGACGCTGGGCAAGATGGAAGCGATTCTCGCCGCCAGCAATGTGGCGGTCGAGATCTGCGACGAGTCCTTCGGAGGGAAGTAGCCTCATGCTGAGCGCAGCGAAGCATCAGCGAAGGCGCCGCGACGGCTTCCGGCTCGGGCGCTGCTCGTGGCGTGCTCATCGCGGCGCCTTGGTTGATCCTTCGCTCCGCTCAGGATTGACGGGAGGCACGCCATGACACAACTCTTCTTCCTCCTCGTCG
Organism: Acidobacteriota bacterium; assembly: GCA_021325515.1. Classification (GTDB taxonomy): domain Bacteria; phylum Acidobacteriota; class Thermoanaerobaculia; order Gp7-AA8; family Gp7-AA8; genus JAJPHC01. The sequence continues at coordinate 8,289 of JAJPHC010000043.1, forward strand.
CACTCGCCGGGCTCGGCACGTTCACCTGGATCATCGTCCGGCGCGTGCAGCCTCTCCTGCACGCCGCACCCGATCCTCGCTTCAACGACATCCCGCGCCGGATTCAGCTCGTGCTCAAGCTCTGGCTCGCGCAGTGGCGGCAACCGCGCTATCTGCTCGCCGGCGTCCTGCACATCGTCGTCTTCTTCGGCTTCCTGATTCTCGCCGCCCGCTCCACCGAGCTCGTCATCCTCGGCATCGTCCCTGACTTTTCGTTGCACCTCGGGCGGTGGTACGACATCACGAAGGAGATCGCCGGCCTCGCAGTGCTTGCCGCGGTCGTGATCCTCGCCATCCGCCGCGCCTTCTTCCGCCCCGCGCGCTACACCGGCCACACGACCGAAGCGCTTCTCGTCCTCGGCATGATCGCGACGCTGATGGTGTCGGAGCTCGTCTACTCGCGCACCGGCAGCCTCGCCGCCTACACGATCCACGACATCACCTTCTTCACATTCCTCTGCTTCCTGCCGATGGGGAAGCACTTCCACGTCATCACGTCGCTCTTCAACGTCTTCTTCATGCGGCTGCGGCCGGGCAACGTGAAGCCGGTGAAGTACGGCGTCACCGATCTCGATTCACTCCCCTCCCTCGGCGTCAAGAAGTTCGAAGACTTCACCTGGAAGCACATCCTCGATTTCTACAGTTGCGCGGACTGCGGCCGTTGCTCCGACCGCTGTCCCGCGAATCGCGTGAAGCGCCCTCTGTCACCGCGCAACATCAGCATCAAGTGCCGGGAAGCCGCGTTCGCGCAGTATCCGATCGTCGGTGTACGACAGGCGCCCTCGCCTGTCGTGGGCGCCGGACAGGGACAGGCGGGGGCGCCTGTCCTGCACGAAGACGAGATCTGGTCCTGCACCACCTGCGGCGCGTGCGAAGAGGAGTGTCCGATCGGCATCGAGTACATCGACAAGATCGTCGACCTCCGGCGCGGCATGGTCGACGACGGCCTCGTGCCGCAATCGCTGCAGAAGCCGATGTCGGCGCTCGAGAAGCGCGGGAATCCCTGGGGCAAGCTGGAAAAGAATCGCGCGGCGTGGGCCGCGAAGATGGATGTGAAGCTCGTCGAGAAGGGCGAGACGGCGGAGACCCTCTACTTCGTCGACAGCATGACGTCCTACGACGACCGCATGCAGAAGATCGCGCAGGCGACGGCGCGCGTCCTCGCGAAAGCAAGCGTCGATTTCGCGGTGATCGGCAAGGACGAGAAGGACAGCGGCCACGACGTCCGCCGCTTCGGCGAAGAGATGCTCTTCGAAGCGTTGAAGGAGCAGAACGCCGAAGCGATCAGGTCGTCCGAGGCGAAGAAGATCGTCGTCAGCGATCCGCATGCGCTGAATGCGCTGCGCAATGACTACGACGGGATGCCTCCCGTGCAGCACATCAGCGAGGTCATCGCCGAGAACGTCAACAAGTTGACCTTCAAGCCGCTGGATTCGGCGAAGACCTACACCTACCACGATCCCTGCTACCTCGGCCGGCACAACAACACGTACGACGCGCCGCGCACGGCGATCGACTGCATCCCCGGCCTGAAGCGCGTCGAGATGAAGGGCAACTGCCGCGACCGCTCGTTCTGCTGCGGAGGCGGCGGCCTGATGCTCTTCTACGAACCGGAAGAGGAGCAGCGCATGGGCGTGGTGCGGGTCAGGCAGGCCGCGGACGCCGGCGCGGACGTCATCGTCACCGCCTGCCCCTTCTGCCTGACGAACATCGAAGACGCGATCAAGGTCGCGGGACTCGAAGGAAAGATGGAAGCGATCGACCTGGTGGAGCTGGTGGATCAGCAAACGTAAGTGGAGCGCGGGCGTCCCGCCCGCAGTCGCCGGCCGTCTCGGCCGGCGACCGTCACAGGGACTCGAAGGAGCACAACATGGAAATCCTCGTCTGCGTCAAACGCGTGCCCGATTCGGCTGAAAACGAGATCAGCGTCAGCAGCGACGGCCGGGACATCAAACGCGAAGACCTCGTCTACTCCGTCAACGAGTGGGACAACTACGCGGTGGAAGAGGCGATTCAGATCGTCGAGCGCGAAGGCGGCAACGTGACCGTCGTCTCGATCGGCGACGCCGGCGCGGAAGAGATCGTGCGCCGCGAGATGGCGATGGGTGCGAATCAGGGTGTGCTGATCACCGACCCGGCGTTCGAAGGCTCCGACGGACTCGGCACCGCGAAGGTGCTGAAGGCCGCGGCGAACCGCGCGAAGTACGACCTGATCCTCACCGGCGCGCAGGCCGATGACGGCGCGGGGCAGGTCGGCGGCATGCTCGCTGCGCTGCTCGACTGGCCGTATGCATCGCTCGTCAACCGGATCGAGCGCAAAGACGATGCGACGCTGCGCATCGGACGGGAGATCGAAGGCGGCAATCAGGAGATCAACGACATCGACACGCCGTGCGTGCTCTCCATCCAGACCGGTATCAACGAGCCGCGCTACGTCGGCATCCGCGGCATCCGCAAAGTCGCGTCGCTCGAAGTGCCGGTGCTCGACAGCGCAGCGCTCGGAGTCAACGACGCCGGCGCCGCCGCCGCGAAGGTGCGCCGCGTCGACTACTTCGTCCCCGAGCTCGGCGCCGGCGCCGAGATGCTCGAAGGCAGCACGGAAGAACTGGCCGACAAGGTCGTGGGCCTGCTGAAGGCGAAAGGAGCGATCAAATGATCTTCATCTACGCAAGCGACGACACCGCGCTCGAGCTCGCAACGGCAGCGGAAACCCTCTTCCCCGGCGAGAAACGGATCGCCATCGGCACGAAGTGCAACGAGTTGTTAGCCTATTTCGACGAGGTCTGGTCGCTGGGTGAGTTCTATCCGAACGCCGAGCTCCTGCGGCCGCTCCTGACGGCGATCGTCCCCTCCGGCTCGATCGTCCTCCTTCCCCACAACACCTTCGGCCTCGACCTCGGCCCCGGACTCTCGGTGAAGCTCGGCGCGGCCTATGTGCCGGACGTCGTCGGCTTCGACGGCATCGAAGGGGCGACGCTGAAAGCCGTGCGCCAGGAGTACGCCGGCCAGGTCAGCGCGCACGTGCACTGCGACATCAGCAGGGGCGCCGTGATCACAATTCGCTCCGGCATCTTCCGCGCCGCCGAGCCTTCGAAAACTGGTCAACTCATTGACCACTCCGCAGCCGTGGCCGGAATCACGCCGCGCCGCCGCTTCGTCGAGCTCATTCAGGCCGAATCCGGCGACGTCGACATCACGAAGGAAGAGGTGCTCGTCTCCGTCGGCCGCGGCATCGGCGACAAGGAAAACCTGGCGCTCGTCGAAGAGCTGAGCGAAGCGATGGGCGCCGCACTCGCCTGCTCGCGCCCCATCGTCGACGCGAAATGGCTCGACAAGCCGCGCCAGGTCGGCACCTCGGGACAAACCGTCAAGCCGAAGGTCTATCTCGCTCTCGGCATCAGCGGCTCCTTCCAGCACCTCGGCGGCATCAAGGGCAACCCCTTCCTCCTGGCGGTCAACAAGAACCCCAAGGCGCCGATCTTTCAGGCGGCTTCGGTCGGCGTCGTCGCAGATCTGGTGGAGTTCCTGCCGGTATTGACGGAGAAAGTCCGAGCGGCGAAATAGCGAACACGATTCACGCACCGGGCCGCAACACGCCCGTAACCATTCGGCAGATGGTTCGTCCCACTCGTGACCGATGGAACTGCTGCTGAATGCCGTCTGGCTGTCGATCGCCCTCGCTTCGGGCGTGCGGCTCGCGATTTTCGCCGCTCGCGAAAACGATCGGCGGCGCGCCATCGCGGTCGGCATCGCAACCATCTGCATCCTGACCGCGCTCTTCCCCATCATCTCGATCACGGACGATCTGCAGGAAACGATCGCCGCGGTCGAGGAGACGGCCGCCGTCCGGCGCATCGTCGCCGCGGCAGCGCTGCAGCTCGCCGCGGTCGTCGCGCCGATCCTCGCCAGCGTCATCGCCTTCCGGCTCTTCCTCATCGGCTTCGTCACACTCGAACCCGTCACACGTCCCGCCTCACCCTCCGCGCCGGTCTACTCGCTGCGCGGACCTCCCTCCTTCTTCTGATCGTTTTCCGAATCGAACGACAGACGAAGGAGAATTTCCATGCACAGCCGCATGATTCGCGGCCGGGCGCTCATTGCAGCGCTCGCATGCCTCCTCGCTTCGCCGCTCGCAGCGCAGACGCAGACTCAGATTGCGCTGACGCTCGAGCAGGCGATTCGCGAGGCGCTGCACAACAACCTGCAGTTGATGGCCGAGCGGCTCGAGCTGCCGGTGGCCGACGCCGACATGATTGCCGCGCGCCTGCGGCCCAATCCGACGATCACCTACGGCCTCGACAATCTGAGCGCGGCGCGCGTCTTCGGAACGCACCCCGCCGACACGACGGATCGGACCCTCGCCGCCGGCATTCCGATCGAGACCGCCCACAAGCGTTCGCTGCGAATGGAAGCGGCGAGCTACAGCCGGCGCATCGCGGAGCTGCAGTTCGAAGATGCGATCCGCAGGCTGCGGCTCGACGTCGCCAATGCGTTCAGCGACGCAGTCCGCGCGCAGCAGCGCGCACAACTCGCGAAGAGCAACCTCGAGCTGCTCGATGACGTCGTGCAACTGAACGACGTCCGCGTTCGCGCCGGCGCCGCCGCGCCGCTCGAGCTGACGCGGGCGCAGACCGCGCTGTATCTGCTGCGCGGCGACGTCGCGCGAGCCGAGGCGGCGGAGGCGGCGGCGCAGTTGCGGCTGCGAAACGTGCTCGGCCGGCACGATGCTTCCGCGGCGCCGATCGAGCTCGCTGATTCCGAAGTAAGAGTGGACACCGGCACGCTCGAATCGGACGCGCTCGCGCACCGTCCCGATCTTCTCGCCGCGCGGCTCACCCTCGAGCAGCGCGATGCCGCGCTGCGGCTCGCGATCGCGCAATCGCGAGTCGATCCCATCGCCGGATTCTCCTACACGCGCAAAGGCGCCGGCACGATCGGCTCCTCGTACGGAGTCAACGTCACGCTTCCTCTGCCGCTCTTCGATCGCAATCAGGGAGACATCGCCAGAGCCCGCGCGGAAAAAGACGTGGCCGAGGCGCAGATCAAGGCGCTGGAGTCGCAGGTGTTGACGGAGGTTCGAACCGCAAGGGGCCAGTATCTCGCCTCGCGCGCCATCGTCGATCAGATCCGGACCGATCTTCTCCCCGCCGCGCAGAAGGCGCGCGACACGGCCGCCTACGTCTACCGCACACACGCCTCCTCGCTGCTCGAGTTTCTCGACGCCGAGCGGGCCTGGAACGAAACGATGGACAGCTATTTCGACGCACTCGCCGCTGTCCGAACCGCGGCCTTCGAACTGGAAGCCGCACTGGGAGGTCATCATGAAGAGAACGAGTGAGATTGCTTTCGCGCTACTGCTTGCCTTCGCCGCCGCACGTTGTGCACAACGATCCGAAGCGGAAACGACGGCACCGAAACGCCACATCGCCGCGCCCGGCGTCACGATCGACGACAACGCGCTTCCTCAGCTCCGCATCGAACCGGTGCGCGTCGCCAGAACCCCCGACGTTCTGCTCGCCACCGGCAAGGTGACGTTCGACGAGGATCATTACGCGCGGCTGCTCAGCCCCGTGGCGGGAAGGATCGCTTCGCTGCGCGTGCGGCCGGGCGATCGCGTTTCGCGCGGCGAGACGCTGGCCGTCGTACACAGCCGCGATGCCGCAGCGGCCGCCAACGATCACGCCGAAGCGATGAAGGATCTCGACGTCGCGGCGAAGACGTACGTCATGACACGCGATCTGTTCGCCCATGAAGCCGCGTCGCGCATCTCCCTCGATCAGGCCGAAGCGGATCTCACGAAAGCGAAAGCACGCGTGGCCCGCACCTCGAAGTCGCTCGATGTCCTCGGCATCTCCGACGGAAGCGACGCCGTGCCGCTGCGCGCACCGATCGACGGCGTCGTCATCACGCGCAGCGTCAGCGAGGGACAGATCGTGCAGGGTGACGGCACGCCGCTGATCGAGATCGCCGATCTCTCGCGCGTCTGGGTCATTGCCGATGTCTTCGAGCGCGACCTGCGGCTCGTGAAGGCCGGCGCCACCGCGGACCTCACGACCAACGCCTACCCCGACGAGCACTTCGCCGCTCGCGTCGAGCGGATCGGCGACGTGCTCGATCCCGCGACGAGAACGGCGAAGGTCCGTTTCTCCGTCGAGAACCCGAGCCGCCGCCTGAAACCGGAGATGTTCGCCGCCATTCGCCTGACCACGTCGGACGAGGCGGCCATCACGATTCCCGTGCAGGCGCAGGTCGTCGAAGACGGCAAGTCGTTCGTCTTCGTGCGCTCCGGCGAGCGGACGTTCGACCGCCGGCCGGTGCAACTCGCCGATGGAGGCGAAGGAAAGCTCCGCGTGATCGCAGGGCTCTCCGGCGGCGAGCAGATCGTGACCGATGGCGCGCTGCTGCTCCGCTCCGAGCAGCGGTCGAAGGAGTAACGGGTGATCCGGAAGCTCATCTCCTTCGCCCTCGACCAGCCGCTGATGTTCGCGGTGCTGCTCCTTCTCTTCGTGGGGTCCGGCATCATGGCCTTTCGCGCGCTGCCCATCGAAGCGTTTCCCGATGTCAGCGACGTCCAGGTCACGGTCATCACTCTTTCTCCCGGCAATGCCGCGGAGGAAGTGGAGAAGCAGGTCACGATTCCGATCGAGCTGGCGCTCAGCGGATTGCCGCATTCCGTGCGGCTCTTCTCGCACACGCAGTTCGGACTCTCGTACATCATCGTCACCTTCGATGATCAGGTGACGGATTACTTTGCGCGGCAGCAGGTCGCGGAGCGTCTTGCCCAGGCCGATCTGCCCGATGGTGTGAAGCCGGAGCTCGCTCCGCTGTCGACGGCCATCGGCGAGATCTATCGCTATCGCCTGCGCGGACCGGGTCATGATGCGACCGAGCTGCGGACGATTCAGGACTGGACGGTCGCGCGCAGTCTGAAGATGGTTCCCGGCGTCGCCGATGTCGTCAGCCTCGGCGGATTTCTGAAGACGTACGACGTGAACGTCGATCTCGCGCGCATGAAGGCGTACGACGTCACGCTGCAGCAGCTCCTCACGGCGCTGTCACGCGGCAATGCGAATGCGGGCGGCAGCTACATCGAGCAGGGCGCGCAGCAATACATCATCCGCGGACTCGGAATGATGAAGTCGATCGACGATGTCGGAAACGTCGTCGTCGCGGAACGCAACGGCACGCCGATTCTCGCGCGCGACGTCGCCACGATCACCCGCGGCTCCGTGCCGCGCCAGGGGATCGCGGGGCAGGATGCCGACGACGAGGCCGTGATGGGCATCGTCGTCATGCGCAAGGGCGAGAACCCGAGCGAGGTGCTCGCCGCGGTGAAGAACAGGATCGGCCAGCTCAACGCATCCGTCCTGCCGAAGGGAGTGACGATCGATCCGTACTACGACCGCACATGGCTGATCGACACGACTCTGCACACGGTCTTCAAGAACCTGATCGAAGGAGCGCTCCTCGTCGCGCTCGTCCTCCTTCTGTTCCTCGGCAATTTCCGATCTGCGGCGATCGTGGCGGCGATCATTCCGCTCGCGTTGCTGGCGGCGTTCATCGGGCTGCGGCTGCGCGGCATTCCGGCGAACCTGCTCTCCCTCGGGGCGATGGATTTCGGGATCATCGTCGACGGCGCGGTGATCGTCGTCGAGAACATCTTCCGGCGTCTCACGCAGCAGCGGCCGGAAGGGGCGGCGGACCGCAAACGGACGATCCTCGAAGCGGCGGCGGAAGTCGCGCGGCCAACGTTCTTCTCGATGCTGATCATCATCGTCGCGCACATCCCCATCTTCACGCTGCAGCGGCATGAGGGAAGGATCTTCGCGCCGATGGCGTACACGATCGTGTCGGCGCTCGTCGGCTCGCTGCTCTTCTCGCTGACGCTGGTGCCGCTGTTCTGTTTCTACGCACTGCGGCGCGATCTGCCGGAGCACGACAACCGGCTCGTCGAAGCCTGCCGCACGTTCTATCGAAGCGCGTTGAGCGCGGTCCTCGAGAGGCGTGCGCTGGTGATCGGTGCCGCCGTCGTCGCGCTGGCGGTGAGTCTCACGTTCGTGCCGATGCTCGGCAGCGAGTTCCTGCCGGAGCTGAATGAAGGAGCGATCTGGGTGAACGTCGCGCTGCCGCCGGGGATCTCGGTCTCGCAGGCGACGCGCGAGTGTGCCCGCATCCGCGCCATTCTGCGCAGGTTTCCCGAAGTGCGCAGCGTGATCTCGAAATCGGGAAGGCCGGAGGATGGCACCGATCCGAAGCAGATCAACATGGCCGAGCTCTTCGTCGATGTGAAGCCGCAGTCGGAGTGGAAGCGGCCGATCACGAAGGAGCAACTGATCGCGGAGATGGAGAAAGCGCTGAACGAGATCCCCGGCATCGATCCCTCGTTTTCGCAGCCCATCCGCGACAACATCCTGGAGAGCATCTCGCAGATCGACGGGCAGATCGTCGTGAAGGTCTTCGGCGAGGATCTCCCCACGCTGCGCGCGAAAGCGGCGGAGGTGATGCACGTCATCTCCGGCGTGCGGGGCGTGGACCGCGCGTTCCTCGACAGGGCGGGATCCATCCCGCAATTGCACATCGAAGTCGATCGTGCCAGAGCGGCGCGCTATGGTCTCAACGTCGCTGATGTCGAGGATGTGATTCAGACCGCGCTCGGAGGCCGCGCGGCGACGGAAGTGTGGGAAGGCGAGAAGCACTTCTCGGTCGTCGCGCGGCTGCGCGAGGAGCAGCGCGCCGACATCGGCGCGATCCGGCGGATCGTGATCGACACTCCGTCCGGCATGCGCATCCCGCTCGAAGACGTCGCGCAGGTCTCCCTCGGCAGCGGCGCGGAAAACATCAGCCGCGAAGATGGCAGCCGCATCACCGCCGTCTCCGTCTTCATCGCCGGAAGAGACATGGGAAGCGTTGTCGCCGACATGCAGAAAGCGGTGCGCGAGCAGGTCGTCTTCCCGCCCGGCTACTACACGACGTGGGGCGGCGAGTTCGAGAACCAGCAGCGGGCGATGGCGCGATTGAAGATGATCGTGCCGATCAGCGTCTTCCTGATCTTCGTCATCCTCTTTCACGCGTTCGGCTCGGTCCGCCATGCGATGGTCATCCTGCTGAATGTTCCGTTCGCGCTGATCGGCGGCATCGTCGCGCTGCTCATCCTGCACATTCCGCTGAGCGTCTCGGCGGCGATCGGGTTCATCGCCCTCTTCGGCCAGGCGGTGCTGAACGGAGTCGTGATGGTCAGCAACTTCAGCGCGATGCAGAGCGCAGGCTTGCCGCCGCGCGAGGCAGTGCTGGAGGGAAGCCTCGTCCGCATGCGCACCGTGTTGATGACGGCGCTGCTGGCGATGCTCGGACTCCTGCCGATGGCGCTCTCGCATGCGATCGGATCCGAAGTGCAGCGGCCGCTGGCCATCGTGATCATCGGCGGACTCGTTTCCGCGACCGCGCTGACGCTCTTCGTTCTTCCCGCCGTCTACCTGGCCCTCGAGCGACGCGGCGAGACGGCAGACGGCGTAATGCAGCTCGTCCCGATGGAGATTCATCAATGAAACGACTCCTGATCCTGACGATGTTCGCCTGTCCGGCTCTGTTCGCGGCCGTTCATCCCACGAAGGCGCAGACGGCCTACTTCGACGAGCATGAAAAGTGCAGCGCCGCGTTGAAGGCGGCGAAGAAAAACGCGAAAGCCGCGGCGCCCGAAGCGCGGCGGAAAGCTCTCGAGGAAGCGCGGGCGGCCTACAGGAAGTGTGAAGCGCACGCCCAACTGGTGTGGAAGTTCTATCCCGCTCCGCCGCCGGTATCGGAGACAGCGGCCATCAAACCATGACGGATCGCGTGACGAAGTTGCTTCCCTGGCTCGTGGCGGCATCTGCCGCCGCGCTGCGAGTCCTCCTGATCTTTCGATACCGGTTCGACTCCGACGAGCCCCAGCACATGCACGTCGCCTGGGGGTGGGCCCACGGTCTCGTGCAGCATCGCGATCTGTTCGACAACCACATGCCGCTGTTCCACATCGTGACGTCGCCGTTGTTCCGGTTCTCCGAGGATCCGCGGCTGCTATTCGCAGCGAGGCTGCTGATGCTGCCGCTCTTCGCGATCACGCTGATGCTGGTGTGGGAGATCGCTTCGAGACTGGAGTTCGATCCGCTCACGAGCACGCTTCTCGCCGCGCTCGTACCGCCGTTCTATCTCGGGACGCTCGAGTATCGAACCGACGATCTCTGGGTGGTGTTCTGGCTGGCGATGATCCTCGCGCTACTTTCTTCCGCTCCGCGGCTTCGCCGCGCGGCGTGGGCCGGCATCTTTCTGGGCCTCGCCTTCGCGGTGTCCCTCAAGAGCATCCTCTTTCTCTGCGCGGTCGGCGCCGCAACTGCGATCACGCTGCTGCTCACGCGCACGGCCGCCCCACGCCTCTCTTCCATTGCCGTCTTTCTCGGCAGCGCATGCACACCGCCACTCCTGATCGCCGGCCTGTATGCGCTGTCGGGCTCATGGAAGCCGTTCTTTTACGATGTAGTCGGCCACAACATCGTGCCGGCAGAGCACACGTGGCGGATGTTCTGGTTCATCGCCGGCTATCCCGTCGCGCGGTTTGTCGTGACGCGCATCGCCCGCTCCGATGGTGATCCCTCGCTCGTGCGGCGGCGCGTCTTCATCGCCGCGGCCGCACTGTCGTATTTCCTGGTTCTGATCTCGTTCTGGCCGATCCTGAATCTGGAAACGTTCCTGCCGTTCTATCCGCTGCTCGCTCTTGGTGCCGCGGGGCTGCTCACGTCGTGGCGGCCGGAACGGCGCGCGGTTGCGATCCTCTGCGCGGCCGCGCAGGTCGTCGTGATCGTCGTCGTCGCCTCGCCATGGAAGGACCGCGCAGAGGAGGAGATCGCGCTCGTGGAAGAAGTCCTCTCGCTCACGCGAATCGAGGATCCGGTGATGGACCTCAAAGGCGAGTGCGTCTTCCGGCATCGCTCCTACCCGCTCGTCATCGAGTCGCTGACGAATCACCGGCTGCGGCTCGGCATGCTGCGCGACGAGATCGCCGGCGTGCTGGCGCAGACCGCGACGCACGTCGTGGCCAATTACGAACGGCTCACACCCGCAGCGCGCTCCTTCGTCGAGCGCAACTATCTCGAGTGGGGCCGCGTACGCGTGGCCGGCAAACGCCTGCCTCCTCTGCAGCCCGGCACGCAATCGTCATTCACGATCGAAGTGCCCGGTCCCTACGTCTTCGTGAGCGAGCGCAGGGCGATGCGCGTGATCATCGACGCCACGGAGAGAAACGGCGAAGTCGCTCTCGCGCGCGGCCGCCACACGATCCGCGTGCCGGCCCTCGTGCCCGATGGAGCGCTCGTCTGGGCGGGAGCGATGAGGATGGGACTTATGGGACGGATGGGACCTATGGGACCTATGGGCGGCTACCACCTGTAGACCGAGGTAACCTCGGTGGATGGGATTCATTCGGCCGCACGGCGGGTATCAGAATCTTCTCTCGTATCAGAAGGCGCAGATTGTCTATGACATCACCGTTCGTTTCTGTGAACGCTTTCTGGATAAGCGGGACCGGACTGTCGATCAGATGGTGCAAGCCGCGCGATCGGGAAAGCAAAACATCGCCAAAGGAAGCCAGGCATCCGCAACTTCTACGGAGACTGAGATCAAACTCACCAACGTTGCACGCGCGAGTCTCGAAGAACTGCTGATCGACTACGAGGATTATCTCCGCGTTCGGAGCCTGAAACTGTGGGAGAAAAACTCGCGCCAGGCCCTCTTTGTACGCAAGCTCAGAACCGCCGAACCATTCCGCGAGTTCTCCGAAACCCGTTCGGCCGCAGTGCTCGCAAACATCGCGATTTGCATCATCCACCAGGCCAACTATCTACTCGACCAACAGATCCGCCATCTCGAAAAGAAGTTCATGGAAAGTGGCAGCATCAGAGAGCGGATGAAGAATGCACGAACCGCCCATAGGTCCCATCCGTCCCATCCGTCCCATTAGTCCCATCCCCCCTCCCATCCCCGCTGCCCCACAAAAATCCCTCCCACAATCTCCTTCTGCCGCGTCTCCTTGACCATCGGCTCCCGAAACCCTGCTTCTTGCATCGCGCGGACGATTCGTTCGCGGCTGTACTCGTTCATCTGCATGTAGGGCAGCGGATCGCGCTCGCCGCGGAGGCGCGCCAGTGTGCGGTGCAGCAGCGGCGATGCGCCGCGCAAGATTCGCGCGAATTTCCGCAGCGGGCCGCCGGGGCGCCACAACGCGAAGTGCAGCGCGACCACGCCGCCCGGCCGCACGCGCCGCAGCAGATCGCGCAGGATCGCTTCTCCCGCCGCCACCGGGATGTGCTGAAACACGATCAGCGAGCAGATCAGATCGAACGTCTCGTCGCCGGGCGTTTCGGTGAAGCGCACATTCTCCACGCCGCGCTCCTGCGCGTGCCGCCGGGCGATCGACAACATCGTCGGCGCGACGTCGATCCCGACCACGCGCTCCGCGCGCGCTGCCAGCGCGAGCGACAGACGGCCGGCGCCACATCCGAAGTCGAGAACGTCGCGCGCCGCGAAGGGGCCGCCGAGGTATTGCTCGATCAAAGTGAAGAGCATGCCGGCGTCGGAGACGCCGCTCTCGAAGAACTCGCGCAGCGCCGCCTCGTCCAGCTTCTCCGCACGAAAGCGCTCCTCGGTCAGCACCGCGTAGTGCGGCTGCAGTTGCGCGAGACGCTCCCAGTCGCGGGCGGACATTGCGGTGATGATAAGGGAGTGCGGATGCGAAGCTTCGCCTTCTCAGCGATTCACGAAAATCAGCCAGTTCACAGCCGCCGCGAAGAGCGGGAACAGCAGCGCGAATACCGCGGCGACTGGACGCCCCTCGAGCTCCCCCACCTCGTTGAGCTTCGGGCGTGAAGGCATGCTGTCGAGCAGATACGCGCGCGAAGGATCAGTGAGGTCATACAGCAGCGGCTCCTCTTCTTCATCGCGCAATCGATCCACCTGATGGGTACGGATCGTCGTGGTGCACTCGCGACCATCGATCGCCGTGAAGCCGAACACCAGTTCGTACACCTGCTGATTGTTGACGCGCATGTTCGTCCCGCGCTGCTCGATGCATTTCGCCGTCGTGAGAAATCCGTCGCGAAGCAGCCGGCAACGCCGCAATCCATTCCGCGCCGTGAAGTACACCACCAGCAGTGCGCCGGCCGGAAAGATCGTGATGAGCAGCATCCATGGGCTCCAGAGATCGCGTCTCATCCCCGCCACGCGCGAGGACTGCGGAGCGCCGGGAAGATATTCGACGGTCACATGCTCGCCAGCATCGGGCGCACTGCCCACGTTGTACGACTTCCCCTCGAATGTCTTTCCGTCCGCGCTGTACTCGTAGCGCACTTCGTAAACGGAGACCTTGTTTTCGCTCGCGCCCGTCTTCCTCGATCCGATCACGCTCGCTTCGGCTTCCTGGTACGGCGGACGAAAGGCGATGAACGCGAGATCGGCGCGCATCGCGAAGAACCAGAAGAACACCGATGCGAATGCCAGCACGAGCCATGCGATCTTCGAGCCGGTCGCATTGGCGATGAACAGCGAAAGCGGCACGTGGCGGGGCGGAGGCGGCAGCCTGAGCTCTTGCACGCGCCGATTGTGGAGCAAAAACGCGGACTACGCACCGAAGGGCGCGCTGACGAAGGAGCCGTCGAGATCCTTCACCGACGCGCATCCCAGCAGCTTCATCGTGCGGACGATGTCGCTGCGCAGAATCTCGATCGCACTCGTCACGCCCCTCTCCCCCGCCGCGCCGAGGCCGTACGCGTAGGCGCGGCCGATCAGCACGGCGCGGGCGCCAAGACAGAGAGCCTTCACGACGTCGCTGCCGCGGCGGATGCCGCCGTCCAGCAGCACCTCCGCCTGATCTCTAACCGCTCGCTGCACCTCGGGCAGCACGCGCAGCGTTGCCGCAACGCCATCGAGCTGCCGGCCGCCATGATTCGAAACGACGACCGCCGACGCGCCGTTGTCGATCGCCCGGCGCGCATCGTCGCCGGTGTGCACACCCTTGACCACGATCGGGCCCGGCCATGCGCGGCGGATCCACTGGAAGTCGTCCCAGCTCACCATCGATTGCTCCAGCGCGGCACCGACATCGGCATACGCCATCGGCCCATCCTTCAGCACGATGTTCGGAAACTTCATCAGCCCGCCGTCGCGCAGCCACGCGGCGAACCAGCGCGGGCGCGCCAGAAATTGCGCGAGATACGGCAGCATCTCGAACGGCCTGCCGCCGATCAGCTCCTTCGCTCCGTTGCGAACGTCCCGCTCGCGCATGCCGGCCACCGGCGTATCGATCGTCACCACGAGCGCCGAACAGCCACACGCGTTCGCACGCTCGATCGCGCCGAGTGCGACGTCGCGGCCGCCGACGAGATAGAGCTGATGCCAGACCGGTCCGGCCGTCGCCGCTTTCACATCGCGCACGGCACAGCCGGAGAGCGTGGAGAGCGTGTAGATCGTCCCGGCCTTGCCGGCTGCACGCGCCGCGGCTTCCTCCCCTCGCGGATAGAACATGCGCGAGCTGCCGACCGGCGCGAGGATCACCGGCAGCTCGATCTCCGTTCCGAGCACGGTCGTGCGGAGATCACAACTCGCCGTCGCCACCGCGGAGCGCGGGCGGAACACGACATCCTCGTACGCGCGCATGTTCTCGCGCATGGTCCATTCGGCTTCGGCGCCTCCATCGATGTAATCGAAGACGACGCGCGGCAGACGCCGTTTCGCGGCCAGACGGAGGTCATGGATGTTGACGATTTTCATAGTCGGACGATTGCGTACGCGGCGAGGGCGCCCGCTGCGGCGCCACTCACCAACTCCCCCACTGTATGACGACTCAGCGCCAGCCGCGACCACGCCAGCAGCGGAAGTACGGCCAGGAGAATCCATCCCGCCGGCGAGCCGAGGAGCAGCAGCGTGGTTGCCGAGAGCGCGCCGAACGCCATGTGCAGCGAGACTTTGATCCAGCGCGTGGCGATGGCGCAGATCACCAGCATGATCATGACGATCACTCCGCCGCGGATGAGAAACGAGCCGGGACGAAACGCGAGCTCGAACGCGAGGAGCGCGGCGAGCGCAACGATCCCCGTCGCGAAGAGAATCGGCCGCTCCGCGCGATTGGAGGCGTCAACGTTCTCCCAATCGCCTCGCCGTACCTGGCGAATCATCAGGATCGCGACCGGTAGAATCGCCGCGCCGGCGAGCAGCAGCGCCGCGGCCGCGTCGCGAACCGTGCCGGAATGCAGCGCGCTGCCGGCGACCATCACGCCGGTCATCACGAACGGATGCGCGAGGATGGAGATCCACGACGCGAAGCTTCCCGAACCTGATCGCGAACCCGGCACACCGCGCATCTTGATTCGATGGCATCGTGCGCCGCAACCATCATCCCGACTGCCTCTCCCCCAGCATCTCGCACAGGCGCGGATAGAGGCTTCTCATCTCGCTCTTCGGCACGATCGGCAGACCTCCGCTCATCTGCAGCGCGAGCTGGCCGTATGCGGTGACCACGATCGTCTTCGCTGCGATGTCGGGGTGACTCTTCACGAAGGTCACCACATCGTACGGATCGTCGTCGCCGAGGCGAAGGTCGAGCAGAACGATGTCGTAATCGCCATGCGTCATCTCCTCGATCGCCTCCTCGGTCGTTGCGACGGAGGTGGTCTTCACGCCGAACGACTGCAGCATCCTGGTCAGGATTTCAGACCAGAGGCGTTCGTCCTCGATCACGAGTCCGCTTCTCATGACGCCTCCGGCGAAACTCGAATCGCGTCGAGCGCCCGCTCCACGACGTCGTCGAGCCAGGCGTAATCCTGCTCGTCGCGCGGCGCGAGCTCGTCGGTTGCGGCGATGATCTGCTCGAGCTCCGTCACTCGCTCTTCGAGCAGATCGCGAAAGCGTGGCTTCTGTTCAGCTTGCATGTCACTCCACCTGCGAACCGGGAGAGGAGCAAGCCGCTGCCCAGGTCCCTTCGCAGGGCTAACATGCTGCTGCATCAGCTACTTGCCTGTCGGAAGCGCAGACGCAGGGATGTCTTCAAATCGTCCAACCGTCCGAAAAGCGGACAGCGGGCACGCTATACGCGCTAGCGCACTCTGACCACCATCTTCCCCAGCGCCGCATTCTCTTCCATCGCGCGGTGTGCCTCGACGATCTCGTTCATCTCGTACACGCGATGAATGGGAACCGTCGCGCGCCCCGCGGCGACGTCATCGAGAAAACTCTGCAGGACTTCGCGCGGGAGATCGCTCGCCTCGCCGCCGTACGCCGTCAGACGGACGCCGGTGGGGATGTAGCCGATCGGATAGAAGTCGCGGACGATCCATTCGTTGGACACCATTCCGGTGAAGCACACGGTGCCGTGCACGCGCGCGGAGCGCAGAGAATCGGGCAGCGTCGACGTGCCGACGAGCTCGAGCACGGCGTCGGCTCCTCCCGGCGCGATCGCACGCACCGCCGCCGCGATCGCGCCATCATCGAGCAGCGGATGATCGACGCCTCGCGCTGCGAGTGCCTCGAGGCGCGGCTTCTGCCGCGTCGTCGCGATCACTCGCGCGCCGATCCGCTTCGCCAGCATCGCTGCAGCGAGGCCGACCGACGACGTGCCGCCGCGGATCAGCAGCGTCTGTCCTTCACGAAGATCGAGTCCGGTCGTCAGCGAGCCGTACGCCGTCTGCAGCATCTCCGGAATCGCGCCGGCGATTTCCCACGGCAGCCCGGTCTCGATCGGAATCACCTGCGACGCGGGAACGATCACGTACTCCGCGTAGCCGCCGTCGAACACGCGGCCCATTCCGCCCATCATCGCGACGACCTTGCGGCCGCTCCCGTCATCGAGCACGCCGGCGCACTCGATGCCCGGCACTCGCGGGAACGTCGCGTTCGTGGCGAGACCGAGGCGGAGATGGAGCTCGGAACGGTTGAGCCCGAATGCCTCGACGCGAATCCGCACCCATCCGTCCGGCGGCTCCGGCATTGGAAGCTCGCGAATTTTCAGCGCCTCGGGCGCGCCGGGTGCATCGAGCTGGATCGCTTTCATCGTACCCTTCATGATTGCCGGCTATTTCAAGGCGAAAGGAACCATGATGAAGATTACAGTGATGAAGAACGGTCCGCTACGCATCGAAGGCGACGACATCCAGATCGTCGATCCGCAGCAACAAGCCTACGGCCTCGGCGGCCGCACGCTCGTTTCACTCTGCCGCTGCGGACATTCTGCGAACAAGCCGTTCTGCGACGGCAGCCACAATCACCACGGATTTCAGGACGAGCCGCAGGCGCGCGAACTGCCGCCGAAGAAGGTGTAGAGCCCGATCCCGGGCGCGAGCGCTCGGGATCCACTCGCTCACTTTCTCCGCGTCAACCACCGCAGCGCTCTCGCGGTGACCGGACCGACGAGCGGCATCTGGATCACGCGCTGCGAAGCTTTGGCGAGTGTGCCGAGGTGCACTTCCGTACGCCACTGCGCGGCGGCGATCTCGTGAAGCAGTGCCGCGGCAGCGCGCCCCTCGGCCAGCGGATCCGCCGGCGCGGCCGCCTGCTCCGCGATCACCTCTTCGTAGATCGCGAACAGCGCCGCATGCATGGAATCGGACGATGCCGTCGCGCGGATCCGCTCCGACACTGCACGCGCATCGAGCGGATCGTAACGCGCGAGCTCCGCGAGCACGTTCTCGACCGTCACCGGTTTCTGCAGCGCGCGCATTCCGAAGTTGAGACGCCGCAGCCGATCGAAGTCCTCGGAGCGAACCATGCCGCTGAGTCCCGCGTGGCTGCAGAGGATGACGGCGAGCCCGCACGACATCGCTTCCATCGCGCACTTCGCCTTCGCGAACGCGAGGTCGTAGCGCCCGAGGACTTCCTCGGGCTCGGCGACGGAAGTGTTGGCCATGGCGCTGATGACATCGAGCTCGATCGACGACTGCCGGCATGCCTCACGAATCGCCGGCAGAAACGTCAGCTCGTGCGCGAGATTGCCGAAGGCCACCGCGCGCCGCGGATGCGGCGGGAGCGGCTCGCGCTGACGGAAGAGATCGATGTCGACAGCGTTCAGCAGCACCGAGATCCTCTCCGGCGCAATGCCGTGCTGCGTCATCAGATTGTCGGCGCAGGTGTCATCGACGGCGACATAGCGCCCGATTCGAGGAAAGCGCGGCGGCACGGTGCGCCAGCCATGCGCGACGAACACCGCGGGAACGTGCGGAAAGTGCAGCAGCGCGGCCATCGTCTCGAGGCGGCCATCGCCATGGATGATGTCGACGGGCGCAGTGATGCTGTTCAGATCATCCGTGACCGGGATCGTCCTGCGCTGAAGCTCGCGCGCCGCTTCCCCGCGATCCGTCGCGTAAACGATCGGCAAGTGGCCGCGCTCCAGCAGCCACGACGCGAGCTCGCGCTCGTAGCGCTGCACGCCGCCGATGTCCGTCTGCGACTGCCCCGCGATCAGAACGCGCATGCGCGCTCTTCCACCCGGGCCCGGAGTGCGTCGCGCAGTGGGAGCAGGTGCTCACGCTCCCGGATCACGTGCGCGTACAGACCGCTCCCCACGCGCTCTTCGCCCCACTGCTCGTAC
Source organism: Acidobacteriota bacterium (assembly GCA_021325515.1). Lineage (GTDB taxonomy): Bacteria > Acidobacteriota > Thermoanaerobaculia > Gp7-AA8 > Gp7-AA8 > JAJPHC01. The sequence continues at coordinate 26,929 of JAJPHC010000043.1, forward strand.
AGCGGCGCGGTCTCATGTTCGATCGCTGCCCAGTCGCCGACGCTGCAGAGCGTTTCGCGCCGGTACGCATCCTCGCCGTGCCGCGACAGCAGCTCGATGATGTCCGTGATCGTCTCCGCGCGAGCATGGGCGCGCTGCATCTTCAGCGAGTGCGCTGCCGGATCCAGCTCGATCACGATCTCTTCAACGGGAAGACTCGGATGCCTCACGACCGGATATTCATACTGCTTCGTGCCGACGCCCGCCATTGCGATCGCTGCTCCGCCGATGAGCCGGCAGAGATCATGGATCGGGTTGTAGCCCTCTGCTGAATCGGTCACCAGCATCGCCGGCCGCGTCTTCGAGAGATCGGCGGCGAGCTCCGCGGCCAGCGAGAACAGCAGCGAGTCGTTCTGCTCCACGAGCATCGCGTAGGCCTCGCGATCGGACAGCCGGCCGAAGATCGAGCCCCGGCTCCCTCCGATCTCGTCGATGAAACGCGCGGAGTCCGCGACGCGTGTGGATGCCGGAAAGTGCCCTGTGCCATCGGTAAGGATGTGGACGACAGGCTGATTTCGCGAGATCCATCCTTGCAGCAAAAGCTCGTGACCGGGATGGGCAATGAGGAGGTGGGCCATGGGACCGCGCGAGTTTACCGCAACGTGATCTGCCTCACATGCGGCCTTCCGATTCGCGGCGAGACTGGATGTCGCTCCGATCCGCGACGCTTCTGTCGCAATCTCACGCCGGCGTACTCAGGTCGGGGTGTGTTTATGCGAACGAAAGCAGCGCTCCTCCTTCTTCTGATCACACCGGCGATCTCCGCGCAGATCACGATCCATGTCGATGCGTCGGCAAACCGGCATCCGATCAACCCCAACATCTACGGCGTCGCCTACGCAACGACCGCCCAGCTCGCCGATCTGAACGTGCCGCTGAACCGCTCCGGCGGCAACGCGACGACGCGCTACAACTGGCAGCTCAACGCGAGCAATCGCGCGGCCGACTGGTTCTACGAGTCGATCGGCGAGACGAGTGCAGCCGCTGGTGAGAGTGCCGACACCTTCATCCGCGACACGAAGAACGCCGGCGCGGAGCCGATGATCACGATTCCGATCATCGGCTGGGCGGCGAAGCTCGGCCCGAACCGCGCGAAGCTCGCGAGCTTCTCCGTCGCGAAATATGGCGCGCAGCAATATACCGATTACTGGATGCCCGACGCCGGCAACGGCGTCCGGACGAACGGCAGCGAGATCACCGGCAACGATCCGAATGACGCCAACCTGCAGGTCGATGCGAACTTCCAGCAGGCCTGGGTCCGCCATCTCGTCACGCAATGGGGAACGGGCGGCGTCCGCTACTACCTGCTCGACAACGAGCATTCGATCTGGCACGCGACGCATCGCGACGTGCACCCCGCCGGCGCGACGATGGACGAAGTCGCGGCGAAGATGCGCGAGCATGCAGAGAAGATCCGCGCCGTCGATCCGAGCGCCGCGATCTGCGGCCCCGAGGAGTGGGGCTGGGGTGGATACCTCTACAGCGGATACGACCAGCAGTGGGCCGCGGCGCACAACTGGTCGAGCTTTCCGGATCGCGCCGCACACGGCGGTGCTGACTACGTACCGTGGCTCGTAGCCCAACTGCGCGCTGCACACCTGCTCGACATCGTGACCGTGCACTTCTATCCGCAAAGCGGAGAGACGGGCAACGATGTCTCCACCTCCATGCAATTGCGGCGCAACCGCTCCACGCGGTCGCTGTGGGATCCGGCTTACACCGACGAGTCGTGGATCGGCGACAAAGTACGGCTCATTCCGCGCATGCGCGAATGGGCGGGCGGCCTGCCGATCGGCATCACCGAGTACAACTGGGGCGCGGAGTCCGACATGAATGGCGCCACCGCGCAGGCCGACATCCTCGGCATCTTCGGCCGCGAAGGGCTCGATCTCGCGGCGCGATGGACGACGCCGCAGACGGGATCGCCGGCCTACGACGCCATCAGGATGTATCGCAACTACGACGGTGCGAAATCGGCGTTCGGCGATACGTCGGTCAGCGCGGCCGGAACGAATCCGGATGAAGTCGCGGTGTTTGCCGCGCAGCGTTCGGCCGATGGTGCGCTGACGGTGATGATCGTGACGAAGATCCTCAGCGGCACGGCGGCGACGACGGTGCGCATCGCGAACTTCAACGCGGCCGGCGCCGCGCAGCGCTGGCAGCTCGCCTCGGGCACTCGCATCCAGCGTGGCGCCGACGTCGCAGTGAACGGCGGTGCGCTCTCCCTCACGCTCCCCGCAAAGAGCGTGACCCTGCTCGTGATTCCCGGCACAGGCGGCAGACGGCGGACGGCGCGGCATTGAGGATCGCCCGCGGTGCTGCAGCGGCTTGTTAGATCATGCGGCCGCCCTTCCACTTTGATAGCATCGTCACGCACGACAACAGAGGAGGCGCCCGATGCGATTCGCTCTTGCCCTCGCTACCGCTCTGCTCATCACGCTCACGACGCCGTTGCTCGCGGCCTGGCGCGCGGAAGGTCCATGGCTCGGTACCGTCGTCGATGTCGCCAGCGATCCCGCGAATCCGAACGTCCTCTACGCCGCCACGAGCTCCGGCGGCGTCTGGCGCAGCGACGACGGCGGACAGCATTGGATCCTGCCCGGCGATGACCTCGTGAGCCGCCCCCTCGTCTGGATCGCCGTCGATCCCGGCACGCCATCCACCCTCTGGGCCGGCATCGACAACCCGGGACACGCAGGTCTCTGGCGCTCGCTCGATCACGGCAAGAGCTGGAATCCCGTGCGGCCCGAAAAAGCCTCGTACATCCTCGATCAGCCGCTCGCATTCGCGGCGTCGAATCCGTCGATCATCTACGCGCCGTCGACGAATCTCCACTATCGCAGCGCCGACGGCGGCAAGACGTGGGAGAGCTTCCGCGTTCCCGATCAGGATGCCTATGCGTTCGCCATCGATCCGAAGAATCCGAAGATCGTCTACGCCGGCGGGCGCGGCACGCAGCATCACCTTCGCCGCAGCACCGACGGCGGCAAGACGTGGAAACCTGCGGACAACGGCCTTCCCGACCGCAGCATCAAACTGTTAGCCATTCCGCGCGAACGCCCGGAGACGATCTACGCGGTCGCTTCCAATCAACTCTTCAGGTCCACCAACGCCGGCGAATCGTGGTCCGAGCTCGACCTCGGCCTGCAGGGAACGGAGAAGCTCTTCAGCCTCGATCTCGATCCGCACGATCCGAGCACGCTCTTCGCCGGAACGGAGAATGGTCTGCGCCGCAGCACCGACGGCGGCGAGACGTGGACGACCGTCGGCGGTGGACTCGACAACTGGTATTGCAAAGGCGTCGCGTTCCATCCGAAGACGAAGGGCGTCGTCTACGCCGGTACCACCGGCAAGGGCTTCTTCAGGAGTACGGACGGCGGCGAGACCTTTCAGCCGATGAGCACCGGACTCGGCGCGGGATGGACCGAGAAATTGTGGGCATCGCCGGGAGCTGCGGCCCCTCTGTTTGCACAACTCGGAGTTGGACTCTTCCGCGAAGACGCGCCCGGCACGTGGACCGAGCTCGAAGCGCCGTTCGCCTCCGGCGACAAGACGGAGATCGACGGCATCGTCTTCGATCGCCAGTCGCCGAAGCGGCTGTACGCGCATCAGAACGCGAAGTGGTGGCGCTCCGAAGACGCGGGCCGCTCATGGCAGCAGATCGAGGTGCCGGAGCCCGGCATGCGCGACATGATGCGGGGCAAGATCCAAGGCCCGGAGTTCGATGGACTGGCGCAGGACGCCGGCGATCCGAAGATCTTCTACGCCGGCGGCTCGTGGTCGAAAGACATGGGCGGCGCTCCGATCAACCGATCGACGAACGGCGGCAAGAAGTGGGAAGCGGCAGGATCCGGCATCACCGGATCGGTGAGGATGCTGCGGTCGCCCGCGCCCGGTGTCGTGATCGCGGTGACGGGCAAGGATGTCTATCGCTCCAGCGACGGCGCGAAGACGTTCACACTCGTGCGGTCCGGCGAGATCAAAGACCTCGCCGCCGATGCAACGCACATCTACGTCGCAACGAAGCAGGGGCTCTATCGCTCCAGCGACAGCGGCGCGACGTGGTCGCGCGCGCCCGGCATCAAGGAAGATGAAGTCGAGGCCGTCGCGCTCGCAGCCAATGGCAAAGTATTTTGCGGAACATTCGACGGCGTCTTCATGAGCGCGGACGAAGGGAGCACCTGGACCGCGTTGAATGAAGGTCTGATGAACACCGATGTGCGCGCACTCGCCATCGGAGGCTCGAGGCTCTACGCAGGATTCGCGGGAGGAAGCGTGCAGTCGATGGAGCTGCCGTAATCGCCGCCAAACACCAGCACATACCCGAACGGGTCCTGGACTTCGAACTCCCAGTCGCCGTAGGGCTGCTTTCTGAGCGGCATGCGCACGAAATCCTTCCCGTCGAAGCGCTCATAGAGATCCCGGATCCCTTCCACGCGAATGTAGGCGTCCCACAGGCCCTCTAAGCGAAGCCCCGACAAGTCGGGCTTGACGTAGCCCGCAATGCGCAGAAACATGATCTCCGCCGGCCCGAGGTGAATGCTTGCGTAGGAATACGGCTCCTGCGCGGGAAACATCCCGCCGAGCTCGAAGCCGAGATGCCCGACGTACCACTGGATGGCAGCAGCGACATCCGGCACAACGAAGGTGGGCACTGCGGACAAAGTTCGCATGTTCTCCCGTGCGTGGCGTATGACGAGCAATTCGCGGCCGGTGCAATCGACATAGTGCGGTTCACCGCCGTGCCAGGCGTATCTAGAAAATCGGCAACGTTGCCGTTGTTAGAGCAAGTGCTGGGATCAGGTTACTCCTTTTGTCTTGAGCGACCAGATGAAGCCCAACAGCGCGGCTCCACAAGCCGCACCGCCCCCGGCTATTCCTACGACTGCGACAGTCCTCACGTCCTGGGAGAAGCGCAAAATGGTGTCAGCGATCTCCCTAAAATCCCCCCATCCGATCACCTAAAAATCCCCCCTCTCGAACCGACGAGCAAGAGGGGGATTTCATGCAGAACGAGGACCGATCCGACA
>JAJPHC010000027.1 GCA_021325515.1 Acidobacteriota bacterium
ACGCAGAACGCAGAACGCAGAATTGAGAATTGAGAATTGATGTGGCGCTTCGCGCGTCGCTCTTTCTAAATTCTTCATTCTGCGTTCTGCGTTCTGCATTTCGCTTTCCAAAGCACCGAAAAAATCACGCAACCGCCCCACCACACGAGCTTCCCGCTCCCGCTGTGCAACCGAAGCAACTTGTGCTCGAGCTACCAAAAGCAGAACGCAGAACGCAGAACGCAGAATTGAGAATTGAGAATTGATGTGGCGCTTCGCGCGTCGCTCTTTCTAAATTCTTCATTCTGCGTTCTGCCTTCTGCATTTCGCTTTTCAAAGCACCGACAAAAATCACACAACCGCCCCACCACACGGTCATAGCCTTCACCCCAGTAGCTGCAATACGCCTGTCAGCGGGATCTTCAGCCATTGCGGGCGGTTATTGAGCTCGTAGGCGATCTCGTAGAGCGCTTTCTCCAACAGATACGCGTCCAGCAGAAGGTGCAGCTCCTCGTTAGATGACGGCAGGTGCGCTGCGCCTCCGGTTGCCGCCAGGTACGCGCGCAGGAACGCCTGGCTCGTGCTCTGATACCAGAACGCCGCCGCGGCATCGAGCAGCGCCTCATCCTCGGTGCGAATGACCACGCCGGGCGCCTGGCCGTACACGACCGCATAAGGCGCATAGTGGAGCGAGCGCAGCATGCCGGCGACATCCCGCAACGCGCTGCGCTTGATGCGCCGCTCGCTCAATGGCCGCGCCGGCTCCCCTTCGAAGTCGATGATGACGAAATCGTTGCCCGTATGGAGCACCTGCCCGAGGTGGTAGTCGCCGTGGGTGCGCAGACGCTGGCCCGTAATGCGGCCCTCGATGAGTGCGCGGAATCGCGCCTGCAGCTCCGCCTCGCGCGCCAGCAACATCTGCGTGTCGGGATGGTCCTTCGCACGGCGCCGCAGCAACTGCATCGTCTGCACCGCCTGCGTCCGCATCGACTGATAGATCGAACGTTGATAGTGCGGCGTAAAGGGCTCCGGCGCGAACGCCGGGATATCGGGGCGGGAGGCGAGCGCGAGATGCATCTCCGCGGTCCGCCGGGCGAGCAGCTCGACATCCGCGATGTAGCCGTCGAGAAGTGCTTGCGCGGCCGCCTCATTGGGCCGCCGCATCGCTTCCACCGCCGAGGCATCGCTCAGCACGCGATCGAAGAAGCGCCCGATCGCATCGAGCGTGTACGTCCACGCATCGCCCGAGTTCGGCGTATAGCTCTGCAGAATCGCAGCGGTCATGCCGTCGAGCTCCAGCGATCCCGCGATCCGCGGCGTGTGCGTGAACGACGTCTCCTCATTGAGGAAGCGCGTGACCTCCAGATCCGTATTGATCCCCGGCTCCATCCTGCGGATCAGCTTCATGAACAGCCGCTGCCCGTACACGATCGCCGTGTTGCTCTGCTCGGCCTTGAGGACCTGTCCCTCGAGCGGCTCGTTGCCGCGCAATGCGCGAAGCTCGCGCGTGACCGAGGCCGTGAGCGGGCCGGTCTTGCGCTTGCGCGCGATCGCGTCGAGAAGCGCCGCGGCAAACGCGGGACTGGCCAGCGGCTCGTACAGAAGCTGGCCGTCGCTCAGACGCGCGATGAATGTCGACGGCTTCTTCTCGCTCTCGTCGGAACGGCGCACCTGCGTCAGCGCAAGCGGCAGGAGATACGTCTCCGGCTCGCCATCGGTGTACTCGATGTCGACAATCGCGAGATGTCCCGCCTCTTTCGGCAGAGCGACGGAGTCGCGCACCGCAGTCGTGTTGATCGTCTTCGCCTTGCCGCCGAACCAGCGGCGCGTCCGGATGTAACCCCCAACTGCGCGTTGCAGCGCGTCGCGATTGCGGTCCGCGAAGACCTCTTCCCACGTTTTCGCCGCAATGAGCGGCAGTTCCACTGCGCCGCTGATCTCGCCGGAACTGCTGCGCTCGAGCTGAAACCAGTAGAACGCGAACGGCCCGAGATTGAGGAAATAGGGCCGCTCGCCGATTTCGGGGAAGCGGGTCCGGCCCGACAACTCCACCGGCACCATGCCGCGAAACTGCGAAAGATCGAGCTCGAAGCACTGCACGATGCGCGAGAGATTCGCCACCACGAGCAGCGTCTCATCCTCATACCGCCGGATGAAAGCGAGAATCTTGCGATTCTCGGGATGGAGAAACTCCATCGTGCCGCGGCCGAACGCCTTGTATCGCTTGCGCGTCGCCAGCAGGCGCTTCATCCACCACAACAATGAATACTGGCTGTTCTGCTGCGCTTCGACGTTGACCTGCTCATAGTGATATTGCGGGTCGATGATCACCGGCAGAAACAGCTGCTGCGGATTCGCGCGCGAAAATCCGGCATTGCGGTCGGCGCTCCACTGCATCGGCGTGCGCACGCCATTCCGGTCGCCGAGATAGATGTTGTCCCCCATCCCGATCTCGTCGCCGTAATAGATGATCGGCGTACCGGGAAACGAGAACAGCAGTCCGTTCATCAGATGAATGCGGCCGCGGTGATTGCCCATCAGCGGCGCGAGCCGCCGGCGGATGCCGAGATTGATGCGGGCGTTCGACTCCCGCGCATACGTGCGCCACATGTAATCGCGGTCTTCCTCCGTGACCATCTCCAGCGTCAGCTCGTCGTGATTGCGGAGGAACAGCGCCCACTGGCAGGCGTCGGGGATCGGCGGCGTCTGCGCCATGATGTCGACGATCGGGAAGCGGTCTTCCATCGCCAGCGACATGTACATGCGCGGCATGACCGGGAAGTGGAACGCCATATGGCACTCGTCGCCGTCGCCGAAATACGGCAGCGTGTCTTCCGGCCACTGATTCGCCTCGGCCAGCAGCATCTTGCCCGGATACTTTGCGTCGAGGTGCGCGCGCAGCTTCCGGAGATAGACATGCGTCTCCGCGAGGTTCTCGCACGTCGTTCCTTCACGCTCATAGAGATAAGGAATCGCATCGAGGCGGAACGCGTCGACGCCCAGATCCATCCAGAACTCGAGCACCTTGAAGAGCGCGTCGTGCACGGCGGGATTGTCGAAATTCAAATCCGGCTGATGCGAGAAGAAGCGGTGCCAGTAATACGACTTCGCCTCGGGGTCCCACGCCCAGTTCGACGTTTCGAAGTCCTTGAAGATGATGCGCGCATCCTTGTACTTGTCCGGCGTGTCGCTCCAGACGTAGAAGTCGCGCCACGGGCTGCCCGGCTTTGCACGCCGCGACTTCTGAAACCACGCGTGCTGATCGCTGGTGTGATTGACGACGAGCTCGGTGACGACGCGGATGCCGCGGCGGTGCGCCTCCTTCATGAAATTGCGGAAGTCGGCCAGCGTGCCGTAGCTGGGATTGACGGCCGTGTAATTGGCGATGTCATAACCGTCATCGCGCAGTGGAGACGGATAGAAGGGCAGGAGCCAGAGGATATTGACGCCGAGATCCTGCAGATAATCGAGCTTGCGGGTCAGACCCTGAAAGTCGCCGATGCCGTCGTTGTTACTGTCGAAGAACGCACGCACGTGCGTCTGATAGATGATCCCGTCCTTGTACCAGAGGTCGTCGCTCACAGCCGCCTCCGGAGTGGCGAGAAAGAGCGAGAAGCGAGCTCAATGAACCACAATCTCAATTCTTCATTCTGAATTCTGAAATCTGAATTCTGAATTTCGCTTCTGACTCTCAATCTCAAAGCAACCTCACAGGTAATACTCAAAGTCCCTCTCGCTCCGCACCTTGCGGCGGATGCGAAAGATGTGCGCCGGCACGGCGTGCGGATTCAATTGCACGAAATTCCTCGGGCCGTGCCACGTATAGCGCGCGCCGCTCATCAGTTCGTGTACCTGGAACGGGCGGCCCGTATCGAGCTGCAGCGATGGCAGGTCGAGCGTGACCCAGCCGGCCTGCGTATTGTGGGGATCGGTATTGACGACCGTAAGGACGACATTGTCGCCGCTCGTCTTGCTGTAGCAGAGGATCTGCTCGTTATCGCATTCGTGAAAGCGCAGCGTCGCGTTCTGCTGCAATGCGGGATTCTCGCGCCGGATGCGATTGACGAGCGCAATCAGCGGAGTGAGGTCCTCTTCCGTCTCGCCCCACTGCTTCGCTTCGTATTTCTCGGAGTCGAGGTACTCCTCACTCCCCGCCTCGCGCGGCTGGTCGACCATCCGCTCATACGCCGGTCCATAGATCCCGTAATTCGCGGAAAGCGTCGCGGCGAGGATCAGCCGATTCACGAACGCGCCCCGCCCGCCGAACTGCAGATATTCCGTCAGGATGTCCGGCGTATTCGGCCAGGCATTCGGCCGGAAGAAATCGCTCACCGGCGGCTTCGTGATCTCCTGGAAATACTCCCGCAGCTCATAAGGCGTATTGCGCCACGCGAAGTACGTGTACGACTGTGTGAATCCTGCCTTGGCCAGCCAGTACATGATCTTCGGCCTCGTGAACGCCTCGGCCAGAAAAATGAGATCGGGATGCTTTCGCTTCAACTCGGCGATGCACCACTGCCAGAACGGCAGCGGCTTCGTATGCGGATTGTCGACGCGGAACACGCGGACTCCGCGCGCGATCCAGAACTCGAAGACGCTGCGCAGTTCCTCCCACAATGGCCGCCACGCGGCTGATTCGAAGAAGAAGGGATAGATGTCCTGATACTTCTTCGGCGGGTTCTCGGCGTATTGAATCGTCCCGTCGGGACGGCGGAGAAACCAGTCGGGATATTCGGTCACATACGGATGATCGGGCGAGGCCTGGAACGCGATGTCCATCGCGACTTCGATTCCATGCTTCTGCGCGGCATCGAGCAGCGACGCGAAGTCCTCCATTGTGCCGAGGTCCGGGTGAATGCTCTTGTGGCCGCCTTCTTCGCCGCCGATCGCCCACGGGCTGCCGGGATCGTCCGCGGCGGCGATGACGGAATTGTTGCGGCCCTTGCGGAACGTCGTGCCGATCGGATGAATCGGCGGGAGATAGAGGATGTCGAAGCCCATCTTCGCGATGCGCGGCAGTTGGCGCTCGACATCGCGCAGCGTTCCGAATGAGCGCGGGAAGAGCTCGTACCAGGTGCTGTATGCGGCCTTGCGGCGATCGACTTCGATTGCATGCTCGCACGCGTAACGCGTGGCAAGGGTGCGGTCCGCGTTGCGCCACATCAGCGCGAGGAGATCCTCACTCCACACTTCCTCGATCTTCTCCTCGAGCTCCGCATCGCTCTCGAGGAGCTGCACGAACGTGCCGAGGCGGCGGCGATCGCGTGCGTTGGCCCGCGCCGCGGCGTCGCGGATCATCTGCAGGCCGATCGCGAGCTGGACGTCGAGGCCGCTCTGCTGCGCATCGACGCGCTTGCGCAGATCGCGATGCCAGGTCAGGAAGTGATCGATCCAGCCTTCGAACGTGAAGTAGTAGAAGCCGGGACGATCGACCGTGATCTCGCAGCGCCACCGGTCATTGAAGCGCGGCTGGAGACGTACCTCGCGCCACTTCTTCTCTGACTGATGCCGGTGCAGCGCGACTGCGCTGATGACATCGTGGCCGTCGGCGAAGATGTCCGCCTCCAGAAACACGACGTCCCCTTCGGCGCGCTTTGCGGGAAAGCGGCCGTCATCCACGCGGGGAGAGACACCTTCGATCACGACACGGCGGCGACCGTCAAACGACTCCATGACTCAGCGGATGGAGTGTGCGAGTCGCGTGCCTTCGGAGAGCCGTCTGGAAGAATTTTCGCGGGAAGCGGCGCAGGCACCGCCACTCAGCTTGCGCCGGCCGGCGTCCATTCCGGAATCCGCCGCCGCACATCGTCGGCGAGCAGCCGCGCATTCCGCTCGTTCCCGGCGTCGCTCCACGCCTCGGCGAGCGCCATCTCGGCCGTGAACGGATCGTGCAGCGCGTTCGCTCTGCGCATCGCTGCGCGGTCGCCGAGCACGGCCTGCAGCGCCAGCACATGAACGTCGCCCGGTGCGGCGGCTGCTGCAACGGCGAGTTGGGGACGGGGATCGCGGCGCAGATGCAGCGCGGCGCGCGCGCGATACCAGGCCACAGAAGGCACCGCGCTCGCCTCGCGCAGCGGCTGATAGCCCGCGCGCTGCAGAGCGTCGAACAGCGCATCGGCCGCCGCCCAGTCACCGTGCCGGCCGAGCTCGCGCGCACGATCGAAAGCCATCGCCTCGTCATCGTGCAGCAGCCCCCAGGTGTAGAGATCCTCGCGCTGTGCGGGACCGTCGACGGAGAGCAGCGTCGCGATGATGACAATGCCGGCGATCATCAGCGCAGCTTCCAGCCGCGAAGTCCGCAATACCGAAACGAGCTCCGACACGCCGATGGCCGCGGCGACCGCCAGCGCCGGAATCACCGCCTCGCGCTGCCGTCCGGAGACGAAAAAGAGGACGAGTACCGTCATCGATGCCGCGGCGAAGAGCAGCGGGATGGTGGCTTCGCGGCGCCTGCGCAGCAGCGCCACGCCGGCCAGCGCCGCCATGAGCGGGAACGGAATCCAGACGGGCCAGCGCTCCAGCGCGCGCGACTTGCGCGCCATCGTGCTCAGATCCCAGCGGTCATACGCGTGAAACGCGAAGAGGAGCTTGCGCGCCGCAATCCGCGCTGCGTTTTCCGGATACTCGCGCATGAACGCGACCGCCTTCGCAGTCCACCATGCATTCGACTCGCGATGCGTCAGCGTGCGTCCTGCCGCCCGCGAAGCCACGATGCGATACGCGACGTGCACGTAGTCAGGCTGCTGCACCGCCCCCTCGATCTCCTTCACGATGCGCGGCTGCACACCGGCGTAACCTTCGCTGGAGGGATTCATCCCTTCGTAAAAGGCGCAGCCGGGATCCATCAGCGACGCGTCGCCGGTGATGATGAAGTTGCCGGTGATGGCGAGCATCACCGGCAGCGAGACGGCGATCGCGAACGCGGCGGCATCGCGCAACTCGCGGCGGAGCAGCAGCCACGCACCGATTGCCGCAGCGACGAGAAGTGCGACCGGACGGCCCGTTGCGGCCAGCCCGAGCAGCGCGCCGCCGGCAAACCATCGCTCGCGCGCCAGAGCCACCAGCGCAAAGGAATCCAGCAGCACGATCAGAATCTCCGGCTCGAGGTCCGTCGCGCAGACGAGCGTGGCGCGGCTGCCGAGGATGAAGATCGCCGCGGCGAATGCCGCAGTCCGTCCACCGAGACGGCCGGCAGCCATCGCCGCCGCAAGCGCCGCGATGCTCACGCCGATGATCTGCATCGTTCGGATCGCATGCGGCCCAACGCCGCGCAGCAGCACCATGAGCCAGAGATAGGCGGGACTGACTTCCGCCAGACGCTCGCGCGGAAGCGTGCGCGCGATCACGAGGTATTTCTCGAAGAATCCCTGATCGGGCAGATGATCCACGAGTGCAACGCGCAGCCAGGTGAGCCCGGCCAGTGCCAGCAGCGCAAGGAAGAGCGATCTGCGGCTCAACCGAGCAGTCTCCGCGTCATCGGTCTCGCGAGAATTCCGAAGACGCTGCCCGCCGGGCCGTGCTGAAATGCGTGCAGCCTGAGAATCTGCTCCAGCGCGACGCCGCCTGCGCAGAGCAGCGACAGAATCGCGCCGCCGGTCGGCTGCGCCGCGATCGTCCGCACCGACGTGAAGACGCCGAGGAGCGAAAAGACGAGGAGCAGCACGGCCACGGGCTTTGAATGCTTCTTGTAGTCGTAGTCGAACCGTTCCGCGAAGCGCGACTGTTCGTCCGGCGGGAGCAGCGTCACCAGCGGCTCGCGCAGATGAAAGGCATCGCGCAGTTTCGTGTCCTCATGTTCCTCGCGGATGTAGATCCCATTGCCTTTCGGCTCTTGTGTCGGGGGCGGCATGCCGCGTTTCCATCCGGCGGCGTAGGCCATGCTGTAGAAGAGAATACCGATCAGCGACCCCGTGGGGCGATGGTGCATGAAGACACGGACCAGACGGTAACAACTCTCCTGCAGCAGGTACGCCGCCATGACGACGTGCCAGAGAATCATCTCGCCGTTCATGTAGCGATGCACGATCGTCAGAATCAGCGCCACGACCACCGCCAGGACGCCGGCGACGGACATCATCGTCATGTTGGGCGCGAACAATCCAAGCTCGCTCGCAAGCTCCTCCTGAATGGCCGCCGGAAGATGCCCGGCAAGGAATCCGGAGAGCTTCACCGCGATGCGATGTTTCTCGCGGCGGAGTGCAGCGTTGTGTTGGGCGAGCCGGTGCGCTTCACTCTCTTCGTCGTAGCGGTCGGTGACGCGCATCGCATGCTCGTCGCGCCACGGCTCGAGGACGTACCGCACGCCGCCGCCCTGCTGCGCCTCCGCGGAGACGACCTCGAAGATCGCCTCTTCCCAGAAGAGCGCGGTGCCGGGATGTTCCGGACTCGTGTTCGTCTTCGCGCTGCGCGTCTGCCACGGCTTCGGATAGCGCGAGTAGAGAAGGATGCGGCCACCGGCGACCTCGCGCACGCGATCGGAGCCACAGGGTTGCATGGGCGGATTGTATGGGACGATGGGACGGATGGGACCGATGGGACGGATGGGGAGCGACTAGGTTCCGTCGTTCACGCAACGTTTGACTACGCTTAGCAGATCCTGAATGTCGAAGGGTTTGGGGAGCACGGCGAACGGCTTCGCCTGCATTCGCTCGCGGATCACTCCCGGTGATGCGGCGCTCGTCACGATGATCTTCTTCAACCAGTCCGGTTCGTTCTGGGCGAGCGTCTCCAGCATCGCAAAGCCATCGAGATTCGGCATCATCAGATCGAGGATCACGACGTCGAACTCGTGTACGCCGAGCTTCATCACCGCTTCCACGCCGTCGGCCGCCGTCTGCACGTCGTAGTGCTCGCGCTTGAGCACCATCGTCACCAGCCGGCGGATGGCGGGATCGTCTTCAACGATGAGAATCTGAGTCACGCGCGGTGCTTCACGACTGGAATGAAACCGTTGAGAATCCAGAGAGGTCCGACGAGCAGATGAACGAAATTGCGGAAGAACGCCGGGTTCTTGTGCTCGTACACCTTATGGCCGATGAACTGAAAGATCCACCCGAGCACGAAGAGCGCGACGTTCACCCACAGCCCGAGGTATGCGCCGAGGAAGTAGAAGGCGGCGGAGACGAGGAGCATGAGGATCGCCAGACGCCATTCGATCGTCAGGTAATAGAGCTCCGCCATCACGATGAGAACGATCGCCGCATCCACCGGCCCGAGCTTCACATGCACCAGCATGCCGATGAGAGAGAGCATGATCATCGGGATTCCCAGTCGATGGAAAGCCTTATTGCCGGGAGTCTGGTGATAGGCGGCGTAATCATCGAAGAGGGCGGTAATGGTGGACATGGTGAAGAGAAGTCTATCCTGAGCGCAGCGAAGGATCAGCCGGGGCGCCTCGAAAATCCGGATTCCCGCGCGCAGGCCTGAAGAACGCGCAGCGCGGCGCCCCGGCTGATGCTTCGCTGCGCTCAGCATAAACTGACTCCATGAACGCTCTCCCACTGATCCTCTTCTTCCTCGCGATCATCGCGATCGGCTATCGCTATTACTCGGCCTTTCTCGCGGCGAAGGTGATGGTGCTCGATGATGCGCGCGTCACGGCGGCGCATCGCTTCGAGGATGGGCAGAACTATGTGCCGACGAACAAATGGGTGCTCTTCGGGCACCACTTCGCGGCGATCTCCGGCGCCGGACCTCTCATCGGCCCCGTGCTGGCCGCGCAGTTCGGCTATCTGCCGGGGTTGTTGTGGCTGGCATTCGGCGTCGTGCTCGCCGGCGCGACGCACGACTTCGTGATTCTCGCTTCCAGCGTGCGGAGAAACGGGCGCTCGCTGGCGGAGATCGCGCGCTCGGAGATCTCGCCGCTGGCTGGAATCATGGCGATGATCGCGATCCTCTTCATCGTCGTCATCGCGCTGGCCGGCCTCGGCATCGCAGTCGTCAACGCACTCGCTGATTCGTCGTGGGGCACGTTCACGATCTTCCTCACGATCCCGATCGCACTCGTGGTCGGTCTCTATCTGCACAAGTCGGGATCGCCGAACGCGATCCGCAACGGCTCGCTCTGGGGCGCGCTCGCGGTGCTCGCCGCGGTGATCATCGGCCGCTGGATTCCAGGCTCGCCGCTCGATGCGATCTTCACGCTGTCGAAGAACCACATCACGTACGCCATCGCAGGCTATGGCTTCATCGCGTCGGTACTGCCGGTGTGGATGCTCCTCTGTCCGCGCGACTATCTCTCGTCGTACATGAAGCTGGGCACGATCGCGGCGCTCGTCATCGGCACGATCGTCGTCGCGCCGGCGATTCATGCCCCCGCGATCTCGCAGTACGCGGCGGGCGGCGGACCGATCATCCCCGGCAAGCTCTATCCCTTCGTCTTCATCACCATCGCCTGCGGCGCGATCTCCGGCTTCCATGCGCTCGTCGGCTCGGGAACGACGCCGAAGATGATCGACAGGGAGTCCGACACGCGGATGATCGGCTATGGCGCGATGCTCTGCGAAGGACTCGTCGGATGCGTCGCGCTCATCGCCGTCTGCGCGCTGCAGCCCGCCGACTACTACGCGATCAACGTTCCCGCCGCCGCATTCGCGAAGCTCGGACTCACCCCGGTGCATCTCGCGGATCTGTCGAAGCAGGTCGGTGAAACGCTCGTGGGGCGCACCGGCGGCGCGGTATCGCTCGCGGTCGGATTCGCACAGATCTTCGCCGGCATCCCCTTCTTCAGAAATCTCGCGTCGTACTGGTACCACTTCGCGATCATGTTCGAGGCGCTCTTCATCCTGACGACGATCGACACCGGCACGCGCGTCGGACGGTTCCTCGTGCAGGAGTTCGCCGGCCGCGCCTGGCCGAAGTTCAACGACACGAGCTGGATGCCGGGCACGCTCGTCTCGACGGCGCTCGTCGTCGGCGGCTGGGCGTACTTCATCCTGACGGGATCGATCTCACAGATCTGGCCGATGTTCGGCATTGCGAATCAACTGCTCGCCGCGGTCGCGTTGTGCGTCGGCACGAGCGTGATCATCAACGCCGGGCGCGTCAGGTACGCATGGACGACGATGTTCCCGCTGGCATTCGTCGCCTCCACGACGCTGTACGCCGGATATCTCTCCATCATGAACAATTTCCTTCCGATGACGAGCAAGCCGGAGAAGGCATTCGCCGGATATCTCGACGCGACGCTCACCGCGCTGCTGATGTTGTGCGTCGTCGTCATCATCGGAGCATCGGCGCGCGCCTGGCTGCGAGTGATGCGCGGCGAGCCGGTCTCGATGGTGCCGCTGCCTGCCGGCCCGGATCACCGCCACGTGCCGGGAAGCGGCTGCTGCTGACAGTTAGCCAGCAGCGTCCTCTCAGGGGTGAGGGGCATCTTCCCCTGTTGCTCCACTGACCCGCCCCTGGGTCAACCGACGCTCCCATGCCCACGAATCGACCCATCAACTGCGGCTAACTCATTGAAAACTCGTCGGCATGCCGCTTGCGATCTCGCGCGCGAGCACCACAACGCGTCTAAGGAGAGTTTTGCATGCGGCTTCGTGCCCTCATCGTCCTCGGTCTGTTCGGCGTCTCGTGTAGCCAGGCGCCCCATCCCGGATTCGGCGTTCGCGAATGGCGGGACGAGCATCGTCGCGCGAGAGTCGGCAACGCCGGCGACGAGACGCACGAGATCACCAACGCGGCCGAGCAGTTCGCGCAGGCGCGCACTGCACCGGGACTTGTGCAGCCCGGCGCCTACTCGGCGGCCTTCGCCTCGCTGCAGTCACTCCCGACGTACGGCAAGGAGTCGTGGAAGGAAGTCACGACGCGGCCCTATAACTCCGACGATCCCCGCTATCGCGATCCGATGGCTTCGAACTCCAGCGGCGGCGCCGGCAACGTCGCGGGGCGCATCACCGGTCTCGCCGTCGACGGCTCGTACATCTACGCAGGCGGCGCCGACGGCGGCGTCTTCCGCTCCAACGATCTCGGGAACAGCTGGACTCCGCTCACCGACGGCATCCCGACGCTCTCCGTCGGCGATGTCGAGCTCGCGCCGGACGGCGCGCTCTGGCTCGCGACCGGCGAGGGGAACACCGGCGCGACGTCGTACGTCGGCACCGGCGTCTATCGCCTGACGAATCCGCGCAGCGGCGTCTTCACATCGGGCATGCGCACCGGCGGCAGCGAGCTCGAGTCGACGTTCATCAATCAGATCAAGTTCGACACGGTGGGGAACGTCTACGCCGCCACGTCGCGCGGCGTCTGGAAACATTCTTCGACGACGAGCAGCGGCGCATGGAAGCAGGTGCTCCTTCCGGTGCCGGGATCGGCGAATCCGTACGACAACATCTGCAATGACGTCGCGATCGCACCGTTGTCGAACGGAACGCGCGTCATCGCCAACTGCGCCTGGCGGGGCGGAGCGGCCTACAACGGCTTCTACTTCTCCTACGACGGCGGCAACACGTGGGCGAAGGCGAATCCGACCGGCGGGCTGAATCCGCAGGACATCGGCAACGCCGAATTCGCCTACTCCGCCGACGGCACGCATCTCTACGCGGTCGTCGAGTCGATCACGAAATACACGAACAACAACAACACCTGCCTCTCCGGCATCTACGACTCGCCGGGCGGCGACATCAACGGCCCGTGGAACAAGATCGGCTCGTCCGACAAGCTGGGCGGCACCGACTCGGCGCTGCATGCCGTGAGCGGCAAGGGGTACAGCCCCGGCATCCAGGCCTGGTACAACAACTCGATCCTCGTCGACCCTAACGATTCGCAGCACCTCTACGTCGGGCTCGAAGAGGTCTACGAAACGCGGAACGCCGGCGGCGCCTGGACGACTGCGGCGCCCTACTGGAATTACGACTTCCCCTGCTGGTCGATCTTCGACGCGCAGAACACCTGCCCGCTGGCGCCGCACTCCGACCAGCACTCGCTCGCGATCTCCAACGGCAAGGTCTACATCGGCAACGACGGCGGCGTCTACGTGCGCAACGTCAGCGACACCGGAAGCGGCGGCTGGTCGAGCCTCAATGCGAATCTGCGGACGCTGCAGTACTACTCGGTGGGCGTCGGAAAGGTGCCGGGCGGCGTCGCGATCTCCGGCGGCCTGCAGGACAACGGCGGCTCGCTCCTGCTCCCCGAAGATGCGACCGGCTCCATGGGCTCCCCCTTCGGCGGCGACGGCGGCGACGTGCTCGTCGATCCCGACGACGGCTGCAAGATCCTCGGCGAGTATGTCGATCTCGATCTCGAAGTGACGACGAACTGCGGACGGTCTAACGGAACGGTGCACTCGATCACCGACGTCGCTCCCGCTGATCCGAATCCGCGCTTCATCGCCCCCTTCGGCGCCGACGAGACGAACAAGAATCACTGGGTCGCCGGCGGCCAGTTCGTCTGGACGTTCGATCGCGGCTTCGCCATCCAGAGCGGCAGCGACTGGCTGAAGGCATTCGACACCGGCGCCGGACACTCGATCACGACGATCACTTCGCGCAACGATGTGATCTGGTCCGCATGGTGCGGCCCCTGCAACAACAGCGGCTTCGCGCGCGGCATCGCCACGAACGCCGGCGGCGCGTGGCATCAGCTCGCGCTCCCCTCCGACGTGCCGAACCGCTACATCTCCGGCCTCGCCATCAGCCCCGCCGATGCCTCGGGCCGCACGGCCTACGCCGCCTTCAACGGCTTCTCGCGCACCTGGACCGAAGGTCCCGGCGCAGGTATTGGCCACATCTGGAAGACGACGGATGGCGGCGCGACGTGGAGCAACATCAGCGGCAACTTCCCCGACATTCCTGCCGACGGGATCATCGTGCGCAACGGCAAGCTGCTCGTCGCTACCGACCTCGGCACGCTCATCTCGACCGATGAAGGCGCGCACTGGTCGCGCCTCGGCAGCGGCGCGCCTTTGACGACCGTGATGAAGCTGCACCTCGGGCCGGATGGAAAACTCTACGCGGCGACGCACGGCCGCGGCATCTGGTCCATCACCGCTCCCTGAGGAGAGCGGGCGTCACGCCCGCAGTCGCCGGGTGCCCTCACCCGGCGACTCACTCCTCGCGATCGTCACGCGGAGACCGCGACGCGCGGAGCGAGAAAAAACATCTGCGCGAGTCCGGCGAAGTAGACGGCGCACCCGAACACGGCCGGCGCGAGATGAGTCACGCTCGTGTAGCCGATCATCGGATGAACTCCGATGGCCGTGACGAACCCCGCGATCCCGGCGAAAAGAAGCGCCTGGCGAAGATGCCGCGACGGCGCGCCGTACGCGACGCAGAACAGCATCGCCAGCCCGCACGAGAAGAGTGCGCCGCCGAATCCCGCGCGATCATGCGCGATGAGCGGCACCAGATGCGCGTTGATGGCGCGGATCTGTTCGCGCGTCATTCCCATGTACTCGAGATCCTGAGGCACGAAGACGCGCGTCATGCCGACTGTCATGATCGTCAATCCCGCGGCAGCGATGCCGGTCGTCGAGAGAAGAAGGAGAAGGCGTCCCTGCTGCAGCGGGACCTCCGTTTCGCGCAGCGTTCGCGTGCGCCACAACCCGGCGGCGAAGAGCGGCAGGAGGGCCAGCGTCGACGCCCCGTGCCACGTATCGAGATACCCATAGCCGAGGTAGGCGAGAAAGCTGAGGAATCCGCAGCCGCCGCTGGCGAGGAGAGCCCACCAGGCCCACGACTGGCGCTGCTGCAACGGAAAGTTAGCCAGCCAGAGATAGATGATGCCGGTGGCGATCATCACGCCGCCGAACGAGACGCGGTCATGCACCATGAAGTGGAGGATGCGACAGCCCTGCAGCGAGCAGAGCTGCTCGGCGGACATGCCGAGGAACGCGACATCCTGCGGAAGGAAGCCGCCGCTGAGCGCCTGAAAGATTGCGAACGCGCCACAACCGCAGAGCGTCAGCGCCACGAGGTTCAACAACGGACGGCCGTCGCCGATCAGTGTGGCGAGAAATCCGCGATCGTCGTTCATGGGGTGCCCCGAAGTACGGGCGATTTTCTCACGACGGGGGAGCGAAGGTTTTGACTGCATGTAGCCGTCCCTCTAGATTGCAGGACGCATGTTCGCGCTGCTCGTCCTCCTGGCGTCGCATTCCGCTCGTGGAGCGGCTGCACTTTATGCAGATCCGGCGCATCGCGAGCTTCGTTTCGTACCAGCGGCGATGATCCAGAGGCATGCGCCGGCAGCGCGCGCGGCACTGGCGCAGATCGCACAGGTCGAGAATCCGGCGGGGCTGGACTGTCTGCCGCCTCCGCAATTCGACGCATTCGCGCCGATGCCGCCCCGCTTCGCTGACTATCTTCGCGAAGGGCCCGAAGTCCTCGCCGCAACGGTGACGGAACCAGGCGTCTCTGCACGAGCCCGCAGGACGAGATCCCGCGCAAGGGCGACGAACTTCTCATACACGGTGTGATCGACGAGGAGAATCCGCAGCACCTCGCAACGTGCAACGATGGCGTCTTTCCCATCAGGGACGGCAGCGTCGTCATCCCCGCTCGCCTGCCGTACGGCGGATTGCACATCGCACTCAGCGAACTTCGAGATCAGTTGAGACGCGATCGCTGAAACCGTGACCGTGCATCCCCAAAACCGGAATACCGCTTGACATCCTCCCGTTCATGAATAAAAATTCGGACCGATGAATATTCATGCACCAGGCGAGGCCGTCCGGCGGCGGGAAGAGATCCTCGGGATCGTCCGGGACAACTCCGTCTCCTCCCAGGACGAGCTCCTCGGGCTTCTCAAGAAGAGAGGCTACCGGGTCACCCAGCCCACTCTCTCTCGCGACATCCGCGAGCTCGGGCTGGCCAAGACTCCCGCCGGGTACGTGATTCCTCAGGAGCTCGCGCAGGCAGCAACACCTGTCGCATTCGTCCCGCGCGACCGCCGCGAGTCGCGGCTCGATCACCTGCTCGCATCCTCGGTGCTCTCCGCGCAGGCCGCCGGCAACCTCGTCGTCCTCCGGACGCCGGTCGCCGCCGCGCAGCCCGTCGCCAGCGCACTCGACGCCGCGCAACTCGACGGCGTCCTCGGCACCATCGGCGGTGACGACACGATCTTCGTCGCTCTCGCCTCCCCTGACGCCGCGCACGCTCTTGCGCGGCATGTTCAGCACGTCGCCGGTCTCACACCGGCGTCACGACGACCTAAGCGCGCCTGATCCGCGTTCCGCCCCGTCGTCACCCGTTTCCTTTTGAGAGGCAATTCGAAATGACTACTTCTTCGACATCGATTCGCACTGCGGTTGCCGGCGCCACCGGCTACGCCGGCGCGGAGCTCACCACGATCCTCCGGCGGCATCCGCACGCCGAGGTGGTGGCGGAGTATTCGTCGGAGAGCTTCTCCGTCGATGCGCTTGCTTCGTCGCACGCCGAAGTCGTCTTCCTCGCCACCCCCAACGAAGTCTCCGCCGAGATCGCGCCGAAGATCCTCGGCCTCGGCATGAAGGTCGTCGATCTCTCCGGCGCGTTCCGCCTCCGGCAGGCCGGCCTCTATCCGAAGTGGTACGGCTTCGCGCACGAGCATCCCGAGCTCCTCGACGAAGCCGCTTACGGTTTGACCGAGTGGTGCAACGGAGAGTTGAAGAAAGCGCGGCTCGTCGCGAATCCCGGCTGCTATCCGACCTCGATCCTGCTCGCGCTCCGGCCGGTCGCCTTTCTCATCGATCGCGAGCAGCCGGTCATCATCGACGCGAAGAGCGGCGTGAGCGGCGCCGGCAAGAAGGCCGACGTCTCGTATTCGTTCGCAGAGCTCTTCGGCAACTTCAAGGCCTACGGCGTCGGCAGCCATCGCCATGAGCCGGAGATCCGGCAGGGCCTTCACCTCGGCGAGAAAGCGACGCTCGTCTTCGTGCCGCATCTTCTGCCGACCGTGCGCGGCATCCTCTCGACGATGCACGTCGGCTTCACGCACTCCGTGAACGACGAAGAGATCGCCGAAATGTATGCGAAGGCGTACGCGAACGCGCCGTTCGTGAAGATCCTCGAGCCCGGCCGGTTGCCGGAGCTGAAGGACGTCGTCAACACGCCGCGCTGCGACATCGGCTGGAGGCTTCTCCAGGGCGGCCGCCGCGCCGTCATCGTCTCGGTCATCGACAACCTGCTGAAAGGGGCAGCGTCCCAGGCAGTGCAGAACTTCAACCGGATGTACGGCTTCCCGGAGACGGAGGGGCTGCAATGAACGTGATCAAGCTGGGCGGTTCGCTGCTGGATGACGGACAGACGAGAGCGTCTGTCCTGCACGACATCGTCGCGCGCTGGAACGCGGGCGAGGATCTCGTGCTCGTGCATGGCGGCGGCAAGCACATCGACGCGATGCTGGCCAGGCTCGGCATCGCGAAGAAGACGCACGCCGGTCTGCGGATCACCGACGACGCGACGCTCGACGTCGTCGTCTCCGTCCTCTGCGGGTTGGTCAACAAGTTGATCGTTTCCGAACTGACGGCGATGCGGGTCAAGGCCGCCGGGATCTCCGGCGCCGACGCCGCGACGCTCGTCGCCGAGCAGCATCCGCCGATCGACGGCGTCGACCTCGGCCACGTCGGCCAGATCGTCTCGTCGAATCCGATGCTCGTGAAGTCGATGCTGATCTACGGGATGCTCCCCGTCGTCTCGTCGATCGCAGCCTCGCACGACGGCAAGCTGTTCAACGTCAACGCCGACAGCGCCGCCGCCGCACTCGCCGCAGGCCTCGGCGCGCAAACCCTGCAGTTCATCACCGACGTCGAGGGTCTGATGGACGCCAGCGGCAACGTGATCGACAACCTCGACGCCGCCGACGCAAACGCCCTCGTACTCGATGGCGTCGTCAAGGGCGGCATGCTGCCGAAACTCAACGCAGCGCTCGGCGCGATTGCCGCCGGCGTCGCAAACGTAACGATCGGAAAAACCCTCGTGGAGCGGCAGGCGCCTCGCCTGCCGGCTCGGTCGACAGGCGAGGCGCCTGTCGCTCCACTGGTTTCTGCCGGAGGCATCCATGCTCCTTCATGACGAATCCCCCGCCGCCGTCGAAGCGCGGGAGAAGAACTTCATCCTCGGCACCTACAACCGCGCGCAGTTTCATCCGCGCAGCGGCAAAGGCGCGCAGCTCTTCGACGCCGAAGGAAAGGCGTATTGGGATCTGCTCGGCGGCATCGCCGTGAATGTCCTCGGCCACAAACATCCGCGGCTCGTGAAGACGCTGAAGCAGGAGTCCGACTCGCTGCTGCACGTCTCGAATCTCTTCTACCATCCGGCGCAGGGCATCCTCGGCGAGCGGCTGGTGCGGGAGTCGGGACTGCGCCGCGCGTTCTTCTGCAACAGCGGCACCGAAGCGAATGAAGCCGCGCTGAAGTTCGCGAGACTCGTGAATCCGGGAAGAGCCGGCATCGTCGCGCTCGAAGAAAGCTTCCACGGCAGAACGCTCGGATCGCTTTCGATGACAGGCCATGAAGCCTACAGAGCGCCATTCGCTCCACTGGTCCCATCCGTCACATTCGTCCCGCCGAATGATGTCGCGTCGCTCGAGAACGCAGTCACCGAAGAAACCTGCGCGATCTTCCTCGAGTCGGTGATGGGCGAAGGCGGCATCATCCCGCTGAGCGACGAGTTCCTCATCGCCGCGCGGAAGCTCGCCGACAAGACCGGCGCAGTGCTCGTGTTCGACGAGATCCAGTGCGGCCTCGGCCGCACCGGCAAGCTCTTCGCGTTTCAGCACACCAGCGTCGTGCCCGACATCGTCACACTCGCGAAGCCGCTCGGCGGCGGACTGCCGCTCGGCGCGGTGCTGACGGGCGACGTCGTCGAAGGAGTCGTGAAGCCGGGACATCACGGCACGACGTTCGGCGGCAATCCGGTCGCATGCCGGCTCGGCATCGCAGTGCTCGACGAATTGAAAGCATCGACGCTGATCCAGCGCGTGAAGACCTACGGCGACTGGTTCGGCCGGCAGCTCGACGCGCTGAAGGCGAAGGTGCCGGCCATCGTCGAGATTCGCGGGAAGGGAATGATGTGGGGCATCGAGCTCGATCGCCCCGCCGGTCCCGTCGTCAAGGAGTTGCTCGCGAAGGGCTTCATCGTCGGCAGCGCGCGCGACCGCGTGCTGCGCCTGCTGCCGCCCTACATCGTCCCGAAAAAAGCATTGACCGAATTCATGGACGCGCTGTGTAGGACAGCCGCCCTCGGCTGTCCCACCACGCAGACAGGCGAGGGCGCCTGTCCTACACCCAACAAGGAGAAAGCAGCGTGAAAAAGATTGCACTCGCCTACTCGGGCGGACTCGATACCTCGATCATCATCCCCTGGCTGAAAGAGAACTACGGCTGCGAAGTCGTCGCCGTGGCCGTCGATGTCGGCCAGGCTGAAGAGACTGCGCATCTCGCCGAGAAGGCGTACAAGACCGGCGCGTGCGACTTTCATCTCGTCGATGCGAAGGAAGAGTTCGCAGCGGACTATCTCTTCCCGGTGCTGAAGGCCGGCGCGATCTACGAGAAGGACTACCTCCTCGGCACGTCGACGGCGCGGCCGCTGATCGCGCGCAAGCAGGTCGAGATCGCGCTCGAGACCGGATGCGATGCGCTCGCGCATGGCTGCACCGGCAAGGGCAACGATCAGGTGCGCTTCGAGCTCGCTTATCAGGCGCTCGCGCCGGAGATGAAGATCGTCGCGCCGTGGCGCGAGTGGTCGATCGTCTCGCGTGAAGATGCCATCGACTACGCGGCGGAGCGGGGCATCCCGGTGCCGGTGACTAAGAAGGATCCGTATTCGCGCGATCGGAATCTCTGGCATCTCTCGCACGAAGGCGGCCCGCTCGAGGATCCGATGTTCGAGCCCGAGAAGTCGATGTTCAAGCTGAGCGTCGATCCGATGGACGCGCCGGATACGCCGGAGAAGGTCACGATCGCGTTCGAGTCGGGCATCCCGGTCGCGGTGAATGGCGAGCAGCTCTCGCCCGCCGCACTGGTGATGAAGCTCAACGAGATCGGCGGCGCGCACGGCGTCGGCCGGGCCGACATCGTCGAGAACCGGCTGATCGGAATCAAGTCGCGCGGCGTGTACGAGACGCCGGGCGGCACGCTGCTCGTCACCGCGCTCAAGGCGCTCGAGTCGATCGTGCTCGACAAGGAGTCGGCGCACGAGAAGGAGCGGATCGCAACGCGCTACGCGGAGCTCGTCTACAACGGCCAGTGGTTCTCGCCGCTGAAGGAAGCGTTCGACGCGTTCGTCAACGTGTTGACCGAAGACGTCACCGGCGTCGTCACGCTGAAGCTCTTCAAGGGCAACGCGACGGTGATCGGGCGGCAGTCTCCTTACTCGCTCTACCAGCAGAACCTCGCGTCGTTCGACATGACCGGCTACGACGTGAAGGACTCGGCCGGCTTCATCAAGCTCTTCGGCCTGCAGCTCCGGGGACGCAAGCGGCTCGCGCCGTTCGTCATCCACAAGGTGGCCCAGCAATGAAGATGTGGGGCGGTCGTTTCGAAGGTGAGCCGTCGAAGCTTCTCCGCGCGCTGAACGATTCGTTCGCGTTCGATCGCGAGCTCTTTGCCGAAGATGTGCAGGGCTCGATCGCCTGGGCGCACGCGATCGCGGAGTGCGGCGTGCTGACGCCGGACGAGTGCGAGACGATCGTCCAGGCACTAAAAAGTGTAGGACAGGCGCCCCCGCCTGTCCCGCAGGACACACAGGATTACGAAGATGTTCATTCGTATGTCGAATCGAAGCTGTACGAACTGATCGGACCGCTCGCCGGCAAGCTGCACACCGGCCGCTCGCGCAACGATCAGGTCGCGACCGATCTGAAGCTCTGGCTCAAACATGCGGCGCAGGAGGCGGTCGCCAAGATCGCCTCGCTGCGCGCGACGCTCGAGCGGAAGGCTGCCGCGGAAACCGAGACGAAGATGCCCGGCTACACGCACAGCAAGCAGGCCGAGCCGATCACGTTCGCGCTCTGGTGCCGGGCGTATGTCGAGATGCTGACGCGCGATCTCTCGCGCTTTCATGACGCGATCGAGCGCGGCGATGAATGCCCGCTCGGCTCCGGCGCGCTCGCCGGCACGCCGCTGCCCGTCAATCGCGAGAAGCTCGCGAACGTCCTCGGCTTCGCGCGGCCGACGCGCAACTCGCTCGATGCGGTCTCCGATCGCGACTTCGCGGCGGAGTATCTCTTCGCCGCGACGATGACGCTGTCGCATCTCTCCCATCTCGCTGAGGATTTGATTTTCTATACGAGCGACGAGGCGGCGTATGCCGAGCTGCCCGACTCGATGGCGACCGGCTCCTCGCGCATGCCGCAGAAGAAGAATCCCGACGTGCTCGAGCTGGCGCGTGGTCACGCGGGCCGCGCGATCGGCGAGCTCACCGGATTGCTCTCTGTACTCAAAGGACTGCCGCTCGCCTACGACAAGGATCTGCAGCTCGACAAAGAGCCGCTGTTCCGCATCCGCGCGGTGCTCGCGCTCGTCGTGCCTGCGATCGGCGAACTGATCTCGGGACTTCGCATCCATCGCGAAAAGATGGCGGAGGCCGCGACGAGCGATCAACTCGTAGCGACGAGCTACGCCGATCGCCTCGCCGCGAAAGGCATCCCGTTTCGCGAAGCGCACGAGATCGTCGGCAAGGCGATCAAGGCCGGAACCCTGCACGAGCTCGACGTCAAATGAAATTACCCAGAGGATTCCTCGCCTCCGGCGTTCGTGCCGGCATTCGCAAAAAACGACCCGACCTCGGGCTCATCGTGGCGGTCGACGGTGCGAATGCTGCGGCCGTGTTTACGAAAAACCGCTTTCAGGCGGCGCCGGTCGTGCTGTCGAAGAATGCGCTGAGGCGTAGCGGCGGCCGCGTGAAGGGCGTCGTTGTGAACGCAGGCTGCGCGAATGCGGTCACCGGCATCGAAGGGATGAACGCCGCGAAGCGCGTGCGCACGCGCGCGGCGGAGCTCCTGAAGTGCCGCGAGGAGGAAGTGTTTCTCGCCTCGACGGGCGTGATCGGCGTCGTACTGCCGGACAAGAAGATGCGCGACTCGCTGCCGGACGCCGTGACTCGCCTCTCGTCCGGCGGAATCGAGGCGTTCTCGCATGCGATCCTCACGACGGACGTCGGACCGAAAGTCGCGCAGGCGACGTTCGCGATGGGCGGCAAGCGCGGGCGCGTGGTCGGCGTCGCGAAAGGCGCGGGGATGATTCATCCCAACATGGCGACGATGCTGTCGTTCGTGATGACCGATGCGGACATCGCGCCGGCGGCGTTGCAGAAATCGTTGAAGATCGCCGTCGATCAATCGTTCAACTCGATCTCCGTCGATGGCGACACGTCGACGAACGACACGGTGGTGCTGCTCGCATCGGGGAAACTCGGCGCGAAAGGTGACCTTGCCGATTTTCAACGCGCGCTCAATGACGTCTGCCGGACGCTCGCCTGGATGATCGTGCGCGATGGCGAAGGGGCGACGCGCGTGATGGAGCTCGAGGTGCGCGGCGCGAAGAGCGAGCGCGATGCGCAGGCCGCGGCGCACGCCGTGGCGACGTCGCCGCTGGTGAAGACCGCGCTGCACGGCGGCGATCCGAACTGGGGCCGTATCCTCGCCGCGCTGGGACGGAGCGGCGCGCGCTTTTCAGTGAAGAACGTGTCGTTGAAGGCGGGCCAGGTGCAACTCGTGGTGAATGGAGAGCCGGCCGCGTATCGCGAAGCCGACGCCGCAAAGGTCTTCGCCCGCGAGCGCGTCCCCATCCTCCTCGACCTCGGCACCGGCAACGGCCGCGCCGTCGTCCTCTCCAGCGATTTCGGCCACGACTACGTCTCCCTCAACGCCGACTACCGGAGCTAAGTTGGTTCTTGGGGGTCACACCTGGAAAATCAACTTAACGTTAAGTTGATTTTCCAGGTGTGACCCCCAAGAACCAACTTAACGCGCGGCGCGTCGTAAGAGGTGGAGGGACGTAATGAAATGATCGCAAGGCTTGCTGTGGCCGCGATCCTGATCGCCGGCCGGGTGGCTCTTGCGCAGCCCTACCTCGTCGCGGATGGCGACTGTGGAACCGTCACGCTTCACGTCAAAGGGAACAGCGCGGATCCGAGCTCGGCGCGGCTCTACCTGCCCAAGCGGCGGTTGCTGGTCACGCCGGTTGTGGATCACGGCGCTCTCTCGTTCAGCGCAGAAGTCACAGAGAACAGCGGCGTCGTCATGGCCGCGATCGATTTCAAACCGATCATCGCCGGCGATGAAACGCGCACCGAGCACGCAAAGGCATTCATCTTCTGCGGCGCGGCTCCGAAGGTCGATTGGCAACGCTCGGCCGAGCTCGCCCTCGAGGTCTATCCGCAGGGTTGGAACGGCCCACGGCCATCGATGAAGGTAGACGATCCGATGCGGTTCATCGCTGTGGACCAGCCCACGAACCACCTGCTTCGCGGGATTCCGATTCAGTTGTTCGCAACGGGCGGCGGTCTGATCGCCAACGGCACCCCCGCCGATTTCGGCGTCAACTTCCCATTCCAGAAACCCGGGCGCTACACGGTCGTCGCCACATACCGCCGCCGCGACCCAGGCAACGACGCACGCTGGCTCGTCGACATCAGCACCTTGACGTTCGATATCAAATGACCAACGACCCGCCGTTAAGTTGATTTTCCAGGTGTGACCCCCGAAAACCAACTTAACCGGTGGAGGCGCTCGACCAGTTTGGCGCCTTGTACCGGCTTGATCAGCACGTCGGTGACCTGCTCCTGCGCAGGATGTGAATCATCCGCCGATGCGATCACGATCACGGGGATCGCCGCATCGCGCAGTGCGGCGAACACTTCCCATCCTTCGCCGCCGCGCAACGCGAGATCGAGCACCGCGGCGGCGGGCGTGATCCGCTGCAGCCGCGCCAGCGCCTCGCGCCCGCTCTGCACACGCATCGGCACGAACGGCGTCGTGTCGAGCGCTGCGCGAATGATCTTCCACTCCTCCTCATCATCATCGATCACGAGCACCGTCGCCCCGGACGGCATCGCGATGTCGCCCGCCGGCATCACGGTCGTGTAGCGCAGCGGCAGCGTGACGTAGAACGTCGAGCCCTCGCCGGGCACGCTCTCCACGCGCACCGAACCTCCGAGCAGCTCGCTGAATCGCCGCACCAGTGAGAGGCCGAGCCCAGTGCCGACCTGGAGATTGCGAGCGGTGCCGAGCTGTCGAAATTCTTCGAACGCCTTCTCGACATCCGCAGGGTCGATGCCCGGTCCGCGGTCCGTCACCGACAACTCGACGGAGCTCTCGATGCGCCGCGCCGCCAGCGTGATCGTCGATCCTTTCGGCGAGAACTTCACCGCGTTCGAAAGCAGATTGAAGAGAATCTGCTTCAGCTTCCCCGGATCCGTTTCGATCGGCGGGATATCGCTCGCGACCTCCAACTCGATCATCACACTCGCCCGCTGCGAGATCGCGCTCATCACCTGCGTCACGCCATTGATCACGTCGGGAAGCGGGAACGTCTCGGGAAACACTTCCATCTTTCCCATCTCGACCTTCGAGAGATCGAGGATGTCGTTGATGATCGCGAGCAGATGCTGCGACGACGTCCGGACGAGCAGCAGGAAGTTGTGAAACTTCGGATCGATCTTCTCCTCGAGCCGCTGCGCGAGGATGTCGGTGAAGCCGATGATCGAGTTCATCGGCGTGCGCAGCTCGTGGCTCATGTTCGCCAGGAACGTGCTCTTGGCGCGGCTCGCCGTCTCGGCCTCGATCCGCAAACGCTCCGCCTCGATGTGCTGCCGCTCCGCTTCGCGCCGATGTTCTTCCGCCTCGCGCCGCGCGCTCTCCGCGCCGGCGAGCGCCTCTTCGAGACTGCGCGTCCGCTCGGCGACGAGCTCCGTCAGCCAGCGCTCGCGCGAGCGCATCCGCCAGACGCGCGCGCGATCGAGCAGCCAGATCGCGAAGAGCACGAGAATCGCGAGCGAGATCCGGAACGTGAGCGTCTGATGGAAGCGTGGCGCGATCGTCAGCGGCAGCACCGCATCGGCATCGCTCCAGACGCCGCTCTCGTTCGCCGCACTGACGCGGAAGCGATAGCTCCCCGGCGGAACGTTCGTGTAGTACGCAGTGCGGCGGCTGCCGGCATCGACCCATTCCTGATCGAAGCCCTCGAGACGATAGCGGAAGCGAATGCGCTCCGGCGCGCTGAAGCTGAACGCCGTGTACTGGATCTCGAGATCGTTGCTGCCGGGCGGCAGCTCGAGCGCGCGCGTGGCACTCCATGATCGCGTTCCCGTACGCAGATGTTCGACGACGACCGGCGGCGGGACGGAGCTCGGCGTCAGGCGCGACGGATCGACCATCGCCAGCCCGCGGATCGTCGCGAACCAGAGCTTCCCGTCGCTGCTCTTCCAGCCCGCCGGCTGCGTGCCGCCGTTGCACTCCGCGGTGCGAAGTCCGTCGCCCGTTCCATACACCGTCGACTCGACGCTCTTGCGCACGCCGCGCGCGACTTCATCCAGCGCGCGCTTGCTCACGCGAAAGATGCCGCGATTCGTTCCCACCCAGAAGTTGCCCGCGCTGTCTTCGAGCGTCTCCATCAGCGTGTCGTCGTAGAGTCCCTGCCGCGACGTAAAGTGATCGACGCGCCCGTTCTTCAGGCGAAAGAGCCCGACGGCGCCCGATGCAAACCAGAGCGTGCCGTCGGGCTCTTCGGTGATCGCGATGATCGGAGCTCGCGCGAGACCCGCGGGCGTGAAGGGCTCGATCGTCTCCCCCTGCGCCATGCGTGCGAGTCCCTGCCGCGTGCCGATCCACAGCACGCCATCGCGCGCACGATGCAGCGTCAGGATCCCGTTCCCCGGGAGCCCATCCTTCGTCGTGAACAATCGAAGCGCACCCTCGGGCTCACGCCGGACGAGTCCTCCTTCCGTTCCGATCCAGAGCGTTCCGGATGCGTCGTCTTCGAACGCGCGCACTTCGCCGTGCGAGGCGCTGTCGATCGGCACGACTTCGAAGCGATCCCCGCGGGAACGCGACACGCCGCTGTCGGTCCCCACCCAGATCGTGCCGTCGCGCGCTTCGTGCAGCGAATAGACGATGTCGCTCGCGAGTCCGCTGGCGCGCGTGAAGGTCGGTTGCGCCGGGCCGAGGCGCGTCAGTCCGCGCCCGCCGACCCACATCGCACCCGCGCGATCCTGCATCACGGTGCGAACGTTGTCGCCGCCGATTCCCTCGCGCACGCCGAACATCGTGAAGGTGCCGTCGCGCAGCCGCGCGATCCCGCCGGCGCCGCTGCCGATCCAGAGATTCCCTTCGCGATCCTCGAAGAGGGAGCGGATGTCGTTGCTCGCCATGCCGTGCTCCATCGACAGCGTGGTGAATGCGCCGTTCGTGTAGCGCGCGACGCCGCCATCGCCCGTTCCCACCCAGAGCACTCCGCGCGAATCCTCGAAGAGCGAGCGGACATTGTCGTGCGGCAGACCGTTGGCGCGCGTGAAGAGCTGCGATTCCATCCCCCGCAGGCGCAACAGTCCGGCCGCGGTGCCTAACCATACGTTGCCGTCGCGCGTTTCGCGGATGGCGAGCACGATCTTCGATGGGAGTCGGGGCGGCTCGTACTCTTCGACGCGGCCGCCCTGCATCCGCAGCACGCCGTGGCCATCGGTACCGATCCAGAGCGTGCCGTCGTGCGCGAGGGCGAGCGTGCGGAGTTGCTCGTGAGTCCGGTCGATCGCCGTGATCCTGCCGTTCGCGAAGCGCGCGAGGCCGCCGTCGGTCGCGATGTAGATCGAGCCATCGCCGCCGTCGGCGAGATCCCAGACGAAATCGCTCGGCAAGCCATCGGCAGTGCCGAACGAAGTGAACGCGCCATCCTTGTAGCGCGCGAGTCCGCCGCCGACGATGCCGATCCAGAGCGAGCCGTCGGATGTTTCGAGCAGACTCTGAATCCAGTTGTGCCGGATCTCGGGCGTGTTCCGCTTGTCGAACAGCGTGAAGCGGACGCCATCGAATCGCACGAGGCCCTCTTCGGTGCCGATCCAGAGATAGCCGTCGCGCGTTTGATGGATGGCGAAGACCGAGTTCTGCGGCAGCCCCTGATCCGTCTGCCACACGGTGAGCATGTACTGCGTGAGCGCTTTCGATGGATCGAGTGCTAGCGCAGCAGGAGCGAGGAGCACCCCCGCAAGACAAGCGGCGAGCACGGGCGACCGCATGGTGGAGTGCTCATGAGTCTAGCAGCGATACTCTCGTCAGAGGATTTGGCGGAGCCGGTGCTCCCGAGCGTCACCTGAAGACCCCGAACGCGACGTACATTTCAATGAGGCGCGCAGCCCCGAGTGGGAGTCGTCGAAGTTCGAGTGGGCTCCGCCCGTCGGTGAGGTGACCCACATGAAAGCTTTCCTGAAGTTTCGCGAGCAGAAAATGCGCGAGCTATTCAAAATGGAGTGAAGCAGGCTCCAATCGCCCCATTGTCACCGCGCTTCCCACAAAGATTGAGTGGTCGGCTGATCGTAGACTCACATGCCGGCTGATCGATTCTGATTCCACCCGCTGCCGGCGATCATCGCGAGCGACCCTGGACCCACACCAATCGCGGCCGCCGCCGCCATCCGCGCTCCTCATGAGAAAATCACCCATCACCCATGACAATCGCGGTTGGAAAACGCCTCGGTCCCTACGAGGTCATCGCGCCTCTCGGCGCGGGGGGCATGGGAGAGGTGTGGCGCGCGCGCGACACGCGGCTCGATCGCAGCGTCGCCATCAAGGTTCTTCCCGCGGAGTTCGCGCAGAACGCGCAGCTCCGGCTGCGCTTCGAGCGCGAAGCGAAGTCCATCTCGCAGCTCAACCATCCGCACATCTGCACGCTGTATGACGTCGGTTCTCAGGATGGCCTCGACTACCTCGTCATGGAGATGCTCGACGGCCAGACACTCGGCGACCGGCTGAAAGACGGCGCGCTGCCGCTCGATCAGGTGATCCGCTACGGCACCGAGATCGCCGAAGCGCTCGATCGCGCGCACAAGGCGGGAATCGTTCATCGCGATCTCAAGCCCGGCAACGTGATGCTGACGAAGTCCGGCGCGAAGCTGCTCGATTTCGGACTCGCGAAGCCCGCACTCAGCGCCATCAGCGGTCACTCCTTCGTCACGCCTCAGGATGCGACCGAGGCGCGAAGCGGCCGCCCGCTGACGGAAGAGGGAACGATCGTCGGCACATTCCAGTACATGGCTCCCGAACAGATCGAGGGACGCGACACCGACTCGCGCACCGACATCTTCGCCCTCGGCGCGCTGCTGTACGAGATGGCGACGGGACGCCGCGCCTTCGACGGCAAGTCGAAAGCGACGCTCATCGCGAGCATTCTCGCAACCGAGCCGCCGCCGATCGCGAGCGCGCAGCCCGCGTCGCCGCATGCGCTCGACCGCATCGTCCGCGCCTGCCTCGCCAAGGATCCGGATGAGCGATGGCAGTCGGCGCACGATGTGGCGATCGAGTTGCGCAGCCTGCGTGATGCGCAGCCGCCGCGCGCAGCAGCGCCGGCGCGGAAGCGCGAGCGATTCGCATGGTTCCTCGCCGCGCTCGCGATCGCCGTGGCTGGCATCAGTCTCTGGTTCGGAGCCCAACGAAGCGCTGCCCCACCGGCGATGACGATCGAGAGCGCGCTTCCCATGCCCGAGGGATCGATCGTCCGCTGGCCGGCGGTGTCGCCGGACGGCACGAAGGTCGCGTTCGTCGGACTGAGTCAGGACGGCGAGTCGACGCTCTATCTGCGCGAGCTGGCATCAGGCGAGACCACGAAGCTGGCGTTCAACGATCCGGGCGGGGTGCCGGCGTGGTCGCCCGACAGCCGCGAGCTTCTCATCCGGCAGTCGAACAACATCGTGCGCTTTTCGCCGGCGTCGGGCGCCACGCAGATCGTCTGTCACGATCCAGCGACGATGGGGTATTCGTGGGGCGCCAACGGCGACGTGCTGATTGCCACGGGAGACCGCATCGACCGGATCGCGATCAACGGCGGCGCGACCCGCACGGTGGTCCGGCAGGACAGCGCGCACGGAGAGCTGCTCGTCGGATGGCCATCGTTCCTTCCCGACGGCACACATTTTCTCTATGTCTCCGCACATAAATCGCCGGACGATGCGATCTACATGGCCTGCGTCGCGTCCATAGACGGCCGCGAGCGGAAGGAGCTCGTCCCGTCGGACACGGACGCCCGTTTCGCGAATGGCGTGCTGCTGTTCGGCCGCAGCGGAAAACTCATGGGGCAGAGGTTCAATCCAAAAACGCTCGCGGTGTCCGGCGAGCCGAAGGCCGTCGCGAGCGAGCTCCTTTACGCGTTTACGGGAGGGAGCGCCGGGTTCTCGGTGTCGAACAATGGTCTGCTCGTCTATCGGCGGGGAGCGTCGATCTCCGCGGCTTCGCGGCTCGCGTGGTTCGACGCCGGCGGGCGCGAGACCGGAACGCTCGCACCCGTGGGACAGTTCTGGGATCTCTCGCTCTCGAGGGACGGACGCGCGGTGGCGGTCCAGGTGACGGAGCCGCAAAAGCGGCCGCACATCTGGAGCTTCGACGTCGAGCGCGGCGTCGGGACGATCCTCACTCCGCCGACGGCCGATTCGCCGAACCGCGGCGAAGCGACGCCTGTCTGGTCGCCGGACGGACGCTCGGTCCTCTACGCCAGCGGGTCCACCGGAATCTTCGAAGTGCGCCGCAAGCCGTTGGACGGCGAGCCGGTCACCGTGCTGCACAACGGACTGCGGAACTACGTGTGCGATGTCACGCGCGATGGCCGCACGGCGATCATCGCGACGTCAACGAAGCTCGGAGGCAATCGCTTCTCGATCGGCGCGTTGTCGCTCGACTCGGGAACGCTGACTCCGATCGGCCCGCCCGATTCGAGCCGCCTCAACGCGAAACTCTCGCCGGATGAGAAGTGGATCGCCTACGTCTCGAACGACACGGGACGGCGCGAGGTCTACGTCTCGGCGTATCCCGACGCGCGCGGAATGACGCGCGTTTCCGCACACGGCGGCCAGATGCCGTACTGGAGCAGCGATGGAACGAAGCTCTACTACGCGTCAGGCGATCTGCGGCACATCCTCGTGGCCGGCATTCGCGCACACGACGGCGTGATCGACGTCGGCGAGCCGCGCACCGTGGCCGGCGTGAACGTGAAACGAAGCGAGAACACGCAGTTCGTCGTCCTCAACGACGGGCGTATCCTCGTGAATGCGGTCGACGCCGATCCGCTATTGAATCCGCTCACGCTGGTCACGAACTGGATGACGCGCGTCACGCCGTGATCGAATGATCCTTCAGAAAGCCGCGCGGAAACCGTATCCTTACGGGACGTACTTCAGGACTTCAGCCGTGCGAGTCGAGAGTGAGGAACTGGTATGACGACGGCTCCACCCGGCGCTACCGCGTCGCAAACCATCCTGATCGTCGATGATGATCCGGCGGTCTGCGAAGGTCTCGCCGCGGTTCTGGAAACGCCGGGCCGCCATCTGATCCTCTGCCGCGATTTCGAATCCGCGGCGCTCATGCTCGAGCTGTTTCTCGTCACGCACGTGTTGAGCGACGTCAAGTTCACCGGTCCCTTTCGCTTCGAGGGTCTCGACGTCGTCGACTTCGTCAAACGAACGGCCTCCGCGGCGCCGGTGATTCTCATGACCGGCTATGCCTCCGCGGAGCTGCGCGCCGAAGCGCTGGCGCGCGGAGCCGCGGCTGTGCTGGAGAAGCCGGTATTCGGCGAGGACCTCGAGCGTTTTCTTCCGACGCCGGAGTCGGAACGCGATGGCGTCGTCACCATCGTTCCAACTCTCGACGACATCGTGACCAGCAACAAGCTCTACGCGCAGTTCCAGCCTCTGGTCTGGATCGACAAGCCGATCAACGCCGTCGGCTTCGAGGCACTCACCCGCCTTCGCAGCGACTCACCGTTCGGCAATCCTGAGATGTTGTTCCGCTACGCGGAGGCGAAGTCGAGAATCGTCGAGCTCGAGCTGGCCGCGGCAGCGGCGTCGATGAAAGCCGGGCGGGACCTGACCGCGATCGGCTTCCTCGGCATCAACATTCATCCATTCGTCTTCTCGCTCGCCGACCGGATGTGCGACGGAATCCTGGACGCCGCCGCGGATGCAGGGATTTCGCCGGCGCGTCTGGTGCTCGAGATTACGGAGCAGGGCGCGCTTCCGAGCGCGGAGAAAGTGGAAGCGGTGACCGATGTGCTGCGGTCTCACGGGGTGCGATTCGCATTCGATGACGTCGGAAGCGCCTACTCGCATCTGAAGTCGATCGCCGCCGTGCGTCCCTCCTATCTGAAGATCAGCCAGCAGTTCGGCACGGACTGCGAGTCGAACGACGTGCACCGCAAGATCATCGAAAACGTGCAGAACCTCGCCAACGCGTTTTCCAGCGAAGTCCTGCTGGAAGGAATCGAGACGGCACGCACCGCGACATTCGCGCGCGACTCAGGCATCAAGCTGGGCCAGGGCTATCTCTACAGCCGCCCCACCGACCCGAAAACGCTGGCCGCGCGCTACGGGGGGTGAGGGGAACGATGAACGATGAACGATGAACGATGAACGATGAACGAAGCCCGCAGCGTCCGTTCATCGCTCGAGGCGGCGTGAAACATCGGATCACGCTCGAATCGCGCTCGTAGTCGGAGAGCACTTTCACTGCCGTGAATTCCTGCAGCAATGCGATCACTTCTTCGCATCAAGCCGCATAGAGACTCGCCCTGGTTTCTTCCACTGATTGGCGGAAGTAGGGATTCCTGATCGCGGACGCGACTACCAGATCGACCGGGCATTCGAAGAGCCTTTCGAGCTCTTCGAGCAGTCCGAAGTAGTGGTCCGCGTAGGCACCGGCGGGAAGCGGTTGAAATTCGACGAGGAAATCCAGATCACTCGATCCGGCGCGAAACGCTCCCGTGGCAGCAGAGCCGAAAACGTCGAGCTGCTGCACATGGTGACGGCGGCAGAGCTGCTCGAGCTCTGCCCGGTGACGCTCGAGCTCCGGAATCAACATCGGTTTCCCCGCCCAGAAGATAGCGTAGTTCGCAGAGGTTGTGGTTCTCGATCGTGATGCACGGCAACGAGCAGAAGCCGCCCCCTGGGTGCCCCACGTCGCCACTCGCGCGAAGCGCTTCGATCACCCAATCCTTGAGAATCGGGTCGGCCACTTCAGTCACTCCAATCCGCGAGCAGCTTTCCGATGCGTTTGTCGCCACGCGCGTCACGACCATCCGGCAAGACGAGTCGAACACTTCCAGTTGGCAGGCCATAGTCGTTCTCGATGCGACGTTCGATTGATGCGACGCGTGCATCGACGCGAGCTGACAGGTATCGACGGGGTTCAGGGCTCTTCTTGATCTTCAATTTCGCCATGACTGAAATGGTACACGCATACTTCCGGCCGTATGGATCATCAAATCCATTCGCCGGTAGCGTTTTCAGAAGCCAGACTCTGGTGAGGACGGCGTTTGTCCGCTAAACCGCCAGCGCCCATCCCTCGGACAACAACTCCGCCTGCTCGAGGACCGTCTGCGTCGCCTTCTCCTGTTTGTCGGGTGGGTAGCCGTACTTGCGAAGAATGCGCTTGACGATGACGCGCAGATGCGCTCGCACGTTCTCGCGCACCGTCCAGTCGATCGTGACGTTCTTCTTTACCGTCTCAACCAATTCCCGGGCGATCGCGACCAGTGTCGGCTCGCCAAGCACCTTGACCGCGCTGTCATTGGCTTCCAGCGCGTCATAGAACGCGACCTCATCCTCAGTCAGATTCAGAGCCTCGCCACGAGCGCTGGCCGCGCGCATGTCCTTAGCCAGCGCGATCAACTCCTCGATGACCTGCGCGGTTTCGATCGCACGATTCTGATACTTTCGCAGCGCCTGCTCGAGAAGCTCAGCGAATGATCTTGCCTGCACGACGTTGCGCTTCGACCGGCTTCTGATCTCCCCTTTGAGAAGCTTTTGCAGCAGCTCCACGGCCAGGTTTCGCTGCGGCATGCCGCGCACCTCCGCCAGAAACTCATCGGACAAAATGGAGAGATCGGGTTTCTTCAAGCCTGCTGCGGCGAAGATGTCGATGACTTCCTCCGACGCGATCGCCTTCGAGATGATCTGCCGGATGGCGTGATCGAGCTCCTCATCGCTCTTCCTCTCGCCCGGCCCTCCCTTTGCCAGGACGGCACGGACCGCCTGAAAGAATCCGACGTCGTCACGGATCTTCAGCGCTTCCTCGTGGGGAACCGCAAGCGCGAACGCCTGTGAGAGGTCGGTCACTGAACGTAGCAGTCTTGCCTTGCCGTCCTGAAGTCCAAGCACATGTTCCTGTGCCGCGGGAAGAAGCGACAGCCGCTGTTGTGCGGTGCCGCTGGTCCACCGCGACCAGTCGAAGCCATGAAAGAGGCCGCAGCAGATCTCGTACTTCTCCAGCATCACGGCGACCGCCTCTATCTGATCGATCGCCGTCTTCCCGGTGCCGCCAGCTTCGGTGTAGGTAGCGAGCGCCTTCTTCAGCTCATCGGCCAGTCCGAGGTAATCGACTACCAGTCCGCCAGGTTTGTCCTTGAACACGCGATTCACACGGGCGATCGCCTGCATCAGTCCGTGACCGCGCATCGGCTTGTCCACATACATCGTGTGCATGCTCGGTGCGTCGAACCCGGTGAGCCACATGTCGCGAACGATCACGATGCGAAACGGATCTGTTGCGTCTCGGAATCGCTTCGCGAGCGACTCGCGGCGAGTCTTGTTGCGGATGTGGGGCTGCCACTCCAGCGGATCCGGCGCAGAGCCGGTCATGACCACCTTGAGCACTCCCTCGCCATCATCCTCGGCATGCCACCCCGGACGCAGCGCGACGAGCTCGCGATAGAGATCGACGGCAATGCGCCGGCTCATGACGACGACCATCGCCTTGCCATCCATCGTGGCAAGCCGCTCCTCGAAGTGCTTCACCAGATCGCGCGCAATCAGCTTTACGCGATTCTCCGAACCGACGACGGCTTCGAATTGCGCCCACCGGCTCTTGAGCTTCTCCTTGCGGTCGACCTCTTCTCCTTCGGTCGCTTCCTCGAACTCCGGGTCGATCTTCGGCCGCTCCGATTCTTTCAGTTCGAGCTTCGCCAGGCGGCTCTCGTAGTAGATCGGCACCGTAGCGCCATCGACCACAGCGCGCTGGATGTCATAGACGCTGATGTAGTCGCCAAAGACCGCTCGCGTATTCGCGTCGGCTTTCTCGATCGGCGTACCGGTGAATCCAACGAACGAGGCATGCGGCAAGGCGTCACGCATGTGCCGTGCGAAGCCGTCGATGAAATCGTACTGGCTGCGATGCGCCTCATCCGCAATCACGATGATGTTGCGTCGCTCGGAGAGAACCGGATGGCGATCGCCTCTCTCCTCCGGGAAGAATTTCTGAATCGTAGTGAACACGACTCCGCCCGATGCAACCGCGAGCTTTGCGCGCAGGTCCGCACGGTCCGTGGCCTGCACTGGGGGCTGGCGCAGAAGATCGCGACAGCGGGCGAAGGTGCCGAAGAGCTGGTCGTCGAGATCGTTGCGATCGGTGAGAACAACGATGGTCGGATTCTCCATCGCCGGGTGAAGAATCACACGCCCCGCATAGAACGCCATGGTCAGACTCTTCCCCGAGCCCTGCGTGTGCCAGACCACGCCGACGCGGCGATCACCGGGATCGCCGCCCGGCTTTGCTCCCGAATCGAACCGTCCTGGCGCGTCCGCAATGCGGTCCGCCAGGACGGGCCTTGCGGCGCGCAAAGTCTCCTCGACCGCGACGTTCACCGCGTGAAACTGATGGTAGCCAGCCATCTTCTTGAAAAGCTGTCCACCGCCTGCATCCTCAAACACGATGAAGTACCGCACGAGATCGAGAAAGCGCCGCTGGTCGAACACTCCCTGAAGCACGACCTCCAGCTCAGACAGACTCGCAGCCGCATCGCCGCGACCTGTAATCGTGCGCCACGGTTTGAACCACTCCTTGCCTGCACCTAACGAACCGATGCGAGTCTGCACGCCGTCCGAGGCGATGAGCGCTGCGTTGGTGGCGAACAGTGCGGGGATCTGAGCCTGATACGTCTGCAGTTGATGGAACGCCGACCAGACCGAGACGTTTTCCACGGCCGCGTTCTTCAATTCGAAGACCGCGAGCGGCAGCCCGTTCACAAAGATCACAATATCGGGCCGCCTGGTGTGCTGGCCATCGGACACAGTGAATTGATTCACGGCAAGCCAGTCGTTGTTCCCGGGGTCATCAAAGTCGATCACACGAGCCTGCGCTCCGGCGATCGAGCCATCGCGGCGCCGGTACTCGACCGTGACACCATCGACGAGCATGCGGTGCACCGCGCGATTTCTCTCGATGAGCGATGGCGCATCGACCCTCATCAGCTTGCGATACGCCTCTTCGATCGCCTCAGCAGGGAGCTCTGCGTTCAACTGCGCCAGCGCGTTACGCAGACGCGTTTGAAGCACGACATCGCGGTAGAGCGGATCGCTGCGTTCCGCACCAGGTTCACCGGCCGCAATCGCGGGGCCATGCAGAATCGCGTAGCCAAGCGCATCGAGCCACGCGAGCGCGGCTTCTTCGACGACCGATTCGGTGAACGCTGTTGTCACCGCGCCTCCCACAAAGCCCGCATCGGCACTGCGTGCATGGATTCCCCGAAGCTCGCGCTGATCTCGCCATCATAAAGGACGACACCGCGGACGAACCGCTTCCCCGCGGCGTCCCTGAGTTTCCGCAGCCCTCGGAAATCATTCTCCGTTACCGTCGCCGAAGCCTTGACTTCGACCCCGGCAAGCTGACCGGCTCCCTGCTCGAGCACGATGTCGACCTCGAACCCGTCACGATCACGAAAATGGAAAAAGGAGATCGGAATGGGACGCCAGCTCGCCTGCCGGCGTAGCTCCTGAAGCACGAATGTTTCGAGGAGCGGACCGAGACTCTCGCGATCGTGCCGTAGCCGCGCGGTATCCACTCCGAGGAGCGCGCAGGCCACGCCGGTATCTCCCATGTGAAGTTTCGCAGCCTTGACGAGACGGCTCAGGCGATTAGTGTGCCACGAAGGAAGAAGGTCGACGAGAAAGACTCTTTCGAGCAGCGTGACGTACTCGTGAATGGTTTGCCTAGTGACCTGAAACGGTCCCGACAACTCCTCGAAGTTGACGAGACGCGCCGTGTATCCCGCGGCTACGGCGAGCAGTCGTGGCAGAGCGTCGAGCGCGCGGATGCGGGAGAGCTCGCGGACGTCGCGCTGCACGTGCGTTTCGACATAATCGCGGTACCAGGCCATACGGCGCGGGGCTGCACGCCGCGCCAGGGCCGCCGGATAACCGCCTGCGACGATGCGCTGGGCGAGATCCTGTCCGAGCCGTTCGCTCGTTCGTGTTTTGAAAGACCCGTGGAAAAGCGTCTCGAGAAACGCCGAGGGCTTGCGGGCCAGCTCGCACTGAGAGAGAGGGTGGAGACGAAGAATTCCCATCCGGCCGGCGAGTGAGTCGGCGAACGCCGGCACGAGCAGAACGTTCCCGGAACCGGTGAGGATGAAGCGCCCCGCGGTGCGGCGGCGGTCGACCTCCGACTTGATCGCCGTAAACAGCGCGGGTACGCGCTGCACTTCGTCTAGGATGATGCGTTGCGGGAGATCGGCCACGAAGCCGGCCGGATCGCTTTCAGCAGCCCGGCGCGCCGCATCATCGGCGAAGGAGATCGTCCGATACCCGCGACGCTCTCCGACCAGGCGCGCCAGAGTGCTCTTGCCGCACTGCCTCGGGCCATGAATCAGAACCACCGGCGTGTCTGAGAGCGCCGCCCGCAAACGGGGAATAAGAAAGCGAGGAAAGAGAGGAAATCCGCGCGGCACGCGCTCGATGATAACCGCCCTGTCCGGCTGATCGCAAGCTGATACCCCGGCTGATCGTAAACTTGTCTGGCGGCTGATCGTAAACTTATCAGTCGGCTGATCGTAACCTCGGCAAGCGGCTGATCGTCAACAGCAACGCGCAGAGCAGGACCGATCCCAGATCGGCGGCATGGAATCGCCCGAGGGACACTGCCGTTAGTTCAAGCCACTGGATTGGGGATTCCCGGTCGGCCAAAGGCCTCGGCGGATTCGCCGGGGTCTTTCGTTTTGCGGAAACACATTCAAGCCCCAACCTCCACTTTGCCGCTTGGGTGCTAGCGCAGATCATTGGACGGCCTCTAACAGTGCTTCGCGGAAAACTGCGAAGCTGCGTGAGCGATTCGAGACCGGCACAACGAGCTTTCCAAGGGCACGGGCGACTTCCGTTTTGCTCAGTCCAGACTCAAAGTAGCCGGCCCTCTGCAAGATGCGCTCGAACGCCTCCCAAGTACCGCCCTCGATGGCGTCGGGATCGCGATAGCCGGATTTCTCCGGGATAGTCTTGGAGACTTTAGGATAGATCGTACGAACTGCATCCCAATCGCCGAAATACCAAGCTTCCAACTCCTCGATCGCAATGCGATTCAAGACCTGCCATTGGGTTGATGTTCCCTGGCGAGTGCGGAGGCCGGCGCCTGCTGCGGCCTCCTCCATGATCTCCTTGAGACTGTGACAGTCCTGATTATCACGATCGACCACAACCACCACGCGCCAGTTCTCCGGAAGCCAGCTCCGATAGCCCTGCAAACGCGCAGGCAGGTTTCGAAGGAGATCATCTTTTCCCTGAGACGGATAGACGTTGAATGTAGCGCGGTTTCCGATCAAGCGTGGAAGGAGCTCCCGCAAGAAAACTTCCATTGATCGCTCTTCGACCAGGATCTCCAGGTGCGCAGCCCTCATGCGGTCGCTCGTCCCCGCGTCGGAGCGCCCTGATTCACCAGTGGATCGCCGATTCCAAAACGGCCTTCCAACCAGAGATGGCCGAGCGATGCTCCGGCGTCCATGAATTCCTGGACTCCCTGGATATCGGCTGCGCGAACGGCTTGCGTATATCCGCTGGGGTCCCTGTACAACACACGAACTTCCTGCGGCCGAAGGGCGTTGACGAAGAAAGGGGAGTGCGTGGTCACGAGCAATTGCCCCCTCTCAGAAGCCTTGCGGCATTCCTCCGCTAATTCCGGCAGTAGTCTCGGATGAAGGAAGTTCTCCGGCTCTTCGATGCCAATGAATGGCGGTGGATTGGGGTCGTAAAGAAGCACGAGGTACGCGAGCATTTTCAGAGTTCCATCCGAGGCGAAGCGCGCCAGCACTGGATTCTCGAACGGAGCATCCTTGATCTGCAGCAGGAGTCTGCCATCCGGCATCGCTTCGGCAAGCACTCGTTCCACGCGAGGCACGCGCTCGCGTAAGACCTGAAAGACTTTTTCCAAACGGTCAGGATGCTGCTCGGCCAGATACTGGATCACGTTCGCTACGTTGTCGCCGGTCCGGGAAAGGCGCTCCTGCGGACCAGCCTCAGGTTGTCCCCGGGTCTCATCGACGGAAAAGTACGACACATACCAGCCAGTGATGAAGTCCCGCAGCACGGCAACGCGGGGATGGTCGGCGAACTGGCCGAGGGCATTGACAGCGATCAGATCGGGGGATTTCAATGGGATATCGACACGCACATCGTTCGTATCCGGTAGCGCACCGCTCGTGGCACGACCATGACCTTCTTTGTAGTCAAGGAACCGAAACGGCTTGCCGTGTTTTCCGCGGGTCCATTGCAGCCATTCCTCAGTCACTATCGGCGACCCACGAAGCTCGTCGATGGCCAGATGATAAGTAATGGGTGAAAAGTCAGGCTCGCGGTACTTGATCTCGATGACCAAAGGCCCCTCTGACCCGCGGGTCTTCAGTTCCTTGGCACGTCCGCGCCGGTCCCAGGCACGGCGAAGGCCCGATTCGAAACACTCCGACAGAAAGGCGAACACATCGAAGACCGTCGACTTGCCGCTCCCGTTCGGTCCGAGGAGAACGGTGAGGGGCGTTAGGTTCTTGAGTTCGACATCCCGGAGAGCCCGGTAGTTCTTGACTCGTAGGTATTCGATGCGTGCGGTCTTTGCTTTCTTTGCGGGCATCGCGTTTCACTCCAGCGTT
Source organism: Acidobacteriota bacterium (assembly GCA_021325515.1). GTDB lineage: Bacteria > Acidobacteriota > Thermoanaerobaculia > Gp7-AA8 > Gp7-AA8 > JAJPHC01. The sequence continues at coordinate 38,993 of JAJPHC010000027.1, forward strand.
TCGTCCTCACATCGTAGCTTCGACGAAGCGTTCTGCGTCACGGATTCGCCACTCGCCGGAGATGAGCTTGGGGAGGAGCGTGTCGCGGAGGGCCGCGAGGGTTCGGGATTCCACCGCCCGGAGCCAAGTACCCTCAATCAGCGGAGAGAGGATGAGGTCCATGGAGCTTAGCAACGCCGGCGTAGGAATGGCCAGCTTCGCATCTGATAGATGGTGCCGCTGAATGTGCCCCATCGTCGTCGCTTTTCCTGCCGCGATGTGCCGAAAATCCATCAAGTGTTGATGGACACCCAGGTAACACAACCATTTCGGGTATTGCTCTGACGTCACCTTGAACAAGTGTTGATTCAACGCGCCAAGCCCGCCCGCCCAAAGCACGCACTCCAGCGAGCCTGACCAAGAGAACAGAATGTCGCCGTCGTTGACGACGTAGTCGGAGTCAAGATCAGCGCTTGCACGGTCTGCTGCCTCTGTGGTTCCAGCACGCAGTTGAGCAATCTTAATTACTGGAAGAGATCGATTATCCACGGGTGGATACTTCTGGAGTGCGAGCCCGTTGAGGAAATGAGCCATCTCGTCAAGAGCCTTCACCTCCCACCCCTTCGGAATCTCGCCCAGCTCGGAGTCTTGGAAGGAATCGGGGAAGAGGTCGGCGAGGGGCTGGGGGAGACCGGGGTCGCGGCCTTCGGCCTTGGCGCGGACGGGGTCGAAGTCGACGAACCACGACTTGAAGAGCGCCCGCGCCATCGCCTCCAGCGTCTCGTTCATCCGCCGGTTCAGCTCGATCTTGTCGTC
>JAJPHC010000014.1 GCA_021325515.1 Acidobacteriota bacterium
AAATTCAGAATGCAGAATCGCAGAATTCAGAATGAAGAATGGGGGCGGCGCTCAGGCGTCGGATCCGGCCTTCAATTTTTCATTCTGAATTCTGAATTCTGAATTCTGAATTTCGCTTTTGACGTTCTCGTCGAGAAGCCACGAGCGAGCGAGGGGGCGGGGAAAAGCGAAATTCAGAATGCAGAATCACAGAATTCAGAATGAAGAATGGCTGCCGCGCCCGCTGCGCGATCCGGCCTTTCTCTGAGCTCCCCGCCAGTCACCCGCCCGAATTTCGTACAAACGGGGCCGGAGTGGTAGAACCTCCCCTGATTTGACACTCCAAGGAGCACTCATGAAAGACATCGTCATCCTCGGCGGCGCCCGTACGCCGATCGGATCATTTCTCGGGACACTTTCCTCACTCTCCGCGCCGAAGCTCGGCTCGATTGCCATCCGCTGTGCGCTGCAGAACGCCGGCGTGAGTCCGGAGCAGATCGAGCAGGTGATCATGGGCAACGTGCTGCCGGCTGCGATCGGTCAGGCGCCGGCGCGGCAGGCGGGCATCGGTGCCGGCATTCCGGTCAGCGCCGGCGCGGTCACCGTCAACAAGGTCTGCGGCTCCGGCATGAAGGCGGCGATGTATGCCGCGAATGACATTCGCTGCGGCGAATACGACATCGCGATCGCAGGCGGCATGGAGTCGATGTCCAACGCGCCGTATGCGCTCACGCAGGCTCGCAGCGGTTACCGCATGGGCAACGGCAAGATGATCGATCTCATGATCCACGACGGTCTCTGGGATCCCTACGGCGACAAGCACATGGGCAATTGCGCAGAGCTCTGCGTGTCGAAGTTCAACTTCACGCGCGAGGCGCAGGACGATTTCTCACGCGAGTCCTACAAGCGCGCGCAGGACGCGACGCGCGAAGGCCGCTTCCGCAAAGAGATCGCCGTCGTCGAGATCCAGGGCAAGAAGGGGACGTCGTCGGTGGTCGACGACGAAGAGCCGTTCAGCGCGCCGCTCGACAAGATGGGAACGTTGAAGCCCGCATTCCAGAAGGATGGCGGGACGGTTACCGCCGCCAATTCGTCGAAGATCAATGACGGCGCCGCGGCGCTCGTTCTCACGTCGGCGGAATACGCGGAGAAACATGGACTCAAGCCGATGGTGCGCATCGTCGCGCAGGCGACGGCGGCGCATGAGCCGGACTGGTTCACGACCGCGCCGGCGAAGGCGATCGACATCGCCCTCAAGCGCGCCAGCATGAGCGTCGATGACATCGACCTCTTCGAGATCAACGAGGCCTTCGCCGCGGTGGCGATGGCGGCAATGGCCGATGCGAAGATCCCGCACGACAAGCTGAACGTGAATGGCGGTGCCGTCGCGCTCGGCCATCCGATCGGTGCCAGCGGAGCGCGCATCCTCGTCACGCTGATGCACGCACTCGAGGCGCGCAATCTGAAGCGCGGACTCGCCGCGATCTGCATCGGCGGCGGCGAAGCTGCCGCGATGATCATCGAGCGGGTGTAATCCTGCCCCTCACCCCTGGCCCCTCTCCCCGCGTCGCGGGGGGAGGGGACGTGGGTGCGTTAGCTGATCGCGTCGGCGAGCTCCTTCAGATTCCTGAGCTCCATCGTCGGAGTGCCGCCGGGCAGCGCATGTTCGTTGCGGCGATTGATCCATGCGGTCGGGATCCCCAGTGCGTTCGCCGGGATCACATCGTGAAAATTGCTTTGCGCGGCGTGAAGCCACTTCGCGTCGCCGATGCGCTCGCGTGCAGCGAGAAAGTGCGCGTGGCCCGGTTTGTACGAGTGCACCTGCTGCGCGGTGATGATCAGATCGAAGCTGACGGTGAAGTGCCTGCGCGTTGCCGCGAGCAGATCGTCGTCGATGTTGGAGAGAATGCCGAGGCGGATGCCGGCGGCCTGCAGGCGCTGGAGTGCGGCGTTGGTGTCGGCGAACGGTTGCCAGGACGGCAGGCTCGCGACGAGAAACATCGCGCGCTCATAGTCGAGACGCCAGCCGAGTGCGTGAGCAACGCGTCCGGCCGTCTCGGTCAGCACATCGCGATAGCGGCGATAGTCGCGCTCGACGATCGGCTCGATCTCGCTGTACAGGCGAATGACATCATCGGCGTTGATCGTGATGCCGTTCTCCGCGGCTGCGCGTGCAAACGCTTCACGGATTCCGGTGACCCAGTCGATGAGTGTCCCGTAGCAGTCGAATGTGACGACATCGTAAGAGCGTGTCATCTCCGGTTCCTTTCTCGTGATCCAGCTCACAACCGAGCGCCGGCCGTGGAGGCGTAAGCTTATTGCCTCGCATCCATGCCGGAAGCCTCAGCTCGAAATCTGCGCACGGCCGAGCGATTTCTCCTCGCTCCTCCGATCAGCGGCAACTTCGGCGCCGCCGACGTCGCCATCTGCGACATCTCCGCGCGAGGCGCGCGCTTCCGTCATGTGCGCCCGCTGGAGACCGGCAGCAAGGGAATCTTACGAATGCCGATCGATGGGCGGCCAGCTCCTGTGTCACTCGAGGCGGTGATCGTCTGGACCTCGTCCGATCGAACGCAGCCGGGGAAGTTCGAGTCGGGAGTGCGCACGTATGCGGCGCCCGAGCTGATGACCTCCGTTCTGCAGCAACTGCGCGCGTCGAAGCGGACGAATCGCATCGAGGAGCTGCGGCAAAGCGACCGGTTCCTCGTCAATCCGCCATTCGATGCGGTGTTCGGCGATCGCGCAGTGATGATCGAGGACCTCTCGGCGCATGGGGCGCGCATCGCGCTGTCCGAGATGCCGGAGGTGGGAGAGGCGGCGATGCTCGCGATGGCCGGCATCGCGGTGACCGGTGTCGTCGTCTGGACAGCGGTGCGCTCCGTTGGAGTGCCGAGTTACCGCGCCGGCTTGAGGATCGACGAGAAGCCGGAGCTGCTGCGGCTCGTGATCGGGCAGTTGTGCGAGAGCAATCGCGCGACGCTCGATACGCATTCGCTGAGCCTGAAGCTGAAAGTCATTCGCGCGCGGGCGCGGCAGCTCGCGCCGTCGTACGCGGCCATCGAAGCGTCGGGCATTCCGGCCGAGCAATATCTCCTGATCCAGGGAGTGCGGGAGGAGCTGCGACTGAATCCGGAGGAAGCGCAGCACTGGTACCGCCGCGCGCGGATCAGCATCGCCGATCCCGCAACCCGTGCCGCAGCGCCGCCGATCGCCGATCACCCCGATGCGCTCGCGGTGTGGGAGTACCTCGACCGCTCCATCGATCCGAGCCTCGTAGGACGGGCGTTCTCGTTGTAGCCAGGCCCTAGCGCCCCAGCGCCCCGGAATTCCTCTCCTCCAACACCTTCCTAACGTTTCGCTGCATCCCGCTCAGTTTGGCCCGTTTCACCGCGCTCTTCGTGAACAGCGAGGAGAACTGCGCCTGCTCGTAGCGCAGGAGATCGGTGACCGGTGTGGCGCGATATGCCTCGCGAGGCTCGAATGCAGCGTGTGGTTGAGGTGCGTCGCGATTCCAGGGGCAGACCTCCTGGCAGATGTCGCAGCCGAACGCGTTCGTGCCGATTTCGATCTCCAGGGGGCCGCGATGCTCGATTGTCGCGTAGCTGATGCAGTGCGCGGAGTCGAGCGTGCGGTCGGGGAGGATCGCGTTCGTCGGACAGGCGTCGATGCAGCGCGTGCAGGTGCCGCAGCGATCGGCGGCCGGCTGCGGAGCGAGGTCGTTCTCGAGTGCCGTGACCAGCGTCCCGATGAACGTATAGGAGCCGATCTCCTGGTCGATCAGCATCCCGTTCTTCCCAATCCAGCCGAGGCCGGCCTGCGCGGCGTAAGCGCGATCGGAGAGCGGGCCGGTGTCCACGTAGCGCCACGTCTTGCCATGAGGACCGATAACCGATTCGAGCTCGCGAAGGATGCGGTCCAGCACGTCGTGATAGTCGTCGCCGAGCGCGTACCGTGCGATGTGATGCGAAAGCGCCTCGGGCGCTGCGCCGGGACGCGCCGGAGAGTAGGGGACGAGAATCGTGATGACCGACTTCGCCCAGGGAAATCGCGCGTGAGGATCCTTCCGGATCGCGGCGTTCTTCGCGAGGTACGACATCGAAGCGTGGCCCCCGCGCTCGATCCATTGCGCGAAGAGCTCCGCATGCGCGTCATCGAGCGTCGAGGCGCCGAGACGGATCACGCCGTGGGTGCGGGCGATGCGCTCGATGTCGGACCAGAGCTCGGATAGCTTCATGTTCAGGCGAAAGGCAACAGGACTCCCGGCCGCCATTCCTGCTGTCTAATGTGAGAATGCGACGCTTTATTTTCCTCTGCTGGTTCGCAACGGCTGCGCTCGGTCAGAATCTCGTCGACATCCGGAGCGTCGATCCGACGATCGCCGTCGAGATGCGCTACGCGACGAGCCACAATTTCATCGGCCGTCCGATTCGCGGCTATCTCGCGGAGCGGTGCATGCTCACGCCAGAGGCTGCGATGGCACTCGGCAAGGTGCAGGGCGAGCTGCGGCAGTTCGGCATGTCGCTGCGCGTCTACGACTGCTATCGCCCGCAACGCGCCGTGAACGATTTCATGGAGTGGGCGAAGGATGTCTCCGATCAGAAGATGAAGCAGGAGTTCTATCCGTTCATCGACAAGCGCGATGCGTTCAAGCTCGGCTACATCGCGGAGAAATCAGGCCACAGCCGCGGAAGCACGGTCGACCTGACCATCATCGGCCTCGATTTCGGGACGGCGTACGACTACTTCGACGAGCTCGCGAACACGGCGAATCCGAACGTGCCGTTCGAGGCGAAGGTCCACCGCCTGCTGTTGAAGTCCGTGATGGAGAAGTTCGGGTTCCGGAACTACGAGAAGGAGTGGTGGCACTTCACGCTGGCGAACGAGCCGTATCCGGATACGTACTTCGATTCCCAAATCAATCCTGAGGAGCGAAGCGACTCCGCTTCGCTCAGGAGATCCGCTCGAGGATCTTTCCGATCACACTCTCCGGCACCTTGATCGTGCCGAGCGTCTCGCTGGTCTTCACGGTGCCGTGATCGTCGGAGCCGCCGGTGACGAGGCAGCCGCGGAAGCGTGCGACGTTGAGGTATCGCTCGCGCTCCTGCTCCGGCACGTCGGGATGGAAGACTTCGATGCCGTCGATGCCCTGGTCCAGCAGGCGAGGCACGAGCTCGGGATGATTCGGATAGTGGATGGGGTGGGCAATCGACGTGACGCCGCCCGCGCTGTGGATCAGCTCCACCGCTTCTGAAATGCGGAAGCGCTCCTTGTCGATATACGCCGGCTTCCCGGTCCCGATCAACTTGTCGAACGCCTCGGACACCGACGCGACATGACCGCGCTCGACGAGTGCGCGCGCGACGTGCGGCCGGCCGAGCGCACCGCCGGCCGCGAGCTCCTCGACGCGCTCGATGCTGATGTCGTAGCCGAGCTCGCGCAGGCGCGCGACCATGTCGTGTCCGCGGCGCTGGCGCGTGGCGCGGAACCCGCGCAGGCGATGTTCGATCCGTTCGTCCGTCGGATCGAAGGCATAGGCGAGAATGTGAATGTCGATGCCTTCGTAGATGCAGGAGAGCTCGATGGCCGGGATGAGCGTGACGCCGGCTGCATCGGCGTGGGACTTGATCTCGAAGTAGGCGGCGGTGTTGTCGTGGTCGCTGATGGCGACGATTTCGAGGCCGCGTTCGCGCGCGAGATCGATGACCTCGCGCGGCGAGCGTGTGCCGTCGGAGTGATACGTGTGGAGGTGAAGATCGGCGAAACGCACTACAGAGACTTGGCGGCCTTCTTCAGCTTGTCCGCCGAGGCCTCGAGGCCGTCCTTCAGGATTTCTTTCGCTTCTTCGGCAGCGGCTGCGATCTGCTCACCGGCTTTCTTCTGCAGTTTTGCAGCGGCCTTCTTCGCTTCCTTGATCCTGGGCTCCGCCGCTTTCGCGACTGCCTTCTTGATCTCCTTGACCTTCGGAGCCACGGCCTTCTTGATTTCCTTCACCTTGGGAGCAGCCGCCTTCTTGAGGTCCTTCACCGTCTTCTTCACGGCCTTCTGACCATCTTTCATCGCGGCCTTGGCGACCTTTGCGACTTTCTTCTTGATCGCTTTTGCTTTCATTGCTCCTCCTTGAATTGCAGTGTAGGACAGGCGCCCTCGCCTGTCGATCTGCGTTTGATGCAGGACAGGCGAGGCGCCTGTCCTACACGCTACGCCGTCGGAACCTCTGCAATCGACAGGCCGCTCACGATGTCCGCACATCGCGCGCAGAGATCACCATCGGAAACCACTTCCTCGCGATAGTGCCAGCAGCGGCCGCACTTCTTCCCGCGCGCCCTGCTCATCGCGATGCCGACTTTGCCGACTCCTTCGATCTCGATCGCATCGGCCGGCGTCTCGTTGCGGATGTCGACGTGCGACACGATGAAGATCTTGGAGAGGTCCGTCTCGAACGCCGCATCGGTGAAGAGCGTGATGTCGGCCTCGAGTGACTGGCCGATCTCTTTCGCCGCACGCGCGTTCTCCAGCACCTTCGTCACTTCCTCACGCAGACGGAACACTCGGTCCCACGCCGGATCCTCGGCGATCGGCGCGTAGATCGGGAAGTCCGTCGCATGCACCGACTTCGCCTTCGCACCCGGAATCGCCTCGTAGATCTCGTCCGCGGTGAACGACATGATCGGCGCCATGTACGCGGCGAGGCCGCGCAGGATCAGATCCATCGCCGTCTGCGCGGAACGCCGCTTCTGCGAATCAGGCGCTTCGACGTACATCGTGTCCTTTGAGATATCGAGATAGACCTGCGACAGGTCGACCGTGCAGAGGTCGAGGATGCGGTGATAGACGACGTGAAACTGGTATTCCTCGTACGCCTTGCGGCAGCGCTCGAAGACGCTGATCGCGCGCGCCAGGATCCAGCGGTCGATCGGCTGCAGGTCGTTCACGTTGACCGCGTTCTTCGCCGGATCGAAGTCGCTGAGGTTCGCCAGCAGGTACCGCGCCGTGTTGCGGATCTTGCGGTACGAATCGCCGATGCGCGACAGCAGTTGCGGCCCGAATGGAATGTCCGTCGTGTAGTCGACCGACGCGACCCACATGCGGAGGATGTCCGCGCCGCTCTGTTTGATCACATCCTGCGGCGAGAGCGCGTTGCCGCTCGACTTCGACAGCTTCTCGCGCTCCTCGTTCACGATGAAGCCGCAGGTGACGACGTTCCGGTAAGGCGCGCCGCCTTCGATTCCCGTGCCGACGAGGAGCGATGACTGGAACCAGCCGCGATGCTGGTCGTGACCTTCGATGTAGAGATCCGCCGGCCACGTCAGCTCCTCGCGCGTCTTCAGCACGGCGATGTGCGAGCAGCCGGAATCGAACCAGACATCGAGGATGTCCGTCTCGCGGCGGAACTCCGCCGTGCCGCACTTCGCGCACTGGTAGCCGTCGGGAAGGAAGTCCTTCGGCGAGCGGTCGTACCAGGCATCGGCGCCCTCTCTCGCGAAGACCTCGACGACCTTGTCGAAGAGCTCCTGCGAGGTCACCGGCTCCGCGCACGAGTCGCAGTAGAGAACGGTGATCGGCACGCCCCACAGCCGCTGCCGCGAGATGCACCAGTCGGGACGATTCTCGACCATCCCTGCGATGCGATCCTCGCCCCATTGCGGATACCACTTCACCTTGTGCACTTCTTCCAGCGCCTTTGGACGGAGACCCTGATCCATCGCGATGAACCACTGTTCCGTCGCGCGGAAGATGATCGGATGCTTGCACCGCCAGCAGTGCGGATAGGAATGCGTGATCTGCTCGTGTGCGATCAGCGCGCCGTTCTCGCGCAGCAGCTCCACGATCTTCGGATTGGCCTTGAACACATGCAGGCCGGCCCACAGCGGCACGTCCGGCGTGAACTCGCCGCGGTGATTCACCGGCGTGTAGATCTCGAGCCCGTAGCGGCGGCCGGTGTTGAAGTCATCGGCACCATGTCCCGGCGCGGTATGCACGAGGCCCGTGCCTGCTTCCAGCGTCACATAGTCGCCGAGGACGATGATGCCTTCGCGATCGAGAAAGGCGTGGCGGTAGCGAAGGTGCTCGAGTGATGAGCCCTTGTAGGTCTTCACGACTTTGTAGTCGTCTCCCCAGCCCGCCTTCGACGTGACGCTCTTGAGCAGTTCTTCCGCGATGATGTAGTTCGCGGCGTCATGCTCGGCGATGACGTAATCGAAGTCGGGCTTGACGGCGATGGCGAGGTTCGCGGGCAGCGTCCAGGGCGTCGTCGTCCAGATGATCGCGTAGAGCGGCTTCTCGATCGGGAGATCGAGCTGCTTCACCGATTCCTCCGTCAGGCGGAAGCGGACATACACGGACGGCGACGTGTGGTCCTTGTACTCGACCTCCGCTTCGGCGAGCGCGGACTGATCGTAGGTACACCAGTGCACCGGTTTGAGGCCCTTGTAGACCATGCCGGTGCGGATGAAGCGGCCGAGGGCTCCGGCGATCGTCGCTTCGTAGTCGTACGACATCGTCGAGTACGGATGGAACCAGTCGCCGAGGACGCCGAGGCGGATGAAGTCATCGCGCTGGATGTCGAGGTACTTCGCGGCGAACTCGCGGCAGGCGCGGCGGATGTCGCCGGGGCTCATCTCCTTGATCTTCGAGCCGAGCTCTTTCTGCACGGCGAACTCGATCGGCAGGCCGTGGCAGTCCCATCCCGGAACGTACGGCGAGTCGAAGCCGGCCATCGTCTTCGACTTCACGACGATGTCCTTGAGGATCTTGTTGAGCGCGTGACCGACGTGAATGCGGCCGTTCGCGTAGGGCGGGCCATCGTGCAGCACGAACTTGGGGCGGCCGGCCGACTTCTCGCGAATCAGGCGATAGAGATCGATTTCACGCCACGCATCGAGCCGCTTCGGCTCGTTCTGCGGCAGGTTCGCCTTCATCGCGAACGTGGTCTGAGGAAGGTTCAGCGTTTTCTTGTAATCGCTCGATTCGGCCATGGTGACGCGGGAGTGTACATCCTGAGCGAAGCGAAGGATCAACCAAGGCGCCGGAGAGTTGGAATGTCAGGGGCGCGGCCCGAAGGACAAGCGGCGTGACGCCATGGTTGACGCTTCGCTGCGCTCAGCGTGACGGGGAGCCTACATGCCGCCGGCGGTCAGAGCGCGGGGCACGGTCACGCGCAGCTTCTCGCCGGCGTGCAGCTTGTGCCCCTTGCGGAGGTCATTCAGATCCATCAGCTCCTCGACGCTGAGGTGATGCCTCTTCGCGATCGAGTAGAGCGTGTCGCCGCGGCGCACGGCGTAGTAGACGTTGTCGTCTGCATGCGCGAGCAGTCCGCCGAGCTCGCGCGCGCGCACCGGCAGGTAGAGCGACACGCCTTCGCGTGCGCGCTTCGGTGAGGACATGTTGTTCATCGCGAGAATCGTGTCGATGTCGGTTCCGATCGCGCGGGCGAGGCGCTTGAGCGAGTCGCCCTGGCGCATCGTGAACGAGCAGATCGCGATGTTCTCGTCTTCGTTCTTCAACGTCGCACCCCGTGCCGCGACGGCTTCGGCGGACTTCGCCGGAATGCGCACCGTGGAGCGTCCCGGCGGAAGCACGCCGCGGCGATACTCGGGATTCAGCTCCTTCATCGTCGCTTCATCGACCTTCGCAACGCTTGCGAGGTAACGGAGCGAGACCGGTCCCTGCACTTCGACCGCCTTCGCGTCCGTGACCACGGAGGGACCGAGGCGGAAGCCGTAGGAGGAGGGATCGGCGGCGATGATGATGGTGGCGTAGAACGTCGGTACGTAGCCGCGCGTCTCTTTCGGAACGGCGCCCTGATCGGCGAGCTCCCAGAAGGATGTCGCGCCGGTGTCGGCGAGCGCGCGTCGGACGCGGCCCGGTCCGCAGTTGTACGCCGCGAGCGTCAGAGGCCAGTCGTTGAACTGGTGATAGAGATCCTTGATGTATTGCGCCGCCGCGCGCGTGGAGAGCTCGGGATCGGCGCGCTCGTCGACCCACCAGTCGACGCGCAGTCCGTATTCGCGCGCGGTGTCGGGCATGAACTGCCAGATGCCGTGCGCGCCGCTGCGCGAGGTCATCGCCGGCGAGTAGCCGCTCTCGATCACCGGCAGATAGGCGATGCCCATCGGCAAGCCGAGATCGGCGAGCGTCTTTTCGATCAGCGCGCGATATTTTCCCGAGCGCGTGAGGTAGGTCTGGATGTCGCTCTTCAACTCGTTGGAGAAGAGCGAAACGGCGGAGCGGATCGCGCGCTGATCGGGGACGGGAATCGACTTCGCGGCATCGACGTCGACGACGGGAAGATCCGCCGGCTTCTGCTCATGAGCGAGGATCTGCGCGTAGACCTCGTCGTAATCGCGCTTCGCGCTGTCGAAGTCCGCGTGCATCGTGCTCGCGGGAACGGCGGGAAGCGGTGCGGGCTTCGGCGGCGGAGTGGTCGCGCATGCGACCGACAACAGCGTCGCAGACAGCAAATAGCCGCGCAACAGCTTCATCCGCACCCCCGCTCACATGACCGTTTCTGGCTTACGAGATCTTGAGATCGACCGATAGAGACTGAACCGCTTCGCTGACCTCGATCGACTGCGCCTCGGTCTGCATGGTTCCGTCTTCCGATTCAAAGGATACCGTAACTCGCAGCGTGCGGGTGCGGTTGAGGATGCCGGGAGCGGCCTGCATCGAGAGCGAGCGGCGCAGCTCACGGGGAGAGTCTTTCGGTTTCGCGGCCGCCGCCGTGGCGAGTGCGAGGAGCGACGGCTCTTTTTTCGGCGCGGCAGGTTTCGGCGTCGTCGCTTTCTTTCGCAGCGACTCCAGCTCCGCCATGATGTCCACCGACGAGCGGACCTTGACGTGCTTCACTTCCGCCGCAGGTTTGGCCGGCTTGTCCGTCTGGACGAAGTCGATCTCCGGCTCCGCGGCTTTCACCGGCTCGGGTGCTGGCGGTGCTGCGGGCGGCGGTGGGGCCGGTGCCGGCAGCGGCTGCGCGGCTTCCTCGAACGGAGGCTCGGCGACCGGCGCGCTGGAGATGATGTCGGAAGCCACTTCTGCGGTGCGCGCGAGAGGCGAGTCGGTGAAGACTTCGTCCTCCGCCCCGACGGTCTCGATCTCCGGTTCCGGCTCGGCGACGGCGGGTGCAGCGACTGGTTGGGCGATGATCTCCGGCGCGATCGTGGCGGCGATCGTCGCGCCGGGATTGAAGGCCGGCATTTTCGCCGTGGCCAGCGGCGGAGGGGCAGGTGCAGCCGGTGGTTGGGCTGCCGAGGGGAGTGCGACCGTTCCTGCGACCGTGCGGTTCGGGCTCGCGTCTTCGCCTCGAACACGGAACGCTCCCGTGTCGCGCTTCGCCGGCTTCTGATCTTCCGCACCGGTCATGCGGCGGCGCAGCGTGCGCAGCGTTGCCTTCGAGATCATCTTCAGCGTCTCGAATACGCCGTCGCCTTTGGCGGCGACCGCCTCGCACCACTCGTACTTTCGTTCCGGATCGAGCGTGTTGAGCAGCGTATCGACCGTGGCGATGTTGGGGAGGTCGCGCTTGTTCAGTTGCAGGACCAGCGGGACCTCGTCCACCGACAAGCCGATTTCAGCGAGGTTTTCCCTCAGATTCTTGAAGGATTCGACGTTGGCGTCGAGCATCGCGGTCTGCGAATCGGCGACGAAGACGACGCCGTCGACGCCCTTGAGCACGAGCTTGCGCGTCGTGTTGTAGAAGACCTGGCCGGGAATTGTGTAGAGCTGCAGGCGAGTCTTGAAGCCGCCGATGACGCCGACGTCGATCGGAAGAAGATCGAAGAAGAGCGTGCGGTCCGTCTCGGTTTCGAGACTGACCATCTCGCCGCGGCTCTGCGGCGAGGTCTTCGAATAGATGTGGTGCAGATTGGTCGTCTTGCCGCACAGACCGGGACCGTAGTAGACGATCTTCGCGGCCATCTGCATCGTCGCGTAGTTGAAGAAGACCATCGCTGTTAATTAGCTCCCGGCTCTATTACTCGGCGCAAGGGGTCACCGATCGTAGCATCCGCTACTCGGCAGGAGCAAGGCGCGTGCTGGCGATGTGATCGGCCAGAAGTTCGTAGATCGACGCGAGTTGCGGGTCGGAGGCGAGCGCAGCTTTGTGTCGCTCGAGCGTCTTCGCATCGCCGCGCGCCGCGGGGCCGGTGAAGCGATCGGAGCCTTCGTGCAGGCTCCAGTTGCGGATCGCCGACTCGGCCAGCGCGACGAGGTCGGGACGGACATCTTCGACTCCGGCGCGGCTCATGAGCTGCTGCGCGATGTCGAGAACTGCGGCGACGTAGTTCGATCCGAACACGGCCGCTGCGTGGTACAGCGCCTTCTGTTTCGCGTCGACCACCGCGAAGCGTGCGCCGATGGCTTCTGCGATGCCCGCCGCGACATCCTGATGATTTCCTTCGAACACGAGCAGCGCATCGGAGAGATCGGATGGAGAGCCGGCGGGCGGCAGTGCGCGCAGCGGGTGCAGCGAGAATCCGCCGCGAACCGCGGTGAGCGCGCCGCTCGCGTGGAAGATGATCGCGTTGGTATCGGGGATGCGGCCCGCGACTTCTTCGATCGCGCCGTCGCTGACCGCGATCAGCAGGAGATCCGTGTGATCGGCGAGATCGGCGAGGTTGCGGCGCGGGGTCTCGAGGAGGTCCGCCAGCCTGCTCTGCGACTCGTCGCGAAGCCAGACGCCGGCGATCGGCCAGCCGATTCTTCGCCATGCGGTACCGAAAGCCCATGCGGCACGACCGCCGCCCGCGATCCCAAGTCGCATAATGGTGTGGTGCGTTACGTTGCCATTGTCGCATTCCTCGCCGCCGCGGCAAGCGCCGCTCCGCCGACGACCTGCGGACGGAGCGATCCGTACTCGAAGGCGTTATGCGCGTACCAGCATCGCGATTTCGCCGGCGCCGAGGCGCTGCTCTCCGGCCTCGTGGAGAAGAATGCAGAGGATCCGCAGACGCTGCGTGCGCTTTATTTTCTGGCGAGGACGGAGATGAAACTCGGCCGCTTCGACGAGGCGTCGACGTACCTGATCAGAATCTACCTTCTCGACAAGCCGTTCTATCACGCATGGAACTGCGATTTTCTGCTGGGGGAGTGCAGGAAGGCCGGGGGGAAGGGGTGATGGGGTACTGGGGCGCTGGGGTGCTGGGTGGGTTTGCGGGCTCGCGGGCGCGCGGGCTCGCGGTGCTGATTGGTTACGCGGACACGCGGGCACCGATTGGTTACGCGGATACGCGGGCTCGCGGGCTCGCGGTGCCTGGGCCCAGGTCACGCTGCTTTGCCGAAGCTCTCGAGAACTGCACCGAGTACCGCGAGCCCGCGAGCCCGCGAGCCCGCGTATCCCACTGCGAGCCCGCGAGCCCGCGAGCCCGCGTATCCCACTGCGAGCCCGCGAGCCCGCGAGCCCGCGTATCCCACCGCGAGCCCGCGAGCCCGCGAGCCCGCGTGACCAATCGACACCGCGAGAAGACACACGATGCCGAATAGCACCTTCGAGCTTCGCCGCAAACTCCTGCAACTGGAGGCGCTCTATGACGTCGGGCGTGCGCTCAGTGCGACGCGTCCGGAGAACGAGCTGCTCGAAGAGGTGGTGCAGCGCGCGGTTGGGGTCCTCGATGCCAACATCGGCTTCGTTCTGTCGCTCGACGAGCGGCTCGAAGTGCAGCACTTTTTCGGATTCGGACTCGAACACGTGCTCGATCCCGCGATGCTGCTGACCGAGTCGCCGGTGCGCGAGGTGATCGCGTCGCGCGAGCCGCTGTCGGTCACTGTGTCGAAGTTCGCGGGACAGGCGGGGAGCGAGATGATCCTCGCCCCGCTCGTCGCCGGTGATGCGATCGTCGGCGTCCTCGGCGTCGGCGGCAAGGAAGAGCGCGGCGTGCGGGGCGGCGGAAGTTTCGCCGATGACGATCAGCGCTTTCTCGCTTCGCTGGCGGCGATCGGCGGCGCCGCGGTGGACAACGCGCGGCGCTTTCACCGCCTCGATCTCATGCGCGAGACACTCGAGGACGAGAACCGCCTGCTCAAGCAGCGAATGCTGCGCGAGTACTCCGATCGATTGATGATCGGCGATTCGCCGAAGATGCAGCGGGTCATCGATCTCATCGCACGCGTCGCCGACTCGCAGGCCAACGTGCTGATCCGCGGCGAGTCGGGCACGGGCAAAGAGATGGTGGCGCGCCTCATCCATGGCAACTCGCCGCGCAAGGATGGCCCCTTCGTCGCGATCAACTGCGCTGCGTTGCCGGAGACGCTGCTCGAGTCCGAGCTGTTCGGCATCGAGCGCGGCGTGGCGACGGGAGTCGAAGCGCGCCCCGGCAAATTCGAGCTGGCGAAAGGGGGCACCGTCTTTCTCGATGAAATCGGCGACATCCCTCCGACGCTGCAGGCGAAGCTGCTGCGCGTGCTGCAGGAGCGCGAGATCGAAAAGCTCGGCGGCCGCAAGCGGATCCCGATCGACGTGCGGTTTCTCTGCGCAACGCATCGCGGACTCGAAGAGATGATCGAGAAGGGAGAGTTCCGGCAGGATCTCTACTATCGCCTGAAGGTCGTGGAGATCACGCTGCCGCCACTGCGCGAGCGGAAGGACGACATTCCGAAGCTCGTCCGCTACTTCCTCGACAAATATGGGAAGCGCGAAGGGCTGCACGATGTGCGCATCACGCAGGAAGCGCTGCAGAAACTGATGCGGTATCCATTTCCCGGCAACGTGCGCGAGCTCGAGAATCTGATCGAAGGCGCGCTGGCGCTGACGGTGGATCCGGTGATCGATCCGGGAGATCTGCTGCTGCCGAATGATCCTGCGGCGACGGCGGATCCGCGCGAGTTGTCCGGCGATCTGCCGACGCTCGCGCAACTCGAAGCGAGGTACATCGCTCGCGTGCTCGACTATACGAAGGGGAACGTGGCGAAGGCAGCGAAGATCCTCGGCGTCGGGCGGGCGACGCTCTACCGCAAGCAACTGTCCCGTTTTGATACGGACGATTCAAAATGGGACATTCACTGATAAGTCACTCATTTGTAGCCAGTTACGGATAGTTAACGCGTAACTAGTTCAGGTTCGTCTCGAAATGATACAGATGGGCGTCGCGGTTGCAGCGCTGCAGGTTTGTTGTAAACTACGCGCCATCAAGAGGTTACGAGAGTTGCAAGCGATCTGGCAGCGGTGGCAGTGGGGTTGCTCTTGGGATGGCCCGACAGAAGGGGGCATCCATGAACAACATCGCAGCGCAGAGCAACACCAACATCGAATCCACCCTCCCGGTGAGCTGGGCTTTGCCGGGGATCCTGGCCGTGAACACGTTCGCGCTTCTCGCCCTCGACCAGATCGGCGGCATTCCTTCCTGGATCAAGACCGCCACCGCCGTCTTCCTCTCCTTCTAGTTCGTCGCTCGAGGAACTTTGCGCCATGACCGCAACCGCCGAGCGGCAAATGGAGCTGACGCTCCCCATGGTCCCGGACATCGAGATTGCCGCAGCGCGCGCTGCCGGCAACATGGCCCGGGAGCTTGGCCTGTCGACGGAGCTGGTTGACGAGATGACCTCGGCGATCATCGAGGCCTGCATCAACGCCTGCGAGCATTCGCGTAGCGCCGACAACCGCATCTATGTAAGATGCGTCGGCGTCTCCAGCGACGGTAATCCGCGCATCGATATCTGGATCTCGGATCACGGCCGTGGCTTTGATCTGACTGAAGTGCGCGCTCGCCGTCAGCAGTTCGGCGCGCTGCACAA
This sequence comes from Acidobacteriota bacterium, assembly GCA_021325515.1. Taxonomy (GTDB): domain Bacteria; phylum Acidobacteriota; class Thermoanaerobaculia; order Gp7-AA8; family Gp7-AA8; genus JAJPHC01. The sequence goes on from JAJPHC010000014.1 coordinate 15,703, forward strand.
GCGCGGCCGCGGACTTCAGATCATCGAAGCGCACATGGACGAGGTGGAGATCAACTCCACGCCGGACGGAACGACGATTCACATGGTGAAGTACGGGAAGAAATCATGACGGACGAATTGAGACTCGCGGTCGAGCGCCGCGGCAATGACGGCGCCATCCTCCATACGAAGGGCTACATCAACAACGTCGGAGGAGAGGAGATCGCCACCCGCGCCTACGAGCTGCTCGATGGCGGCGTGCGCACTCTTCTGCTCGACCTCCGCGAAACCAAGATCGTCAACTCCATCGGCATCAGCATCCTGATCGAGATCATCGAGAAGGCCATGGAGCGCAATGGCCGTGTCGCCTTCTGCTGCCTCACCCCCGTCATCCACAAGACCTTCCACATCATGGGTCTCGCGAACTACGCGAAGATCTTCGACTCCGAGGAGAGTGCGATCGCCGAGCTGGGCCTCGCGGCGTAAGATGGGGGTCTGACCCCATCCGATGTCTGTCAGCCGATTTCGCCTTCTCGTCTTTCTCTGGATCGTTGCCTACGGCTGGGTCGTGTCTCTTCCCGTCGGGCATGACAAGCAACCGTCCTATGTCGCCCAGGCGCTGCAATTCTCACAGCGCGGTGCAATGCTCCCGCTGCCGGCCAGCGCGGAGTTCCTGCTTCTCTTTGCCGGAATCGTTTCCGCGCTCGGTCTCGTCTTCTTCAGCCGCATCGCGCGCGGCGTGTTCACTCTCTTCACCGTCACTGCGATCGCGCTGAAACTGTTCGGCGGAGTGAGTGTGATGCCGCCGTTCGAGAGCATGCTCCTGTCGATCACGATGCTGCTGCAGGGTGTCGTGCTCGGCGCCGCGTTCTCTTCTCCGCTGCGTGAGCGGTTCGAGGTCAGCGAAGAAATCGACGGCTCGGACGCGCCACCGGTAGAGGAAGAGGAAGGCGAAGTCGAAGCCGAGGCCGAAGAAGAGCTCGTCGAGCTGTTGGAGACGAGCAGTGCCGACGTCGCGACGGCGATCGCGTCCCGGCTGGCCGCCGCGGACATCGAGTTCACGACGGCGGGCGTCGACTCCGTGCGGTTCCTCGTATTGGAAGGCGATCTGCCGCGGGCGAAGATCGCCATTCAGGAAGAGATCATCAACTGAGCCCCATGTGGCTGAGCACCGCGACGTACCGCGGATGCTCCTGCACTTCGTCGAACCACGGCGGCCACGTGGCGTACGTCGCGTTCGCGCTGCAATGGGGATCGTGCACCGTCTTCTCCAGCCAGGTCAGCGCGCTCTCGTAATCGCGCAGCGCCGCGTCGACTCCTGCGCGGCACATCGGAGGGACGTCGTCGCGTTGCGACAGCTCCGCGAGGATCTCCTTCGCACGATCGATCTGGCCTCCGCGCCCGCAATAGAACGCGAGATTCGCCAGAGCGAGGTTGCCCCGATTCGTGATCGATACGCAGCACTCCTGTTCCGCGATCGCGCGCTCGTGCTGGCCGTCGGCGAAGTACGCATACGCGAGCCATTGATGCAGCATCGGAATGCCGGGATCCGTTTCCGCCAGCCGCTCCAGCTCCTTCACCCCTTCTTTGACGTCGCCGTTCATCACCTTGAACGTCGCGAGATGCGACGCGATCGGCGCGGACAGAGGATCGAGCTCATGCGCGCGCTGCACGGACTCGACCGCTTCCGGGATGCGGCGCCGCGTCACGAGATAGATGCTGTACCAGTAATGTGCGGTGTCGTAATTCGGATTCAGTGCGATGGCACGCCGGAACTCGCGCTCCGCTGCATCCCAGTTCCACTGGTTGAACTCCGTCATCGCCAGCGACGTGTGCGCCTCGGCTACCGAATCGTCGATCTGCAGCGCGCGCATCGCGGCGGCGCGCGCTTTCGACAGCGAGCCGCGGATCTGCGATTCCGAGTAGCGGTCGAACATCAGATAGGCATCGGCGAGTCCCGCGAAACCGAGGGCGAACGTCGGATCGCGGTCGATGGACTCGCGGAAGGACTGAATCGCCGAGCTGAGCGCCTGCTGCGTCGACTTGTTCATCGCGTAGCGGCCGCGCAGATACAGCTTGTGCGCCTCCGAATCGAGCGCCGGCCGCGAGGTGCGGAAGTGGTCTCCCGCGTCGAGCGCCTCCGCCGCTTCGCGCGCGATCTGCTCATCGATCGTCCTCGCTTCGGCATCGGCGTAAACGCGCCCCCAGATGTGTGCGCCTTTCTTCGTGTCGACGAGCTCCACGGAGATCGTGACCGAGCCGCGGCGGATGTTGAGCTCACCGGTCAGCACTGCCGGCACGCGCAGCTCCCGTCCGACCGCAACCGGGTCCGGATTGTCCCTGTAGCGGAAGGTCGTGCTGCGCGCGAGCACGCGCAATGTGCTCGATTTCGAGAGTTGGTGCAGAACGCCTTCGGCGATTCCGTCGCTGAGGTAGTTCAGACTCTCGTCGCCCGATGTGTTGGTGAAGGGAAGCACCGCGATGGAGTCGAACCGCGTCTTCTTCGACTTCGGCGGCAGACGCTCGCGCCTGCGCCGTTCGGGCTCGTTCGCATTCTTCAATTCGCTGAGGACTGCGGAGGCCGTCGGGAAACGGTCTTCCGGCATGCGAGCCATGCAGCGTTCGATGAGGCGCGCGAGGCGCGGCGGCACATCGGGGCGCAGGTCCTGAACCGGCGGCGCGGAGCCCATGAGCAGCTTCGCTCCGATCTGCGCCGGCGTCCCGTCGAACGGGCGGCTGCCAGTGACCATCTCGTACAGCAGCACGCCGATGCTGAAGATGTCGGAGCGATGATCGATCGGCGCTCCGGAAGCCTGTTCGGGACTCATGTAGGCGAGCGTTCCGATCATCATTCCCGCGCCGGAGTGAACCGCGGTCACGTCGTCCGCGTGCGCCTCGGCTCGCGTCGCGAGACCGAAGTCGAGCACCTTCACGCGGCCGCGCGGAGTGACCATGATGTTCGCCGGTTTCAGATCGCGATGCGTGATGCCGAGGATGTGCGCTTCCTGAACGGCTTCGATGATCTGCGCGCCGATGGAGAGAATCGATTCCACCGGCATCGCTCCGGCGGCGAGCATACGCGCGAGTGTTTCGCCTTCGACGAACTCCATGACGAGATAGTCGAATCCGCTGTCGCTGCCGATGTCGAAGAGGGCGCAGATGTTCGGATGATTCAGTGCGGAGACGCTTCTCGCTTCGCGTTGCAGCCGCGCGCGGATCTGCTCATCGCCCGCGAGGCGCTCGGCGATCACTTTGATCGCCACGCCGCGTCCGAGGCGGCTGTCGGTCGCACGCCAGACCTCTCCCATGCCGCCCGCCCCCAGACGTGTGACGAGCTCGTAAGGTCCGAGATGGGAACCCTGGACCAATGACATGGACGTGGGAAAATCGTAGCACCAACCGCGATATCCTCCTTACGTGCTCCTGCTCTCCCGGTTCATCGCCGATTTGCAGCATCTCGAACGTGCGGCGCAGTCCGCGCACGGGCCGCTGATTCTCGACGCGTTCACGCGCAACACCGCGTTCGACAGCGGTGCCGTCTATCTGCGTGAAGGTGACTGCCTGCGACTGGTGGCGAAATCGGAGACGTGTATTGCGCCGGACCTCCTGCAGATCGACTTTCCGCTGGAGCCGGTCACCGATCTCGTGCTGCCTCTCGAACCGCGCCCGATGCTCGTCATGCCGATGCGCGCGCACCGCGATTACGCCGGCGTCGTCGTGCTCGGTTCCAGCGCGGAAGTGCGTGATGAAGATCTCCAGTTCGCGCGCGCGGCGGGTGCGTACCTCAACTCATTGCTGACGAATCACCGTCTGATGCACGAGATGCGCGAGGGCGACTTCCAGTTGAAATCGCGGCTGTGGGAGCTCGAGTCGCTGTATGACATCGGCCTCTCGATCGCAGCGACGTTGAACGTCGACGAGCTCGCGGACGAAGTGTTGTCGCGGATGATCTCGCTGACGAATGCGCGCCGCGCGTCGCTCTTTCTGCGTGAAGGCGATGCCTTCCGGCTCTATCGCGCATTCGGTGATCCGCCGGAACTGGATGGCGGGCTGACGGCGCAGTTGATGTCGAGCGCGGACGCCGTCGCGCTCGACGGCGGCATGGTCGTGCTGTTGCCGATCAAGGGGAACAACGCGACGATCGGCGTGCTGGCGGCGGCCGATCGCGAGACTCGTGAAGGCGTCGGACGATTCGAGCCCAACGAGCTGCGGCTGCTGTCGCTGTTCGCGAATCAGGTTGCGATCGCGCTCGAGAATGCGCGCCTGCATCGCGATGCGCTGGAGAAGCAGGCAATGCAGCGCGAGCTCGATCTCGCGGCCACGATCCAGCGCGACATCCTTCCGAAGTCGATTCCCAACGTGCCGGGGCTGCCGATCGCCGCGCTCTCGAAGCCGGCGAAACAGGTCGGCGGCGACTACCACGCCTTCTTCGAGCGTGATGGCGTCGTCAGCCTCGTCGTCGCCGACGTGGCGGGGAAGTCGATGCCCGCTGCGCTGCTCGTCTCCGCGCTGCACGCCGCGGTGCAGTTGCTGTTTGCGGAAGAGCGCGAGCTCGGTGACATCGCGACGGAGCTCAACAAGCACATTCATCGCTGGTCGGCGGAGAACAAGTTCGTGACTCTGGCGATGGTGTCGATCGATCGGGAGCATCAGACGATCGAGTTCATCAATGCCGGCCACAATCCTCAGTACATCGTCACGGATGGCGAGATCGAGACGCTGCGGTCGCATGGGCTTCCGGTCGGCATTCTCCCCAACTCCCGCTACATGACGCAGCGGCGCATGTTTCCGAAGGGCTCGCTCGTCGTGCTCTACAGCGACGGGATCACGGAGGCGGAGAATCTGGCGGGCGAGGAGTTCGAGAACGAACGGCTCGAGGCGGTGATTCGCTCTCATGGCGCCGAGACACCGCACGAACTGCGGGACCGGATCGCCGACGCTGTCGAGTCGTTCGCGGCGGGTGCGCCGCAGAAGGATGATCAGACGCTCGTCGTGGCGCGCTTCGTCGAATGATCTCCATGCGAATCGCGATTGCAGCAATGCTCGTGTCGATCGCGCTCTTTTCCTGCCGTCATCGCGAACGGCAGGCGGAACTGCTGCAGAAGGCGCAGGCCGCGAATGAGGAGGCCTCCGGTCCGTCCACCACGAGCCCGATGGAAGTGCAAGCCGATCCCGGCTCTTCCCATGTGAAGGGCGTGACGATCGATTACGTGCGGACCGACAAGGCGGCCGCCGGAATGCTGAAGCTGATCATCGTCGTCCGGAATGACACACCCTACGCGTTCAGCAGAATCGATGGCGTCGTTGCCATCGTCACCTCGACGCCTCAGTCCCAGCTCCAGTTCCAGCTTCCGATTCGCATTGGACCTCATGAAAGCCGCGACTACTCCATGGACCTGGAGCCGAGATGGCCGGAGTCCGATGCAGTCACCGCCGCGCATTTCGAAGTTCGCAACGCTGTCGTTGCGGAATAGCTAACCGATCCGGTTGCGCGCCGTCCAATGCGGACAAGGAGGCTGTTCCATGAAGAAGCTCGGATTGGTTTTCGCGATCATCATCGTTGCCGCGGCGGCGTATGCGTCGACGGCGATCACGGTGACGCCATCGACGATGAAGAGCGGCGAGACGAAGACGCTGACGGACGGCGGCACGACGATCAAGGTGACGCGCGACGGCGAGAACGTCGACGTGAAGATCGAGGGCGCCGGCGAGGCGAAGCACATTACCGTGACCCGATCCGGCGACGGAGATATCCGCATCAACCACGGCGGCCGCATCGTCATCAACGGCAGCGATTTCACGATGCCGGAGATTCACGTGCCGGAGATTCGAGTACCTCGCATGCACGAGCGCCGCATGAAATCGGTGTTCGTCTGCCCCAAGGATGGGACGACGCTGTCGGTTCCCGAAGGGAAGGACGAGCAGACGTACAAATGCCCCGTCGACGGCACGGCGATGGAGAAGAAGAAGGGGAAAGGGTTCGCCTTCTACTTCGACGACTCCGATTTCGAGGCGTTCGATTCGTTGTGAGGTGCGTCAGGATCCTTGAAACTCCGCTGGCCGTTTTTCGAAGAATGCAGCCATGCCTTCGCGCGCGTCATTCGATTGGAATGCGCGGAGCTGGTGCTCGCTCTCGAGGTCGATCTGCGAGCGAAGGTCATTCGATGCGGATGCGGCCAGCGCGCGCTTGATGCCGGCGAGAGGAATCGGCGGGCCGGCGGCGAAAGCAGCGGCGAGCTTTTCGGTTTCCGGCAGCAGCTCCGCGGCGGGCACGACTCGATCGACGATTCCGATCGCGTGCGCTTCCTTCGCGTCGACCATGCGGCCCGTCATCAGCATCTCCAGCGCGCGGCTGCGGCCGGCGAGGCGGGGCAGGAGCCAGGTACCGCCCCAGTCGGGATGCAGCCCGATCTTCACGAACGATTCGCTGAACTTCGCGCTGTCGGCGGCGATGCGGTAATCGCAGGCTAACGCGAGATTGCAGCCGGCGCCGGCAGCGACGCCGTTCACCGCGGCGATGACCGGTACCGGCAGTTCCGCGATCGTCGTGATGATGTCGCGCCCGGCATCGAGCAGTTTGCGAAATGCCGTCACGTCGCCGTTCTTCTGCAGCCCGGCCATGAACTCGACGTCGCCTCCGGCGCAGAATGCACGGCCGGCGCCGGTGATGATCACCGCGCGAGACGCCGTGGTGGCGCGAAGGGCGGCGAGGAGATCCTCACGCATCGACCCGGCGAAGGCGTTCAGCTTGTCCGGCCGATTGAGCGTGATCGTGGTGATTTGATTGCTGGTGGTGCTCTCGATGAACGGCATTGCGCGAGTGTAACGTGTCCTACACTACGCGGATGCGAACCGCACTTCGGTGGATGGTTTACGCCACGATTCCGGCCGCGCTCTTTCTGCAGTTCACGCACTCCAGCCTCGTCTGGCAGTTCGTCGTCTCGTGTGCTGCGGTGCTGCCTCTCGCTGCCTGGATCGGCGGAGCGACGGAGCACCTTGCGCATCGCATGGGCCCGACCTACGGCGCGCTGTTCAATGCCACGTTCGGAAATTTCGCGGAGATGATCATCGCGTTCTTCGCGATCCGCGCCGGCCTGCCGGACGTCGTCCGCGCATCGTTCGCCGGCTCGATCGTCGGCAATATCCTGTTCGTCGCCGGACTCTCGATGGTCGTCGGCGGACTCCGGCACGAGACGCTGAAGTTCAACGCGCTTTCCGCCGAGTCGCAGGCGGGACAGATGATCCTCGCCGTCGCCGCAGCACTCGTGCCGGCGCTCTTTTTTCGCTCGGCGATCCGTGCCCATCACGCGGAGCTCATTCATCCGGTTTCGATCGGCACGTCGGTCATTCTGCTGATCACCTACATCTGCGGCCTCATCTTCTCGTTCAAGACGCATCGCTCGCGTCTGCAGGCGGCAGTCGAGCCACCCGATTTCGAGGACGCAGCGGTCTGGCCGGTTCCGAAGGCCATCGGCCTCCTCGCCTTCGCGAGCGTGCTGATGGGGTTCATCGCGGAAGCGCTCGTGCACGCGGTTGGCGAGGCCGGCCGCGCCTGGGGCATGAATGAAGTCTTCCTCGGCTTCGTCGTGCTGGCGATCGTCGGCAACGCCGCGGAACATTCGACAGCGGTGCTCCTCGCCGCCCGCAATCAGATGGATACGGCGCTCAACATCTCGATGCAGTCGAGCGTGCAGATCGCGCTCTTCGTGATGCCGGTGATGGTGTTTCTCTCGTATCCGCTCGGGCATCCGCTGGATCTGATCTTCTCCCCCTTCGAGATTCTGGCGAGCGCGATCGGTGTTGCGATCTTCGCGTATCTGGTCATGGACGGCGAGACGAACTGGTATGAGGGGATTCAGTTGCTCGCCGTTTACGCGATCATCGCCATCGCACTCTATTTCCTGCCCATGGAGACGAAAGCAGTCGCGCACTGATGATGAACCACCGCGTTTACTGGAGGCCTCACCTCTACGAGTTGTTCATCGCCGCGAACCTCGCCATCGTGTTCCTGATGCTGATTAAGCACACGTATGCCGTGGCGACGACGCTTCCCGGCATCTTTCAAACGCTGGGGCTTTCGTTCGTGCTGCAGGCGGCGGGAGGCATTCTTGCGAGGCTGATCATCGCGGCGCTGACGGGGAAGTTGCGCGCGTATCTATCCATTGTGAGGAGGCCGGCGTGGCTCATCGAGACGGTGCGGCTTCTCGTCTTCAGCACACTCGCAGTGCATGTGTACGTCTGGATCAAGACCGTCGTGCCGCTGCTTCATCCGCGGTTGTTTGATCAGCAGCTGTGGGATCTCGATCGCGCCATGTGTTTCGGCGTCTCGCCCAACATCCTCGCTTTGAGCCTCTTCTCGAATCACGCCGTGTTGCGATTCGTCGATGCGACCTACGGCGATCTCTTCCTCTGGAGTCTCTCCATCGCCATCGGCTATTTCCTCTCCGCACCGAGCAATCGCCTCCGCGTGGCATTCGTGACCGCGAACGTTCTCATGTGGACGGTTGGTGCATGGCTCTATCTGCTGATTCCGTCACTGGGCCCGGCGTATCGCTTTCCGGATATCTGGTTCCAGTACTCACACGTGTTGAGCCACACGCAGGAACTGCAGGCCGGGTTGTGGCACAACTACTCCGCGGTGATGAAGATGCAACTGCCGGGAGCAAAAGACAGCTCGGTGAATCTTCTCTTCGGCATTGCTGCATTCCCTTCTCTGCACGTCGGGATGCAGACCCTGGTCTACTTGTGGTTCAGACGTCTCTGGACGTGGGGCGAAGTCATCTTTGCCATCTTCGTCCTCGTTATTTTTCTCGGCGCACTCATCACCGGCTGGCATTACCTCATCGACTTGTTCGCGGGCATTCTCCTGGCCTGGGGCTCGTGGGTGTTCGCGGCAGAGCGTTTCAGAATTCTGCGCTTTGTCCATCTGCGCCGGATTCTGTGAATTTCCAGAGTTTCAGGCGTGTTTTTCACCGCATGCCCAGTCTCAAGGAATCGACGCTCGGCGAGGTGTTGTCCGCCCGGACCACCGAAGGTGAGCTGTACGAGAAGCTGGAAAACAACGCGGTCCGCTGCTTCGCCTGCGGACATCGCTGCAAGATCCTGAACGGACTGCAGGGCATCTGCAAAGTCCGCTACAACGAGGATGGAGTGCTGCGGGTGCCGCGTGGTTACGCGGCCGCGCTGCAAGTCGATCCGATCGAGAAGAAACCGTTCTTCCACGCCTACCCCGGCGCACTCGCGCTTTCGTTCGGTATGCTCGGTTGCGATTACCACTGCGGCTACTGCCAGAACTGGGTGACGTCGCAGGCGTTGCGCGATCCGGTCGCCGGCGCACCGCCGGCCGATCTCGAGCCGGCGGATCTCGTCCGTCTCGCGAAGCGTCATGGTGCGAAGGTGATCACCTCGACTTACAACGAGCCGCTCATCACATCAGAGTGGGCCGTTGAAGTCTTCCGGGAGGCGAAGGACGCCGGCCTCGTCTGCTCCTACGTATCGAACGGCAACGGCACTCCGGAAGTACTCGACTACATCGCCCCTTATGTCACGCTCTACAAAGTCGATCTGAAGGGATTCACGCAGAAGGCCTATCGCGATCTCGGCGGCCAGCTCGAGCCGGTGCTGGAGACGATCAAGGGTCTGAAGCAGCGCGGCATCTGGGTGGAAACCGTCACGCTCGTCGTGCCCGGCTTCAACGACTCGGACCAGGAGCTGACGGACATCGCCGAGTTTCTCGCGTCGGTCGATCGCGATATCCCGTGGCACATTACTGCATTCCACCAGGATTACAAGATGACGTCGAATGCGAACACGGATGTCCGCACGTTGCTGCGCGCGTACGAGATCGGCAGGCGCGCCGGACTCCGCTACATCTATCCCGGCAATATCCCGGGAGCGTTCGGCGATCGCGAAGGAACGCACTGCCCGAGCTGCGATGCGGTCGTGATCGGACGCACCGGCTTCCGCGTGACGTCGTACCACATCACCGCAGACGGGACGTGCGGGCGCTGCGGGACCGCGATCCCCGGCCGCTGGGATGGGGACGCCGCTGTCGGCCGCGACGGCGTCCCGCGGCCGGTATTCTTCCAGCCATGAGAGCGGCCTGATTCTGCTGCCTGTTGTCTGCTGCCTGCTGCCTCTTCATGTACAGTACGCGCCTTCATGTCCGATTTCACTGATGTTGGCTGTATCGACGAGTTGCCGGTTGGCCGCACGAAGCTCGTGATCGTCGAGGATCATCGCCTCGCGTTGTGCCACACGCGCGCGGGTTTCTTCGCGCTCGACAACGCCTGTCCGCATCGCGGCGGACCGCTGGCGGAAGGCGACATCATCGGCGAGGAGATCGTCTGTCCCTGGCACCTGTGGGGGTTTGAGGTCGCGACCGGAACCTGCGGCGGGAACGCCAGCCTTTCGGTCGGCACGCATGAAGTTCGCATCGAAGGCAATCGCATTCTGGTGAAACTGTGAATCCGAGACCGTTACGTCACGTTGATCTCTTTGGCAGCGCGGGCCGACTCGAGGCGCTTTATCGCGACCTCCAGGACCCTGCTGCAATCGCCGTCGTCTGCCATCCTCATCCGCTGGGTGGCGGCACGCTGCACAACAAGGTCGTGTTCCGCGCTGCTCGCGGCCTCGAAGCGGCGAACGTCGCCACTCTGCGCTTCAACTTCCGCGGCGTCGGCACGAGCGCAGGCACCCACGCAAACGGTGAAGGGGAACAGCAGGATGTGCTCGCCGCGATCGAATGGTGCCGGCGCAAGCATCCCGGCCTCAAGCTCTTCGTCGGCGGGTTCTCGTTCGGAGGATGGGTTGCGTCGCGCGTCGCGTGCGAACAGCCCGATGTGAACGCGATCTTCATCATCGGTACGCCGGTGAACAAATACGACTTCGGCTATCTGCGCCACTGCGAGAAGCCGATGCTGTTTCTGCACGGAACGCAGGACGAGCATGGCGATTACGAGAAAGTCGAGAAGCTCGTCGGCAACGTGCGCAATGCCGAGAGCGTGGTCGTGACCGGGGCCGATCACTTCTTCACGAAGCAGTTGGATGCCGTCGAGGAGACGCTCCGCTCGTGGGCTGAAGAACGCCTGGAAGCGTAGACGAGGGCAAGCTCTCAGCTTGTCCTACACGCGCCGGCTTTCGCACGCGGCTCGCAGGAATCGCAGGCCTTCGATCGTCCTCGCCCCGTGCCAGGTGAAGAGATGGCCGGGGAAGGGACCCACCGTCGTCGCCTCGATCTCTTCCGCATCCTCGGCCGTGAACGGGAAGGGTTCATCGGGCAGGAAGATCAGCTCGGGATTCAGCGCGAGGATCTCCTCGAGCTCGAGCGATGGATAGCGCTCCCGTTCCGCGATCACGTTGACTCCGCCCGCCGCGCTGACGAGATGCGAGACATACGTATCTCCGCCGCACCACATCCACGGTTTCTTCCAGATCGGAACCGCGAAGGTGAATGAGCGCTGCGGCAGCGCGTCGAGCTCGCGTTGCAGCGCGTCGAGGAGCGGCCGTGCATCCTTCTGATGAATACCGGCGAGGAGCTCGAACAACGCTCGCACGTCATCCATCGTCTTCGGTTCCGTCGCGACGACACGCGCGAACTCCGCGATCGCATCCGCGTGCTTCTTCAGGTTCTCTTCGACGTTGACGTAGACGATGTCCGGCTTCAGCGCGCGAATCTCGTCGATGCGCGGATTCTTCGTTCCACCCACGCGGGGGAGTGCGAGATTCTCAGGAAAAATGCACCAGTCGGTGATGCCTGCGACGCTTTCGCCGGCGCCGAGTGCGAAGAGAGTCTCGGTCAGCGAGGGAACGAGGGAGACGACGCGCATCTACGACATCATCTTCCGATATTTCGGATCGAGTGCGTCGATCAGACCGTCGCCGAGGAAGTTGAGGCCCATGACGGCGAGCATGATTGCGAGGCCGGGGTAGATCGCCAGGTGATTCGCATGTCCCAGGTAGCGGCGGCCCGCGGTCAGCATGGCGCCCCAGGACGGTGTCGGCGGCTGCACGCCGAGTCCGAGAAACGAAAGCGCCGCTTCGGCGAGGATCGCGCCGGCGAGGCCGAGCGTCGCCATCACGATCACCGGATTGATCACGTTCGGCAGCACGTGCAGGATGATCACGCGCGGAGACCGTGCGCCGAGTGCCTTTGCCGCCGTGACGAACTCCATCTCGCGCACCTTCAGCACCTGCCCTCGCACCAGCCGCGCGTAGCCGACCCAGCCGATGGTGGCGAGCGCGAGCACGACGTTGTTGAGGCTCGGGCCCAGCACGGCGACGAGCGCGATCGCCAGCAGGATGCCGGGAAATGCGAGCAGGATGTCGGTGATCCGCATGACGATCGTATCGACCGCGCCGCCGAAGTAACCGGCCATGGCGCCGAGCGCGATGCCGATCACCGACGCGAGGATGACCACGCTGAAGCCGACGCGCAGCGATACTCGCGCGCCGAAGAGGATTCTTGAGAGCACATCGCGTCCGAGATCGTCGAGGCCGAGAAGATGTTCGCGCGAGGGAGGCTCGAGGCGGCGAAAGGTGTCCTGCGCGTTCGGGTCGAATGGCGCGAGCAGCGGCGCCGCGAGCGCGGTCACGATCAGCACGATCGTCAGCAGCGCTCCCGACGTGAAGGCGAAGTTGCGGAGAAGGCGCTTCATTCGAGCTTGATCCGCGGATCGACGACGCCGTACAGCAGATCCGATGCGAAGTTCACGAAGATGTAAGTCAGCGCGATCACGAGTATCGATGCCTGCACCTGCGGATAGTCGCGCGTGTTGATGGACTGAATCAGCAGGCGGCCGAGTCCCGGCCAGGAGAAGATCTGCTCGGTGATGATCGCGCCCGTCAGCAGCGATCCGAATTGCAGCGCGATGATCGTGATGACCGGAATCAGCGCGTTCTTCAGCGCATGGCGGAAGATCGCCTTCGCGCGCGTGACTCCTTTCGCGATCGCCGTCGTCACATACAACTGATTCAGCTCTTCGGCCAGCGACACGCGGATCATGCGGGTGAGGATGGCGGCCAGCGCGAGGCCCATCGTCAGCGACGGCAGGACGAGCGAGCGCAGACCTTCTTCCCGTCCCGAGACCGGAAACCACTCGTGATTGATCGCGAAGGCGATGATGAGCAGCGGTCCGAACCAGAAGCTCGGCATCGACACGCCGATGAGCGCGAAGAAGCGCGCCACGTTGTCGATCCAGGAGTTGCGGTAGATCGCGGAGATGATGCCGAGCGGAAATGCGACGAGCAGCGCGACGAACATCGCGCCCAGCGCCAGCTCGATCGTCGCCGGATACCGCTCGGCGATCGCCTGCACTACCGGATCGCCGGTGTGAAACGAGCGGCCGAGATCGCCGTGCGCAATGTTCTTCAGGTACGTCACGTACTGCGTCAGCAGCGGCTGATCGAGTCCGAGCGACTTCCGGACGTTCTCGATGTCCTCCGGCCGCGCTCCCTCGCCCGCGATCTGCGCGGCGGGATCTCCCGGGATCAGATGAATCAGGGAGAAGACGAGCGTCAGGATCCCGAAGGTAATCGGAATCATCTGCAGCAGGCGGCGGATGATGTACTGCGTCATTTGCGAACGAACTCTGAGCGCAGCGAAGAGTCAACCGGAGCGGAGCGAGTGTCGTGCCATATGCGCTGATCCTTCGCTCCGCTCAGGATGAGGACACTCCCGTGATGTTCCATCCCTTTACTTTGACCGTCGGCGCGATCGTTCCGCCGAACATGTTGAACCACGTCGCGACGCGGCGGCGCTCCTTCGTCAGCCCTTCGATGTTCGACATCGCTTCGACGATCGATTGCGTCCAGCGGAGATTCGGGAGGCGGGCGGCGACTTCGCCGTCGCGGATCAGGAACGTGCCGTCGCGAGTCGTACCGGTCATCAGCGCCGTCCTCGGCTCGAGGAGTCCGTTCACGTAGTTGAAACGCGTCACCCAGATGCCGAGCTTCGTCGAGCGGATGAGCTCTTCGCGCGTGGCGTTGCCGCCGGCCACGTCGATGTGAAACGCGCTGCCATGCTCGGGCGATCCGAGGTGCCATGCGTTCGCAGTGGGCTGGAGGTGAAGGCGATCGGCCCACGCCTTGTCGACGACGGGTCCCCGCACGATGCCGTTCTCGATCAGTGGCGTGCGCCGTTTCGGCAGACCTTCGAGATCGAACGGGAAGGGGAGGAACTCGGGATCGAGTGCGTCATCGGCGATGGTGACGTTCTCGCCGGCCATTCGCTTGCCGATGTTGCCGACGAAGAATGACGAGCCGTCTTCGTAAGCCTGGCCGGTGAACGAGATCATGTTCATCCATTCGAACACCTCGGCGAGTGCGGGAGGCTCGAGGATGACGTCGAAGGTGCCCGGCGCGATCTCTTCGTGCGATCCAAGGGCGAGGGTCGCCTTGAAGGTCGCTTCTTCGCCGAGGGAGAGGATGTCGACTTCGCGGGCGCGGCGGGCGCAGCGCGTGGCGTAGCCCGACGAGTGATCGCGCAGCGCGATGACGGTCGCGTCGGAGAACGTCATCTCCGCGAAGCGGCGCACGCCGTGCGAGTTGGCAGTCGCGACGGAAGCGGCGCATGTGAGCCATGAGCCGGCGAACTGTACGCCGGCCTCGCGCCCGCGCTCGAACATCACCTTGAGCTCGTGCGCCTTCGCCATCGGCGAGAGCGCGGCGGTGTCGGAATCGAACGTCGAGAGCTGCGGGACCGGCTCGTTCTCTTTGTAAAGGCCGGAGAAATTCTGCAGTGGATCCGCGTGCCGCGCCGCTTCGCGCGCGAGCTCGGCCGTGCGCGCCAGCTCGGCGTCATCGAACGAACTGGTCGACGCGATTCCCATCGAGCCGTTCACGATGACGCGCAGCGTGAGGCCCGCGCTGATCTCCGACATGTTCTGGTGGAGGTTCGAGTTCGCGAAGCGGCTGATGTTCTGGTCGACGGAGATGAGCACCGCGTCGGCCTCGCCGGCGTTCGCGGCAGCGAGGGCACGGGAGAGGATGTCGTGCGATTGTTCCTGGCTAAGCATCCGTCAGCCCTCTGCCTTCATGATCACGCCATCTCCACGTTGCGGAATCGTGCCGCGGGTGCGCCGTGCGCGACGCGCATCGTCTGCAGAGGATCGCCCTTCCCGCAGTTCGGCAGTCCCCAGATCTGCCAGCTTGCACGGTCACCGACTGCATCGCAGGAGCGCCAGAACTCCGGAGTGATTCCGGTGTAGAGCGGATTGCGCAGCAGGCGTCCCAGCTTTCCGTTCTCGATCTCGTAGGCCACCTCGCATCCGAACTGGAAGTTGAGACGCACATCGTCGATCGACCACGACTTGTTCGTGTCGACATAGATGCCTCGCTTCGTGTCGGCGATGATGTCGGCGAGCGGCGTCGTGCCCGGCTCGAGATTGATGTTCGTCATCCGGATGATCGGAATGCGCGCCGCGCTCTCCGCCCGCACGGTTCCGTTCGAGCTGCGGCCGATCGCCGGCGCGGTGTCGCGGCCTGTTAGATAGCCGGTGAAGATGCCGTTCTCGATGAGATGGAAACGCTGCGCCGGTACTCCGTCGTCGTCGAATCCGAACGAGCCGATGGAGCCGGGGATCGTCGCGTCGGCGACGATGTTGACGAGCGGGGAGCCGTAGCGGAACGTGCCGAGCATGTCCGGCTGCATGAACGAGCCGCCGGCGAGCGAGATCTCGAGTCCCATCGCGCGATCGAGCTCCGTCGGATGGCCGCACGACTCGTGCACCTGCAGTGCGAGCTGCGAGGAGCCGACGATCAGGTCGAATCGTCCGGCCGGCGCCTTCGGTGCGGTGAGCAGCGCAATGGCTTCGTCGCGGATCTGCCGCGCTTTCTTCGCAAGGTCGAGCTCTTCGATGAACTCCCAGCCGGCAGCCTGATAGTCGCCGCCGAATGGATTGGGATACGTGCGCCGCTGAAACTCGCCGTTCTCCAGAGCGGCCGCTTCGATGCCGCCTCCCATTTCCGTCGTCGTCTGCTCGATGAAACTGCCCGCCGTCGACGCGAAGATCTTTTCCTGGCGGTAGCAGGAGACCTCGCCGCTGACCTGATGAATGCGATGGTCGCCGCGCATCGGTTCCGTTGCGGCGAGCAGATGCTCGATCTTCTTCTGCAGCGGAATCGACCAGGGATCGATGCGATAGGAGGAGGCCCACTTCGCGACATGCGGGTCGACGTCGCTGAGAACGACCTCGGCGGTCGAGGCCATGTTGCTGGCCGCGGCGACTTCGAGCGCGCGCTGTGCGGTCTGCAGGATCGCTTCCTCGCTGACGTGCGAGGTTGCGGCGAAACCCCAGCCGTTGCCGGCGAGCACGCGCACGCCGATCGCGCGGTCGACGGTCGCGGTCAGCGCATCGACCTCACCGTTGCGCACCCGCACGTGCTGCTGATGCGTCGCGGTCCAGCGGATGTCGGCGTAACGGAGTGACGGATTGCGAAGGGATCGCAGCGCATGCTCGAACTGCTCGCGCGTCGGAGTCATTCGGCGGGATTGTATCGTCACGTAGTACCCTTCGCCCCCGATGAAACTCATCGTCGGCCTCGGCAATCCGGGAGAGGGATATGCGCAGACCCGCCACAACGCGGGGTGGATGGTTCTCGACGCGTTTGCCAGGAAGTTCCGCATCGGCATCGACAGGCATGAGAAGGAGTCGATGACGGGCGAGGGACGCGTGGCGGGCGGCACGGTGAAGGTCGCCAAGCCGCTGACGTACATGAATCTCTCCGGCAACGCGGTGAAGCTCCTCGTCAACGCTTATCTCGATACGACCGAAGACCTGATGGTCGTCTTCGATGAGATCGATCTGCCGCTGGGGAAGCTGCGCATCAAGCCGAGCGGCTCGGCGGGGACGCACAACGGCATGCGGTCCATCGTCGAGTCATTGGGAACCGAGCGCTTCCCGCGGCTGCGCGTCGGCGTACGCGGCGAGACGCATCAGGAGTATCGCCTGCGCGATTACGTGCTCGACGAGTTCGCGCCGGAAGAGAAGCCGCTGCTCGAGCAGACGATCGATCGCGCGGTCGACGCGCTGGTGCTGTTCGCGCGTGGCGACCTCAAGCGCGCAATGAACGAGTTCAATCGCGATCCAACGTAAGAGGAGCGCGGAGGTCCCCGTCCGCGAGCTGTGGGCCGAAATGTGCGGACGAGGCGTCCGCACTCCACGTGGAGCGCGGACGTCCTCGTCCGCGAGCTGTGGGTCGAGATGTGCGGACGAGACGTCCGCACTCCAAGTGGAGCGCGGAGGTCCCCGTCCGCGAGCTGTGGGCCGAGATGTGCGGACGAGGCGTCCGCACCCCACGTGGAGCGCGGACGCCCTCGTCCGCGAGCTGTGGGCCGAAATGTGCGGACGAGGCGTCCGCACTCCAAGTGGGGCGCGGACGTCCTCGTCCGCGAGCTGCTGCCGTCGAGGCAGCAGTGCCCTGTGGGTCGAGCTGTGCGTCGACCGTGCGTCACTCGTGATACCAGCAAACCCCTGTGTCAGAATGCCCGCAGACCATGAACATTCATACCCTCGGTGAGTTGCGCGGCTCCGGTTATCGCCTTCGTTCGGTCAAAGATGAGATGCGTGAGAACCTGCTGGCGAAAATCGCGGCAGGGGAGAACACCTTTCCCGGCATTCATGGATACGAACGAACCGTCATCCCGGCGATTCACAACGCCATCCTCTCGAAGCACGACATCATCCTCCTCGGTCTCCGCGGGCAGGCGAAGACGCGGATCCTCCGCTCGCTGACGATGCTGCTCGACGAGCGCATTCCGGTGATCGAAGGATGCGAGATCAACGACTCGCCGCTCGCTCCCATGTGCAAGCACTGCCGCAGACTCGCGGCGGAGAAGGGGGAAGACCTCCCCGTCGCGTGGATGCAGCGCGATGAGCGCTATCGCGAGAAGCTGGCGACGCCGGACGTCACGGTCGCCGATCTCGTCGGCGACATCGATCCGATCAAGGCTGCGAATCAGCGGCTCACGTATGCGGACGAAGAGGTCATTCACTACGGGATCATTCCGCGGACGAACCGCGGCATCTTCGCGATCAACGAAGTCCCCGATCTCGCGCCGCGTATTCAGGTCGCGCTGCTGAACATCCTCGAGGAGCGCGATCTGCAGATCCGCGGATTTCCGGTGCGCATCCCGATGGACATCGTGCTCGTCTTCAGTGCGAACCCCGAGGACTACACGAGCCGCGGCAACATCATCACGCCGCTCAAGGACCGCATCGACTCGCAGATCCTGACGCACTATCCGCAGGACATCGCGACGGCGAGGCGGATCACGGAGCAGGAGGCGTGGCTCGATCGCCCCGAGCAGGCGAAGATCGAGATCCCCGAGTACGTGAGGGAGCTGATCGAGAACATCGCGTTCGTTGCCCGTGGCTCGGAGCTCGTCGATCAATCGTCGGGCGTTTCCGCGCGGCTCACCATCTCGGCGATGGAACTGCTGCACTCGAACATGGAGCGCCGGGCGGCGCGTAACGGCGACAAGCGTGTCTTTCCGCGCCTCTCGGATCTGGCGATGCTGCTTCCGGCGATCACCGGAAAAGTCGAGATGGTGTACGAAGGGGAGCAGCAGGGAGCGGAGGTCGTCGCGCGCAAGCTCGTCGGCGAGGCGGTTGCGAAGCTCTATGCGACGAAGTTGCCGCCCGTCGAGCGCGCCGGTGCGGGCGCCGGCTCCGCGCGGGCCAATGAGCGCGAACGCCGCGGATACGGCGAGATCGATCAGGATGACTTCGACACCGCGTTCCAGATCCGCGGCAAGAAACAGAAGGCGCAGCCCCCGCGCGAGGAAGAGCGCGCCGCTCCGAAGGAGCCGGCGTACGAGACGATTCTCGCGTGGTTCGCATCCGGCAACCGTGTGACCGTTTCCGACGAACAGCCGTTCCAGGAATACTTCGCCGAGTTGAACCGTGTGCCGAAGTTGGCGGAGACTGCACAGAAATACGTGCAGCCGACGAGCGAGTTCGAGCTCGCGTTCTGGATGGAGATGATCCTCGAGGCCCTGCATCAGTCGCTGCGGCTGGCGCGCGAAGACCTCGACTCGACGATCACGTTCCACGAGCTGATGAAGTTCAATGTCCTGCGAACAGTGAGATGATTCACGCAGCAGACAGCAGGCGAGGCGTGCGATGGTGAAGATCACTGCTGAACTTACCCCGGAGCTTTCCCGCTCCATCGAGCGGATCATCCGCGATGGATGGTTCCCCGATCAGGAGACGATCGTCCGTGAGGCGCTCGAGCAGTTCGTCGACGGGAAGTCGTTTCTCGGCGACTCCCCGCGCATGCTCCACCGGTTCGCCGCGGATGCGCTGAACGAATCGAAGCCGGAAGTCGCTCTGAAATTCGCCAACCGCGCCGTGTCGCTCCTCGGCGGACAGCACATCACCGACTTCACGCTCTACCAGTCCATCATCGAGCTTCGCGTGCAGATCTTTCTCGTTCTCGGCCGCGACGAGGATGCGCTGGCGTCGCTGGAGGAAGCACGCGAAGTGCTGCCCAACAATCCGTCGATCGCGAAATGGATCGAGAAGCTGAAACGGAGAAAGCCGCGCGGCGAGGCCTGATCATCCCATGCGCCACCGGTACTCCCATCTCGATCCCGATCTGATTCAACGGCTGCTCGCTGAGATGGGGCTGCGGCGTCTCTTCAATCAGCTGCTGCTGCAGAGCGGCGGCGACGTCGAGGAGGCGATGCGCTGGATGCGCATGCTGCAGCAGCGCGGCTTCATCGACGAGAATGTCGATCTCGATGCGTTCTTCGCGCAGCTCACCGATGAGAACCTGATCGGGCAGGATGCGAATGGCAATCTGACTCTCTCCGCGGGCGGCGAACGGCAGATCCGCCGCGATGCGCTCGACGAGATCTTCGGCGGTTTGAAGAAGTCGATGAGCGGCTATCACTCCGTGGCGAATGCCGGGCAGGGCACGGAGCGGCTGACGGAGACGCGGCCCTATCACTTCGGCGACGATCCGATGTCGATCGACTCGATCCGATCCCTGCAGAACGCGATGAAGCACAACGATCCCGCCGGTGCGATCGCGATCACGGAAGAGGATCTCGAGGTGTTCGAGACGGAGCACAACTCGAGTTGCGCGACGGTGGTGATGATCGACATCTCGCATTCGATGATCCTCTACGGCGAGGATTGAATCACGCCGGCGAAGAAGGTCGCGCTCGCGCTGACGGAGCTCATCATGACGAAGTATCCGAAGGACACGATCGATGTCGTGTTGTTCGGCGATGAGGCCACAGAGGTGCCGATCAGCGAGATCCCGTACGTGAAGGTGGGGCCGTTTCACACGAATACGAAAGCGGGACTCGAGCTCGCGCAGCGCATTCTGCGCAGGCGCAAGCACAACAACAAACAGATCTTCATGATCACCGACGGGAAGCCTTCCGCGCTCTTCGAGAACGGCCATCTCTACACGAACTCCTTCGGTCTCGATATGAAGATCGTGAACCGCACGCTCGAAGAAGCCGATCGCTGCCGCCGCGCAGGCATCCCGATCACGACGTTCATGCTGGCGACGGATCCGATGCTGGTGAATTTCGTGGAGCAACTGGGCCAGATCAATCGCGGCCGCGCCTTCTACGCCTCCCCCGACCGCCTCGGCGAATACATCCTCGCGGACTACATCCGCAACCGCCGCAAGTTCGTCCATTAGGAGCGCGGGCGTCTCGCCCGCAGTCATCGGGCGTCCCGCCCGATGACTACAAGGCGTAGAACAGGAGACCCGAGGTAAACCTCGGTCATGGAAATCAGAAAACGGGCGCGCCTCCCGCACTGGGATATCGAACAAGGAACTTACTTCGTGACGTTCTGTCTGTTTGATGCCTTTCCTGCTGAAGAACGACGACACATCGAAGAACAACGCAAAGCACACATTGCGCTGATCGAGAAGGAGCGCGGACGTATGACGCCGGCCGAAGCCGCCGCCTTGAATCGGACCATTCGAACGGAGACAGAGAGGGTGCTGATCGTGGCGCCGGATCGTGTCTGATGAGGGACCCGAGAATTGCGGAGATCGTCGCAAACGCGCTCGCTCACTTCGATGAGAAGCGGTATCTGCTTTACGCATGGGTGGTGATGCCGAATCACGCCCACCTCGTTCTCTCCCTCGCCGCGGGTGAGCGTATCGATCGCGTCATGCAGTCGATCAAGGGTTTCTCTTCACACACCGTCAATCGCCTGCTTGGACGGGCAGGATCGCTTTGGTTATCCGACTACTTCGATCGTTCGATTCGGGGGGCGGAGCAGCTTGCTCGATGTATACGGTACGTAGAACGGAATCCCCTGAAGGCGGGAATGTGCGACTGGCCGTGGGTGCGGTCTCATTGGTCGCGCGTCGAGTCGCCGGGCGGGACGCCCGGTGACTGCGGACGAGACGTCCGCGCTCCTCGGTCGTCATAGAAACATGATCATTGCGGCGATTCTCTTTGCGGGACAGCGCAATATTTTCGAGTTTGTCGAGAAGGCGAAACCGGTCCGGAAAGTGGCGGCCGTGCGCACGGTGACGGCGGCTCCGCTTCCCCAACCATCCGCTGCACCCGCCGTTCCGGCCAGGCCGGCGCCTCCGCTCTTTCCCTATCGCTGCCTCGGCCGCTTCGGTCCCGACTCCGACCCGTTCGCCGTCTTCGAGGCCGGCGGCACGATCCTCAACGTCCGGCGAGGGCAGACGATCGATGACAAGTTCCTCGTGAAATCGATCGGAATCGAGAGCATCACGATCGAAGTGGAGGGACAGGAGCAGCGGATTCCGATCGGATGAGGAATGAGCGGCGGAGGCGGGGAGTTACGACTCGCCGATGCGCAAGTTATTTGCGTTAGTCGCGATCCTCTCGCTCCCTCTTCTTGCGAATGAACAGTCGGTCACCTCGCTGCAGGCCGGCTGGCAGATCGCGCGCACTCCGCTCTTCGACCACGGCCTTCATGGCGAAGGGCAGATCATCGCCGTGCTCGACACCGGCCTCGACTACGACAACTGTTTCTTCGCCGAGCCCGATGGCGCCGCGCCTCCGATCAACACCGGCTCGCCATCCGGCGGCTTCGACTGGACGAACGTGATTCCATCGCGCCGCAAGGTGATCGCGTACGACTTCCTCTACTCCTGCGCGCAGTTCCCCGGCGCGCCCGATTGCGAGAATCCCTCCGATCCGAAGGCGTTCGACAACCAGGGACATGGGACGCACGCCGCAGCATCGGCCGCTGCGGATCGCGGCACGCCGATCGTTCACGACTACGGCGATGCGATCGCGCCCGGCGCGAAGCTCGTGATTCAGGACGCAGGCCTCAGCGCCACGGACTTCTGTACGTCGCGCCCCGGCATCGGCTGTCCCGTCAAGCTCACGCCGATCCTCGATCAGGCGTACAAGCAGGGAGCGCGCATTCACTCGAATTCATGGGGCGATCATGGCGCACCAACCGCGAGCTACTCGCAGGCGGCGCACGATCTCGACGCCTTCGTCTATTCGCATCCCGACATGCTCGTCGTCTTCAACACGGGCAACTATCAGACGACCGACAATCCGCCCGCGAGCTCGCTCTCGTCGCCCGGTTGCGCGAAGAACTCGCTGCAGGTTGGCGGCACGCGCCAGCAGAATCGCGATGACGGAGTGCTGCCGAGCTATTCGCTGCATGGTCCCGCGCGCGACGGCCGCATCAAGCCCGATGTGGTCGGTCCCGCGTTCGTTCTCGCGGGCGACACGGATGGCGATGTGACTTCGAAGAAGTGCGACATGAGCTACCAGGGCGGCACATCGTGGGCAGCGCCGACGATCGCCGGCGCCGCCGCGCTCGTGCGCCAGTACTACACCGACGGCTACTATCCGAGCGGGTATCCGACACCTGCGGATCGCCGCACGCCGAGTGCCGCGCTGCTGAAAGCGACGATCATCTCGGCGGCGCGACAGGTGCCGCTGAAGTGGACGCCCGCGGGCGACGTCGCCGCGCTGCCCGTTCCCTCGGTTGAACAGGGATGGGGCTTTCCGGTTCTTGATGACGCGCTCTACTTCCCCGGCGATCGGTCGAAGCTGCGCGTCGTCGAAGGGAGTGTCGCGCAGGGAGAGACCGCGACGCTCCGGCTGCAGGTGAATGCAGGGACTCCGCTGAAGGCCGTGCTGGTGTGGACCGATCCTGCCGGCGCGGTGACGACAGGCACGTCGCCGAACCTCGTGAACGATCTCGATCTGCGCATCGGCGCACTGCCCGTGACCGCGGATCACACGAACAATGTCGAAGTCCTCTCGATCGCCGCCCCCGCCTCGGGCATCTACGCGATCGACGTCACGGGCTATCGCCTGAATTCGGGCTCGCGGCAGGACTATGCGCTCGTGGTGACGGGCGACGTGTCGAGCGCGCCGGCGCTCCGCGCGCGCGCGGTGAGGCATTAGAATGCGCGCGCCATGCTTGCACGTGAATACCTACGCGAACACGCCGACGACTATCGCGAGGCGCTGAAGCGCCGGGGCGCGAGCGTCGACATCGAGCGCTTCATCGAGATCGACGCCGACCGCCGCCGCACGATCGCGCGCGTCGAACAGCTCAAGAATCAGCGCAATGTCGCGTCGCAGGAAATCGCAGCGCTGAAGAAGAACAAAGAGGATGCGACCGCGCAGATCGAGGCGATGAAGCGCGTCGGCGACGAGATCAAGGAGCTCGACGGCCGCCTGGCGCAGATCGAAGAAGAGCTGAGCAGTCTCGAACTGTATTTCCCCAACGTCCCACACGAGAGCGTCCCCGTCGGCCCCGACGAGTCGGCGAATCGCGTGGAGCGCACGTGGGGCGAGAAGCCGAAGTTCAACTTCACTCCCAAGCCCCACTGGGACCTCGGCGCGGACCTCGGCATCATCGACTTCGATCGTGCGGCGAAGATCACGGGAACGCGCTTCGCGATCCTCTCCGGCGCCGGCGCGCAGCTCTCGCGCGCGCTGATGGCGTTCATGCTCGACACGCACACCGAGAAGGGCTACCGCGAGATCCTCACGCCCTTCATGGTGAACGCCGACTCGATGCGCGGCACAGGCCAGCTTCCGAAGTTCGAAGCCGATCTCTTCAAGCTCGCCGGCGAGAAGCAGTTCTATCTGATTCCGACGGCCGAAGTGCCGGTCACGAATCTCTATCGCGACGAGATCCTCGACGGCGCCACGCTCACGCAGTCGTTCTGCTCCTATTCGCCATGTTTCCGCAGCGAAGCGGGCGCCGCGGGGAAGGACACGCGCGGTCTGATCCGCCAGCACCAGTTCGAGAAGGTCGAGCTCGTGAAGTTCACGACGCCGGAGAAATCGTGGGAAGAGCACGAACGCCTCACCAATGATGCGGAAGCGATTCTGCAGGCGCTGAATCTTCACTATCGCGTCGTCACCCTCTCCACCGGCGACATGGGTTTCACCTCGGCGAAGACCTACGACATCGAAGTGTGGCTGCCGGGACAGGATGCCTATCGCGAGATCTCCTCCTGCTCGAACTTCCTCGACTTCCAGGCGCGGCGCGCAAACATCCGCTACCGCGATGCGAACAAGAAAGTGCAGTTCGTGCACACGCTGAATGGCTCGGGACTGCCGCTGGGCAGGTCGCTGATCGCGGTGCTGGAGAACTACCAGCGCGAGGATGGATCGATCGAGATTCCGACGGCGCTGCGGCAGTACATGAAGGGGAAGAGCGAGATTAGATAGGACGAATGGGACGGATGGGACGGATAGGACGGATGGGACCTATAGGACCTATAGGACCTATAGGACCTATGGGCGGAGCGGGGCTTTTCAGGGCTTCTGCGCAGCGGTTCTGCCTATAGGTCCCATAGGTCCTATCCGTCCCATTCGTCCCATCCTTCAACTGAACAGGATCTGATACTGCAGGTCCGTCGCTCCCATCCTCACGCGATCGTTCTGCTTGAGCACCGCGTGGAAGATGCGGGTGTTGTTCACCCAGGTGCCGTTGCGGCTCTTGAGGTCTTCGATCACGTATCCCTCGGGGCCGCGATAGATCCGTGCGTGGAAGCCGGAGACGCCGAGGTCGGCGATGCGGATCGTGCTCTCGCGGTGGCGGCCGACGAGATACTCCGCTTCTGACAGCGGGATCACGGTTCCTTCGCCTTCTCCGTTGACGATCGTCAGTTGCGCGATGGTCGGCTTCACCACGTCGGCGTAGGAGAGATGCGCTTCGTCGGAGATCAGCAGGTTGGTGTCGTCGCGTTTCTCCGGGATCGACTCCGCCGCAACCGTCGCGTTGGTCTCGTTCGCCGCGGAGACCGGCCCGGTCTGGCGCACGGTCGCGTCTTCGTGTGCGTCATGGACTTCCTGCGGAATCGGCTCGATCAGCTTGCTCGCCAGCAGGCCGTAGACGATGCGGTAGACGTTGAACGGATCTTCTTCGGCGTCGTGACAGAGGTCTTCGAGCGTGCGCGCGGCGTTGATGAGAAAGAGAATCCGCCACTCGTCCGCCTTGAGCGTGATCTTCTCTTCGCTCGGATTGGCGACGACGCGATACACCGCCTTCTTGTCCGGCAGCAGTTGCAGGCACTGCTCCCACTCTTCGATGCGGCGCGCGCCTTCCATGATCAGGTTCGACAGGTCGATGGAGATCGTCACTGCATAGTTCGGCAGGTCCATCTGTTCGGCGAAGGAGAACGTCCCGCCGTTCCAGACGAAGGAGTCGTAGATGATCTCCGACACCTGAACCTTGAGGAAGTCCTGCAACTGGGTGCTGGTCAGGAAGCCCTGCTGGACGGCGATCTGTCCGAAGCGGCCTCCTTCGCTGCGCATCAACTGGTCGATGCGCGCGCAGTCGGCGGCGCCGATTTTTTTCTTTCGCAGCAGAATGGCGCCGAGGCGGAACTGCTCCTGGTTGGAGCCGGCGTAAACGAGCTCGCCCTGGTCGAAGAAGACCCACGTCTCGCGCGATTCGTTGCTGAGCGTGAGCGTACCGCTCTTGCGTGCCGTGTGCAGGAACGTCAGCACCTCCGGCAGTTTGAACGAGGCGAGACTCCCACTCAGGACGGCATCAGCCATTGCTCAATGGCCGGAGTTTACAATGCGGCCGGATCATGCAGACCAACAAATCTCACCATGCGGTAGCCGCCGGCTACCTCGGCTGGACTCTCGACGCCTTCGATTTCTTCGTGGTCACGTTCATGCTCGACGTGCTGGCGCAGCACTTCCACGTGACGAAGGGCCACATCATCAACACGTTGACCATCACGCTGTTCTTCCGTCCGGCCGGCGCGGTGATCTTCGGTCTGCTGGCGGATCGCTACGGCCGGCGCGTGCCGCTGATGGCGAACGTCGTCTACTTCTCCCTGATCGAGCTTCTCTCCGGGTTCTCGCAGACCTACACGCAGTTCTTCATCCTCCGCGCGCTGTTCGGGATCGGGATGGGAGGCGAGTGGGGTGTCGGCGCCTCGCTGGCGATGGAGCAGGCGCCGCGCAAGTGGCGCGGTGTGCTGAGCGGAATCCTGCAGAGCGGTTACTCGTGCGGGTATCTCCTCGCTGCGCTGGCCGCCCGATTCGTCCTGCCCAATCCTCACCTCGGCTGGCGCTGGATGTTCTGGCTCGGTGCTCTCCCTGCGCTGCTGGCCCTCTACATCCGCTTCGGCGTGCCGGAGTCGAAGGCCTGGGAGGAACACCGCGCGGGAACGCTGCGCGAGATGCGCGACGCCGTGCGCGGCCATGGCGCGACGTTCGCCTATCTCGTGCTGCTGATGACGTTCATGATGTTCCTCTCCCACGGAACGCAGGATCTCTATCCCGATTTTCTGAAGGAGTCGCGGCACATCGCGGCGAAGACGGTGCCGGCGGTGATCATCATCATGAACATCGGCGCGATTGTGGGAGCGGTCATCTTCGGCCAGCTCTCGCAGCGCATCGGCCGCCGTTACAGCATGATCGCGGCGATGATGCTCTCCCTCGCCACGATTCCCTTCTGGTCGTTCGGAGGAACGCTCGGTCTGCTGATGATCGCGGCGTTCGTGATGCAGATGGGTGTGCAGGGCGCCTGGGGCATCATCCCCGTGCATCTCAACGAGCTCGCGCCCGATTCCGTCCGCGGGCTCATCCCCGGCCTCGCCTATCAGTTCGGAATTCTCATCGCCTCGCCGGTGAACACGATTCAGCACAAGCTGCGCGATCTCTTCGGCTACTCATGGGCCCTGGCGGGATTCGAGATCATGACGATCCTCGTGCTGACGATCGTGTTGCTCAGCGGGCGCGAGGAAATGGGGAAGTCGTTCCACTCGGGGGATTGATTCGGTCTGCAGCATCAGACCGTGTGCAGTACCGCGTACAACGACACGGTCGAGATTGCGATCCACAGCAGCACGCCGAGGACGAGCGGTTTCACGCCGACCGCGGCGAGGCTCTTGCGCGAGAGGCCCGCGCCGATCAGGAACAGCGTGATCGTCAGGCCGATCTTCGCTGCGCTCACCGCATAGCCCCAGGCCGGCACGTTCACATACGTGCGGATCAGCGAGGCCACGAGAAACCAGAGGATGAACCAGGGAATCGTGATCTTCGCCGACTTGCGGCGGAACGCCGCAGCGGTGCCGAGTGTCAGCGGCACGATCCACAGCGCGCGCGTCAGCTTCACGGTCGTTGCGATCTGCAGCGCCTCTGCGCCGTAGCTCTTCGCGGCGCCGACGACGGAGCTCGTGTCATGAATCGCGATCGCGGACCAGACGCCGAACTGCGTCTGCGTCATCGCGAAATGATGCCCGATCACCGGAAAGACGAAGAGCGCGATCGAGTTGAGGATGAAGACGGTGCCCAGCGAGACGGACATCTCTTCGTCGGACGCATTCAGCACGGGGCCGACTGCGGCGATCGCGCTGCCGCCGCAGATCGCGGTACCCGACGAGATCAGATGCGAGGTCGTGCGTGCGATCTTCAGCGCGCGTCCGATCACGAAGCCGAGGGCGAGCGTCCCGATGATCGTCGCGATCGTGAAGAGAATGCCGGTGCGTCCGGCGGCGACGACCTTCTGCAGATCCATGCCGAAGCCGAGGCCGACGACCGAGGCCTGAAGGAGATACTTCGTCAGTTTGGCGGACTTCTTCGCGAACGGATTTCCGACGGTCAGCGCGATGACGATGCCTAGGAGCAGCGCGCCGGGCGGCGAGGTGAAGAACTCGAAGACTGCGCGAATCACTGGACGTTCGTGCGGAAGAAATCGAGCGTCATCCGCCACGCATCGGCTGCAGCCTCCGCGTTGTAAACCTCGGGACGCGTGTCGTTGAGGAACGCGTGGTCGGCGTTCGGATACGACTTGAACTGCACGTTCTTCCCCATCGACTGCAGTTTCGCGGCGAGCTCGCGCTCGCTGGCATCGAGACCTTTGTCGTTCTCGCCGGTGATGAGGATCAGCGGCGCCTTCAGGTTGTTCCAGTTCGTGTCGACCTTCTTGAAACCGCCGTAGAAGCTGACGGCCGCGCCGGCGTTCGCGTCGCGTGTCGCGACGAACTTCGCGAGGCCGCCGCCCATGCAGAAGCCGACGACGCCGTAGGTCTTCGAGGTGCACTCCGGACGTGAGAGCAGGTAGGCGCCTGCGGCCGCGATCTCGTTTGCGGCGCGCTCGGCATCGAGCTCCATCAGCATCTTGCCTGCGGCGTCGGGCGAGGTCGTCGTCTTGCCGTGGTAGAGGTCGGGAGCGCAGGCGAGAAACCCTTCCGCCGCGAAGCGATCGCAGAGATCTTCGATGTGCCGGACGAGTCCCCACCACTCCTGAATGACGACGACGGCAGGTCCTTTGCCGGACGGAGGTGTCGCGAGATAGCCGAGCTCGATGCGCTGTCCCATGGCGCGGGATTGTAATACGAGGGAGAGGGCGAGGGCTGAGGGCTGTGCTGAGTGCCGAGTGCTGAGTGCTGAGTGCTGAGTGAAGAATGATGAATCAAGGGCGCAGGGGCTTTCTGACTCAGCACTCAGCACTCAGCACTCAGCACTCGTCACTCGTCACTCGTCACTCTGTGACATTTCGGGCGTGAGCTTCGTATAGTGATGAGGAGAGATGGATAAGGACCAGCTCGTCGCGCTCGCGAGGAGGGCACGTTGCCCGCGATGTGACCTCAACAAGACGGTCGGTGCCGCGCTCTGCCGTACGTGCCGGAGCAAGCTGCCGGCGCAGATGCGTGCTGCGCTCGAAGCAAACACGCGGCACGACAGCTTCACCGTGAACCGCGCGCTGCGCGCCGCCGCGAACTACTTCAACGTGCACTTCCAGTCGATCCGCAACTTCGGCGGCGGGAAGAAGCGGTGATGTTTTTGGGGCGCTGGTGCGCGTGGTGATGGTCTAACGTTTCGCTACACCACCGAGCGCGAGCGGAGCCCTGGCGGCTGTGGGGACAGGCCGCGGCCGCATCACAAACTCACCCAGCGCCCCAGTACCCCAGCGCCCCAGCGCCCCGAATCACCGCGCACTTCCCGACGCCGGCGAATGCAACTGCGAGGTCGCGTTGGCGGCGTTTGCGAGCTCGCGCGCTTTTTCGTCATTCGGCGACTGCGCTGCGAGCTCTTCGGCGCGGCGCGCGACGTCGTTCGCTCCGGCCATTCCTTTCAGCGTCTCGCCCCACACCGCGCCGAGCGATGCGAGGCGATGGCGATGCGACGCGGCGAGCCATGTCGGTGCGAGGTCGCGGCGGTGCAGCGTCTTCTCGATCGTGTGCTCCCTGCCCTCCGTCGAGCGATACGTCAGCCGCACCGTCGCCACGCGCTGCCACGAGGCTCCGCGCGGCGCGAGCTCGACGTCGTAGATCGCGGTGACCGAAGTGTTCCTCGCCAGTGATCCCTCGCGCGAGGGTGCGTCGGCGCCGATCATGTGATGTGCGACGACCGTCGTGTCGTCGAATGCGACATCGATCGACGCATCCGTCGCGACGACACCCGGCGCTTCGGCAGTCGCCGTGTCGACGGTGACGCGAATCATGCGGCGCATCGGATTGCCGGCCACGGGCGCAGGGGATCCTTCCGCCTCCAGCTTCACGTCGTGCGATTCGCGTTTTGCCGGCCCGGCGAAGTAGTTCACCAGCGCGGCGACGTCGATGTTCTGCGACTCCGGCTGCTCGCCGCGCTCGATCGCGTTCTTGATGCGCTCGAATGCATGCTGGTCGACGGAGATGCCGAAGAGGGTGCTCGCTGGCTGCTGCTCTTTCGCGAACTCCGCCGTGAGCCCCTCATGCCTGGCCGCTCTCGCCGCAAGTGGGGCGAGGGCGACCGCGGTTGCTGCAGGAGGGGGAGCGGCAGCAGGTGCTTCTGCCACGGCGGACACAGGCTTCGCTTCGATGCGCTCATCCTTCACATCCAGCTTGTCGGTATCGCGGCGCACCTGTTCTTCCGCCACGAGCGTGCTCGCCGCCGGCTTGGTCTTCAGCGCCGGTACGGCTTCGTCCGCCTGCGCGGCCGGCACGTAGTTGTTCGCGACTTCCACCGGACCGGAGCTGCCCGCATTCTGCGCGGTGAGCGTGAGAGGAACCGCGTGCGGGATCGCGCGCGGATCGGGCGCCTGCGCCTTTGCCATCACCGATGCGACGCGCTCATGATCGGCGCGCGAGAAAAACTGCAACACGAGGAATGCCGACGTCACCATCATCAGCACGGCGGCGGCGACGCGCGTGTTGAAAAATACCGAGCGCGAGAAACGATCGCGTTCCGTCGGCGAGCCCATCACGAGGTGGGAAGGGATGTCCTTCTTGATCTTCTCCAGCAGATCCGCCGGAGGTTTTGGGACCTGAGCCAGCGTCAACTTCCGCTGGAGGTCAGCTCTCTTCTTCTGATTCATCGTTGTCCTCGGCACCCCCGATGGCCACCTCGAGGATGGTGAATGCTTTGTGGAGGCGTTTTCTGATGGCTACGGTCGTGATCTGTTCGACCGCAGCGATCTCCCTGACTGCGAGTCCTCCCCAGAAGTGCGCCGTCACTGTGAAGCGCAGATCCTCGGGCAACTGCAGCACCGCGGCGCGCAGCCGCTCTGCCTCCTCCTGCTCGCTCAGCAACTGATCCGCCGAAGGACTCGTATCGCAGATCTCGAGTGCATTCGGTTCGTCGAGCGAGGTCATCCGCCGCGGCCGGCGGATGTGATTGAGAAACGTCGTATAGGCGATACGGTAAAGCCATGTGAAGAGTTGCGAGCGCCCGTCGAAGTTCGGCAGAGCGGCCCACGCTTTCTGAAACGTCTCCTGAGTCAGATCCGCAGCGAGGTCGCTGTCTCCACAAAGGCGGTAGACGGATGCGAAGACGGCGGAGTACGTCCGCTCGACCAGCTCCTCTGCGGCGCGTTCGTCGCCCGCCCTGATGGCCGCGAGCAGACGCCGCTCCTCCCCGAAAGGAGCCACTTCGTCATCCTGCTCCGCCGCCCTGGCCGGAAACGGCGCAACCCTCGACATGACCGTTGGACACTCCTTCGTTTCAGAAAGAAACCGGGAGCTCCATTATCCTACCGGTCGTGAAACGCCTCACCATCGTCGCACTGTTCGTCCTCATGAGTTGTCAGCATCGTGACCCCGCATACGAGAAAAGCATCATGGAGTGGCGGGCAAACCGCCTGAAGAGCCTCACCTCGGAGACGAGCTGGCTCTCGCTCGTCGGGCTGCAATGGCTGGCGCCGGGCGACAACGCGATCTCGAATCCGCCCGACTCGGGGAAAGTCGTTCTCGACAACGGCAGGGTGACGCTGGTGCCGAACCCGGCCGCCGGACTTCAGATCAACGGCGCGCCCGTGACCGCTCCCGTGGAACTTCGCAGCGACGCGGATCCGGCGGGACCGACGATCGTGCAGAAGGGAAGCGTCCGCTTCAACGTCATCAAACGCAGCGACAAGTACGCGTTGCGCATCAAGGACGCGAACAGCCCGGCACGCACCGGCTTCAAGGGACTCGACTACTTTCCGATCGACGAGAAGTGGCGCATCCAAGCGCGCTTCGAGAAATATCCCACCATGCACAAAGTCCCGATCACCAACGTTCTCGGCATGACCGGCGACGAGCTGTCGTCAGGCGAGCTGGTGTTCGACGTCGACGGCCATACGTACCGCATCCAGCCGATTCATGAAGACGGCGATCTCAAGGTTTGGTTCGTGATCTTCAAGGATGCGACGGCAGGGAAGGAAACTTACGGCGCCGCCCGCTATCTCTACGTCGATCCTCCGGGCCCTGACGGCACGACGTACATCGATTTCAACAAGGCCTACAACCCGCCGTGCGCCTTCACGCACTTCGCGACGTGCCCGCTGCCGCCGCCGCAGAACAAGCTGCCGTTCCGGATCGAGGCGGGGGAGAAGAAGTACGGGCATTAGGGTTTCGCGGGCACGCGGCAGGTGGGGTGCGGACGTCTCGTCCGCACGTTTCGCCCCAAAGCTCGCGGACGAGGACGTCCGCGCCCCACTTGGAGTGCGGACGTCTCGTCCGCACGTTTCGCCCCAAAGCTCGCGCCGGGGTGGTGCAGCGGCATGTTAGAACCGCGTACCCGCGCTACCAGCGCAGCGCTACCGCGCCGCTTTTCGTTCGTCGGCCAGCACCTGCGCCACGCACATCGTCACGTTCTTCGCTGCATTGATGTGCAGGAACTCGTTCGGGCCGTGCGCGTTGCTGTGAGGGCCGAGGACGCCGGTGATCAGGAACTGAGCTTCGGGGTAGCGGCTGCCAAGCATTCCCATGAAGGGGATCGAGCCGCCTTCGCCGAGGGTCATCGCGCTCTTGCCGAAATAGGTCTTCGACGCGCGGTTGACTGACTCCTCCAGCCATGGCGCGATCTTCGGAGCTTCCCACCCTGCGCCGCCTTTTTCCGGCTCGAAGGTGACCTTCGCGCCGTACGGCGGCTCGCTCTCGAACAGCTCCTTCAGCTTCTGATCGATGTTCGTGGCGTCGAGTGTCGGCGGCACGCGAAGCGACAGCTTGAGCGATGTTTTCGGGCGCAGCACGTTGCCGCCCTGCACGAGATCGGGGAAGCCCGCTTGTCCCGTGTACGCGAGCGCCGGACGCCAGGTGCGGTTCAACAGCAGTTCGACGTTGTCCTTCGATACCGGACCGGCGCCATTCACCCAGGGGAACTTGCTCCAGACGTCATCGCCGAGGACTTCGGCGGTCCTCTTCGCTTCTGCGATGCGTTCCGCAGGAATGTCGATGTGCAGCCACTCCGGCTTGATGTGGCCGTTGCTCGCATCCTCGAGACGATCGAGGAGCATGCGCATGATGCGGAAGCTCGACGGCACGATGCCGCTCGCATCGCCCGAGTGAACTCCCTCGGTGAGGATCTCGACATTCAGATTGCCTACGATCGAGCCGCGCAGAGACGACGTCGTCCACAGCTGGTCGTAATTGCCGCAGCCGCTGTCGAGGCAGACGACGAGGCCCGGCGTGCCGATGCGTTTCGCCAGCATGTCCATGTATGCCGGCAGATCGACCGACCCGCTTTCCTCGCAGCACTCGATCATCACCACGATGCGCGAGTGCGGAAGCTTCTGTTCTTTCAGTGCGCGGATGGCGGCGACGGTCGCGAAGATCGCGTAGCCGTCATCGGCTCCGCCGCGGCCGTAGAGGCGGCCGTCGCGGCGCACCGGAGTCCACGGACCGAGGCCGTCTTCCCATCCGACCATCGCCGGCTGCTTGTCGAGATGTCCGTACATCAGCACGGTCGACGACGCATCGCCCTCGAGCTCCATGAAGATGAGCGGAGTCCGTCCGAGGACCTCGTGCACTTCGATGGTGAGCCCTTCGACGCCCTGCTGTTCGACCCAGTACTTCGCAAGGGCGACTGCACGATGCATGTGTCCATGCTTCTTCCAGTCGGGATCGAAGAGCGGCGACTGATTCGGAATGCGAATGTAGTCGTGAAGGGTGGGAAGGATGGACGACTCCCACAAGCCGTCGACAAACGTCCGGGTTTGATCGTTGTTCATGGCAGCGGCTGCGGAGGATAGCACGACGGTCAGGCAGCAGACAGCAAGCGGAGTGGGGACCCTCAATTTGTGCGGACGAGGCGCCCGCACTCCACCTCTTCCAGAAACTACAATGTCGCGGATGGAAATCCTCTCCGTTCGCAACATCGTCAAGACGTTCGACAAAGTTCGTGCCGTCGACGGCGTCTCCTTCTCCGTCCACCGCGGCACGATCACGGGTCTCCTCGGGCGCAACGGCGCGGGGAAGACGACGACGATCCGGATGATCACCGGCATCTTCTATCCCGACTCCGGCTCGATCGACTGGGCGGGAGACGGCGTCACCGACTTCCGCGATCGCGTCGGATATCTGCCGGAAGAGCGCGGGCTCTACAAGCAGATGAACGTCATCGAGCTGCTGCTCTTTCTCGCGGAGATCAAGGGAGTCCGCGGCGGGGAAGTGAAGAAGCGCATCGATCGCTGGATGGAGCGCTTCGAGCTGACGGACAAGAAGCAGGCGAAAGTCGAAGAGCTGTCGAAAGGGAATCAGCAGAAGGTGCAGCTCATCGGCACGCTGCTGCACGAGCCGGAGCTGATCATCCTCGACGAGCCGCAGTCGGGACTCGATCCCGTGAACATGGTGCTCGTGCGCGAGCTGCTCATCGATCTGCGAAACGAAGGGAAGACGATTCTCCTCTCGACGCACATGATGGCCGAGGCGGAGATGATGGCGGATCACATCATCCTGATCGACCGCGGGCGCGTCGTGCTCGATGGCCGCCTCGACGAAGTGCGCCGGGCCGAGGGCAACAACACGGTGAAGATCGAGTTCGACGGGAACGGCGAGTTCCTCCGGTCCCTGCGCGGCGTGGAGGCCGCAAACGTGAAGAGCAATGCCGCGGAGCTCGACCTTGCGGCCGGCGAAGATCCGCAGAGCGTTCTCGAGGCGGCCATCGGAAAACTGCGCGTGCGCCACTTCTCCGTCGGCGCGCCGTCACTCGAACAGATCTTCATCAAGCGGGTCGGCACCGAGACTCTTCCGGAGGTGGCGTGATGAGCAAGATGCTCGCGGTGCTGAAGCGTGAGTATCTCGCCGGTGTGCGGAAAAAGATGTTCATCATCATGACGATCGGCTTCCCGATCTTCATGGGTGCTGTCTTCTACGTGCCGGTGATGATGATGAGCCGCGGACTGGGTGAGAAGCACGTCGTGGTCATCGACGGCACCGGCAGTCTGCGCAGCGGATTCGAGAAGAGCGAGAGCTCGAAGATCGGCGACGAGCGTGCGCCGATGCAGATCGAATACATCGATGCCAAAGCGCAACTCGACATCGACACGTTCGCGCGGCCCTATCTCGCGCGGCTGAACAAGGAGAAGAAGGAGAAGCTCGATGCGGTGCTGATCATCCCGTCGAAGGTGCTCGATCTGCCCGACACCCCGGCGCGTTTCTACAGCACCTCGGCGACGGACATCATCACCGAAGCCACTCTCCGCGCGATGGCGACGAAAGGGCTGCACGTCTATCGCCTCGGGCTTCACGGCATCGAAGGTGCGGAGATGGAGAAGATCCTCGCGCCGGCGAACGTGAAGGCCGTTCAGCTTTCGCGTACCGGGGAGGAGAAGCAGGGCGGCGGCAGCAACTTCCTCGTCGGCATCCTTCTCACCGGGCTGCTGATGGTTCCGTCATTCGTTTACGGGATCGAGATCATGCGCGGCATCATTCAGGAGAAGAACGACCGCGTCGTCGAAGTGATCGTGTCGTCGATGACCGCCCGGCAGTTCCTCACCGGCAAGATCCTCGGCAACGCACTCACGGGACTGACGCAGGTCGCCGTCTGGGTCGTGATGGCGTCGCTGGCGACGGGCTATTTCGCGGCGGGTGCAGCGCTCGGTGGGGAGAACATCCTCCGCTTCCTGCGTCCCTCGACTTTCGCCTACTTCATCCTCTTCTTCCTGCTCGCGTACTTCACGTACGTCTGCATCTACGCGATCGCCGGCGCCGTCTGCAATTCCGAGAAGGAAGCGCAGCAGATGATCGCGCCGATCACGATGCTGATGATGTCGCCGTGGTTCTTCGTCGCGGTGCTGATCACGAATCCCGACTCGTCGCTGGCGGTCGGCTTCTCGCTCGCGCCGGTCTTCGGCCCGATGACGATGTTCCTCCGGACGCTCGTCGCGGATCCGCCGCTGTGGCACATCGTCCTCACGGTCCTCGTCTCGATCGCGACCATCACGCTCTTCTTCCGGGTGACCGCGAAGATCTTCCGAGTCGGGATTCTGTCGTACGGCAAGCGGCCGACGATTCCCGAGCTCGTGCGGTGGTTGAAGGTGGCGTAAACGGCGGTGATCGGGCGTTCTCGCCCGATCACTTTCCGGGCGCCGGGCGAGACGCCCCGGCTGCGGACGAGACGCCCGCGCTCCCGTCTGCTGCCTGCTAGAATCCCCGCCACTAGCAATTCAGGGGGTTCGATGGAGATCACGACTCTCACCGACATCTACGCGGCCACGTGCGAGCTGCAGCGTGACGCGGCGATGATGTACAAGAAGAACGGAGCCTGGGCGAAGATCACCGTCCCCGAGTTCCGCGACACCGTGCGGTGGCTCTCCACAGGTCTTCGCGTTCTCGGCGTCAAGCCCGGCGATCGAGTCGCGATCCTTTCCGAGAACCGCCCCGAGTGGACGATGGGCGACTTCGCCATCCTCTGCGCGGGCGCCGTCACCGTCCCCGTTTATCCGACGCTTCTTCCGCATCAGATCGAATACGTCCTCAAGGATTCCAATTCGGTGCTGGTCCTCTGCTCGACCGAAGAGCAGATGAAGAAGATCCTCGAGATCAAGCCGCACTGCCCGAGCGTGCACAACATCCTCGTCTGCGATCCGCCGCCGCGGCTGCCGGACGGCGTGATGACGTTCGAGCAGATGGTGGAGAGCGGGAAGAAGGAAGAGGCAGTCTCGGGCCGCGCCCGTTTCGACGAGCTGCGCACGTCGCGCAAGCCGGATGACCTCGCGACGCTCGTCTACACATCGGGCACCACCGGCGATCCGAAGGGCGCGATGCTCACGCACGGCAACATCGGCAGCAACGTGAATTGCGTGACGAAGGTGCTCAAGCTGCAGCAGGGGTGGATTGCTCTGTCGATCCTTCCTCTCTCTCACATCCTGGAGCGCACCGCCGACTTTGCGTATCTATCGATGGGCGGAACCGTGGCCTACGCGGAGAACGTGAACAAAGTCCGCGACAACCTGCAGGAAGTGAAGCCGGATGTCTTCGCCGCCGTGCCGCGTCTGTTCGAGAAGATGCGGATGGGCGTGATGGACGGCATCGCGGCGAAGCCGCCGGTCCTGCAGAAGATCTCGCACTGGGCGCTGAAGGTGGCCGCGGAACGGCTGCCGTATCGCGTCGATCCGGCGAAGTCGATGCCCCTCGGTCTCGCGGTTCGCTCCAAGATCGCGGAGAAGCTCGTCTTCAGCAAGATCATGGAGAGGCTCGGCGGGCGGGTGAAGTACGTCCTCTCCGGCGGCGCGCCGCTCTCGCCGGAGCTCGCCGCGTTTTTCATCGGCGCAGGTCTCGAAATCCTCGAAGGCTACGGGCTGACGGAGACGTCGCCGGTCATCGCCGTGAACACGCCGGACCGCCGGCGCATCGGCTCGGTCGGCCCGCTGATTCCCGGCGTCGAAGTGAAGATCGCCGAAGATGGCGAGATCCTCACGCGCGGCCCGCACGTCATGAAGGGCTACTGGAACAAGCCGGAAGCGACGGCGCAGGCGATCGATCCCGATGGCTGGTTCCACACGGGCGACATCGGTGAGCTCGACAAGGATGGCTTCCTCAAGATCACCGATCGCAAGAAGGACATCATCATCAACGCGTACGGCAAGAACATCGCGCCGCAGCCGCTGGAGAACGACCTCAAGAGCTCGCCGTACATCGCGACGCCGGTGATTCTCGGCGACCGCCGCAAGTTCCTCACGGCGCTGCTGATCCCGAACTTCGAGAAGCTGGAGCGCGACGTGGCGGCGCAGGGCGTCGTCTGGAAATCGCGCGAGGAGCTGGTCAGCAATCCGAAGGTGCAGGCGATCTTCCAGTCCGAGATCGACAAGTTCAACAAGAACCTCGATCGCCAGGAGAAGATCCGCCGCTTCACGATCCTGCCGAACGATTTCACGATCGACAACGACGAGATCACGCCGTCACTCAAAGTGAAGCGCAAGGTCATCGACAAGAAATACAAAGATGTGATTGATGCCATGTACATCGACGAGAACGTCGAGGAAGAGAAGGAACGAGCACGCGCATGACGGCTCTGGAGGCAGTCCCCACCACGGCGAAGGCATTCACTCTCGAACGGGACGGCGAACTGGCAGTCCTCTGGTTCGATCTCCCCGGCGAGAAGGTCAACAAATTCTCGTCGCATGTCATGCAGGAATTCTCCGCGGTCGTCGACGAGCTCGCGCGCGCAACGGACATCAAGCGCGTGGTCGTCGCATCGAAGAAGCCGGGCATCTTCATCGCCGGCGCGGACATCAACGAGTTCACGAAGGTCGTCTCCGCGGACCAGGCGAAGGAATTCGTCCGCTTCGGCCAGCAGGCGTTCCATCGTTTCTCGAAGCTGCCCCAGACCACGGTCGCCGCAATCGATGGCGTCTGCCTCGGCGGCGGCTGCGAGCTCGCGCTCTCCTGTGACTATCGCGTGATCTCCGATTCGCCGAAGGCCAAGATCGGGCTGCCGGAGACCAACCTCGGCATCTTCCCGGCGTGGGGCGGAACGACGAAGCTGCCGCGCCTCATCGGCATTCAGAACGCGCTGGACATCATCCTTCGCGGCAAGCAGCTCAGCGGCAGGAGCGCGAAGCGGGTGAATCTCGTCGATGAAGTGGTGCCGTCGCCGATTCTCCTCGATGTCGCAAAGGACTTTGCGAAACGGAGCAAGCGCAGGGGAGGTACCGCGACGAAGTTCTACATCGAAGGCAATCCGATGATGCGGAACTTCATCTTCGGCCAGGCGCGGAAGCGGACGCTGGCGGCGACGAAGGGTCACTACCCCGCGCAGATCAAAGCGATCGAAGTGATGAAGGAAGGCTTCGCGGGCGGCGTAGAGCGCGGCCTGCAGAAGGAAGTGGACGAAGTCGTGTCGCTGATCAGCGATCCGGCCGCGCAGAATCTCGTCCGGCTCTTCTTCCTCATCGAGGAGTCGAAGAAAGATCCGTACAACGCGAAGGCGCTCGAGATTCACAACGCCGGCGTGCTCGGCGCGGGAGTGATGGGGGGCGGCATCGCGCAGCTCGTCGCGGACAAGACGGACGCGAACGTCCGCATGCGCGACCTCAACTGGCAGGCGATCGGCGGCGGACTCAAGGCCGCGTCGAAGATCTGGAAGCGGAAGGTGGAGTCGCGCCGGATGACTCGCGGCGAGATGCAGCGCAAGCTGGCGCGCATCACGGCGACGACCGACTGGAGCGGCTTCTCGCGCATGGATACCGTCGTCGAAGCCGTCGTCGAGAATGTCGCGGTCAAGCGGCAGGTGCTCGCGGAGTTCGAAGCGCTGGCGAAGCCCGGCGCGATCTTCGCGACGAACACCTCCACGATTCCCATCACGCAGATCGCGGCCGAAGCGAAGCATCCGGAAAACGTCGTCGGGATGCACTTCTTCAATCCTGTCGACAGGATGCCGCTCGTCGAAGTCATCCGCGGCGAGAAGACCTCGGAGCAGGCGATGGTCACCATCGCGAAGTTCGCACGCGACATGGGCAAGTACGTCGTCTTCTGCAACGACGGACCCGGCTTTGTCGTGAACCGCATTCTTGGGCCCTACATGAACGAGGCGGGATTCCTTCTCGAAGAGGGCAATTCGATCGACTCGATCGACAAGGCGATGCTCGACTTCGGGATGCCGATGGGGCCGATGGCGCTGCTCGATGAAGTCGGAATCGACGTCGCCGCGAAAGTCGCGGGCATTCTCGGCGAAGCCTTCGGCGCACGGATGGAGACGTCGACGGTCGTCGACAAGCTCTACAAGGACGGCCGCCACGGAAAGAAGAACGGGAAGGGTCTATATATCTATAAGGAAGGGAAGCGGCAGGGCGCTGATTCGTCCGTGTACAAGGTGATCGGCGTTTCGTCGCCGCGGCCGGCCGATGCGCGGTCGGTGGTCGAGCGCACGACGCTGGCGATGATCAACGAGGCCGCGCTGATTCTCGAGGAGAAGATCGTCGCTTCGGCGGGCGAGCTCGATCTCGCGATGGTGATGGGCACAGGCTTCCCTCCCTTCCGCGGCGGACTGCTGCGCTACGCAGACTCTCTCGGGCTTCCGTATGTCCTGGCGAGACTCGATGAGCTGACGACGAAGCTCGGCGCGCGCTTCTACGCAACCGAGCCGCTGCGCAAGCTCGTCGAAGGCGGCAAGACGTTCTACGAGGCGTATCCGCGGAAGTAGCGAGCGGAAGTTCACGCGTAACGGACGAATCGCTGTGAAGGTGGAGTGCGGACGCCCAATGTGCGGACGAGGCGTCCGCACTCCGCCTATATACTCCCGCCAGACTCCCGGATGGATCTCTCCGCACCTCCACCTCCACTCACGCGCAACGAACGAATCGCCTTCTGGTCGATGGCGGTCGTTTGCGCAGCGTCGCGGTTTCTCGCGATGGCGAAGTCGCTGTGGGACTGGGATGAGGCGCTCTTCTGTCTCGGTATGCGCTCGTACGACGTCACGAGCCACCATCCGCATCCGCCCGGCTTTCCGGTCTACATCGCGCTCGG
The DNA here is from genome assembly GCA_021325515.1 of Acidobacteriota bacterium. Taxonomy (GTDB): domain Bacteria; phylum Acidobacteriota; class Thermoanaerobaculia; order Gp7-AA8; family Gp7-AA8; genus JAJPHC01. The sequence goes on from JAJPHC010000014.1 coordinate 56,287, forward strand.
ACACCTCGCGAGGTTCTTCATCCACTCGGACTTTCGCGCGCTCCAGGCTGTGAATCTCGCCGCAGGGATGCTGCTCTTTCCGGCGATGTTCATGCTGTGCCGCGAGTTGCGATTCCGATTCGATGTTGCGCTGCTCGCATCGGCGCTGCTGCTCTTCTTCTCCAATATCTGGTTCTTCGGCGGCGGCGCGTTCAGCGACATTCCTTCGCTCACACTCGTCGTCTTCGCCGCGGCGCTCTTTTTCCGCGGATGCCGCGACGCCGAGGCGTATCTGATGGGCGCGTTCGTGCTGGCGCTCGCGATCGGCATCCGCCCGCAGAATCTCGCCGTCGGTCTGTTTCCGGGCATCGTTGCCACCTGGCATCGCGCTCGCGCGAACTGGCGTGACGTCGTATTCGCCGCGCTCCTCGGCATCACCATCACCGCGATCGCATTCGGCGAAGCGGCGTGGGTGACGGGAAGCACCGCGCGCTATCTCGACGCCATTCGCGTGCACAGCGATTACATCGCGCGCATCGATTCCTTCCGCGCGCCGAACCGCCCGCCGCTGTGGCGGCTCTTCGATCGCTTCTTCATCAAGCAATACGGATCCCCTCTGCTGAGCGTGCTCACGTCCGTTCTTGTGCTCGTGTCGATCATCGGATCGGTTCGGAATCGCGATCGGAGAATCGCCTTTCTGGCGATGACGTTCGGGCCGGTCGCGGTAATGGCGTGGCTGATGCTCGACCGGTTCAGCGTCACGCGCTTCTCGCTCGCCTACATGCCGCTGTTCGCTCTGCTCGCGATCGACGGCGTGAGGTACCTCGTGCGCGATCGGCCGAAGCTCGTGGTGGCAGGCAGCGCGGCTCTCATCGCTGCATTCGCCGTCTGGACCCTGCCCGCTCTCACAGCAGTGCGCCGCGAGGCCTCTCCTCCCGTGCTCGCAGTCGAAGCGGCGCGCGGACGAATCGAGCCGTCGAAGCAGCATCTCTTCGTCGCGTTCAACATGGTGCCCTTCGTCGAGTACCTCGATCCTGCGATTCCTTTCACGCGCGTGCTCGATGATCGTGCAATGCCGCTCTCCGCAGGGGATCGGCAACCCTGGCTGCTGGCCGAGGATGAATCGACGCCTCGCAGCGGATTCGTTTTCCGTCGCGAGCGCGGGCGCCTGTGGAACATCGCGCGCCGCCATTACTTCGAATGCGGTCTCGAGCCGATGACGAGGCTGCCTCAGTTCGGCGATGGGTGGTACGCGCCGGAGCGGAATGGCGCCGACGAATGGCGGTGGATGGGAAAGCACTCGACGACGACGCTGCCTTCCGCCGAAGGGATGATGAAGCTGCGGCTGAATCTGAATCTGCCGGGGGAATTGATCTCCAGACATCCGGTGATCACCGTGCGGCTGAACGGAGCCGTCCTCGACCGCGTTTCCACGGTCACGCACTTCGAGCGCGATTACAAAGTCAGCCCCGCGGCGGGAAACCGCGCGAATGTGCTCGAACTGGAGACGACGGAAGTTCTGCAGCAGCCGGACGGCGATCCGCGCGCGCTCGGAATCCAGGTGCGCTATCTGTCATGGGGGCCGGATTGAGGAAAAATTGAAAATTGAAAATTGAAAATTGAAAATGGGGCGAGATGGTCTCTTCCAATTTTCAATTTTCAATTTTCAATTTTCAATTTCGCCTCTTGCCGGCACTTCTCTTCGTTGCCTGCGCAACGACGCATCCCGCGGGCGTGGCGCCGGCGGTGAAGGGCGAGGCGATCAACGGGTACCTGAACCTCACCTGGGACGCCGAGAACGCGCGTCTCTATCTCGAGCCGCGGCTCAACGAGCCGATGATCTATCAGACCTCGCTTCCCGCGGGCGCCGGCTCCAATCCTCTCGGTCTCGATCGCGGTGAGCTGGGCGGGACGCACCTCGTTCACTTCGAACGCGCCGGTTCGCGTGTGCTGCTCGTGGAAGAGAACACGAAGTTCCGCGCGCTGACGAATGACGAGAACGAGCGGCGTGCGGTGCGCGACTCGTTCGCGCAGTCGGTCCTTGCCGGCTTCGACGTGAAGTCGGAAGAGAACGGCCGTCTGATCGTCGACGCGACCGACTTCCTCCTGAGTGACGTGCACGGCGTGGCCCGCCGTCTGCGCGACAACCAGCAGGGCTCGTATTCGCTCGACAAGTCGCGCAGCGCGTTTTTCATGGAGCGGACGAAGGCGTTTCCGCGCAACACGGAGATCGAAGCGACTCTGACGTTCGCGGCGGGCGATCAGCCTGGTGCGCTCATCAGTGGTGTGACGCCCTCGCCGGAGAGCGTGACCGTGCGCGAGCATCATTCGTTCGTCGCGCTGCCGCCGCCGGGATACACGCCGCGCAGGCTCGATCCGCGCGTCGGCTCGATCGCGCTCGAGTTCTACGACTACGCCACGCCGTTCACCGCACCGCTCGAGCGCCGCTGGATCCTTCGGCATCGCCTGCAGAAGAAAGATCCGGGCGCGGCGGTCTCCGATGCCGTGGAGCCGATCGTCTACTACCTCGACTCCGGCGTGCCGGAGCCGATCCGCAGCGCGCTGATCGAAGGAGCGTCGTGGTGGAACGATGCGTTCGAAGCGGCAGGCTTTCGCAATGCATGGCAGGTGAGACTGCTGCCGCCGGGCGCCGACCCGATGGATGTCCGCTACAACATGATCAACTGGGTGCATCGTTCGACGCGCGGCTGGTCGTACGGCGAATCGGTGATCGATCCGCGCACTGGTGAGATCATCAAGGGCAACGTCCGTCTGGGATCGCTGCGCATCCGCCAGGATCTGCTCATCGCGCGCGGTCTCAGCTTCGATGTCGAGAAAGGCGGCGACGCCTTCGCACTGGCGCGCATTCGACAGCTCGCCGCGCACGAAGTCGGACACACGCTCGGTTTCGATCACAACATGGCGGCGTCGAGCGATGGGCGCGCCTCGGTGATGGACTATCCCGCGCCGTACGTGACGATCACGCCCGAGGGGAAGCTCGATCTTTCCGCCGCCTACGCGAAAGGCCTCGGCAGCTACGACCTCGCCGCGGTTCGCTACGCCTACGCGCAGTTCGCGCCGGGCGTGGACGAAGAGCGCGAGCTCAATCGCATCGCACGCGAGGCTCCGCTGTTCGTGAAGGATGCCGATGCGCGTCCGGTGAGCGCGGCACATCCGCGCGCGTCGGTGTGGGACAACGGCGCGGATCCCGTCGCGATGCTCGCGCATGAGATCGAGGTGAGGCGCATCGCGCTCGAACATTTCGGCATCGACAACCTTCGCACCGGCGAGCCGCTGTCATCGCTCGAGGAAGTGCTGCTGCCGCTCTATCTGCACCATCGTTATCAGCTCGAAGCCGCCGCGAAATCGATCGGCGGTCTGAACTACAGCTATGCGGTGAAGGAGGCGGATGGCATCGTGCCGCAGCCGGTGCGGGAGATCGTTCCTGCGGCAAAGCAGCGCGAGGCTTTGGCGCTGCTCCTCTCGACGCTCGATCCGAAGTTCCTGGCTCTGCCGCAGCGCATCATCGATCTCATTCCGCCGCGTGCCTTCGGCTACGAAGGCGGCATCGCGGAGCTCTTCGAGAAAAAGACTGCGCCGGCCTTCGATCCCGTCGCCGCCGCCGAGACCTCGGCGGACATCACGATCGCGGCGCTGATGGAGCCTCATCGCTGCGCGCGTCTCTTCGAGTTCCATGCCGAGAATGCCGACAATCCGTCAATGGCCGAGGTCGTCGATCGATTGATCGATTCGGCGATGCGCAGTTCGATCGTGCGATCGCTCATCGCACAGCGGATGATGGATCTTGCCGCGAATGAGAAAGCGAGTGCGGCCGTGCGCGCCGAAGCCGCCGAGGGGCTGCGCCGCTTCAGCGCGCGGCTGGCGGAAGGAAAAGCGGATCTCGCGAGCTGTCACCTGGTTCGCGACGAGATCGAACGATTTCTGGCGCGCCCCGCGGAGATGAGAAAGCCGGCCAGGCTGCCCGAGATCCCGCCCGGCCCGCCAATCTGAATGGGACTATGGGACCTATGGGACCTATGGGACCTATGGGGGGAGCCGCCCATTGGTCCAAAGATCTCTGCGAAATCTGAATGGGACCTATGGGACCTATGGGGGGAGCCGCCCATTGGTCCCATAGATCTCTGCGAGATCTGAATGGGACGATGGGACCTATGGGACCTATGGGACCTATGGGGGGAGCCCACCGATTGGTCCCATAGATCTCGGCGAAATCTGAATGGGACGATGGGGCCCCACCGATAGGGCTCATAGATTCTGCGAAATCTGAATGGAACGATGGGACCTATGGGGGGAGCCACCCATAGGTCCCATAGGTCCCATAGGTCCCATCGTCCCATCAATCACACATCAGCGAACGGGATATCACATCCGCCGGGCTTCGCCGCCAGTGCAATGGTCGCGCGCGGAGGGTCTGCTCCGATGATCCTCACTGCGCTCGGGATAAACTCAAAAACGATATGATTCCGCCCCGCTGAACGCCAACCAGGAGCATCCATGGCATTGACCGCAGAACAACGGAAGGCCGACTTAGTCGACCGGCTCGCGAGTGAGGCCCGCTCGCGCGTAGCAAATCATCTCGCCGACAGCGTCGAGCACTTCGTGCGCCGCTTCTTCGCGCACGTCGCGCCCGACGACATCATCTACACCTCCATCGACACGCTGCTCGGCAGCGCCCTCTCGCTGTATGAGTTCGGTGCGGAACGGACGCCGGGCCACGCCAAGGTGCGTCTCTTCAATCCGTCCGCGGAGAAGAACGGCTGGGATCTCGAGCATACGGTGATCGAGATCGTGAACGACGACATGCCGTTCCTCGTCGACTCCGTCACCGCCGAGATCAACCGCCGCGAGCGCACGCTCCACCTTCTGCTGCATCCGATCCTCCGCGTCCGCCGCAGCCAGGAAGGTGCGCGGGTGGAGATCACGGACACGCTGAATGCGCCGACCGACGTCATGGTCGAGTCGTACATGCACATCGAGATCGATCAGGAGACCGAGCCGGCAGAGCTCGAGAACATCAAGGCCTCGATCGAAAGCGTGCTGGCCCAGGTACGCCTCGCCGTTCAGGACTGGCGCGCGATGCGCGACAAACTGAAGGAAGACATCGCCGAGATCACGTCGGACGCCTATCCGATGATGCCTGCCGACGAAGTCGAGGAAGCGCGCCGCTTCCTCGAGTGGCTCGATGACGGCAACTTCATCTTCCTCGGCTATCGCCGCTACGGATTCGAAACGCGAGAGGGGAAGGATTTTCTCCCGCCCGATGCCTCTTCAGGCCTCGGCATCCTGCGGCAGATGAGCGCCGACGCCACGCAGCGCGGCAGGGAACCGCTGTCCGAGAAAGACAGCGAGTACGCGCGCCGCAGAGATCTGCTGATCATCACCAAGGCCAACAGCCGCAGCGTGATTCACAAGCCGGTGCAGATGGATCGCATCGGCGTGAAGCACTACGACAAGGACGGCAATCTCATCGGCGAGGATCGCTTCCTCGGTCTCTTCACGTCGGCGGCCTACAGCCGCAGCGTGCGCGAGATTCCGATGCTGCGCCTCAAGTTCAATCGGGTGATGGATCGCTCGGGACTCGATCCGCACACTCACAACGGCAAGGCGCTCGTCGACATCCTCGAGAATTTCTATCGCGACGAGTTCCTGCAGATCACCGACTCCGATCTGTTCGAGATCTCGCGCGGCATCCTGCTCCTGCAGGAGCGCCAGCGCCTCGCGCTCTTCACGCGCAAGGATGTCTTCGAGCGCTTCGTCTCCTGCTTCGTCTTCGTTCCGCGCGATCGCTACACGCCGGAGTTCAAGGAGAAGGCGAAGCAGATTCTGCTCGACGCCTTCGACGGGCGCGAGGTCGCGGTGCACGACTACGTCACCGACTCGCCGCTGGCGCGCGGACTCTTCATCATCTGGATGAAGCCCGGCCAGCGCATTCCGGAAGTCGACATCAAGCGTGTCGAAGCGATCCTCTCCGACGCGGCACGCTCGTGGACCGACAAGCTCCTCGATGTGCTGACGCAGGTACACGGAGAAGAGAAGGGCATCGATCTCCATCGCCGCTACAAGAAGGCGTTTCCGATGGCGTACGCGGCGAACTTCCAGGCCGACGCCACCTCGCATGACATCGAGCACGTCGAAGAAGTGCTGAACAGCGGCAACATGGTGGTCGATCTCTACCGCCATCGCGGCGATGAGCAGAAGCAGTTCCACTGCAAGATCGTCCATGGCGGCGCGCCCGTGCCTCTCTCGGAGATCATGCCGCGGCTGGAGAACATGGGGCTGCGGGTGCAATCCGAAGTGCCGTACGAGGTGCAGCCGCTGGGAGCGGCGCTGCCGGTCCGCATCCGCGACTTCAGCCTCTCCGCGCAGGGAATGCAGGACGATCTCTCGCCGGTGCGTCAGAAGTTTCAGGATGCGTTCGTCCGCGTCTGGCGCCGCGATGCGGAAGACGACGGCTTCAATCGCCTCGTGCTTGCCGCGGAACTGGAGTGGCACGAGGTCGTCGTGCTTCGCGCGTACTGCAAGTACATGCGCCAGATCGGCGTGAATCTGTCCGAGGCGTATGTGCAGCAGACGCTGGCGAACAATCCGGCGATTACGCGCCTGCTGGTGCAACTGTTCCGCAATCACTTCGATCCGGAGCTCGGCGCCGCGATGATGAAGGACGCGAAGGCTTCGGCATCGTCGGGCATGGGGCGGCAGGCCGCGGCACTCGGTATTCGCGCGCAGATCGAAGACGCGCTGGAGGATGTGAAGAACCCGGATGAGGATCGCATTCTCAGGCTTTACGTGTCGCTGATCGAGTCGACGCTGCGCACGAACTACTTCCAGCGCGATGCGGCCGGCGACCGCAAGCCGTACCTTTCGTTCAAGCTCGACTCGCGCTCGGTGCCGGATCTTCCGCTGCCGCGTCCGATGTTCGAGATCTTCGTCTACGCGCCGTCGATGGAAGGCATCCATCTGCGCGGAGGCAAGGTCGCACGCGGCGGCATCCGCTGGTCGGATCGCCGCGAAGACTTCCGCACCGAGATTCTCGGCCTGATGAAGGCGCAGAACGTGAAGAACGTCGTGATCGTGCCGATGGGCTCGAAGGGGGGATTCGTCGTGAAGAATCCTTCCGGCGATCGCGCGGCGTTCCAGCAGGAAGGAATCGAGGCCTACAAGACGCTTCTCCGCGGCATGCTCGACATCACCGACAACCTCAGCGGTGATGCCGTGATCCCGCCGAAGGATGTCGTGCGCCGCGATCCGGATGATCCGTATCTCGTCGTCGCTGCCGACAAGGGGACGGCCACGTTCTCCGATATCGCGAACGGGATCTCCGCCGACTACGGTTTCTGGCTGGGCGATGCATTCGCGTCAGGCGGCAGCGTCGGCTACGACCACAAGGCGATGGGCATCACCGCGCGCGGCGGCTGGGAAGCAGTCAAGCGTCACTTCCGCGAGCTGGGGATGAACACCCAGGAGCAGGATTTCACGGTCGTCGGCGTCGGCGACATGTCGGGCGATGTGTTCGGCAACGCGATGCTGCTCTCGCCGCACATCAGGCTGCAGGCGGCGTTCAATCACTCGCACATCTTCCTCGATCCGAATCCGGATCCGGCGAAGAGCTTCGCGGAGCGCCGCCGGCTGTTCGATCAACGCCTCAACTGGAACGGCTACAACACGGAGCTGCTGTCGAAGGGCGGCGCGGTGTTCGAGCGCAGTGCGAAATCGCTGACCGTTTCCGATGAAGTGCAGGCGCTGTTCGAGCTGCCGAAGAAGACGGTGACGCCGGCCGAGCTGATGAAGGCGATTCTCCGCGCGCGGGCCGATCTGCTCTGGCTGGGCGGCATCGGCACGTACGTGAAGGCGTCGCACGAAGACCATGCGGCGGCGCGCGATCGTGCGAATGATGCGATCCGCATCGACGCGACGGAGCTGCGCGTGCGCGTCGTCGGCGAAGGGGCCAACCTCGGCTTCACGCAGAAGGCGCGCATCGAGTTCAATCTGAACGGCGGCAAACTCAACACCGACGCGATCGACAACTCCGCCGGCGTCGACACCTCGGACCACGAGGTCAACATCAAGATTCTCCTCTACGATGCGATTGCCCGCGGTGAGCTGGCGAACATCGGAGAGCGCAACAAGGTCCTGGCGGAGATGACCGACGAAGTCGCGCATCTCGTGCTGCGCGACAACTACGAGCAGACGCAGGCCATCACGATCACGCACACGATCGGCGAAGCGGTGCTGGACGAGCAGTCGCGCTTCATGCGCGCACTGGAACGCGCCGGCAAGCTCGACCGCGCACTCGAGTACCTGCCCGATGACGACACGATTGCGGAGCGGCACGCCTCGCACATCGGGCTGACGCGGCCGGAGATCGCGATCATCCTCGCCTACGCCAAGATCAATCTCTATTCCGATCTTCTGGCGTCGGATCTGCCGGATGAGCCGCAGCTCGTGAACGATCTGGTGAAGTACTTCCCGGCGAAATTGCAGCAGGGCTATCGCGCGGCGATCGAGCGCCATCGTCTGCGCCGCGAGATCATCGCCACGGCGGTGACGAACAACATGCTGAACCGGCTGCGGCCGACGTTCGCGCAATCCTCGTCGGAGGAGACGGGCAAGCCGGCGGCGGATGTCGCGCGCGCGTTTGCCATCGTGCGCGATTCGTTCGATCTCCCCGCGGTCTGGTCGGGCATCGAGTCGCTCGACAACAAGCTGCCGGCGAAGGCGCAGACCGAGATGCTGATGGCCGCAGGCTCCTTCACCGAGCGCGCGATCATGTGGCTGCTGCGCAGCGGTTACGAGAAGCTGGACATCACGTCGAGCGTGGCTGAGTTCCGGCCGTGCGTCGAAGCGATCGAGAAGAATCTGGAGCGCATTCTCCCGCCGGCTCTGCTCACGCCGATGAAAGTGCGCGAAGCCGAGCTCGTGGAAGATGGATTGCCAGAGCCGCTGGCGCGGAAGATTGCGTCGCTGGATGTGATGACGTCGGCGATGGACATCATCCGCATCGCGCGCCGCGGCGGTGCGATCGAAGAGACCGCGCGCGTCTACTTCGGAGTCGGCGCGCGCTTCGGCTTCGATCGCCTGCGCCAGGCCGGAGGCACGATCGCCGCGGAGACGCCGTGGCAGAAGGCCGCGGTCGCGTCGCTGGTCGATGATCTGTTCAACTACCAGAGCGTGCTCGCGTCGCGCGTGATCGGCGAGTCGACGAACGGCGAGCCGGTCGAGAGCTGGCTGCTCAGGCGCCCGCGCATCGTCGAGCGCGTCGACCAGACCATGAGCGACGTGAAAGCCGCGCCTGCTGTCGACCTCGCGATGCTGACGGTCGCCTCACGCCAGTTGCGCTCGCTCGTAGAAAGCTAGCTCAGTCCCGAATCGTCCCCCCATCGTCCCCCTCTCCCCGCCCCGCGGGGAGAGGGGCCAGGGGTGAGGGGCCCCACCAACTGGCACGCGCAATGAACCTATCGACTGCGTGACCGGACTCCTCATCGGCTTCATCGTCGTCTTCTTCGGCTTCGTCGCACTGCTCGCGATCTGGAGCCGCTGGCGCCGCCAGATGGGCGGCGGAATCGGCCCGCAGGAGCTCAGCGACGGCAGCATGACCACGTCGCCCACAGGCTATCCCGAGGAAATGCACGGGCACGGTAAGAAGATCGGCCCGACGGACAACAACGCCGCCGGGCTGTAGCTCATGTCACGGCTGCGTGCGCTCCGCAATGAGCGCGACGTCCGTGAATCCCGCGGCACGACACGCCGCGAGCACTGTCATCACGCTGCCGTATTTCACATCCTTGTCGCCGCGCACTGCGATGGGACGCTCCGGATGTTCATCGTGCCTCGTGCGCAGAACGCCTGCGAGCTGTTCGGAGCGGATCACGATCGCATCGACGTACAGCGTGCCGTCCGCATTCACGCTGATCGGAAGCTGTCGCGTCGCATCGCCGGCCGAGGCCGCATCCTTCACCTGCGGCAGATGTACCGGCACGCCGGCCACGATCATCGGCGTCACGACCATGAAAATGATGAGCAGCACGAGACACACATCGACGAGCGGCGTGACATTGATGTCGGCCTGAAGCGCCGCGGAACGCGAGATTTGCATGATCGCCTCCTCGCGAAATGAGACACCGCAGCGATCACGACCGAAACCGGGACTGTTGCGGTTGAAGCCTTATCCGATTGCGAAATGCGGCACCGCGCCTCGCGTGTTGGAATCCGAACTTGCGAGTCATCACCTATCTGTCGCCATCGATTCCCGCGGCTCTCTTCGAGCGCATCGCGCGGCATATCGGCGCCGAGCTGATGTTCGAGGAGGCGATCTCCGGGCCGCAGCCGGGCGATGATGAGCCGTTCACTCGCGGCGACGCCGACGTCGGTTTCGTCTGCGCTCCGTCCTACCGCGTGCTGCGCGATTCGGTCGAGCTGCTGCCGGTCCTCGTGCCGAGTGATCCGCGCGCGAAGGGGCGGCCGGTGTACTTCGCCGACGTCGTGGTGCGCAGAGAGTCGAAGATCGAATCATTCGACGAGCTGCGCGGTATGCGATGGGCGTACAACGATCGCAACTCGCGCAGCGGCTGGTTCAGCATGCTCGAGCGCGCCGGCTCTGCATCGTTCTTCGGCGGCTTGATCCACGCGGGCTCGCACCTTCGCTCGCTCGAGCTGGTGAGCAGCGGCGCGGCCGATGCCGCGGCCATCGACTCGAACGTGCTCGCTCTTCATCCGCGCAGTGAATTGCGCGTCGTCGAATCGTGGGGGCCGTTTCCCATTCAGCCGGCGATCATCAGGCGCAGCCTTCCTGACGACGAGAAGCGCCGCATCACCGATGCGCTGCTGTCGATCAAGCGCGAAGAGCTCGAGCCCTTCGGCTTCACCTCCTTCGCGATCATCAGCGAAACGGCGTACTTATGACACTCCCATCCGTGCGAAGCCGGTCACGTGGCTCGCGTCGTCCATGATCCCCACCGACACATCCTCGGTCTTGTCGTCGACGGCGAGGTCGAGCCGCACCGTGATCTCTTTCCGGCGTTTCAGCGAATCGGCGGGGAATCGCAGTTGATGCTGCAGCCTCTTCACCGCGGATACTTTTCCATCGCGCCGCATGAAAGCCGTAAAGCTCGAGAACTGGCCGACGAGATCGGTGCCGTCCGGAATCAGTGTCAGAGCCGCAGTCGGGATCTTGATGAAGACCGGCACGATCCGGGTGTCGTTCTCGCTGTGCGATGAAGCCCCCGCCGCGGTGAGCGTGATATTCAGATCATTCTTCGTGACGGGGTAGAGCAGGTTCGCGGCGACGGCATCCTGCATCTCCGAAGTCAGCGATTTTTCGATGAATGTCTCTCGTGTGCGGAGGTTGAAGCCCTTCTTCTTCAGCTTCACGCTGATGCTTCGCACCGCATCCTCACGCCGCCCCTCGGTGTGATAGCCGAGGGAGTAGTAGTTCGTCATGTCCTGAGCGAGCTCGTCGAAGATCAGATTGAAATTGTTCGATCCGGTAAGAGCCACGCCGCCCGTCGCGCCCGCGATCTGGCGCAGAGTGAGAAGCCCTTCGTCCGCCGTGATCAGCGGACGCGTATCGGAGATGAACTCGCTGTTGAGGTTCTCTGCGCTCATCGATTCGTGGCCGGCCGCGAGACCCGATGCCGAAATCGGATAGAGCGCGACGCCGACGCCATTGGCGGCGTCGGCCAGCTCGCTGGTCAGGCGCGACTGCTCGAAGGTCCGCGCTTCGCTGATCGCGTTGAATGTGTCGCCGTCGGCGAAGAGGCTCTTCTGCGACTCGAGAAAGGAAAAGATCGGCAGCGCGGGATTGTGCGTGATCTGATCGGTGAGAATGACGAGCGCATTCCGTCCGCTGAGGCCGCGCATGGAAGTCAGGACGCTCTTGATGGCCTCCACGCGCTGCGACTGTTCGAACGAAGCCTTCGCAGAATAGGACTCGGCGACGGTGATGCCGAGGCTGATCGACGGCTTCTCGACGGTGTCGCGTTCCCGCCGGGTGTTGGCCGACGCGACATCCACGATCTCTCGCTTGGCCTCGGCGAACTCCCGCTGCGTTCTGGGCGCGGAGGTCAGCGTCCCGAACACGCGATCGAGCGCCCTGGAAGTCTCGGCGAGATCGTCGGTGAAGGGGAGCTCGACCTTGAGGCCAGGATTCCAGCCGATGATCATGACGTGATCGCCGGGACGCATCGCCCGATGCAGGAAGTCGTTCATCGGTTTCAGCGCGCGGTCGCGAAGAAACGGCTGCACGGACGTTCCGTCGATGAAGAGAATGATGTTTCGCGCACGCGGGTCGAGTGGCGGCTTCGCTGCTGCAGCGGATGGTTGGGATGGCGCTTTGGCGGCGGCGGCCTTTTCGTCGCTGCGGATCTCGAGGAAGTTCGTGATCGTCTGCGGCTTGCCGTTCTCCAGCAATTCGAAATCGTCTTTCGTGAGGCCGGTCGCGGGACGGCCGTCTTTCGTCACAATGACGTCGACGTTGATCACGCGGACTTCGATCGACTCGGTGAAGAACGTCTGTTGTGGCTGCGGCGCCGTCTGCTGCGCGAACGCCGGCAGAACTGCGAGTGCTGCGATGGCGAGTTTTCGCACTGGACCTTCCTCCGGAGAGGAGATTGTCCGTCAAAAACTATGTCCGCACAGCCTCCGTCAGCGTGAACGTCCCCATTGGAATCATCTTTGTGACATCGAAACGTTCCGCTTTGAGCATCGCCGTCAGTTCGCCGGCGGTCCGCTCACGGCCGTTGAGCATGACCAGCATGTTGAGGTCCATGAACGCTGCCGGCGATGGTTGGGGAGTGTCCGGCAGGAGCATTTCGATGACGAGAAGCGTGGCGCCGGGCCGCGCGGCGCGATGGACTCGATTGAGGATCGTGGCGCACTTGTCGTCTGGCCAGTCGTGGAGAATCGACTTGAGGAGATAGAGATCGCCGCCTGCCGGCACCTCATCGAAAAAATCGCCGGCGACGAGCTCGAGGCGCGTCTGATCGACGTGCCTTCGTGCTTCTTCGATGACATCCGCGCGGTCGAACAGAACGCCTCGTGCCTTGCGGTTGTGCGCGAGCAGCGAGGAGAGGAGGACGCCCTGGCTCCCGCCGACATCGACGATGTGCTCGAATGCGCCGGCGTTGAAGACACGCGTGACCTCCTGCGAAACGATCGCAGAGAGATTGCCCATCCCTCGCGCGAAACTGGCGCCCTCGTCGGGATTCTTTTCGTAGTACTCCCAGACCGGCATGCCGAGCACTTCGGCGGATTGTGACTTGCCGTACTTCACCGCGTCGTAGAGTCGGCCCCACGGCAGCCAGTGCCCCGGCGCAGCCTCCGCGATCAGAAGATCGCGCAGGGAGCCGGTGCCTTCGGAGCGAAGACACGAGCCTGCCGGTGTGAGCGCGAAACGGCGCCCGGGCGACTCGGCAAGAAGGCCCAGCGCGGCGCAGGCGCGAAGCAGCCGGTACAGCGCCTCCGGCTCGGCATCGCATTCGTGCGCGAGCGACTCGACATCATGAACGCCGGAGGCGATGAAGTCCGCGATTCCGAAGCGCGCCGCCGCCGCGACGATCTGCGAATGCCACATACCCATCATCAGTTGCAGGACGTGAACATGGGGCGGTGCCTCCGCCGGATCGCGGGGAATTGCGGACATCGGGTGACCTCCTGTTTGTCTGACTTACGTACGAGGAGAATGTGCGGATTTCACGAAACGGGCCACGGTGTCGAAGTACCGCGGGTCGTCGAACGAGATCGCGCAGTGGCCGCGGACGTCCGACGTCAGCATCTGCTTCGGCACCTGCAGCTCATCGAAGAGCGTCTTGCCGAGGCGGAAGGGGATCACGTCATCGTTGCGGCTGTGAAGGACGAGCGTCGGGACGTGCGATTCGTTGGCCCAGGCGCGCGTGCGGAGCGCGAAGGGAGCGGTCGCGCCGATGGGAAGAGGCCAGTAGAGCGTGTTGCCGAGCGCGGCGAGAGAAGGAAATGTGCTGTCGAGGATCAGCGCACGCGCGCCATGCTTCTTTGCGATCGATGCGGCATAGGGGCCGCCGAGCGATTCGCCGTACAGCACGACGTCGCTGCTCTTCGCGTACTGATACACCGCTTCGGCATCGTCGAAGAGCGCCGACTCGGACGGCTCGCCCTCGCTCCGTCCATATCCGCGCCAGTCGAAGAGCAGCACGCTGATGCCATGCTGCGCGAAGCCGCTTGCGATGGGCGCACGCTCGGTGATGTTGCCGGCGTTTCCGTGGAAGAAGAGAAGAAGCGGCGCGTGAGGATCGGCCGCGCGATAGAGCCACCCGTGGAGCCGGACCTTGTCGCGCGTCGTGATCCAGACATCCTCGCCTCGCTGCGCGTCCCAGTTTCCGAGCGGATAGCGCTCGGGAAAAAACATGGACGTGCGGCGGAGGAATTGCGCGAACGCGACGAGTGCGACGAGAAGGATGGCGATGAAGATGAGCGCGCGCTGCATGGGATGGATGGGATGGATGGGACGGATGGGACGGATGGGACCTATGGGGAGCGATCCCATAGGTCCCTTTTGGTCATGCTGACAGTTTCTCCCAATCCGTGTCGGGTGCGTCGATCGCCAGCGCGAGGCCGCCGTCGCTGCCGACGAACACCGGGTCGGCCATGTAGGTGACTTTGCCGCCGCCCACCTGCTTGAGCGCATCCTGCAGGGCCTCGGGCAATCCGCGAATGAGGCCGCCGCCGCCGGACAGGATGATGTTGTTGCGCACGCGCTCCTGGAACTCGGGCTCGACGCGCGACAGCAGATCGAGCATCGTCTCCACCGTCGGCCCGAGAAGCGTCTCGCACGCGGCTTTCATCTCGTTCGTGATGTCGAACTCCGTCGGCACGCCGTTCACCGGCGCCGTGACGACGACCTTCTCCGGCGCCTTGTTGACGAAGCTGTGCTTCTCCTTCCACTCGCGCACCATGAAGATGGTGATGTTCGCCTGCGGATAGCGCTCGGAGATGAGCTTGAGGAGATGCGTGTCGATGGAGTCTCCGGCGGACGTCAGCGTGCGCTGATCCTCTTCCGTCGGATAGCGCCCCTTCATCACGCAGAAGTCGGTGGTGCCGGCGCCGATGTCGATGATCATCGTGTGCAGCAGCGCGTCGAGGCCGTACGCGACGGCGAACGGCTCGCTGACGATCATCAGACTGTCGACGATTCCCTTCATCGTGTTGCGCAGGTACTGCTTGTTCGTCCGCAGGGCTGCCGCGGGCACGCCGACGACGGCTCGCACGTTCGAGGTCGGAATTCTGCCGTTGCCGTTGCCATCGACGCCGACGAGCCGCAGGAGATGGCGGAGCAGTTCCTTCACCGCTTCGACGTCCTTGTCGGATCCTTCCTTCAGCAGTCCGCGCTCGAGCGGACGATGAAGGTCGAGCATCGTGCGATTCGACACGGCCTCGTGGCCGATCATCACGCTGCGCTTCAGCACTTTTTTCGCCACCATGTCCACCGGCCAGCCTACGAAGCTGTCGACGACGAAGCGCTCGCCATTGGACGCGGAGATCGCGCTGCGCGAAGTGCCGAGGTCGATGCCTACGTGGAGGATTTCGGAATCCGCCATCTTCTTTGACCCTTCCTTCATTTCTTTTCTGTTGCGTACGTCCTGATCCCATCGAAGAGGGCGTTCGCAATCCTCTCTCTGTATTCCGGTTGATGCATCTTCTCGACTTCGGCGTCATTCGACATGCAGCCCACCTCGGCGAGAATCGCCGGCATTTCGGTGGCGACGAGCACGAGGAACGGCGCCCGTTTCACTCCCCAGTTCTGCAGGCCGGGATCGGCGTTGCGCAGGCCGCCGTAGAGCTGCGATTGAATCGCGGAGGCAAGGCGCTGCGATTCATCGCGGCGCGCATCCATGTAAATACCGTCCAGAAGCTTGCGCATGTCGGCGAGCGAGTAGCCGGACTCGCGATTCTCTTCGGCGGCGAGCTTCGTCAGCTTCGCATCGCGCGTCGGGCCGAGATAGTAGGTCTCGACGCCATGCTCGCTGGTGTGCTCGACGATCGAGTTGACATGAATCGAGATGAAGATGTCGCTCGAAGAGACGTTGGCGATGTGCGCGCGCTCGCGGAGCGGAATGAGGTGATCGTCGGTACGCGTCGTGATCACTTCGAAGCCGCCTCGCTCCAGAAGTTTCTTGAGGCGCATGGCGATGTCGAGCGTGACCGCTTTCTCCGCGAGTGTGGGAAGCGCGGTGCCGGGGTCCGTGCCGCCATGACCCGCATCGATCACGACGCGATGAACGTTCAGCGGCAGCGCGGCCGGATCGACTTTCTCGTACGTGGTGAGCGTCTGCGGCTGCGGCTGTGCCGCTGCGGCCAGCGGCTTGTGCGGTGCGCCCCGCTGCACGACGAACATCGGCTCGGTGACCGGCTTCGACAGAAGAAACGTCGAGCCTGCGAGCATGACGGGAAGCGCGACGATCGAGAGGCGCCGCATCCAGAGGCGGCTGCGACGGACGTTCGGCCGGACGCCTCGCGGCGGGAGGCCGCGAATCGTTTCGAGATTGTCGGCTACTGCCTGACGCAGTACCCGGCGTTTTGCCCGATCGATCTTGCCCATCCTCATACCCGCTCGCCCGAATAGGTAATTGTAGTGTAGGACAGGCGCTACCGCCTGTCCCAATGCCCACGCGACAGGCGGGGGCGCGTGGCCTACACTTGCCACCATGAGCGACAACAAGATTTACAAACTCGTTGAAATCGTTGGTACTTCGAACGAGTCCTTCGCCCGCGCCGCGGACGCCGGAGTCGAGCGCGCCGCGCAGACACTCCGCCACATCGACTGGTTCGAAGTCGTGGAGATGCGGGGAAGGGTCGAGAAGGGGAAGGTCGTCCAGTATCAGGTGAAGATGAAGGTCGGGTTCCGCCTCGACTGAGTCGAGGGGGCCCGCACCGTGCAATGCAGCTCTGCCGTGGCCGAGCTGCAATTGCGCGTTCCTTTCGCGACGCTGCTGAAGCTGGCGTTCTTCGCCCTGCTGATCGTCTGCACGATCAGGCTTTGGAGCATCATTCTGATGTTCACGGTCTCCGTGCTGCTGGCGGTCATGCTCGATCCCCTGGCGGGTTGGGCCGCGCGTCATGGAGTGCGGCGCGGCCTCGCGATCGCTGCCATCGGCGTCGTTCTCTTCGGCGCGCTCATCGCGTTCGTGTTCGTCGTCGTGCCGCTGATGGCGCGCGAGATCCTCGAGCTCGGACACCAGTTCCCGCGCATCGTGCAGCGGCTCTCGTCGGCATCGCCGAGGATCCGGTCGATGCTCGACTCGGTGATCGCTTCCGCGAAGAGCTCCCCGCAGGCCAGGCAATGGCTGTCGCGCGCTCCTCTCATCGGCATGTACATCAGCGAGGCGCTGCTCGCCGTCGTGTTGATCTTCGTCCTGACGATCTATCTGCTGCTCGAAGGACGGCAGATGTTCGAGTGGCTGATCGCTTTTGCGCCGGCGAAGCTGCGTCCGCGGATCCGGAGGACGGCCGAGGAGTCGAGCGGTGTCGTGCGGGCGTACATGCGGGGGCAGGTCATCACCTGCTTCACGTGCGGCGGCGTCGCGCTGACGACGCTGCTGCTCCTGCGCGTTCCAGCCGCGGTGCCGCTCGCCGTCCTCGCGTTCATCTGCGATCTCGTCCCGGTCGTCGGGACGATCATCATGAGCGTGCCGGCGGTGCTGCTCGCGCTGCTCGTGTCACCGGCCGCGGCCTTCGTCGTCGTCGGGGTCTATCTCGCGTATCACTTCGTCGAGAGCTACGTGATCATTCCTCGCGTGTATGGCGATCAGATGAAGCTGTCGACACTCGCCGTGCTGCTGGCGGTGACGGCAGGGGGCGCATTGCAGGGACCGGCCGGAGCCGTGCTCGTGCTGCCGTTCGTCGCCGCCTACCCAATCGTCGAGCGCATCTGGCTGAAGGAGAAGCTGCCGGAAGATACGGTGGAGAAGCATGCGTGAGAGTTGTGGGCGCCGGGTTTCCCGCGCCCCGCGCCCCGCGCCCGACAATCACCATTTCGACGGATACGAACCCAACACCTTCACCGTCTCCGCGAGCTCCGCCAGATTGGAGATGGCGCGCGCGATTTTCGCGTCGCCGGCGCGGCCGGCGAGATCGAGATAGAAGGCGTACTCCCACGGCTTGCCTTCGATCGGCCGCGACTCGATCTTCGTGAGATCGATCTCGAACATCGCGAACACGCCGAGTGCGCGGAAGAGCGCGCCCGGCTTGTTCTCGATGCGGAAGACGAGAGAGGTCTTCCAGCGTGACGTCGCTGCCGGCAGCGGCAGCTCCCTCTCGCCCGATTTCAACAGCAGGAAACGTGTGAAGTTCTGCGCGTTGTCCTCGATGCCGCGGGCCAGGATCCTGGCGCCGTAGATCGCCGCCGCGTCATCCGACGCGATTGCCGCCGCATCGCAGCGCTGCTCCTCCATGATCATCCGCACTGCGCCCGCTGTGTCGTGTACGGCGCTCGCTTTCATCGTGCGATTGGCGTCGAGAAACCGCGTGCATTGTGCGAGTGCAACGGGATGTGAGTAGACATCGCGGACGTGGTGCAGCTCGACGTCAGGCGGCGCAATGAGATTGTGGACGATGCGGAGATTCGTCTCGCCTGCGATCGACAGTCCCGATTCGAGCATGAGGTCGTAGTTGCGGTGAATCGAACCGGCGAGACTGTTCTCGATGGGCGCGACACAACAGTCGCTCTCGTTCTGCAGCACGGAGTCGAACATCGCATCGAAGGTGGGGCAGGCGATCGTCTCGATCGCATCGCCGGCCAGCCGCTTCGCCGCACGTTCGCTGAATGCACCGCGCTCTCCCTGATACGCCACTCGAATCATCGCCATCGATTCCTCCGAAAAAGAAAAAGGCCCGCTCCGTTGATGTCGGAGCGGGCCTCGCTGTTGAGTGCTGATTCCGTTCGGCTACACGATCAGACAGGCCGCGCTCATGCGGCTGAAAAATCGGAAAGCGGAACGGTTGTGTTGCATGGCGATGACTCTAAACGGTGTGCGACGACTTGTCCACTGCTGCTGCGTGCCGTACGACACCATCCTGTTCCTCGGGCTCGAACGATTCCTCGAGCTCCTTCCATGTCGTGTAGCTGAGCCGCGCATCGTGCTGATAACGCTCGCTCTCCGAGACGAGCTTGTTCAGCAGTTTCATGTAGCGATGCTCATAGAAATACCGCTTGATGTCGGGATAGAAGAAACCGATTCCCGTCGTCGCGAAGGCGAACATGTCCTCCACGATGGGGATGAAGGGCGCGGCGATGATGAGACTGCCGATCACGAGTCCGATGAGCGCGAATGCCAGGCGCGCAGCGATATCGCCTCCGCGAAATACGTTCCACGCATTGCGCTCGAGATTCGTGATCTCGAGCGCCGGCCCGGTGTACTGCGGAACGACCGTCCTGAGCACTTCCTTCTGCAGCGTTTCCCAATAGCTCTTCGAGCCCTTCATCTCGTCATACGCACCCTTGATCTCGGCGAGCTTCTCATTCGCACACGCCTCGACTCCCGCCTCGAATGACTCAGGGTCGAGACCGCGGCGCCTGTGCTCGCATTCCTGCAGCACTGCATAGACGACGTGACCGAAGTCGAATTGCGAACCGGCGAGGTTGAGCATTGCTATTGTCCCTGCGTCTCCGTCTGCTGTTGTGCCTTCTGCTGGTACTGGATGACGCCCAGTTGTTCCAGCAGCTTGTTGCCGTCGATGATGACGTTGCCATTGGGTAGTTTCGGGATCTGGCGGATCTCTTTCTTCTGCAGCGCGTCGATGAGCTGGAGACTGACATAAGCGTCGCCCGCGCTGCCATTGAGGGCGGCGCGCTCCTTCTTGATTCCGGTCGCCACTGCTTCCCGTTCGGCGAGCGTGGCCTGTGCTTCCTGCTTGCGCTTGACGAGATACGCGTCGGCGTTGCGCTTCACCTGTTCGAGCTCGCCCTGTGAGCGCGTCAGTTGTTCGGTCAATTCCGCGACCTTCTGCTGGAGCCGCGCCTTGTTGCCCTCTTGTGTGGCGAGGATTTCCGCCTCGAGCTTCTCCGCCTGCTTCTCGGCTTCCTTGCGGCGATTGATGAGCGCCTGATACTCGTTCTTGAAGGAGAAATCGCCAAGGATGACCTGCTCGACGATGATGCCGTACGGCTTGAGTTGCGTCGCCAGCACAGTGGTCGCATCCGACGCCGCTTTGAATCTCTGATCGGGATCGTAGTACTCCTCGGAATCGAGCCGGTTGAGCACGTCGCGTACATAAGCACGCGTCTGCGGGCGCACCACTCGTTCCTTCAGGACGGTCGTCGTCGGCGCGGCAAGCTTCCAGATCTCCGGGGCCTTCGTCGGATCGATGCGCCAGCGGACGACGACGTCCGTCTCGATGTCGTTGCCGTCGCGGGTCTTGAAACGGAGATCGTCCTTTTCCTTGCGATCGCCTTCCGTCGCCTTGGCGGTCATGAGCAGGTTCTGGGTCGACGTGTCGAACGTCGTCCAGTCGTTGATGATCGGTGCAAAGAAATACGTTGCGCCGGGCGCGGCGATCTCAGTATTTCCTGTGATCTTGCTGAACCGCACGCCGACCTGTGTGGCGCCCGTCGTATGCGGTGCGCACGCGCTCAGCGCCATCAGGGTTGTCGCGATGAAAATCAGTTTCTTCATGTCATTCCTCAATGATTCGATGACAAGTGGGTGAGATCTGTCGGATCTTCGCTGATGTAGATCGGACCTTTGATGCTGTTGAGCACCGCCAGTCCCTTGCGCAGTTTCAGCAGCTTGTCGGAGCCTGCGCCTTCCATCGCGCGATTGATGAGCTCCGTCCCCTGCGCTTCCGCGCTCTTCACCAGCAGATCCGCTTCAGCGTGCTTGGAGCGTTCATAGAGATCGCGCTGTGCATTGATGTCGGTAATCTGCGCCGCGAATTCCGCTCCCTTCACGTTGATGAGATTCTGTCCCTGCGCCACCGTCTGTTTGAGCCGCGTTTCGACCTCGGCCTGTTTCGCGATGGCTCGGTTGGCGAGGACCGCTTGATCCTGCAGCTTCTTCTGTTCCGTGAGCTGCTGAAACGTCGCCGGATAGTCGTACTGGCGAATCAGCACGTCGGCGAGCAGCAGCCCGTTTTCCTTGAAGCGCTGTGCGAGCTCCTGCTTGATGTCACTGACCTTTTCCAGTCTGTGGCTGTGGTAGAACTCCTCGGCCCGCAATTCGCCGAGGTGTTTCTTGAGCGCAGGATCGGTGAAGCGGATGACGACGTTGTCCTCATAGCCGGTCCCGAACCCGAATTTCGAGACGACGAGAAACGGATCGGCGATCCTGTACTGCACGGTCACATCGACATCGACGCGGTAGCCGTCCACTGTCGGGACATTGATCGCAGGGATCGTGCGGTGATCCTGTCCACGTTCGGCCGGATCATTGGAGAACTCCACCGCCTGAATGTCGCGCGGAAACGTCTGGATGCGCTCATAGCCGGAGATCGCGCGGCGATACCCGGGCTTGACGAGCTCTTTCTGCAGTCCTTTGTTCATACCGAAAGAGATCTGGCGCAGCCCGATCTGATTCGGCGGCACGTAAGTGAGAAAGCAGGCGCGAAGGAAGAGGAGAGGGACGATCAACAATCCCAGCTTCAGCAACAGGCGGGCAAAGGGGCCGCCCTTGAATGAGGCCGAGGGCATTGAAAACGAGAGCCGGGGTTTGAACCGCGGAGCCGGCGCGGTGCTTTCGAACATGGTGTTCCTGCCTTTTCTCGGAGGTTGGACCTTCGTGAATTGATTTTATTTGAGATTGAAAGAGGTGACGTAAGAATCGAAAACAGAGCGTTTTCGTGCCATTTCTCAATTGCTGGCTTGTAATAAAAGGAGCCACTCAGGGCCGCGATCGGATGCACGGTGGACGTGACAGTCGCGTCATCTGATCGAACGTGACCGGCACATCGGTGTGGATCGTGCCGCTCCAGCGCGACATCGCTCCATTGTGGGACTGCAGCTCGATCTCCATTGCCGTGCCGGCGCGAACCGCCACCGGTTCTTCGAGTGCGAGAAATGCCTGGTACCAGTGCATCGAGCTTCCGCACGAGGCTTCGATCTCGATCCCCGGCGCCAGCGTCGCATGGAACCATCCCGCGAAGCCGTGCACGATGCCGTCTCTTGTGGCGCGCAATTGTGCGCGGCCCGAGACATCCTGCGTGGTGATCGTCGAGAAGTCGATTGCAATGACGGTTGCCGGATCCGTCAGCAGTGCAGAAGGAGGGATCTTTTCGTGCCGGAACACATTGGAGGCGAACATGTGAACCGCGCAAAGGTCGAATCCATAATGGGGGCGTTGCCACCAGCCGATCAGACGATCATGCGCTTCGGGATATTCAACCGCAGCAATACGCATCTGCAGGGCGGCGGGAATGATGACTGCGTCCTGCTTCAGCAGGCGCATGCGCGCATCGATGACCGATCCGAGCATTCCCTCTTCGAGCGCAAATCCGCCCATCAGCTCATTGACAAGAATGCCGGCCTTCTCCGGCAAAGTCACATCGAATGACTTGTCGTGAATGACGGTGATCCTCTCGGCAAATCCGCATTGACGCGCGAGAAGAGCTGCGAGATCAGCGGCATGCTGAAAGTCGATCGCATAGACATGACGCGCACCGGCCTCACAAGCGAACAGGGAGAGGATTCCGCTGCCGCAGCCGAGGTCGAGCACGACGCTGTCGGGACGAACGTAATGGCGGATGGCGTCGCGGTACGCGGCTGTACGCTGCTCGTCGTCGATCAGCTCGCGGTGATAGTCGATCACGGTTGTCCGAGCTCGTCGTAGTACATGAGGAAGTCGGTCGAGCGGACCGGGATTCCTTTCTGGCGCAGCAGTGCGGCGATCTGCCCGCGGTGATACGTCGAATGATTCGCCGTGTGCTGCATCGCATGAATGAGTGTGTACTCCCACCGCTCGCCCTGAAAGTTTTCGTAGGAGATCCGACGACGCAACTGCTGATCCGTCAGTGAATCGAGAAAGAGACCCC
Organism: Acidobacteriota bacterium; assembly: GCA_021325515.1. Classification (GTDB taxonomy): domain Bacteria; phylum Acidobacteriota; class Thermoanaerobaculia; order Gp7-AA8; family Gp7-AA8; genus JAJPHC01. The sequence goes on from JAJPHC010000014.1 coordinate 79,276, forward strand.
GCTGCTCTTCGACGTCGCGCCACTGCGCCTGCACGGCATCGAGTCCGTCGAATTCGTCCGTCGTGAACCGGCGCCTGGGCGAGTCCCCCTTCCAGCGCTGCAGCCAAAGCCACTCGGCCCAGTAAATATGGACGAATGTTCCCAGAATGGAGCCGAAGCTCGTCTGGGTGTCGCTCGTCAGTTGCTCGTGCGTGAGCATTCGCGAGTCCGTGAGCAGCCTCGCATTAGCCCAATCGTTGAAGGCGAAAAGCGAGCGCATCTCGTTGCTGTTCATGGTTGTGTGCGGATGAGCTTACAACGTTAGGCAGCGGGCAGCAGGGGAGTGTGCCGCTACTTCTCACCTGCAGCTCCCTGCTGCCTGTTGCCTGTCCTGCTAGAATGCACGGTTTCAACGCGGCCTCCCGCTCGGGAGGTCCATCAATCTAGGAGTCTTGATGACAGCCACACTCGAAGTGACGCATCCATTCGATGCCGCCACGGCCGCGGGGCGCGAGCCGTACAAGATCAAAAATATTCATGAAGCGACGCTGGGGCGCTCGGAGATTCGTCTGGCCGAGCATGAGATGCCCGGCCTCATGGCCGTGCGCGAGAAGTATGGGAAGACGAAGCCGCTGGCCGGCGCACGCATCATGGGCTCGCTGCACATGACTGTGCAGACCGCGGTGCTCATCGAGACGCTGCACATTCTCGGCGCGGACGTCCGCTGGGTTTCGTGCAACATCTTTTCGACGCAGGACTCCGCCGCGGCGGCGGTCGTCGTCGGACGTCCCGAGACCGGCGGCACGATCGAGAATCCGCGCGGCATCCCTGTCTATGCATGGAAGGGTGAGACGCTCGAAGAGTACTGGTGGTGTACCTCCGAGGCGCTCCTGTGGCCGGATGGCGGCGGGCCGACGCTGATCGTCGACGACGGCGGCGATGCCACGCTGCTCGTGCACAAGGGCGTCGAGTTCGAAGGCAAGGGGCAGGTGCCCGAGTTCAATCCCGCGGATGATCCCGAAGAGTGGGGAGTCATCCTCGACCTGCTGCGCCGCGAGATGGCGCGCGACAACAAGCGCTGGACGCGGGTTGCCGCGAGCATCAAAGGCGTGTCGGAAGAGACGACGACCGGCGTGCACCGCCTCTATCAGATGATGGAAGCCGGCTCGCTGCTGTTTCCGGCGATCAACGTCAATGACTCGGTGACGAAGTCGAAATTCGACAACATCTACGGCTGCCGCCATTCGGTGATCGACGGCCTCAATCGCGCGAGCGACGTGATGATTGCCGGCAAGCTGGCCGTCGTCTGCGGCTACGGCGAAGTCGGCAAGGGTTGTGCGCAGGCACTGCGCGGCCAGGGCGCGCGCGTCGTCGTCACGGAGATCGATCCGATCTGTGCGCTTCAGGCTTCCATGGAAGGCTTCGAAGTGCGCAAGCTGGAAAGCGTTCTGGAGCGGGCCGACATCTTCATTACGTCGACCGGCAACAAGGACATCATCATGGCGTCGCATATGGCGAAGATGAAGCACAATGCGATCGTCGGGAACATCGGCCACTTCGATAATGAGATCGACATGGCGGGTCTCAAGAAGGTGCCGGGAATTCGCCGTGTGAACATCAAGCCGCAGTACGACGAGTGGGTCTTTCCCGACGGCCACAGCGTGCTGATTCTCGCCGAGGGCCGCCTCATGAACCTCGGCTGTGCAACAGGCCATCCGTCATTTGTGATGTCGGCGTCATTCACGAATCAGGTGCTGGCACAGCTCGCTCTCTGGAACAACAAAGGGGAGTATGGCAAGCAGGTCTATGTGCTCCCCAAGAAGCTCGATGAAGAGGTGGCCCGTCTGCATCTCGCGCACCTCGGCGTCGAATTGACGACACTCACAGAGGATCAGGCAAACTATCTCGGCATTCCGGTCGAGGGGCCGTTCAAGACCGACCATTATCGCTACTGATATTGAACGTCATTATGGCGTTTGTTGAGACGGGCGGCGTGATTGCCGCCCGTTTTGTTATGATGCACACAGTTTTGTGCGCATCTGACGCGCGCATCAGGAGGATTGAAAGTGCCGAGACCGAGAAAGAATGCCGCCGCGAATCCCTCATTGTCGCCGGGTCAGGCCGCCTACGTTCTTGACCGTTTGATTCGTGACCGGCGCGTCACACAGTACGACGTACAGCGTTACGTCAATGAAATTGGCCGCGAGATTCAGGATCTCCAGCGCCGCCTTGCAGAGCTTCAGCAGGCAGGCGGAGGAAGCTCCGCTTCTGCAGCACCTGCGCCGCGCCGCCGTGGCCGGCCGGCAGGCCGCCCGGCAGCAGCAGCTGCTGCACCGGCCGCTGCACCCGCGAAGCCCGGCCGCCGCCGCCGCACGATTACGTCGGAGCAGCTCGCGTCGCGCCAGTTGCAGGGACGTTATCTGGCCCTCGTCCGCCAGATCCCGGCATCACGCCGCGCAATGTACGCAAAGATCGCGAAGGAAAAGGGACGCGAAGCGGCGATCAAGGAAATGCAGAGCGCAATCGGGAAGTAAGATGTTCCTCGCCGTTTACTGAAGGGCGCACGATTGTGCGCTCTTTTTTTTGCGATCGCCCCGGCGTCTTATTTCTTCAGCGTCCTCACGAACGCGACGACATCCTTCACCTGCTGTTCGCTCAATGAAGATTTGAACGACGGCATCTTCCCTTTGCCGTTCGTCACGGATGCCATCAGTTCGGCGTCGCTCTTCTTCTGTACTTCATCCGAACGGAGGTCGGCCGCCTTCACCGTTTTTCCGGCCGGCGTGTTCCCGCTGCCGTCATCGCCATGACAGGCTTTGCACATCTTCGTGCGGTATACGACTGCGCCCGGCGCTTCACCGGCGAATGCCGGCAGGGCCAGCGCTGTGGCGGCGATGAGAAGCAGCATGGATCGCATGAAAAGGCAGGATACACTTCGACCATCCATGCGCAAGTTTTTACTACTGATGCTCTTCGCCGCACAGTCCTCCCTCGGCGCGACCGTCACGCTTCTCCATTTCTCCGACTATCACTCGCACGCGCTGCCGTTCTATTCAGAAGATCAGCCGGATCGCGGCGGGATCGCGCGGGCAATCGGATATCTGGAGCGCGAGCACCGGCGCGGCGCACTCGTCCTGAGCGGCGGCGACATGGTCAACAAAGGCTCGCCCGCGTGGTCCGATAAGTTCGGCTGTGCGGAATGGCCGTGGTTCAACGGCATTGTCGATGCCATGGCATTCGGCAATCACGACTCCGACTACGGCTATTCGTGGTTTCAGGATTGCCGCTCGAAGCTGCGCTATCCGGTGCTCAGCGCCAATACGAATGGATTTCAGCGCTATGAAATCTTCACGGTGCACGGCATCCGCATCGGCGTCTTCGCCATTGCCGGCCCCGACTTCAATGCGCTGGTCCGAACGCCCGGACTCAGGTTCTCCGACACAATCACTGCAGCGCGCGAAGTCGTGAAGATCCTCCGCGAAGAGGAGCGTGTCGATGCGGTCGTACTGATCGGGCACGAACACACGAATGACGATTTTTCACTGGCGCGCGCCGTGCCCGGGATCGATCTCATTCTTGGAACGCACAGCCACGAGAAGCGCGAGCTGACGAAGATTGCAGGGACCTCGACGTGGTTCATTGCGCCGTATCAGTACCTGACGTACATCAGCCGCGTGACTCTAACGTTTCACGAACACCGGCTCGCGCGCGTTCAGGGGACGCTCGTTCCCGTGGATGCATCGATGAAGAGCTCGAGGACGATTCAGGCCCGCGTCGCGGGGATGCAGCGCGAGCTCGAACACGATCCTCAATATGCAGCGCTCTTCGAGCCGCTCGGCACACTCGATCGCTCGCTCAGCATTGACGAGCTCGCGGCGAGAACACTGCAGGCGATGCGGAGTGCAACGCATGCCGATGCCGCGTTCTCGACGATCAGCAGCTTCCGCCAGCCGCTCGCCAAAGGGACTCTTACCCTCGAGGACCTGCGGGCATCGATGCCTTATGACAACGACATCGTCGTGTGCGAGCTGCGCGGCGATGCGCTGCAGGCGTTGTATGCCGCGATCGATTCGCGGAAAGGCACCGACTCCTTCTGTTATGTCTCGGGACCGTCTTCGATCGATCCGTCGAAAACATACAGGATCGCGACGACTGATTACGTCGCGAAGATCGCCTACAGGAAAGAGCTCGCCTGCGATGCACAAAAGAGCGGATTCCGCGTCCGCGACGAATTGCGCAAGGAGCTCACTTCCGCTCGCCCGAAGAGCGGATCGTGACGACCTTATTGAGCGTGTCAAACCAGAACGGAGCGCCGAGTGAGAATGCGAATGCGCTCAACAGAAGACCGGCGATCTTGAGCCAGCCGAACTGAGCCGGCAGGTCGCTCAATGACTCCGCCCGCCAGCCGAGGGCGATGCCGAGACGGCCGCGCTGGCGGGCGCTCTCAATGGTTTCCTGAAGCGACTGCGGCGGGCCATTGGGATTCGCCTTGACGTATGCAGTGGCCTGCGCGACGAGCGCCTCGCGCATCGTCCCATCCTGCGACAGCGTATTGGAGATCGCGATCGTGTCGACATTCGCAATCGTCGCAATGGCGAGTGCGATGAGGAACAGCACCCATTGTGTCTTGCGCCGGTACCAGGAACTGGCGCGCACCATCGAATCTTCGAACCAGCTCTCGATGTTCCTGCGGAACGTGGGCAGATCGTTCTCCGACGCATCCGCAAGCGCAATCATCGACTGCTTCAATGGGATGTTCTGAATTTTGAGGAGCGCCGTGCGAATCGCCGCGAAGTCGCGCGGCGCGTCATCCGCCGTCGGCGCGAGAATCTCGAGCACCGTCAGCGAGAACTTCGAGGAAGGGATGAACGTCGGCTTGCGTCCATTCTCGTGCAGACTCTGAATCAGTCCATGAGCGTAGAACTCGTCCGCCTTCTGTCCGAGAAGATTCGTAATCGCATTGGACAGTGTCCGCATCCGCGCATTCGTGACCGCGGCCAGCATCTCGCGCACCGCACTGCAGACGAGACTGAAGATCAGATAGAGAAACAGCAGGCCGATGCCGACGTCGAGAACGGGGAGACCGAACATTGTGTGCTCCTTGTTTGGTTATGCGGTTGCGCGGGCACGCGGGCTCGGGCGGGGTCAGCACACCGCGAGCCCGCGAGTCTGCGCAACCGCGTAACCCATCACAACCACCCCTTGTCGCGTGCAATGCGCGCGGCCTCGACGCGATTTCCTGCTCCCAGCTTACTGATTGCTTCGGACAGATAGTTTCGCACGGTGCCCTCGGAAAGATTCAGCGCGGATGCAATGGCGGCACTTGTTTCTCCTTCGCCGGCCATTCGCAGCACCTGCCGTTCGCGGTCCGTGAGCGGATCGGCTTCCGTCCATGCTTCGGCCGCGAGCTCGGGATCGATGACGCGGCCCCCCTGTGCGACGCGGCGCACTGCATTCGCCAGTTGTTCCGCGGGTGAATCCTTCAATAGATATCCAGACGCGCCGGCATCGAGTGCACGGCGGAGGTAGCCGGATCGCGCGAACGTCGTAAGGATGATGATGCGCGTCGTCCTGCGCAGCGCGGCGGCGAGCTCGAGTCCCGTCATGCGCGGCATCTCGATGTCGGTCAGCAGCACGTCGGGTTTTTCGCGCTGGCATAGCGCCAGTGCCTCTTCGCCGTTCTGTGCGCGGCCGATGACTTCGATGTCGCCTTCGATCTCCAGCAGCGCGGCCAGGGCGCCGAGGACCATGGCCTGGTCTTCGGCGATGACGACGCGAATCATGCAGAGCGCTCTTTCTGAAATGGCGTCGCGGGCATGGTGATGGTGACGACTGTGCCATTGGAGCCGTCGCGTGACAATGTTCCGCCGAGCTGCTCGATGCGCTCCAGCATCCCCGACAGACCGCTGCCGAACGGCTCATCGCCGCCCCGGCCGTCGTCGGAGATCGTGAGGATGTATGCATTGTCGCGATGCGCGAGCGCGATGCTGCAACGTGTGGCGCGCGCATGGCGCACGATATTGGTCACGGACTCGCGCACGGCCATGGCCAGGACTGCTTCCTGGGCGACGGGAATCTGCAGGGGAGGCACGTCGCATGTCAGAGAGACATTCGCGGCGTCCAGTGCGTCGCGCGCCGACTCGATCTCCGGCGGCAATCCGCCGGAGCGATATCCGCGCACCGCGGCGCGCACTTGCGTCAGTGCATCGCGCGAAATTCGCTCGACGTCGCGGATCTCGTTGCGCGCCCGCTCCGGATCGCGTTCCGCGAGCTTCGACGCGAGCTCCGACTTGAGGATGATCACGGACAGCGTGTGGCCGAGCAGATCGTGCAGATCGCGCGCGATGCGCTCGCGCTCCGCGACTTTCGCGAGGTGCTCGATCTCATCGTGCGCGAGCCGCAGCTTCCTGCTCGAGCGCGAGACACCTTCGAAGTGGATGCCGATCGCACCGACGAGCGCGGTAAAGACGATCACCCATACGAACGACCCGGGATGCATCCGCCTTGCGATCACCTCGGCGACCACGATGATCTCGATCGCGCTGATGATGCCGACCGCGCGGCGGTCGTCCTCGATCCGCGCCGCGAATGAAGCCGCGTAGATGAACGACACGCCGGCCGCCGAGTTGAGGGGGAAGAGGACCGCGCCGATCAGCGTGAGCCCGGCGATGATCGGCAGCACCCGGACTCCGCGGACCCAGTGGCCGCGGAAGTAGAGCGCGAGAATCGCGAGCGTGCCGCCGGTCGAGATCAGCCAGTCGATCGGTTCCGGATGCCGCGCCAGACCCGGCGAGAGCAGAAAGAAGACGACGTAGATGGTCCACGCGTATGGAGTCCATCCGAGGTTCTCGTCTTTCGGAATCAGTCGCATGTGTGTGTCTAACCTTACTGCACTTCGTCGTGGCGGTATCCGCGATACGCGATCGCGAGGAACACCGCGGTCGCGATCACCATCGCAATCACGTGTACGTACGCCGGCATGCCGCGGCCGCCGCCCAGCGTCTTGAGCGCGAGCTGCGAGAAGTGAAACGGCGGGAGGAAGAACGCGAAGCGCTGCAGTCCGCGTGGCAGCGCCCAGATCGGGACCCAGAGGCCGGAGAGAAACGACATCGGCAGATAGATGAGGTTCAGGAGCGGGACGGCGCCGTTGGCGCTGACGTTGTAGCCGACCGCCAGCCCGAATGCGGAGAACGTAATCGCGCCGGAGAGAAGAACGCCGAGGAGTGCGAGTGCGCGCGGCAGCGTGAGTTGTGCGCCGCCGATCGTGAAGCCCAGGGTCATCAGCGAAATGACGATGATCGCGCTGAACAGCAGCGCCATCGCGATCTTCGCGACGAAGTACGCGCTGAGCGGCATCGGTGTCGTCCGCTTGACGTGCAGCCATCCCTGGCCGCGCTCCAGTGCGACCGTGACTCCGAATCCGAACAGCGACGCGCCGATCACGCCGAACGCGCCGTACGTTGCGAGCATGTAGGTCGCCATGCCCATGCCGCTGCCCTCATGACGATTCATCACGACCGCGAAGAAGAGATAGAAGAGGATCGGGAAGAGGAGCGTCGGGAAGGCGTATTGCGGTGTGCGCAGCGCCTTCAGGAATTCGTATTTGATCTCGAGCAGGTGAGTGCGAAGCATGATCGTCTCCTTAGCGTCCAAGCAGCGCGAGGAACGCATCCTCGAGCGAGCGCGCGCCATGTTTGATTTCCGAGGGTGAGCCTTCCGCGACGATGCGGCCGTGATCGATGACGGCCACGCGGTCGGCGAGGGCGTCGGCCTCATCGAGGTAGTGCGTCGTCAGCAGCACCGACTTGCCGCGGTCGACGAAGGCGCGGATCTGTTTCCACAGCGCGCGCCGCGCTTCGACATCGAGTCCGACCGTCGGCTCGTCGAGCGCGATGAAGTCGGGATTGCCGCAGATCGCGAGGCCGAACAGCAACCGCTGCTTCTGGCCGCCCGAGAGAGAGCCGAAGCTCTTCTTCTCGATCCCTTCGAGTCCCGCCGCCGCGATGACTTCTGCGAGCGGCATCGGCGATGGGTAGTAACTCGAGAAGAGCTCGATGTGCTCGCACACGCGCAGCGGCTCGGGGACGCGGGCGACCTGCAGCATCGCACCGGTGCGAATGCGATTGGCGGCATCGCGAGGATCGGCGCCGAAGACGCGCGCGATGCCGGAGTCCGGCGCGCAAAGGCCGAGGAGAAGGCGGACAGCCGTGGTCTTGCCCGCGCCGTTCGGCCCGAGAAGGGCGACGAGCTCACCGGGCTGAATGCCGAACGTGAGGTTGTCGAGCGCAGTCGTCGTGCCGAATCTCTTCGTGACATTCGCCAACTGAGCGGGCGGTGGAGCGGTGTAAAGCTGATGCAGTGTGCTCATGGGCACAGGATGGGGCCGCCGGAGGAATGGGAGTAATGGAGAAGGTCAAGAGGTGAAGGTGACGTTTGTCAGGATGGGAAGATGGGACTATGGGACCTATGGGACCTATGGGACCTATGGGCAGAAGGACGGATGGGACGGATGGGACGGATAGGACGGATAGGACGGATAGGACGGATGGGACCTATCGGACCTATGGGCAGAAGGACGGATGGGACGGATAGGACGGATGGGACGGATGGGACGGATGGGACGGATGGGACGGATAGGCAGAACGAAGGTGCTCCACCTATAGGTCCCATAGGTCCCATAGGTCCCATCGTCCCATGTGACAACCATGAGCACTCCACCCCCTCTTCATCACCTTGACCCATCTCGTCGCTCGAATATGATGTGCCCCCGTGAGCATCACACTCAACGAAGCCCCTCCAACTTCACAGACCTGGTTCGGTTCCTTCTGGGCGACAGCCATCGGCAAGAAGGCGGTGATGGCGCTGACAGGAGTCTTCCTGTTCGGCTGGATCTTCCTTCACATGTTTGGCAACCTGAAGGTCTACTTCGGGCCGGAGCACTACAACAACTACGCGAAGTTCCTCATCACCATGGGCTCGCCGCTGCTCGGCGAGAAATGGGCGCTGTGGGCGTCGCGCAGTCTGCTGATCATCGCCACGATCCTGCACGTCTGGGCGGCGACGTCGCTGACGCTGATGAATCAGGCGGCACGCCCGGTCGGGTATCGCCGCCGCGAGTACATCAAGGGCGACTACGCGGCGCGCACCATGCGCTGTGGCGGCGTCATCATCTTCCTGTTCGTCATCTACCACCTGCTGCATCTGACGACAGGAACGCTGCACCCGAACTTCATCGAGCACGACGTCTACCACAACTTCGTGACCGGTTTTCAGGTGTGGTGGGCCAGTGCGATCTACATCGTCGCGAACCTCGCGCTCGGCCTGCACCTCTACCACGGCCTCTGGAGCATGTTCAATTCGCTCGGATTGAACAATCCGAAATTCAATAGCTGGAAAAGAGTCTTCGCGACCGTCTTTGCACTGGTGATCACGATCGGCAATCTGTCGTTCCCGATCTCGGTGCTGATTGGAATCGTGAGGTAACCGCCAAGATGGAACTCGACAGCAAGATTCCTCCCGGTCCGCTCGCACAGAAGTGGGCCTACGCAAAATCGCACTACAAGCTGGTGAATCCGGCGAACAAGCGCAAGTACGACGTGATCGTCGTCGGCGCGGGACTGGCCGGCGGCGCCGCGGCGGCGACGATGGCGGAGCTCGGCTACAACGTGAAGTGCTTCGTCTACCACGACTCGCCGCGCCGCGCGCATTCGATCGCCGCGCAGGGCGGCATCAACGCCGCGAAGAATTATCAGAACGACGGCGACTCGGTGTACCGCCTCTTCTACGACACGGTCAAAGGAGGCGACTACCGCGCGCGTGAAGCGAACGTCCATCGTCTCGCCGAGCTCTCGGTCAACATCATCGATCAGGCGGTCGCGCAGGGCGTGCCCTTCGCGCGCGAGTACGGCGGCACGCTGGAGAACCGTTCGTTCGGCGGCGTGCAGGTCTCGCGCACGTTCTACGCCCGCGGGCAAACCGGGCAGCAGCTTCTCCTCGGCGCGTTCCAGGCGCTCGAGCGCCAGATCGCACTCGGCCGCGTGAAGATGTATCCGCGCCACGAGATGCTGGAGCTCGTCGTCGTCGGCGGCGAGGCGAAGGGCATCATCACGCGCAACATGGTGACCGGCGCAATCGAGGCTCATGCCGCCGATGCGGTCGTCCTCGGCACCGGCGGCTACTCGAACGTCTTCTATCTCTCGACCAACGCGAAGGCCAGCAACGCAACCGCGATCTGGCGCGCCTACAAACGCGGCGCGCTGTTCGCCAATCCCTGCTACACGCAGATCCATCCGACGTGCATTCCGCAGTCGGGCGAGTATCAGTCGAAGCTGACGCTCATGTCGGAGTCGCTGCGCAACGACGGACGCATCTGGGTTCCGAAGAATCAGGGCGACAAGCGCGGGCCGGCGGAGATTCCGGAGAGCGAGCGCGATTACTACCTCGAGCGGAAGTATCCGTCGTTCGGCAACCTCGCTCCGCGCGACATCGCATCGCGCGCGGCGAAGGAAGCATGCGATGACGGCCGCGGGGTCGGCGCGAGCGGCCGCGGCGTCTATCTCGATTTCGCCGATGCGATCAAGCGCCTCGGACGCGCGACCATCGAAGAGCGCTACGGCAATCTCTTCGAGATGTACCACGACATCACCGCAGAGGATCCGTATCAGGTCCCGATGCGCATCTATCCCGCTCCGCACTACACGATGGGCGGGCTGTGGGTCGATTACAACCTGATGTCGAACATCCCGGGGCTCTACGTCACGGGCGAAGCCAATTTCTCCGATCACGGCGCGAACCGCCTCGGCGCCAGCGCGCTGATGCAGGGACTCGCGGACGGCTACTTCGTGCTGCCGGTGACCATCGGCGATTACCTCGCCGGCCAGATGAACAAGAAGGTCAGCGCGGATCGCCCGGAGTTCAAGGACGCGATCGCGGAGACGACGGACCGCATGAACAGGCTGATCGGCGCGAAGGGAATGCGCAGCGTCGATTCGTTCCACAAGGAGCTCGGCTCGATCATGTGGGAGTACTGCGGCATGGCGCGCTCCGCCGATGGTCTGAAGAAGGCCATTCCGATGATCAGGGAGCTGCGCGAGCGCTACTGGAAGGAAGTGCGCGTGCTGGGGACGGAAGAAGAGCCGAATCAGTCGCTGGAGAAGGCGGGACGTGTTGCCGATTTCTTCGAGCTCGCGGAGCTGATGTGCGTCGACGCGCTCCATCGCAACGAGTCCGCCGGCGGTCACTTCCGCGTCGAGTATCAGACGGCGGATGGTGAGGCGCAGCGCAATGACGATGATTTCCTCTACGTCGGCGCCTGGCAGTACAAAGGCGACAACGCGCAGCCCGAGCTGCAAAAAGAGCCGCTGGTTTACGAGGAAGTGAAGCTGGCCACGAGGTCCTACAAATGAATCTGACTCTGCATGTCTGGCGGCAGGCCGCGCGCAGCGAGAGCGGCAAGTTCGTCACCTACAAAGCCGAGAACATTTCGGCCGATGCTTCGTTCCTCGAGATGCTCGACGTCGTCAACGAGACGCTGATCGAGAAAGGGGAAGAGCCGATCCACTTCGAGCACGACTGCCGCGAAGGCATCTGCGGTTCGTGCGGCATGATGATCAACGGCGTCGCGCACGGCCCCATCGGCAAGACCGCCACGTGTCAACTGCACATGCGCCATTTCAACGACGGCGATGAAGTCGTGATCGAGCCGTGGCGGGCGCGCGCGTTCCCCGTGATCAAGGATCTGATCGTGGACCGCAGCGGGCTCGATCGCATCATCCAGGCCGGCGGTTTCGTGTCGGTCAACACCGGAAGCGCGATCGAAGCGAACTCGCTCCCGATTCCGAAGCCGGTGCAGGAACTGGCCATGGATGCCGCGGAGTGCATCCAGTGCGGCGCGTGCGTCGCACAATGTCCGAACGGCGCGGGCCAACTATTCACTGCAGCGAAGGTCTCCCACCTCGGCCTGCTCCCCCAGGGACAGCCGGAGCGCTACTCGCGCGTCGTGAAGATGGTGGAAACGATGGAGTCGATGTTCGGCTCCTGCACGATGTTCCGCGAATGCGAAGCGGTCTGCCCGAAAGGCATCTCGACCGACTTCATCGCACGGATGAATCGCGACTACATCGTCGCGAAGTTCAAGAGAGACTGACGCGATGCTTTGCATCGCGGGCGCTGGGCGCGAGGCGCGAGGCGCAGGACGAGGCGATCGGCCGTCCTTGCGCCCGGCGCCCGGCGCCTTCTGATCAAGGTCACTTCACCTTGCTCGCCGCATCCTTGGCCATCTTCAGATGGTCCTGCAGCGTCGGCAGCGTCTTTCCGGCCCACGCCTTCAGATCGGCATCCTTCGCGTCCTTCGACTGCTTCTCGAATTCCTTGACGTCCTTTTCGTGGTCTTCGACCATCGCCTTCATGTAGGCCTTGTCGAAGTCCTTTCCTGTTTTCTTCGAAAGCTCGTCCGCAACTTTTTTGTGTTCGTCGCCGATGTCCGACGGCAACGCGACACCCTTCGTGGACGCGAGCTGCTTCAGCTCATCATTCGCTTTCGAATGATCGGTGACCATCCGGTCGGCGAACGCTTTCACGGCTGGGTCGGTTGCCTTCGACTGTGCGGTCGTTCCGAATTGCACTTCGGCCAGCCCGCCCTGCGCCGCCTTCGTCATGAACTCCTTGTCGGCGGGATCGAGGTTGCCCGCTGTCGATGTCGTGCTGGTAGCGCTGGATCCCGTCGTGTCGTACGTCGATGTCGTCGCCGACGTGTCGCTAGCCGTCGTGCTGGTGCTCGCCGTATCGCTCGTACTGCTGCTGCTTTCGTTCTTGTTGCAGGCCAGCGTAGCGATGAAGAGAAGTGCTGCGAGAATGATTGTGAACTGCTGTTTCATTGCTCCTCCTACAAGAAGTTGTGCAGGCAGTCGCAAGCGGTGCAGGAAGTGCTCCAGTTTGACGGGTTAGAATGGGTGCAGGGTCCGGAATGTCCAGCAAGGCGGAGCTGCAGGAGATCGCCGCCGAGTCCGCCAGATTGTTCAAGGCGCCGGTGGCGTTGATCGGAATGCTCGAACCGAATCGGGAGAGCATTCGTACGAGTGTCGGATGGGATGTGGCCGCGTTGCCGCGTGCCTGTTCCTTCGCTGCGATTGCTGCCGAGGCCGGTGGGGTTTCGATTGCACCGGACGCGGCGGCCGACGCCGGTCTTGCGGCTCATCCGCTCGTCAAGGGACAGCCGCACATCCGTTTCATCGCGACCGCGCCGATGATCGACGACGGCCGGTTTCTCGGCGCGCTCACTGTGCTGGACACGCAGCCGCACGAGGTCACACGCGACCAGGCGTCGCTTCTCCAGTTGCTGGCGAGCTATGCGGCGCGCGTGCTCGTGTTCGAAGAACGGATCGATGAGAGCGAAGAGCGCTTCCGCGACTTCTTCGATCGCATCCCCGAATTCGTGATGAGCATCAACGCAGAAGGGAAGCTTCTGCATGCGAATGCCGCCACGTTCGACATCCTCGGCTATTCGTTCGAGGAGCTGAGGAAAGGGCCGATCACGCGCGTCATCGATCCCGATTCGCGCGAGGCATTCCGCCGCGCATTCGGCGAAGTATTCGCCTCGGGCTATGCGCAAACGGTCGAGACGATTTTCGTGACGTCCGCGGGACGGCGCATCGATGTCGAAGGTTCGCTCTATCCGAAGGTGATCGACGGGACGCCGGTGCTGTTGCGCGTGATGTTTCGCGACATCACCGAGCGGAAACAGTTCGAGGCCGACCTGGGCAGCGCTCGCGACGCCGCGCTGGAAGCTGCACGGCTGAAGACGCATTTCCTCACGAACGTCAGCCATGAGATCCGCACGCCGATGAACGGCATCGTCGGCATGATCGATCTGCTCCTCTCGACGCCGCTCGATCCCGCGCAGCGTGACTACGCGCATCAGGCGCGGTCGAGCGCGGAAGAGCTGCTGTCGATCGTGAACAACATTCTCTACGTCTCGAGTCTCGAGGCCGGCGGGCTCGCTCCCGCGATGGTCGACTTCGACCTGCCCCGCACGCTGCAGCGCATCGTCGAGGTGCTGCAGGTAGGAGCGCTCGGCAAGGATCTCGAGATCCGGATGGAGATGGACAAGAGCATTCCGTCGATCGTGCGCGGCCAGCAGGGACGGCTGCGGCAGGTCATCACGAACCTGATGGAGAACGCGATCAAGTTCACCGAGGAAGGGAGCGTCGTGCTCTCCGTGTCTCAGCAGACGGAGACGGAGACGCATCGCGTCCTGCGATTCGAAGTGCGTGACACGGGTCCGGGCATCTCGCCGGAGGATCGCCTTCTGCTCTTCGAACGCTTCTCTCAGATCGATGCATCGTCGACGCGGAGGTTCAGCGGAGTCGGGCTTGGACTCGCGACGGCGCGGCAGCTCGTCGAGACGATGGGCGGCTTGATCGATGTCGAATCGACGGTGGGGCTGGGATCCACGTTCTGGTTCACGGCGCCGTTCCCCAGGCAGCTCGGATCGCGGCGGCCGATCGCGTCGAGCGATCTGGAGTTCCGCGGCAAGCGCGTGCTGCTCGTCGATCACTATCCGACGAGCAAGCAGATCGTCCGCCACTATCTCGAGACCACGTGGGAGATGCGCGTGAGCGAAGGGGAGAATGCCGAAGACGTGATCACCGCGATGCGGCGCGAAGCGGCGGCGGGAGATCCGTTCCGCCTCGTCCTCTTCGACACGATGCGCGACATGGATCCGCTCTCGTTCGCGCGCGAAGTCGGTGCGCGGAAAGAGATCGCGGGCACGAGTCTCGTCTATCTCGCGACGGATGTGCGGGAGATCAATCAGGAGCGGCTGCGCGAGGCGGGGATCCACGCCTTCATTGCCAAGCCGGTGGGACAGGCGGAGCTGTTCGATGCGATCACGGTCGCGCTGGCGCACGATGCGATTCCGCTCGTGAAGCTCGCATCACCGCAGCCGCAGGAGGTCCATCCGGCCCCGCGTGAGATTTCCGCCGAGGAGCGGAAGTCGATTCGAGTGCTGCTGGCGGAGGACAATTTTCTGAATCGCAAGCTGACGATGAGCCAGCTCGAAAAACTGGGCTACGTCGCCGATTCCGTCGTCAACGGCAAGGAGGCGCTCGAAGCCGCGACACGCCTGCCGTACGAGATCATCCTGATGGATTGCCAGATGCCGGTCATGGATGGATACGAGGCGACGATGGAAATCCGCCGCCGCGACAACGCGAATCGGAAACGCCGCCGGATCATTGCCATGACGGCGAATGCGCTGGAAGGCGATCGGGAAAAATGCCTGGCGGCCGGGATGGACGACTATCTGTCGAAGCCTACGCGGCACGAGGATCTGGAGAAGGCGCTCGCGCGCGCGTTTCTCGCCGTCACAGCCGTTTCGTGAGCGCGGCCGCCAGCCGCTCGTAATCGCCGATCTCGTTGTAGAGCTGAGCCGAGATGCGGAGGATGCGTTTCGGCGGATGCGGAAACGGTACGAGCGGCACCTCGATCTGATCCTCGAACAGCAGTGAATCCTGCAGCGGATCTCCGTACAGCGAGGGCGCCGTGACGGCGTCGCCATCGGGAAGAGGAAGTGCGGCCATCGATCCGATCATCTCGTCCGGCGCGGAATGCTCGACGTGCAGCGCCGCGGCGAGGAGATCGCGCGCCTGAAGCGCGAGGCGCCGGTTGCGCTCCATCAACGCGGGCCATCCGCCGTCGACGAGTGATCCCATGTAGCGGATGGCTTCCGCGGACGCGAGCCAGGCGGAGGGATCGAACGTTCCCGTCCAGTCGAACTCGAGGTGATAGCGGCTGCGGTCGCTGCGCGTGGAGTTGGCGCCGTGACTGACCGCAATCGGATGAAGCCCGAGCCGGCGGTTCCTGCTTGCGTAAAGAAAGCCGGCGCCTTTCGGCGCGCAGACCCACTTGTGCAGGTTCGCGGTGTAGTACGCCACGTCGAGCTCCCGCAGATCGAGCGGGATCATTCCCGGCGCGTGCGCACCGTCGACGAGGACATCGATGCCGCGCGCCTTCATCTCATCGGCGATGCGCCTGATCGGAAGAATCAGTGCGGTCTGGCTCGTGATGTGATCGATCACCAGGAGACGCGTGCGATCGGTGACCTTCTCGACGATTCGCTCGATGACGATGTCGGATGACGGGATGGGAAAGGGGAGGGTGGCGGTGACGACCTTCGCTCCCGCCAGGGCGGCGACATACTCGATCGTGTTGCGCGTCGCGTTGTACTCGTGATTCGTCACCAGCAGCTCGTCATGCTTGTCGAGGTCGAGCGAGCGCAGGACGGCGTTGATGCCGGCCGTGGCATTCGGGACGAAGACGAGACCGGCCGGATCGGCGCCGGCAAAGTCGGCAACCTCGCGGCGCGCGGCATCGAGCAGCAGCTCCAGTTCGCGCACCATGAAACGCACCGGCTCCCGCTCCATCTGCGCGCGCAACTCGTCCTGCCGGGCGAGAATCGCGCGCGGTGTCGCGCCGAACGAGCCGTGATTGAGAAAGGTGATCGCGGGGTCGAGGAGCCAGAGATGTTTCATCCGTCGAGAGTGTAGGACAAGCGCTCTGCTCGCCGGTACGAGCTGAGAGTTTGTTCTACGCTGGAATTTGGCTAACCAGGCGTTGCACTCCATCGGCGAAGATGTCCGGCTTCGTCAGAAGCGATACGACCAGGAACCCTTCCGCCGGGAAGTCGAAGAAGTATCCGGGATGCACCGCCACGGAGTGCTGCTGAATGAGCCGCAGCGCGAGCTCTTCCTCAGGCTCGATGTTCGGGATGCGAAGAACGGCCGACCAGCCGCCTTCCACGGGAAGAATGCGCGCGCTCGGCGCGAGCTCGATCGCGCGCGTGAGCACGTCGAGGTTGAGGCGCGTGCGTGCGCGGATCGCGCTGCGGATCGACGGTGCGAGCCGCAGCAGATCGGGGAGCGCTTCCTGCACCGGCGTCGAGACCGAGAGGTAGTTGTCGGCGATCATCTCCAAAGCGGAGATCGCATCGCCCGCACCCGGCCCGCTGGCGCGGATCCATCCGAGCTTCACGTGCGGCAGGCCGGCCGACTTGGAGAGACCGCCCAGCGTGAACGTCAGCACATCGTCGCGAACGAACGTCCGGTGCGGAACGTCATCGAGCGCGTAGTCGAAGAAGACCTCGTCCGAAATGACCGGCAGGCCGCAGGCCGCGAGCGACTCCTGTTCATGGGGCGCCACGTACGAGCCGGTGGGATTGTTCGGGTTGACCACGATGATCGCCCGCGTGCGTGACGTTCGCGCATTCGCGATGTGGGCGGGATCGATCTCCCATCTCCGATGGAGCTCGAGCGGGAACGAGCGGAGCTCGATCAATTCGAGGGACGCGAGGTGCTCGAGCAGCGGATATGACGGCGTCGCGGTCAGGACGTCATCGCCGGGATCGGTGAGCAACTTGAACAGATAACCATATGCTTCACTGGTACTGGCGGTGATGGCGAGCTCCGAGGCATCGCATCCGAGGTACTGCGCGACGGCCTCGCGCGCGGAGGGGATGCCGAGCGGATGTGGATCGTACGAGGCGCGCGCCGCGCGTGCGAACGCCTCGCTCAGTTCATCCAGTGGGTAGGCGATGCCGGCGCGCGTCGGGTTCGACTCGGTCAGGTCGAGAAGACCGGCGCAGGACGCGCGTGCAATCGCGAGCCGATTCGATGGCGCGTTCCATTGCGCGCGGCGTGAGAAGGGCATTCAGCGCGTGATCGTATCAGCGCAGGAGATCGGTGCCGGCTCCGTCTGTGGAGGCATCGTCGTGCGCGCCTCCTCCATCGTCTTCGCCGCTTCACCGCAGTCGCCTTTTGCGGCGAGCACGCGCGCCAGCGTATCGAGGACGACCCAGGTGTCGGGCCCTTTCTGCGCGACCGCGGCCCGCGCGAGCGTTTCCGCCTCGGGCAGGCGCTTTTCCTCGAGCAGCAGCCAGGCGAGGTTGTTCAGTGCGTCGCGCGATCCGGCATCCAGCTTCAGCGCGTGGCGGAACGCATCCTCGGATTCCTCGCGATGGCCGAGCTTCATCTCGACATTGCCGAGGTTGGTCCAGGCGAGGGCGGAACCGGGGTGTTGTGCGAGGAGCTTGCGGTACTCCGCGGCAGCGCCGGCCACATCCCCGCGCTCTTCGAGCGCCACGGCGGCGCGGATGAAGGGTGTCGCGGGATCGCCGGGATGGATCAGGATCGCCGCATGTCCGCCGCCGCTCCACGCCTTCTCAAGTCGATCGAACGTGGTCCAGCGCGCTTTCGCATCGCCGAACTGCGTGCGAATCAGTCCGCGATCGGCGTCGAGTCCATCGACGACGATGTAATGGAAGAAGTCGAACTGGCGGCCGAACGTGTCGATCACGCGCAGCATGAGAATTACCGGATGCCCGCTGCGCAATTCGTTTTCGATCAGGGCGCGATCGCCGGTGACGAGTGTCGCGTCGAATCCTTTGCCGCGTGCCGCGAGCAGCATGTCGATCGTCAGCACGCCGCCGCGCATCTTCGGCAGCGTGGCGTCCCAGGTCTGCATGGTCGTTGGTTCGCCGTAGTGCTGGAGCACGGTGGCGAGCGAACCGGCACCGCATGACTCGATGCCCCACGTCAACTGAGGCACGTCCTGAATGACGATCGCAGACGAGGAGGGACGCCGGGAGCGCGGGGCGAGAGTGATGCAGGAGACGGAGAGGAGGCAGCAGACGGCGGCCACGAAGGCCGGAATGAATCGGGCGAGCCGGTTGCCCGCCCGATACACGAACCGCGGATCGTTCACGACAGTGCGACGACGAGAATCAGAGCAGCGAGCGCACCGATGCCGACCCAGATCCATTCCTGCTGCGTGAGGCCTGCGGCCTGCAACTGGTTCAGATTCTGGGCGAGCTGATGAACGTCCTGCGGCGACAACTGCGCGAGCCGGTCATTGACCTGCGCCTGCGTAAAGCCGTGCTGGGCGAGGACGGCGGCAACCTGATCGTTGGCCGCGACATCGCGGATCATGGCGATATCGGCGGCACGCGAATCAAGACTCTGATTCGCCGCGGTCTTCGACGGCATCGGCCCTGCGAACGTCGGGACCGCCGCGATCAAGACGAGAACGAAAACAGCCAACAGCGATTTCTTCACGACTACCTCCTTTTAGCGGCGATCCCACGCGGACGCCGATTTCGAGAACGAGACTCAGCAAGAGGCGCACCAGCTGGTGTACGACAGGCGCCCTCGCCTGTCGTTGAGTGGCGCCCTCGCCTGTCGCGGACAGGGGTCAGACAGGCGAGGGCGCCTGTCCTACACTCTGGTAATCTTTTCCCCTTCTCATGATCCGCTTCGAAGACATCCTCGACAAGATCGAGAGTTACAAACCCGATTACGACGAGGAACTGCTTCAACGCGCTTACATCTTCTCGGCGCGCGAGCATCGCGGGCAGGTGAGGAGCTCCGGTGAGCCGTATCTGATTCATCCGCTCAATGTCGCGTACATCCTGGCCGACATGCGGCTGGATGAAACGTCGATCGCGGTCGGGCTGCTGCACGACGTGCTCGAAGATACGCTGACGACGAAGGAGAAGCTGCAGGAAACGTTCGGCAACGATGTCGCGGAGCTCGTCGACGGCGTGACGAAGATCTCGCGCTACGCCTACGTGTCGAAGGAAGAGCAGCAGGCCGAGACGTTTCGAAAAATGCTGCTGGCGATGGTCGGCGACCTGCGCGTCGTGCTGGTGAAGCTCGCCGACCGTCTGCACAACATGCGGACACTGCAGTACCTGCCGGAAGAGCGGCGCCACGCGATCGCCAAGGAAACCCTCGAGATCTACGCTCCGATCGCCAACCGCCTCGGCATGGGGAAGGTGAAGGCGGAGCTCGAGGACTATTCGCTCCAGCATCTGCATCCGCGCGAGTACGACGAGCTGTCGAAGACCGTCGCGGAGAAGCTCGCCGTGTCGGGCGATCTCGTCGATCGCATCAGGAGCACGCTCGCCCAGAGGCTGCGCGAGAACGGCATCGACTGCGAAGTGTACGGACGCGTGAAGTCGATGTTCTCGATCTGGGCGAAGCTGCGCAGGCAGGAGACCGACATCGGCCAGGTCTACGACTATCTCGCGTTCCGCATCATCACGCCGTCGATCAAGGACTGCTATGCGGCGCTCGGCTTCGTGCATCAGATGTGGCGTCCCGTTCCGGGCCGCATCAAGGACTACATTGCGATGCCCAAGCCGAACCTCTACCAGTCGCTGCATACGACGGTAGTGGCGGAGAAAGGGCAGCCGTTCGAAGTGCAGATCCGGACGCGCGAGATGGATCTGATCGCCGAGCAGGGCATCGCGGCGCACTGGAAGTACAAGGAAGGACGCGTTGGTGCGCATGACGACGACAAGAGCTTTCTCTGGCTGCGCCAGCTCGTCGAGCAGCAGCAGGAGATCAAAGATCCGCGCCTCTTCCTGCATTCGCTGAAGATCGATCTCTATCCGGACGAGGTGTACACGTTCACGCCGAAGGGCGATGTGTTCGCGTTTCCGCGCGGCGCGACGCCGCTGGACTTCGCCTATCGGATTCATACGGACGTCGGACACCGTTGCGTCGGCGCGCGCGTCAACGGCAAGCTCGTGCCTCTGCGTACGGCGCTGAAGAACGGCGACATCGTCGAGATCCTGCAGGGGACGACGCAGACACCGAGCCGCGAATGGCTGAACATCGCGGTGACGTCGCGCGCGCGGCACAAGATCCGGCACTGGCTGAACACGGAGCAGAAACATCGCTCGATCGAGCTCGGCCGCAAGCTGATCGAGAAAGAGGCGAAGCGCTACAAGGTCCAGTGGCGCAAGCTAGTGGCGGAGAACGCGCTCGACGGCGTCCTGTCGGAGCACGGTCTCGCGCGGCTCGACGATCTCTACGCCGATGTCGGCTACGGAAAGATCTCGGCGCGCTCGGTCGTGGAACGCTTCGCGACCGATGAGGTGAAGGAGAAGGGGCCGGCCGCCGAAGCGGGAGTGCTGCAGCAGGCGGTGCGAAAGATCTTCCCGTTCACCTCGTCGTCACAGACGATCAAGGTGCGCGGTTACGACGACCTGCTGACGTATCTCGCGAAGTGCTGCAACCCGCTGCCGGGCGAACCGATCGTCGGATATGTCACGCGCGGCAAGGGCGTCGCGGTGCACAGCGCGAACTGTCCGAACGTGAAGAACCTGATGTTCAACCCCGACCGCGAGATCGAAGTGGAGTGGGCCGATCAGCGGCAGAGCCAGTTCCAGGTCGAGCTGGAAGTCGTGGCCGAAGACCGCCAGGGGATTCTGGCCCGCGTCATTTCGACGATCTCGAATCTGAAGACGAACATCCGCCATCTCGAGACGCGCACCGGCGACGGACGCGCGACGATCGATCTTGCGCTCGAGATTGCCGACCTGAAGCACCTGGAGAAGGTGACGAAGTCGATCGGCGTCGTGGACGGTGTGATTCGCGTCGAGCGCCGTTACAACACCGGAAGGCATGCGACGGCGTGAGAATCGGAAGGCGCCGGGCGCTGGGGGCCGGGCGCAAAGATCGGAATCTTCTGCGCCCCGCGCCCAGCGCCTCGCGCCAGCGGCGAGAGCCGCTTAGCGCGCGGCCTTCTGGATCTTACCGGTGCGGATGCAACGAGTGCAGACCTGCATGCGGCGAACCGCGCTGCCGAGTTTGACGCGCACGCGCTGGAGATTCGGCATCCAGCGGCGGCTCGACACGTTGTGAGCATGGCTCACGCGGTTACCGAACACCGGGGTCTTACCGCAGACTTCACACATCTTGGCCATAGGAAACTCCTCAAATAACGGAAAGGCGGTGGATTGTAACCGTGCTCCGATTCCTGTGCAACTGTTCTCCGTGGCCGATTACGGCAAACGCGCGTAATCGTTCCACTTATCTAATTTCGGTAGAGTTGACACCGCCATTTAAACGTTGTAATTTCGGTCCACCTTTCAAAACTCCGGAGCCAGCGAGAAGTGAGTGAGATGGATGGGGTGAGCGGTGTTCTTCTCAAAGAGCAAAAATGTTGTCGGCCTTGATATTGGCTCCTCAGCAATCAAGCTCGTCGAGCTGAAGGAGAAAAAAGGCGGACAGTTCCAGCTCGTCAAACTTGGCATCGAGCGACTGTCGCCTGAGGCCATCGTCGACGGGTCGATCATGGATTCGTCCATGGTCGTGGAGACGATCCAGCGCCTCAACGCGGATCAAAGCGTAAAGAATTCCAATTACGCGACGTCTCTATCTGGACACTCCGTCATCATCAAAAAGATCAGTCTTCCGTCGATGTCTCCGGAAGAACTGGCGGAGTCGATTCAATGGGAAGCTGAGCAGTACATCCCATTCGACATCAACGATGTGAACCTCGACTACGTTCCGCTCACCGCACCGGGGACGGGTGACAACGTCGAAGTGATTCTCGTTGCCGTGAAGAAGGAGAAGATCAACGACTACACGTCGGTGATCAGTCAGACAGGCAAGCTGCCGGTGCTCGTCGACGTCGACGCCTTCGCGCTGCAGAACGCATACGAGGCGAACAACGACATCGAAGATGGAAAAGTCCTCGCGCTCTGCAACGTCGGAGCGTCGGTGACGAACGTGAACGTGTTGTCCGGAGGGCAGTCGCTCTTCTGGCGCGACATCACGTTCGGCGGCAATCAGTACACCGATGCGATCCAGCGCGAGCTCTCGCTCTCGTTCGAGCAGGCGGAAGAGCTCAAGCGCGGCAACGCGGTCGGCGACTACACCATTCAGCAGGTCATCCCCATCCTGAACTCGGTCTCAGAGGATTTCGCGGGCGAGCTTCGCAAGACGCTCGACTTCTTCACCGCGACCTCGGGCGCGGACCGCGTCGACGAGATCGTTCTCGCCGGCGGCGGATCCGGAGTGCTGAATCTCGACGCGATTCTGCGCGACAAGTTCGGCATCCCCGTCTCGATCCTCGATCCCTTCCGTCGTATCACCGTTGACGAGAGTCAATTCAACCCCGAGGAGCTGGCCGAGATTGCTCCGAGTATGGCGATCGCAGTGGGCCTCGCCATCCGGAGGGTGGGGGACGCTTGATCAAGATCAACTTAGTGCGGGAAGGGCGTGCGGTTCGCGGCGGTGGCGCCGCGCCGGCCGCGGCTCCGTCTGGTGGAGCAGGTGCTGCTGGTGGAAACATCAACAACATCATCGTGATCGGTCTGATCGTTGCGGCTGCTGTCGCCGCTGGGATCTGGTGGTTCACGAAGAACAACGAGCTGAAGAACAAGCAGGAGCTCGTGACGACGAAGCAGGCCGAGGCTCAGAAACTCGAAGCGATCATCAAGGACGTCGAGAACTATCAGAAGCGCAAGGACAGTCTGCAGAAGCGCATCGACCTCATCAATCAGCTGAAGCAGAACCAGAAAGGTCCTGTGAAAGTGATGGATCGCATCAGCCAGGATCTTCCGGATCTCGTCTGGCTCGACCGGATGACGCTCGGACCCGGAACGGTCACGCTGAACGGGCGCGGCCTCAATCCGAACGCGATCGCGAATTTCGTCGACAACGTGAAGAACGATCCGTTGTTCGACGAACCGGAAGTCGGTTCTGTGGCGATGGTGAGCGTGATTCCGCTCGTCTACAGCTTCGACATGTCATTCCACTTCAAGTACGCGCAGGCTGGTGGTGCTTCCGGTGCGACGGGAACCACAGGCGCGACATCGACTGCTGGAGCGGCGGGAGCCGCTCCGGGCGGAAAGAAGCCGTAGGAGGAGTCGATGGCGGCACTCTCACTGAATGACAAGCCCTGGTGGGTCGGAGCGATTGCCGGCGCGGTTCTGGCCGGCGGCATCATCTATGGCGTTAAGGCCATGTGGATCGATGCCATGGACAACCAGATCCGCGACGCCGACGCGAAGATCGCGGAACTGGACAAGAAGATCGCGGCCGGCCGCGCGGCGGAGCTGAAGCTTCCGCAGTTCCGCGAGGAAGTGAAGCGGCTCGAGCTCGAGCTCGAGAAGCTGCGCCGCATTCTTCCCTCCACGCGCAATACCGAAGAGATCATCAAGAAGATCAAGTCGCTCGTCGATCAGGGCGACTTCATCCTTGGCCGGCTCACGTTCCCGAAGCTCGGAACGGCGGCGGGCAGTGAACCCTATGCGGAGTGGCCGATCAGCATCAGCGTCCTCGGCCGCTACCACAACCTCGCGCAGCTCTTCAACCGGCTGAGCAACTTCTCGCGCATCATCAATGTAGAGTCGGTGACGATCAACGCGCTGCCGCTGCAGATCGAGAAGACGATCGGTGTCGACTTCGTCGCCAAGACGTTCGTTTACGTCGAGCCGAAGGATGTGACGCCCGCGCCGGCAAAGGCAGGTGGCAAGTGAGAGGAACGATGAGCTCCATTCGCGTTGCGCTTCTGTTCGCCGCCGTGGCGCTGATGATCGGCGCAACGGTCGTGGCGCAGACGTCAACGAGCGGTACGGCCGCGACGTCCACGACTGCGACGACATCGACGGCCGCCACATCGACGGCCGCGACTTCGACCTCCGGCGGTTCCAGCGTGCAGCAGAGCCTCCAGGAGATTCTCGAGGAACCGGCGACGGGAGAGACGTATCACTACGATCCGCAGGGACGCCGTGATCCTTTCCAGTCGCTCGTTGGGCCGAAGATCGCGCAGACCAAGTCGGACAAGCCGCCCGGACCTCCGGGATTCCTCATCGACGAGATCAAGCTCCAGGGCGTGATCAAGACGAAGCAGGGACTCGTCGGCATGATCAACGGGCCTGACAACAAGGGATACCTCATTCACGTTGGCGATAAGGTTCTCGATGGTGAAGTGATTCGCATTACACCCTCCTCCGTTGTGTTCCGGCAGGAGGTCAATGATCCAACTCGAATCGAGCGCTACCGCGAGGTGGTCAAGGATCTGACTCCCGAACCGGCGAAGAAATGATGGAGCGGGTGCAGGTCAGGGGCTGCGTGGAGGGTGAGATGGTGAAGGTGGGACGTATGAGAAGAGCAAACCGAATCCTGCTGACAGCGGGCTTGCTCGCGATCATCGCGAGCACTGCGGATGCCTCGCTATGGCGCCGGCATAAGAACGACGCGCCGGCAAGCGCCGCGCAGACGGCGGCTGCCGACCCGGCGGTGATGTCGCTGAATGCCGTCGAGATCGATGGGAGCCGCATCGTGCTGCATACGAGCGCGACGCCGGCGTACACCTCGTACAGCCCGTCACCTGACGTGTTCGTCGTCGATCTCTCCGCGACGAGCAAAGCGCCGCAGCTGGCGATCCCGTCATCATTGCCGGCAGGCATCACATCCGTAGCTGCCGAAAACGCCGTCGAGATGGGCACCCGCCTGACGCGCGTCACGTTCCGACTGAGCCAGCCGATGTCTCCCACCGCATCGGCGACTGAAAACTCCGTCGTCGTCACGCTGCCTCTGCCGGCCATCGCGAAGGTTGAAGAAACCGTTCCTCAGGTGCCGGTGAAGCCGGCCGAGGTCGCCGAGACGGTCCACAACGAACCTGTTCCCGTTCCGGAGCCGGTCGTCACTTCTGCTCCGATCGAGCCTGCGGCGGTCGCCGACTCACGCCCGCTCGCCAAGGCGAAGAAGTTGAAAGATGTCGCGGCGGCTGGTTCCGCGGTGCGCATCACCGGCGATGGAGAGCTGACCTACAAGTCGTTCCAGCTTGCCTCGCCTGATCGTGTCGTCATCGACATCACAGGCGTTCGCAACGGCGTCGCGAAGAAGACGATCGCGGTCAATGATCCGTTGGTCAAAGGCGTTCGCATCGGCCAGTTCTCGACCGATGTGATCCGCGTGGTCGTGGACCTCAACAGCAAGACGACGTACGACGTCGCGCGCAACGGCGAGAATCTCGTCGTGACGTTCGGCGGTGCACCCGCTCCCGCATCGATGATGGCGAGGACGGCGGCGCCGGAACAGAAAGCGCCCGCCGCATCGACCGTGGCCGTGACCGCGCCGAAGAGCCAGGGCAGCGATGTCCGGACGCAGGTGCCGGTGATCGCGGAAGATGCTCCGACGTGGAAGATGCCGGATCGCGCCTCGAAGGGTGCGAAGGCCGTCATCACCGCGCCGGCGACGCAGAGCGCTCCGGACACGACGACGAGCTCGAAGAAAAAGGGCAAGACACTGACGCCGAGCACCACGACTTCAGCGGCATCGGCAACCGCCGGCTCGAACGCGCCCGTCGGCAATTCCGAGGACGTATTCAGCGGCGACCAGCAGACGGCGTCGGGCGGTCGTGAGACCACGCTCAATGCCGGAGCGATGACGACGGGCACAGGCGGACGGACGCTCAGCGCCGGCGGCCGTGTATACACCGGTGAGCCGATTTCGCTGAACCTCAAGGATGCGGACATCAAAGACGTGCTCCGCACCTTCGCTCAGTTGACAGGCCTCAACATCGCGGTGGATCCCGATGTCGGCGGCAGCGTGACTGTGGACTTCATCGATGTTCCGTGGGACCAGGCACTCGATCTGATCCTCCGGCAGAACGGCCTCACGTACGTGCTCGAAGGCAACGTGATGCGCGTCGGCAAGATCGATCGTCTGGCCGCGGAGACTGCTGCACAGCGCCGGCTTCAGGATGAAGAGCGGCTCAATGTGCCGCTGCAGACCGTAAGCTTTCTTCTCTCTTACGCGAAGGCGACGGAAATCCAGTCGCTGCTCCGCGAGCTCGCTTCACCGCGCGCGCGCATCATCGTCGACGCCCGCACGAATCAGTTGATCATCAGCGAGATACCGCAGTATCTGCAGACGATGCGCAACCTCATCGACTCCATCGACGTGCCGACGAAGCAGGTCGTGATCGAAGCGCGCATCGTGGAGACCACGAAGAACTTCCTGCAGCAGTACGGATTCTCGTGGGGCTTCCGCGGCTCGCTCGATCCCGCGCTCGGTACGGGCACGGGTCTCGTCTTCCCGAATCGCGTCGGGATCGTCGGAGGTCCGTTCGACTTCGGCCCCGGCAATCCTGTTCTCGCTCTGACGATGAGCGATGTGCTCGGCACCTTCAATCTCGACTTCGCGCTGAATGCTGCGGAGGCCGAAGGTCTCGTCAAAGTCGTGTCGGCGCCGAAGGTGACGACCCAGAACAACCAGTCGGCAGAAATCCAGAGCGGTTTCCAGATCCCGTATCAGACGCGCGTGAACTTCACGACGACCGTGACCTACGTTGATGCGACGCTGCGGCTGCAGGTCACTCCGCAGATCACAGAGGCGGGTACGGTCATCATGGAGATCTCCGTTCAGAAGAACGAGCCGGCGACCGGTCTCGCGGTCGAAGGTGGCGCCGGAACGCCGCTCTCGACGCGCCAGGCGAGAACGAAGCTGATGGTTCGCGACGGCGGAACGTCGGTCATTGCGGGCATCTATCAGACGAAGGACAACAACTCTCAGACGAGGCTGCCCTTCATCCATCAGATTCCCGTCATCGGAAATCTGTTCAAGACGCACAACATCTCGTCAACACATGACGAACTATTGATCTTCATTACGCCGCGCATCGTGCGGTCGTGAGATGCGGCGAGGGTAGAGAGGCTGGAGGACGTATGAAGAGACAGAAGAAGACATGGATTCTCGCCGCGGCTGCACTGGCGTTTGCGTGCAGTGGTGACATCAACCGGAATTCCTCGCCGGTCGAGCTCGTGGTGACGAATACGCAGAACCTCCAACAATTGGATCTGAAACCTGGTGCGACCAACTGTAATCAGGATGTCGGTTCGATTCTGATTCAGGCCATCGTGAAGAGTCAGAGCACGAGCGACAACCGCTTCAATGACGTGCGCATCACGCGCTATCGGGTCTCATACACGAGGACCGACGGCGGGCATTCGGTTCCCGCAACCTTCGTGCGCACGACCGACTCGCTGATCACCGCGAACGGCGCCTCGACCTCGCTCTCCAAGTTCGTCGTCGTCGAGAGCGATGCGGTGACGCAGGCACCGTTTGCCGCACTGCTGCCGCAGAACGGCGGCCGCGATCCGGAGACGAACAGACCTGTCGTGAAAATGGATGTGAATGTCGAGATCTTCGGCCAGACACTGGCCGGAGAGAATGTCTCGGGAGCGACGCATTTCCCGCTCGACTTCTGTTATGACTGCGGCGGTTGCGCTTAACAGGGGGCAAACATGAAGACGATCAGACAAAAGAATTACCTGTTTGCTCTGCTGACGCTGCTCGCTGTGTTCGCAGCGTGCAAAGGTGAATCTCCGACCGCGCCGCCTCCGTCGGGGGGTGGTACGACGCCTCCGCCCGTGAGCTCCTCGCTCACGCTGACGGCGTCGTCCGCGAATCCCCAGGTGAGCACGACGACCATCATCTCTGCGACGGCAACGACGAACGGCAGCCCGGTACCGAATGGAACCGCAGTCGAGTTCTCCACGGACTTCGGCACCTTCACCGAGACTGGAACAAAGACGGCTCTCCGGACCACGACGAATGGCGTTGCCACGGTGACGCTGACTTCGTCTGCCGCCGGAACCGCAGTCGTGCAGGCCGTCGTCAACAACGTTCTGAAGACGACGTCGGTGACGTTCAAGCCGATCCCGACAACGACATGTCCACCTGATTGCCCGCCGGTCGTCACCTCGATCACCGGCATTTCTCCGGCGTTCGGTCCGCCTGCCGGCGGAACGCTCGTGACGATCGGAGGACAGAATCTGAAGGGACCTGTCCGCGTGTTCTTTACGCCGACGGATGCCGGTGCGACGCCGAAGGAAGCATTCGTCGTGTCCCGCACGGACACGCAGATCGTCGTCACCGCGCCTCCGATCGACCTCGGCACCGGCCAGACGAAGGCCGTTGACGTCACGGTCGTCACACAGGCCGGGACGAGCACTGAACTGACGGTGAAGTCCCCGACACAGTTCACCTACCAGCTCGAAATTCTCACACCATCCATCACGACGATCAGCCCCGCATCGGGTCCGATCGACGGTGGAACGAACGTCACGATCTTCGGCGACGGCTTCCAGGCACCGGTACAGGTGTTCTTCGGATCTGCCGAGGCGCGCGTGATCACAGTGACGTTCAAGCAGTTGACCGTCGTCAGCCCTGCGGCGCGCGATACCGCGCCCAATGGCTCTGGCTCGGTCACCGGCTCTGTCGACATCAAGGTCATCAACATCAACTCCAACAAGACGGTGACTTCGCCGATTCAGTTCCGGTACACGCCGAAGATGCAGATCACTGCTGCGGGTCCGACGCAGGGTCCGGCAAACGGCGGAACGACCGTGACGATCGACGGCGTCGGCTTCAACGATCCGGTTGCCGTCAGCATCGGTGGGTTCGCTGCCCAGCCGATCCGTGTCTCGGGAACGCAGGTCGTGGCGATTACATCGGCGATCGCACTCTCCGCGTGCGCGGATGTGTCAGGCCCGATCATCGTGACCAACGTGGATAACGGAGATACGGCCTCAGGTCCGAACTTTACGTATCGGGTACCGAAGCCGGCGATCCTGAGCGTCAGTCCGACGACTGTGACAGCAGGCGGAAGCATTACGGTGTCTGTTGCGAATGCGCTTTCAGGCACGACAAAGATCACGATCGGTGGGAAGAGCGGATTCATCACGGGCGCGTCGACGTCGAATGGCGTGACGACCTATTCCGTTCAGGTTCCCTCGAACTTCACGTTTGCGACGCAGCCCTGCACGGTTGGATCGGTGTCGGGTGTTCAGAACGTGCCGCTCTCGGCGGATGTCAGCTATCTGAATGTCGAATCGACGTGTACTGACACGGCGTCCGGCATCCTGACGGTGAATCCGACGAGCACCGCCTGCGTGATTCCTCCGCCGCCGAACGGCGTCGTGGATCATCCGCCGGGCAACTGCGCGGCCTTCACTCCGGTTGCCTCCGCGGGTACCGCAACGGGCACGGCTACGATTACCGTCTCGAACACTGCAGCCGCAGGGTCGCAGAGCCTCAACATCACCGGCGCTACGGTCACGGGGAACGGGAACGGCACTTATACGATCGCCCCGTCGACCGCGACGATTGCACCGGGCACGAGTGCCACATTCACGATTACCGTCGATCCTGCAGCAGCAGGCGCGATCGGTGCGACCGTGACGTTCCAGAGCAACAATCCGACTGCACTGTCGGGTTGTGCAAGCGGCAATGCAACCTAGTCCGTTTCGATAAGGTCCCGAACTTGAAACCGCCCCCTGCGAAGGGGGCGGTCCCTTCTGGTGCGAAGGAATTCAGACGTCGATGGCACAGCCGGTTACCAACACGAAGATCGAAGAGCTTCGGGGGCGTCTCAAGAGCGATCCGAAGAGCCGGCTTTTTTATCCGCTCGCCGAGGAACTGAGGAAAGTCTCGCAGTTCAGCGAGGCGGAGCAGGTGCTGCGCACAGGCCTTGCGAATCATCCGACGTATCTCTCCGCGTGGGTGAGTCTCGGGCGCGTATTGCGCGAGACCGGGAACAACGACGGCGCCGTCGAGGCTTTGACGAAGGCGCTGCAACTCGATCCGGGCAATGTCGTGGCTGCGCGCATTCTCGCTGACGCGTATCTCGCCCTGGGCGAGAAGGTGGAGGCGATCAAGAAGTACAAACTCGTTCACGCTCTGCTTCCTTCTGATGAGGAAGTGGAAGCGACGATCGAGCGCCTGGAGCGGGAACTTCATCCTCCCGTGCCTGCAGCGCTCTCCGACATCCCGGCGTCCGAGGAATTTTCTGCCGGAACGGGTCAGGTCGAAGAGGCGCCGCTTGCATCATCCGGCGAGATGCCGTGGTCGTCGGAGCCGGCGCCGCCTCCACTCGATGAGCCGCAGATGTTTGAGGAAGCAACGCATCAGGTAGCCGAGGAGCAGGCATCCGCTGTTGACACTGGCGATGCCGAACCGATGGCCGCTGCGCATGCGGAGAGTCCATTCGAAGAACCTCTCGGATATGGAGGGGATTCGTTTGCCGTCGAGCAGCCGGACGCGATGCATCTCGAGCCTGCTCCGGCGAGCGCGGAAGTTCCTTCGTACGTCACACCGCCGCAGGAGCCGGAGGTCGTCTCCGCGTACGAGTCGGAGGACATGTTTGCGCCCGCGCCGGCCCAGAGGCATGCAGAGGAAGACGAGGAGCGCATCGAGGTAGGCATCGCGTCGGAGTCACCATTTCCTCTGACGACGGAACTGCCGCCTCCTCCCTCGGACGATTTCGCGAAGACGATCACGATGGCCGATCTCTACGCGAAACAGGGACTCGTCGATGAGGCGCGCGACATCTACGAAGACATTCTCGCCAGGGATCCGAACAACGAGATGGTGCGCGCGAAGCTCGATGAGCTCAGCGCAGCGCCTGCCGCGGAGCCGGAGCCCGTCGAAGAGGCTCTGCCTTCCGAAGAAACGCTGCCTTTCGAAGAAACGGGTGAGCAACCCGAGCTCGTTGCGGCGGCCGCTCCTGCGGCGGTCGTTGCGGAGCCGGGGCAGAGCCCGAAGATTGCACGGCTGGAAAACTGGCTGGCAAAAGTCACGAGGAGAGAGAGTGGCCGAGTTTAGACAAGTGCTCTCCGGCATTCGTGCGCGCGTCGAAGGGACGCTGGCCGTGAGCCTGATCGGGCTCGACGGCATTGCCATCGACTCGATCAACGAACAGCATGTGCCACTGGATGTGCTTGGTGCGGAATTCGGGGGATTCGTCAAGTCGATCCGGCCGAATGCGGAGTTGGACACCGGAGAAGTGCTACAGTTCTCCCTCGTCACTGAGAAGTACATTACGTTTCTCTCTTCCGTGACGCCGGAGTACTTCATTCTTCTCGTTCTCCGGCCTGACGGAAACTACGGCCGCGCGCGCTTCGAGCTCGCGCGAGCGAAGGTTCTTCTCCGCGACGAATTGATCTGAGAGGCGAGATTTGAATCTTAAGGAAATCCTCGAGCTTATCGACAAGGTGGCGGATCGTGGCATCGCCGGTGTGGAAATTGAGCAGGCGGGCACGAAAGTCCGCATCGAAGGAAAGTCTGCGCAGCCACAGGTGATTCACTCCTTCGTATCGGGAGACATGAAGCAGTCGGATGCGCCGCTGATGCCGGCCATTCCGATGCATGCTCTTCCTCCCGCATCGCATGCCCCCGCTGCGGAGAAGCCGGCCGCTGATGCCGCGAAATCGAATCTGCACGTGATGCAGTCGCCGATCGTCGGTACGTTCTACCGGCAGCCCGCGCCCGATTCCGATGCGTTCGTTCAGGTAGGGGATCGTGTGAAGAAAGGGCAGGTTCTCTGCATCATCGAGGCGATGAAGCTGATGAACGAGATCGAGTCCGACGTCGACGGAGTCGTGCGCGAGATCTATCCGCAAAACGCTCAGGCAGTCGAATTCGGCGAGCCGCTGTTCGGCATCGAGGTCTGAGCCAGCATGATCTCGAAGGTTCTGATCGCCAATCGCGGCGAGATTGCGCTGCGCATCATCCTCGCCTGCAAAGAGCTCGGACTCAAGACGGTCGCCGTCCATTCGATGGCTGATCGCGACGCGCTCCATGTTCGCTACGCCGATGACGATGTCTGCATCGGCCCGGCCGCATCGAAGCAGTCGTACCTCAACATGTCGAGCATCATCTCCGCGGCCGAGATCACCGGTGCGGATGCGATTCATCCCGGCTACGGTTTTCTCGCGGAGAACGCGACGTTCGCCGAAATCGTCGGCGAATGCCAGATCACGTTCATCGGGCCCTCTCCCGACGCGATCCGCCGGATGGGGGACAAAGCGAAGGCGCGCGAGACCGCGAAGAACGCCGGCGTCCCGATCCTTCCCGGCAGCGATGGTCCGCTTCGTTCGATTGACGAAGCGCGCGAGGTTGCAGCAGCCATCGGTTTTCCCGTGATTCTCAAGGCGTCCGCCGGTGGCGGCGGCCGCGGCATGCGCATCTGCGCCGACGAGACGGAACTGCAGAGCGCGTACGAGACTGCGCGCAACGAGGCCGAGCGCGCGTTTGGTGTCGCCGACGTCTATCTCGAGAAGTACCTCGAAAGACCGCGGCACATCGAGATTCAGGTCTTCGGGGACACCCACGGCAGGATCGTTGCCCTCGGAGAGCGCGACTGTTCGATCCAGCGGCGGCATCAGAAGCTGATCGAGGAATCGCCGTCGCCGGCCATCACCGAAGAGATTCGCAAGAAGATGAGCGCCGCCGCCATTCAGCTCTGCGAAGCGGTCGGCTACGTGAATGCGGGGACGATCGAGTTCCTCTTCCAGGATGGCGAGTTCTACTTCATGGAAATGAACACGCGCATCCAGGTCGAGCATCCGGTGACGGAAGAAGTGACGGGGATCGATCTGGTCAAGGAACAGATCCGCGTTGCGGCCGGGGATCGTCTCTCCGTTCCGCACGGCGATTTTCGCCTGCGCGGACATGCGATGGAGTTCCGCATCAACGCCGAGGATCCCGTGACCTTTGCGCCGCATCCGGGAAAGATCAAGGAGTTCCATCTTCCGGGCGGGCCGGGAGTCAGGGTCGACACCGCCGCGTATCGCGACTACGTGATTCCTCCCCACTACGATTCGCTCATCGCGAAGCTCGTGGTGAAAGGGAAGGATCGGATGGAGACCCTGGCGAGAGCGCGCCGCGCACTCGAGCAGTTCATCGTCGAGGGTGTGAAGACGTCGATCCCGCTGCACCGGCAGATCGTCGCGAACGAAAAATTCATCAACGGCGACTTCTCCACGAAGTTCATGGAGACGTTCCTCAGAGGCTGAAGCCGTGCGAACGAGACGCACGTACCGATCTTCTGCTACCCTCTTTCCGGGTTCACCCTGCCAATGAAGATCTATCTCGTCGGGTTCATGGGAGCCGGTAAGACCACCATTGGCCGGGAGCTGGCGGCTCGGGTCGATGCTCCCTTCTTCGATCTCGACGAGCTCGTGGAGGCGGCGGAGAAGATGTCGATCAAGGACATCTTCGCGCAACATGGCGAGCCGTACTTCCGCAAGCGTGAGCGCGATCTTCTGCGCTCCACGCGCAATCTCGAGCACGGCGTGATCGCCACAGGCGGCGGCACCTTCACGTTCGACGAGAACATCCAGTTCATCCAGTCCGAGGGGTTGTCGGTATTCCTTTCGGCACCGTACTCGCTGCTGCGCACCCGGATCAATGACAAGGCGGGAGAGCGGCCTCTGTTTCGCGATGATCTGGCGACGCATGAACTGTACGCGAACCGGATCAAGTACTACCGGATGTCGGATCTGACGATCGAGATTCGCGACGACGAGACGCCGGCGGAAATCGCGGAGCGCCTGATGCTCGAGCTTCCGAAGTCCTTTCACGGGGCCACGCGCGCCCCGGCCTGGAGGCGCGTATGAGGGCGCTGGTCGTCAGCGATCTGCACTCGAATGCCGAAGCGATGCGCGCCGTCATGGCTCGCGTGCGGCGGAAGAAGTTCGATCACATTTTCTGTCTCGGCGATTTCGTCGGCTACGGCGCACAGCCGAATCAGATCCTCGACACGATGCGCACGTTCAAGGGTGCGAAGAAGGTCTACATCCGCGGCAATCACGATCGCGTCGCCGCCGGTCTCGATGAGGCCGAAGGATTCAACGCCGCGGCGAAACATGCCGCGCTTTGGACGCGCGAGCACCTGAGTGCACCGAACCGCCGGTTTCTGCGCGATCTCCCTCTTGGCCCTGTCATGCGCGATGAAGTGCAGCTCTGTCACGGCTCGCCGCAGGACGAAGACGAATACGTCTTCAACGGACATCATGCTGCTGGCGTGTTCGCCTCCACCGATGCGCGATTCATCCTGTATGGCCACACGCACATGCCGGTGATCTTCGCGCTCGATGAAAACGGCTACGTCGAAGGTGCAGCGATTCGCGCCGAAGCAACGCTGCGGCTCTCGGAAGGCTTTCGCTATCTGATCAACCCCGGATCCGTCGGGCAGCCGCGCGATCGGAATCCTGCGGCGTCGTTCGCCATCTTCGATTCGAAGGCGCTCACGATTCAATTCTTCCGCGTTCCGTACGACATCCCGAAAGCGCAGGCCTCGATCCTCGCCGCCGGTCTGCCGCGGATTCTCGCAGACCGCCTGGCCCTCGGGACCTGAGGTTCGCGCCCGCGGCGTGTCCTACGTTCGTGACGCGCTGTCCACAAATCTGGAGGACAGCATGACCGCGCCTTCACGTAAGTCACTGAAAACTCGAAGGGAATGCTCAGCGGGGAATGGCACGTGGCCCGCTTCATCAGGCAGTCGCCAGCAGGAGAACGCAATGCGCAAACTCGCCTTTCTCTTCACTCTCGCTTTCATCGCCGCGCTTCCCGCGCTCGCCGATTCGGGCAGCGGACGGGCACAGTCCTACTTCACGTACGACGACGGCGGAACAATCATTCATCAGGGCGACGATGGCCGCGAAGCAGAGGCGCGCGTCAACATGCCGGTATTTCCCGGCGATGAAGTCGTCACCGGGCGACGTGGCCGTTCCGAGATCCGTCTGTCGGATGGCAACGTACTCGGCATCGACCGCGCGACCGCCGTTCGCTTCAAGTCGATTCTCGACAGCTACGAGGGCGATGCCTCGCAGACGACGGTCGAGCTGACCTACGGCCATGTGATGGTGCACCGGACCGCGGTCGGATCCGACTACGTTCGTCTCGACACCGACATGGCGAGCTATGTCGCCCCCGACTCCGCGGTCTACGCGGTCGACACCGATCGCGGCAAGGATCGCATCACAGTCTTCGAAGGCTCGGTCGAAGTCCGCACTCCGAATCGCCGCTCGCGGCTTCGCGCTGGTGAAGAAGCGCGCGTGGATGGGCAGGGCGTGTACGGCCTCGTGAGCAATGACAGCGGCGTGGCCGATGAATTCGAGCGGTGGTTCCTGCGCCGCGCGGAGCGATATGACCGAGGCAACAGCCGCTATCTCGATTCGTCACTGGCGTACGCGGATTCTGATCTCGACTCGAATGGCTCGTGGATCTATGTGAGCTCCTATGGCGGCTGGGCATGGCGGCCGTATGTTGCGGTCGGCTGGCGTCCGTACTATCACGGCAGTTGGGTGTATGGACCGTCGGGCTGCCTCGTCTGGGTTTCTGACGAACCGTGGGGCTGGGTGCCTTACCACTACGGCCGCTGGGCGTATGACCCGGGCTATGGCTGGTTCTGGATGCCGGGCGCGGGCTATGCGCCGGCATGGGTCTACTGGATGTACGGCTCGGGATATATCGGCTGGGCACCTGCCGGCTACTGGGATTGCTATCGCCCGTATTACAACTGGTGCTATCGCCCCTATTCTCGCGCGGGACTCGATTACGGATTCGGATTCTTCGGGCGCGTGCGTGTGCATGATGTCGATCTTCGTCCCTGGACGATCATCGAGCCGAATGGTCTGACGTCGCGGCGTGCGGATCGCGCAGCGCTGACGATCGATGCAGTGCGCGGCCGTCTGGCGCGCGACACCGGCGGCTATGTCACGGTCTCGAATACGGGCGCACGCTTCACGCGCGATCAGCAGAGAGATCCCGGCACGGCAGTGAACACGATCGTCCGCCGCGGGTTGGGCGGTGGTGAGGGCAGCAGTCCCGTCGCCGACGTGACGCCGTTCATTCGCCGCGATCCGGAAATCGCGAGCGGCGTGCGCGAGCGCGTCACGCGCAACCGGCCGGCGGATGCGGCAGGCAGCATCGCTCCGATTGGCCGTGGCAGTGTGTCGCCGATCGGCGGAGGAAGTGTCGCGCCGGTTGGCCGCGGCAGCGTCGCTCCGATTGATGGAGGAAGCGTGGCTCCGATCGGCGGCAGCTCAGGCCGCGTTGGCCGCGACATCGGTTCGTCGACTCCTGCACCGGCGCCGGGCGCCTCGCGCGGAAACGGCGGAGATCGCACCGTGATTCATCGCAACGGATACGAGCAGCCTGCAGATCGCGGCAACAGTTCGGGCCGTGATACGGCCGGCACGGCACCTTCGTGGCGCGACCGCGTGGAGCGTCCTTCCACCGTGGCTCCGGCCGTCGAGCCCGTTGCGCCGGAACCCGACACGCGTACGCGCGATGATGGTTCGTGGCGCGGACGTGCGGTGCGCAGCGGCGGAGGCAGCAGTACAGAAGCTCCGGCTCCAGCTCCGTCGACGACCGAGCGCCGCAACAGCGGAAGCAGCGATGTTCCGCGGCGCGTCATCGATCGCATCGGCGGCGCGCGGATCTCCGGCGATCGCGGCAGCAGCGGGGACAATCCTCCGCGCACCGAGCGCGCACCGTCGAGCGATCGCCACAGTGCTCCTCCTCCCTCGCACAACGATGGAGGAAGCCGCGGCAGCAGCAGCAGCGGCAGCAGCGGCAAGAGCAGCAGCAGTGGCAGCAGCGGAAGCAGCAGCGGCAGCAGTTCACGCGGCAGCAGTTCACGCGGCAGCAGCAGTGACAGTGGCCGGGTTCACCGCGATCACAACTGAAGCGGCGCAGCCATCCTGACGGAAGCGAAGGATCCCCGGAATCGGGGGTCCTTCGCTGTCTTCGCCGCTCAGGATGACATGCTATCTTCATCCCGTGTCATTGCCGCTCTTCTTTGCTCTCTACTGCGTCGAAGCGGGAGTGTTTTTCGTCATCGCTCCCTGGACGCGTGTGTGGACCGTCAACCCGTTTCTTCATCACACGCTCGCGATCGCGGCCTGGGCCGATAATCCATTCATTCGAGGATTCGTCTCCGGCTGCGGAGTCGTCCACATCCTGATCGGAATCAAAGACATCATTCGGATCACGCGGGAGAGACGGGCGGAATCATGAAGCGACCCGGAGCCGAGTCCGCGCGCGTCGCGATTCCTCTGATCTTCAGCGCGTCGCTGTTCCTCCTCTACTGGTTCGTCAGGGAAGAGCCGAAGGTGTTTTTCACGCACCCCGAGTTTCGCTTCGTGGTGTTCGGGAAAGACCTGCGCGGCCTGTTGTTCGTGGCGTGGATTCCTCTGATCTTCGCTGTCGTCCGTTTTCTCGACAGCGTCATCTTCGATGTCATCGTCGCGCGGCGCCGCGTGTCGGCTCCGCTGCTGCTGCGGCAGATGATCGGGATCATCACGTACATCCTGCTCTTCGGCTGGACCGTCTCCGCGATCTTCAACACATCGCTGGCCGCTCTTCTCACCACCGGCACCGTGCTGGCAGCGGTGGTCGGTCTCGCTCTGCAGGACACGCTGGGAAATCTCTTCTCCGGCATCGCCATCCATCTCGAGGATGCCTTCGATGTCGGCGACGTGATCCATTCGGGTGAGTTCATCGGCGTCGTGGAGGGAGTCTCCTGGCGCGCCACGCGGCTGCGCTGCTTCAACAACCAGCTCGTCGTGCTGCCGAACTCGCAGATGGCGAAGGATCGCATCGAGATCTTTCCGCGCAACAATCTCAATGCGCGCGTCCTGCAGCTCGCCGTCGATTACCACGTGCCGCCGGCCACGGTGATCGAAGTCCTCGTCGATGCCGCCCGGCACGTCGACGGGATCGCGCGCGACATGCCGACGATCGCACGCGTCGGCGGCTTCGCCGATTCGTCGGTGACATACGAGTTGAAGTACTTCACGCGCGATTACTCGATGCGGGACCGCATCGACGCCGAGATTCGCAAGGCGGTCTGGTACGCGTTTCATCGCAACCAGATTTCGTTCGCGACGCCGATCAGGGCCTACGCTCCTTACACGCCGCCGAAACCGCAGGCGCAGATCACGTCCGAGCAGGTCACGCAGCGCCTCATGGACGTGAAGATCTTCATGCCCCTTTCCGGGCAGGCGCATGAGACGCTGGCGAAAGCAGCGAAAGTTCACTCGTACTCGAAAGGAGAGGCGATCATTCGTCACGGCTCTGCCGGCGACTCGATGTTCGTCGTGCACGAGGGAACGGTTTCGGTTCGTATCGCGGATGAGTCGCCTGCGGGCTGGCACGAGGTCGCGCAGCTCGGCGCTGGTTCAGTGTTCGGCGAGATGGCGCTGTTGACCGGAGAAGTGCGCGCCGCCGACGTCGCTGCGCTCACGGACGTCATCGCGCTGGAGATCAGCAAGGATGCGCTCTGGCCGATCCTGCACGAGACGCCTGAGCTGGCGAGTGCCATCTCACAGAAGGTGATGGAGCGGCGCGATCATCTCGACGAAATTCGCGCGACCGGCGCCGAAGAGGAAGAGGAGTCGATCCTCTCCCGCATCAAGAGCTACTTCGGGATATGAAGCGCATTCTGATCGTCGAAGACAAGACATCGCTCGCGCAGGTATTGTGCGAGGCGGTGGAGGCCGATGGCTTCGAAGCCGACGTCGCGGCGAACGGCACGGAAGGCATCCGAAAGCTCGCCGACGGCCAGCGGTATGTCGCCGTGCTGACCGATCTTCGAATGCCGGGCGCTGATGGCATCGCCGTCCTTCGCCAGTCGCGCGAGTCGGATCCTGATTGCCCGGTGATCGTCATGACCGCCTTCGGGACGATCGAGAACGCCGTGGAAGCGATGAAGCTCGGCGCGTTCGACTTCGTGCAGAAGCCGGTCGACGTCGATCACCTCCTCGTGCTGCTGCGCCGCTGCCAGGAGCACCGCGAGCTTCGCTTCGAGAATCTGCTGCTGAAGGAAGAATTCCGGAAGCGCCACGGCCTGCCGGCGATCATCGGCGACTCGCCGAAGATCGTCGAAGTCTCACAGGCGATTCAGCGCGTTGCTGCGACGGATTCGACGGTGCTGCTCGAAGGGGAGTCAGGTACGGGGAAGGAGCTCTTCGCGCGCGCGATCCATCAGTTGTCGCCGCGCCATGCGCGTCCTTTCGTCGCGATCAACTGCGCGGCGATCCCCGACACGCTCATCGAAAACGAGTTGTTCGGGCACGAGAAGGGTGCCTTCACGGGAGCGACGGCGCGGCAGAGCGGCAAGTTCGAGATCGCCGACGGCGGCACGATCTTCCTCGACGAGATCGGCGAGCTCGCGCTCAACGTGCAGTCGAAAGTTCTGCGCATCCTCCAGGAGCAGCGATTCGAGCGGATCGGTGGCTCGGTCACGCTGGAGACAGATGTGCGGATCGTCTGTGCGACCAACCGCAACCTCTCCCAGGAGGTGAAGCGCGGACGGTTTCGTGAAGATCTCTTTTTCCGGCTCAACGTCTTTCCCATCACGCTTCCTCCGTTGCGCTCGCGCAAGGAGGACCTCGATGCTCTGGCTAACTTTTTCCTGCAGCGGCTGATGCGCGATCTCAAGAAGCCGGGATTGCAGCTCAGCGGCGATGCCCGTGCCGCGCTGCGCGAATACGACTGGCCGGGAAACATCCGCGAGCTGGAGAACGCGCTGGAGCGGGCCGCGATCCTCTGCGAGGGCAACACGATCGAGCGCTCCGACCTCGGCATCGCCTCCACGGCAAGCGTCGACGACCGCCTGCGCGAGGCTCTCGATCTCAGCGGATCTCTGGGGGAAGCGACGGAGCGCGCCTCGCGCGCCGTCGAACGGCTCAAGCTGAGCGATGCGCTGAAGCGCACCTCTTCGCGCGCCGAGGCGGCAGAGCTCCTCGGCATTGCGCCGCGTACGCTGATCGCGAAATTGAAGGAGCATGGACTCGGCGAATGATTCCGACCGCGCAGGACGTCGTGGC
Organism: Acidobacteriota bacterium; assembly: GCA_021325515.1. Lineage (GTDB taxonomy): Bacteria > Acidobacteriota > Thermoanaerobaculia > Gp7-AA8 > Gp7-AA8 > JAJPHC01. The sequence goes on from JAJPHC010000014.1 coordinate 119,729, forward strand.
GTTTCTCAACGAAGAGCTGGCGAAAAGGAATCTTCCTTATCGCGTCGATTCGATCGCGGTGCTGCCTTATGTGAATCCGATGTGGCTCGCGAACTGGGAAGCGCCCCAACTGGCTGCTGCACCCGAGCGCGATGCGATCGACGATGTCATCCGCGAGGCGCGCTGGCACTACCCGCAGGTTCTGCTCGAGTAATCGAGTAGACGGCGTCGCCATCCGGGAAGCGGACGAGCTCTCGCAGGCGCCCGCTGTCGATCCACTTCCGCGCCTTCTCCGCCGCCTCGGGATGAATCACGACGACCGTGGCGCCGTTCTTCGCAATCACATCCAGCATTGCGTCGTCGTATCGATGGATGCGCAGCAGCTCATGTACCGGCGGATCGAATCCCGACACGCCGTTCATCGTCGGAATGCGATGCCGAGTCGATGCGAGCAGATACGATGCCTCGCGCTCGTCCCAGCCGACGGGCAGCTCGATCATGCACGAGGGACGCGCCGAGGCCAGCCACGCATACACGGGCGGGAGCTCGCGTGGTACATGCTGCCAGGTGAAGCGCGGGAGCACTTCGATGATGCTGAGCGCCAGCACGGCGAATCGGAGCCGCGGCAGACGTGATGCGCTGACCGCCATCCAGATTCCGAGGCCGCAGTAGGCGATGATGGCCCAGCGGGCGGGCGAGCGAGTCGCGCGCATCGGCTCGAAGACGCGGAACAGGAACGAGTGCAGAAACGAGTGCTCGCCGAACGAGCCGGCGAATCCGATCGCGATCCAGAGTGACGCGACCCACAGCTCGGCGCGCACAACGTACTTGCGGAAAGGGATCGCAGCGATCGCCAGGAGCACCGCCGGCATGAATGCAACGTCCGACTTGTGCCAGCGAAGCAGAACGCAGCCAGCCAGCAGGAGCAGCAGTGCGGCGATGGCCAGCGGTTTTCGGATGCGGATCGAAGGATCGATGCGCGGCCGCGAGCTCAACACTCCATAGAGAAGAAGAGCGAGCGCGAGAAAGCCGGGGAAGATCCGCCGCTCTGGCCGGCCGCTCATCGAGCCGTACAAGAGACTGGAGGGCGAGGCGCCGATCCAGTCCTGCCAGGATGCCGATCCCTGCGTCGACTCCATCGAGTTGCGGCGCATCCGGTACGTCTTCGAGACGACCTGATAGGGAATGAGGAACGGAAGCAGGAGAAGAAACGAAGCGACGAGAGCGACGGCCAGCCTTCGCACCTGAAATGGCCTGACGAGATGGAGGAACACGATCGTCGCCACGACCGCGACGCCGGTGAACAGCAGCCAGTAGACATTCGTCAGTCCGTTCATGACGAATGCGATCGTGAACAGCGCCGCATGTTTCGCGGAGCCGCTGCGCCAGAAGAGCAGAAGTGCAGCGAGCGTCAGCGGGATCCAGCCGCTCGCGATGATCTGGACATGCGAGAGGTGATCGAACTTGAAGGACACGAACGCGTAGAAGACTCCCGCTGCGAAGGACGCGATCGTGTCGCCGCTGATCAGACGCGCCAGCAGAAACATCCCGAAACCCGACAGCGCAAACGAGATGAGGAGGGCGATGTTGTACGTCGCGACTGCGCTGAAGCCCGCGAGATGGAACGGCAGAACCAGCAGCGCGACGCCGGTCATGTGCTCGCTGAATGCGAGCGGAAACTCCGCGGGGCGGAAGATGGGAGCGTCAAAGAGATGCAGCGGGTCGTGGGAGAGCGCGTGACAGTTCCAGTCGATGATCCACGCATTCAGCAACGGATCGCCGTGATCGGCGACGGCCGTATCGAGCTCACGCACGAGCGGCCACGTGAGCGCGATGGCGAGTGCGACATACGACAACAGGCAACAGACGACGAGCAGCAGGCCTGGGACTCTCCTGCTGCCTGTTGACGATTGCGTGTTGACAGCGTCAGTCATCGCAAACCGAGGAGACGCAACACGTAGCCGGCCACGGCTCTCTGCGGCAAGGACTCCGGTGTCTCTCGCGCCACGCCGCGTCCCCAGGCGATGAGGACCGTCTCATACTCGCGATGGGTTGGCAGGCCGCCATGCTGGCCGGGGTTCTCGGCCGGACTCGTGAAAGGGTCGCCTTCACGCAGCGTGATTGCGAATGACGGATAGGCGAACGCCGTGATGTCATCGCGCGTCGCGTCGTAGGTGACCTGCTCGAACACGCGAGCGCCCGCAGGCGTCGTGAGGTTCCGGAGGAAGTCGATGAACGCCGCCGTGTCGTCGGGCAGAGCCGTTCGATGGAACATGCAGACGTTGCCCGTCGGATTCGGAATCCACCGAGTGTCGAAGGCCGCGTTCCGCAGGATGCGGTTGATGTGCACGTCGGTCTCGACGTGCGCCGATCCATGATCGCCGACGACGACCAGCGCGTCGTGCGCGGGATCGATCGCATTCGAGATCGCCGCGATCGAGCGATCGGCATCGGCAATCGCCAGCGCCACCGCCGCTTCATCCACGCCGCGGTAATGATGCTCGGTCGTGTCGACGATCGGTTCGTAGGCCAGCAGGAGATCGAACGGCATCCGCTGGATCGAGAGCGTCGCCACCTTCGCCAGATAGCTGGAGAGGCGGTCCATCTGTTCGAGGAACGTCTGGCGATCGACAGGGTGCTCTTCTCCGGAACCGGGCCAGAATCCGACTTCATCGTCGATCATCCGCACGTAGCTCGCCGGTACGCCGACGTTGCGGTTGACGGAGCCGAGAAACAGCGTCGCTTCGTTGAGTGCCGGATCGAAGCTCACCAGCTTCGACCACGAACCATACAGTCCGTCCGGAAAGCGCGTCTCCACTGAGAACCAGCGGTGCGCGTCCAGCGGCGTCTCCGTTCCGGCGTGTTCGACATAGAACGCGTCGTAGTCGCGGACGTGATCGTTCGTCGTGTCGTACGCCACGAGATCGAAGTGCTCGTGACCCACGTTCGGGATGTCCTGATCGATTCGCGTGCGCATCGGCGGACTGAATGACTGGTGTCGTGGCTGCAGCGAGCCCCATCCGGGAGGAAGCCACTCCGGATGAAAATCGTTCTTCGTCAGGTGCAGAGTGCGCGCGGCGACGGCGGGCCTCGTCCACAGCAGCCCCCAGTCCGGTGTGCGCCGCGGCGAAGAGCCGTCCATGGTCGGGAAAGGAATCGAGCCGACGCGCTTGCCCGCTCCGCGCGCGATGTCGATCAACGTCGGTACGCCGATCTCCGTTTCCAATCCGCGCGTGGCCTGAGTTGGCGGAGTCCCCGGCTTGTGAAAGACGTTGGAGAGAATGCCCGTCTCGTCGCGCTCTGCGCCGGTGAGGATCGTCGCGTGCGTCGTCGACGTCACGCTCGGTGATGCCGGTACGACGCGCGAGAACGTTCCTTCATTCGCGAGGTGCATCATCGCCGCCGGCTTCTGCGCCTCGACATCGTTTGCGCCGAGGCCGTCGAAGGAGAGGAGGACGACGCGGGCGGCGGCTCCGGTCGTATGCGGTTCTGGAGAAGGTGCCGTCTGCGTGGCCGGAGTGGTTGACCCCGGCGCGGTGGCGCATGCGCAGAGCAGCGCCACGAAGAGGAGTCGAAAGCGGGTCATTTGGCGAGAGACTTCACAACTCGCGAGCGATACTCCTTCGCCTTTGCGACTGCTTCCGGAACATCGACCGTCAGCACGTGCCGGTTCCTCATCAGCACTTTGCCGTCGCAGATGGTGGTCGTGACCGCGCTGCCGGATGCCGCGTAAACGATCGCTGACTCGACGGCGTACACCGGCTGCGACTTCGGCTGCGAAAGATCGATCACGATGACGTCGGCCTGCTTTCCGACTTCGAGAGTGCCCACTTTGTCGGCGAGGCCGAGAACACGCGCTCCGCCGATCGTCGCCATCTCGAGTACATCACGCGCGCTGAGAACCTTCGGGTCCATCTTCGCGACTTTCTGCAGGCGGGCCGCGGACGCCGCCTCTTCCAGCATGTCGAGATTGTTGTTCGATCCTGCCGGGCCATCCGTACCGAGACCGACGTTCACGCCTGCCTTGCGCATGTCGACGACGGGCGCGATGCCCGACGCGAGCATCATGTTGCTCTCCGGGCAGTGCGCGACGCCGGTGCCCCGCTGCGCGAAGGTCTTCAGTTCATCCGCCGTCAACCAGACTCCATGGGCGGCAATGACATCCTTGCCGAGGAATCCCAGCGAGTCGAGGTACTGGCCGGGAGTCATTCCATCCGCCTTCTTCGCGATGTCGGCGAGCTCGTTCTTCGTCTCGCTGACGTGAATCAGAATCGGGATGCCCAACTCCGTTGCGAGTCTGCGGACTTCCTGCAGATGTTCTTTGGAGACCGTGTACGGCGCGTGCGGCGCAACCGCGGGAGTGATGAGGCGATCGCCCTTCCACTCCTTCGCATACTTGCGTACGTAGGCCATCGCCTCGGGCCACGTCTTGTTGTCGGGAACGGGGAAGTCGATCACCGTTTCGCCGAGCACGCCGCGCAGGCCGGCCTTCTTCGTTTCGCGCGCGAGATCGGACTCGAAGTAGTACATGTCGGCGAACGTCGTCGTTCCCGACTCGATCATCTCCGCGGCGGCGAGCCGCGTTCCCCACTTGACGAAGTCCGCGGTCACGTTCTTCGCCTCGGCCGGGAAGATGTAGTTCTGCAGCCAGTCCATCAGATCGCGGTCGTCGGCGATGCCGCGGAAGAGCGTCATCGGCACGTGTGTGTGCGCGTTGACGAAGCCGGGCATGATCGCGCCCGTCGTGTTGATCGTCGTCTTCGCTTCGTACTTCGAGGCGAGGTCGGCGGCCTTGCCGACGGCGACGATTTTTCCTCCGTCGATGACGACGGCACCCTGCTCGATATTCGGGCCGGCCATCGTCAGGACGGTGCCGCCCTTCACGATGATGTCGGCCTTCTTCGGCGCCGCGAGGGCGGCGGTGCAGGCCAGGGAGAGGAGAAGCGCGATCAGACCGCGTCGCACGGATCAGTCCTCCAGTGAGAAGTAGAACGGATGAGGGAAGAGGGTTGAGAGCTTGTAGTCAACACGTTGACCTTTGAGGCCGGCCAGCGTGACGTCGATGTCGCCGCAGTACTCCCACATGAGCTGGCGGCAGGGGCCGCAGGGCGTGCCCGGCTCGTCGCTTTGCGTGACGACGACGATCGCGTCGAATTGGCGCTCTCCGGCCGCAAGTGCGGAGAGAAGCGCCACGCGCTCCGCGCACACCGTGAGGCCGTAGGTGCAGTTCTCCACATTGCAGCCGTGAAACACGCGGCCTGCTTTGGTGCGGAGTGCGGCGCCGACTTTGAATTTGGAGAAGGGTGCGACAGCGTTTTCGCGAGCCTTGATCGCTTCCTGAATCAGGAGGTTGTCTGTCATGGGACTGGTTACGTTAGCACGAGAACCGCGTAGGACAAGCTCTCAGCTTGTCCCCCCAAAGGACAGCCTGAGAGGTTGTCCTACACCCGGCTGCGCAGCTCTGCCCCCACATCCTTCCAGTCGATCCCTTCGTCCACCAGCAGGACGGAAAGGTGGTACATGAGATCCGCGATCTCGGAGACGAGCCGCTCCCGTCCCTGTCCCTTCGCCGCGATGACGACCTCCGTCGCTTCCTCGCCGATCTTCTTCAGGATCTTGTCGCGCCCTTCATTGAAGAGGTACGCGGTGTACGAACCCTCCGGCCGTTTCTCGTGACGGGAACGGAGGACGCGCATCAGGCCTTCGAGATCGAACGCCGGCGCTGGAACATCGTTGAAGCAGGAGGTGCTCCCGGTGTGACACGCGGGGCCGGCCGGCTCGACGCTGACCACGAGCGCGTCGCCGTCGCAATCGGCCGCGATGTGTACGACCCGCTGGGTGTTGCCCGACGTCGCGCCCTTGTGCCACAGCTCGTTCCGCGAGCGGGACCAGAACCACGTCTCGCCGGTTTCCTCCGTCTTTCGCAGCGATTCTGCGTTCATGTACGCGAGCGTGAGCACCTGACCAGACGTTGCATCACGCACGATCGCGGGAATGAGGCCATCGGTGAATTTCAGGTCGTTCATCGGACAGGAATCCCTTCTCCGGCCAGAAACGCTTTCACGTCGCCGACCGTCAGCACATGATCGTGGAAGAGCGATGCGGCGAGCACGGCGCGGGCTCCGCCGCATTCGATGGCATCGAGAAAGTGTTCGAGCCGCCCCGCGCCTCCGGATGCAATCACGCCGATCCGCAGCACCGAGGTGACGGCGCGCAGCAGATCGATTTCGAAGCCGCTGTTCGTTCCGTCGCGATCGACGGATGTGAGGAGTATCTCGCCGGCGCCCAACTGTTCGGCGCGGCGGCACCATTCGACCGCATCGATGCCGGTGAGCTCCTTTCCGCTGCGCACGGTCGCGAGCCAGCGATCGCCGTCGCGCTTCGCATCGCAGGAAAGGACGACTGCCTGCACGCCGAACTCCCGGGCACAGGCGGCGATCAGTTCCGGATCGCGGATTGCCGCGGTGTTGATCGCGACGCGATCCGCGCCGGCGCGCAGCAGCGCGCGAAAGTCCTCGATCGTACGAACGCCGCCGCCGACCGTGAGCGGAATGAAGAGCGAGCCGGCGACGCGGCGCACCGTCTTGAGTGCCGTTTCACGATTGGCGTCGGTCGCGGAAATGTCGAGGATCACGATCTCGTCCGCGCCCTCCTCCTCGTAGCGGCGGGCGCACTCCACCGGATCGCCGGCGTCGCGGATGTTCGTGAAGTTCACCCCTTTCACCACCCGGCCGTCGCGGACATCGAGACATGGGATGACTCGCTCCGGAATGGCATTGGGAACGGAGACGCGCGCGCGTGCGTCGCGGAGGTCGATGCGCCGTTCGAGCAGCGCCTTTCCGATCACGCAGCCGCTGATGTTGCGGTGCCGCGACAACGAAACGGTGTCGTTGACGGTCGACACGCCGCCGGAAGCGATGATGCGCGTCTTCGTTTTCTCAGCGAGCATGCGATAGAGCGCGAACGACGGGCCGCGCAGAACGCCGTCATGCGAGATGTCGGTGACGAGCGCCTCCGGGATCTGCAGCGCTTCGAAGCGAGCGAACACTTCGGCCAGCGTCGCGCCGGCCTCGCGCTGCCATCCCGCGACGCGGATCACGCCATCGCGAATATCGACGGCGGGGACGATGCGCGCTGCGCCGAATGTATCGGCGAGCTCTTCGAGCAGCGCCGGCGATTCGGCGGCCACCGTCCCGACGACGACGCGCGCGGCTCCGCAATCGAACCACCGCCGCGCATCATCGACGGTGCGGATGCCGCCGCCGATCTGCACGACGAGATCCCGCTTCGCCAGTTGTTCGACGATGCCTGTCTCCACCGGCCGCCCGCTGCGGGACGCTTCGAGATCGACGACGTGCAGCCGCGAGCCATCGGGCACTCCGAGCGAGTCGAGCACGACCTCTGGCTCGCCGTACGTCTTCACCGTCGCGAAGTCTCCATGCGTGAGGCGGACGACGCGGCCGCCCAGCAGATCGAGTGAGGGGATTACGTCCATTGAATGTAGTTCCTCAGCACGCGCAGGCCGGCCGCCGAAGATTTCTCCGGATGGAACTGCACGCCGAATACACGATCCTTCTGCACGGCGGCGGTGAATGCGCCGCCGTAGTCGGCGCTCGCGATCTCGTGCAGCGCATGCGTCGCGGCGTAGGAGTTGACGAAGTAGAAGACCGCATCTTCGACTCCGGCGAAGAGAGGCCCGCGCGCGGCGACGCGATTCCATCCGATCTGCGGCACGGGAAGCCGCCCCTCGAAGATGCGGACTTCTCCCGGCACGAGACCGAGTCCTCGCGTCATGCCCATCTCGCTCGACGCTTCGAAGAGCAACTGATGGCCGACACAGATGCCGAGCAGCGCTGCGCCGGCATCGACCGCATCGCGAATGGCCGCATCGATCCGCATGTCGATCAGCCAGCGCATCGCCGCGGCAAAACTGCCGACGCCCGGCAGCACGAGCTTCTCCGCGGTCCGGATCGCCTCGGCTTCCCGCGTGATGTGCAGATCCGCACCGGCCGTGCGAAGCGCACGCGCGATGTTCGCAGTATTCGCGACCGGCGAGTCGATGAGCGTGACTTGCATCAGATCACGCCCTTCGTGCTCGGGATGTCGCTGGACACGACGGTCTTCGCTTCGCGCACCGCAATCGCGAATGCCTTGAAGATCGCTTCCGCGGCGTGGTGCCCGTTGCGGCCGCGAATCAGATCGATGTGGATGTTGCACGCACACTTGTTCGCAAACGATTTGAAGAATTCCTCGACGAGTGCGAATGGAAAATCCTTGTGGATCAGCAGCATCTCGCGGTCGATCGGGACCTCGAACACCAGAAACGGCCGTCCGGAAAAATCGACCACGACGCGCGCCAGCGCTTCGTCGAGCGGCACGTAGGCATGGCCGAAGCGGCGAATGCCGCGCTTGTCGCCCAGCGCTTTCGCAAACGCTTCGCCGAGGACGAGCGCGGTGTCCTCCACGGTGTGGTGGTAGTCGATGTGGGTGTCGCCTGTGGCCACGATGTTCAGGTCGGTGCGCGCATGGCGCGCGATCGCGTCGAGCATGTGCGACAGAAATCCGATCGGTGTCTCGATGTTGCCCGCGCCCGTGCCGTCGAGATTCACTTCGACGGAGACGGACGTTTCTTTGGTCGTGCGGCTCAGCGATGCGGTGCGGCTCATGCGGTCTCCTTCAATGCTGTGATGAAACGATCGTTCTGCTCGCGCGAGCCGATTGAGACCCGAAGACAATTCTCGAGTCGCGGATAGGAAGAGACGTCGCGCACGAGAATGCCGCGCGCGCAGAGCGCTTCGAAAATCTCCTTGCAGGGGCGCTGCGTGCGGAACGTGAGGAAGTTCGCGGAGCTTGGGAACAGCGTGATGCGCGGATTCTCGCCCAGTGCGGCGGCCACGCGTGCGCGCTCGCTCACGATCGCGGCGACGTTGCGGTCGCGAATCTCGCGGTTCCCGAGCGCGACTTCGGCGATCGTTTCACTGATGATGTTGAGACTGTAGGGGAGCTTCACCTTCCGGATCTCGCGGCAGTTCTCAGCAGTCGATGCGAGCCAGCCGACGCGCAGCCCCGCGAGTCCCCACGCCTTCGAGAACGTGGAGAACGTGACGAGCCGTTCGTGGAGCGGCGGCAGCGCGTCGTCAGCGAAGTCTCCGTAGGCGCGGTCGAAGAGCACCGTCGCTCCGCTCTCCAGCAGCCGATCGAGTCCGCCCTCCGGCAGCACTCCGCCCGTCGGGTTGTTCGGCGAACAGAGAATCACGACCGCTCCCGGATGCTGCGTGATCGTGTCGAGCATGCGCTCGAGCGGCAGAAAGCCGGAGTCCGGATCGAAGTCGATCGGCAGCGCGAGTCCGCCGGCGATCGTGATCAGCTTCTCGTACAGCGTGAACGTCGGGCGGGGGAAGATGACCGGAGTGCCGGGGCCGGCATAGGCGCCGATCGCCGCGGCGAGGAGCTCGTTCGAACCGTTGCCGACCAGGATGTTGTCGGGCGTTAAGCCCCTCACTCCTGGCCCCTCTCCCCGCTGCGCGGGGGGAGGGGGACTGGAATAGGCGCTGGCCAGTGCAGCCCGCAATGAAATCGATTCGAAGTCGGGATAGATGTTCCACGAGCGTTTCGCAACGCGATCGAGTACCTGCTGCTTGAGCTGCTGCGGAAAATCGAACGGCGACTCGTTCTGGTTGAGCTTCACCTCCGCCATTCGCAGCTCGAGGGTGTAGGCGCTCATTCGCGCCACATCGCTGCGCACGCTCATCGCCGCACCTCCGCGCGCAATGCAACCGAGCGCGCGTGGTTCGGCAGCCCTTCGAATGCCGCGAGGGAAACGGCCTTCGCTCCGATGAGGCTGAGATCGAGCTCGCCGACGGTGACGATGTTCGAGCGCTTGACGAAATCGTAGACGCCCAGCGGCGAGAAGAAGCGTGCGCTTCCGGCGGTGGGGAGCACATGATTCGATCCGACGATGTAGTCGCCGAGTGCGGGCGCAGAGGCGGCACCCACGTAGATCGCGCCGCAGTTCTCGGCGCGCTCGGCGATGGCGGCGGCGTCGCGCGCGATGATCGAGAGATGTTCGGGAGCGATGCGATTCGCGACGTCGATCGCATCCGCGACTCCGCGAGCGCGGAGCAGGAGCGACTGCTTCTCCGGCAGCGCCGGCGGCTTCGCGTCGCCGAGGAGGATGCAGACGACGGCGGAGTCGGGGCCGTGCTCGGCCTGCGCCGCGAGGTCGGCGGCCACGAGCTCCGGATCCGCTGAATCGTCGCAGATCGTCACGAGCTCCGTCGGCCCGGCGGTCATGTCGATCCCTACTTCGCCGATCAGCCGCGCCTTCGCCGCGGTGACGTATTGATTGCCGGGACCGACGATCTTGTCGACGCGCTCGAGCGATTGCGTGCCGAGCGCCATGGCCGCGATTGCGCTCGCGCCGCCGGAGCGGTAGATCTCGCGAATGCCGAGCCTGCGGCAGGCGTACTGCAGCTCAGGCCGCGCCGCGGCCGCCGCGGTCGTGGCGACGACGATTTCCCCGACGCCTGCGATCCGTGCCGGGACGGCGGTCATGATGAGCGTCGAGACGTAGACGGCCCGCCCTCCGGGCACGTACACGCCGGTCCGCCTCAACGCTCTAACGCGATGCTGCACCTCGGTGTCCGACGAGCGCCAGCGATACGATTTCGGCAGTTGCTGCTCGTGGAACGACGACACGCGATCGATCGCCGTGTCGATGGCCGCCGCGATCTCCGGATCGACCGGCAGCTCGGCGGGAGCGGTCTTGATCTCCGATGGCGCAAGCATCACCTTGTCGAAGCGCTCGATCTGTTCGGCGACGTAGGCATCGCCGCGCGCCCGTACGCCGGCGATGGCTTCATCGGCGACGCGCAGCGCCCGCTCGTTGCTCTCACTTCGCCGCGCTTCCAGCTCGCGCAGTGCGGCTTCCGCCTCGGCGCTTCCAATCCATAGCTCGTTCATGACGTTTTCTCCGCGAACAGCGAGGTGCCCGCCGCGGCTTCGATGCGGGCGATCAGATCGCGCATCCGGGCCGTCTCCGTTCGAAATGCGTTCTTTCCGACGATCAGCCGGGGGGAGATCTCTGCGACGAGATCCTGGAGCACGAGCTTGTGGACGCGCACCGTCTCGCCCGTCTCGACGAGATCCACGACGTGCGAGGTGAGCTCGAGTACGGCGGAGAGCTCCACCGAACCGCCGAGCGGGATGACCTCGGCGCGCACGCCGCGCTGTTCGAGATACTGGCGCGCGATGCGCGGATACTTCGTCGCCACGCTCGTCAGCGGCGGCTCGCCCGGCGCGGCGATGAGCATCATCCGGCAGCGGCCGAACGGGAGCTCGACCGGCTGATACGCCGTGCACGCGTGCTCGAGGATCTGATCGAGACCTGCGATGCCCGCGTCCGCCGCACCATGCTCGACGTAAACGGGAACGTCACAGTCCTTGACGAAGATCCATTCGATGTCGCCGCGCTGAAACACCAGCCGCCGGCTTCGCAGATCATCCGCGGAAGGCGCGTCATACCCGGCGGCCTCGAAAAGCGCGAGCGTGCGGTCCTGCAGTCGTCCTTTTGGTATTGCGATTCGCATGTTCAATCCAGGTCGTCGATGGTGAATGTGAATCCGGCAGCCGCAGCCGGCGTGCCGAAGCGTTGGTAGACGTCGTCGTAGCGGCCGCCCTGCGCGATTGCCTTTCGTGAATCGGGGCCGAACAGGCGGAAGCGGATGCCGGTGTAGTAGCCGCTCTCCTCATCGATGTCATCGAGGTGCAGGGCGAACACGCCGGGCTCGAGTGCGGCGGCGAGCGCGTCGAGCCGCGCGCGTGTTTCGGGAGTGATCTTGCGGGCGATGTCTGCTGGTGAGAGCGCGCGGCGCACGGCGACGGCCTGCCGCTCTTCCGCGGTGAGCGCGGCGGCGACGGCCGTGTCGTTGTAGACGACGCGCGGCTCGACGCCGAACTCACGCGCGATGCGGACGGCGAGCGTCATCGCCTCGATGTCTGCATTGAGCGACGCGTCGCCGACGATCTCCGCGCCGATCTGAAACAGCTCGCGGTTGATGCCGAGGCGGGAGGCGTCGCAGCGGATGACATCGCCGCGGTAGAAGATGCGCAGCGGGAGCTGGTCCGGCGTGAGTGCCGGCGCGAGCGCGCGCGCGACCATCGGCGTGAAGTCGGAGCGGATCGCGACGAGATCGCCTTCGCGATCGACGAAGCGATAGCTCATCCGCGTGTTCTCGCGTGAGAGCAGCGTCGCGTACGGATCGGCGTAATCGATGATGGGCAGGACGACTTCCGCGTAGCCCGCTGCCTCGAGAATCGAGACGAAGCGGGACTCGATCCGCCGCCGGCGCGCCGCCTCTTCGATCAGCAGCGGTCTGACGCCTGTCGGATACCGCAATTTCTTTTCGACCAAAACAAAAACCTCCTCGCCGCGATCGGTGAGGAGGTCGAAGTCAGTCGAAGTTGTCCGTCTGGCGGCGCCCCTTTCCGATCGGGGCGCAAACACGGCACCCCTACATCACGTGGTGATGATGGTGGTGCGTGCGGCTGCTGCCAGTTGTGTTCATCAGCATGACGAGTGTAAGTCGCGTGTGTCAGGAGTGTCAAACGGTGCGCAGTACGCGTACATTCCTCGGTACAACCGTCCAGTGAACCACCAGAGCGAGGTGAACAGAATGGAGACTCCGTTTCCTGTCGCGCGACGTCCGCTGTCGCGATCGATGCTCGCGATTCCCGCTGTCGCGATCGTCGTCCTGCTCCTCAGGCCCGGCATCATCGCGCGGCTGTTCGACAGTGGAGAGTTTCTCCCGCACACCTTCTGCTATCTGCGCAATCCTCAGCTCGTCTGGTTGCACGGAGTCTCCGACATCCTCATCGGCGTGTCGTATGTCGCGATCTCGCTCGTTCTGACGCTGCTCGTGATTCGCGCGCGCCGCGACATGCCCTTTTCCTGGGTCCTTCTCGCGTTCGGCACCTTCATCGTCGCGTGCGGCGCGACGCACTTCATGGAAGTGATCACGCTGCGCGTACCGCTCTACTGGCTCGCCGGCGCGGTCAAGGTCGTGACTGCGGCTGCATCCGTCGCGACGGCCATCGTCCTTCCGCCGCTCGTGCCGCGTGTGCTCACGACGATTCAGGCCGCGAAAAAGTCGCAGGAGCGGTTGATCGCACTGGAGGCGGAGCGCGCCGCGCGGGCGGAAGCCGAGGAGGCGAGCCGCGCGAAAGACGCGTTTCTTGCGATGCTGTCGCACGAGCTGCGCACGCCGATGACCTCCATCCTGGGATGGGCGTCGATGCTCAACAGCGGCGGGCTCGATGATTCGCTGAAGGCGACGGCCGTGCAGGTCATCGAGCAGAGCGCGAAAACGCAGGCGCAGTTGATCGATGATCTTCTCGATGTCTCGCGCATCGTTGCCGGCAAGCTCGCGCTCGAGCTGGCGACGACAGACCTCAGCGGCGTGATTCGTTCCGTGGTCGAAGGACTTCATCTGCAGGCGGAGAAGAAGGAACTGGCAATCGAGGTCGTGCTGCCGGCAACGGCGCCGAAGATCGTCGCGGACGCCGCGAGAATTCACCAGGCGATTTCGAATCTGATCTCGAACGCCATCAAGTTCACCCCCTCCGGCGGGAAGGTGCGGATCGAGCTCGCGGCTGATGACGTCGCGGCGCGGGTCGTGATCACCGACAACGGCTGCGGCATCGATCCCGAGTTTCTTCCCTTCGTCTTCGACCGCTTCACGCAGGCCGATACGTCACCGACGCGCGGGCATGGAGGACTGGGACTCGGCCTCGCGATCGTCCGCTATCTCGTCGAGCTGCACGGCGGTTCTGTTCGCGCAATGAGCGGAGGCAGAGGAATGGGCGCGACATTCGTGATCTCACTGCCGCTCTCGGCATCTCATGCCGCGGGCGAGGCGTCGCGTGCGCAGACGGGGCTGCCGGATCTCAGCGGTCTGCGGCTGCTGCTGGTCGACGACGAAGAGAGCTCGCGCGATGTTCTGCGCGTCGGGCTGGCGCAGTTCGGCGCAATCGTTCGCGCGGCCGGCGGCGTTCGCGAAGCGATGCTCGCGGTCGATGAGATCGATCCCGACATCGTCATCACCGACATCGCGATGCCCGGCGAAGATGGCTTCGCGCTTCTGCAGAAGATCCGCATTCGCGATCAGCGGCTGATGAGACGAACGCCTGTCGTCGCCGTCTCCGCGCTGTCGGGATCGGACGAGCGCTCCAGGATCATGCTGGCCGGATTCGATCAGTTCCTGCAGAAGCCGATGGATCCGGTCCGGCTCGCGCAGGCGGTCGAGGCGGCGCGCAGGATAGAATCCCGCCCGGCATGACCATCGACGAACAACTCGATTTCCTCGGCAAAGGCGCAGTCAATCTCGTCGAGCGCAATGATCTGAAAGCGAAGCTGCAGCGCGGGAAACCGCTGACGATCAAAGTCGGCTTCGATCCGACGGCGCCCGACATTCATCTCGGGCACACCGTCGTGATCCGCAAGATGAAGCACTTCCAGCAGCTCGGCCATCGCGTCATCTTTCTCATCGGCGACTTCACCGGAATGATCGGCGATCCGACGGGAAAGAAAGCAACGCGGCCCGCGCTGTCGAAGGAAGAAGTGCTGGCCAATGCCGAGACGTACAAGCAGCAGGTCTACAAGATCCTCGATCCGGTGAAGACCGAGATCCGCTTCAACTCCGAATGGCTCGGCGCACTCGGTGCGGAGGGGATGATCCGTCTCGCTGCGAAGTACACGCTGGCGCGCATTCTCGAGCGCGACGACTTCCGCAAGCGGTTCGATGGACATCAGCCGATTGCGATTCACGAGCTGCTCTATCCGCTGGCCCAGGCGTATGACTCGGTCGCGCTGAAGTGCGATGTCGAGATGGGCGGCACCGATCAGCTCTTCAATCTGCTCGTCGGTCGCGATCTCATGCGCGAATACGGGCTCGAGCCGCAGGTCGTGCTCACGATGCCGCTGCTGGAGGGACTCGACGGCATCGAGAAGATGTCGAAGTCGCTCGGCAATTACATCGGCATCAACGAGGAACCTGGATCGATCTTCGGCAAGGTCATGTCGATCTCCGATGAGCTGATGTGGAAGTACTACCTGCTGTGCACCGATCTGACGCCGGCAGAGATCGAGGAGAAGAAGCGAAGCGCGCACCCGATGGACGCCAAGCGCGAGCTCGCACGGATCATCATCGCGGAGTTTCACGACAAAGACGCAGCCACGGAGGCGGAGGCCGAGTTCCGCCGCGTGTTCAGCGAGCGTCAGATTCCGACGGATCTCGAAGAGTCGACGCTCCCGGCGTCGGACGAGCCGCAGTTGTTGTCGAAGATCATCGTTGCTGCAGGCCTCGCCCCGACGAACAAGGAAGCGCAGCGCCTGATCGGTCAGGGGGGCGTGCTCGTCGATGACGAGAAGGTCGAAGACTCCCGCCGCGCGCTCGAGGCAGCCGCGGGGAAGAGTTATCTCCTGAAGGTAGGAAAGCGGCGGTTCGCGAAGATCACGTTTTCGTGAACTGCGTTCTGGCAGATGGCTGATACAGAGCGGGCGTCGCGACGCTCGCGTTCGTGGTCAGGATTCACGACGGGCATCGATGCTTCGCTCGTTGCCGCGGGTACGGCATCTCTCGTCATGAAGGTGATCGCCGCGGGTGCCGCGCTGCTTACGAACGTCGTGCTTGCGCGCCTCCTTCACGTCGATGAGTACGGTCGATATGCCGTCGCACTCTCCTGGCTGAATGTACTGGCGATCGGATCTCTCCTCGGTTGGGACCGCGTCGTTCTTCGGGAGATTCCCGTCCTGCGGCAACGTGGGGACTGGGGAGCGATCAGAGGATTGCTGACCGCGAGTACACGGCATGTCGTCGGCGCGGGGATCGTCGTCGGATTGGTTTTTCTCGCCAGCTATCGCGTGGTCACCTCTGGCTTGACGATGCTCGCCGTCATTGCCGCGGCAGCACTGCCTCTGCCCGCGTTGCGCTCCGTTTATCAAAGCGCCGTGCAGGGGCTCGGACGCGTAACGATGGCGCAGGTTCCGGATCTTATCTTGCGGCCGTTCGCGTTCCTCGTGCTGCTGACTTGCGCGGGGATTCTGATGAAAGGCCACGTGACGGCCGGCATGGCCCTGGTGCTTTATGCAGCGACCCTCATGCTCGTCGTGGTGGTGACGAGGAGCCTGATCGGTCCGATTCAGGCAGGCGACGTCGCCGCAATTCCGGCAGATTCCTCCTGGCACAGGCACTCATTCCAGTTGTTCGTCTACGGCGCACTGACAACGTTGAACTCGCATGTCGATGTGCTCGTCGTTGGCGGAATGTCGGGGCCGAAAGCTGCGGCCGTCTTCAATGTCGCAGCGAATTGCGCCACGATCATTTCGCTTCCTCTCTTTGCCTTCAATGCCGCTCTCGCTCCCAAAGTAGCCCGGCTGTATGCGGAGAGCAATCTGTCGGCAATCCAACGGGAAGTCAGCAGGACGACCATGATGGCCACAGCCCTTGCTGCGCCTGTCACCGCGGCATTTCTGTTTGCCGGCCTGCCGATCCTGCGACTTTTCGGGCCGAACTATCCGGCGGGTGATCGGACGCTGGCGATTCTCTCGATCGGACAATTCATCAACGTTGCCACTGGCTCCGTCGGGCTGCTTCTGGTGATGACGGGATACGAACTGGTTGCCGCCCGGTTTCTCGGCGGCGTGCTGGTGGTCAAGTGCGTGGCGATGATCGCCGGCGTGCGACTGATGGGGATCGAAGGCGCAGCGGCAGCCAGCGCGTGCGCGGTCGTCGCATGGAACCTGTTGCTGCACAATGTCGTCTTGAAGAAGCTGAACATTCGTGCGCGGTTGTCGATCCCGCGCGAGTAGGTCAGGTACGTTCGATGTTGAAAGTCGTTTACATCGCAGGGATGTCTCGATCGGGTTCGACGATTCTCGAGATGTTCATGGCGACGCATCCTCAAATGGTCAGTGTCGGAGAGAGTCTGCATTCGATCATGGCCGAGCGCGCGACGCAGCACACCCCCGAGGACAACTGGCCATGTTCCTGCGGCCATTCACGACAGGAATGCGAGTTCTGGGGGCCGCTGCTGCCGCAACTTCGGGACGGTTCGCTGACCGATGCGTTCGAGCTTGTTGTAGCTCGCTTCCAGGAGTTCTATCCGGGGATGATCTTCGTTGACTCCTCCAAAGAGCTCCGAAGTCTGGAGCTCTTCTATCTGCCGCTTGCCAGGCGTGGGCTGATCGACTTGAGAGCCGTTCATATTGTCCGGGACATGCGAGCCTGGGCTTCGTCAGTAACCGCGCGGCGCCGCAAATGGGGCGAGAAGACGCACTACGTCGTCGAGGCGTACCGCTGGTTGTGGTCGACCTTGCAGGCGCTCCGGTTTCTGAAGCGGAATCGAATCCCGACCATGATGGTGTCGCACGAAGACTTCACGAGTGATTCGGAGCGCTACGCTGCCCTGTTGGCGCGGTTTCTCGATGTCGACAACGGTTTCGCCGAAGAAAAGCTCACTCGGGCTCGCGCCCATGAGTTGTACGGCAGTCCGCATCTCAAGTTCGATCCGCAACGCCGCTCGAGAATCGTTTACGACTCGACATGGGTGCACGACTGGCGGCCGTTCGCCTATGGTCCGCTGACGATCCCGCCGCTGGTCATGAACTACAGACTTCAGAACGTCATACGCCGAAACCATGTGGACATCGAGAGAGGTGCAGCCGCGGGTTAGGTCTCTTCCGTCCAACGCCAGTCAAGCCTGCAGCCCGCGGATTTCCCGGGCCCGAGTCCGCGCCCGGTTTCGAACGCGGAGAATTGAGTTGTCTTGTTGGCAGCGTTCGCCTGAAAAAAATCCGGCCGCGCGAGTCCAGTCGCGCGGCCGGATGAGTCAGGAGGAGTTGATCCCGGGGGTTAGCGGTAATTCGCCGGGATCGTCACAACGGCGGTCGACCCGCCAGCCGTGATGCGGACTTTCAGAGAACCGGTCTCTCCGCGGACTGCCTTCATCGGCGCCCAGGCAATCGTGCCGTTCGCGTCGATGAGCATCGCGTCCGAACCTGCGTCGATCAGTTCGAACGTTGCCGGCTCGCCATGTTCACCACTCGCGATGATGCGGAAGTAGTTCGGGTATCCGGTCGTGGTGAAGACGTCGACTGCCGTGTCCACCACTCCGTTGCGGTCCGCGTCCTTCGCCTCGGCGACGCCGTCGCCGTTGACATCGATCCCGACGAAGTTGATGCGGATCTCTTCGCGTGCCTTGACGCCGGGGACGAACGTCGGGTCGCCGCTCGCGTTGTTCACGGAACTGCCGTAGAAGATCGCCGCTCCCGAGGTCACCGACGCGTGCAGCGTGTCGTCATCCTTCGCGTCGACGCCGAAGAAGGTGCCGACGCCGGAGCCGTACTGGCGTTGGGTGCCGGCTGCATACGAGACTTCCTTCTGCGCGGCGACGCTGCCGTCCGCGCGCAGGAGAGACCACGTCACCTTCGCGCTCGACACGGCATACACGCCAAAGTTGAAGCGGTACTGCGAAACGGACGAGGGGCCGGCGATGACGACGACGTCACCAGGTCCGGCCGCGTCGGTCGCGCGGATGGCGGGAATGTCCTGCCCGAACTCGCCGGACGGTGAGGTGTTGAACGTGCGCGAGGCAACCGCGAGATGGTCGAGGTTCGCGTCATCGGCTGCGATCTCGATTGCTCCCGTCGCGGTCGCGCGGCCGAAGGTCGTCTTCACGATGTCGCCGAGCGTCGTCGTCGAGCGAGCGGCGACCGCGATGGCGACCGGCGCCGTCGCGCCGTTCTCGTCATGGAAGATCACGTTCGCGTTGACGCTGCTGTTGCTGACATTGTGCAGCGTGAGCTCGCTCTGCCACTGGCTGCCATTTGCGCCGGGGCCGGCACCTGCCGCGGGGACGATGAAGCTTGCCGCGCTCGCCGTCAAGGGCAGGATCGCGACCGAGGCAGCAGTGAGAAAGGACTTCAGATTCATGGGGTTCTCCTTATTTCATCTCGCGGCGGGGAGCGCCGCGTTGTTTGGCCTGTGATACGCGGCGATGAAAAGGAGTGTCTAAATTTTTATGCGGTAAGCGCATGAAAAACATTCACGAAAAATAGACACACGAATCCCGTCTACGCAATCCATGAACGCCTGTGATACGGACGTCCTTGCCGGATCGTCTACTTCGGATAAACTCCGCGCGCCATGGCCATCCCACTGCTCGATCTCAAAGCGCAATACAAGACGATTCGCGAGGAAGTCCTTCGTGTGACGGAGGAAGTCTACGAGTCGCAGATCTTCATCCTCGGCAAGCGCGTCGAGGACTTCGAGAGCGATTTCGCGGCCTACTGCCACTCGAAATACTCGGTGGGCGTTTCATCGGGCACCGATGCGCTGCTCGAGGCGCTGATGGTCCTCGGCATCGGGCAGGGCGACGAAGTGATCGTGCCGGCGTACTCCTTCTTTGCGACCGCCGGAGTCGTGCATCGCCTCGGCGCGCGTCCGGTATTCGTCGACGTGCGCCTCGAGGACTACAACATCGATCCTGCGCAGATCGAGCAGAAGATCAGCGGGCGTACGCGCGCGATCATGCCGGTGCATCTCTACGGTCAATGCGCGGACATGGATGCGATCAACGCCATCGCCGCGCGGCACGGGATCGCCGTCGTGGAGGATGCGGCCCAGGCCGTCGGTGCGGAGTATCGCGGCAAGCGCGCGGGCGCGCTGGGAACGCTCGGCTGCTTCTCGTTTTTCCCCTCCAAGAATCTCGGCGGCTTCGGCGACGCGGGAGCGATCACCACGAGCGATGACGCGATGCGCGAGAAGCTGATCGACTTCCGCGTCCACGGCATGCGTCCCAAGTACTACCACCACTACGTCGGCGGAAACTTCCGCATCGATGCGCTGCAGGCCGCGATTCTGCACGTGAAGCTGCGTCATCTCGATTCGTGGGCGGAAGGCCGGCGCCGCAACGCGCAGACGTATGCGCAGTTGTTTGCGGAAGCGGGCACCGGGGATCGTGTCGTGTTGCCGCGCGAGCTCGAGGGCCGGCACCACGTCTACAACCAGTACATCATTCGCTTCGACGGGCGGGCGACGCGCGACCGAGTCCTCGAGCATCTGAAGAGCAAGTCGATCGGATGTGAGATCTACTACCCGCTGACGCTGCCGCAGCAGAAGTGCTTTGCCGATCTGCCCGGCGTGCGCGAGGCCTATCCGAGCTCGGACATCGCTGCGGACGGGACGCTGGCGATTCCCGTCTATCCGGAGCTGACGAAGGATCAGATGGCGGAAGTCGTGCGCGAGATCGCGGCGGCGATCTAGTTTGAGGACAGAGCACTAGTTCGAGGACAGAGCACTAGCATCCTGGCGCGCTCTTCGCTGGGTGGGGAGATGTGATCCCGCTCCGCCATACGCTGCCTCACCGCGCAGCTCCGATCATCACGCGCTCGCTCGTGGCGACGAACATCGCCGTCTTCGTGATGCAGCTTTTTCTCGGCCCGCGCACGGAGCTGCTGATCCAGACGTTCGGCTTCATTCCGGCGCGGCTGGTCGCGCCGGAGCAGTGGCATTACGCAACGTGGGAAGTGGCGATCACACTCTTCACATCGCTCTTCATCCACGGCGGCTTCGTTCATCTTTTCGGCAACATGATCTATCTCTGGGTATTCGGCGACGCCGTCGAGGATGCGCTGGGACACCTTCGCTACTTCCTGCTCTACCTCTTCTGCGGCGCGGCCGGCAGCCTCTGTCACACGGCGTTCTTTCCGCTGTCGCACGTTCCCTCCGTCGGCGCGTCGGGCAGCATCGCCGGCGTTCTCGGCGCCTTTTTCGTCCTCCGTCCGCGTGCGCGGATCGTCACGCTGTTCCCGCTCGTCGTCTACTGGGCGATGGCGGAGATTCGCGCCGCGTTCTTCCTGCCGGTCTGGTTTCTAATGCAGTTCTTCAATGGATTTCTCTCGCTCGCGCCGGCCGCGGGAACGCAGGAAGTGGCAGGCGTCGCCTGGTGGGCGCACGTGGGAGGCTTTCTCTTCGGCGCGCTCTGCGCCGCGATCTACCGGCATGCGAGGAAAAAGGCGAGAATGCGGATCGCATGAAGAGACACGTACTCGTTACTGGCGGCGCAGGGTTCATCGGATCGCACATTGCCGACGCGTTCATCGAGCGCGGCGATCGCGTGAGCATCATCGACAACCTCTCCACCGGCAACGTCCGCAATCTGAATCCGAAGGCGGAGTTTCATGAGGCCGATCTTCGCGAAGAGCGAACGATCGAGCTGGTGCGCATGCTGCGCCCCGACGTCGTGAGCCATCACGCCGCGCAGATCGACGTCCGCCACTCCGTCGCCGACCCCGCGATCGATGCGGAGATCAACATCGTGGCGACGATTCGCCTCCTGCAGGCTTCGCTCGATGCGGGTGTGAAGCGGTTCGTGTTTGCCTCGACCGGCGGCGCGATCTACGGTGAACCGGTCACCGCGCCGCAGGACGAAGATCATCCGACGCATCCGCTGTCGCCATACGGCTGCGCGAAACTCGCCGTCGAGCATTACATGCACTATTTCCGCGAGATCCATGGTCTCTCGACGATCGCGCTCCGCTACGCCAACATCTACGGCCCGCGCCAGAACTCGAAGGGTGAAGCGGGTGTCATCGCGATCTTTGCCGATCGTCTGCTCAGCGGCCAGGAGGTGACGATCAATGGTGACGGCGAGCAGACTCGCGACTATGTGTTCGTCGGCGATGTCGTGCGCGCGAACGTCGCGGTCACCGACGATCTCTCATTGAAGGGACCGTTCAATGTCGGCACGGGAGTCGAGACGTCCGTGAATGAGCTCTATCGCAGCCTGGCCGCAGCAGCGGGTGTCGCGCGTGATGCGCAGCATGGTCCGGCGAAGGCTGGCGAGCAGCGGCGGAGCGTGCTGGACGGCTCGAAACTGCGGCGGCTGGCGGGTTTACAGGAGCCGGTTGCGCTCGGCGAAGGGATGCGCGAAACGGTGGAGTTCTTCAGGGCAGCGCGCTGACTTGCACGAGCCGTGCGCTCGTGGTTGAATCCGCCCCCTATCGTGAGCGACCAGCCTTCTCTCTCTGAGAATCTCCTTGCTTCCATCGCCAATCGCTCGGCCCGCGTGGGTGTGATTGGTCTCGGTTATGTGGGCCTTCCTCTCGTTCTTCTGTTCGAAGAAACCGGATTCGAGGTCCTCGGTTTCGACGTCGACGAAACGAAGACGACGAGACTGAATGCGGGACAGTCGTACATCCGGCATATCGGCGTCGACCGGATTCGGGAAGCCTTCCAGCGCCGCGCCAGGGCAACGACCAATTTCTCGCTGCTTGCCCAATGCGATGCCATCATCATCTGTGTGCCGACGCCGCTCGGCGAGCATCGCGAGCCGGACTTGAAGTACATCCGCGTCACGGCGGAGACGATCGCGGAGACGCTGCGTCCGGGACAACTCGTCGTCCTCGAGTCGACGACCTATCCGGGAACGACGCGGGAAGAACTGCTGCCGCGCTTCGAAGCGAAGGGGCTGCGCTGCGGCCACGACTTCTTTCTCGCGTTCTCGCCGGAGCGCGAAGATCCGGGAAACGAGCGATTCAACACGCGCAACATCCCGAAGGTGGTCGGCGGGATGGACGAGAGCTCATCGCGTGTGGCCGAGGCTCTGTATGGCGCGATCATCGAGCGGATCGTTCCGGTGTCATCGCCGGAAGTGGCCGAATCGTCGAAGCTGCTGGAGAACATCTTTCGCGCGGTCAATATCGCTCTCGTGAACGAGATGAAAGTCGTCTTCGATCGGATGGGGATCAATGTGTGGGAAGTGATCGAGGCGGCGAAGACGAAGCCGTTCGGGTTCATGCCGTTCTATCCCGGGCCGGGATTGGGCGGCCACTGCATCCCGCTCGATCCGTTCTATCTGACCTGGAAAGCTGCGGAGCACGGAACGTGGGCGCGCTTCATCGAACTGGCGGGAGAGATCAATACGTCGATGCCCCGCTATGTCGTCGACCGCACGGTGGAGGCGGTGAATCGCGCCGGGAAGAGCATCGTCGGCGCGTCCGTCGTCGTGCTCGGACTCTCGTACAAGCCGGACATCGACGATGACCGGGAATCGCCCTCGTTCGAACTGATCGAGCTGCTGCAGGAACGCGGTGCGGTCGTGTCGTACTGTGATCCCTTTGTTCCGGAAGCCCGGCGCGGACGGAAACACGATCTGCAGATGCGTTCCGTACCATGCACGGCCGAAGAACTGGGAACGTACGATGCCGTGCTGATTTCGACACCGCATACGGCGTTCAAGGACCCTGCTCTCTACGGCCAGGCGCGCCTCGTCATCGATACACGCAATGTCGTTCCGCCCGGTGCGGCAGCGCGGCTCGTGCGCGCTTAAGGGCGCGGCGCCCACGCAGGAAGAGGCTATGATCGGCCGGGAGATTCTTTGCGCATGATTCTTGTCACCGGTGCCGCAGGATTCATCGGATCCCACGTCACGCGACGGCTCCTCGATCGAGGGGATGACGTCGCCGGCGTCGACAATCTGAATGACTATTACGACCCGCGCTTGAAGGAAGCGCGGCTGCAGCGGTTGAGCGCGAGCGAGCGGTTCCACTTCGTCCGCGCCGATGTTGGCGACCGTGAAGCGATGGAGCGGGTGTTTGCCGAGTACAAGCCGCAGCGCGTCGTTCACCTCGCGGCCCAGGCTGGAGTCAGATATTCGCTGACCAATCCGTTTGCGTATACGCGCAGCAACATCGATGGATTTCTGACGATCCTGGAAGGCTGCCGCCACGGCGGCGTGGAGCACCTCGTGTTCGCGTCGTCCAGCTCTGTGTATGGAGCGAATACGAGGCAGCCGTTCTCCGAACATCACAACGTCGATCATCCCGTGTCGTTGTACGCCGCGACGAAGAAGGCCAATGAGCTGATGGCCCACACGTACGCGAGTCTCTTCGGCGTGCCCGCCACCGGGCTTCGCTTTTTCACCGTCTATGGTCCGTGGGGACGTCCGGACATGGCGCTGTTCAAGTTCACGCGCGGCATCCTCGCCGGCGAGCCGATTCCCGTCTTCAATGAAGGGCGGATGGTGCGCGACTTCACGTACATCGACGACATCGTGGAAGGGGTGATCCGCGTGCTCGATCATCCCGCCGCGGCCGATCCCGCATGGACAGGCGACGATCCCGATCCGGCGCGCAGCTATGCGCCATGGCGCGTCTTCAACATCGGAAACAACAAGCCGGTTCAGTTGCTCGAATACATTTCCGTGATCGAAGAGACGCTCGGCATCAAGGCGACACTCGATCTTCTTCCCATGCAGCCGGGCGATGTTCCGTCGACGATGGCCGATGTCCGTGAGCTCGAGCGCGAAGTGGGATTCAAACCGTCGACACCGGTCCGTGAAGGAGTTCGCCGTTTCGTCGAGTGGTATCGTGATTACTACAAGGTTTGAACGATGAGCGAACAAAGAGATCGCGATTCAAAGCGCCGTGCTCTCGTCACCGGCATCACCGGACAGGATGGCTCTTATCTGGCCGAATTCCTGTTGAGCAAGGGCTACGAGGTCCACGGTGTCATCCGGCGTTCCTCTTCGTTCAATACGTCACGAGTCGAGCACATCTATCAGGATCCTCACGATTCGCACCGCACACTGATTCTTCATTATGGGGATCTCGACGACGCATCGTCATTGAACCGGATTCTGCGGCTCGTCGATCCGCACGAGATCTATAACCTTGGCGCACAAAGCCATGTGAAGGTTTCGTTCGACATACCGGAGTACACAGGGATCGTCACCGGTCTGGGCGCAACGCGCCTGCTCGAGGCGATCCGCGAATTGCAGATCCGGCCGCGCATCTACCAGGCGTCCTCCTCCGAGATGTTCGGCAAAGTGCTCGAAGTCCCGCAGAAAGAGACGACGCCTTTTTATCCGCGCAGTCCTTATGGCGTGGCAAAGGTCTACGCGTACTGGATGACCGTGAATTATCGCGAGGCCTACGATCTGTATGCGGTCAATGGCATCCTGTTCAACCACGAGTCGCCGCGGCGCGGCGAAACGTTCGTTTCGCGCAAGATCACGCGCGCTGCCGGAAGGATCAAGTGGGGCCTGCAGGACCGCTTGTATCTCGGCAACCTCGATGCAGTGCGCGATTGGGGATATGCAGCGGACTACGTCGAGGCGATGTGGATGATGCTGCAGTACAAGCAGCCGGAAGACTTCGTCATTGCGACCGGTGAGACGCACACGGTGCGCGAGTTTTCGGAGCTCGCATTCCGGCGCGCCGGAATCGAGATCGAATGGCGCGGCAGCGGCCTGGAGGAAAAGGGCATCGACCGCCAGAGCGGCCGGGTGCTGATCGAAATCGATCCGCGCTATTTCCGGCCGACGGAAGTCGACCACCTCCGGGGCGATGCCTCGAAGGCGCGCGACCTTCTCGGCTGGTCGCCGCGCACGTCATTTCATGAGCTGGTGAATCTGATGGTCGACTCGGATCTTGCGCTCGCGGAGAGCGAGTCGTTCGAGCATCAGCGCCGGAATCCGTCGCCGGCGGCGCGGTGAGCACTCATGCCCAACACGAACACTGTTGAGGGCTTCTGGCGGCAAAAGCGCGTTCTGCTGACAGGAGGCGGAGGATTCCTCGGCAGTTTCATTCGCGAGAATCTCGAGAAACGGTCTCCCGCTGCGCTGTTCGCACCGCGCAAGCGCGAGCTCGATCTCCTCGACCGCGATGCAGTTCGCAGCTTTCTCGCGGGGCAGCGGCCGGATCTCATCATTCATGCGGCCGGCGTCGTGGGCGGCATCGGCGCGAATCGCATCCATCCCGGCCGCTTCTTCTATGAAAACGCCACAATGGGAATTCAGCTCATTGAAGAGGCCAGACTGGCCGGCGTGGAGAAGTTCGTCTGCCTGGGGACGATTTGCGCGTATCCGAAATTCGCTCCAGTGCCGTTCCGCGAAGACGACCTGTGGGACGGCTATCCGGAAGAAACCAACGCGCCTTATGGAATCGCCAAGAAGGCGCTTCTTGTGCAATTACAAGGCTACAGGGAAGAGTATGCATTCAACGGCATCTTCCTGTTGCCTGTGAATCTGTACGGCCCACGGGACAATTTCGACCTGGAAACGAGTCACGTCATTCCGGCGATGATCCGCAAGTTCGAGCACGCCCGACGGAATCGCGACGAGCAGGTTGTCTTATGGGGCGATGGAACTCCCACGCGTGAGTTTCTTTATGTAGAGGACGCAGCCGAGGCGATTGTCCTGGCCGCAGAACGCTACGACGGGCCGCAGCCTGTGAACATCGGCTCCGGGCGTGAGATCTCCATCAGAGATCTCGCCCAGCTCATTGCGCGAATGGTGGGATATGGGGGCGAGATCGTGTGGGACACGACGCGGC
Organism: Acidobacteriota bacterium; assembly: GCA_021325515.1. Lineage (GTDB taxonomy): Bacteria > Acidobacteriota > Thermoanaerobaculia > Gp7-AA8 > Gp7-AA8 > JAJPHC01. The sequence continues at coordinate 146,100 of JAJPHC010000014.1, forward strand.
CGAATGGTCAGCCGCGCCGTCTCCTCGATGTCGAGCGGGCGATGCACGCGTTCGGCTTCAAAGCCTCGACGACACTCGACGAGGGCTTGAAGCGAACCATCGACTGGTTCCACACGTCCTTTGCGGAGTGATCAACTCCGGCTGTAATGGTCGATGACGCTCTTCAGGATCGTGTCGAGGTTCGTCTTTGGAGCGAAGCCGATCAGCGCCTGCAGCTTTCGCGTATCAGGCACGCGCCGCGGCATGTCTTCGAATCCATGCTCATAGGCTTCGTCATAGGGGACGTAGACGATTTCCGATTGTGAGCTCGTCAGCGCGAGAATCCGCTGGGCCACATCGTTGATGGAGACCTCTTCCGAAGATCCGATGTTGAACAGATCGCCCGTCGCGCCTTCCTGATCCATCAGGCTGACCAGCGCCTTGACCACGTCTCCGACATAGCCGAAGCAGCGTGTCTGTTTGCCTGTCCCATAAACCGTGAGAGGACGTCCGGCCAGCGCCTGCTTGACGAGTGTGGGAATCACCATTCCATACTGGCCCGTCTGGCGCGGTCCGACGGTATTGAAGAGCCGTACGACGATTGTGGGCAGTTTCTTTTCGCGCCAATAGGCGAGCGCAAGAAACTCGTCGATCGCTTTGGAGCAGGCGTAGCTCCAGCGCCCCTTGTTGGTTGCGCCGAGAACGAGATTGCCATCCTCGCGGAACGGGATCTCGGTGCTGAGGCCGTAGACCTCGGATGTCGACGCGATGAGGACGCGCTTCTTCTTCTTGTTGGCCGCGGCGAGCACCGCCTCGGTCCCTCTGACATTCGTCTCGATGGTGCGAACCGGACTCTCGACGATCAGCTTGACGCCGACCGCGGCCGCCATATGGAAGATCACATCGCAAGTATCGACGAGCTCCGCCAGGACCGGTATGTTCTGGACCGAGTCGATCGTGTAATGAAATCTGCTCTCGGACTTGAGATGCGCGATGTTCTCGATGCTTCCGGTCGAGAGATCGTCGAGGACGTAGACTTCGTCCCCGCGGGCGATATAGGCGTCAGCAAGGTGGGAGCCGATGAAGCCGGCTCCGCCGGTGATCAGGACTTTCAATTCAGTTCTCCGTGAAGAATCGCGCCGTCTGAGGACGGGACGGCAGCGGATTATATTCGACGCTCTGCAAGGCGGCCCTTCGAAGCGACGAGCCGGCGGTAGAAGTCATCGTAGCGTTGAACGGTGGCGTGGAGCGAGAGAGGTTCCACGAATCGGCGCGCGCGATCGGCTCGTGCGCGTGCGGCGTCGCGGTTCTCGAGTGTCGCGGCCAATGCCGCCGCAATTTCCTCCGGATCGCGGGCCGAGGCGAAGAGAGCGGATGTGTCATCGAGGATGTTCCGGTAGGCATCGATGTTCGAAACCACGACCGGAGCGCCTGCAGCCATCGCTTCCAGTACGGCGTTGGGATGTCCTTCGCATTCGGACACTGCGACGAGCGCGTCCGCACGTTTGAGCCAGGTGCCGACGTTGGAGACGAAGCCTGCGAAGAGGACGTGGTCCTCGACGTTCGCCGCTTTCACCTCGCTCGTGAGCTGATTCAGCAGCGGTCCCTCACCGCAAAGCACGAGTTTCGCGTGCGGACGTCGGCGGACGAGCTCCGACATCGCGGCGATCACCGTGCTGAGATTCTTGTCCGGGCTGAGGCGGCCGACGTGCAGGATCACCTCATCGGAAGCGGCGATCCTCGCATCCTGCAGGGGAGGGGCTGCGTCGAGCTCCTCGCGCAGAACGAAGTTCGGAATGACTTCGATCCGCGATCGCGGCGCCCCGGCATCGGCCCAGTACTCCGCGCCTCCCGGAGAGTTTGCGACGATCGCATCCGCATGACGGCCAAGCCTCCTGCGCATTCCGTTCAGAAGCGTGGGCTGATACATCCCCGCCGAGCTGCGTTCACTCATGACCCACGGAATCCGGAGAACACGGGCGAGTCCGCCTCCCAGAACATCCATGTGGGGAAGCCACGTGTGGATCACGTCGGGCCGCAGCGTTCGGAGGATTCTCCATAAGGAGAAGAGCATGCGCGCGTCGTACTTGGATGCAACCTTGAGCTGATGTGCAGGGCATTGATGCGAACGGAGTTGATCGAGATAGATGCCGTCGTACACATACGCGACATGGACGTCATGTCCCAGCGCGCGCAGCTCCGGGACCATGAATGCGAGCTGGCGCTCGGCCCCGCCTCCCGTCATCGAGAGGATCATGTTGAGGATCTTCACTGGATGCCACTGCGGGATCGCGCGCGCCTGGCGCGCTGGCGTTTGCTCGTTGCCACGACGGATGCCAGGAGCCGCCGGCTGAGAAGGCCGAGGAGGAGACTTGCCCAGCCGGATAGTGCGATTGGGCGTTGTCTGATGAATCGGACTGAGTAGCGCACACCCTCGGTGCGATTCCCCGCAAGGAAATGATTGATCGCTCCTTGCCGAAGGTAGCGGCTGAACATTTCGGGGGCCCAGCGGCTGAGGGCATCACCGTGTCCGGAAACAATCCGGTCGACCTGCCGTGCGATATCAGGCGCCATCCGCAAAAGCCGTTCGGGGCCGGGGACAGCAGTAAAACGATTTACAGCGTCCGTGTGGATGACGGCGACGACGTCATTGTGACATTCGGTGTTGAAACGCCGCGCGAGGTCGAGGTGAAAAATATCCTCGCGGCTTCGGTCTGACGGCCACGATACGTGCTGGAAAACCTCACGGTGAATACAGTTAAGAAAGTCCGTTCTCTCGCTGACTTGATCAAGCCACTGCATGTAGTCGGAGTACTGCCAGACCGTTCCGCTGACGAGCGGCGGCTCCGGGCTCGATAATCCGTCGTCATCCCGGTATGCGAAGATGAGGCGGCGGATTTCCGGTCGCGCCCGTTCAGCCGTCTGGTGGATATGCGCCAGGGCACCCGGCAGCAGTTCATCGTCGTCATCGTGAAAAATGAGCCACGTGCCGCGCGCCGCGCGCGAGGCCGTGTCGCGAGCTGCGCACACGCCCTGGTTGCGTTCATGTCTGATCAGCGAGATCCGAGGATCACCGATGCGTCGGACGACATCTGCGGACGTCTCGTTCGCACTTGGAGACGCGTCGTCAACGACGATTGCTTCCCAATCGGTGAAGTCTTGTGCCACGCATGTACGAAGTGCCCGCTCGAGGAGCGCCGGCCGGTCGTATGTCGGCATTACGATCGTAAAGTAGGGCATACCGGTGATGAAGTGCGAACCGTAGAGCTTGGGAAGCGCAACTCGCTATCTGTGATTCCCCTGAGGGTGCGCAATCATAGCCCATTTGGTTCCGCTACTCATCCGCGTGCCAGAGCCTTCTGCACCTGAGAAAAATCGCTGTCTGAACCACGGCGAATATCGCAACCGAAGACAGATAGGCTGCGGCGATACCAGGGACTCCGAATTTGCGGCCGCAGAGAATCGCCCCGCCGACGATCGACACCCCCATCAGCAACGACGGCACGAGGAACGGCTCACGCTTGTGAGCGCGGAGATATGCGGCCATGACGCTTACGGCCGCGATGATCACGGTTGCGAACAGCATCAGGGAAGCCGTTGCCGGATCCAGAAAACGTGAAGCCAGCTTGAAATGCATCGCGTGGAGGACCGTCAACGTTCCAATCACGACAGTACAGCCTGCGGCCGCTACCGCGATCGTCAGCCAAAGAGTATTACGAAACAGTTGGTCGAGTTTTGAATACTGCTTCTTCGCGACCAGCACTCCAAACAATGGGGCCCTTCGTAATGTCCAGGTGAGAGAAAGGGCCACGACGGAATTTGCCAGCGTCATGGTCATTCCCATCTGTCCTGCCGCCGCTGCCCCCTGTACGCTGAACAGGACCGGCGTGATGAGAGAGAACAGGAAGTAGTTCGACAGCCAGCTCAATGCAATCCGCCACTGCATCGGCCAAAGCTCGTGCTGCCAGTTGACGGTGACGTCTTCAGTGGGCGTTCTTCGAAGCGAGGAAAAGAATCGCCGGTACGACAGTATGAAAAAAACGACGGTAATCACGAGGTTGACCGTCATTGATGACGTGCTTGCCCACAAGCCGCCTCCTCGTACGATCGTGACCCACAAGGCGATGCTGCCGCCGACCACAATCAACGCGCGGGCGCGGTTGGTCCTGAATAGCTGGTTGCATCCGTCGAGGATTGTCCATCCCGGCAGCAGTGCGAGAGCACCGCCCGCCGTGAGGACGAGACAAATCCAGGGAAGGAGCCACGAAACCCCTGGTTCAGCCCGGCGGGCGAGGAAAATGGCGCCTCCAACGCCGAACGTGATGCAACTGACAATTGCCACTGCCGTGTACCAGCGAACAGCAATTCGCGCGAGGGAGGCGAGGCGTGCCGCGGCGTGAGGGTCGCCGGTCAGCTCCCCGGTCGGGGTAAGCGAGAGGTTGGCCCACTCGTGACTAACAAACTGCTGCACGACGGTTGCGAGTCCGAGCTCCAGAAACGCCGTCCAGCCCACCAGGCTTCCGAACGTGTAATAAAAACCCTGAACCGCAGGCGCGAAAAAATGGCCGATCAAGAGAAGGTTGACGGGTCCTGCAGCGATCGTCCAGATGCGGGTAACCAGCCCATAGAAGACTGCCGGGTCCAACGTGCCGGTGAGGTTCATTCCCGAGACGGCGTCTGCGGGGATCACCGTCGTCGTCGCATCTGCGATCTGGTCCTCGGCTTCAGATTCCATCAGGCTTCCAGTTTGCCACCGCGATCAACCTCCGGGGGTGCCTGCTTCTTCCGTCTTCCAGCGAACCGGACCCGGAGACCATGGTTGAAGGCCCCGATCACGGACGAAAGGGCTGTGGCGGCCCCCGGAAGCACGCATCCCAAGCGCGAGGCGGGAGCGTTCGCGGTGCCGAGCCCGCGCGAGGATAACCATGGAGCGGTGCGGACGCAAGCATCGTAATGAGGTGTGTCAGCGATCTCCCTAAAATCCCCCCATCCGATCACCTAAAAATCCCCCCTCTCGAACCGACGAGCAAGAGGGGGATTTCATGCAGAACGAGGACCGATCCG
>JAJPHC010000023.1 GCA_021325515.1 Acidobacteriota bacterium
ACGTCCGCACCCCACGCGCAAAGCCGCCGATGCCGCGATGCCGGCCGAGCACGACATTCACATCCCAACGCACTACGGGCGCGAGGGGCGCGTTCTTGCCGGTTTTGGCGGTGCCGGGGCCGGCGCTGCACCCGATGAATTGCCGCGGAACAGATCGATCTTCGGCCACACCCCGGCGTCCTCCGCTCCCGCGCGCCAGTGCGCAAAGCCGCCGATGCCGGGGTGCCTGCCGAGCACCGCATTCACTTTCACGACATAGCTCTGCGCGTCCTGAAAGAAGACGGAGTGTCCGGCATACGCGAACGTCAGCTCGCCGCTCGCATCACGCGACGGCGTCACGCCCTGGCTAACCGCGAGCTGCATCCCGCTCGCATAGGTCACAGCACTCGCCGTCGTACCGAGCCAGTCGTAGCCATACCACGGCAGTCCAACGATCACCTTCTTCGACGGCACATGCGCCTCGGCATACGTCACGACGGCATCCAGCCAGTCGAGCGGTGTGACATCGCCCGGCGCGCTGCCCGGATAGTGCTTGTCATAGGCCATGATCTTGATCGAATCGGCGGATGCGCCGAGGGATTGCCAGTCGTTGCCGCCGGGGCCGGCCCACGTCTGCGCGTCACCCGTTTTCGCCGCGAGCGTCAGCGAGAGCTTCCTGTTCACCGCGTGCAGCTTCTCCGCGAGCAGCGCGATCAACGCGCTGAAGTTCGACTTCGCCGATTCCGGCAGCCCCTCGTAGTCGATGTCGATTCCATCGAACGCGTTCTGCACCACGAGCTGGCGGATCGCCTCGGCGTGCGCTTCGCGCGCATCGGCCGTCGCGATCAGAGACAGCACGACTGCCGCATTGAATGATCCATTGACGTAGTTCTTGATCGTCGGAAGGAGGCGCGTGCCGGTCATCGCCGCGCGCAGTTGCGGATTCTCCGCGTTCCAGTTCTTCGCGATGGCTCCGTTCCCATCGAGCGAGTACCAACCGGGGTTCGACTCATCGAGTGAGCCCGCGTGAAGCTGCATCGACGTCAGCGCATTCGTGTCCCACGCCGGAACCCACGCGGAGAACGTATACGCGTACATCGACGCGGACGACGACAACAGGATCGCGCAGAGGACCGCGAGTCTTGGACGCATGACGGAGCGCAACCCGCAACATCGCGCCGGCTCTTCCCGGCTGAGTGCGGCTCCCTCAGTGCATCGCGCGGCGGCGGGGGTGCGTCATGGCGTGCTGAAGCACGTTGCGCGTGATCTGTTGCGCGGCCGCGCTCACCGGCGCATACGGCCGCAACGCTAGGTTGTAATCGTCGAGGCCGAATGCCCAGTACAGCGTGCCGGTCGCGAAGACGAATCCGCCGGCCTTCGTCGTGTACAGAGTCATGTCCGCCTCATCACTGCTTCCGTCGCTGCGGCTGAACGGCGAGCGCGCGAGCACCACCGTGCTCGCCGGCGCCGTAGCCGTCGTTCGATCGACTTCGTAACCGAGGAGGCCGGGAATCGCGTCACCCGTTCGCAGCCCCGTGCCGCTGAACACCCAGTGCGAACTGTCGGCGACCACGACATCTCCCGAGACCGGCGTGTAGGTGAACATCGTGCCGGCGAGCGAGTCCTCCGGCCGCGAGACCGGCGCGTTTCGCCAGAGCGTCGTCGCGAGATGATCATTCGAGGGATCGCCGTCCGTGAGCACAGGATCGAGCTGGGCGGCGCTCTCTTTCCACGCCGCGATGACGCGATCGCGCTCGCCGTTCAACGGTGAGCTCTCGAGCCGGATCTGCCAGTAGCAGGTGTTGGCGCCGAGGAAGACCAGGTTGACTCCGCCATCGCGCGCCGTCTCGAACGCGTCCCGCATCTGCCACGTCCAGTACTCGTCGTGACCAATGTCGATGACGGCATCGTGCGCGAGCAGCTCCTGCGGATTCTCGTGCGTGTCGATGTCGGTCGTGTAGGCGACGTCGTAGCCCTCACGCTCCAGGAATCTCACGGCCGGATATTCATAGCCGAGAAGGAAGTCCGCGGGGCCGGACTTGCGTGCATACGGCCGGTTGAACGAGACCTTGAACGCACGCCCGCCGCTGCTGTTGAACTCGTACAGCGACTTTCCGCCCCAGTTGTTGTACGCCTCGTACGTCGTCGCGCTCGTCTGGACGAGAAAACGCGCGTGGCGATCGGCGCGCGCGCGGACGACGAAGATGATCCACGATCCGAGACGGCTCGGGAGAGCCGTGAGCTTCGCGAGGTAGACGCCGCTGGTCCAGTCATCGGGAATCGCGAGCTCCCACGGATCGGACCAGTCGCACTCGATGAGACCTGTGAGCGGATCGGGCTGCGGCACCGGCTGCGGCACCGTCGTTCGCTCGACGGCCTCCGTCATCCGCCGGCCGCCGGCGCCGCCATACCAGCCCATGCGGAAGACTTCGATCGTGTAGTGCGGGTCCGCGGCCTTCACGAAAAAGCGAATGCTCTCGCCCGGGGCAACGCTGGTGCGCGACGCATAGCCCTCGATCTCACCGTTCAGAGCGCGCGCGAAGACGTTCCACTGATCCGTTCCCTTCTGCGCGTTCTCATCGGTGATCCCATTGCCGCGGAGCACGCAGGCAAGAAGACAGATGGCCACTCCCGACAGGCATCGCCGCACGGCGGAGGCGAAGAGCAATGGCCGTACCGTCCGATCCGAGCAGAAGCGTACAATCGGGCTATCCCGTGAGCCTATCGTCCGAGACTCCGACCGTTAGTGAAAGCGTGTACCGCTTCGATCTCGCCGTGCAGAAAAGCAGGCTGATCGTCTATGCGGCGGCGATGGTCACGTCGTTCGTCGGACGCGCGCTCGGCGTGTTCGCGCTCGGCGCGATCCCGACGGTGATCGCGTGGGCCTGCTCGTCCGCCGTGATCGGCCTCGCATACATTCTCTACAAGAAGCAACTGGTCTCGCGCTCGATCCTGAATCCGCTGACGATCGCGTGGGACATCCTGACGATCACGGTCGGTGTCTACCTCACGGGCGGGCCGGACAGCCCCTGGTATCTCTGGTATCTGTCGCCTGCCGCCGCCGCCGCATTCGTCATGGGGCGGCGAGCCGCGTACACGACGATGATCGTCAACAGCGTCGCGTATGTCGTGCTGCTCGCAGCGATGGGGCGCGCACCCGTCGGCACGCCGCTTTTCTACACGGCGATCACACGCATGGTGTTTCTCTTCGGCGTGTCGTATTTCTTCCTGACAGGGATCGCGAATCTGCAGTCGAAACGCCTGCGCATCCGGCATCTCGAAAATGAAGACAAGCAGAAGATCGAGGAGCTGAGGCGGCTCGCGGACGAACTGCAGTCCAAGACGGAAGAGCTCGCGGAAGCCAATCGCCGGATTCAGGAGGCCGATCGCCTCAAGAGCCAGTTCCTGGCGAACATGTCACACGAGCTGCGAACGCCGATGAACTCGATCATCGGCTTCTCGGAGATTCTCGTCGAGCGGCTGCACGACCGCATCGACGGAAAGCATCTCAACTTTCTGAAGCACATCCTCGCCTCGGGCCAGCACCTGCTCGGGATCATCAACGACATTCTCGATCTCTCGAAGATCGAGGCCGGGCGGATGGAGATCTATCCCGAGTACTTCGCGATCGAGCCTGTCGTCGAAAGCGTCTGTCACGTCATGCGCGGGATGACCAATACGCGGCCGCAGTTCGTCATCGAAGTGCCGCAGGATCTTCCGCACATCGAGGCGGATCTCGCGAAGTTCAAGCAGGTGCTCTTCAATCTGGTTTCGAATGCGGTGAAGTTCTCTCCGCCCGACAAGCCGATCACGATCTCGGCGCGTTTCGAGGGAAGCGATCAGAGCGACGGCTGGATCACAGTCGCCGTGCGCGATGAGGGAATCGGCATCGAGCCCGAGAATCACTCCGTCATCTTCGAAGAGTTCCGGCAGGTCGACGGCACCGCGCGGCGCGAGTTCGGCGGCACCGGCCTCGGCCTCGCGCTCGTGAAGAAGTTCGTCGAATTGCAGGGCGGGCGTATTCGCGTCGAGAGCGCACCGGGAGAAGGCAGCACGTTCTCGTTCAGCCTCCCGGTCCGCTCGCGCGCCGCCATCGTGACCCGCACGGCGGAGCTCGATGAGCCGGGCGAAGCAAGAGGAGCAGAGCGCGTGCTGATCGTCGAGGACGATGCGCACGCCTACGAGCTGCTCGCCGCCGCACTCTCGTCGGCGGGATATCTGGCGGTGCGTGCACGTCACGGCGAGGAGGCGCTCCGCCTCGCCCGCGAAACGCATCCGCTGGCCGTGACTCTCGATCTCGTGCTCCCCGGTCTCGATGGCTGGGAAGTCCTGAAGAAGCTCAAGACCGACCTCGGCACGCGCGACATTCCCGTCGTCATCATCTCGATGGTCGACAATCGCGAGCTCGGTCTCGCACTCGGCGCCGACGACTATTTCGTGAAGCCGGTCGATCGCGACCGCCTCCTCCAGCGCATCCACGAGATCACCGCGGCCGTGACGCGCGGCCTCGGTCCGAAGCTGCTGCTCATCGACGACGACGCAGCGGTGCACGCGCTCCTCGATGAAGAGCTCGAGCGGCTGGGATACAAAGTCGAAGGAGCGTACTCCGGAGAGGAAGGACTGCGCGTCGCCATCGAGCTGCTGCCCGACGTGATCATCCTCGATCTCATGATGCCGGGGATGACCGGCTTCGAAGTCGCGACCGGTCTCAAGGAAAATCCACACACCGCGAACATCCCCATTCTCGTCCTGACGTCGAAGGATCTGACGAACGCGGATCGCGATGAACTGCAGACGAAGGTCACATCGTTCGTGCAGAAGGGGAAGAGCGCGCGCGATCAGCTCGTGCGCGAGATCCGCCGGATCGAGCAGCGGCGCGTGACGATTGTCTGATCGGGCCAGAATCCGTTTCCGCGATCAGCGCGTCGTACAACTGTCTTCCCACGCTCGCGATCGCCGCTTCGATGACGTCGTCGCGTTCCTTCGCACCCTTGACGAAGACGACGACGGCGATGTGGTGCTTCCCATCGGGCGAGGTGATGATGCCGGCGTCGTTCGTCGTGCCGGGCATCGTCCCGGTCTTGTGAGCGAACGTCGCGCCCTGCGGTAACGCGGAGACGATCCTTCGGGCGCCGGTCTTCGTCTCGAGCATCGTCTTCATTGCGAAGTCGTGATTCTCCGGCGAAAGCCCGTCGCGCTTTTCGTAGAAACACTTCAGGAGCTCGATCATCCCCTGCGGCGTCGAGGTGTCGCGCGGATCGCGCGCGTAACGGTCGACACCGCCTTTCTTGCTCAGATCAGCGGCCATCTCCTTTTCGCTGCGGTCGACGCGGACGTCCCGCACGCCGAGCTCGCGCAAGCGTCGCGTCACGACTCGCGGACCGCCGATGAGCTTCATCATGAAGTCGGCCGCCGTGTTGTCGCTGACGCCGAGCGCGTAGCGCATGAGCTCACGCAGAGTCAGCGTGACCGGCTGCCCATGCGCGTTGTCTCGGATGGGACTGTAGCCGGGGCTGAAGTCGGCCGGCTGAATCGTGTATTCGGTATCGAGGCTCAGCTTCTTCTCGTCGACGAGCCGCAGGACCGTGAACGCGAGCGGGAACTTGAACACGCTCCCCATCGGAAAACGCCCGCCGCCCTTCATCGTGATCGCACGGCCGGTCTCGAGATCGAGCGCGGCATAGCCGATCGTCCCTTTGAATCCGGCAGGCAGAAGAACGGCGAGAAGGAAAGCGAGCATCGACGAACTATATCCAACCGCGGCCACGCTCACGGCCGATACGGCTTGTCGTATCCGGTGAGCTCGACGTATCCCTCGCCGCGCACGGCACTGTTCGCGAACGTGCCGTTGACGCTCACGGCGCCTTCCCAATACGTCACGCCGGTCGAGCCCCTGGTCAGCAGTTCCTGATCCTTCAACAGCGGCGTGAGCGTGAGGGCGATGCGAAACGACGGCACCGCGATCAGCCAGCCTGACGGATACGTCGCACCGCTCCTGCGCGAGCGCCATGTGTCCGTCGCCTTCACCTGAAACTGCTCACGCCGCAGGTGAATCACTTCGCCATCGCCGGTGATGAGCGAGCCGGAGGAGACGCCGTCGATGCTGCCGTCCATGCGCCGCATGAGATAGATCATCAGCTCCGTCTCGTTGTCGAGCTGCACGGAGAACCAGTCCCACCCGCGCTCATACGACGCGAGACGCGAGCTGCCGAACTCGTGATCCATCCACACTTCGCCCGTGCACGCGCGGCCATTGATCGTGCCCGAGGCTTCGAGGCGGGTCATGGAGTAGTAGTGGGATGCGAATCCGGGCTCGCCTGCTTTCGCGCTGACGCCGTTCTCGCCATGCACCGCGGGAGGTTTGCGCGCGCGCAGCACGAGGTCGAGAGAGTCCTTCCCCTCCGCGGCGTGGATGCGCCACGCGCCGTCGGAGAGCGTCGCCGCGCGCCACCCTTCGTTGAAGACCTCGAGTTTCCCGGCGGCGGCGTTCGCCGTATAGATCGAGAAGCGATTGACTTTCTGGTAGTAGCGAAAGTCGCCGGCCTCGAGATCGCTGATCGCGAGATGCGCCAGCGCGAGATTGCGGAAGTCCCACGGATTCTGCTGCTCCGCGGGAACGATCCCCACGCGGAAGAACGTCAGCTCGAACCCGTAGCGCGCGCCGCTGCTGGTCTGCAGATGGCCCGTGTAGTACCACCACTCCATCGGATACTCGTTGTGCGTTCCGTGGTCACGCGGGAACTGAAACTCGTATCCGGGCAGCGCCGTCTGGAACTGCGCGGCGGCAGGCGAAGAGACGCAAAATGCGGCGAGAAAAGCCGTTAGCGCCATTTGGCGTTTTGCTTTCTTCATTTTGCATTCGCGATAATAGCGGTCTCCATGGCCGAGCAACCCATACCGGCTCGCGCGCGGTTCAGAACTCTCGCGACCGAAGTACATGTCCCGATCGAGGCGGATGACCTCGCGTTGCTCGCACGCCGTTACGCCGATCAGGGCCTCTACGACGAGTCGATCCATCTCTACGAGATGGCGGAAAAGCTCAAGCCGGGATCGGTGGCGATCCGCATCAACCTCGCCCGCGTCCGCGATCTCAAGCGCGAGGCGGAAGAGTCGCGCTACTCGATGGTGCGCCAGGAGGTGCTCGCCGAGCGCGCCCGCGACGAGATCGATTCCTCGCAGTACGTCGGCCTCGCGCAGTTCTACATGGCGAAGGACCAGACGTCGAAAGCGATCGAGCTGCTGGAGATCGCGAAGCTCAAGACGCCCAACAACTACCGCCCCTTCGAAATCCTCGGGCGTCTCTACTACTCAGAGGGCGAGTGGGATCTCGCGCACGAAGAGATTCAGAAGGCGCGCAAGCTCAATCCCTTCGACCGCGGGCTGGCGGAGATCGCGGGACGCGTGCAGTTCGAGCTGAAGAATTTCGACGAGTCGCTGAATGACTTCATCGACGCCTTCCTTCTGGCGACGGATCAGAAGGGCGAGTCGACGGAGCCCGTGCGGCGGATGATCAACACGCTGAAGCGCATCAACAACATCGAGACGAAGGACCTCAACGCGCGGATCAAGGATCGCGTCGAGCAGCTCCAGGTCGCGACCGAGCGGCTCGAGTTGCGCAAGGAGAATCTCTTCCGCCTCGAGTCGCGCAAGGATCTGAAGGACATCGTCCGGAAGATGTCGCGCGATGCCGAGAAGCGCGACAACCTCATCACGATCTCCTCCGAACTGCGCAAGCTCGCCGTCTTCCAGCACATGAAGGACGAGCAGATCTTCCGCCTCTCGAAGTTCGCGCGCGTCGACGGCCTGCTGGCCGGCGAATACGTCTTCCGCGAAGAGGACCGCTCGATGGACTTCTACGTCGTCAAGGACGGCCGGATCGAAGTCCGCAAGGACACGCCGTTCGGCCCGCAGATTCTCGGCGCGCTCACCCCCGACACGATCTTCGGCGAAATGAACTTCATCGATCGCACGCATCGCTCGAGCGATGCCATGGCGGTCGAATCCTCCGCCTGCTACACGTTCTCCTTCAGCGCCCTCGATCAGATGATGGACGAGGACAAGGAGATGGCCGTCGGACTGCACTGGGCGTTCTGGCGGTCGCTCACGGAGAAGGTGCGCGACGCGAACGAACAGCTCAAGCTCTTCTTCCAGGAGGACGCGAAGAAGGGGCAGGGCCGCAAGCGCGCGGAAGGAAAACGGGAGATGCAGCAGGTCACGGTCGCATCGGAAGACAAAGTCGATCTCTTCCGCGAGCGCGGCCTCTCCGCCGCAGAAATGAAGCTGCTGGCAACCTTCTCCACCGAAGAACGGTTCCGCGACGGGTCGATGATCTTCCGCGAGGGAGAGAAGGGCGACAAGCTCTACATCGTTCTCGACGGCCGCGTGCGGATCTCGAAGTTCATCCCCGGTGTCGGCGAGGAAGCGCTCACGGTGCTCGATCGCGGAGACTTCTTCGGCGAGATGGCGCTGATCGACGACAAGGCGCGCTCCGCCGATGCGAAGGCGCATGAAGGCGACGCGACAGTGCTCTCGATCGACCGCGCGACGCTGAACGAGATCCTCTCGATGGATCCCCACGCCTCACTGCAGTTCCTCAATCTGCTCTGCCGGATGATCAGCCGCAGACTGCGGGAGATCAACGACAAGATTGTGCAGTGGAAGTATATGAGCGGCGGATTTTGAGGGTGGGAGGATGGGACTGATGGGACCGATGGGACCGATGGGACTGATGGGACTGATGGGACCGATGGGACCGATGGGACTGATGGGACCGATGGGACCGATGGGACCGATGGGACTGATGGGACCGATGGGACCGATGGGACCGATGGGACCGATGGGACCGATGGGACCGATGGGACCGATGGACGTTCTCCCGTTCTCCCCATCCGTCCTATCCGTCCCATCCGTCCCATAGTCCCATCCAATGCTCTTCGCCGCATTCGTTCTCGTGTTCCTCACTTTGTGGGCTGCAATCTACGCGGCCGCACCGCTTGCCAGGCATCCCTTTTCCTTTCTCGCGAACCGCATCACGCGCTATGCGATCGTGGAGCGCCACATCTCGCGTCTGCGCGCCTACGGCCCGATCGTCGCGATCCTCGCGATCGGCGCGGGGCTCAGCATGTGGGCCGGCGATGCGTTTCTCGACCTTGCGGAGGCCGTCCATTCGAAGACTCCGGCGCTCGCCGATTTCGATGCGCTCGCGCACTCCTGGGCTGCTGTTCACCGCAGCGCAGGATCGACGCTCTTCTTCGTGCTAGTGACGACCATCGGCGGTCCGGCCGGACTCGCCGTCATCTGTTTGCTCAGCGGCGCGCTGCTCGCGTTCCAGCGCAGGTGGCGATGGCTGATCTATCTCGCGATCACCGCGGGCGGAGGCGCCGCGCTCAACGAAGAGCTGAAGCACTACTTCGCGCGCGCACGGCCGTCGCTCGCCGAAGCGCTGCGGCAGGCGCATGGCTACTCATTTCCGAGCGGGCATTCGATGGGCTCGACGATCGTCTTTAGCGCGCTGTCGTATCTCGCCCTTCGCTCGCTGGCGTCATGGCGATGGAGATCCGCCGCGATCGCGCTCGCGATCACCCTGATCGTTTCCGTCGCCGTCTCGCGCGTCTACCTCGGCGTGCACTGGATCTCCGACATCGCCGCCGGCATCACCTGCGGCTTCACCTGGTTCGCGGTGACGACGGTGTCGTACGAGACGCTCCGGCGCGCGCGGGCGCTTCGCAGTCAGGAGCGGGCGCGGTCTTCGGTGCGCGTCGGGCGCGGCGCGTAGATCTCGCGCATCACCTGCCCGATCGTCATCCTGTTCATCGCCTCCGACGTGCAGAGCGTCAGCCGGTCGAACAGCGACGCGATCCGGTCGCGCTCCACTTCGCCCGGCCCGATCTCCGGCACGGCGCGCCGCCCTCCCTCCATCTCGCTCACGATCTCTTCGATGCTGATGCGATCGGGATCGCACGCCGGGACGAAGCCCGCCCACTCGCCGCCGGTCTGCGTGACGAGCTTCGCCGACTCGAGCCGGTGAAGAATACGCATCATCTGCGCATCCGTCGCCGCGAACTGCTCGGCAAGCCGGTACGACGACGGCGGATCCTCGCGCCGGTCGAAGCGCCGCGCGATCTCGATCATCGCGCGCAGCGCGAAGTAGAGATCGAAGCGCGGCTCGTCGGCGATGTTCTGCTCCGTCGCCCGCAGCAGGCCGTAGAGATTCTGGAACACATAGCTGATCTCGACGCCGAGGAGGATGACGACCCACATCACCTCGATGGCGATGAGGAAGATGATGGCGAGACCTACGGTGCCGTAAATGACGTTCAGGCGGCCGTGGAAGAGATAGTTCGCGTAGATTCCAAAGCCCCAGCGAACGAGGGTGAAGAGCATCGCCGTGACCACCGCACCGATGGCCGCGGCACCGACGCGCACCTTCGTCGAAGGGACGAGCCAGAACAGCATCGTGAACGCGATGAAGAGCACGACGACCGGCGCGATCTGAAAAATGAGATCGGACTTGAAGAGCACGCGCAGATAGCGGTTGTGCTGCAGCATGTTCGTCGTCGTGAACGAGAGGCCCATCAGAAGCGGGCCCCAGAAGAACAGCATCGTGAAGGCGATGATCTTCTGGCGGTAGCCGCGGGCGCTGCGCACCTTCCAGATCTGATTCACGGTCGACTCCACCGCCAGGAACAGACGGAAGGCGACGATCATGAAGACGATCGCGCCGAGGGTGGATGCCGCCTGCGCGTTCTCGGCGAAACGGGCGAGGTGATACGTCAACTGAGGCGACTGATACGGGATGACGACGTTCAGAACGCTGTCGATCTGCGACTGAAACGAAGGAAAGAGATTGCGGAAGTACTGCTGCAGGACCTGCGTGAAGGCGACGAGCAGTGGGATGAGCGAGAGGAGCGTCGTGTACGCGAGCGACGCGGCGCGGGAAGTTCCCTGAATCTCGTAGAACTCGCGCGCGACTTCGCGAATGAAGAGGAAGAACTCGACGATCGTGACGCGCGCGCGGTGGCGTCCATGCGCTTCGCGCCGGTACAGCAGCACGGCGGGATCGGTCAGCCATGACCAGACATAGCTGCGGCTCGACGTGACCCGGTCACGCCACTGTTCCCACCGTTTGGGACGAGGCTCAGCGCCCATGGCCGCGAACTATAAACGCAAGCGGCGGGCCTGAGGGACAAGCTCTCATCTCAGGTAGTCCATTCTTTGCATAATGGATCAGCATGGCTCGCGTGACTCCCGAGGAGGAGCTTCCGGCGGATCTACTCGCCTTGCGGCGATTTGCGCTGCTCATGGACGAGGCTGTCGCGATTCCCGGCACGCGCCGGCGCGTCGGCCTCGATGCCGCGCTCGGCCTCGTTCCCGGCATCGGCGATCTCGTCGCCGGGCTTCTCTCCGCATGGATCGTCATCGGAGGCCTGCGTCACCGCGTGCCGCTGCGCATTCTCTTCCGGATGCTCTTCAACATCATCGCGGATATGGTCATCGGCGCCGTTCCCCTCCTCGGCGATCTGTTCGATTTCCTGTTCGAAGAGAACATGATCAATCTGCGCCTGCTGATGCAGCATCGCGATCGCAGCAGGCCGCCGCGCACGCTGGCGCAGATCGGCGGCGCCGCGATCCTCGTCATCCTGATCATCCTCGCCGCCGCGCTCGCGGTCACCGCCGCTCTCGTCGCCGTCGTCATCTGGATCATCGGGCATCGCGGATGATCTTCCGGCGCGCGAAACGCAGACGCTACCCGCTTCGCTCCGTGCTGCCCATCGTGCGGCCACGCCTTCCGATGCGCTACCACATGCGGCATCAGTTCGGCGTCCACGACGTCGCCTTCCTGCAGACGATGCACGCGCTGACCGGCTCGGCCATGACGCCGGGCAACAAGACCGAGCTTCTCTGCAACGGCGTGCAGTTCTTCCCGTCGATGCTCGCGGCCATCCGCGGTGCGCAGAAGACGATCAACATGGAGTTCTACATCTACTGGGACGGCGAGATCGGGCGGCTGTTCGCCGAGGCGCTGGCGGAGCGCGCGCGTGCCGGTGTCGCGGTGAAGGTGATCCTCGATGCGGTCGGATCCGTGACGATGTCGCAGGAGCTGATCGATTTTCTTCTGCGCAACGGCATCGACCTGGAGTGGTATCACCCGCTCCGCTGGTACACGATCAGCCGCTTCAATCACCGCACGCATCGCAAGCTGCTCATCGTCGACGGAACGATCGGCTTCTCCGGTGGCGCCGGCATCGCCGACAACTGGCTCGGCGACGCCGACAGTGCGGAACACTGGCGCGAGACGATGATCCGCGTCGAGGGTCCCGTCGTGACGCAGATGCAGTTCGCGTTCATGGACAATTGGGTGAAGAGCCGCGGCGAGCTGCTCACCGGCCTCGATTACTTTCCGCAGATCGAGCCGCGCGGCGAGCATCTCGCACAGGTCATCAAGTCGTCGCCGAGCGAAGGCAGCTCGACGGTGAAGCTGCTGTACACGATCTCGATCGTCAGCGCCGAGAAATCGATCTGGATCAGCAACGCCTACTTCGTCCCCGACATCGACACGCTGCACGCGCTCGAAGGTGCGGTGCGGCGGGGCGTGGACGTCCGCGTGATCGTTCCCGGCGAGTTGACGGACGTGCCGATCGTCCGCCAGGCCAGCCGCCGCTACTACGAGCGCCTCCTCAAGCACGGCATCCGCGTGTTCGAGTATCAGCCGACGATGATGCACGCGAAGACGATGGTGGTCGACGGCATCTGGTCGACGATCGGCTCCTCGAACTTCGACGAGCGCAGTTTCAGCCTCAACGACGAAGTCAACGTGAACGTTTACGACGAAGCGATCGCCCGAAAGCTGGAGGAGTTGTTCCGCGCCGATCTCGAACGATCAGAGGAAATCCGCGAGCATCGATGGCTGAAGAGGCCGGGGCTTCAGAAGCTGCGCGAAAAAGTGGCGAGCTGGTTCAAGGAGCAGTTGTGAGGTGGATGGGACTATGGGACGGATGGGACCTATGGGACCTATGGGCGGTCACCAAATCAACTTCCGGTTTCCGCCCATAGGTCCCATAGGTCCTATAGGTCCCATTCGTCCCATCTACTTGTGCACCCAGTCCGTGTGCACGAACGGCGCGTCTGCGCCCTTGTCATTGCGCTGATAGGTGTGTGATCCGAAGTAGTCGCGTTGCGCCTGCGTCAGGTTCTGCGGGAGGTCTGCGCTGCGATAGGCATCGAAGTAGGCGAGGCTCGCGGACATCGCGGGGACTGCCATCCCGGCCGTCTGCGCGAACGACACGGCGCGGCGCCAGGACTTCTGCGTCTCGTTGATGCGCGCGCTGAACTCTTCGTCGAGCAGCAGATTCGGCAGCGACGAGTTGCGCTCGTAGGCGCGCATGATCGAGTCGAGGAAGCGAGCGCGGATGATGCAGCCGGCCTTCCAGATGCGCGCCATCTCGCGCATGTCGATGTTCCAGTTCCACTCCTTCGATCCGGCCTGAATCAGCGCCATGCCCTGCGCGTACGAACAGATCTTCGATGCATAGAGCGCATCGTGCACGAAACGGATGAACTCCGCGCGGTCGCTGACCGCCGGCGCGCCATCCGCGCTGAAGACCTTCGATGCGTTGATGCGCTCGTCCTTCATCGACGACAGAACGCGCGCGTCGATCGCCGCAGCGATCGTCGGCACTGCGACTGCGAGATCGAGCGCGACCTGCGCGGTCCACTTGCCCGTTCCCTTCTGCCCTGCCTTGTCCAGCACCTTGTCGACGAGCGGGCCGCCTGTCTCTTCATCCTTCACGCGGAAGATGTGTGCGGTGATCTCGATGAGGAACGACTCGAGCGGTCCCTTGTTCCAGCCGTCGAAGATCTCCGCGAGCTCTTCCGGCCCGGCCTTCAATCCCCTGCGCAGCATCTCGTACGCCTCAGCGATCAACTGCATGTCGCCATACTCGATGCCGTTGTGCACCATCTTCACGAAGTGACCGGCGCCATCGGGGCCGACGTGCGTGACACAGGGGCCGGAGTCGCTCTTCGCCGCGATCGCGTCGAACACCGGCTTGATCGCCGCCCACGACTCCGCCGATCCGCCCGGCATCAACGACGGGCCGAAGCGCGCTCCTTCTTCACCGCCCGACACGCCGGAGCCGACGAAGTGAAAGCCCTTGCCTTCGCACTCCTCCGTGCGGCGCTGCGTGTCTTTGAACCAGGAGTTGCCGCCGTCGATCAGCACATCGCCCGGCTCGAGAAACGGCGCGATGTTCTTGATGGTCATGTCGACCGGCGTGCCGGCCTTGATCATCATCATGATGCGGCGCGGACGCTCGAGCGATTTCGTGAACTCCTCGAAGGTCTTCGTGCCGGTGAGCTTCTTTCCCTGATGCTTGCCGATGAAGCGGTCGACCCATTCGCCTTCGAGATTCCAAACCGCGACGGGGAAGCCATGCTCTTCGACATTGAGCGCGAGGTTCTCGCCCATCACGCCGAGTCCGATCATTCCGAAAGATGCTTGCGCCATTCGTACACTCCTACGCCTTCACGACTGCGTTTTTCACGACATCGGCGAGCGCTTTCAGCCCCGCGTCGACATCCTCGCCGAGATTCACGCTGACCGCGCGCCGGTTGCGCGACTGCAGCGACTGGAAGTCGCCGATCGCCTGCGCGCGGCAGAGCACACCGAACGTGAACTTCTCGCCCGGCAGCGCCACATCCTCCCGCCCGCCGCCAGTGAGTTGCAGGAACACGCCGTTGTCCGCGCCTCCTTTGTGCAACTGGCCGGTGGAATGGAGGAAGCGCGGGCCGTAGCCCGTCGTCGTCGCGACTTTCAGTTCGCGCGCGACGGTCTCGCGGATCTGCGCAATGAGCTTGTCGCGATCGGGAGATTCCGCGAAGTACTCGGTGAACGCGACGTAATCGCCGCTCTTCACCTTCGCCAGCAGTCCGCCGATCGACTCCGCATCGCTCGCGCTCACCTGCGTGCCGCCGTGCGTCATCGTGCCGGTCGACTTGTACTCCTCGAGCAGGCGCTTCGTGTTGTCCTTCGACTCCTGCACGTTCGGTTGATCGAATGCGTCGATGCCGAGCAGCGCGCCGGCGACCGCGGTCGCGAGCTCCCAGACGAAGAAGATCTCGCCGAGGTCGAGCGCATCTTCGAGCACGAGGTCCACGACGGGATGTCCTGCTTCGCTGAGTGCGCGAAGGCGCGCGGTCTCATCCGACTTGCGCAGCCTCACGCTGACGAACAGGCGGTCGTTGCCGTACTCGTTCGGCTTCAGCTCGGGCTCGCCCGCGATCGGGACGATGCCTTTGCCTTCCTTGCCCGTCGATTCGGCGATGAGCTGCTCGATCCAGAGCCCGAGCGTATCGAGCGGCGCGGGGGTGATCAGCGTGAGCTTGTCGCGGCCATGCAGCGCCATCGCGCCGATCGTCGCGCCGAGCATCGCCGCCGGATTCTTCTTCGCGCTCGCGGTCTCCGAGACGTGCGCCGCGTGCATCGCGCGGTCGAGCAGGGTCGCCACGTCCACTCCGCTGATCGCGGCCGGCACCATCCCGAAGTACGACAGCGCCGAATAACGGCCGCCGATATCGGCCTGGTTGATGAAGATGTGGCGGAAGCGATCGGCCTCCGCGTCCTTCTGCAGTTGCGTGGCGGGATCGGTCACCGCGATGAAATTCTCACCCGCGCGATCGCCCTTCACCGATTTCACCCGATCGTAGAAATAGCGGTGGAACATCATCGGCTCGGTCGTCGTCCCCGACTTCGAGGCGACCATGAAGAGCGTCTTCGCGACATCGATCTCCGCTTCGAGATTGAGCACCGCCTCGGGCACGGTCGAATCGAGCACGAGGAGGCGCGGATAGCCGTCGCGTTTTCCGAAGAGGCGCCTCGTCACCTCCGAGCAGAGGCTCGAGCCGCCCATGCCGAGGACGACGATGTTGTCGAACTCGCCTTTGACGGAATCGGCGAATTCCATCAGCTTCGGCGCGGCCTTCGTCATCTCTTCCGCGACGCGGAGCCAGCCGAGGGCGTTGCCGATGATCTTCCGGTGGGCGTCGTCGTTCTTCCAGAGCGTTGCGTCTTTCTTCCAGATGCGCTCGACGAACTTTTCCTTGTCGATGCGCTGTGCGGCTTCGTCGACCTGACGCTGGACAGGCGAGGGCGCCTGTCCTCCACCGCCGAGGTGGAAGCTGACGCGCTCGCCGAGGCCGCGGATCACGGCGTCGCGGCGCGCTTCGATCGTCGACATCAGCGACGTGAACGAATCGGAGAAGGACTTCACGCCGTCGACGGTGAGCTTGTGCGTGATCTCGTCGAGGCTGAAGCCTTTCGCGTGGAACGTGTCGATCACGCGCTGGGCTTCATCCGCGCCCTGCTCGAGGGTCATCTGCACCTTGCCGTGATCGCGGAACGCGTTGTACGTCGCGGGTGGAATCGTGTTGACGGTGTCCGGACCGATGAGCTGCTCGATGTAGAGCACGTCGCTGTATTGCGGATTCTTCGTGCCGGTCGAGGCCCAGAGGGGGCGCTGTACGACCGCACCCTGATCGCGCAGCTTGAGGAACCGATCGGAGGAGAAGACCTTCTTGAACTCCTGATAGGCGAGCTTCGCGTTGGCGATCGCGATCCTGCCCATGAGGCTCGCGATTTCCGGATCGTCTTTTGCGCGCGCTTCCATCTGCTTGTCGGCCATCGTGTCGATGCGGCTGACGAAGAAGCTCGCGACGGAGCGGATGTCGCCGATCGGGAGCCCCTGCGCTGCGCGGCGCTCGAGGCCGCGCAGGTATGCTTCCATCACCTGCTTGTAGACCTCGTTCGAGAAGATCAGCGTGATGTTGACGTTGATCCCGGCGGCGATCGCTTCTTCGATCGCGGGAATCCCTTCCTTCGTCGCCGGAATCTTGATCATCACGTTCGGGCGATTGAGCGTTGCGAAGAGCCGCTTCGCCTCGCTGATCGTCGCCTGCGTGTCCATCGCCAGCGTCGGCAGGACCTCGAGGCTGCAGAAGCCGTCGGTGCCGCCGGTCTTCCTGTGAACGGGAAGGAAGACATCGGCGGCCATGCCGATGTCTTCGATCGTCAGCGCGTCGTAGATTTCCTCGCGCGACTTGTTGCGTGAGGCGAGCTCGCGCAGTTGCGCGTCGTAGTCATCGCTGCCGGCGATGGCTTTCTCGAAAATCGTGGGGTTTGAAGTGAGGCCGCGAAGATCGTCTTCTTCGATCATCCGCTGCAGCGTTCCGCTTGTGACCAGCTTGCGTTCCATCTGGTCGTACCAGACGCTTTGTCCGGTCTTTTCCAGCTCGACGAGCGGGTTCGGCATGAGGGCACCTCCGTTTAGAAGGAGGTAAGCATACCAATGACCCCACCGCCTGTAGAGTTTTTGCCCTTCTCCCGCAACCGAGGGATCATCCTGGAGCGATGGACGAGTCTGTTCCGAGGGCGCCGCGGCTGCTGGACCGGTTGCGGGATGCGATCCGCGTCCGGCACTACTCGATTCGCACGGAAGAGGCGTACGCGCAGTGGGTCCGACGGTTCATTCTTTTTCACAACAAGCGCCATCCATCCTCGATGGGCGCGGAGGAGGTGAACGCGTTCCTGACGCATCTCGCGGTGCAGGAGGATGTTAGTGCGTCGACGCAGGGGCAGGCGCTCAGTGCGATCCTCTTTCTCTACAAGAACGTGCTGGAGGAGCCGCTGCCGTGGCTCGACGACGTGGTGCGTGCGAGGAAGCGGCGCCGGCCGCCGGTGGTCCTGACGCGCGACGAGGTGCGGGCGGTGCTGAGTGAGCTGGATGGGACGCCGAAGCTGGTGGCGACGCTGCTCTATGGGACGGGCTTGCGGTTGCTGGAGGGATTGCGGCTTCGGGTGAAGGATCTCGATTTTTCGACGCGGATGATCGTGGTGCGTGATGGCAAAGGGGGGAAGGACCGGCGGACGATGTTTCCGCGGCCGTTGCTCGATTCGTTCGAAAGCCATCTGGCGGGTGTCAGAAAGCTTCACGAGCGGGACTTGCAGGATGGCTACGGCGAAGTCTGGCTTCCGCACGCGCTGGAGCGGAAGCATCCGAACGCGGGGCGGGAGTGGATCTGGCAGTACGTCTTCCCGGCGGGGAATCGAAGTTTGGATCCGCGAAGTCAGGTGATGCGCCGGCATCATCTCGACGAGTCGACGATTCAGAAGGCGATGAAGGGGGCGTTGCGAAAGACGAAGATCGCGAAGCCTGCGAGCTGCCACACGCTGCGCCATTCGTTCGCGACGCATTTGCTGGAGGACGGCTACGACATCCGGACGATCCAGGAGCTTCTCGGCCACGCGGATGTCGAGACGACGATGATCTACACGCACGTATTGAACAACGCCGGCGGCCGCGGAGTGCGCAGCCCGCTGGAGAACTTATGAGAAGAGAAATTCAGCCTATCGCATCCGCAATAGGCTGCCCAAAAACAGCCTATCGCACACCAGTCCCCGAACTAGGCCGACAACGATGCCGGATGCGCGCAGGAGTAAAATCAACGCCACGAGTTGGTTGGGCGAGAAAAACCATGATTCCGTGTTTCGGGTTTGGAATGGTACGTGTAATCAGCTTAGGACCAAGTTGAACGAAACCGCTCCGCGGTAGTGCCGTGAGGCACGATCCCTCCAAGTTCCCACGAACATCCCTGTCCTAAACGCGCTGCACGTGAGCGGCAGCCTGGGGACC
>JAJPHC010000048.1 GCA_021325515.1 Acidobacteriota bacterium
GAGCGACGCGCGAAGCGCCACATCAATTCTCAATTCTCAATTCTGCGTTCTGCGTTCTGCGTTCTGCTTTTTCGTAGCTCGAGCGGCACCCGACGAGAGATTGAATGCAGAAGGCAGAGTGCAGAATAGAGAATGAAGAATCCCTTCCACCAAGGGCGACGAAAGGGGCGCTTCACCGAGCACGGATAGCCAAAGCAGTTACCCACTGAAAACCACCATGCCCCTGAACTTCGCTTTTGACTCTCGTTAACGAGAGACCCGAGAAGGAGCCGCGCCTAGTACCCGCGCGGGTTTCCGTCCCCGCCGTCGCCTTTCCCCACCACGAACGATCCGAACATGGTGCTGTGCTGCGGGCTGCACGATGAGTTCGTGCAGAAGTAGCTGAACGTTCCCTGCTCGCTGACGATGAACGTGCGATCGGTGCTCGCTCCCGGATCGAGAGTGAGACTCGGCACGACGATCGCGTTCCCCGGCGACACGAGCTCGAAGCCGTGCACGGCCTCGGTACCGTGAATGTGGAGCGTCACCGTGTCGCCCTGCACGAGTGTCGAAGGTGAAGGATTGAAGACGATTGCGCCGTTGCGCAGTGTGACGTCGAATGATTTCGCGCCCGGAGTCGTCGCCGCAGTCGCGCCGCTGTCGTCGCCGGCGGGGATGTAGGTCGGATCCGTCGTCGCGCTGTCGATGACGGAGATGTAAGCGAAGAGCGGCTGATCGGAGGTGAAGCTCACCCACCCGTCGGACAGATCCGCGGAGCCGGCGCCGAGAAACGCCACGATGTTCTGCGGCGCGATCACGGCATACGGCGGCATCTTCGTATTCGTCGCCGACCCGACCAGCGCATTGTTCCTGTCGTAGAGCCGCCACGTGACGTTGGCCTCGACGTTGTTGGGATTCGCCGCGCCGATGTTCGTGCGGAACGCCGCATTCGACTTCACCTGGAGAAGCGCGCCGCTCTTCTTTGCCTTCGAGGAATCGAGTCCTTCCACGAATTGCCCGAGCGTTCCGCTGGCGGTCTGCGCGTAGATGCGCGAGGTCGCCGTGAAATCATCGGCAGACGAGAGCCTGATCGCGCCGATTCCGCTCGTGTGGAAGACCGCCGTCACCACATCGTCGAGAATCACCTGCGAGCGCTTCGGAACGTTGATGGTCACCGGCTGGACTGCGCTGTTGTCGGTATTCCCGACCGGCAGGAAGTACGCCTGGATCGCGATGTCCTTCGTCGCCGAGGGATTGAAGACTCTCGAGTCGGTGCGGAAGTTACTCACCGTGCCCGCAATCGAAAGGAAGACGTCCTTCGCCAGAACAGGCGTGGTGCAGCAAACGGTTAGGAACACGACCAGCGAGCGCCGCATGAAGAACCTCCGTCGAAGCGACGATCTTACGCGCGCGCGACGGGCAATAAATGGTTTGTTTACCGAAGATTTTCGATCTCTGGACAATTTGCGGACCGAGCAGTAATGTCCGCTCAGATCCCGCGCCGAGACATCCGATCGTAACAACTCCGAGGCTCTGACAACTCTTCGAGGAGGTTCGTCATGCTACGGTTCGTTCGTATCGCGCTTCTGTTTCCGCTGGTCGCTGCTGCGCTTGCCGCCTTCCCCCAGGAGAAGGACAAGACCATCGAGGAGATGAGCCTCGAGGAGCTGCTCAACCTCAACATCGTCTCCGCTTCCAATACCTCGGAGAAACTCTCCGACGCGCCTGCCACCGTGGTCGTGATCTCGCGCGAAGAGATCCTCCAGCGTGGCTACACGGAGATGTCGCAGATCCTCGACGATCTCCCCGGCATGCAGGTGACGCGTCCCTTCGGCGACACCTACTTCAAGAACTACTGGCGCGGCTATCGAAACACGATCGGCGAGCCATTCCTCATCCTGCTCGACGGGATGGTGTTCAATCACCTCTACTACAACACCGGCGACGTCCTAGTGGCGTTTCCCCTCTCCAACGTCGAGCGCGTCGAAGTGGTCTACGGGCCGGCGTCATCGGTGTACGGCGCGAATGCCTTTATGGGTGTCATCAACGTGATCACGCGCCGGGACCGCGAGGAGAACGGCGCGCGTGAACGCGGAAGCCTCACCGCCGGATCGTGGGGAGCGCGCATCGCCGACATCAACTACTTCTACAAGAACGACGCGGTCCGCTTCAGCATCACAGGCCGCTTCGACGATGGCAATCTCGATCCTTCGGCGGGCGAGCGCTTCGAGTACACGAAGAACAAGTACTACAGCGACCGGCGGCTGTGGGGCGGATTCCTCGACAACCCGGCGCTCGGAGGCAAGTACTCCTCGCCGTGGCATCACCGCGCGATCGACGCGCGCATGTTCTTCGAGGGATTCGAAGCAGGCGTGCAGTACTACCAGGTCAACTCGGGCTACGGAAACGAATACTCGAGCGATTCCGCACAGAACCTCGCGGTGTGGGACCGCCCCGATGTCGCGGCCTATGCGCGCGCATCGAAGAAACTGAGCCCGCATGTCACGTCGACTACGCTGCTGCGCTGGCGCCGCAGCGATCTGACGAACGATTCGACGTTCACCGAGAGTTACGACGGCTCACGCGCCGGCGGTGCCTACGCGCGCGTCGCCGACTTCTCGTACTGGCAGTCGCTCAACAGCAGCGTCAGCATGTTCCAGGACTTCGACATCAAGGCCTCCCCTCGCCTCTCGTTCACCACCGGAATCAAGTACGAGCAGAAGAGTCTGCAGAAGGCCTACGACAATCCCTACGGGCCCACACTTCCGGTCGATGAGATTCACGCGTCGTCCTATCCCTATCCGGTTCCTCCGACACAGAGCGAGATTCAGAACAACCGGATCAAGACGGAAGATCGCGGCCTCTACATCCAGGCGCGATACCGCATCAACGACGCGAACATCGTCAACCTCGGCGTTCGCAACGATCACAATTCCGAGTACGGCGGAGCGACCACCGTGCGCGGCGGCTATGTGAAATCGCTTGGAAAGTGGGGCTTCAAGGTCCTCGCCGGCAACGCGTTCCAGGAGCCGGCGCCTCGCCTGCTGTACGGCGGATGGACCGGCTCGGGGAGCGATCCCAATCTGCGTCCGGAGCGCTCGCGCACGATAGAGGCGAGCGGGACCTACACGGTGTCGAATCTCTCAGGACTGCTCAGCGTCTGGGACGTGCGCAATCGCGACACGATCATCAACACGAAGGCGGGGGCGCAGAACATCGGACGCCGCCACGTCGACGGCCTCGATCTGCACGGACAGATGCTGATCAACGTTGCCTCGTTCGCTTCGGCGCTGCGGCTCTGGGGCTACTACTCGCACATCTTCAAGGCCGACGAAGACAAGATCAACAAAGCCGGCGTCAACCTCGGCAGCGGATTCATTGGCGATCTCGCGAAAGACGAACTGTGGTTCGGCGCAACCGCCGATGTCACGCCGAAGATCACGACCACGCTGCGCAGCCGCTATGTGTCGTCGCGCAAGACCGTCGACTCCAATCCGATCGACAGCGTGCCGTCGTACTTCACGGCCGATTTCACGGGACGCGTGCACGACGTGGTGGCGCCGGGGATCGGCATGACGCTCTCCGTGCTCAATCTGTTCGACAAGCATTACTACCAGCCCGGCGTGCGCGATGCGAGCTCCGGCGATACGCCCGGCTCCTTCGATGCGAAGGGCGTGTGGCATGGCTCGGGCGGGTTCTACAACTCGCTGTTGCCGCAGCCGGGACGCGCCGTGATGGTGAGCCTCGATTTCCGGTATTGAGTCGTTCCCCTCTCCCCGCATTGCGGGGAGAGGGTCCACACATCGCGCACATCAGCGACCCTACTGCACGACCTTCAACGCCGCGTCGTCGACGAGGAACGACGTCTGGTTCCCGTTGTCGTTCACCGCTTCGAAGTAAACGCGGACTGTTGAGCCGCGATACGCCGAGACGTCGAACGACTTCAGAGCGTAACAGCACGACGCGCTGAGATTCGACACCGACACGAGCTGCGTCAGCACGTTGTTCGACGAATCGCGCAACTGAACCTTCAGCGTGTCATACGCCGTGGTGGTCGTCGTCTCCGCGGTCGCCACGCGGAGATAGAAGCTCAGCGTGGCCGAGGTTGCATTCGAGGGAATCGTCACCGTCTGGTACATCCAGTCGGTATGCGCCGTCGACCAGCCGCCGAGCCACGCGTACCACGATCCCGCGTGCGGCGCGTACGACGTGGATGTCGTGATGTCGCTCGATGCCGCCGCGGCCCAGCTCGTGGCTCCCGATTCGAATCCCGGATTCGCGAGGAGCTGCGTCGTCGTCGACGTCGAACCCACGACGAGGTTCTTGTACTTCGGCCAGTTCCAGCCCGAGCCGGGATCCTGGTGCGTCTGGTTCGGAAAGTTCACGTGTCCCTTCACACTGTACAGGCTCTTGTCGCTGATGACCGCGTTCCAGCCGAGCGAGCCGTCGTATACCTTCGTCTTATCGAGGCCGTACGAGTTGCAGATGTCGCGCGTCAGCAGTGCGGACGCGTTGTACATCGCGTCGGTGAACCAGGTCGACGGCTGGCTCATGTAGCCCTCGTGCTCGATGCCGATCGTGTAGCCGTTCTCCGATCCGACATGCCAGGCCTTGTCTTTCTCATACACCATCTGCGTGATCTGTCCATCCGACGACCGGACGACGTAGTGCGCGCTCACCTGCGCCGAACAATTCTGAAACCACGAGATCGTTCCCGCATACGAGCCCTCGGCCGTGTGAATCGTGACGTGCGTGATCGCCATCGTGCGGCCGACGGTGTAATTGCAGCTCGCCGCAGGATTCCAGAGCGCGGGGCCGTAGTCCGATGACTCGCTCGCAACGCGGCCGCCACTCACGGTAACGCGCGGCGCGGAGAGAATCTGCAGGCGATCCGCGCCATAGATCTTCTGCAGATCGATGTCGTGCGCGCGCACCGAATAGCTGTCGCTCGAACGGCCCACGCGCAGGCTGTTGAAGACGTCATAGGTGTAGATGCGTGCGATCTCTTCCTGAGGGATGCCGCTGAGCTTCGCGACCGCGGGCTCCCACTCTTCCATCGACGCCGCGCCGCGGCCGAGGATGGAGAGCAGCGCTGCAGTGCCGCGGATGTTGAGCTGGGGATCGTTCTTCAATTCATCGGGATGGCGGCCGATCATCGCTGCCGCATCGCGAAGAGAGTGGCCGAAGTAGTCGTCGTCGCGCAGTCCCATGATGCCGTAGGAGGGAGGCATCGCACCTTCTTCTTCAATGACCGGCGCGTGATTCGTCCAGCGCGATT
The DNA here is from genome assembly GCA_021325515.1 of Acidobacteriota bacterium. Lineage (GTDB taxonomy): Bacteria > Acidobacteriota > Thermoanaerobaculia > Gp7-AA8 > Gp7-AA8 > JAJPHC01. The sequence goes on from JAJPHC010000048.1 coordinate 5,258, forward strand.
CGACGAACGCGATTGCGCGCAGCAGGTCGGCGGGAACGGCGAACTCGTCACCCGCGCGCGCGAACAGCTGGTCGAGCTGCTGCGCATCCGATGAGAGCTGCGGATCGGGCGGCTGGATGCCGCGCGCGAATGCCGGGATGCTCACGAGAGAGAGGAGAACCGCAAGCAGTGCATGTCTCATGACGTGCGGCGAGGGGCAAACGCGCTGCCTGAATCGGGCAACGCATTTTCAATGAGTTAGCGGTGGAGGGCGGGTCAGCCGGTGCGCAGAGTCACCGAAATTGACCCATGCGCGTGGTCAGCAAACTCACTCTTTGCCGGCGGGCGGCATTGCGAACTCATCCGCAGACGGTGATGAATTCATGTCGATCTTGTCGATCGTGAAGACGACCGGCGCGGGAGAATCAGGGCCCATCTCCTGCCGCGACTCGACGCGCGTCGCGAAGCGCACACCATCCACTTCGCGATAGCCGCCGATCAGAGTCTCGCTCCGCAGCTCCTGTCCATCGAGCTTGCGCTTCTGCTCTTCGCGGATCTCGAGGTAGGTCGCCGCGTCGAGAAAGACGATCGTTTCTTCGCCGCCCTTCGTCGTCAGCTTGAGCTTGTAGGCCGGCGTGCCGTCGACGTCGGCCTTGCCGGCGAGCTCGATCTGATTGCCCTTCTTCTTGTAGTCAACTAGTGGACCATCGAAATCGGCCTGGTCGCGGACAGCGGCCAGCTCATCGCCGCTCACCTTCACCGCGGCAGGCTGGTCGGGCTGTTTCACCCATCCCGTCGTTCCGTCGAAGGCACGCGTCACGACGACGCCGCCGTCGAACATGAGGTCCATCCGGAAGTGATCGGGGCGCGACTTCTCGACTTTCAACTTCGCCTGCATCGGTCCCATCGACATCGAGCCGGTGAGCGTGACCGACTTCAGAGCCTTGAGCTTCGCGCCGCCGCGCGCGGCGAGGTTTTTCTGCACGAGCTCATCGACGGTTTGCGCGTTTGCGGCAGCGGCTGCCAGGAAAAGCACGATGGCGAGTTTTCTCATGTCCGTGTCACGAATTAGTGGAGGGACAGGCGCCCTCGCCTGTCCACCGAGCCGACAGGCGAGGCGCCTGTCGCTCCACTTAGAATTAGAAGAGCGCAGGCTCCTGATACGTGCCGAAGACGTCGCGGAATGCGTCGCTGATCTCGCCCACGGTCGCGTAGACCTTCACGGCGTCGATGATGAGCGGCATCGTGTTGGCGTTCGGATCGGCGGCTGCGTTGCGCAGCGCCTGCAGCGCATCGTTCACCTTCTGCTGATCGCGCGTAGCGCGGATGTGATTCAGCCGCTCGAGCTGCACGCTCGTCGCCGATTCGTCGATGTAGAGAATGTCGTACGGATCTTCCTGCTCCATCTGGAACGCGTTGACGCCGACGACGATCTTCTCGCCGCTGTCGACCGAGCGCTGGAACTGATACGACGCATCCCAGATCTCGCGCTGCGGGAATCCGGCTTCGATCGCCTCGACCATGCCGCCGAACTGATCGATCTTCTCGATGTACTCGAAGCAGCCCTGCTCCATCCGGTTCGTCAGCTCTTCGACGTAGTACGAGCCGCCGAGCGGATCGACGGTGTTGATGACGCCCGACTCGTGGGCGATGATCTGCTGCGTGCGCAGCGCGATGCGCGCCGCCTGCTCCGTCGGCAGCGCGAGCGTCTCGTCGAGCGAGTTCGTGTGGAGCGACTGCGTGCCGCCGAGGACTGCGGCGAGGCCCTGAATCGCAACGCGGACGATGTTGTTGTACGGCTGCTGCGCGGTGAGCGAACAGCCGGCCGTCTGCGTGTGGAAGCGGAGCATCCACGAGCGCGGATCCTTCGCATGATAGCGGTCGCGCATCACCTTGGCCCAGACGCGGCGCGCGGCGCGGAACTTCGCGACCTCTTCGAAGAGATCGTTGTGCGAGTTGAAGAAGAACGAGAGGCGCGGCGCGAAGTCGTCGACATCGAGTCCGGCGCGGACGCCGTATTCGACATACTCCATCCCGTCGCGCAGCGTGAAGGCGAGCTCCTGCAGCGCCGTCGATCCCGCCTCGCGGATGTGATAGCCGCTGATCGAGATCGTGTTGTATTTCGGAACGCTCTCCGCGCAGAACTTGAAGATGTCCGTGATCAGCCGCATCGAAGGACGCGGCGGGAAGATGTACTCCTTCTGCGCGATGTACTCCTTGAGGATGTCGTTCTGCAGCGTGCCGCTGATCTTCTTCCAGTCGGCGCCCTGCTTCTCGGCGACGGCGAGATACATCGCGAGGAGGATCGGCGCCGTCGAGTTGATCGTCATCGAGACCGTGACGTCCTCGAGATTGATGCCGTCGAAGAGCGTCTCCATGTCGGACAGCGTGTCGACTGCGACGCCGCATTTGCCGACTTCACCGGCGCTGAAGTGATGATCGGAGTCGTAGCCGTAGAGCGTCGGCAGATGGAACGCGGTGGAGAGACCGGTCTGACCGTGCGCCAGGAGGTACTTGAAACGCTCGTTGGTCTGCGCGGCGGTGCCAAACCCGGCGAACTGGCGCATCGTCCAGAGCTTGCCGCGATAGCCGGTGGGATGAATGCCGCGCGTGTAGGGGAACTGCCCCGGGTTCGCGATCTCGTAGTAGTCCTGCTTCGCGATGTTCAGCGGCGTGGCGTACGGATTGGTCTCCATGCCGCTCACGGTGGTGAAGTCTTTTTTCCAGGGCGCCTTCTTCGACGTCACCGGCTCGAGGACCTCGCGCCGCCACTTCTTCTCGTCCTGCTCGATTCCGGCGATCGCTTCGGCGGAAAAGAGGGGCAACTGCTGCTCGGGTGGCTTCGCCTCCACCGGCGGCATCGGGACGAGTTTCGTCTTGTAATCGAGGTCGTTCTTCATGGCCTGATTCTATCCCGAGCGACGCCTCATCCTGAGCGAAGCGAAGGATCAACGACGGCGCCGCGAAGAGGGGGCGGCACATCCGCGCACCTGAAGGATGGGTCTCCCGGCGCCTTGGTTGATTCTTCGCTTCGCTCAGAATGACGTGGGGTTAGAACCGAGGCGCACGCTTCCCCAGAAACGCCCGCAGCCCTTCCTGCGGCTCTCCCGCGGCGAACAAGCGAGCAAACTCTGCGCGCTCGAGCGCGTCTCCGCCACGTCTCTCGATGAGCGATGCTGCCGAATCGAGCGCGAGCTCGCTTCGGGTTCCGATCCAACCGGCGACCCACTCATCCGCATTCTTCCCCTGGGGGATGATCGCGTCGCAGAGGCCGGCGTCGAGTGCGGCATTCGCATCGAGCTCATGAGAGCCGCTGAGCCATAGCGACCAGGCGCGCTCGCCGATGCGCCAGGTGGCCGCCGCCCACGCCTCCGGCGAGTCGAGCTGCAGCACGGCATCCGCCGAGAGGACACACCATCCGGCGAACAACGCGGCCGCGGCGGAGGTGCCCTGCAGGTGCCCCTCACCGATCGCGATGACGAGGTCGCGCTGCGCGAGCAGCTCATCGAGCTCACGAGACGTGCACTGCGCAACAGGAACGACGAGTGTCATCGGAACACGGACATGATGCGCTCGAAGAGGCCTTCGCGCTCGGGCTGCAGCATCTGCTCGATTTCGCCGCGGTCGAGCCAGATGCCGAGGCACGACGCACATTGATCGACGCGGACGTGATGCAACTCGATCGTGTGCAGATCCATCCCGCACTTCGGACACTTCATGAAGTGCAGCGCCTTGAGCTGCTCCGCCTGACCCGAAGCCATTTCTTCCGCGCGCTCGCGCGCCCACTTCTTCCGCAGCTCGAGCTGCTGCCGCGCAAAGTATTCATCCTCGGCTTTCGAACGTTTCTCGAGCAGTGCGTTCATCGCAGATGGCTCCCCCCGACAGCGTGAGACGGAGTGAGGCTGCCGCGCCGTGCGCATCATCACATCACCTCTGCGTCAAAGGCCCGTGAAGATTTGCCTGAGAACGGCTGGAAGGCCTAACATGGACTCATTCCTCGCAACTCAATTCGGGAGGGCGGTATGCGTTCAAGAATCCTCTTCGGTCTCGTGCTGCTGCTGATTCCGGTCGCAGCGTTCGCAACCCATGTCCCCGGACCCTCACAGGTCATCACGTACGACGGGCCCCTCGCGCCGGGTGTTGCCGCCACTGGCGTCATCGGCTGGGGCGATCCGATCGACGGCTATGACTGGTATTGCATGAACGTCACGACCGGCACGAAGGTGACGCTGACCGTGACGAAGACCAGCGGCGACCTTCACCCCGATGTCGGTCTGATGCGAGGCCTCGCCGACACGGGTGGAACAGCGACGCTGCCCATCGTCGGAGATACGAGCAACTCGACGGAAGACACTGCGACGCTCGAAGTCACACCTGATTTCACCGGCCCGGCAACGGTGTGGATCTCCACCTTCCTGAATGAGAAGCAGGGCGGCTATTCGGTGACGATGACGGGCGGCACGGCGCGCAGCGGCTGCAGTGCAACCGTGATTGGTCCGAGCGGGCCCCTGCTGCAGGTCATCCCGCCTGAAGATACGACCGTCAACAACTCCGCAAGCATCACGCTGCCGGTGACGATCTACCGCGCATCGACATTCAACAGCGAGGTTGCGCTCAACGTCACGGGACTTCCCGATGACGTCACCTGGAAATTGACTCCCGCAGTCCTCCCCGCACCCGGCTACGGAAAATCGCAGCTCACGATCACGACGGGAGCGGTCACGACGCCCGGCTTCTACACGACGCAGATCACCGCAACGGGCGGCGAAACGACGGTTGGCTCGACGTTCACCGTCGAGATCGCGTGCGATCCGCCGCTGATTCTCGGCAGCAATCAGTTGACGGCGCAGACGGTCGCGCGCGGCTCGACTGCGAAGCTGACGATCAAGCCGACGGGCAGCGGACCGTTCTTCTATCAGTGGTACAACGGCTATCCCGGCATGACCTGGTCGCCGATCGCCGACGCGACAGGCGCGAGCTACACGACGCCTGCGATCACCGACACGAATCCTTACTGGGTACGCGTGACGAACGCGTGCGGCGTCGCCGATTCAGCGGCCGCCGTCGTCTCTCCGCAATAGTTTTTCGCGATCGATTTGGCGCCTCTCCTCACCTTCCGGTGGGGAGAGGCGTTTCGCTTTCGCGAGGGAGAGGCAAAGCTTGCGGAGCTGCGAGATCTGACGGATACGCAACGTGATCGCGCGGTCGGAGTAGTCGACGTCGCTCATGATTCGAGTTTCTCGATATCGGCGAGATCCTGCGTGCTCGAACGACCGCGCTTCAGAGCAATCAGGCCTTTGCGCGAAACGACAACAATCTCCCTGCCTAACCACTCGTGGCGTTCACGCGCATCCCATACGAATTCGAAAGCTGGAGTGACGAGAAGAAGGTCTAGCATCAGGACTTCGCCATCTGTCTCATCAATTTTCGAGACGCGACGAATGCGAATGTCGCCGAAGTTCATCGGATTCGCTTTGAATGTGAAGCCGAGCGGAGCCACGGCTTCATAGACGGCGTCTTCCGATTCGGCCCGAACCAGCAAATCAATGTCGATGGTCGCTCGTGGATAGCCGTGAATGCCGACGGCGAGACCTCCGCACAATGCGTACTCGATCTTCCTTTCGCTGAGCGCCCTCAGGACAGAATCGAGTTCGCGTTCGAGATCGAGCAATCGTCCCCTCCGGCGTCGATGTGCGGACGAGGCGTCCGCACTCCACGTTTCCCTTTAATCCAGCAACATCTTCAACGCGCTGCTCGCCTTCTCCAGCGCCTCGTTCAAACGGTCGGCGTCCTTGCCGCCCGCCTGCGCGAGATCGGCTTTGCCGCCGCCTTTGCCGCCGACGATCGGCGCGAGCTCGGCGATCAGCTTGTTCGCCGGCACGCGATCGATGAGGTCCTTCGTCACCGCCGTCAGCAGCGTGACCTTGCCGTCCGTTGCGCTGCCGATCACGACGACTCCGCTCTTCAGCTTTGAACGGAACGTGTCGGCGAGATTGCGCAGATCGCCGCCGCTGATGTCATCGACTCGCTTCGTGAGCAGCTTCACGCCGGCCACGTCAATCGACGAATCCTCATCCTTCGACGCCGCTCCGCCGGAAGCCAGCTTCATCTTGAGTTGCTTGATCTCTTTCTCGAGCGTCCGCTGCTTCTCCAGCAATTGCGCCTGCACCGTCTCCGCCTCGGCTTCGACCTTGCGGAAGTACTCCAGCGCACCGCGTCCGGTGAGCGCTTCCATGCGGCGCACGCCCGCCGCGAGCGAGCGATCGCTGACGATCTTGAACAGGCCGATGTCGCCGGTGCGATTCACGTGGCAGCCGCCGCAGAACTCGCGCGAATAGTCGCCGGCCGCAACGACGCGCACCATCTCCCCATATTTCTCGCCGAACATCGAGACCGCGCCGGTCCTCTTCGCTTCGGCGATCGGCATCACGGTCTTCGTCACCTCGAGGTTCTCGCGGATGCGCGCATTCACTTCATCCTCGATCTTCCGCAACTGCTCTTCGCTGAGCGGCTGATTCCAGGTGTAGTCGAACCGCAAACGATCGGGAGCGACGAGCGAGCCCGCCTGCTGAACCGTATTGCCGAGGATGTCCTTCAGCGCCTTGTGCAGAAGGTGCGTCGCCGTGTGATTCGAAGTCGTGTCGAGGCGCTGCGGCACCGGCACGGTCGCGCGCACACTGGCGTGGAGCGAGAGATGTCCCTCATCGACGCGAACGCGCGACACGGCGAGATCCGCGGCCTGCTTCTGCGTGTCGAGCACCGTGGCCCGGCCGCCTTCCCACTCCAGGAATCCGCTGTCGCCGATCTGGCCGCCCGACTCCGCGTAGAACGGCGTCGGCGAGAGGACGACCTCTCCTTCCGCGCCGTGGGGAATCGCATCGCGCTCTTCGCCGGCGATCACGATCGCCTTCACCACGGACGGAACGTCAACATATTGATCATATCCGACGAACTCCACCGGGCCCGTCTTCTCCGCGATGCGCGCGAAGGTCGCGGCATCGGTCGCCGACTTGAACTTCGACGATTCCTTCGAGCGCGCCTTGGCCTCGCTCATCAGCAGCTCGAATCCCGCGCGATCGAGCGTAACCCCCTCGTCCTCCGCCATCTCCGCAATCAGATCCTCGGGGATGCCGTGCGTGTCGTAGAGCCGGAAGATCTCCTCGCCGGAAATCGTCCGCTCGCCGCGCGCGCGGATGTCGTCCAGCACCTGGCCCACGCGCTCGATGCCTGTCTCCAGTGTCCGCTCGAAACGCTCTTCCTCCGAAGCGAGCGTCAGCAGCACGGCCTCGCGGCGCTCGTGCAGCTCCGGATACGCCGAGCCCATCGACTCGATCACGGCGTCGACGAGATTCGAGAGCACTACATGTTTCGGGAGCTTCCGTCCGAAGCGGATGCCGCGGCGGATGATGCGGCGCAGCACGTAGCCGCGGCCCTCGTTCGACGGGATGACGCCGTCGGTGATGAGAAACGTCGAGGCGCGCGCGTGATCGCACAGCACGCGCACCGCGGTGTCGAGCTCGTCATCCATGCGGCGCCCGTAACGATGTCCGCTGAGCTCTTCGATCGTCTGCATGATCGGCGCGAAGAGATCGATGTCGTAGTTCGTCGAGCCCTTCTGCAGGACGCTGGCGATGCGCTCGAGGCCCATGCCGGTATCGACCGACGGCGCGGGGAGCGGCGTGAGTACGCCTTCCGCGCTCCGGTCGTACTGCATGAAGACCAGATTCCAGATCTCCATCGTGTCATCGCCCTCGCCGTTGACGAGAGCCGCGACATTCTTCGAAAGGTCATCGCCGCGGAAGTAATGGATCTCCGAGCATGGACCGCACGGACCGGTGTCGCCCATCGACCAGAAGTTGTCCTTCTTGCCAAAGCGCAGCACGCGCTCGGGACGCGCGCCAGCCTTCACCCACAGCGCCGCGGCCTCATCATCGGCCGGCACCTTGTCGTCGCCCTCGAACACGGTGAACCAGAGGCGCTCCGGATCGAGCTTCCAGACGTCGACGATCAATTCCCATGCGAACCGGATCGCTTCTTCCTTGAAGTAGTCACCGAAGGAGAAGTTTCCGAGCATCTCGAAGAATGTGTGATGCCGCGCCGTGCGGCCGACGTTCTCGAGATCGTTGTGCTTGCCGCCGGCGCGGACGCATTTCTGCGACGTCGTCGCGCGCGAGTAGTCGCGCTCTTCCCGCCCGAGGAAAACGTCCTTGAACTGGTTCATACCGGCGTTCGTGAAGAGCAGCGTCGGATCGCCCGCCGGAACGAGCGACGAACTGGCCACTTCGCGGTGGCTGTTCTTCGCGAAATAGTCGAGAAACTGTTTTCTGATCTCGGATGTCTTGAGCAAGCAATCCCCTTGGATGAAGCGAAATTGAAAATGGAAAATTGAAAATGGAAAATGGGTCGCGCGAAGCGCGCAACCTTACAATTTTCAATTTTCAATTTCCAATTTTCAATTTGCGGACAGCGTCCGCATCGTAACCTTGTTTCAACAGCCAGGCTTTTAGATTGTTTCTTCCTTCGTCCGATTCGAGGTACTCGGCGCCATGTTTCCGCGTGAGCATGCGGATTCGTTTCTCGCACGCCAGCCGCAGCCCTTCCGCTTCGCGCTCGGGATCGAGAGCCTCGCGAATCGCCTCCTCCGCCGTATCGCGGTCGACGCCTGCGGCACGAAGGCCGCCGCGTATGCGCGCACGGCCGTGGCGTTGCGATGCCTTCGTCCTCACGAAGGCCTCGGCGAAGCGGGCGTCGTCGAGCCACTTCTCGTCGCGCAGCCGCTCGATCGTTGCGCTGATCACGCTCTCGCTGAAACGCTTCCGCGCGAGCTTGCGCCGCAACTCCGCCTCGCTGTTCCAGCGATAGCCGAGAATCCGCAGCGCGGCGATGTGACAGCGTTCGAGCTCTTCGTCCGGCACGAACAGGAGTGTATCGCCACTACCGCGACACACGCCGCCGCGGTGGAGGGAGCACCTCGATCTCGATCGCCGCGGATGCCTCGCCCTCGGCCGCCCTCACCGTCGCCGTCCCCGCCTTCAGCGCGGTCAGCTTCACCGGACCCGGGACCGATGCCGAGGCGTCAACCTGAATCACGCCCGGATCCGACGAGACAAGATTCGCCGTACCGCTGAACGAGCCGTAGAGCGTCACCGTGTCGCTCACACCGGCGTTGAGGCGAAACCTGTCGGGCGCAAACCAGAGCGTCTGCGCGGGAGGCGGTGGCGGAACGTAAGGAGCGTCATCGTTCGTCAGCGTCACGGTCGCGCTTCCGCGAATCACCGTCACCGGCCCGAGTACGGGATCGGCCACCACCGTGAATGCCTTGTCGGCTTCGACCGCGAGATTGCCGATCGTCTGCACCTGACACGTCGTCGCGGTCTGCCCCGGATCGAACACGGCGGAGTAGCCGAGGAACTTGAAATCCGTGCCGGCGCGAGCAGAGCCCTCATGCGGCACGCACCAGACGTAGACGTAATCGCCGGCCGGACTCGAGAGGTGCAGCGGAACGTTAACCGTCTGCGGTCCGTTGCCTTCCGGAATCGTGACGTCATCCATCGTCAGCTGAGGCCCAGGCTCGTCGTCCTTGATGTTGATGAAGGTGACGGTCACCGGTCCTGCGTCCATTACGGCGTCGCCGGTCTCGCTGACAACGCCGATGCCGTATTCGAAGTCGCCGAGAAAGACGCTGTCGTCCCTGATGCGATGCGTGACCTGCTTCGCGGCCTCGCCTGCCGCGAAGGAGACCGGCTCGTTGATTACTTCGAGATTGCGGACGTAGTCGCCCGTCTTCATGCCGGGTGCCGTCACGTAGTTGAGCGTGAAGGGACGCGAGGTATCGCCGCTGCGCTCCAGCGTGACCGTGACTGACCCCGCCGCCTCGCCGGCGTCGTAACGCGCCGCGCTGAAGCGCACGATCGCCGGCGGATCGGCACAGACATAAGCCGATCCGTGCATCGATCCCGTACCGGCTGCGTTCTGCACGTCGATGTTGACGGTGAAGTTTCCGGTGGCGGGAAATGTGTGATCGACTTCGCCGCTCCCGATCACCTGCTTCACCGGCGTTCCATCGTTGAAGTTCCAGGTCACCGTGTCGCAGTTGTCGATGACGTATGGCGCCGGGCATGGACCCGGATAGAACGGGATGTAACAGCCAGCCGCGGGCCGGAGTGAGAAATGCACCGGTTTGTTGACGACGCACGGCGCGCTGCTGTTGCACGCGGGGCTGACGACTTCGAGCGAGTACTGCGAGGGCGGATGCGTCGCGCGGCAATCGGCAACAGCGCGGATCGCGGTCAGGAGCAGAAGGAGAAAAAATCCACGCCGCATACCGGCAGATACGGAGCTACTGCTGCGGCCGTTTAGGCTCTGCCATCGCCGCTTTCGCCACTTCGGCGAGTGATCGGGCCTCGGAGTCATTCGGGATCGCATCGAGCCACGCCGCGGCATCGGCGTAACGCCGATCGCAGAGCAGGCCGATCCCGATGATGCGCGCCGCCTCCGGCGTATGCTCGCCGCGGCGCCATGCGGCGACGGCAAGCGCTTCGAGCCAGCGATCGCTGCCGAGGAGGAGGCGCGGCGCATCGCGCAGGTCGGAGCGCGCGAGGATTGCCGCAATCGGCTTCGCTTCGATCGGAGGATGTTTCGCCGGATCGAAGAGCCGTTTGTCGGTGAGCTCCGCGACGCCAAAGTACGGCGCTGCACTACGCCGCACCTGTTCCGAAAAATGCGCGCTGGTCATGAATCTCGCTTCGCGCGTGCGGGCATCGAGATTTGTCACCCACGCATCGACATGCTTCGGAGGCCGCGGCGAAAGCCGGAGAGGAAAGTCGTCGGTAAGCGGAGGTGCAGAGCTCGCCCAACTGCGGAGCGTTGCCGTGTCCGCGAGAAAAAGACTGCCGAGCATCTCCGGCCGATCGAGCCCGATGCGCGAGAGCCAGTCGGCGCTCGCCAGCGTCTGCCACGGCTGCGCAAACGACTGCACGAGCGGCATCGGCCCGCGGCTGCCCATCAGGATCCATTCCCCTCCCGCACCGCTCCACATCGTGCAGTCGTCGAGCTCATTGCAGAACGCACGCACGATCGACCGTGCCTCATCCGGCGCGAGTTGATAAACGGGAAGCCAGTACGTAGCCACCCCTCCTTCGTTGAGCCGGTCGCGCAACAGCGCGAAGTACTCCTGCGTGTAGAGGTTCACGACGCCGGCGCGCTTCGGCGGAGGCGGCTCCGCCGTGATCAGATCGAACTTGCGCGAGGTCGTCAGGAGGAAAAACCGCCCGTCTTCCACATGAACGCGGACCCGCGGATCGCGCAGCGGATTCGATGCGCCGGGCCAGACGACATCGGAAAGCCCGAGGATCGTCTTCGAGATGTCGACGACATCGATCGACTGCAGTTGCGGCGTCGACGTGAGTGCATGCGCCGTCACCCCAACACCGAAGCTGATGAGCAGCGCCGATCGCGCGGAAGGCTTCACCGCCACCGGCAGGTGAACGAAGAGACTCATGTACCGCTTCGCCGCGATCGTCGTGGCCGACATCGAATGACCATTCGTGAAGAGGCGCTCGAAGTACGGCCCGCCGAAGGCGCGGCTCTCGAGATAGATCGCCGTCTCGATCGGCCCCTGTTCGACGGCAACGATCTTCGAATTCGGCGAGGCGTAGTCCGACGTCGCCACGGGAATGAACCGGCGATAGAGGAGATCGTTGGGCGCCAGCGCGATGCAGGCGATCGCCGCCGCTGCTGAAGCGAGCCGCACGGCCTTTCCGCTGTCGACGAGAAGCGCGATCACGACGTAGGCGACGGCACAGAGCAGCATCGCGCCGTCGACACCGAGGCGTGGAATCAGGATGAAGGTGGCAGCGATCGAGCCGAGCATTCCACCCAGCGTGTTGGCAGACGTCAGCGCAGCCGTCGCCCGCGTTCCCTCACCCGCCCTGCGCTCGATCTGCTTGCCGATCCAGGGGAAGAGCATGCCGGAGAGGATGCTGACCGGAAGCATCAGGCAGATGCTCCCCACGATCACTTCCTTCCGCACGAGCTTCTCCGCCGGAAACCAGCGATAGGAGAGCAACAGCGCGATCGATGCGAGCGAGGCAACGGGTGCGGCGAATCGATCGGCATCCGGCAACCGTTTCGCGATCGCGCCACTCAGTAGAGAGCCGGCGCCGATTCCAAAGAGAATCACCGCGAGCATCACCGCGAATGCCAGCGTCGTCGCTTCGAAGAACATGCTCAGAAGGCGCATCCAGACGACTTCGAGAGCGAGCAGGACGAAGCCGGCGATCGCGGTTGCAGTGATGAGAGTGGGACGGATGGGACCGATGGGACGGATGGGACCGATGGGACTGATGGGAGTCTCGGCGTTGGAGAGGAACCAGGCGCCGCCTGCGGCTGCGAGGCTGCACGCTGCTGCGATCAGGGAGGTGCCGCGCAATCCGAGCTTCTCGATGAGCCACAGCTCGCCCACCACCGCGCCGCAGACCGCGCCGAGCGTGTTCCATCCATACAACTGCGCGAGCACGCGCTCGAACTTCTCCGACTCCATCGATCGCACGAGCGTCGGCAGCGTGGCGCCCATCAGCGACGTCGGAATCAGCATGATGAGAAACGCGAGCGTGAGCCGCGTCAGAGCGATCAGCGCATCGTGATCGCCCAGTGCGCGAAAGAGCGGCGCGATGATCCGCGTCGAAACCGGCAGCAGCAGGACGAGCAGCGCGCCGCTGATGCCGACGCCGCATTCGATCGCGCTGTACAGCCGCAGCGGTGAGCCGCGAAAGCGCACCGACAGCAGATTCCCGAGCGCGAGTCCGGCCATGAAGCTCGCGAGCACCGTGGCGGATGCCCACGCAGCGTTGCCGAACGTGAGGCCTGCGAGACGGAACCAGAGCGTCTCGAAGAGCAGCGCCGCCGCCCCCGAAACGAAAAACAGAAGCGACAGTGCGCCGAGACGTCGCCGCGTCACAACGAGTTGCTGAAGTCGAACGGCGACTCGTCGGAGAACGGATCGTTCTGATCCCCGGAAACCGTGAGCTTCGCCTCCATCTCTTCCTTCGAGATGTCCGAGGTCGACTGAATGCCCTGCAGCTTGAGGCGGAACTCGTCGGGATTCGATGCGCGGCGCAGTGCCTCATCGAGCGTGATGAGCCCGTTCTTGTAGAGCGTGTAGAGCGACTGATCGAACGTCTGCATGCCGTACTGCGACGTGCCCTGCGCGATCGCGTCCTTGATCAGCTTCGTCTTTTCCTTGTTCTCGATACAGTCGCGAATGTAGCCGGTCGAGATCAGAATCTCCGCGGCGGGCACGCGGCCGAGGCCGTCGGCGCGCGGCAGAAGGCGCAGCGAGACGACCGCCTTCAGCACCGCAGCGAGCTGCAGACGGATCTGCTTCTGCTGGTGCGGCGGGAACACCGAGATGATGCGGTTGATCGTCTCCGTGGCATCCATCGTGTGCAGCGTCGAGAGCACCAGGTGCCCCGTCTCCGCCGCCGTGAGCGCGGTCTCGATCGTTTCGTAGTCGCGCATTTCGCCGACGAGAATGACGTCGGGATCCTGACGCAGAGCGCTGCGCAGCGCCTGCGAGAACGACTTCGTGTCGACTTCGATCTCGCGCTGATTCACGATCGACTTCTTGTCGCGATGCAGGAACTCGATCGGATCCTCGACGGTCATGATGTGCTCGGTGCGATGCGAGTTGATGTAGTCGATCATCGCGGCGAGCGTCGTCGACTTTCCGGAGCCTGTCGTCCCCGTGCAGAGGATCAGCCCGCGCCGCTCTTCGGCGATCTTCTCGAGCACCACCGGCAGCATCAGCTCGCGGATCGAGAGAATCTTCACCGGGATCACGCGGAGGACCATGCCCACCGTACCGCGCTGCTGGAAGATGTTGCAGCGGAACCGGCCGAGGCCGGGAACCGAGTAGGCGATATCGATCTCGTAGTTGTTCTTGAACTTCTCTTTCTGCCGCGAGGACATGATCGAGAAAGCCATGGCGATCGTGTCTTCCTGCATCAGCCGCTTCAGCTCCACGAGCGGAAGCAGCTCGCCGTCGACGCGGATGACAGGATGCGAGCCCACCTTGATGTGAAGGTCCGACGCGCGTCGTTCAGCAGCAATCTTCAGCAGATCATTGATATGCACGGGTCACCTCGCTAGGCTGTTGAAGAATCATTCTAACCTCTTGCGATGCTGAGCGATCTCTCACTCCCCTACGTTCTGAAGGTTCCATCACGCCGTCCTGATATCGACGAGCTTCCACTCGTCGTCGTCCTTCATGGCCGCGGCGCGGATGCGAATGACCTCTCCGATCTCGCTCCCTACCTCGGCGAGGATTATCGATTCGTCTTTCCGAATGCTCCGAAGCCTTTTCAGCCGATGCCGGGCTACTCCTTCGGGTACACATGGTTCGACGGCTGGCCCGCGGACCACATGTCCCTCACCGCCTCGCGCAAGCTGCTGCTGCAGTTTTTGCGGGAGATCACCGCGCGGTATCCGGCGCCTCCGGGAAAAGTCGTGCTCTCGGGATTCTCGCAGGGAGGCCTGATGTCGATCGACGCCGGATTTCGCACAGAGGTCGAGCTCGCCGGCATCGTCGTCATGAGCGGCGCTCTTTACGAGCAGGATCTGCCGCCGTTCCGCAGGCTTCCCGTGCTCATCACGCACGGCACGGAGGATGACGTGATCCCGATCCTCGCCGCGCAGCGCGCGCGGTCGGTGCTCGAGGAACAGGGCGTCGATGTCGAGTATCACGAGTTCCTGATGGGACATCAGGTGAGCGAAGAATCGATGAGGACGGTTGCCTCTTTCCTGGAAAGAGTCCTGTAGGACAGGGGCCCTCGCCTGTCCCTCCTGGAACGGGCGGCGGGGGACAGGCGAGGGCGCCTGTCCTACATTCGGAAATGGCCCGCCGATTGCTGTTTCTCGCTGCAGGATGAAACCCCTGCTCGCCGTCGCAGCCGTCTCACTTCTCCTCCCCATTGCAGCGCAGGCCTCCCTCGCAAAGGCCGCGTCGTTCGACGAGAAAGTCGAAAACGCGAATGCGATCATCCTCGGCAAATGCACGCAGCAACGCTCAGGGTGGGATGCCGATCACAAGTGGATCCTCACGTGGTCGACGTTCAAGGTCGAGAAGGCGATGAAGGGCGGGCAGCCGGCTGAAGTCACCGTCGTCGTTCCCGGCGGATCGGTGAACGGAATCCATCAGGAATCGATCGGCATGCCGGTGTTCCGCGAAGGCGAGGACAACGTCCTCTTCATCCGCGACACTCCATCCGGTCCGACGGTTCTCTATTTCGAGCAGGGTGCGTACGACGTCGTGCGTGACTCGAAGGGGACGCGCATCGTGCAGCCGGTCTCCACGGGCTCGGTCTTCATCGACACGCAGCGCGGCACGGCGGCCGCTCCCGAATCGGCGAGGCCGCTGGCGCAATTCGAGAGCGAAGTCGGCGCGTCGATCCGGCGCTCCGTGCAGCAGCGAATGGACATCCTGCATCCGCGTCCGAAGACGCGTCCCACGGCGACGATCGGCGAGATCCTCCAGCGCAATCGTCTGCTCGTCATGCTGACTGCGTTTGGGCTGTTCCTTTCGGCGGGCCAACTGTTTCGGCGCTGACGGGACAGTAGAGATCGCGCCGGCGATCGAGATCCTCGCGGACGTTCCGCTTGAACTGCTCTTCCCCACCCTTCGCCATCTGCTCCTCGATGTAGGAGGCGATCTCGACGATCTCCGTCCGCATGCGGACGGTCTGGAACAGACGCACCATCGTGTGATCGGGAATCTGCACGTGATGCAGTCCGCCGCTGTAGGCGAGCAGCATCGGACCTTCCTTCACCGCCATCAGGATGTCTGCGATGCCGCCGCGCACGCTCATCGGATTCCCATTCGCATCGAGTCCGTTCGCGCGCTTCATGCGGCCTTCCGGCGCGATCACGATCATCGAGTTGGGATCGATCTTGTTCAGGACCTCGAACCAGGTGTGATCTCGCTCGCGCGTGATGGAGATGACGTGATGCGCGACGAACTTGAAGATGAGTCCGACGAGCGGACGCCCCGTTGTCTTGTCCGCCGCCGGCACGACGCCATGCGCGGCCAGGCGCCAGATGAAGTGGTTGGGAACGCCGCCGAGGAAGACCGGCTCGAAGAGGCTCGTGTGATTGAGAAAAGCCACGACCCTGATCTTGCGCCAGGGTTTCTTCGGCACTTCCCCAACCCACGCAAAATCATGCCGGTAGAAGATCTTGCTCAGGTACTTGAGAAAGACCAGCAGCGAGAACACCGTCAGGCTTCGGATCAGACCCATGCGCCTAAGAGTTTATACGCTGTCATTCCTCGGCTAACCCGTGCCCGAGAAACTTCTTCGCGAACGCCGGCCCCTTTCCCTCATCCTCATGCTTGAAGAAAACGTACGCGGCGCTCCAGGGCTGTGCTTCGATCCGCGCACGCCATTCCTCGAGCTGCGTCCCCGGATATTCGGTGCGGCGCAGACGCAGATAGCCCCAGCTCGCCGACGGGACGACGACGGACGCGGGATCGGTCACCTCGTCGGTGTCGGAGAGACACATCGCGGCGTCGCGTTCGCGCAGAAGAGAGATCACCTCGTCATCGACCCATGAGTCGTGGCGGAACTCGAAGGCGACGCGCTGCTCTTTCGGGAGGATCGCGATGAATGAGCGAAGCCGCTGCGCATCCTTCTTCAGGAATGGCGGCAACTGGAAGAGCACGGGACCGAGCTTCCCGCCGAGCGATTCCACGGCTTCGAACAGCGCGTGAACATCGTCGCCGCAATCGATCAGCTTCTTCTGATGCGTGATCCGCTGCGGCGCCTTCAGGACGAACGTGAATCCGTCCGGGACTTCGGAAGCCCACCTCGCGACGGTCTTCGCATCGGGCATCCGATAGAACGTGTTGTTGATCTCCACGGTGGAGAAATGATTCGCGTAGAACGAGAGCATCTTCGCCGCGGAGAGGTCCTCCGGATAGAACGTGCCCTTCCATTCCTTGTAGCTGTAGCCGCTGGTGCCGACGAATAGTTGCATTGCGTCTCAGTGTATCGGGATAGTCTCTCCATCATGAAACGGCTCCTGCTGCTGTTTCTCCTCTCTGCCCCGTCGTTCGCGGGCACCGTCATCGACTACGACTGCCACACCAACGCTTCGGCGAGTTACTCCTTCACGACGCGGGTCAGCATCGACGGGCCGAATGCGCGCTTTGACGTGCTGGAGGGGACGCATCCCGTCTTCAATCCGAAGATCACGGTGATCTCCCGCGATGAAGGGGTGACGCTGGTGGTCATCGACCACAAGCAGCACACGTACTTCTACCGGAAGACGGCGCCGATGTCGGGCCCCCTGGCGACGTGGAGAGCGCCGGGCATCGTCAGCGAGTCGAATGTCCGATTCGACATCGAGCCCGCTGGCAAGGCGACGGTCGCCGGACGCGAGGTGCAGGAACACCGCGCACATGCGAGCTATGACCTGAAGCTGAAGATCGAAGACGAGGCTCTCTCCGCTCACGTCGACGCGCAGGCGAGCCTCTCGATGATGAAGATGCGCAATGAGGCATTGCCGTTTGGAGTCGTGTTCGCATTCAAGAGCGGCTTCCCCTCGCTCGACCGCAGAATCGAGCGCAGCCTTCCCCGGCTCGGCATCCCGTTGAAGTTGACGCTGATCGTGACGCGCACGATCAGCGGCGGCAATCCGATCCGTGAAGAGTTCACCGCGACCGCGACAAACGTGACGGAGGAGAAACTCGACCCGTCACTGTTCCTGGCGCCACCCGGCTACCAATTCCGCGAGCCGACGTTCGGGTATGAGTGATTGGGGCCGAGGCCCCTCACCCATTCTTCATTCTGAATTCTGTAATTCTGAATTTCGCTTTTCGTAGCCCGCTCCATTCGTCCCTTTCACGCGAGTCAAAAGCGAAATTCAGAATGCAGAATCACAGAATTCAGAATGAAGAATGGATACCGCGCTAGGGCGAAGTTCCCCGCTTCATTCTTCATTCTGAATTCTGAATTCTGAATTCTGAATTTCGCTTTTGACTCTCGTCGAAGCAGCAGACGGGAGAGGGGACGAAAAGCGAAATTCAGAATGCAGAATCACAGAATTCAGAATGAAGAATGGATGCCGCGCTAAGGCGAAGTATCCCGGCTTCATTCTTCATTCTGAATTCTGAAGTCTGAATTCTGAATTTCGCTTTTGACTCTCGTCGAAGAAGCAGACGGGAGAAGGGACGAAAAGCGAAATTCAGAATGAGAATCACAGCATTCAGAATGAAGAATGCGTCGACGAGAGTAGCCACTAGCGCTGATGGTTGGCGCAGTAATACGTCGTCCTGCCGGCGGCCACCGCGCGGCGGATGACTCCTCCGCAGCGCGGGCATGGGCTCCCCTCCTCGCGCGGCACGTGCAGCCGCGGCTTCCTCGCCACGGCGCGCATCGTTCTGAAGATCGCAGCGATTTCTTCTCCGCTGAGCTTCGCGCTCGAACGGCGGGGATGGACGCCGGTCTGAAACAGCGTCTCGTCGACGTAGAGATTTCCGAGCCCTGCCACGACTTCCTGCGACATGAGCAGCGCCTTGATGGCGCCCGTCCGCCTGCTCATCAGCGCGCGAAAGTCCTTCAGCGTGAAGGCCGGATCGAGCGGATCGCGGCCGAGGGAGTGGTCGATGATGAAGTGGTCGGGGTCGTCGATCAGTTCCGCAACGCCGAACAGCCGCACATCTTCGAACGCCAGATGCGAGCCGTCCTCGAAGTCGAACACGATTTTCGCGAAGCGAGGCTGCTTCGACGCATCGCGATAAGCGGCGAGGTCGCCGGTCATTCCGAAGTGAAGATGCAGCACCGGTTTCCTGTCCGTGTAGACGAAGAGATGCTTCCCATGGCGCCGCACGCGCGTGAACGAACGGCCGCGCAACGACCGGACGAATGCGGCGGCGCGCGTGGCGCCGAGGATGCGCTCATCGAGGACGCGGGGGCGGACGATGCGGCGGCCGAGCGCATGCCGCGCGATGTAGCGGCCGTACTCCTCCACTTCGGGCAGTTCAGGCATTCGCGCATGCTACTCTTCGCGCGGTGACGGCCGACAGCAGTGTTCGCAGGACGGGACGCGGTGTACTGCTCGCAATCTTCTTCGCGTCGGGAATCAGCGCTCTTCTCTACCAGATCGTCTGGCTCAAATACCTCGGCCTGATTTTCGGCAACACCGTCTACGCCGCGTCGACGCTCATCGCGGTGTTCCTCTGCGGACTCGGACTCGGCGCGTTCTTCTTCAGCCGCTCACTGACACGAGTCCGTCCGCTGCTCGCATATGCGGCGGTCGAGGCCTTGATCGGCACGATCGGCGCGTTCTCGCCCAATCTCTTCTCGCTGCTCGACCGCGCATACGTCGCGGCGTTTCCCTCCGTGCATGGGAGCTTCGCGTCGATGACGCTGCTGCGCATCGGCCTCTCGGCGGTGTTTCTCCTGCCGCCGACGCTGCTGATGGGCGGCACGCTGCCGCTCCTCGTCCGCTGGTTCACCGGCGAGCGCCAGGGCTCGGGAACGGCGATCTCGGCGCTGTACGCGGTCAACACCCTTGGCGCGACAGGCGGCGTCGCCCTCGCCGGCTTCGTGCTGATCCCGCGCATCGGCCTCCTGGCCACGATCTTCACCGCGGTCGTGCTGAACTTCGCGCTGGCCCTCGTCGCCCTGCTGCTTCTGCGCGCGACGAAGTCCGCGACTCCGGCCCAATCGGCTAATGCGCCGTTGCAGCAGCCGGGCGGTATCCGTGCCCGCTCCGTCCTCCTGGCATCGCTCCTGATGGGCTTCGCCGCGATTGCCGACGAAGTCTTCTGGTCGCGCATCCTCCTCCTGCACCTCGGAAGCAGCGTCTATGCGTACTCGCTGATGCTCTTCTCGTTTCTGGTCGGCATCGGCATCGGCAGCGCGCTCATCGAGCGCCGCGTGGACCGCATGAACATCGTGCGCGTCCTGGCGATCATCGAGCTCGCGCTCGGCGCGGCGCTCGCGCTGCAGGTGCACTTCTTCGTCCACTTCGCCGACCTGCTGGTCGCCGTCTTCAGGCCGATGATCGCGATCGGACTGACGTCGCAGTTCCCCACGCTGCTCATCTGCGTTCTTCTCGCGCTCCTGATTCCGACGGGATTGATGGGCGCCGCGTTTCCACTGACGGTGCGCCTGTACGAGATGAGCGCGGACGAAGGGGAGACGCGTGCCGTCGGCAAGGTCTATCTCGCCAATACGATCGGCAGCATCACCGGATCGGTGACGGCAGGCTTCCTGTTGATCCACGCGATCGGTTCACAGAACGGCCTGTTCCTGATGGCCGCGATCAATCTCGCGATCGGCGCGTGGCTGCTGCGTGAGCGCGCGGCGCTGATCCCCTTCGCCGTCCTGGCCGCGGCGGTCTTCTTCGCGAAGCCGGATGAGGTGATCCGCTCCGCGGGGCTCTTCAAGGACCCCTCGCCGATTCTTCTCTTCCGCGAGGATGTCACGGCGACCGTGACGCTTCGCCAGCTCGGACCGAACTACCTCTCGCTCGAGCTCAACGGCGTGAACGTCGCGGGCACGTCTCACGACCTCATCGGAACGCAGAAGCTGCAGGGCCATATCCCGCTCCTCCTGCACCCGAATCCGAAGAGCGTGCTGCACATCGGATTCGGCAGCGGCGGAACGGCATGGGCCGTGTCGCGCCATCCGGTCTCCAACATCACCATCGCCGAGATCTCGCCGGAAGTGCTCGAGACATCCGACGCGAAGCTCCGCTCCGTGAATCATGGAGTGCTGCACGATCCGCGCGTCCATGTCGAGATCAACGATGGCCGCAACTACGTGCTGGCCGCGCGCGAGAAGTTCGACGTCATCCTCTCCGACTCGATTCATCCGCGCTACGCGGGCAACGGATCGCTCTACACCAAGGACTACTTCGAGCTCTGCAGACGGCGTCTGAACCCCGGCGGCATCGTCTCGATGTGGCTCCCGATGTACTCGCTGACGACGCGGAACTATCTGCAGATCGTCCGCGCGTTCCGCGATGTTTTCCCGAACACGACGATCTGGTACGTGCCGAACATCCCGAACGCATTCACGATCGTCATCGGACGGATGGAGCCCGGCCCGATTCCCTTCGACCGGATCGCGGCGCACTGGACTCCGGCGGTCTCGCAGGAGCTGTCCGAGATCGGCATGGGAGAGCCGGGCACACTCGCTTCGGCATTCCTCTGCGGACCGGCGGACGTGGAGCGGATCACGCGCGATATCCCGCCGCACATCGACGATCTCCCCTCCGTCGAGTACGAGAGCGGGCGGCTGCTCGATCGCGATCGCGTCTGGTACGAGACCTTCTCCCTGCTGACGCACAACATGACGCCATTCGCGAGAGCGATGCAGTCGAACCATCTGAACTTCGAAGCAGCCGACCGCTGGCGCGGAAGGCTGATGGCGCAGCATTTGACGACGCTGCGGCAGATGTTCAAATGAACCGTTCATCCCGAGCGCAGCGAGGGATCGCTTCGCTCGGTCGGGATGAACTCAATGCGCCGCGATCCAGCGATTGATCCGCTCTTCCAGCACATTCATCGGCAGCGCACCGGCTCCGAGCACTTCATCGTGAAACTGGCGGATGTCGAACTTCTCTCCCAGCTCGCGCTTCGCCTTCTCCCGCAGCTCGATGATCTTCAGTTGCCCGATCTTGTAGCCGAGCGCCTGCCCCGGCCAGACGATGTAGCGATCGGTCTCGTTCTGGATGTCCATCTCGTCCTGCGCGGAGTGCGCGTGGAAGTAATCGACAACCTGTTGACGAGTCCACTTCTTGTAGTGCAGTCCGGTGTCGACGACGAGCCGGATCGCGCGCAGCATCTCGTCCTGCAGCCGGCCGTAGTTGTTGTAGGGATTCTCGTAGAAACCGACTTCCCTGCCAAGGCGCTCGGAGTAGAGAGCCCAGCCTTCGACGAATGCGGTGTAGCCCCCCTGCTTGCGAAAATCGGGCAGCTCGGGCAGCTCCTGCTGAATCGAAAGCTGCATGTGATGGCCCGGGACACCTTCGTGATAGGCGGTCGACTCCATCGTGATCGTCTTGTGCGACGGCGGATCATAGGTATTGACGTTGATGCGGCCGGGACGCGAGCCATCGGGCGCACCGGTGTTGTAGTCGGCGCCCGCCGCCGACTGCTCGCGGAAGGGCTCGATCGGCACCACTTCCAGTTTTGCTTTCGGCAGGCGGCCGAAGAGCTCCGGCAGCTTCGCGTACATCTGGCTCTCGTACTTGCGATAGAGGTCGAGGATCTGCTCGCGCGATTTCGCGCGGAGATCGGGATTGGCCTCGATCGATTTGTTCAGCGATGCGAGATCGTTGAAGCCGAGGCCTTTGGCCACCTCGAGCATCTCCGCCTCGAGGGCCGCGACCTGCTGCAGCCCGAGCTGATGGATCTGCTCCGGCGTCATGTTCGTCGTGGTCGAGTGCCGCACGCGCAGCGCGTAGCGCGCCGCCCCGTCGGGGAGAGACCAGACCCCGACTTCGGTCCGGCCATGCGGCGCGTACTCATCGCGCACGAACCGTGAGAACTTCGCGTACGCGGGCAGCACGTCTTTGCTGATCGCATCGAGGAACGCGGCGCGAATGCGCGCCCTCTCGCTCTCCGGCACCGACTCCGGGAACTTCGCGAGCGGCATCGCGAACGGAGATTTCTCCGGCTCCATCTTCGCGATCTGCTCCGCCTGTGCGGCGACTTTGCCGAGGAGAAACTTCGGCGGCATGAGCTTGCGCGACATCCCCTTGCGCATGTTCGCTTCCGTCTGCGCGAACTGCTTCGGCATGGTGTGCATGCGCGTGAGGAAGTCGTCGTAGTCCTTCACGCTCGTGAACGAGAGCATCGAGGGAAACCGCGCCGCATTGAGATGAAAGCCGCTCATCTGCGTCGCCGGCATCAGCCAGGGAGTGAACTTCGCATCCTCGATGTCGTTGCGGAGATCGAGGAGCATCAACTCCTTGTCGAGCTTCTCCTGCTCGCTGAAGCCGGTCGTGTCGATCGCTTCAAATCGTTTGAGGAACTTCCGCGCTTGTTCGACATTCGCAAGCGCAGCCGCTTCCGACAGATCGCTCGACTGGTCGTTCCAGCGCTTGTCGCCGAGGATCGACGCATATTCAGGCGCGCGCCGCAGCGAGTCATCCCACTGTTCCTTCAGAAGCAACTGCAGCGCACGCCGGCGCTTGTCCAGACTGGCAGCAGAGAGCTCATCGGCAGCATGCATCGGCATCGAGAGAAGTGTAGAGAGGAGCAGAAGAATTGTGCGCCGCATTCGCGCCGGAGTGTATCAGCCCACGGAACGGGCCCATTGCGTCGGGCGCAAAATTGGCAATGGCGCGGCGACGGAGGATTCATCGTGAAGGCATTTCGTTTTCTGCTTCTCTCACTCGCGATCGTGGCCGCAGTACCGCTCTTTGCAGCGAATCGGGCGTTCGACCTCGACCTGAATGCCGTCTGGGTTGATCCGAACAGCAACGGGACCTTCAGCCGCACCGGCGCCAATCCCGTGAACGTCGACTTCAAAGGCGACCTCGGCTACGGGGCAGCTGCCAACATCTTCTTCGGCAGCAATCTCTCACTGGAATTCGCCGCCGCGCGCGTGCGGCCGAAGGCGAATCTCACCGCAGCCGGATTCAACAGCGGCAACGGCCGGTTAGACATGGTGCCGCTCACAGCGGTCCTGCAGTGGCACTTCGCGCCGAACGGCTTCATCGATCCGTACGTCGGCGGAGGAGCGGCGTACATCCTCTTCAACGACATCAAAGGCGCGAACGGTCCCAACGACATCGGCGTGAACCACATCGACTTCAAGGACGACGCCGGCTTCGCGGCGAACGCAGGCCTCAGCATCAAGGTCGGCTCGAACTTCGCCATCAACGGCGACGTGAAGTACGTCCCGATCAAGTCCAGCGCCACGGCGGTCTTCGTCACCGGCCCGAGCTCGAGCGCGCGGGTGAAGATCAATCCTGTGATCGCGTCGGCGGGAGTGGGGTTCCGGTTCTGAATCTTTGCCCCTCACCCCTGGCCCCTCTCCCCGCGTGGCGGGGAGAGGGATCGGGTGCAACGCGGGCGGTTACTTGACGGCGATGGCTCTCGCCTGCTTGATGTCGGTGATTCCCTTGAAGGCTTTCTCGATCGCATCCTGCAGCAGCGTGCGCATGCCCTGCTGCAACGCGAGATTCCGCAGCTCGTCGATCGGCGCCTTGTGCTGAATCGCCCTCTTCAACTCGTCCGTGCCCGTGAGCAGCTCGTGCACGCCCATGCGGCCCTTGTAGCCGCTGTTGTTGCACGCTGAGCAGCCCTTCGGGCGATAGAGCATCAGATTTTCCGAATACGTGATGCCGGTCGACGGCCACCAGTCATAGCCGTAGACCTGCATGATCTCTTCGTACTCCTCCGGCGTCGGGTTGTAGGCCTCCTTGCACTTCGCACAAAGGACGCGGATGAGGCGCTGGGCCATGATGCCCAGCAGTGCGTCGGCGAAGTTGAAGGGATCGATGTCCATGTCGAGCAGACGCGTGATCGTCTCCGGCGCCGAGTTCGTGTGCAGGGTCGAGAAGACGAGATGGCCGGTGAGCGACGCTTCGATGCCGATCGCAGCCGTCTCGTGATCGCGCATTTCGCCGACCATGATCACGTCGGGATCAGCGCGGAGAAATGCGCGCATCGCGGTGGCAAACGTGAAATCGATCTTCGGCTGCACCTGCACCTGGCGCAGTCCCTTCTGCGTGATTTCGACCGGATCCTCCGCCGTCCAGATCTTCATATCCTCGGTGTTGATGAAGCCGAGTGCGGAGTGAAGCGTGGTGGTCTTGCCCGAGCCGGTCGGCCCGACGACGAGCGCGATCCCGTAGGGCTTCTGCAGCAGCGTTTTGAACTGCGTGAGGTTGCGCTCGCTGAAGCCCATCTTGTCCAGCGGCAGCGGCTTCGAGGCGGCGAGGATACGCATGACGACGTCCTCGTTGCCGTTCGCAGTGGGAATCGTCGCGACGCGAAGCTCGATCGTTCCCTTCGAATACTTGAACTTGATCTTGCCGTCCTGCGGCTTGCGGCGCTCCGAGATGTCGAGCTTCGACATGATCTTGAGGCGCTGCACGAGCGCGTTGCGATGCGCTCCCGGCACTTCCATGAACTTCTGGCAATCGCCGTCGATCCGCAGACGGATGCCGCACGGATTCTTCGAACCGTCGGGCTCGACGTGAATATCGGATGCTCCGCGGTTGAAGGCCTCGATGATCAACTGGTTCGCGAGGCGGACGATGCCGGAGTCCGTCTCGTCGATTTCCGGCTCATCCGGCTTCGGCTCGTCGTCGAGCTCGACCTTCTCTCCGTCGCCGAGCGTCTCGATGATCTTCGCGAGATCGGCGCCTCCCTCGGAGGTTGCATCCTGCGGCTTCTCACCGTAGGAGGCATAGATGTACGCCATGATCTCGTGGCGCATCGCGACCTGAAAGTCGTAGCGCGGCGAGAGATTCATCGCGCGAATTCCATCGAGGCGCGTCAGGTCCTGCGGATCATCGACGGCGATGACCAGCACGCCCGGCTTCCGCTCCACCGGCGCGCAAACGTACTTCTTCCACATGTCGGAAGGGACGCGCTCGCGAAGATCCTGCGGGATCATCTGCGTCCCGTCGTAGCTGAAGAACTGCGAGTTGTAGAACGCCGCGAGCGACTTGCCGATCTCTTCCTTCGGCACGCTGAAGTCCTCGATGAGGACCTTCTCCACGTTCAGGTTGTTGACGCGCGCGCTGGAGACGGCCTGCTCGATGTCCTTCTCCGAAATGATCCCTTTGTCGACGAGCCCGCCAAACTTCGAAGGCTTCGTCTGGCGCGTCACCTTGTGCTGGTTGTAGAAAGCGATGCCGAGAATGCGCGCGATCTCTTCCGCCCCATCTTCATCGTGATCGGTGAAGGCCGGGCCGTGACGCTTGTTGATGAGCTGCACGACGCCCAGCAGATACTTCTCGAAGAGGATGGGAACCGCGAGGACGGCGCGCGTGCGGAAGCCTGTCTTCTGATCCCAGCGCTGATCGAAGCGGAGGTTCGCGTGAAACCGCGCGAGCTCGTTCGGATCGTACGCGTCCTTGATGTTCACCGTCTTGCGCGCGAGCGCTGTGAAGCCGGCGATCGACGCGAAGGATTTCGGCACGCGAATCTCCTTCGGCACATCACCGACCTTCTGCAGCGAGTAGAGCTCCTGATTCTTGGTGTCGACCGCGTAGATCGTGAGGCGCTCCGCATCCAGCAGCTCGAGGATCTGATCCTTCAAAGACATGAGGATGTGCGGGATCGACTCCGCCGCGTTGATCTTGTTGGTGATCGACGTCAGCTTCTTCCGATATTCGAGCTCGCGCTCGAGCGACATGGGAGGTGCCTGGACGCTCATGGGAAAAAGGATAGCACCCTGAGCATGCAGCAGACAGCAGGCTGGGACGCCCCTCACCCCTGACCCCTCTCCCCGCGAAGCGGAGAGAGGGGAACGGTGACTAGATCCCAGTGACGCGGATGACTTCCTCGAACGTCGTGGCGCCTTCCGCGAGCTTGCGGAGCGCGGACTGGCGGAGCGTGCGCATGCCGCGCTTCATCGCCGTCTCTTTGATCTTGAGGAAGTCTTCGCCGCGGTCGATCAGGTCGCGCATCGCGTTGTCGATGTTGAGAATCTCGAAGATGCCGGTGCGGCCGAAGTAGCCGGTGTTGCGGCAGCGGATGCAGCCCGCCCCTTCCTTGACGATGATCCGCTTTCCGGGAGGCGCCTGCAGATTCAGCATCGTCGACTCCTCCTGCGTCAGCGGGCGATTGCGTTTGCAGTCGTCGCAGATTTTCCTGACGAGGCGCTGCGCCATCGCCCCGATCAGCGTCGAGGAGATCAGAAACGGCTGGATGCCGAGGTCGACGAGGCGCGTGACGGAGGTCGCCGAATCGTTGGTGTGCAGCGTGGAGAAGACGAGATGGCCGGTGAGCGCCGCCTGCACCGCATTCTGCGCCGTCTCTTCGTCGCGGATCTCGCCGACCATGATGATGTCGGGATCCTGGCGGAGGATCGTCCTCAGAGCCGAGGCGAAGGTGATCCCGATCTTCGTCTGCACGGAAGTCTGATTGAAGAGATCGTTCACCATTTCGACCGGATCTTCGATCGTCGTGATGTTGACCTCCGGCGAGGCGAGCGACTTCAGCGCCGAGTAGAGCGTGACGGTCTTACCGGAACCTGTGGGGCCGGTGACGAGGATGATGCCGTGCGGCCGCTTGATCCATTCGGCAAAGACTCCCATCTCGTCTTCGTAGAACCCGAGGCCGCTCAGATCGCGGATGAGAATCTCGGGGTCGAAGATGCGCATGACCATCTTCTCGCCGAACGCGGTCGGCAGCGTGGAGACGCGCAGCTCGATTTCTTTTCCGTCATGCTCGGTCTTGATGCGGCCGTCCTGCGGGCGGCGCTTCTCGGCGATGTCCATACGGCACATCGTCTTGAGGCGCGAGGTGATCGCGAGGTTCACCACCTTCGGCACCCGCTGGATCTCGTGCAGCACACCATCGATCCGGAAGCGGATCATCGCGTGCTCACGCTTCGGCTCGATGTGGATGTCGGAGGCGCGCGAGTCGTAGGCGTGCTGCAGGAGGAAATCGACGGCGTTGACGATGTGTGCGTCGCTGGCCTCGATCTCCGCGCCCGACTTCAGCTTGATGAACTGCTCGAGGTTGCTGAGGTCGATTGCGCCGCGAGTGAGATCGCGTCCGGCCTTCGTGACGGCAGCACGGAATCCGTACTGCTCGTTGATCACGCCCATGATGTCGCTCTCGGCGGAGACGACGACCTCGAAGTCCTGGCGAGTCAGCTCGCGATACGAGTCGATCGAGTTGCGGTCGAATGGATTGACGACCGCGACCACCAGCTTGCCATCGCGGATCGCGACGGGAACCATCTGATTCTTCCGGGCGAAGGGGCGGGAGATCTTCGCCTCGATCATCTCCATGTCCAGCTTGAGAGGATCGATCTTGAAGAAGGGAAGCTTCGCCTCTTCCGCGATCAGGCGCGCGAGAAGAAAGTCGTCGATGCGGGTGCCGCTGCCGGACGCGTCGGTGAGGTTCATCGCCACCAGCGCCTTGAACGGACTCGCATCCTCCTCCGAACGCCCCTTCGATCCGCGGGCGTGGTACTGCGCCTGCTTGCTGAGGTTGTCGACTTCGAACTTCTGCTTGTCGTCGATGAACCCCGCGTTACGCAGGAGCTCGCCGAGATACGAGATCGTGATCTCGCGCGACTTGACGTGAGAAGCCGGGCTGACAGTCATGATGATCGTGGGAACGCGCTGAGAACGTGATTCTACTCCGACAGAGAGAGCCTCCGCTCACCGCACTTCGATGAGAAATCCTTTCAGATACTCCCCTTCCGGCGCGAACAACGAGACGGGATGATCGCGCCCGGCCGTCAGCCGCGCGACGAACGAGGCGCGGCGGCCGGCATCGAGCGCCGCGGAGAAGATCACTTTCTGAAAGAGATCGAGATCCATGTGGCCGCTGCACGAGAACGTCATCAGCAATCGGCCCGGCGCGACGAGCTTCATCGCGTAGAGATTCACATCCTTGTATCCGCGCGCCGCGCGCTCGACTTCGCCGCGCGACTTCGCGAACGCAGGCGGATCGCAGACGACGAGCTCGTATTGTTCCTTCGCCGCGGCGCGCTCGCGCACGACGCTGAAGGCATCGCCGGTCGTGAATCGGCCCTCGACTCCGTTGAGCTCATGATTGCGCTTCGCGAGCGCGATCGCCCCCTCGGACACGTCGACGTTCTCGACCTCGCGCGCGCCTCCCGCCGCGGCGTAGACGCCGAAGCCACCGGTGTACGAGAAGAGATTGAGCACGCGCCGTCCCGACGCGACCGCACGCGCCAGCGCACGATTCTCCCGCTGATCGAGGAAGAATCCCGTCTTCTGTCCAGACGCCGGCTCCACGATGAACTGCAGGCCGTTCTCGCGGATGGTGGTCTGGCACTCCCCTTCACCACTCCATTCAGGCTCGAGCGGCAGGCGTTCGATCTTCCGCGCCGGAAGATCGTTCTTGAAGTAGATGCCGCGCGGCTTCAGCTCTTCGCGCAATACATCGGCGATGAGTGGGCGCAGGCGCTCCAGCCCATGATTCGCAATCTCGACGACGAGCAGATCGTCGTAGCGATCGACCACCAGTCCGCTGAGGTCGTCGCCCTCGGCGTGAATGAGCCGCGCCGCGTTCGTGTCGTGCGCGAGGATCGATCGCCGCCGCGCGATCGCCGCCGCGATGCGTGCCCGCAGCAGCTCCGGCGTCAGCTCTTCGTCGCCGAACGTCAGCGCGCGCATCCGGATCTGCGAGTGCGGTGAATGCAGCCCCGACGCGATGCGCGTGCCGCGCACGTCGTAGAGATCCGCGAGCGCTGCATCGTCCGGCCCGCTCTCGCGGCCGATCGCACCCGCAAAGATCCACGGATGCCGGTTCGCCGCAACGCGCTCCTTCCCCTGCCTGAGCGTCAACTGCTTCCGCCGCGATGCGGCAAACCATTCATCACTCATCACTCATCTCTCATCACTCATCACTCGTCACTCGTCACTACCCTTATAATCCCCGCGATGTCCCCAGCGCAGAAGCGACAGTTCCATACGCAATGTCAGGAAGAAGTCTACCGGCAGGTGAAGTCGTACCTCGACGAGCTCGTCGACGAACACTTCGATGATGCCGAGCACTGCGACTTCTATCTCAAATACGGCTCGACCGTGCTCGAGATCTCGATCCACCCCTATCAGGAAGATGACGCGGTGATCGAGATTCTCGCGTTCTGCGTGCAGGGCGTCGAACCGACTGCCGAGCTGATGGAGGAGCTCCTCCGGCTCAACTCCGAGGTCGTCCTCGGCGCCTTCAGCCTCGTCGGCAGCGACGTCTTCTTCTCCCACTCGTTCCTCGGCCGCCGCCTGCGTCCGGAACAATTGATCGCCTCGCTCGACATCGTGGCCAACGTGTCGGACGAATATGACGAACAGATCGTCGAGGCGTTCGGCGGCGAAACCGCACTCGAGCGTTTGCGCCACGAGACAGGACGCCAGGCGCCGAAGCGTGACGCGGATCGCAACTGATGGCGGCAAACGGGCTCACGGCACAGCCATTGCTCCAGGGTAGGTGCATGAAGACCCTCCTCACCTGCCTTGCAGCGGCGCTGACGCTGATGTCGTGCAACGGCGGACGCGAGAGTCACGCCGAACAGCGGGCGCCGAAGAAGACGATCGTCACCGCCACATCGCCGGCGCCGCCGCCGCCCACGGTCGATGTTCGGCAGCAATTGAAATCCATCAGTCCCGCGATTCCTCTCTACGCCGGCGCGGCGTATCGCGATGACCTGACGCGCCGCGATTCCGTGATGATCCGCGGCCAGTACGGACCGAACGCCGAGGTGTACACGATGTCGACCGACGACTCGTTCCCTCAGGTGTATCACTACTACGTGACGTACCTCGGGCAATTCCGCGCGTGGCAACCGCAGGCGCCGTTACCTGCGGAACAGCAGAACTGGCGCACGCTGGAAGTGCCGTTGAATCAGGCGATGCAGGATCCGTTCATCCCCGGCGACACGATTCCGCCCGGCGGCAAGCAGGTCACGCTGCAGGTGTCCGAGACGGAAGCCGAGCCGCACACCGTGATCCGTTACATCGTGACGCCGGCAGCAGCGGCGCCGGTGCAGACGGCGTCGAAGTAGACGCAGACAGCAGGGAATCGCGTCGTCTCCTGCTGCCTGAAACGCAGGATAAACTCACACCATGTATCCCTTCCGCCGCATCATCATTCCGACTGATTTCTCGACGGCGTCGGAATGGGTGTTCGATGATGCGATCCGCTTCGCCGGACTCACCGGTGCGGAGCTGATCATCCTGCACATCCGGATGACGCATCGCTCGCAGCCGGATCAACTCCGCTTGCCCGCCGATCCGTCGCTCTATCAGTATGCGGAGGAGTATGAGCTGCAGGCGTTGCGCAACCGCGTGCAGCGGGCGAATGCGACCATTCCGACGCGGCTCGTCGTTCGGCAGGCTCCTGATCCCGGCGCGGAGGTGTGCCGCGCCGCCGCCGGCGAGCAGGCGGACCTGATCGTGATTGCGACTCACGCGCGGCATCACGTCGCGCACCTCATCATCGGCTCCACGACCATGAACGTCATCAGCACGCCGCCCGCGCCGGTGCTCGCCATTCGCTACGGAACGAAGAAGCGGACGGCATTCCGTCGCTTCCTGATCCCCGTCCGGCCGCAGCAGACGCCGCGCGCGGTGGAGAATCTCGCGAGTGCCATGGCGGCGCATCTCAACGCGGAGCTGCACCTCGTCAGCGTCTGCGAGAAGAAGGACCACGCCGGTGCAGCGGAGCACCTCCGGGAGCTTGCCGCGGCGCTGAAGACTCCGGTGATCACGACGGTGATCGAAGGCGATGACGTCGAGAAGCAGATCTGCCGCCAGGCGGAGAAGATCGACGCAGACATCATCTTTCTGAACGCGAGCGGCGAGCCGGGGCCCGTGAAGCGCGACATCATCCGCAGCGCGGGCGTTCCGGTGATGATCGTGCCCGATCAGGCGGCAGGACAGAGCGCCGATGCAGATTCGTGAAGCGACACCCGCCGACGTCCCGCTCATCCTCTCGCTGATCCGCGAGCTCGCGCGTTACGAAAAGCTCGAGCACTCGGTCGTGGCGACGGAAGACATCCTTCGCGAATCACTCTTCGGACCGCGCGCCTATGCCGAGACGCTGATCCTCGAAGATCAGGAAGGCCCGCAGGGCTTCGCGCTCTTCTTCCACAATTTCTCGACGTTCGTCGGGCGGCCGGGGCTGTATCTCGAAGATCTCTTCGTGAAGCCCGAGGCACGCGGGAAAGGTTACGGAAAGGCGCTGCTCGCAAGGCTCGCTCGCATCGCGAGGGATCGCAACTGCGGACGGTTTGAATGGTCGGTCCTCGACTGGAACGAACCTTCCATTCAGTTCTACAAGTCCCTCGGCGCTGTCCCGCTCGACGAGTGGACGATGTACCGGGTGGCGGGAGACGCGCTCGAGCGGCTGGCGGCGATGGATCGATGATCGGACGGACGATCAATGCTATCCTCACAGCCCCTCAGCATGCGGAGTTAGCTCAGTGGTAGAGCTTCTGCTTTACACGCAGGGGGTCGGGGGTTCGAATCCCTCACTCCGCACCAGACACCATGCTTTCACTCAGGCGCACCAAACGGGTTCTTCTGCTCGATGACGATGCCGCGATTCAGCGGCTCGTGGCGTCGATCCTGAAGTCCGCCGGCTTTCGCACCGACGTCGTCGACAAGGGCTCGCTTGCGATCGAGAAGCTCGAGAAGACCGAGTACGACGCGATCCTGCTCGACCTCATGATGCCGACCGAGGGAGGCCTCACGGTCGTGAAGCATCTGCGTGCGCACAAACCGGAGCTCCTCAAGCGAGCGCTGCTCCTGACCGCGACGCCGGAGTCGGTCGTGCGCACCGTCGAGGGCGAAGTCGCGGGCGTGGTGCACAAGCCGTTCACGCGCGAACAGCTCGTCGATGCGGTGACGCGAGTCGCGAAGTGAAGCCTCTCCGGATGACCGCGCTGCCCGGCAGCTACGCCGTCTGCCGGCTCGAGGCTAACCATCCGTTGCCGCAGTGGGCCGCCGGCTCGTTCGTGTCGATCACGCGCACGAACGAAGAGCTCTCGGTCGTCTGTGAAGAGGGAGCGGTTCCCCCCGATGTCCGCGCCGAACGCGACTGGGGCCTCCTGCGGGTCGAGGGACCGATTCCCTTCGAAGTCACCGGCGTTGCGGCCGCGATCGCGGTGCCGTTGGCGAACGCAGGCATCAGCGTGTTTCTCATCGCCACGTTCGATACCGATTACCTGCTCGTGAAGAGCGAGTCGTACGCGCAGGCCGTCGACGCGCTGCGGGCCTCGGGCATCACGATCGTCTGAGACTACGCCAGCTCGCTTCCGCTCCTCCGGATCCGGAACGACTGCTTGTAGATGTCGATGACCGACATCAGCAGCGAGAAGACGAGCGGCCCGATGACGAGTCCGATGAAGCCGAACGCCTGCATCCCGCCGAGGACGGCGAACAGCAGCGGGATCGCCGGAAGCTGCGCCTTGCCTTTCATCGCCCATGGCCGCACGACGTTGTCGATGGTCGAGACGACGAGCACGCCCCACAGCGCGAGGAAGATCGCGTAGCCGGTCGAACCGGCGACGAACAGGTAGATGGTCGCCGGGACCCAGACGACCGCGACCCCAACCATCGGCAGCAGCGAGAGAATCGTCGCCACCGCACCCCAGAATGCGGCGCTCGGAATGCCCGCGATCGCCAGTCCGATCGACGTCGCGGCACCCTGCGCGATCGACGTGACCAACTGCCCGCGGAACGTCGCGTCGATCACATCCTTGAACTTCGCTGCGAACTCGCGGTCGTAGCGCTCCGGCAGCGGCGAGAGAATCGCCAGCTCCTCGAGAATCGCCTCCCCTTCCACATAGAAGAAAAAGGAGGAGAGCAGCACGAGAAAGAATCCGACGACCACACCCGCAACGCTGCCGATCACTGCTCCGCCATTGGCGGCGAACCACGCCGGCACCTTCTGCACGACGGGGAGAATCAGCGCGCGCGGATTGACCTGCGAGGGATCGAACGAGGGAACGAAGCGCGTGACCCACTGCAGCCGGCCGGCGAGATCGAGCTTCTCCATGATCTTCTGCGTCTCGGTCGCCTGCAGGTGAGGTATCAGTTCCCTCGCCTGCTGCACGAGCAGTGCGACGGCGAGGACCGTAGGGAGGATCAACACCAGCGTCACACCGGCGAGCATGGTGATCGCCGCCCAGGTATCGCTGCCTCGCATGCGCGCGCGGAGGCGCCTGTACAGCGGGAACGTCAGCGTGACGAGGATTGCTCCGATGATGATCGCGGAGAGAAACGGCCAGATGATCCGAACGGCCGCCCAGAGAATCGCAATCGCCAGGAGGCCGAAGAAGATGACGCCAGTGACGCGCCACTCCCGCCGCTTTTCCAAATCATCCATCAACAGAGTCTACGACGCGGAACGACTCCTTGTAGATTTCGATGATCGTCGCGAGCAGCGAGAAGACGAGCGGTCCGATGACGAGGCCGAGAAACCCGAACGCCTCCATGCCGCCGAGGACGGAAAAGAGGAGAGGAATCGCGGGCAACTGCGCCTTTCCTTTCATCGCCCACGGCCGCACGACGTGATCCATCGAGGAAACGATCGCCGTTCCCCAGATCGCGAGAAAGAATGCATGGCCGTGCGCACCCTGAACGAAGAGATAGATCGCCGCAGGCGCCCAGACGATCGCGGCGCCGACGACAGGCACCAGCGACATGATCGATGCGACCGCGCCCCAGAAGATCGCGGCAGGCACGCCGGCAATCGCGAGTCCGATGGCGGTCGTCAGACCTTGCGCGAGTGATGTTCCGATCTGGCCGAGGAACGTCGCGTCGATCACGTCCTTGAACTTCGACGCGAATGCGCCGCGATAGCGCGACGGCATCGGTGAAAGAACCGACAGCTCTTCGAGGATCGATTCGCCTTCGACGTAGAAATAGAACGCAGCGAGGAGGACGAGCCCGAAGCCGATGACGATGCCGGCGACACTGCCGAGCATCGCGCCGCCATGTTCCGCGACCCAGCCCGGGATGTTCTGTACGACCGGCAGGATCAGCCGCCGCGGGTTGATCGCAGACGCATCGAATCCCGGCGCGAACCGATTCACCCACCGCAAGCGGTCCGCGAGGTCGAGCTTCTCCATGATCTTCTGCGCCTCGATCGACTGCAGATGAGGGATGAGAGCGTTCGCCTGCTGCACGAGCAGCACCGCGAGAACCACCGCCGGAACGATGATCACGAATGTGATCGAGAGGAGCATCGTCATCGCCGCCCACGTGCTGCTTCCGTGCAGGCGCGCACGAACGCGGCGGAACGCGGGAAACGTCACGGTGGCGAGAATGGCGGCGATGATGATGGCCGAGAGAAACGGCCAGAGAATGCGCGCGGCCGCTCCCAGGATGACGATCGCGAGGAGGCCGAAGAAGACGATGCCGGCAACGCGCCACTCGCGGTTCGATTCGTAATCGTGCATCGGCCAACAGTATCGCGGTTCGCGCCACCGCGAGCGGTTACGCGGGCTCGCGGTTACGCAGGCTCGCGGTTACGCGGGCTCGCGGTTACGCGGGCTCGCGGTTACGCGGGCTCGCGGTTACGCGGGCTCGCGGTTACGCGGGCTCGCGGTTACGCGGGCTCGCGGTTACGCAGGGTTCGCCAGGGCAAAGAAACGCGATGGTCTTACCGCGAGCCCGCGCGCCCGCGCGCCCGCGAACCCCGAGAATCAGCTCACGCCGAGATCGACGATCCCCATCCTCGCCGCGCACACGACCGCTTCGGTCCTCGTCGCCACGCCGAGTTTGCCGAGGATTCCGTTGACGTGGAACTTCACGGTGTGCTCGGTGACGTGGAGCCTCTTCGCGATCTCCTTGTTCGTCTGCCCCGAGGCGAGGAGCTGCATCACTTCCTGCTCGCGCGCGGTCAGCGGCTCGAGCAGCTCGCGGGCTGCTCTCGGCTGGTGGAGCACCAGCGGTGCGAGCGCGTCGTCGATGATGACGGTGTGCTCCGCGGCTGCGATGAGTGCGGCGTGCATGCGCCGCGGCGGCGCATCGCGCAGAAGCACGCCATGCGCGCCCGCGGCCAGCAGCTCGGCTGCGCGCGCCGCGTCATCGATGAGCACGACGACGGGCGCATCGAGCTGGCGAAGATCGCGCGCCGACTCGCTGTCGCAGAGGATCGCGTCGGGACGCGACACGCGAACGCGCGACACGAGAAAGTCGTCCGCCTCGAGTTGCTCGACCGAGAAGTCCTCGAACGAGCCGGCGATGGAGGTCATGCCGGTGCGGCTGGCGAGATCGCGCGCGATGATCGCAACGCGGAATCGTTCCGGCACCGCAGCAACGGCTGGTTTTGCTACCGCGAGAAAGCGTGATTGCGTGGCCATAGCTCAACCTTTATCCCATGCAACAACATCAGATTCCCTGCGTTATCATCCGCCCGCTTGAAAATTACCGAAACCTCACTCCCCGGCGTTCTTCTCATTGAACCGAAGCTGTTTCACGACGAGCGCGGCTTCTTCTTCGAAACCTATCACCGCGAGCGCTTCCGCGAGGCAGGAATCTCCGGCGAGTTCATGCAGGACAACCAGTCGCGCTCGCGCCGCAATGTCGTGCGCGGCCTTCATTATCAGGAGCCGAACGCGCAGGGGAAGCTCGTGCGCTGTGTGCGCGGCGCCGTGTGGGACGTCGCCGTCGACGTGCGCGAAGGCTCGCCGACATTCGGCCGCTGGTTCGGCACCGAGCTCAGTGACGAGAATCACCGGATGCTCTGGATCCCGTGCGGATTCGCCCATGGATTCTGCGCGCTCACCGACGCCGACCTCACCTACAAGTGCACAGGATTCTGGGCACCGAGCTGTGAGCGGACGATTCTCTGGAACGATCCGGAACTCGCGATTGCCTGGCCGATCGATCTCTCGCAGGCGATCGTGTCGGCCAAGGACCAGGCAGGCGTGCCGCTCAGCAACGCAGTCCGAGCCATGTAGGACAGGCGCCCCCGCCTGTCGCTCCATGGACTCGAACGGGACAGGCGGGGGCGCCTGTCCTACACAAATCTGGCGGGAATCTTCACAAATCTCGATGTTTCGCTTCTGCGAACTTCCTCATCCAACTCCCTTCGCGTGACTTAGCGAAGCGGCATGCGTGGCTGTGCGCGTGCAGCGTGGCCCCCGGGCATGGAGGGAGACATGGGAAAACGAATCGCAGCAGTCTTTCTTGTCCTCATCACCGGTGCCTGCAGGTCGGCTGATCCGAAGAAGCCGCAGGAGACGAATGCGCGCGCGACGAAGATCGTTTCGACGGTCGCACTGCCGAACGCGCGCGGCTCGACGATCGATGGACTCGTCGAGCTTGGCGGCAGTCCGCTGCCCGGCGCCACGATCACGATCAGCGGCCCGCAGCTCCAGGGTGTCCGCATCGCGGTGTCCGACGCGAACGGCAGGTACCACTTCGTGCAGCTTCCGGAAGGCGACTACTTCGTGCGGGTCGAGATGGAGAGCCTCCAGGCTTCGACGCGCATGGTGCACGTGGCGAGTCAGGTAACCATGCACGTCGCGACCTCGATGAAGCTCGGCGCGGTCGCGGAGGCTATCACCGTCACCGCTGCGGCGCCGGCGGCGCTCGAGAGCGGCAGCGTGCAGTTCAGCGGACCGCCGCGAAGCAGCGGCTACATTCCGGTGGAATCGCTGCCCGTCTCGCGCAGCATCGAGACGACGGCAGCCATCGCGCCGAACGGCGCACCGGCGTACGCACCTGCCTTCACGGCAGCGCAGGAGCTGGCGCCCGTCCCGGAATACGCACCGCTCCCGGAGAATGCCTTCGCGAAGACGGCCGACGCGCGCACGACGACCTTCGCGATCGACGTCGATCGCGCCTCGTACGCCAACGTCCGGCACATGCTCAGCAACAACACGATGCCTCCCCGCGATGCGGTGCGCATCGAGGAGATGGTCAACTACTTTACCTATTCGTATCCGCAGCCTTCGGACAGCCGCCCCTTCAGCGTGACGGCCGAGGTGGCGGGGTGCCCGTGGAACCTGACGCATCGCGTGTTGCGCGTCGGCATTCAGGGCCGCACGACGGACGAATGGCAGATGGCGGCGAACAATCTCGTGTTCCTGATCGACGTCTCGGGCTCGATGGAGCCGCCGGCGCGCCTGCCGCTCGTCAAATCGGGATTGCGCATCCTCGTCGACCATCTCCGCGCGCAGGACAGCGTGGCGATCGTCACCTACGCCGGCGCGGCCGGCCTCGCGCTGCCTCGCACATCAGGCGCCGACAAGGCGGCGATTCTGGCGGCGCTGGATCGCCTGCAGTCCGGCGGTTCGACGGCGGGCGGCGCCGGCATCGAGCTCGCGTACAAGGTCGCGCAGGAGAACTTCATCACCGGCGGCAACAATCGCGTGATCCTCTGCACCGATGGCGATTTCAACGTCGGCATCACATCGCCGGAAGATCTCGAAAAGCTGATCACCGAGGAGCGCGAGCATGGCGTGTTTCTCACGGCGATCGGCGTCGGCGACGACAACTTCAAAGACGCGCGGATGGAGATGCTCGCCGACAAAGGCAACGGCCAGTATCTCTATCTCGACAAGCTTGACGAGGCGCGCAAGGTGTTCGTCCATGAGTTGACCGGGACGCTGGTGACGATTGCGAAAGATGTGAAGGTGCAGCTCGAATTCGAGCCGTCGCAGGTGGCCGAGTACCGACAGATCGGTTAC
Organism: Acidobacteriota bacterium; assembly: GCA_021325515.1. Classification (GTDB taxonomy): domain Bacteria; phylum Acidobacteriota; class Thermoanaerobaculia; order Gp7-AA8; family Gp7-AA8; genus JAJPHC01. The sequence goes on from JAJPHC010000048.1 coordinate 43,609, forward strand.
GAGGATCGCTCTCGCGAACAAGGATTTCGAGGACGACCGCAAGGATGCCGGCGACCTCGGCGCGGGCCACTCGGTGACCGCGTTGTACGAGCTCGTGCCGGCGCCAACGGCATCGGCGACGGGCAACACCGCCGTGCTGCGCCTTCGCTACAAGCAGCCGCAGGGAACGGCGAGCGAGTTGATGGAGACCATGATCCGGGACGACGGCACGAGCGCGTATGCGGCATCGCCCGACATGAAGTTCGCGCTCGCGGTGGCGGAGTTCGGGATGTTGCTGCGCAACTCGCAGTACCGCGGAACGGCGACGTACGCTGACGTTCTCGCGCTGGCACGCGCGGCGCGCGGCGCCGATCTCGAAGGCTGGCGCGACGAGTTTCTGCGGATGGCGGAGACGGCGAGGGGAATCAGCGGAGAAGCCCCGCCTGCCATCGCCGGAAAGTGAACGTTTGAGGGCGCCGGACAGGATGTGCCCGGCGCCCTGCCCAAATCCTTGACAGCATCTCCCCCACCCTTTACGATGCGCGCTCTTCGGGAATGAGGCTGTTCGCACTCTGGTTCTTGAAGTTCCCTGAGCGGGGTCGTAGTTCAGTCGGTTAGAACGCCGGCCTGTCACGCCGGAGGTCGCGGGTTCGAGCCCCGTCGGCCCCGCCAATCTCCCGGCAATTGATTCAGCTTACTTCCGAACGCTGATTCGCCACCTCAGCCACTCCATTCTGCGGGATTTCTCGCGCGCGTGCGGCGCTGTTTCGCCAGGGCTTGAACGCGACGGGCAACTGAGGAAGGGAGGCTAACGATCTGGCGGACACTTCTCTGCACGGAGAACGCTATTGCCTCACGAGTTCGACTCGCCGGTTCTGCGCCCGCCCGATCTCGCTGTCGTTGCTGGCGATCGGCTTTGTCGCGCCGAAGCCGGCGGTGCTTAGCCTCGCTCCTTCGATCCCGGCCGCCTGCAGATACGCCTTGACCGAAGAGCCGCGTCGTTCGGAGAGATCCTGGTTGTGCTCAGGCGTGGAAGTCGAATCGGTATGACCCTCGATGGTGACCTTCCATTCCGGCTTCGCCTTCAGGATCGTGACGATCTTATCCAGCGTAGATTTCGATTCGTCCCGGATGCGATCGGAGTCGCTATCGAAGTTGATGCCATAGACCCGTGCGCGCCCGAGTTTTTCCAGGTCGCTCGACAGTTGTTGTTCAACGCCTCCGAGCCAGTGCGGACATGACCCGGTTTCGCTGCTCTTTCTCGGTCCGGTCAGCAGCCTCTCCGTATATGCCTGGCTGCCGGCATTCCACCACACTCCAATCGCCTGTTTCGCATCGGCGGTGAGGAGCAGAATCCCGGAACCCATTTCCTTGCTCTCCTCACCTCCGCTCTGCTCGAACCACGTGAGCTTTGCGATATGCCCTTCAATTCCGCCTCTGATCAGACCCCGGCGATTTTCGTAGCAGCCGGTCAGCGACGTTCCTTCCTGCTTCAGGTGGAGTCCTCCCGTGAATTCGAAGTCGTAAGTACCGCTCAAATCGGCCGGAGCCGTGTGCGTCAGCTGTGTCCCATAGGCGCGGAATTCGTTGAGCTCGATCGTGCTGTCGGTATCCGCGGTGTGATTGTTCCTCACCGTCAGGCGTACCCATCGCGCGGGAACCTCGGCGGAAACGGGAAAGAGCTGGTTGTTCACGCGGTCCTGCAGCGACACGTCAGCGATTTTCTGAAAGCCATCACTCTCGCTCGTATCCGAGACCTCGACGGTGATGTCTTTGGCACTGCAGCCCTTGAATTGTGATTCGGTACTGGCGTTGTCGAACTCCATCGTCTTCAGCAATGTCTTTTCCGGCAGAGCGATGACGATGGTCTGTGGGCTCACCACGCCGCGGTCGGTCGCCCACAGGCTTGCCGGATTCTCGTCCAGCAACGCGTAGGCTGACTCCGATTGCATCCACTCACTCGGCCTCTTCACGATGTACGCACCTGCCGAGAGTGCGACAAGGCTTGCGGGCTTCTGGCGGTCGGACGTCTGTGCGGCCGGAGCCGCCGCTGCACGCGTTGCGGCAGCACCGCCCGCCTGTGTGCCCGTAGCGCTCTGCGGATTGGCGCTCCCGCCGGAATTCTCTTTCGAGCAGCTTGCTGGCAGCAGCAGCGCCGCGCAGATCAGCAGCACGATCGGCAACCTGTGACTTCGGCCGCGCATGTCTTCTCCTCTTCTTCTCTTCTTCTCGCCTCGCGATCGCTACTTCTGCCGACGGAAGGTATACGTGTCCATTGTCTGTCCGCTGATGACGCCGCGAATCACGAGTTTGGTGTCGTCGCACGTGTACTTCAGTTGAATGGGCCCGCCTTCGAACACAGGCCCGAGTCTCCCAGCCTGCGTCGAGCGGATTCCATATTCTCCGATCGACTTCAACGTGAGTTGTGAACTCTCGACCTTTGTGAGTTTGACCTCCCCGCTCACTGCGCTGATATAGCCCGTTGCCGATCCGCTCCATTTGTCCGAAAACGTCCGTGAGCCGATCGTTTCCTTCACGGTTTGCATTGCGGTGTAGTCGATGGTGGTTCGTCCGCTGTCCTCCACCGTCATCACGATCCCCTGACCTCCGCTCTTGGCAGTACGCACCACCGATTCGGATTGCCACCTCCCTATCAGGCAGGCATCGAGCCCCCCCGGGCCGTAGTTACCAGAGGACGCTGCGACGGAGATCGATGGCTTCTTCTTTGCGGCTGGCGGCGGTGTCGTGCCCACGGAGGACGCCGCAGCCGGACCGGCATTCGGCGGCTTCGCCGCGGGCCGTAGAGGATGCGCTCCTTTTGTGACCTCTTCGGGAACCGCGCCGATCAGTTTTGCGCCGACGGCCTGCTTGTAGCAGCGCTCCAGGCAGAGGTAGTAATCCTGCCACGACGCTTCCGATCGCACTTTCGCGTCGCGGCAGTTCTGCTTCATCTCCTCCGTAGCCTGTTTCCCCGCCTGATAGTACGGAAGGCAGACGGCCGCCTGCTCGTCTCTGTTTTTCTTTGCGACTTCCTCCAGATTCCGGCATTGCATCTCGCACAGCCTTTGCGCCTGGCTGGCCGGCGGCTCCGGCGTAACCTCGATGGGAGTCGATGCTGGGGGTGGCGTCTCGCTGACAGTCCCGCCTCCCGCCTCACACCCGCATACCGTCCGGATGTTCATGTTCTCGAGTTTCATCTGACCGAAGCGGGGAACCAGCACGAGTGTGGGCACGACGGTCGACGCCTTTCCCGCTTTCTTCGCCAGATCCTCCGTCAGTTTCTGCAGGTCGGGCTTTTCCTCGTCTCCTTCCTGCTTCTTCATCGAATTCTCTACGCCCGTGTAGAGCTTCTGGGAGGACTTGATCACGTCGCGAACATCCATCAGCGCCTTGCCCTGGCCACGCGACCAGTCCAGCTTTGCTTCCATCCCTTCCAGCGGGAGGTAAACACTGATGTAGAAGTACTGGAGCTTCTCGATGTTTTCCTTCTGGTGGCAGTCGCATCTCCCCTCCACCAGGACGTACATCCCTCCTTTGTTCTGGCCTGAGGGTGGCTGAAAATCGACCGTCACTTTCGGGCTGCAGTAGCGCATTCCCGGAATGGACACGCTTTCCGTGACGCGCCTTCCGATCGGCCCGCCGAACAGCGCCTTGTTGATCTTGTCGCGCGCCGCGTTGCCCGCCTTCTCCGCTTCTTTCTTGAGCGAAGCGGGAAGCTTGCCCTTCGCCTTCTCGGTCGCCCAGTCCATGGCGTTGTTGACGATCGCCTGGCCGAGGGCGCCTTCAGGATCTTCGGTGTCATAGGCCGCGATCACCTCTCCGGCCAGCTCGGCTACTTTCCCCGCGTTGTCCGCTCCGACCGAGTCCGCACCCTCGCGAATCGCGCCCGCCGTCTCTTTCATCACAGAACGGGAGTGGGTCTGGATTTCCCAGAAGAAGAGTGCCTGCTTTGCGACCGACAACGCTGCGTTGTCACACGTGCCGGGAAGGGCGAGATCACTCTTCAGTGCTTTGACCTGTTCGTAGAGCTCAGCGTTCGTCTTGTGCAGGTCGAACTGGACTTCGACGTCGCTCGATGCCCTGGCTTCCGGAAGCGGCCACACTGCGAGGATTTCGCACAGCAGCCCCGTCACGATGATCCGTAGTCCTAAGCGATGGTTAGGCATCGACATCCTCCACTACCCTCGCGGCAGCGTTGTTGTCAGGAGCCTGGATGGATTCGCGTCAGTCTATGGACGTGAGTCTGGCATTGCAACCGCTCGGACAAAGCATCTCCTGTCCAGGCGCTGAGAGCTCTGCCGATCGAGTAACGCAGCCTGTCATGCGCTCAGAGCCGAACACCGCGCCCACTTGTCGAATCGAATAGGAGATCTGGAGACCGACAAATAGGACGTGCCGTAAGGCAACTCAATGCCGCGCAGTGATGGTAGGCTGGCATCACTCAGATCAATTTTCGTCTTCATTGGAAGAAGTCCATGCGATGGATCCTCAGTGCTGCGCTGATGATCGCTTTGGCACCGGTTGAAGGCCGTGCGCAGAATCCGGTAGTCAATCCGCCGAACCCGCAATCGAACGTAGTCGTTGACCTTTCGGAGTTCCTGCCGGGAAATACACCGTATCGCGCCTTCGCAAACGCATTCGCCGCGTGCAGGCAGCGACACGCGGCAAAGCTGGTCATCCCGCCCGGGCAATATGTATTCGACGACCCTGCGATTCCAAACACAGGGACCGGCGCGGCGCACATTCCAGTGCCGTTTCAAACCGATCTCGTGATCGATGGCCAGGGAGCAGAGCTCGTCTTCCATTACAACCAGCCAGGAATCGCATTTGTCGGATGCCAGCGCGTCCTGCTCCGCAACATCGCCATCGACTGGGACATCCCGATGGCATCACCGGGGCAAGTCATTCGCATGCCGGACGGCCGTATCGCCGTACGCGTAGCTGACGGCTATCCCGTTTCGAGCTCGACGCCGGTCGATGCTGTATCGGAGTACGACGTCGCAAACAGGAGCTGGGCGAAGAGCAGGCTGGATTTCACGGGGCGTTACGAAGTCTATTACCCGCGCAACGTCCAGATCGTGGCTCCTCAGACGTTGTATTCGCCCGACTTCGCAAGACTCCAGGAGGGACTCCAGGTACTCGTCCGCCATTACACGAGTGGTACGTCGAACGCCATCGAGGGCGATCTCGGAAACGAAGATCTGACATTCGAAAACGTCACGATCTACGAAGCGCCGGGTGCGGGCTTTTCGTTCTCTCTCGCCGGGCGCGGAATCCGATTGTCGGCGTGCACGATCGCTTTGAAGCCGGGTGCGGACCGCTTCTCGACCAGCGATGGCGGAGCCAATTTCAATCTAACGCGCGGCGACATCATCGTCGAGAACTGCGACTTCAGCGGCTTGGGCGACGACTCCGTCAACATCGCCGGTGGCTGGCTGACGGTCGCGAAGAATGACGGGACCAATGTCGTGGAGATCAAGGGATCGCCACCGGATTTCCTGATCCTGCCGCAGATGGCTGCGCCGGGGGATCGTCTCCGCTTTGCCTCGTCCGGCGATCTTTCTACAAAGGGCGAGTACGAGATCCGCGCCGTCAACTTCGATCAGACACGGTCGATTCTGTCTGTCACGCTCGATCGGCCGGCCGCCGGCGGTGACCTCGTCTGCAACCTCAACGAGAGCTCTTCGAACCTCCTCGTGCGCGGGAACCATTTTCACAACAACCGCGGGCGAGGAATGATGATTCAAACGGCAAACGGGCGGATCGAGAACAATACCGAGCAACCGGGCACATAGGTAACAAAACAGACCGGGAACATAGGTAACACTTCTCTCTAGATCGGTGCAAAGGAACAGTCGAGCGCTTTCAACGAAAATCGCCCAGAAACGCGGAGCGTCAGCGCCGACTCAATTCGCACGAACACTCGTTGTTGCCCGCCAGTACCGGTGGTGCGATCACGTAGATGGTCGATCCACGATAAATCGTCGTGATGCTCATCCATAGAACTTACGCTCCCGTTCATCGAAGCGCGCAAGAAGCACAGGCCCGTAATAGAGCGACCAGACGCCGTCGGCGATTTCTTCGAGCGCGACCACTTCTTTCCCAAGAGTGTGGCTGAGGAACAGCGGCTTGTCCTTCCATCGAATCGTGCCGTTCGGATCGACTCTTCGAACTTCGAGGTGTCCTGGATACTCGATCGGTGGGAGTTTCGCCGTGTAGGGTCGCGGCGAGGGTGTATAAACGCTTGCAGGGCGCTTCTGACCGAGAGCCTCATGGGGTCGTTCATCGTTGTAGATGGTTCGAAAGCGGTCGAACCGAGGCTGCTGTGACGCGAAGCTATACGCCGGCGGCCGTGCTGTTTCCGCCTTGAGCGTGCGATGCATCCGTTCGTGCGCACCATTCTGTTCCGGATGACCAGGGACGATTCTTTCGACGCGAATTCCCATGCGGATCCACCACAACGACAACCGCGAGAGCCGCGCCAGTCCTGGAGATCCGAACGGACTGCCATTGTCCGAAAGAATCGCGCGCGGAAGCCCATACTCGGAGAAAACACGCTCGAACGCACGACGCGTGTGCTCGTACCCGGTCGACTCGAAGCCTTCACACATCATGAGATATCGGCTCACGTGATCAACGACCGTAAGCGGATAGCAATAGCGGTGATTACCCAGCAGGAACTGCCCTTTGTAGTCGACCGTCATCAGGTCGTTCGGCTCCAGAGGGACGCTGCGCGGCCGCAAGGGATGTGCAGGAGGATTACGACGTGGCCGCGGAACGATAAGCCCTTCTCTTTGCAGAATGTCGCCCACCGTGCTCGGCGCCGGCCATTCCACATCGGGGTGGAGCTCGCTCAGACGCGCCACGATCTTGCGTGGCCCCATGTGTGGGAACCGACGACGAAACGCCACCACCCGCTCGGCAATGCTTTCGTCCGTGCGATGTGGAATCCTCAACGGAGCGCGTGACCGATCAACAAGGCCCCTAATGCCCTCCTCATTGTGACGGGAGAGCCACTTGTGCAATATGCGCCTGCTCACCCCGTAGCGGTCCGACAACTCTGTCACCGAGTAGAACCCGCTCAAGTAGTCATCGATAAGACGTTCACGTTCGAGCACAGGACCGGTCTCCTTCCACGGCATGCTCTTCCCTCCCTTCGGTCGGAGAGAAGTGTTACCTATGTTCCCGGTCTGTTTTGTTACCTATGTGCCCGGTCTGTACCTACCGTCGAGGATGTCTCCCAGGGCGGGATTCGCCTGACAACGGACGCAGCGTATTTCTGGCAGGGCCCTGGATGCGACAACGTCGTCGTCACAGGCAACACGTTCCGCTCATGCACGTGGGGCACGTATACGCGATATCCCGATTCGACGGTCGTGAGCGCCGACGCCTATGTGCTCAACGGCGCCATTGCCCATGCAGCGGTCAACAAGAGCATCGTCATTGAGAACAACCTCATTGCAAATGACCCCGGACTTGCGATTCTCGTTTCGTCTGCAAGCGGTGTGACCATCGATTCAAACAAGATCGTCAATTCGAACCTGCTGCCCTATCCAAAGGAAGGGTTCCCACCCTTTGCCGGTTCCTTGACCGTGACCTGGGCTTCATCGATCCTGATTCGAGGAAACGTGGAAACCGCGACACAGAAGACGTATGCGTCGGGGATCTACGTCGACGGACAGACAACGTCGGACGTGACCCTGACACCAGACGCCATGGTCCTCATCCTCCCCAGGCACCGTGCTGTAAACCACTGATGCAGGTGTGCTCCGAACTCCAACTGGAGTGCACAGCGGAGACGCCATGATGGCTACAACCCCATCCGTCAAAACAGGCGCCGGGAATCAGGACTGACGTACAGCAGGCATCCTTGCCACTTGCCTAACCATTCGCTGCAGCCCTCCGGTGAATCATCGCGAAGACCACCGGCGTCACGACGAGCGAGAGCAGCAGGGCGAAGAGCAACCCTCCGATCACACAGATCGCCAGCGGCTGCAACAGCTCTGCACCCGATCCGAGCGCGAACGCCAGCGGCAGCATCCCGAGCATCGCGGCGAGCGACGTCATGAGCACCGGCCGGAATCGCCGGCGCCCCGATTCGCGCAGCGCCGCCGTCAGGTCCTTCCCCGAGCGCAGATGATCCTCCACCGTGTCGAGCATCAGAATGCCGTTCTTCGACACGATGCCGACGATCATGATCATCCCCATCATCGAGACGACGTTGAGCGTCGTGTGCGTCACCAGCAGCGCGCCGAGGCTGCCGGAGAGCGCCAGCAGGGCACCGCAGACGATGGCCGTGGGATGCGTGAACGAACGGAACTCGATCACGAGGACGATGAACACCAGCGCCGCCGCGAGCGCGAGTGCAAGCAGCAGCTCGCGGAACGACGCCTGTTGTTCCTGATACAGCCCGCCGTATTCGATGGTCATTCCCGGCGGCAGATGGACTTGCCGCCCGAGTTTCGCCTGAATGTCGCGCATGGCGGATCCGAGGTCGCGGCCTTCGAGGCGCGCAGTCACGGCGATCGTCTGCCGCAGGCCGTCGCGATCGATCTCCGTCTGGCCCGGATCGTAATCGACATTCGCGATCTGCCCGATGCGCACCATGCTGTTCGTCGACGGAGAGCGAAGTTGCAGCGCGCGCAGTTGGTCGAGCTGGAGCTGCGGCGTCGAAAGCCGGACGCGCACGCCGACGGAGCGCCCATGGTCGATGACGCTCGAGACGACATCGCCATTGAGCGCGACGGTCAGCGCCTCGTTGACGTCGTTCGCCGTCAGGCCGAAGAGCGCCGCGCGCTGCGGGTCGACGCGGAACGTCACCGCCGGACCGCTGACGACGACACCGTCGAAGACATCCACCACGCCGTTCACCTTGCCGATCGCGCCGGCGACCTGCACCGCCGTTGCGCGCAGTGCCGCCGCATCTTCGCTGAACAGCCGTATCTCGATCGGCGCGGGCGAGCTGGTGAGATCGCCGATGAGATCGGAGAGGATCCCGGCGAACTCCACGCGCAGCGCAGGCTCGCTCGATTCGATCTTCTGCCTCAGCTCCGACGTGACCTCCTCAGTCGATCGCCCCTTGTCCTTCAGCTTCACGAGAAAGTCGCCCGTGTTCGGCTCCGTGATGGCCAGGCCGAGTTGCAAGCCTGTGCGGCGTGAGTAGCTGTCGACTTCGGCCGTCTCCTTCAGCATCGCTTCGACGTGGCGGAGCATGCGGTCCGTCTCATCGAGCGACGCGCCGGCGGGAGCGACATAGTCGAGAACGAATGCCCGTTCGTCGAAGGCAGGCAGGAACTCCGATCCGAGAAATCGGTAGACGGCGAACGAGAGCACGGCGATGACCGCGACGACGATCATCACGACGCCCGTTCTGCGCAACGCCTTCGCCAGCAGCCACTCGTATCCGTTGACGAGCCTCTCCAGGATCCGGCCGTGCCCCTTCTCCCCGTCTGACTCAGGGACGCGAATGAAGTGCTCCGCCACGACCGGCGTGAAGGTCAGCGCCAGCACGAGCGACGTGAGCAGCGCCACGCTCATGGTGAGCGCGAGCGATCGAAAGAAGACTCCTGTGACGCCGGTGAGCAGCGCGAGCGGCAGAAAGACGACGACCGGCGTGATGGTCGAGCCGACGATCGGACCGGAGATTTCGGCGATGGCTCTCTGCACGGCGTCGCGCCGGCTCTCGCCGCGTCCGAGGTGCGTGTAGATGTTCTCCACGACGACGATCGCGTCGTCGATGACGAGGCCGATCGCCGCGGCGACGCCGCCCAGCGTCATCAGATCGAAGGAGAGGCCGGCGATCCACATCGCGACGAACGTGACCAGAACGGTGATGGGGATGACCAGCGCCGCAACGATCGTCGTCCCCCAATTGCGCAGGAAGCCGTACAGGATGAGCATGGAGAGAACGAGGCCGATCGCGATCGCATCGCGCACAGAGTTGACTGCGCTGCGCACGAGAATCGATTGGTCGTAGAAGGGCTTGATTTCCACGTCGGGCGGCAACTGCCTCTCGAGACCGGCCAGCGTGGTCCTGACGTCATCGGCAACCGTGACGATGTTCGCAGCCGGCTGGCGCAGGATGTTGACGAGCGCCGCGGGACGGCCGTCCGCCGTGACGATCGTGAAGCGCGGCTCCAGTCCCGGCCGCACCGTCGCCACATCTCCAACACGCACCGGAACGTTGTTCACGGTCGACACGATGATCGACGCGAGATCGTCGGCGGTCGTCGCCTGACCGCTCACCAGCGCCAGCTCGAGCTGATGGTTTTCGTTGATCAATCCCGGGCTGAGGATGACGTTCGAATTCCTGATCGCGTCCCCGGTCTGCTGCAGCGACAGGCCGCGCGCTTCGAGCTTCGCGCGATCGATCAACACGTGGTACTCGCGCATCTGGCCGCCGGCCACCGCGACGCTGCTCACGCCCGGAATGCGCGCGAGCGGAGGACGAATGATCACGTCCGCGAGATTGCGCAGAGTGCCGGAGTCGCGCTTCGGCGATGTGATGCTGTACCCGGCCACGGGAAAGACGGCGAACGTCAGGCGCTCGACGCGCTCGAACGACGCGCCGGAAGGAAGGGACGACGTCAGCCCGGAAGTCTTCGTCTGCACGAGCTGCAGCGCCTGCTGGATGTCCGTTCGCCAGTCGAAGAAGAGATCGATCTCGCACGATCCGCGCGCCGTCACCGACTTGATGCGCCGGATCCCCGGAATCCCGTTCATCGCCTCTTCGATCGGGCGCGTGACTGCGACGAGCGTCTGCTGCGCAGGGGCGACGCCGTTGTTGGCCACGATGACGATTCGCGGAAAATCAGTCTGCGGGAAAAGCGCGCGCGGAACGCGGAAGAACGCCACCACGCCGGCGACGGACAGCAGCGCGATGACGAGCAGCACCGCGCGCGACTGCTGCGAGACGATGCGGCCCGCATTCATTGCGCGATCGTCACTTTCGTCTTGTCGGGCAATCCGTAGTTGCCCTCGATGACCACCGTCTCACCGCCGCGAAGGCCGGAGGTGATCTGCGTGCGCTGATTGTCGTGTACGCCCACGGTGACATGGACTTCGTGCGCGACCGATTGCGCGTCGACGATCATCACCGTCCCGCCGCTCGCGTTCGACGCGTCGAGCGTCACCGCGGGCGTCGGGACGATCACCGCCCCGCGTGTCGCGCTGCTGTCGATGGTTAGCCGTGCCGCGGAGTTGGGCCGGAGCTGGCCGTTCGGATTCGGCAGCGTGACCCAGATCTCCACCGCGCGGCTCTGCGGATCGGCGGAACGCCCGACGAGACTAACGGCCGACTGCAGCACGGTGCCGGGCAGGTCGTCCGGCATGACCGCGGCCGCGTCGCCGGGATGGACGAGTGCGGCGGCGCCGGCGGACAGCGGCGCCTTCACGATGACGGATGAGGCATCGGCGATGGTGAGCAGCCTGACGCCGGACGCCGCGAAGTCTCCCTGATACGCGAACTGCTCGGTGACGATGCCGTCGAATGGCGCGCGCACCGCGGCGTAACTCAACTGCGCGTCGAGCGATCCGAGATGATGGACGGCCTCCGCCACTTTGCTGTGCGCCGTTTTCAGAGCGCCTTGTGCGTTGGCGACATCGAGCTGCGACGACTCGAGGTCTTTCTTCGAGATGCCGCCTTTCGCGTACAGCCCCTGCCGCCGCTCCCACGTTCTTCGCGCGTTTTCCAGCGCCGCTTCCGCCGGCGCAATCGCCTCCTTCGCCGTCGCCACCGCCGCCTCCGCCTCGGCGCGCTGCGCGGCGAGATCGCGCGCTTCGATCTGCGCCAGCACGTCTCCGGCGCGAACACGCCGGTTCTTCAGCAGCGGCATCTGCGCGATCTGCCCGCTGACCTTCGAGCTGACCGCAGCTTCATGCCGCGTCGTGATCGTCCCTACCAGCTCGATGGGCTGCGCGATCGTGCCGGTTTCCGCTTTCGCCACGCGCACGCTCACGACCGGCGGCGCCGTTTCCTCGGACGCGCCCCGCTGGCATGCGGCCGACGCGAAGAGAAGCACGAATGACATCGCTCGTTTCATGGCGCTGCCGCCTCCTGCAATTGCGCGCGCGCCACTTCGAAGTCGTAGAGCGCCTGCTGAAGACTAACCCGCTGTTGCGCGAGCGTGGTCAGCGCGTCGGTGACTTCGAGAATCGGCGCTTCGCCTGCGCGGTAGCGCGCGATGGAGATCTCGGCATTCTGCCGGGCGCCGGCGACGGCCGCACGCGCATTCGCAGCGCGCCGCACCGCGGACGCCGCCGCTTCCCGTGCGCGAAGATCCTGTTGTTCGATGTCGCGCTGCGTCAGCGCGAGCTGGCGCGCCGCCGATTCCGCGCGAATCTCCGCCTGGCGTTGCCGCGCGCGCGCAGCTCCCCAGTCGGAGATCGGAATGCGGAGACTCGCCGTAATCAGATAGCCCGCGTGCTGGCGGATCTCGTCCGCGCGCAGGGAGCGCGAGTCGAAGCCCTCATCCGCCGAGTACGTGAGCGACGGCAGACGCTCGGCGCGCGCGACGGCGGCATCCTCACGCGCCGCGCGTTGCTGCGCTGCGGCCTGCACGAGTTGCGGGCGCTGCATGATTGAGACGGGAGTCAGCCGCTCGATCTCGGCCATCGACGGCTCGGCCGTGAGGCTCGAGACCGCGAGCGCGTCCGAGGATTGATATCCGATCAAAACGCGCAGGGCTGCGGCGGCGATCGTCTCCTGCACGCGCGCCTGCTCGAGATCATCGCGCCGCTGCGCCGTCTGCAGACGCGCGCGGATCGCATCGACCTCGGGCACTTCACCGTACTCCTGCTGCAGTGCAGTGACCTTCTCGAATTCCTCGGCCGCGGAAAGTGACTCCTCCGCCGCGCCGCGCTTCGCTGTCGCCAGCGCGAGGCCGAAGTACGACTCGCGCAGCGAGCGCAGCAGCTCGCGCCGCGCCAGCTCGGTTCCCGCGTGCGCGGCCGCGAGGAGCTCGTAGCTTCGACGAACGGCGGCGCGCAGTCCGAAGTCGAGCGAGCCTTCGGCACCGATCAGCGATTGATACTCCCGCGCCGCGTTTTGCGCGATGAACGCGGGATCGGTCGAGTGCGCGGTGAGCGGCTTGTTGTACGTGACGGTCGAGAGACTCCGGATCTTCGGAAGCAGCGCGGCACGCACTTGCGTCACGTCGAGCGCGGCAACCTGCTCGTCGGCCAATGCCTGCTGATACGCGGACGCCTGCTGCAGCGCGCGCTGCGAGGCGTCGGCGAGCGAGAGCGGCGGCGGCGGCGCGGGCTGCTGCGAAACACCGGCGGCTTGCATCACGGCCAGCAACATCCACCCGAACGAACGGCTCAGCATGCCGCGCAAGTCTTACAAGGCGCGCCTAAACGCCGTATGAACCGGCGCCGGGTATTCAGAGCGCATGCATCCGGCTACGATGCTGCCATGCGCGTATTGGTCGTCGAAGACGATCCCGACATGGCGCGGTTCATCACGCGCGGACTCGGCGAACAGGCCTACGCCGTCGATGCCGTCATGACGGGCGACGCGGCGATCGAGCGCGCGATGACCACGCCGTACGACGCCATCGTTCTGGACGTCATGATCCCCGCTCCCGACGGATTGGAGGTCTGCCGCGTGCTACGCCAGCACGGGACCGACACGCCCATCCTCATGCTGACCGCACGCGATGCCGTCCGCGATCGCGTCGAAGGTCTCGACGCAGGGGCCGACGACTACCTCGTCAAGCCGTTTGAATTCGCGGAGCTGCTGGCTCGCGTGCGCGCGCTGGTGCGGCGGCGGGGCGCCCCGCACGCGCCTCGCATCGAGATCGCGGATCTCTGCATCGACACCCTCGCCCATCGCGTGACGCGCGGAGGCGAGGAGCTGACGCTGACGACGAAAGAGTACGCGCTGCTCGAATATCTCGCGCTGAACGCGGGGCGTGTGATGGGACGCGAGGAGATCGCCGAACATGTCTGGAACGAGGAGTTCGATCCGTTCTCCAATCTGATCGAGGTCTACATCGGCCGGCTGCGCCGCATCGTCGACCGCGGGCGGACGCCGGCGCTCATCCACACGATCCGCCTCGCGGGCTACATCCTGGAGGCGCGATGAGCATCCATTCGATTCGCGTGCGTCTCACGGCCTGGTATGCGCTGCTGCTGGCGATCGCGCTCTTGGCCGGCGACGCGGTGACGTACGTCGTCGCGCGCAAGCAGATCCAGCGATCGGCGGACGCGGCGCTCGTGTCGACCACGCGCAATCTCATCGCGGCTCTGCGCGATGAAGTCGATGAAGGCCACGGGCCGCTGCGCCTCCGCGCTGCGAACGAACTGCTGGCGGAATACCGCGATGATGATCGAGGCATCGTGCTGCTCAACGCGGATGGAAGCGAGTTCGCGGCACACCGGAACGCCGTGACGCGATCGCTCGATCGCGCGCTGCTGCAGCGCGTGGCGGCGGCGCATCGATTCGGATTCATCACGACGGGCGGCGCGCGGCTGTACGTCTCGCCGGTGCAATTCGGTGCGCAGACGTTCGTCGTCGCCGCCGCGCAGTCGCTCGCGCGTCAGGAAGAAACGCTCGAGGACCTCCGCACGGCGATGTTCGCCACCGCGCCGGCTGCTCTCCTCGTCGCGACGTTCGGCGGGTACATCCTCGCCCGCAAGAGTCTGCGGCCGGTCGTGCGGATGAGCGAGAAGGCGCGCGCGATCAGCGCCACCAATCTCTCCGAGCGCGTCGAAGTGGCGAACCCGCGCGACGAGCTCGGAGAGCTCGCTGCGACGCTCAACGAACTGCTGGGAAGACTCGATCGCTCCTTCAGCGATCAACGCACGTTCATGGCCGATGCGTCGCACGAGCTGCGCACGCCGGTGGCGATCCTGCAGGGTGAGCTGGACGTGACGCTTTCGCGCGACGACCGGAACGCGGCGGAGTATCGCGAGAGCCTGGAGGTGATGCATCGCACGGTCCGGCGGCTCACCCGCATCGTCCGCGATCTCTTTCTCCTTGCGCGCAGCGACGCCGGCGACATCCCGCTCAAGCGCGAGCCGCTGTACGCCGGCGATCTCGTGCAGCAGACCGCGCGCGCCTACAAGACTGTGGCCGCCGAGCGCGGCGTGACCGTCGTCGCGGAGTGCGCGGACGATCTCCCGATCTCCGGCGATGAAGACCTGCTGCAGCGCATGATCGGAAACCTGATCGAGAACGCGATCCGGCATACGCGCCCCGACAGCGACGTGCGCGTTCGCTGTCTGATCGAGGACGAGCGCGCGCGCATCGAAGTGAGCGATCGCGGCACGGGGATTCCTGCCGGATGTCGCGAGCAGATCTTCGACCGCTTCTTCCGCGCCGATCCCGCACGCACGGCCAGCAACGGAAGCGGCGCAGGCCTGGGCCTGCCGATCGCGCGCTGGATCGCCGAAGTGCATGGAGGCAACCTCTGGCTCGATCGCTCCGGCGACGACGGAAGTGTGTTCGTCGTGACGCTTCCGCTGCGCCGCCCTCCTGCCGGTTCATCGCGCGTTTAGGCGTTCCGCACTACGGTCTCGTCTGTCCGCCTCACATGGATGAAAGGAACTCATGTTGACACGCTCGCGCCTGCTCCTCATCTCCGTTCTCTTCGCGCAGTCGCTTCCGTTGTTCGCCGCCGGCTATTCGGTTCGCACGCTGGCGTTGCCCGGCGCCCCCGCCGCCGGGATCGCGATGGACTACATCGCCTTCGATGGTGCGACCAACTCGGTGTGGGTTCCCGGCAGCAATGGCACCGTCTACGTGATCGACGCTGCAAGTGGAAAGATCCGGGAAGTGACCGGCTTTCCGACGAAGGAAGTGACCGTGCGCGACCGCCAGCGCGTGCTCGGCCCGAGCTCCGTCACATTCGGCGAGGGGAAGGTTTACATCGGCGACCGCGCGGACAGCAGCATCTGCACCGTCGATCCGAAGACGCTCGAGCGCGGACGGTGCGAAGTGCTCGCGTCGATGCCCGATGGTCTGGCGTACGTCGGCCCGACGAAGGAAGTGTGGGTCACAGCGCCGCGCGACAGGACGATCCGCATCCTCGATGCCGGCACGCTGAAGGAGAAAGCGGTGCTGACCTTCGAAGGAAACCCGGAGGGCTTCGCCGTCGACGCGAAGCGCCATCGTTTCTACACGAATCTCGAAGACAAGGATCGCACGCTGGCCATCGACCTCACGTCGCACAAGACGCTGGCGTCATGGAACCCGGCATGCGGCGAAGATGGTCCGCACGGCCTGCACATCGACGAGAGATCGGGACATCTCTTCGTCGCATGCAGCGCAAAGGTCGAAGTACTGAACGCAGGCGGCAACGGCGCGGTGCTCTCGTCGATCGATACCGGCAACGGCGTCGATGACTTCGATCTCGCATCGGGCATGGTGTACGCCGGCGCCGCGCGCGACGCGAAGCTCACGATCGCGCGCGTCGATGCCGCCGGCCGCCTCACGCTCGTGGCCGCGGTGCCGACGGCAGCCGGTGCGCGAAATCCCGCGGTGGCGAAGAACGGAGATGTCTATCTCGCCCACGGCGGCGGCGTCAGGTCGGGCGATCTCGTCGTCGTTTCGCCACCGGCACACTGACCTTGCGCATGCAGCGGCGGCCGGAGTCGCTCCGGCCGCCGCACGTTTCTTAGTGCTTCGCTTTTTCTTTCGCTTCCTGCTTCTTCTCCGCCGCTTCCTTCGCCGCGTTCTCGTGCTGCACGGCGACGATCCTGCCGTTCAGCGCATCGACGTTGACTTCGGTGATCGCGGCTGCGGACGTGGCGATGTCGAACGAGTAGATCAACTTCCCATGCTCGTTCTCCAGTTCCGCGCTCTTGATCTTCCCCGGCGCCTTCTTCAGCGCGATGGCGCGCGCCTGCTCCATCGTGATCTTCGGTTTCGCCGCCGTTGTCGCGCCGAATGCGGACACCGCCATCGCGGCGGCAGCAAGGAACGTTGCAATCGATTTGTGTTTCATCGGGTCTCCTTTGGGACTTGTGAAATCAAAAAGGAAAACACCCGCGCCGCCGGCGCGCATTGCATGAACGCGCGATGAACGCAACGCCCGCGCACGATTCATCGCGCGTTTACCGGGTCTCCCCGCACTATCGCGCGCCGCGCGCAAGTCAACTCGCTTAATTAACACTTGCGTGCGAATCCTTCCCGCAGAGTCCGCTTAGCGGTCATCGATTTTTTTCTATGGTAATTTTGGTGCACGGAATCATTGCCGGCCGTACTTCCGAGCACGCGATGGCGTGGCGGTGCAGATCTGCGGCCCAATCTCTCGTGGGGGGAAAACATTTATGAAGATTCGTCACGTCCTCGGCTGCCTGGTCACGCTTGGTCTGATTCGAATCGGAGTGACGGCGTATGCGCAGCGCCCGCCAGCCGCTCCTGCAAAGCAGCCGGAGATTTCCGTATCACCTGCTGCGGTACTGGCGGAAGTCGACAAATTGAAGAAGGATATTTCGGATCTGAAAAAGCAGAATGCCGAACTGGATAAGAAGCTGACAAGCATCAGCGGTGACGTTGCCGCGCTGAAGCTCCTGGCGGCAGGCGCCAATCAGTCCGCTGCCGAGGTCAAGAAGGAGATGACGGAGGCTGGGAACAAGCTGGCCGACCTCGACAAGCGTTTTTCACAACATAGCCACACTTATGAAAGATGGTCGCTGGGCTGGCGCAACAATCAGTGTGTCAGTGGTACGAAGGGTTCCATCATCAGTCCGGTCAATATCCAGTGCGCCGACATTTATCAATGGACGTCGGAAAACATCAAGACATCCTCGCCGGTTCCGTGAACATCGGCTGTCGTTTGTATGGACCGTGAGAATGACTGCATCATCTAACGGGGGATAGCATGCGACGGATAGAGTTGGGAGTCATTGTGCTGCTGTGCACCGCGTTCATCTTCGCGCAGGATTTTCCTTCGTCTCCGAAGAATTCGCCATGGGTTGGCAACTGCCATATCAAACCGGACTACAAGAGCGCCGAGATTTCGCCGGCGGTCCGGACGTACCACTTTCTCGAATTGTGCGCCAAGTTCGACCCCGCAACCGGCGAAGCCGGCGATCTGAGCGGGGAAACCGCTGCCCAAGCAGGCGCCGTCGGCATCAAATGGGAGGGCCGGTGGAACCCGGCCACGAAACGGGCGACAGAAACCATCGGCGTCAAGAACCCGTTGAAATTCACGACAACGTGCGATGCCGACCCATGGATCGACAGTGGCAAGTGCAAGAACGTCTATCAGCCACCGGATATCTTTCCTGTTACGAAAGCCTCCCTTACGAGCTCGACCATCGCGGCGCTCAAAACGCAGGCGAAGTCCGAGATGAAGTTCCCACAAGCTGGAGACGTCAAGATGGTGCCGATCCTGAAGTTTCCCAAGGGCCACAACTTCAACGCGCTCGACGACATCGTCATAGGAGTGGAGAAGGATCCTGCGGCGCCGAGCGGTATCGCACTGCTCGAAATCACAATGAGTGGCGCGAAGATCCAACGCCCTATCAGTCCCGATGTCATGAACCTCACAGCGGACAAAGGGACGAGATTCACTCAGGCGGATCTGCCCGGATGCGGCTCGTGCAGTGTGCGGGCGGCATGGAAAACCGACCCGATCGTCTGGAGCTCACCTGAGACGTTCACGCGCAACAGTCTCTTTCCGTCGTCCGAGAAGGCAGACAAACAGTTGGCGGACCACGGCTGCACAGCGCAGAAGAACAAGATCGGGAACTTCGTCTGTCCGAAGCCCGACGGATTTAACCTGTGCGTAATACTGAAGAGCAAACCCAATAGCGACGTCAAAGTCTGTTCGAAGTAGATCCCCCATCCCACGCGATCTCCGCAGCCCGCATGAGATCGCGGCCACGTATGAGTGAGAGGAGCTCGATATGCGCGCAGGTCTCCTGAGTGTGATGGCATCTCTGATTTTCGTCACTACGGTCGCCGCATCCCCTATCAGCGACAAATACGCCGCGCTGGGAGGCCCCGGTGGATTTCTCGGCAAAAGGATCGGCGAGGAAATCGCCCTCGGCGGCGGCAACAGCTATCAGATGTACGAGCACGGCCGGATCTACTACAGCGACTCCGCTCATGGCGCATTCGAAGTCCACGGGCTGATCCTGCAGCGTTGGCTCAAACTTGGCGGCCCGCTGAGCAGCTACGGCTATCCGGTCACCGACGAAATTCTCATGTACGACGGCTGGGGACACGTTTCGAAATTCCAGGGAGGAGAGATGATCTGGCGTCCATCCACCAACGCCGTGACCGAGATCAAGATCACAGACCTGCAGGTCGATCTGCCGACACCGCCGGGCGAAGTGTGGCGCGTCGGGCAAACCTACAATGGCGTCAGCCATGGTGGTAAGTGGGTTTACTGCTATGACTTTTCCTCCGAATTCGGCAAGACGGCCGGCAAGCCCATTCCCTCGGCGGCCGACGCACCAATCATTGCATTTCAGGACGATCTCACAAGCGGCAAGACGAACGAAGGCAACAGCGTGATGCAGAGGTTGGGCATGGCCCGCTATTCGTCCAGCCTCCACATCGGACAGGGCTCCTATCTGAAGTACGCACCCAAGAATCAGATCTGGGTCGGCTGGCCCGGACGTCTGGTCAAGTCCGGTGAAACGATCGCGGAAGCCGGCGACACCGGGACGGACGCTGGCAACGATCACCTTCACTATTGCGTAACGACATCGCCTGACAGACAGAAATACAAACCATTTGAATCCGTACCTGTATCGTTCCGTAATTTTGAGGTCTCCAGGAACGGCAAGGATTGGAAAACCGTCAGCACCGGCGTCCCGATCACAAACGATTTGGTGCGACGCAAACCAAACTGGTCCGGAGGTGCGCCCACTGTGAATACGTCGTCGGAACCGGCCAACTTCGGTTCGCTCGAAGGTCAGGTTTTCATGACCTCCGGTTACAAAGCCGCGAATGGCAAAGTGCTGATTTCTGTCGTCACGCTGTGGGGCGAACCAATCGCCAGCACGTATATCGCGATCGTGCCGGGGGTGAACGACGCCGGACCCATCAAATTCAAGTTCGGCAAAGTGCTCGATTATCCCGGTCTCGTCGTACGTGCCGCTCTCGAAGGCGATGCTGTGCCTGTCTCCTACACTCTTTACGGAGAGAGCGACAAGGTCGACGTGGCACCCGGCGAAACGCGAATCGCAAACGTGACGTTGAAGCCGAGCAAGATGCCATGATGTCCAACCTGGCCTTTTCGCCGCCCAGTTCCGAAATGACGATCGAGATGGTGAACACAGCCCGCACACGAGAATTCAACCCACTCGAGCTCGGAGGAACGTGCAGGCGACTATGTATCGCCGGAGCCATGTGCATCATGGCGGCCATTCCAGCTCTTGGCGCCCCCGACCTGATCCTGCGAAAACTCGAAATCCGGGACACCCATACATTGAAGATCTTCGTGTCCAACAATGGCGATCAGGACAGCGGCGCCTTTGCAGTCCGCGTTTCCGCGATCGACGCCCACAAGAAGGTTCTTCGAATCGTCGATCAGCAGTTTCCTTCCGTCGGCGCACATCAATTCCGCGAAGCGGATGTCCAGATCGATCTTTCGGCAGCAGCCCGCGTCGTGGCTGTCGCGGACATCGGACGTTCCGTCACGGAGACCGACGAATCGAACAACGTGCAATCGGCAGAAATACCAGTGTCCGTTGCCGCGAAGGAACAGAAGGTCATCAAGATCTCAAAGTCCTCCGGTACCCCACCGCAGGCTATCGTCCTGCCTCCTGTTCCCTCGGGGGACCTGGCGGTCACCGGGATCAACTTCACCGATGAAGGCGGTAAGGATCGTGTGGTGGTCGTCATCCGAAACGCCGGGAATGTGCCGTGGAAGGAGGGGAAACGGGTGCTGACGTTACGACGTACGGTCATGAAAGAAGGAGGGCAGCCAACCGTGACTGTAGGGTCGCTTACTGCGTTACCGGACCTCGCGCCCGGCGAGACCTGGGCCCGCGCCTTCGACCGCCCCCCCGAAGTCAACGGTGCAAGGTCATACAGATGGGAGGCGACCCTGGCCCCGGGCGACGGCAATCCCGCAAACGATCACTTCTCGCTGACCAGAGAAACCACCAAGTTCGATTGACGTCCTGGCGTCCGGCGTCATCAGCGGTGCTCGCGACTCGCTTGCGAGTCGCGAGCGAAACCACGAACGTGCTACTTCGCGCCGTTCCAACTGAATGAGCCGCTGACGCCGGCCTGCGTATACGTGCCGGTGAAGTGCGTGCTGTCAGTCAACTTGAATGTAAACGTCCCCTTTGTCCCATCGGGATTCCACCAGTTGCCGGTGAGCGTTTTGCCGTCTGTGGAAACGGTTCCGTAGAGGGTCCCATTCGCTCCATCGACTTCGACACTGCCGTCAATTCCGTTCGCATTTTTCGAATCGGCCTTCAAAGACACCGGCGCCGCGGCCGTCCGTTTGTCCGTTGTCGTCCAACTCGTTTTCCATGTGCCGGCGAAGCTGGTCGCCGCTTGGACAGCCGGCGTCAACAAGGTCACTACGACGAAGAGCATAAGGAACGCCAGAAGGCGAAAACCATCCCGGTTTGGCATTAGGCACCCTCCTCAATAAGATGAAGCAGGCTAGAAATAACCCCTCCTCTACAGAACGTCAAGGATTGCCCGTATTTTCCCCAGGATCAGCACCCGCCGAGGTCGTTTCGATGGCCGCTGCGATGCCGGTCGTGTCCTGTCCAGCCAACCTCGGCAGCGCGATTGCACAACGCTGATGAACCGGAGTCATCGAACGTGGCCGAAGCACCGCCCTCTCCCAATTTTCAATTGCTCTTCGAGTCCGCGCCGGGACTCTATCTGGTCCTGACGCCCGATCTGCGCATCATCGCCGCGAGCGAGGCCTATCTCCGCGCCACGATGACGCGGCGCGATGACATCCTCGGCCGTTATCTCTTCGACATCTTTCCCGACAACCCGGACGATCCCGCGGCCACCGGCGTCCGCAACCTCCGCACGTCGCTCGAACGCGTGCTGCACACGCGTACGGCCGACACGATGGCGGTGCAGAAATACGACGTGCGGCGCCCCGGCGGCGGGTTCGAGGAGCGGTATTGGAGTCCGCTCAACTCTCCCGTCCTCGATCCCGCCACGGGAGAGCTTGCCTACATCATCCACCGCGTGGAAGACGTGACCGATTTCATCCGGCTCACGCAATCCGATCAGCAGCGCCATCAGATGAATGAAGAGCTGCGTGCGAGGGCGGCGCGTATGGAAGCGGAGATCTATCTGCGCGCCGCCGAAGTCCAGGAAGCGAATCGCCGCCTCGAATCGGCGAACCACGATCTGGAGCTGGCGAACGAGCGCATTCGCATGCTCGACGAGTTGAAGAACCAGTTCTTCGCCAATGTGAGCCACGAGTTGCGCACCCCGCTCGCGCTGATCCTCGGGCCGGCGGAGACGCTGCTCCGGCAGGGCGGACAACCGCCCGAGGTTGCCAGACAACTGGCGACGATCGAGCGAAATGCGAAGCTGCTGCTCAAGCACGTCAACGACCTGCTCGACATCGCGAAGCTGGAGGCAAAAAAGATTCAGCCCAGATACGCGCGCGTCGACGTTGCGAAATTTCTCCGGCGAGTCGCCGCGCATTTCGAGACGATCGCCGATTCACGCCACATCGAGCTCGAGATTCATACGCCGCCGCGGCTCGAAGCCGAGATCGATCCCGACAAGATCGAGCGCGCATTGCTGAATCTCCTCTCGAATGCGTTCAAGTTCGTCCCCGACGGCGGGATCATCGATTGTGAAGTGACGCTCGCCGCGGAGCATCAGATCGCGATCAGCGTCAGCGACAACGGGCCGGGAATCCCCGAGGAGTCGCGCAGCGCGGTGTTCGAGCGCTTCCGCCAGTTGGAAGGCGGCATGACGCGGAGTGCCGGCGGCACAGGCCTCGGGCTGGCGATCGTGAAAGAGTTCGTCGACCTCCATCACGGCAGCGTCGCGATCGAGACCTCGCGGCACGGCGGCGCGAAATTCGTCCTGCTACTTCCGCGCTGGGCGCCCGCCGGCACCGACGTCGGCGCCGGTCCGCAGTTGCCGCACGTCGACACGCGGATCGCAGCCGAGAGCATTCACGCCGAGCTCGCAACCAGCCGGAGCACAGCGGCAGAAACCTCTGATGCCGCGCAGAGGCAGGCAGCAGAAGCGCCGCGCGTGCTCGTCGCGGAAGACAACGCGGAGATGCGCGAATTTCTCGCCGATGTGCTGAATCACGAGTGGTCCGTACACACTGTGCGCGATGGACGCGAAGCGCTGGAGGAGGCGCGCGTGCACATGCCCGACGTCATCGTGAGCGATCTGATGATGCCGGTGATGAGCGGAGAGGATCTGCTGCGCGCCATCAAAGCCGACGAGTCTCTCAAACATGTGCCGGTGCTGCTGCTGACGGCGCGCGCCGACGAAGGGGCCACGCTCGACCTTCTGCGGAAGGGTGCCGATGATTACGTCGCGAAGCCCTTCACGCCGGAAGAGCTGCGCCTGCGGGTTTCGCGGCTCATCACGATCAAGCGGACGCGCGAGCTGATGCAGCGCGAGCTCGCCAGCTCCAGCGAAGATCTCGCGGAGCTCGGCAGCGAGCTGCGCAACGCCCTCACGGCGCTGCGGCTCAAGGAAGATCTCCTGCGCCGCGCTCTCGAAACCTCGGACAAAGCCAATCGCTCGAAGGACGAGTTCCTTCTCGTCCTCTCCCACGAGTTGCGCACGCCGCTCACGTCGATCGTCGGATGGGTCGAGATCCTGCGCATGGGCACCTGCGATTTCGAGACGATGCGAAACGGACTCGAGGCGATCCGGCGCAGTGCCCAACTGCAGACTGCTCTCGTCGAAGAGCTGCTCGACGTGTCGCGCATCATCACAGGCAGGCTGCGGCTGGAGATGGAGCCCGTCGATCTCTCGCAACTCGCCGAGAAGGTCGTCGATTCGTTCCGGCCCGCGGCGGAGGCGAAGAACATCTCGCTCGAGATCGCGGCACCGCGCGGCGGACCGCGCATCGGCGGTGATGGCAACCGCCTGCAGCAGGTGATCTGGAATCTCGTCTCGAACGCGCTGAAGTTCACGGCGAAGGGCGGATGCGTGAGCGTCAGCGTGGCGTATCGCGGCCGCGATGCGGTGATCGAAGTGTCGGACACGGGCGCAGGCATCGCGCCGGAATTTCTGCCCGAGGTGTTCGACCGGTTTCGCCAGGCGGACAGCTCGACGACGCGGCAGGCAGGAGGTCTTGGACTCGGCCTCTCGATCGTCCATCACCTCGTCGAGCTTCACGGCGGCACGGTTGCCGCGGAGAGCGAAGGCCTCGGACGCGGTGCGACGTTTCGCGTGACGCTGCCGGCGCTCATCGGTGCGACGCCGCAGCCCGGCCCCGCGATCGATGTTCCGGCCGCGGATCGCGCGAACCTGAGCGGGCGATCGATTCTCGTCGTCGACGACGAACCGGCGACGATCGCGTTTCTCACGGCGTTTCTTCAACGCTGCGGCGCGAGAGTCCGAAGCGCGTCTTCAGCCAGCGAAGCACTCGCGGCGGTCGAGCGCGAGTGGCCGGAAATCCTGATCACCGACATCGCGATGCCGCAGGAAGACGGCTTCGCGCTGCTGGCAAAAGTACGAGAGCGAAATCGCGACCTCACGGCGATCGCATTGACGGCTCACGCTCCTGCCGGCGACCGGAAGCGATTCATCGCCGCAGGCTTCGACGACTTCATCGCCAAGCCGGCGAGCCCCGCGCAGATTGCAGATGTAATCGTGCGGAGCACGCGGCGAAAACAGCACGACATGTGAGCCGCGCGCTCAGGTACGGCTGCGCGATTTCCGCGGCCGCGGCGCGTCACGCCGCTCCCCACCTTGCTCACTCGCCCCGCTCACCGTCTGTGCGCAATGGAGAAGCGTGCTGAGGTCGAATGGCTTGTGGATGATTCCCGCCACGCGCTCGCGGGGAATCTGATGGAGGATCGCCGGCGACGCGGCGGTCATGACGAGGATCTTCGGCGGCTGCACCGCCGCACCGAGCTGTTCAATGACGCCCAGCCCGTCGAGCCGGGGCATCATCAGATCGAGCACGAGAAGGTCGTACTTCTGCTCCGAGAGTTTTTCGAGGGCCTCCACCCCATCGGTTGCGGAATCGACGGTGAATCCTTTCTTTTCCAGCGCTCGAGTGACCAGCAGGCGAATGGATGGCTCGTCGTCGACGACGAGCACGCGGATGATCGAATTAGTGTGCACGCGCGACGCAAAGCAAGATCGCGACCATCGTCACTCGGCGACGAGCTCCGCGATGATGCGGGCCAGTTGTGCAGGGTTGACGGGCTTCTGCACATATTCGCGGAATCCGGCCGAAAGCACGCGCATCTGATTCTCCTCGCGGCCATACGCGCTCAGCGCCAGCGCGGGAACATCGCGGCCCATCTTGTGCGTGAGGTCCTTGAGCCGCCGGATGAGCGCGTAGCCATCTTCGCCCGGCATCGCGATGTCGCTGATCACGAGATCGGCATCGTAGGAGCGCAGCGTTTCGATCGCCTCCCCCACCGAGGCCGAGACGCGGACGCCCGCACCAAACTGCTCGAGGACTTTCTCGAGCATGTGCCGCGCTTCCTCGTCGTCATCGACGACGAGAATCCTGTAGCCGGTGAGCTGCTGCTGCATCGTCTGAATCTCTTCGGCATCGGCGGGATGCACGGCGCGGATCGGCAGCGTGACCACGAACTCCGCCCCGTTGCCGAGCCCTTCGCTGCGCGCTTCGACCGTCCCTCCGTGCAACTCCACGAGATGGCGGACGATGGCCAGGCCGAGACCGAGGCCGCTGTGGCTGCGCGTGGTCGTCGTCCCTTTTTCAGCCTGCCGGAATCGCTCGAACACATGCGGCAGGAAGTCGGGAGCGATGCCGGCTCCGGAGTCGCGCACGCGAAGCACTGCACTGCTCCCTTCCTTCGCGAGCTTGACGGCGACGGTTCCTCCCGACGGCGTGAACTTGATCGCGTTCGACAACAGATTCCACACCACTTGCTGCAACCGCGTCGGATCGCCCCAGACGCTGACGGGATCGGGCGTGATGTCGGATTCGATCTTCACCCCCTGTTCTTCGGCCGTCGCGCTGTAGGTCGACGCGATCCGCTGCACGAGCGGACCCAGCTCGACGGGGCCGCGCTGCACGCGAAGCTTGCCGGCGATGATGCGCGAAACATCCATGAGGTCTTCGACCAGACGCGCTTGAACCTGCGTGCTCCCCTCGATCATGGCGATGGCCGTTTTCGCATCTTCGCTGTGCGGATCTTCCTTCAGCATCTGAAGCCAGCCGATGATGGCGGTCATCGGCGTGCGCAGTTCGTGCGCGAGCGTTGCGAGGAAGTCGTCTTTGGCCCGGTTCGCCTCCTGCGCTTCCTGAAAGAGACGCGCCTTCTGCACCGACGCCGACGTCATGGTCGCGAGTTGCACGAGCACGGCTTCATCCTCGGCCGTGAAGTCGCCGTCCGGCTTGTTGAGCAGCGCGATGAAGCCGAACGAAACGCCCTGGTCATCGGTGAGCGACGCGCAGATCGCATTGTGCGGCGAGCCCGGAGAACCGGCTGCCGAGAATGTGTGAGCCAACGCGGAATCCGCGCAGTCGCCGGACGAAAGACGGAGAGTCTCGGTGAATGTCTCGCGCAGCTCCTGATGGTGCTCGGTCAGGAACTGCCGCCACGCATCGTCGTCCGTCGACGCGGCGAAGATCGGCGGATACGCTTCCTCCGACGCTTCGATGCTGGTGACGGCGATGCTCGCTCCGAGCAGCTCGCGCGCGCGGTCGGTGAGCATCTGAATGACGGTGCCGAGAGACAGCGTCGACGCGATCGCCATCGATGCGTCGGCAAGGCTGGCCAGCCGTTCGGCGTGGAGTCTCTCAGCTTCGAGCAGCGTGCGGATGTGGTACTGCCGGTGCCGCGCGCGCAGAGCCGACCACGTCACGCTGAGCAACGTGTCGACGTGAATCGGCCGGTCGACCAGCGTGACATTCGCTCGCGGACCGAGCACACCGGCCAGCGCCGTTCTCGAGCCGGGCGTGAAGACGAGAAGCGGAATGTCGGACCACGCCGGCTGGCCGTCGATCACCTTGCGTAGACGCGGAATCGATTCCGCCGTCAACGCCTCGGATGTGATCAGGACGGCGCCCGCACCGCGCGAGATCTCCTCGACGAGCGTGTCGACGTCGTCATAGACCTCGCACGCAATCCCCGCCTCCGCAAAAATCTGCGCGGTGATTTCTCCGTCGACTCCGGTGGGCGCGAGCACGAGCACGCGGTGCTCGAGGCCACCCTCAGTCCCGGCCGGCTCTTGTGCTTCCTGGTTCGTCATTGAGAATCGGGACCCCCGACATGATCCCGCGGAACTGCTCGAGCGGCGGTCCGATGCGAATGCCTTCCCCCGTCAGGCGGAAGTCGCGAATGGCCGTCTCGTGCGCGCCGCTGCGGCGCTTGAGAACCGAGACCGCCTTCAGAATGCGGCCGCTCGTTTCGTAGTAGCGCAGGAGAAGAACTGCGTCGGCGAGATAGCTGACGTCGATCGCCGAAGACATCGTGCCGATCAGACCATGCTGCGCGACGACGAGGATGGTGGCGACGCCGCGCTCGGAGAGATAGCTGAGCAGCTCGTGCAGATGAAGCGTGAGAAAGCGCTCCTCCGGCATCGCGTTGAGATAACCGTTGAGACTGTCGATGACGATCATCTTCGCGCCGTCTTTCTCGACGGCGAGCCGGACGAGATGCGCGAACTCGCCGGGAGGGAGCTCGGCGGGATCGATCTGCTGCGCGGTCAGACGGCCGGCGTCGATCTGCTCCTTCAATCCGATCCCGATCGATTCCGAACGGGAGACGAGACTCTTTCTGCTTTCGTCGAAGATGAACATCGCGGCCACTTCGCCATGACGCGCCGCGGCTGTCGCATACTGCGCGGCGAGCGATGACTTGCCGGCGCCGGCAGGTCCGAGAATGATCGTGCTGCTGCCGCGATCGATGCCTCCGCCGAGGAGTGCGTCGATCTCCGGGACATCGCTGGAGATCGATCCGAGATCCTGCTCCTCGCGGCGCTCGACCTCCATCGCGCGCGGCGTGGGTATCCCCGGCTCGATGTAGTCGCGCCGCCGTTCGGCCGCGATGAGCCGCGGATAGACGACGAGGCCGCCCTGAACGATGGAGAAATCATGGAAGCCGCCGCGATAGCCGACTCCGCGCAGCTTGACCACCTCCAGCCTGCGCCGTGCCGCGCCGTAGAGCGGCGCGCGCCGCTCGAGGAGAATGACGCCGTGCGGGACGCTGTGAAGCTGCAGATCGTTCGAACTCTCGGTGCGATCATCGAGGAGGAGCACCGTCATCTTCCGGCTGGAGAAGAATTCCTTGAGCGCGAGAATCTGACGGCGATAGCGAAACGTGCTTTGCGACAGCAGCCGGATCTCGGACAGCGAGTCCAGCACGACGCGCTGCGGCTGCACGCGATCGACCTCTTTCAACAGCGCGTCGATCGTTTTTCCCAGCTCGACTTCCGCCGGGTGAAACATCGTCGTCTCACGCTCGTGCCGCAGAAGATCCTCGCCCACGAGTTGTTCGTAGATGTCCAGCCGCGAAACATCCCAGCGGTGTGACGAAGCCACGCTCCGAATCTCGCGCGCGCTTTCTGAAAGCGTGAGGTAGAGACCCTTCTCGCCGTTCCTGTCACCCGCGAGGAGGAACTGCATCGCGAGCGTCGTCTTGCCTGCGCCGGGATCGCCCTGAATCAGATAGACGAAGTCTTTCGGCAAGCCTCCCCGCAGAATCTCGTCGAGGCCGGGAATGCCGGTGCTGATCCATTCGCGGTCTGCATCATCATCAGTGAGGTCTGCGGAGAATGTGGATTCACTCATGTTGGTCTCTTTCGATCGGG
Source organism: Acidobacteriota bacterium (assembly GCA_021325515.1). Taxonomy (GTDB): domain Bacteria; phylum Acidobacteriota; class Thermoanaerobaculia; order Gp7-AA8; family Gp7-AA8; genus JAJPHC01. Next base: position 72,476 of record JAJPHC010000048.1, read on the forward strand.
AAGCCGGCAGGTGCGCGTGCGATGCGCGCATGAAGAGCGGAGGGGCACTGGCGAGGAGGCTAACATGAAATACGAGTATTTCCGGCGACTCACTCTTGCTGTGCTCGCTCCGCGCATTTCGGGAACAGGATCAGCATCGTCGCAGGTCAGATGAGCGAGCGCCGCCGTAGTCCACGCGATTCCAAAGAGCGGCGCCACCCGCTGCGCGCGAAGGTCAAGCTGATGCCTCGCGGCCCCGCGCTGGATCGCCGCACGGAGAAGCGCGAGCGCCTCACCGTCAAGCTGCGAAGCGGCATCATCGAACGCCTGCGCAATGCGGTGTTCTACACGCCGGGTCTAACCATCAACGGCTTCATCGAGCACTGCATCACATCGTCGGTGGACGGAATGGAACGAAAGCGCGGCGCAGTGTTCCCGCAACGAACGGAGAATCTCCGCGTGGGAAGACCGGCGAAGCGACAGAAGCGTTAGTCGCCGTTCATCCCGAGCGCAGCGAGGGATCAACGGCTACACCGCGAGCATCTAAACCCAAAGACGCAGAACGACCGACTGCCGCTCCTGGCCTTCTTACCTGCCGGTGTCGCCGCTGATCCCTCGCTGAGCTCGGGATGAATTGCGCGCACGGGCGTATGATGATGACTGTCCAGGTCTCATCCAACAATCGAGTTGAAGGCGACGCTGCCCTGGGCCAACGCTTCCTTCAGCGTAACCGGGAACACGAGATGCCGGGCACGACTCTGGAGGATGCCTCACTCGAGGCGCAACTTCGGCTTGCACTCAGCGCCTCCAACATCGGTCTCTTCGACTGGGACTTTGCCACCAACCGCGTGAAGTATTCACGCGAGTGGAAATCGCAGATCGGCTACGCCGAGAACGAGATCACCGACGACTTCAGCGAATGGCAGTCGCGCTGTCACCCTGACGACCTCGATCGCGTTCTCGCGCGTGTCCGCGACTACATCGCGAATCCGAACCAGGCATACGAAAACGAGTTCCGCTTTCGCCACCGCGACGGCCGCTGGCTCTGGATCCTGACTCGCGCCGAGATCGTTCGCGACGAGCATGACGTGCCGTCGCGGCTGATCGGCTGTCACATCGACGTCACCGCCCAGAAGCACGCCGAGGAATCGTTGCGGCGGAGCGAGGCGTATTACCGCTCGATCATCGAAGCGACTCCCGACGGCATCGCCATCGTCGATACCAGCTTCCGCTTTCGCAACGTGAACGAGGCGTTCAGTCTGATGCTCGGCTGGAGTCGCGAAGAGCTGCTGACAATGACGGTCGCCGACATGGTCGACCCGGCCGAAGCAGGCCGGATCGCCGCGGAAGCGGCGCGCCTGGATCTCGATCCCGTCGTCCGTTCCGAATGGACCTTCCGCCGTGCCGATGGCAGCCGGTTCCCCGCCGACGTCCACGCCACGAAGCTGGCGGATGGGAACATGCTCGGCGTGATCCGGGACATCACCGCGCGCGTTGCCAGCGACGAGAGAATCCGCAAGAGCGAAGCCGGACTCGCCGAAGCGCAGTCACTCGCACACTTCGGAAGTTGGGAGATGGATCCTGCGACAGGCGCGAGCGACTGGTCGGAAGAGATGTACCGCCTCTTCCGCCGCGATTCCGCGCTCGGACCGCCGTCGCTGGCAGAGTTTCTCGAGCTCCTTCATCCGGATGACCGGCAGCGCGTCATCGACTTCAGCGCAGGGCTCGAGCAGGGACCTCATTCCCGGACCCTCGAATATCGCACCAACGAAGCGCTCGGCCCCTCGCGCGATCTCGTCCTGAGCCTTCACATCACGCGCGAGGACACTGGTGCGCTGCGATCCTTCGGCACCGTGCAGGACATCACCGAGCAGAAGGCGGAAGCGGCTGCGCGCGAGAAGAACGCAGAGACGATCAAGCTGATCGTGGACGTGGCGAACGTCGGCCTCTGGGACTGGAACATCAGGGCGAACGAGGTCTACCTCTCGCCGGAATGGAAGGGGCAACTCGGTTATCAGGACGAAGAGTTGCCGAACCGGCTGGAGACGTGGAAGGAACGGGTTCACCCTTCCGACCTCGATGTCTTGCTCAGGAGCCGCGATTCCGCGAGCGGCCAGGCGGAATACCGGCTGCGCCACAGGGACGGCTCGTGGCGCTGGATTCTAAGCCGCTCGACAACGATCCGGGACGATGAAGGAAATCCGATCCGGATGATGGGCTGTCACGTCGACATCACGGAACGCAAAGATGCCGAGGCGGCGCGGGAGGCGGCCGAGCAGCGGACGCGCCTCCTCATCGAGAGCTCCAACATCGGACTATGGGAGCGCGATCTCGTGACCGGCCAGGCTTACTTCTCCCCCGAATGGAAACGCAACATCGGCCTCGAGGACGAGGAGATGGCGAACACCTTCGAAGCCTGGTCGGAGCGGATCGTTCCCGAGGATCGCGAACGCGTGCTCGCCTTCTCACGGGCCTTCGCCGAAGGAGGAAACGACACCGGCGCGATCCAGTATCGGATGATGCACAAGGACGGTTCGACACGCCATGTGGAGAGCCGGTCGCTCCTGTTTCGCGATGACACCGGCAAACCGCAGCGCATGCTCGGCTGCCACATCGACCTGACGGACCGGGTACACGCCGAAGAGGAACGCCGCCAGATTTATGAGCGCATCAGTGACGGCGTCGTCGCACTCGACAAGGAGTGGCGTTTCACCTATCTGAACCCAAAGGCCGAGGAGTTGATGGGGCAGACCCTGATCGGCCGGAACATGTGGGAGGAGTTCCCCTCCGTGGTTCCCACTCTGTTACCACCGTTCGAAGAGGCAATGTCGACGCAGACGCCGCGGACGATCGAGCACTTCAGCGTGCTGCGCGACAGGTGGTTCGAGCTCCGCATCCATCCCGCGCCGAACGGGCTGTCGATGTATTACCACGACATCACGGAGCGGAGAGCTGCAGCGGAAGCGATCCAGAAAAGCGAACAGCGGCTTCGCAATCTGATCGACGGGCTGGGGCCGTCGATGTTCGTCGGGATGCTCGCACCGGACGGAACACTGATCGATGTCAACGCGCCGGCGCTGGACGCTGCGAACACCACGCGCGCCATGGTCATCGGCCGCCGCTTCGACGAGCTGGAATGCTGGACCTATTCCAAGGAGGTGCAGTCGGGCGTTAGAGAGGCGATCGAATGGGCGTTGCTCGGACGCTCGTCCCGTTATGACGTCGTGGCGCGGGTCGGCCGCGAGAAGTTCATCGTCGTCGACTTCTCACTCCAGCCTGTCTTCGATGTTGCCGGCGAAGTCACCTGTCTCATTCCTTCGGCGCGAGTGATCACCGATCGCAAGCGGGCCGAGGATGCGCTGCAGGAAGCGAACGACCGCTTGCGCGCGCTCTCGCACCGGCAACTCACCATCCAGGAGGAAGAACGCCGCCAGCTCGCCCGCGAGCTGCACGATGAGATCGGGCAGGAGCTCACCGCGATCAAGATGGGGCTGGAAACTCTGAAGCGTTTTCCCGACTCCCTCCCCTCCACGGTCGACGCGACGATCGGAATCGTCGACCAGACGCTGCAGCAGGTGCGCGCGCTGTCGCTGCACCTCCGCCCGCCGATGCTCGACGACCTCGGGCTGGGGCCGTCGGTGCGGTGGCTCGTCGACCAGCAAGGAGCTCTGACCCAAACGAGAATCCGCTTTCACGATGCGCTGCAGCGGAAACGATTCGATCCTGCCATCGAGACCGCCTGCTTCCGGATCGCACAGGAAGCGCTGACGAACATCGTGCGGCACGCGCATGCGGCGAATGCCGTGGCGCATGTCGAAGAGCGCGACGGCGGCATCGTCCTCACTGTCTCGGATGATGGACGAGGATTCGATGTGCCGCACGTGCTGGAGCGGGCCGCGCACGGCGCAAGCTTCGGACTGCTGAGCATGCGCGAGCGCGCGTCGCTGGCCGGCGGCACGATCACCTGGAAGTCGGAACCGGGAACGCGCACCGAGGTACGCGCGTGGCTGCCCTGTCGGTACACGGAGGAGTGAGCGGATGCGAATCGTGATCGCGGACGATCATGCGCTGGTGCGCGCCGGAATCCGCTCGCTGCTCGAACGCCTGCCGGCGGTGGAAGTGATCGGCGAAGCATGCGACGGAGGAGAAGCCGAGGAGCTGGCCGCCTCGCTGCGTCCCGACATCCTGCTGATGGACATCGCCATGAAGCAAATGGGCGGCCTGGAAGCGGCGGAGCGAGTGAAGCTGCGATCGCCGGATGTCAAAGTGATCATCCTCTCGATGCATGCGACGGAGGATTACGTGATGGAGGCTCTCCGCATCGGTGCATCGGGATATCTGCTGAAGGACAGCGCCACGAGCGATCTCGAAGCTGCCATCCGCGCCGTCAGCCGCGGCGAGATCTATCTCGGCCCGGCGGTCTCACAGATCGTCGTCGACGGCTATCTGGCACGCAGTGCAGGTGCGGCCAGGACGGCGCACTTGACGCTCCGGCAGTCGGAGATCCTGCGCGCCATCGCGGAAGGGAAATCGACGAAGGAGATCGCGCTCGAATTCGGGCTCAGCATCAAGACGATCGAGGCGCACCGCGCACAGATCATGGAGCGGCTCGGCATCCACGACATCCCCGGCCTGGTGAAGTACGCGATGCGCACCGGTTTGATTCCGGGAGTGTGACCCGCCGTCCCGCGGCGTGCGTCCTCCTTCCTCGACAGCGTGTAGGGGATTCCCTGAGGAGATCTCAGGAACTCTCTCATAGAACACAACTTCGCAACCGGCTATGTTCCTCTGGGAGCAAGTGATCGGTCCATGCACGAATCTCTCAACCATGATGCGAGTCCTCTTCCGCGACTGTTCGCCGCAGCCATCGCGGTGTGTCTCGGAATCACTTCCCTTTCGCTGAACGTCACCGGCAGCAGCAGTGCCTTGCTGATGAAGGGGCTGACAGCGCTGCTCGTGATCGTCGCAGGCGCCGCTCTCGCGTTGTCCGGCCGCACGCTGCCGGCACTTGGACGAAATCTGATCAATGGGATCTCTCTCGTACTCCTGGCCGCGGGATTGCTCGCGATGTCGCGTGCGCTCGTGCCGGAGATGACGGCGTTCAATCTGCTCATGAGCGGCCTTTGCCTGCTGCTCCTCTTCGATGCATCGCGCGTCCGCGTCGTCGCAGCCGCCGCCTGCGCGATGGCGTTCACTTCCCTGCTGGGCGCGATGACTTACGCGTACGGCGTGCCGGCGGCCGCGATCGGGAGCCCGCAAGTACGGATGTCGCCATTGGCTGCATTGGCGTTTCTACTGTTGGGAACGGGTGTTCTCGCCGCACTCCGCGAACACCATGGGCTTGCCCGAATCGTCGAGAGCCAGGCGGTGCTGAAGCGCCTTCTACCAGCAGCGATCGCGGTCCCGTTTCTCTTCGGCTGGGTGGTGATTGCTCTCGAGCGCAGAGATGCGTTCGGACATGAGCTCGGTGTGTTGCTGCTCGTCGCGGCGTTCATTCTGGTCTTCGCCGCACTCGTCGGCTGGACGTCCTCCGCCGTCGAACGTGCAGCCACGCTCCGTCATGAGACCGAGCGGAAGCTCCGCGAATCTGAAAGGCGCTTTCGCGGCACCTTCGAGCAGGCGGCCATCGGTCTCGCGATGGTCGCTCCTGATGGAAGCTGGATCGAAGTCAACGACAGGATCACAGCGATCATCGGTTATTCGCGTGAAGAGCTGCTGGGGCTGACCTTTCAGGACATCACGCATCCCGACGATCTCGCCACGGATCTCGATCTGGTGCAGAAGGTCATCGCCGGAGAGATCGCCACCTACACGCTGGAGAAGCGCTACATCCACAAGAACGGGTCGATCGTCTTCGTCAATCTGACGGTCTCACTCGTGCGTGACGAGGAGGGAAAGCCTCACTACTTCGTCTCGGCGATCGAAGACATCACGGAGCGGAAGCGCATCGAGACCGAACTGCGCGAAAGCGAACGGAGGTTCCGCGAAGTTGCCAATTCGCTTCCACAGCTCGTCTGGACCTGCACCCCCGAGGGCCCGTGCGATTTTCTCAGCCGCCAGTGGATCGATTACACCGGAATCGCCGAGAAGAACCAGCTCGGGTTCGGCTGGCTCCAGCAACTCCATCCCGACGATCAGCAGAGGACGATCGACACCTGGAACGCGGCGGTGGCCAGCGGCAACGACCTTCAGGTCGAATTTCGCGTTCGCCGCCATGATGGCGAGTACCGCTGGTTCGACACACGCGCCACGCGCATGCGCGACTCCCACGGCCAGGTGGTGAAGTGGTTCGGATCGAACACGGACATCACCGAACGGAGAGACCTCGAAGCATCGGCAAAGAGAGAGAGCACGTTCATCACCAATGCGATCAACGCGCTTCCCGGGCTCTTCTACGTGATCGACGGAGAAGGCCGCTTCCTCCGCTGGAACGAGAACCTCGAGAAAATCTCCGGCTACACGCGCGAAGAGATCGACCGCATCACGGCGCTCGACTTCTTCCACGGCGACGATCGATCGCTGATTGCAGCACGGATCGGAGAAGCGTTCGCGTCAGGCGAGGCGTCCGCGGAGGCCGGCTTCGTGACGAGGGATGGCCGATCGATCCCCTACTATTTCACCGGCCGCCGCATCGTGCTCGACAACGTCACCTGTCTGGTCGGGATGGGAATCGACATTTCGGCGCGGCAGAAAGCCGAATCGGAGCTGCGCAGCATCGAATGGATGCTGAGCCGCCGCGAGGATAACGGGCCAGTCTCGCACGGAGGTCAGGCCTATGGTGATCTGACGAAGCTGAACCGCGAGCGAGTCATTCTCGATTCGGTCGGCAGGGAGCTCCTCGATGACATCGTGCGCGACTATCTCAATTTGCTCGAAACGTCGTCCGCCGTGTACGAGAAGAATGGAGATTACGCGCTCGGGATTTTCTCATCCGGCTGGTGCCGCTCGATGGACATGGCCTCGTACGAGAAATGCGGAACGAACGATCCGGAGATCGCGCTTCGCTGCGGCCGCTGGGAGTGCCATGAATCATGCTGGAACGAGGCCTCGCGCGTTTCGATGGAGACGAACGCACCGGCGGACATCGAGTGCCGCGGCGGGATTCACCTCTATGCCGTTCCGATCCGCGCGGGCGACGAAATCATCGGCAGCATCAACTTCGGATATGGAGATCCACCGACCGACAGTGCAACGATTCGCGAGCTTGCAGCACGATACTGCATCGCCGAACAGGAGCTTATCGACAACGCGCGGCAGTATCGCCCGCGCCCGCCCTTCATCATCGAGCTGGCGAAAGAGCGGCTGGCCGGCTCGGCACGCCTGATCGGCGAGATCGTCCAGCGCCGGCGCGCGGAGGATTCGCTGCGCGATTTCAACGCCACACTGGAGAACCGCGTCCGAGAGCGAACGAAACAACTCGAGGATGCGGTCAGCGAGCTCGAGTCCTTCTCCTATTCGGTCTCCCACGATCTTCGCGCGCCGCTAAGGGCGATCGACGGCTTCTCCAACATCATCGCAACGCAGTATGCGGAGGGGCTTCCCGAAGGCGCTCAATCCTATCTCGCGCGCGTCCGAAACAATGCGCAGCAGATGGGGCATCTCATCGACGATCTCCTGACCTTCTCACGCCTCAACCGGCAGTCTCTCCATGTCCAGATCGTCTCTCCCGAAACCGTAATCGACGAATGCCTCGAGCTCCTTCATGCAGAGATCGAAGCGCGCGAGCTGGAGCTCATACGGAATAGCCTCCCCATGTGTGAAGCGGACGGCGGACTGCTCAAGCTCGTTTGGCTCAATCTCCTCTCGAACGCTCTCAAGTTCACGCGCCGCTGTGAAAAGGCGCGGATCGAGATCGGCTGCCTCTGCAACGGCGAGGATATCTACTTCGTTCGCGACAACGGCGTCGGGTTCAGCATGAAATACGCCGAGAAACTCTTCGGCGTGTTCCAGCGCCTGCATCGCGCCGAGGACTACGAGGGAACCGGCGTCGGGCTCGCCACCGTCCGGAGGATCATCACGCGGCACGGCGGAAAGGTGTGGGCCGAGGCAGAGCTGAACCGTGGTGCAACCTTCTTCTTCACACTCAAACCGGAGGCAGAACATGTACGGATCCGTTGAGATCCTCCTGGTCGAGGACAACCCGGATGACGTGGCGCTCACACTGAACGCGTTCCGGATTCACAATCTGAGCAACCGGATCCAGATCGCACGCGACGGAGAGGAAGCGCTCGACTTTCTCTTCTGCCGCGGCGCCTTCGCCGCCCGCGATTGCAGCGAGCGTCCGCGAGTCATCCTGCTCGATCTCAAACTGCCGAAGGTCGATGGTCTGGAAGTGCTACGCGCCATCAAGTCCGACGAGCGGACGCGAACGATCCCGGTCGTCATCCTCACCTCCTCGAAAGAAGAGCGCGACATCGTCGAGGGCTACACCCTCGGTGTCAACAGCTACATCGTCAAGCCGGTCAACTTCGACCAGTTCATCGAGGCAGCGCGTGTGCTCGGCATGTACTGGCTTCTCCTCAACACTCCACCTGCGACGGTGAGCGTAGGCGACGTGTCTTGATGAAAAACGAGCTCAAAATCCTCATCCTGGAAGATCGGGAAGAAGATGCACTCCTCGAGCTCAATCAACTTCGATTCGCCGGCTTCCAGCCTTCGTATTGGATCGTCGACAACGAAAGCGACTTCCTCGCAGCGCTGCATCCGGGGCTCGATGTCATCCTTGCCGACTATCGCCTTCCGCAATGGAACGGGCTCGCTGCGGTCGACGCGGTGCGTGCACGCGGACTCGACATCCCGATCATTCTCGTCTCCGGCACTCTCGGCGACGAGTTGGCCGTCGAGGCGATTCGGCGAGGTGCCAATGACTACGTGTTGAAAGATCGCCTCGCACGGCTCGGACATGCCGTGCGTGAGCAGCTCGAGCTGGGCAGGCTGCGCCACGAGAAAGCGGCCGCGGAAGCTGCGCAGGAGTTGGAACGTCAGCGCGCGGAAACCGTGTTGCGCGAGAGCGAGCGAAAATTCCGGCAGATTGTCCACTCCCTCCCCGGTGCGGTTTACCTGACCGACGCCGAGGGTCACCTCACCCTGTGGAACGACGCAGCCGTTGCACTCTGGGGACGCGTCCCCGAGGAAGGAGTCGACCGCTGGTGCGGCTCATGGCGTCTGTATGAGCCCGACGGAGTTCCGCTCGCGCTCGAGAAGTGCCCCATGGCGGTGAGCCTGAAATCGGGAAATGCCGTGCGGGGACACGAAGTGATCGTGGAACGGCCGAACGGCTCGCGCTCCTACGCGCTGCCGTTTCCCGATCTGATCCGCGACGAGAGCGGGCGCGTCGTCGCCGGCCTCAACATGCTGATCGACATCACGGAGAGGCGCGCGGCGGAAGAGGGGTTGCGTGAGTCGGCTGCGCTTCTCCGCCTCGCGGGACGCACCGCAAAGTTAGGTGCGTGGACGGTCGATGCCGTCACCGGCGCGCTGCTCATGTCGGAGGAAGCGCGAGACATTCTTGCCATGCCACCGACCCAGGACTGCAATCTGACCGAACTCGCTACCTTGGTCTCCCCCGAGTGGCATCCAGAGTTCGATGCGAAGTTCCGGCGCTGCCTCACCGATGCTGCGCTGCTCGATCTCGAAGTGCGGCTGGCCAACGGTAAATGGGCGCGATGGATCGGCGAGCCGTGGGCCAACGCCAACGGACGAGTCGTGCGCGCCCACGGGTCGCTGCAGGACGTCACCGAACAGCACAACGCGGCCGAAACGCTCCGAGTCTCGGAACAGAAATATCGAGACATCATCGAGTTCACCCCCGCAGGTTTCGTCGAGTCGACGACGGCAGGGAAACTCGTGCGTGCGAATCGCGCCTTCGCCCAAATCTTCGGCTATCAATCAGCGGAAGAAGTTCTGTCGCCGGATGTCGAGGCCAGACACCTCTACGCGGATCCTCAGCAGCGAGGTCCGTGGCTCGAGACTCTGATGCGATCCGGCGCCGCGACAGGAGCCGAATTCGTGATGCGGAAAAAGGACGGCTCGGCGATCTGGGTGGAGATGAGTGCCCGGTCCGTCAGGAACTCTGCGGGCGACACGACCGGTGTCGAAGCGTTCGTGATCGACATCGATCAGCGAAAACGGGCCGAAGCCGCGCTGATCGAATCGGAAGAGCGGTATCGCAGCATCGTCGAAGCGGCCGACGAGCTCATCTTCACGATGGCAATGGACGGAACGCTGACCTCGCTGAATCCTGCGTTCGAAAGGACGACGAGGTGGCGCGCGAGCGACTGGATCGGCAAGCCCTTCTGGGGGCTGGTCGATCCGAGCGACTACTCTCGAATCCATACCGCCTGGAATTCGGTGAGCTCAGGCACCGCCGTTCCGGATCTTGAGTTTGGTGTTCGCACGAGCGATGGCGAAATCCGGATCCTTCAGGGTTCGGCAGTTCCGACGCTGAAAGATGGCAAACCGATTCTCGTCTCTGGCATCGGTCGCGACGTCACAGACTGGAGAACCATTCAACGGGAGCGAGAGGATCTCATCCGGCGTCTGGAATTGATCCTCGAGTCCACGGAGGAAGGCATCTATGCCGTCGACGGCACCGGCACCTGCACGATGGTGAATCGAGCCGCAGCTTCGCTGCTCGAGTACGACCCTTCCGAGCTGACTGGGAGACAGATCTGCACGCTGATCCATCGATCGGAAGCCTGCGTCACGGGCTGTTCTCTGCTGGCGGTGAAGGCGACCCGCACGAACGACAAGTTCTCTACGAAGAGCGGACGCGAGTTTCCAGTCGATCTTTCCTGCGGCCCGCTCGTCGAAGGAGGCGCCGTAGTCACCTTCTCCGACATCACGCGAAGAAAGCTGCTCGAGACGCAGCTCGAGCGCGCGAACCGTATCGCCAGCCTCGGCCGCGTCGCCGCGACGATCGCCCACGAATTCAACAATGTGCTGATGGGGATCCTGCCGTTCGCCGAGATCATCACGCGCAAGGCGGAAAAACCGGCGATCGTCGACGCTGCGAAGCGTATTGCCGGCAGTGTGGCCCGCGGCAAGCGCGTGACTCAGGAGATTCTCCGCTTCACGAAGCCGGTCGAGCCGAGCCCGCGTCCGCTGCCTGTTGGGCAATGGCTGCAGGAAGTCGAACCGGAGGCGCGATCGCTTCTTCCCGCGATGATCGAGCTCGACATCCGTCACGACCGCGAAGGAGAGCAGATCATGGGCGACCGCTCGCAGCTCCAGCAGGTCCTCATCAACCTGATCGTGAACGCACGGGATGCGATAGCGCGCAGCGGCGCGATCGGAATCGCGACAACGGTCGATGGCGATGAGACGGTCTACCCCTTCGGCGTGCTCGAAACGCCGTCGAAATACGTGCGCATCACCGTGACCGACAACGGCTGCGGCATGTCGGTCGAGACGATGTCGCAGATCTTCGAACCGCTCTTCACAACGAAGCGAACAGGCACCGGCCTCGGACTGGCCGTCACCCACCAGATCGTGAAGCAGCACGGAGGCGAGATCTTCGTCGAGAGCCAACTGGGAGTGGGAACGAAGTTCCACGTCTTCTTGCCGCGCGCATAGGTTGGGGCCGGGCGGCCTCCATTTTTCATTCTGAATTCTGAATTCTGAATTCTGAATTTCGCTTTTCGTCCTCTCCCCGTGTCGTCTTCAACGAGAGTCAAAAGCGAAACGCAGAACGCAGAACGCAGAATGAAGAATTTAGAAAGAGTGTCGCGGTGTCTTCTTCAACGAGAGTCAAAAGCGAAATTCAGAATTCAGAATTCAGAATTCAGAATGAAGAAGCTCACGCTCGAACCCAGCGCCCCAGCGCCCCAGCACCCCAGCGCCCTCCCCGCGCCAGCGCCCCAGCACCCCAGCGCCCTCCCCGCCTCCCCGCCCCAGCGCCCGCCTGCCCCGTTGCAGTACCATCAGCACGGGAGTGAGCGATGGTAGATCTGCGCGTACCGACCGTTCCGCTTTCCGTCGAGATCCGCTATTTCGATGAGCGGCCTCTCGCCGGCCGCATCTTCATCCCCAGCCTTTCCGATCATCACGACGGGCCGATGCGGCCCGATGAGTGGATCAATCAGGCCACGACGTTCTTTCCCTTCGCAGCGAATGACGCACGTCATGCGCAGCTTCTGAACAAGCGATACGTCGTCGTGCTGACGCTGGATGACACCGGCGAGCCTGCGCCTGTCGATTCCTCGTACGTGCGCCGCGTCATCGTGGAGTGCGGCACGCTGCGGCTGGAAGGCGAAGTCAGCGTCGAGATGCCCGAGAACCAGCGGCGTCTCCTCGATCTCATGAACCGCTCCGATCTCTTCCTCACGCTCCGCAGCGGGTCCAGAATTCACATCATTCAAAAACACCGCATCACGTCCATCACCGAAGTCATGGAGGATTGAAGACGTGTCACTCGAGTTGTTACTTCGCCAGACCGCACAGGCCGGAGGCCGGCAGCTTCGCCTCACCTCCGGCAGGAAAGCAGTCATCGTCACCAGCGCAGGAGAGCAGGAAGCGGGTCAGGAGCTTCCTGCCGCAGCGATGCAGCAACTCATCGGCCCCGTGATGCCGCCCGCGGCGCGGCAGGCCATCACCAAAGGCAGCGCGGAATGGATGATGAATCATCCCGAGCTCGGCCCGATCCGCGCCACCGCGCGCATCGAGGGCCAGACCCTGCACGCGGTGTTCGATCTGCAGAACGGCGCATCTCCCCAACCAGCCGCTGCACCCGTGGCCGCCGTGGCTGACGGCTCGACCGCCGCGATGGACGCGCTCTTCAAGCAGATGTTCGAGATGAAGGCCTCCGACCTGCACATGTGTGTCGGCTCGCCTCCCATGGTGCGCCACGACGGCGAGATCAAGACGCTCCCCGGCTACCCGCCCTTCACGCCGGAAACGATCGCGAACACGCTGCTGCCGATCGCGCCGGAGCGCAACAAAGAGGAGTTCGCGCGCCGCCACGACACCGACTTCGCCTACGAGATCCGCGGCCTCTCGCGCTTCCGCTGCAACTTCTTCATGGACCGCAAAGGGATGGGCGCCGTCTTCCGCGTCATCCCCAGCAAGATCATCACGGCCGAGGATATGGGGCTGTCGAAGGAGATCCTGGATCTCTGCTTTCTATCCAAGGGACTCGTGCTCGTCACCGGCCCCACAGGCTCCGGCAAGTCGACGACGCTCTGCGCGCTCATCGACTACATCAACCGCAACCGCACCGATCACATCATCACGATCGAGGATCCGATCGAGTTCGTCCACGAGAACAAGAAGTGCCTGATCAATCAGCGGCAGGTCGGCGAGCATACCGACGGCTTCAAGGAAGCGCTGCGCGCGGCGCTGCGCGAGGACCCCGACATCGTGCTCGTCGGCGAGATGCGCGATCTGGAGACCGTGTCGATCGCGATCGAGACCGCGGAGACGGGCCACCTCGTCTTCGGCACGCTGCACACGTCATCCGCCGCTTCGACGGTCGATCGCATCATCGACCAGTTCCCCGCCGACCGGCAGGATCAGATCCGCGTGATGCTCGCCTCCAGTCTCAAGGGCGTCATCTCGCAGATGCTCTGCAAGAAGATCGGAGGCGGACGCGTTCCCGCGCTCGAAGTGATGTTCGGCATCTCGTCGATCTCGAACCTGATCCGCGAAGCGAAGATCTTCCAGATCCCGTCAATCATTCAGACCGGCAAGAAGCTCGGCATGTGCATGATGAACGACAGCTTCCTCACACACGTGAAGAACAAGATCGTCGAGCCGGCGGAGGCCTACGCGAAAGCGGTCGACAAGACGGGGCTGCTGCAGATGTTCAAGTCGAACAACATCGACACGTCGTGGTACCGGCCGGAGTCGGCGGCGGGAACGTAGTGCTCTATTGCCGCCTCGCCCGCAGCGCATCGAGACTCCACGGTCCCGCGCCCGCGGCCGAGAGATAGAGAAAGACGAAGCAGAAGAGAATCGCCGGCTGGCCCTGATTCATCATCGGCCAGAAGCCGTGCGGTGCGTGGAACTGGAAGTAGGCGACGGCCATCTCGCCGGAGAGCACGAACGCGATGGGCCGCGTGCAGAGGCCGAGCACCAGGAGCGTGCCGCCGATCAGCTCGAGCACGCCGCCGACCCACACCTGCGAGAACGCATGCGCGGTGCCGCCGCCCGGCATCGCCATCGGCCAGCCGAACAACTTCATCGTGCCGATGGGGATGAAGAGGAGACCGCACATGATGCGGAGGAGAGCGTGGAAATGAGGGGCGAGTGATGACCAGCGCATTGCAGGACAATCTCTCAGATTGTCCCCCTCGGTTTCAACAGGAGAAACCGGGAGGGACATTTCCTGCACGGATGCGGCCTCAGCGCTTGCGGTCGCCGCGGTCGCCTTCGCCCTTCTTCGCGACGCTCTTCGCCGTGCGGCGCCGGTCCTGGCTCAGCGAACGGCTGACGTCGTCCATCTCACGAAAGCGGCCGCCTTCGTCGCGGCGGGCATAGCGCTTATCACCTTTGTGCGGTTCGATCAGTTCTCGTTTGCTCATGCCGATCGTAAATGCGGGAGGCATGCCGAAACACGAGATCATTCCGCGAGCAGCGCGTCGATTTTCCGCGACAGTTCCGCTTCGGATAATCGCGTCGGCGCGTACGTCCGGACGATTCCCTTTCGGTCGATCAGCACGAAGGTCGGCGTTGCGGAGGCGCCGTAACGGATGTCGGCTTCGTCATCGATCGGAACGCTGACTCCGTCGAGTGCGGCGTAGGTTTCCCTCCACACCTTCGCGACGCGCGCCTTCTCTTCGACGGGCGTTGCGTCTTTGTCATCGACCGATCCGTAAAGCCGCGTCGGCGCGATGAGCACGAGGCCCTTGTCGCGGTACTTCTGCCAGACCCGGCTCAGCGATACCGACTGCGCTTTGCAGTCGCCACACCAGTGAGCCCAGAAGAACAACAGCACCGGCTTCCCCTTCGCCTGTTCGAGCCCGTCGAGCGGCGGAGCGGGCGCTCCTTCCAACGAAACCAGATTGATGTTCTTGTTGATGCGCGCGCGCAGCGCGGGATCCTTCGCAGCCGCGAGCGCGTCACGCCAGTAGCGAAGCGTGGCACCGCGGCCCTCGCGCTGCTGGAGCAGCCGTCCTTCGACTTCGATCGCCGCGCCGAAGGGAACGATGAGGTCCGGATTCTCGACAGGAATCTCGCGATGGAGCTCCGCGACGTAGCGGTCCGCGAGCTCGTTCTGGTGCAGCATCAGCGCGCCGCGCGCAAGCCACCCGATTGCATTGAGATATTCGGCATCGGTGCCGCTCTCGCGCTTGTAGTCCTCGACCGCTGCGATGCCGCTCGCGAGATCCCCCGCGGCCAGCTTCGATTTCACGCCGGAGACGAGTGGTCCCGCAAACAGGGGGAACGTCGCAAGGAAGAGGAGGATCGAAAATCGGCGCGCCATGTCTGTCCGACGCAGGAGCCGTTGCGAAAGTTCCGTGTATACGACGAGCTCTCAGCTTGTCCGCGCCACCTTTGCGACCTCGCCCGACTTCTGGCTCAATGCGCAGAAAGCTGTCTTCGCACGCTTCCGAGATCCCTGCGAAAAGCAATTTGACCTCGTGGAGCGGCCCCACCGCCGAAGACTGCTCCTCGCGCTGCTCCACTCCGTTTGCGGAGCGCGTACCTCGATCACTGACCGGGTGTCGCGCGAATAGCAGAGATCGAGATCCTGAGTCGTCCGCCCGGAACCGCGCAGGACGAGCGCCACACCGCCTATGATCACGTAGTCGACTTCATGCTCGCAAAGAGATTCGATCAGAGTCCGAAATTCAGTCGTCACGTTCGGTGCGTGCCTCGTCAATCAACCGAAGGACAGCGATCATTCGCTCCAGCCTTTGGGTAGGTGCCAGCGCGAGCCGCTCCTCGATGAGCGTGACGTCGATTCCCGCAGGAAGCGAACGGAGCACCTGCGCATCCCAGGTTTCATCATCGACGTCATCAGCAACGACGTGCTCGGGCATCTCGATTTTTAGTATACGTCGTCCCGCGCAACGAACGAACCAGAGCAGCGGGATCAAGCTCCATCGAAGGGAAGCTCATCGGCGAAGGCGATGGCGCTCGTGATTGCCGGCGCCCTGATGAAGAGCTCTCGCTATGAACATCGTCATCGGAGCGGCGGCGAAGTGACCGCCTGAGAGGCGGTCCTGCACTACAATCCCCCGCCTGACATGGCGAAGCCTTTCTACATCACGACCGCGATCCACTACGTGAACGATGTCCCGCACATCGGGCACATGTACGAGAACATCGCCGCCGATGTGATCGCGCGGCATCGCCGCCGCATGGGCGACGACGTCTTCTTCCTGACCGGCACGGACGAGCATGGGCAGAAGGTCGAGCGGAGCGCTGCGAAGGAAGGCATCCTGCCGATCGAGCTCGCCGACCGCGTCGTCGCCGAGCATCACCGCCTCTGGAAGACGCTGAACATCAGCAACGACGATTTCATCCGGACGACCGAAGGCCGGCATCGCATCGGCGTGTATGAACTGATCAAGCGCATCCAGGAGCGGATGCCCGACGACATCTACCTCGGCTCCCACTCCGGCTGGTACTGCCAGAGCGAAGAGACGTTCATCCCCGACAATCAGGTCAAGGACAAGAAGGACGAGAGCGGGCATCCGGTCGAGCAGACGACGGAGACGAACTACTTCTTCAAGCTCTCGCGCTACACAGAGCCGCTGCTGCGCCACTACCGCGACAACCCCGGCTTCGTCTATCCGCAGACGCGGCTCAACGAAGTCGTGGCGTTCGTCGAGCAGGGGCTGAAGGATCTCTCGATCTCGCGCACGAGCGTGAAGTGGGGCATCCCCTTCCCCGGCAATCCCGATCACGTGATCTATGTCTGGATGGATGCCCTGACGAATTACATCTCCGCCCTCGGCTTCGGCGAAGGGCAGCACGCGCGCTTCGATCAGTACTGGCCCGCGGACATTCATCTCGTCGGCAAGGACATCGTCCGTTTCCATGCGGTGTACTGGCCGGCATTTCTGATGTCGGCTGGATTGCCGCTGCCGAAGCGCGTGGTCGGGCACGGCTGGTGGCTGCGCGACAATCAGAAGATCTCGAAGTCGCTCGGCAACATCGTGCGGCCGAACGAGATCATCGACCGGTTCGGCACCGATCCCTTCCGCTACTTCGTCATGCGCGACATGGTGTTCGGACAGGATCAGAACTATTCGGACGAATCGTTCATCACGCGCTACAACGGCGATCTCGCGAAGGGACTCGGCAATGCGCTGTCGCGCACGCTGAAGATGGCGGAGACGTATTTCGAGGGGCGGACGCCGCCCGTGCCGTGCAACGACAACGAGCTGAAGACGACTGCCGAACAGATCATCCCCGAGTACCTCAAGGCGATGGACGAGCTCGCGTTTCATCGCGCGCTGGAGAGCGCGTGGCGGCTCGTCTCCGCGGTCGATCGCTACATCGTCACGCGCGAACCGTGGAAGCACTTCAAGGAGAAGGGCGCAGATGAGGCGCTCTCGCGCGTGCTGTGGAATTGCCTGGAGGCGCTGCGCATCGTCTGCGTGATGATCGCGCCGGTGATGCCAGCCACGGCATCGAATGCACTCACTCGAATCGGCGACGGCCCCGAGGCGATCGGCAGCGATGCGCTGCAATGGGGACGGCTGGCGAACGGAGCCACACTGCGCGGAGGCGATGGCCTCTTCCCTGTCATCGACGCCGCAAAATATCTGGAGAAGAACATGGATGAAATTACACCGCCGCTCGAGACGACGCAGGCCGCATCGCCCGATGTGGCGAAGATCTCGATCGATCAATTCATGCAGACGGATCTGCGCGTGGGCGAAGTGCGCTCGGCGGAGCGCGTGCCGAAGTCGAAGAAGCTGATCCGGATGATGATCTTCACGGGCGACGGCGAGCGACAGATCGTCGCCGGCATCGGGACGAAATACACGCCCGAGGAGCTGGTGGGACGCAAGGTGATCATCGTGGCGAATCTGCAGCCGGCGACGCTGATGGGCGTCGAGTCGAACGGAATGGTGCTCGCTGCATCGATCGATGGGGAGCCGTCACTGCTGAGTGTCGACCCGAGCGTGCCGGCGGGAACAAAAGTTAAGTGACGCTTCCAAAAAAGTAGTGACGCCGCGGCTTCGCGGACTTAGATTATGGGCGTCGCTGATCCGTTGAAATCGCAGCGACCCAGTCGGCGCACTTTAGGGCGCCGCGCCCTTTCCCGACGGCCGGGGAAAGGGCATTTTTTTTAGTTCAGTTCTTGTCCTCGAGCTATCGAAAAGCGAAATGCAGAACGCAGAACGCAGAATTGAGAATTGAGAATTGATGTGGCGCTTCGCGCGTCCCTCTTTCTAAATTCTTCATTCTGCGTTCTGCGTTCTTCATTTCGCTTTTCCAACCAAAAAAAGAATCACACAACCGCCCCACCACACGAGCTTCCCGCTCCCGCCGTGCAACCGAAGCAGTGCTTGCGGGTGACGATGCTGCGCTGCTGCCACCTTGCGTAATCGAAGTTGAAGATCGTCATCGAGCCTTCCGCTTCGAGCTCGAGCATCTGGTTGAAGTCGCAGTCGAAGAGCTGGCCGTTCCAGGAGACGGAGATCGTGTTGCGGCACATGAGGCCGGCGATCGTCGCGGGGTTGAAGCCACTAACCAGCCGTTGCATGTAGGACTCCAGATTGCCCGAGTCCGCCAGCCACTCGAGGAAGCGCGAGATCGGCATGTTGTTCAACGCCAGCAGACGGTCGAACGTGATGCCGAAGTCGCGATGCAGCGCCGCCTTCCACTCCCCTTCCACATCGTGCTGCTTCGGCGCGAGAAACGCGCCGGCGGGATTCATCATCAGCGACAGCACCCGCTTCGGATCGCCCTTGCCGTAGCCGCATTCGTTGAGCAGGCGCAGGGCGTCAATCGATTTTTCGAACGCGCCGTCGCCGCGCTGCGCATCCGTGCTGCGCTGCCGGTAGTGCGGCAGCGACGCGACGATCTCCACTTCATGCTCCGCCAGCCATTCCGCAAGACCTTCGTTTCGCGGCAGCAGCAGCACCGAGAGATTGCAGCGATCGATCACATGCTTCCCGCGTGCGCGCACCGCCTCGACGAGATCGCGGAACTCCGGATGCAGCTCCGGCGCGCC
>JAJPHC010000022.1 GCA_021325515.1 Acidobacteriota bacterium
AACCGCAACCCTCCGGGCTGGTGGTGATTGCGAGGCAATCTCGGCGTCGCTCGTCGTCAACGATGTCCCGCATCGCCTCCTCCTCGCTCCTTGACCTTGCCTCGCAATCACCACCAGCGGTATTGCGCCGAATTCGAGGACAGAGCACTAACTTCTGCAGAGGATCGCGGCCGGAAAGGCGGCGAACACCTGCGCGAGCGGGAGCACATCGCCTTCGAGCTCTTCGTTCGTGAACGCATTGCGCCAGCGGCCGGAGACCGGCAGTGCGAGATCGCGCCACACATCTCCCAATGGCAGGTTGCGCGAGAGCTGCGAAGTGAGGCGTGGCACGGCCACCACGACATCGCCGCGGCGGAACGCGACCACATGCGGCGACTCGCACGCGATCGCCTCATAGCCTTCGAGCCGGTACTGCCTTCGTACGTTCAGCGCGCGCAGCGTCGTGAACAATTTCACGCGGCCGTCTTCCCAGCGCCGCAGGAGCTGCTGCGGGCCGTTGAGCCGCGACAGCATCGCCGCCCTGCATTCGAAGTCGACAGGCCTGCGATTATCGGGATCGACGAGGCTGAAATCCCACAGCTCGGTTCCCTGATAGAAATCGGGAACGCCGGGCGACATCACCTTCAGGACGACCTGCGACAACGAATTGACGAAGCCGTGCAATGCGATGCGCCTGACGAAGCGCTGCAGCGACGCCGTGAAGTCCGCGTGCTCCAGCAGCGAGGTTGCGAACTGCAGCAGCGCCTGTTCGTACGCGGCATTCGGCGCGATCCAGCTCGTATGGGTCTTGGCTTCGCGCGCCGCCTTCTCCACGTACTGCTGCAGCCGCCCGGCGCCGATCGGCCAGGCAGCCACCAGCGTCTGGTAGAGGTGCAGCTCCTCGTTAGGGTCGGGCGCACCGCCGGAGCGCAGCGGCGCCGTCATCGCCGACCACCGCTTCACCTGGCGCTCCCACACCTCCGGCATCTCCGACAGCACGTTGAGGCGCGCACGCGCGTCCTCGCTGCGCTTCGTGTCGTGCGTCGACGTCGCATTGAGCGTATGCGGCCAGTCGCGCTCGATCCGTTCATTCCGCTGGTGAAACTCGCCGACGGGATCGAAGTCGCGGCCGCGCCCCGGGTGGCCCCCCACCTCATTCAGCGAGATCAGCCGGTTGTAGTCGTAGAACGCCGTGTCCTCGACGCCCTTGGCCATCACGCGCCCCGTGAACTGCTGCCAGCGCTGCACGAACGCCAGCCAGGGCTCCGGCTCTTCGACGTACGACGGCAGGTCGAGCAGCAGCGTCCTCTCCAGAAACGTGAGCACGCGATCGTCGATCGCCGTGCCGGCGCGCTGCCGCGCCTCTCTAACTGCGCGCTGCACCACACAGCGGTCCCGGCCCGCGGCAGGCGCCTCACGCACGTACGTCCGGTAGACGCGAAGACAGGCGGTGATCTCCGTCAGCGCGGCCAGCAGCTCCGTCGACGCGAAGTCGCGTGCGTTGCGGTCGAGCGCGGCCAGCGCGGCGAGCTCGGCGCCCAGCGACCGCATCTCGCCGGCGAACAGCTCCGCGATCACCTGCTTCTTCCTGTCGTAACAGACCTCGTCGAATGAGTCGATCCGCTCCGTGAAATCGCGATAGAAGCGCCCGAGGCGATGAAGTCCCTGCGGGTCGGCGAACAACGCATTCACCGTATCGAGAAAGTCGTAGCCCGTGGTCCCGCTCGCGCGAAAGTCCGGAGAGAGCGGCTCGCCGGGCCCGAGGATTTTTTCGACGACGACGTAGAGATCGCCGGCGCGCGCCTGCAGCTTGCGCAGGTACGCGATCGGATCGTAGAGACCGTCGATGTGGTCGATGCGCAGTCCGGTTACGACACCTGCCGCGATCAGCTCCAGGTGCTTGCGGTTGCGCGCCTCGAACACCTCCGGATTCTCGACGCGCACACCCACCAGATCGGTGACGTCGAAGAAGCGCCGGTAGTTGATCGATTCGCTCGCGATCCGCCAGTACGCGAGCCGGTACCACTGCGCGTCGAGGAGCGCGTCGAGCGCGTTGAACGACTCCGGCTCGCCCTTGCGCCCGTTGATGCGATCGATCGTCGCGTCGAGCGCCGCGCGGAACTGCGGATCCGATTCGTAGATCCGCCAGATCGTTTCCTTCAGAAAGCGGCTGTTCGTCACCGCCTCATCCGACTGCACGAGCTCGCGCAGCTCGATCGCGACGCTCTCCGCCGGCAGCGCTTCCACACAGCCGGCGAGAACCATCCGGTACGAGCGCGGCGCGAGCGGCAGGCGTTTGTCGTAGTACGTGAAGAAGAATCCATCTGCATCGGCGTTGAGACGAAGCTCCTGCGCCTCGAGCGTCTCGCCGTAGGGGCGGCCGAGGATGGGGAGGATGACGCGGTTCTCGACGCCGTGGCGCGTGGCCACGGGACGCCAGTCGATGTCGAAGTAGTGGAGAAAGCGCGACTGCGGGCCGTTCTCCAGAACGCTCATCCACCACGCGTTCTCCGCGCTCGCCGCCATGTGATTCGGGACGATGTCGAGCAGCAGCCCCAGGCCGTGCTTCTTCAACTCTTCATGCAGCGCATTGAAATCATCCTCGGTGCCGAGCTCCGGATTCAGCGCGTCGGCATCGACGACGTCGTAGCCGTGCGTACTTCCCTTCCGCGCCTTGAGGATCGGCGACGCATACACATCGCTGATTCCGAGCGTTGCGAGATAGCCGGCGATGCGCCGCGCATGTGCAAACGTGAACTGCGCATTGAACTGCAGGCGATACGTTGCCAGGGGGGTACGGCTCATTGCGCTGAGCACGGTGCGAAAGGGATGCCGGGGGTCGGGCAACAGCAGCCTGCTGCCTGAATTTACATTTCTTACAGCCTCCTTGCTCCTCCATAACCATCGCGCGAGCGCGGGCTCCTACCATCGCGACTCGAAAGGAGTTCCCCGATGAAAGCCCGCGTCGTTGCCCCTTTCCTCTTTCTCGCCATCAGCATTCCGCTGTTCGCACAGCGGCGTCCGACCACTCCACCTCCCGCTCCGCCGCAGCCTCCGCAGCAGCAGCCGCAGCCTCCGCAGCAGGCGCTGTTCGGCAATCCGCTCAACGGCCTCTCATCGACGGAGCTCGCCGCGTTCAACGACGGCCGCTCCGAGTTCGTCAAAGTCGAAACCGTCGCCGACGGCCTCGGTCCCGTCTTCAACGGACGCTCCTGCGGTGAGTGCCACAACGCCGGAGGTGTGGGCGGCGGCAGCAATCGGCTCGTCACCCGTTTCGGCGCGACGGTGAACGGCGTCTTCGATCCGCTGACGCAGCTCGGCGGTTCGCTGATTCAGAATCAGGCGATCGGTCCGCGCGACGGGTCCACGCATGCGTTCCGCCCGGAGCAGGTGCCGCCGCAGGCGAACACCGTCGCCCGCCGCCGTTCGACGCCGCTCTTCGGCCTCGGTCTCGTCGATGCGACGCCCGACTCGGTCTTCATCGATCTCGCCGCGCAGGAGGCGGCGCGCCGCGATGGAACCGCAGGACGCGTCTCGATGGCCACCAACATCGCGGCGGGCATGAAGACCGCCGGCAAGTTCGGATGGAAGGCGCAGAACCCGACGCTCTTTCAATTCGCAGGCGACGCCTATCTGAACGAGCTCGGAATCACGAATGCGCAGTTCCCCGATGAGAATTGTCCGCAGGGCAATTGCGCCGAGCTCGCATTCAACCCCGCGCCCGGAATCAACGATGTGAACGATACGCATGCACTCGCAGACTTCATGAAGCTCCTCGCGCCGCCGCCGCGCGGAGCCATCACCGCGGATGCAACGGCTGGTGAGGGAGTGTTCAACCGCATCGGCTGCGATTCCTGCCACGTCGCGACGCTGCGCACCGGGGCATCGGCGACGGCAGGCCTCAATCGCGCCGTCTATCACCCTTACTCCGACTTCCTGCTGCACGACATGGGCTCGCTCGGCGATGGCATCGTGCAGGGCAGCGCGGGCGCGTCGGAGATCCGCACCGCGCCGCTGTGGGGACTGCGCGCGATCACGCGATTCCTGCACGACGGCCGCGCCGCTTCGATCGAAGAGGCGATTGCCGCGCATGAAGGTCAGGGCCGCGCGTCACGCGACCGCTTTCAGCAGTTGAATGCCGCGGATCGCGGACGGCTGCTCGCGTTCCTGCGGTCGCTCTAACCGGATGGTGCGCTCACTGCGTTCGCAGCGAGCGCGCCACGAGTCCGATGCCGCCTGCGAGCAGGATCAGCATCAGGATCGTGTTGAAGAGACTCGTCGGCCGGAAGTAGATGTCGAGATTCGTCAGGATTCCTGTGAAGATGATCACGGTCCCTGCGAACGTCAGCAGCCATCCCGGAATCGAGCGCCCGTTGAAGAACAGCAGGCCGATGCCGAGGACGAGCGGGATCAGCGAGAGCCCGAAACCGTTGTAGCCCCACAGCCGCCAGTAGCCCGACGTCACCGTCACCTGATTCGTCAGCAGATAGGCGCCGGCCACCGCCATGCCGAGCCCGAAGAGAAACTGGCCGATGCCGCCGGAAGTGCCGCCCGCGCCGTCGAGTCGTGTGGACATGGGGAAATTGTAGTCCTGCGCACAGCGAGGAACCCAGGTGAGCTCACGTTCGCAGCGCCCAACCCCACGGCCCGAGCTCGATTCCTTCCACGGTTCGCGGCTCGCCCGAGAAGTTGAATGCGATGAGGACGTCTCCGCGCCAGACCGCGAGCGTGCGCTCTTCGTCATTGGCAACCGTTCGCACCGCGCTCATGTCCAGCGAGCGGAGCTGCGGTGTCTCGCGGCGCAGCCGAAACAGCTCCTGATACAACTGCCACAGCTCATTGTGCGGCTGCCACGTGAGGCGTGACCTTTCGAACGTCTCTTCGCCGTGCGGGTCAGGCGCCTCGCCTCTCCATGCGAACTCGCGGAACTCCTCGCGCCGCCCGCGGCGCACGGCCTCGATCAGCTCTGCATCGGAGTGCGAGGTGAAGTACTGGAACGGCGCGGTCTCGCCGTACTCCTCGCCCATGAACAGCATCGGCAGAAACGGCGACAGCACGATCACCGCGGCCGCGAGCCGCAACTGTTCGCGCGAGACGATCTGCGAAAGCCGCTCGCCGTGCATGCGATTGCCGATCTGATCGTGATTCTGTGCGAACACGACGAACTGCGCGCCATTGCGCGTCTTCGCCTTTGCACCGTACCGCCGCCCTCGATAGGGATTGTGCTGCCCCGACCAGTAGAACCCTTCGCGCAGCACGGTCGCCAGATGGCTCACCTTGCCGAAGCCTTCGTAATATCCGGCGTCCTCTCCCGTGAGCAGCGTGTGGAGCGAGTGGTGATAGTCGTCGTTCCACTGCGCGTCGAAGCCGAGGCCGAGCTGTTCTTTCGGAGTGATGACGCGAGGGTCATTGAGATTGCTCTCGGCGAACGTCCACACCATTCGCCCGAGCTTCGCGCCGCGCTCGCGGACCGCCGTCGTCAGCTCCTGCAGGAACGGCTCCGCGGTGTGATCTTTGATTGCGTGCACGGCGTCGACGCGCAGTCCATCGATGTGAAACTCGTCGATCCATTGCAGCGCGTTGTGAAGGAAGAACCAGCGCACCTCATCGCTGTGCGGTCCGTCGAAATTGAGCGCGAGCCCCCACGGCGTCCTGTAGCGATCGGTGAAGTACGGCGCGAACTCGCTGAGGTAGTTCCCTTCGGGACCGAGGTGGTTGTAGACGACGTCGAGGACGACGGCGAGGCCGCGGGCATGGCAGGCGTCGACGAATCGCTTGAGCGCGCGCGGCCCGCCGTACGAGCTCTGCACGGCTCCGACGTACACGCCGTCGTAGCCCCAGTTGCGCCAGCCGGGGAACTGGCCGACCGGCAGCAGCTCGATCGCGGTGATGCCGAGCTCCTCGAGCGTATCGAGCCGCCCGATGGCCGCATCGAACGTTCCTTCGCTGGTGAACGTTCCGGGGTGCAGCTCGTAGAGAACGTGATCTTCCAGCGGGAGGCCGCGCCATCCCGCGTCGTGCCATTCGAAGTCGCTTCCGATCACTTCGCTCGCGGCGTGTACGCCGTCCGGCTGTGAACGCGACGCCGGATCGGGGCGCTCGCGCCCGTTCATGATGAAGACGTAGCGCGCCCCTTCGCGCACATCATCGACGATCGCCTCGTGGTAACCGCCGCGCGGCGTGAGGTCGATCACGCGGTCCGCCGGCGAGATGATGTGCAGGCTAACCTTTCGATGCAGTGGAGCCCAGACGCGAAATTCGCATCGTCCCCCGCCGAGCAAGTGAGCGCCGAGAAGCTGGTTCACGATTCTTCAGATGGCGCCGGCGCCTCGGACTCCCCGTCGCGCGGCTCTTCGTTCACGAAGAAGACCGCACCGAGCGGAGGCAGCGTCAGCGTGAGCGACCAGGAGCGGCCGTGCAGCGGAATCGGAGCCGCCTCGATGCCGCCCATGTTTCCCTGTCCGCTTCCGCCGTACATCTCGGCATCGCTGTTGAGAGCTTCGTGCCACAAGCCGCCGCGCGGAACGCCGACCTGATAGTTGTGCCGCGGAATCGGGGTGAAGTTCAGGACGGCCGCCACGATCACCTCGCCGCTCCGGCCGAACCGCAGCAGGCTGATGATGTTGTTCTCCGTGTCGCAGCAGTCGATCCATTCGAAGCCTTTCGGCTCGAGATCGAGATCGTGCATCGGCACGACGTCGCGATAGAACTTGTTGAGATCCTCAACCCAGCGCTGCAGTTGCGCGTGCCGCGGCTCCTCGAGCAGATCCCAGTCGAGCTGTGCGTCATGGTTCCACTCGCGAATCTGGGCGAGCTCGCATCCCATGAACAGCAGCTTCTTCCCCGGCTGCGCGTACATGTGCGCATACAGCAGGCGCAGATTCGCGAACTTCTGCCACTCATCGCCCGCCATCTTGCGGATCAGCGAGCCCTTCCCGTGTACGACTTCGTCGTGCGACAGCGGGAGTGTGAAGTTCTCGCTGAAGGCGTACATCATCCGGAACGTCAGCGCGTTGTGATGGAAGCGGCGGTGAATCGGATCCCTGGAGAAGTAGTTGAGCGTGTCGTGCATCCAGCCCATGTCCCACTTCAGGCCGAAACCGAGACCGCCGATGTACGTCGGCCGCGACACCATCGGCCACGCCGTCGACTCCTCGGCGATCACCTGCACGTCGGGGTGATGCTTGTAGACATCTTCATTGAGGCGGCGCAGGAATGCGATGGCTTCGAGATTCTCGCGGCCGCCGAACTCGTTCGCGACCCACTCGCCATGCTTGCGCGAGTAATCGAGATAGAGCATCGACGCGACGGCATCCACGCGCAGCCCGTCGGCGTGGTACTCGTCCAGCCAGTAGATCGCGCTCGAATAGAGGAACGAACAAACCTCGCGGCGCCCGTAGTTGAAGATCAGCGAGTTCCAGTCGGGATGAAAACCCTTGCGAGGATCGGCGTGCTCGAAGAGATGCGTGCCGTCGAAATACGCGAGCCCATGCTCGTCGGAAGGAAAGTGCGACGGCACCCAGTCGAGGATGACGCCGATCCCTTCCTGGTGCAGGTGATCGATGAGGTACTTGAGATCCTGCGGCGTGCCGTAGCGGCTCGTCGGAGCGAAGTAGCCGGTGCACTGATAGCCCCAGGAGCCGTAGAACGGATGCTCCATCACCGGCATCAGCTCGACGTGCGTGAAGTTCATCTTCTTCACGTAGGCGGCGAGCTGCTCCGCGAGCTCGCGATAGTTCAGGAACTCCCCATCCTCGCTGCGGCGCCATGAGCCGGGATGCACTTCGTAGATCGTCATCGGCGCATGGAAGCCGTTGTGCTCCTTCCGATGGCGAAGCCATTCCCAGTCGTTCCAGTCGTACGCGAGATCCCAGACGACCGATGCGGTTTTCGGAGGCGTCTCGTGGCGGAAGCCGAAGGGATCCGCCTTGTCGACGCGATAGCCGTTGTACTTCGAGACGATGTGGTACTTGTAGAGCGTTCCCTTGCCGATCTCGGGGATGAAACCTTCCCAGATGCCGGAGTGCTCATGCGGCGTCAGCGGATGCGAGTCGTAGTTCCAGTCGTTGAAGTCGCCGATCACGGAGACGCGCGCCGCGTTCGGTGCCCAGACCGCGAACATCACGCCGCCGGGAAGAATGTGTGCACCGAGCTTCTCCCACAACTTGACGTGCGTGCCCTCGTTGAAGAGGTGGAGATCCCAGTCGGAGAAAAGCGAGTGAGGAACCACGTCAGGAATCATATCCGCGCCGGCGGCCGGGGTAACTGTCATTCGCTTTTGCGTACGCAAAAACGGGACCGCCGGAACGGCTACTGAATCGCGACGAGGCGCAGCTCGAACGTCAGCGCTTTCCCGGCGAGCGGATGATTCGCATCGAGTGTCAGCGAGTCGTCATCCATGTCTGCGACCTGAACTGCTGCTGAGCTGCCGTCGGGAAAGCCGATGCGCAGCATGTCGCCGACTTCGACTTCCGTTCCGTCCGGCAGTTGCTCGCGAGGAACGCGGAAGACGAGCTCTTCGCGCCGCGGGCCGTAGGCATTCTCCGAATCGATGGTCCTCGTTTTCTCTTCGCCGATGCTCATCCCCTCGACCGCATCTTCGAAACCAGGGATCACCTGTCCCTCCCCGAGCGTGAAGGAAATGGGATCGCCTCCATCGGACGAATCGAAGATCGTCCCATCCTCGAGCGTGCCCTTGTAGTGAACGGAAACGGTGTCACCCCGCTTAGCGTGCGCGTGCATGTCGTGAGGATAGCAATTGACAAGCCTTCGTGCTCGCGGCGTAAATTGTGCATGTATTGTTGAGCTGGTGTTGAACCGTAGACTCGGTAATGGATTCTCCACATCCACATGTGACCGCCGAAGACCTCGCGCTGCTGGTCGACTCAGTGCGCGACTACGCAATGCTTCTGCTCAGCCCGAGCGGAGAGATCCTCTCGTGGAATTCCGGCGCGAAGATCATCACCGGATATGAAGCGAGCGAAGCGATCGGGCGTCACTTCTCGCTGATCTATCCCGAAGAAGACATCGCTGCGGGCAAGCCGGAGCGCGAGCTCAGGGTGTCCCGCAAAGAGGGCCGCTTCGAAGACGAAGGCTGGCGAAAGCGAAAGGACGGCACGCTCTTCTGGGTGAACACCGTCATCTCGCCGATCCGCGATGAAGATGGAACGCTCCGCGGCTTCTCGAAGATCACGCGCGACCTCACCGCGCGCCGTGAAACCGAGGAGAAGTTGAAGCGAAGCGAGGAGATCTTCCGCCTCCTCGTCGCGGCGGTGAAGGAATACGCGATCTTCCTCCTCGATCCCAACGGCTACATCACGACGTGGAATGCAGGCGCGCAGCGGATCAAGGGGTACACGCCGGAAGAGATCATCGGCAAGCACTTCTCGACGTTCTACAGCGAAGACGACAACCGCGATCAGAAACCGCAGCGCGAGCTGGACGTCGCGAAGCGCTTCGGCAGCGTGGAAGACGAAGGGTGGCGCATTCGCAAGGATGGCTCGCGCTTCTGGGCGAACGTCATCATCACCGCGGTGTACGACGAGACCGGGGAGCTGCGCGGCTTCGCGAAAGTGACGCGCGACATCACCGAGAAAAAAAAGGCCGACGAGATGCAGCGCGCGCTGTTCGAGCAGCGCGAAGCACGATTCCGCGCCGAAGAAGAGCGGCGCCGCGCAGAGGAGTCGTATCGCGTCGCGCAGGAGGCGAATCGCGCCAAGGACGAGTTCCTCATGACGCTCTCGCACGAGCTGCGCACGCCGATGACGGCCATTCTCGGCTGGGCGCGCCTGCTGCCGACGATCGATCCGTCTGAAGAAGGATTCTCCGAGGCGATCGCGGCAATCGGACGCAGCGCGCTCCTGCAGGCGCGGCTCATCGAAGACGTGCTCGACGTCTCGCGCATCGTATCCGGCAAGCTGCGCCTCTCCCTCGAAACGGTGGATGTCCAGAGAGTCGTCAACGATGCGATCGAATCGGTGCGCGCGAGCGCCGACGCACGCGCCATCACCATCATCTTCAACGCCGCCGAGAATCTCGGCACGACGGTCGCCGATCCGACACGGCTGCAGCAGATCATCTGGAACATCCTGACGAACGCCGTGAAGTTCACGCCGAAGAAGGGAACGATCGCGATCGATGCACGCCGGACGTCGTCGCACATCCAGATCTCCGTGACCGACAACGGCGAAGGAATCGATCCGCAGTTTCTCCCACACATCTTCGAGGCATTCCGCCAGGCGGAGACGGCGAGCACGCGCGTGCACGGCGGGCTCGGCCTCGGGCTCTCGATCGTCCGCTACCTCGTCGAGGCGCACGGCGGCAACGTGACGGCCGAGAGCCAGGGCCGCGGAAAAGGCGCGCGCTTCACGATCACGCTGCCCGTCGGCGCGATGAAGACGCAGCACGAGGAACCGAAGCGAACGGAAATCGAGGCGCGGGACGTGGTCATCGCCAGCAAGCTCGCCGGCATCGACGTGCTCGTCGTCGACGATGACCGCGAGGCGCGCGATCTCGTTCGCGCGGCGCTGAAGCAGGCCGGGGCTCACGTGGTCGTCGCCGAGTCGGCGAGTGCAGCGCTCAGCGAGCTGCTCGAGTACCGGCCCGACCTCGTCCTGACCGACATCGCGATGCCGCACATGGACGGATACGCACTGGCGCGGGAGATCCGCAACCGGCCGGAGCTCAAGAAACTGAAGATCGCCGCGCTGAGCGCATTCCCCGCCGGCCGCATCCCGCAGGACAGCGGCTTCGACGAGTACCTCGCGAAACCGATCGACCCCTTCGATCTCGTGGAAGCCGTGGCGAGAATCGCCGGGCCGGTGAAGACGTAAGAGCCGCGGCAGGCGCAAAGGCGAAGCATCGTGCCACCACTGCAACAAGCAGGCGGAAACAGAGAGACCGTGAGATGGGACAAGAGCTCGCCAGCGAAGACGATCGATAGCTATCAGATCGCGATTCAGGATGGTCAGGCCAAAGTCTCGATCCTCCTCAACGGCACATGGAAAGAAGTCAAGCCGGGACGCTTCGTCGTCACGCAGAAAGACGAGACGCTCCCGAAGCAACTTGTGCTCGATCTACCAAAAAGCAGAACGCAGAACGCAGAACGCAGAATTGAGAATTGAGAATTGATGTGGCGCTTCGCGCGTCGCTCTTTCTAAATTCTTCATTCTGCGTTCTGCGTTCTGC
>JAJPHC010000052.1 GCA_021325515.1 Acidobacteriota bacterium
CCTAACTTGGCGCTGCAGCCGACGCCGTGCCGTTCGTCGCCGTCTTCCGTTTGGCTGGCGTGTTCGGCTATTCTGCCAAGTGAGGCACGGCGCGGCTGAGCGCCACTGCCGTTCGGCCGTCCGAAGACAATACCTATCGCGCCGTGCGTTGCGGGAGATGCGACGCTCCGTTCCGACGATCCGTATATCCCTCAAAGAATGAAACACGCATTGTTAGTAATGGTATTCGCCTTAAGCGGCCTAGCGGAGAGCTCCACGGCCCCCCAGCTGGCCGCGGTTTTCCCGAGGCAGGCGTTCGCCGGACGAACGATTTTCCTGAGTGGACTCGGCTTCACGAGCACGAGAAGCATATCGTTTGGCGACATCCCTTCTCCGCGCGTCGAAGTCGTAGGCGACGACCTCGTGCGCACTGAGGTGCCAAGGGGTGTTCCAGCACAGCCGATCGATCTTACGATCACGCTTGCGAACGGCGACCGTACTGTGTTTCCGGCAGCATTCGACGGGAGCGGCGCTGATGAACCTTTCGAAATTTCACGAGGCGATCTGATCTCGACGGCAATCATCAACTGCCACTACGGACCGAGCAGCTCCCTTCTAATCTGCACGCCGACGGTGCGCTGGCTGGGTTCCGATCTTCGCCTGAAGATGCAGCGAGTCGTGTCCTTCTATCAGAAGCCGTTGTTCTTTGACCAACACGGTGTTCTTACGCTGGGGCGGGACACCTACGATGCGCTCCTAGGCAAGATGGGCCATGCGATCCCACAGACTTGGCCTGCCAAGGCTGTGAGATACGATAGCGATGGGAATTGGACGGCGATTTCGGAGGGAAGTTGGTCGCGCTACGATCAAGCCGGGAATCCAATCGCATCGGGCGCACTATTGCTCTTCCCCAACGGAGCAGACCTTGCCTCCGATAAGTGCACGCTGTATATCGCTAACAGCGAAGGTGTGGATGTAGTAGACATATGCCGGAATCAGCCGTTGCCTCGCATATACACAGGGCTCGCGTCTGACGTCCGTGTTCTACCCGATGCGTCGCTTTTGGTTGCAACCGGGAATGGGTTGACGCGTATACGGGCCTCGGGGGAGATGACCTTTCTGTCATGTAGGGCGAATATCGTCGCGTTGTCGCCCGATGGCATGACTGCGTACATCGCAGGGGGCCAAGTCGCTCGATACGACGTTTTGACCGGCACACTAGGCGACCTTGCAGGACCTGCCAGCGATAGCGATCAGCTAGCTATTTATGGGGAGTGGTTTGCCGCCCGCGGCCCATCCCACTACAAGACGACACAACGCCGCCGCGCGATGTAAGCGCCCGCAAGGGCGGCGGCCTAACCCGGCACTGCAGCGGATGCCGTGCCGTTCGTCGCCACTTTCAGTTCGAGCATCAACTTCGGGTATTCTACCGTGTGAGGCACGGCACCGCTGAGTGCCACTGCCGTTAGACGCCCGGATGAACGACGACACATTTCCGATAGGGTTCGCTCGTCGAAAGGTCGACGTTGCTCGACGGCTTGCGTCTGGTGAGTGCGGTGGTCACTACGGTGACGCAATTGTGATCATTTCAAGCATGATCAGCGCACTTGCCGCGGAGTTCTTTCCCGGTCTGGGGATAGATCGACGTCGTTTCGTCCAAACGTGGGTGCGTTACGCACCTCCGACGTTATCACCCAACCACGTTAGCGTGCCGTTGCTGGCGCAAAGCCGTGTTCGAAACCGGCGACCTTTCGACAGTAGCTCTTATCCGCCGTCTACGGCCTGACATCGGGAGCGAGTTTCCTGCTGCGCCTGATGCGTTGGTGCTTCATGGATACAGGGTCGATGCATCCGAACAGGAAGTCCTGAGTGCGATTCCCACTCTGACACTAGAAAAAGTTCGCAAGTTTAGTTATCCCAATCTTTTCTACTCGGAGATCCGAAGCGGCTTTGTTCATGAGGGCGACACGACCTCGCTCGGAAGCAGCCATCCGGGCGGAACTCGAACCGCAGACATCAGCTACATGAATGTGATCGAGAAACCGTACCGGCGCATTCACTTTTCAGTAGAGTGGCTGTGCAAGGTCGCGGAGGCTATCGGTAGGAACTGCGCGAGCGACTTCTACCTCCCTCGCAACCCACTTCCCGTGGCATGGTGGCTCGATGGCGGCGGCGTCTAACTCGCCGCTACCGGATGCCGTGCCGTTCGTTGACTTCATCCGCGTATCATTGCTCTCTGTCGCTCCGGCCGTGTGAAGCACGGCGCCGGTGAGCGGCAACAACGTTAGCCGCTCGCGGGCAGGGTAGAATGGGACGCTATGCCTCACGTTATTCACTCAGATCCGGAGATTCTCGGCGGGACTCCGGTGTTCGTGGGTACTCGCGTTCCGCTTCAAAACCTGGTGGACTACCTCGAAGGGGGCCATTCGCTGGGCGAATTTCTCGACGATTTCCCTACGGTCTCACGCGACCAGGTTGTGGCTGTCCTTGAAGAAGCCAAGGAGTTGCTTGTAGCGAATGCGCATTCTCCTCGATGAATGCGTTCCGAAGGGTCTCAAGCGATCGTTTCGTCCCGCTCACCAGGCGCTAACGGTCGCTGACGCTGGTTGGGGCGGCCTCAAGAATGGCGCATTGCTCCAGCGCGTCGCCGAACAGTTTGAGGTCTTCGTTACAGTCGACGGGAGCATCCGCCATCAACAGCGTCTCGAGAAGTATCAGATCGTCTTCGTGCTCCTTGAAGCGGTCAGAAACGACATCGTCGTTCTCGAACCGCTCGTACCTCGCGTTCTCGAAGCTTTGGCGACGGCGAAACCGGGGGACCTCATCGTAATCGGCGGCTAACTCTTAGCTGCACCGGACGCCGTGCCGTTCGCTGCCACGTTCGGAGTACCATGAGCGGGTGTCGCTCTTGCCGTGAGAAGCACGGCACCGCTGAGTGCCAGACCCGTTAGACCGCCCAGATGGTGACGGCCTCGTGCCCTCGCCCCTCGAAGTCTCGTTCGCTGGACGAGCGGTCGTTGGCTCCGGCATACTCTGCTCGGTGAAGGTGCGGGAAGTCATCGCGGAGTTGGAGCAAAAGATGGCTGGCGACTCGTGCGAACCAGGGGTAGTCATCGACAGTTCAGGCACCCGTCGAAGCCAGGGACCGTAACGGTCGCGGGAAACTTGGGTGTCGACGTCCCGGGTGGAACTCTGGCAAGCATCTGGAAGCAAGCGGGCTTGAAGAAGAAATAGGACCGAAGATGGAATACGTCGTCATCTTGGAAGAGGGTGAAACGTCGGTCGGCGCCTACGTGCCTGACCTGCCCGGCTGTGTAGCCGTCGCCGAAACGAGGGACGAAGCGGTTCAACTGATCAAGGAAGCGATCGAACTTCACATCGAAAGCCTCCGCGAGAACGGCGAACCAATTCCTGCTCCACACTCATTCGCGGAGAAGGTCGCCGTCTAGGCCACAAGCGGCCTAACTCGGCCGAGCCCCGCGTGAAGCACGGCGCGGGTGAGCGGCGCAACGTTGGGCTGACGGAAATCACGCCGGGGTAGTAGTCTCCAGGCGGGTATTCTTCCATGTGAAGCACGGCACCGCTGAGCGCCCGTGCCGTGTCGGCGGCGACCCGCTACGTGCAACACGCCAAGGAGGCCACATGAGGAACGGCACATGCCCCCTCTGCCACAGCAACGATGTCTATCGTCAGGCCGGCCACCCCCTGCAGCTCGAGAAGGTCACACTAAAACCAGGCCTGTTTGGCAAGACCAGCGCTCCCGACCGATACGCCTGCACTTCGTGCGGCTACCTCGAGATCTACCTCTCATCTGCCGAGGATCTCCAGACAATACGCGACTCCTGGGAGAGGGTCTCCTCTTAGAGCGCTCGGTGCATTGTTCTGCTCCTTTCACAAGGCGGCTCCGAGACCGTTAGAGAGGTGAAGAAAGATGAAAGACACCACGATGGACGTCCCGCCGAGGCATGTTCTCGATGCCATGGCAGTCGCGTCGGAACACCACGCTCTCCTGCTCGAGAATGGCTCGGTTCGAGTGCTCGACACCAAAGTGAGGCCGGGCGAGCGCACGGCTGTGCACGCACATGAATGGCCCGCGGCGCTCTACGTGCTGAGTTGGAGCGACTTCGTTCGCTACGATCCGGAAGGCAACATACTCCTTGATTCGAGAACGATGGACAGACAGCCTGCCATCGGCACCGCCCTGTGGGGGCCACCCATCGGACCGCACTACGTCGTCAATGTGGGAAACACAGACCTTCACATTCTTGCGGTTGAGATCAAGCACTAGTGCTCTCTCCTCGAATTCGGCGCAATCCAGCGGAGTACACTGATCGTCGAACGGAAGGGCGTGTCGATGTCGAAGTGGCTGGCGTTTGCAGGGTTTCTCATTGCGTCATCGGTCCTGGCCCAGGAAATCGCGGTAACTCCCCCCAGCGAATTGCGCGCGGCAGGCTTTCAGATGTCGCCGGCCGTGGCTACCGACGGAGCCGGCTACCTCGCCGTTTGGCAGGATGATCGAAGCGGCGAGCCTGCAATCTATGGCTCGCTGATCGACGCCTCCGGATCGATTCGCCCGCGGGACAGATTCCCAATCAGCACCGGACCAGGCGCGAGCACTCCGACTGTGGCATGGGACGGGCGGTACTACCTCGTCGTATGGAGCGAAAACGAAGGCTGCTTCTTCCGCCGCATCGATTCGCGCGGATCGTTTGTCGATGCCTGGCCAGTGCGCGTTCTGGGCCGATCTACTGCCTACCCTCAGATTGCGATCAGCTCCAGAGGTGCAATCGTCGCCGCCGCGGTCCGTGGTTTCGGTTCTTATGCCGGTATCGAATGGTCGCTCATTACGCGCGATGACCGCGTCGTGCCACGCGGTATGACTTCCGGATCGTCATCGTTCACGATCGGCTGCACTGAAAATCAATGTCTTCTGGCCTGGGTGAAAGCCACTCCGGGATGGGGTGACGTTGGTCCCTTTCCTCTGACACAACACTATTCGGTGTCCGGGCGGAGCCTGACGCCGGACGCGCAGAGGATCGGCGACGAAAAGGAGCTCGTCGACAACGCATACGATCCGAGGATCGTGACGAACCGCGACAAGACCCTGTTGGTCTGGAAAACGGATGATTCGGCCAAGGCGATTCGCGGGAGCCTCAATCAAGGAGAGGCCTTTACGATCGCTTCGGGCTCGGGCGAAGAGCTCGGGAAGTTTGCAGTTGCCGCCGATGGCGATCAGTTCATCGCATGCTGGGTCGCCGAGAATGAATTGGATCGCGCGCCCTTCGCACAGCGTGTGTTCCGGTCCATCGAGGCGCAGCGCGTTGGACCCTACGGAGCCATTGGGCCTCGATTCACGATTGCGTCCCGAGGCGTCGCAGCGGGCTGGCGGCAAGCGCTGGCGCTCGCCGGTAACGGAACCACTTGCGTTGCCGCCTGGCCGGAAGAATCCAATGACGGCGCAAAGATCGCGGTCTCCATGGTTCACGCTCAGGGACGAACAGAGCGTCTCCCTGTGGCAATCAGCGCGTCGCATCAGGAGCGCCCGCGCATCGTTCGCGCCGATGATCACTATCTCGTCATCTGGGCGGAGGACCGCAGCAGTCATGGCCGTCTGGCCATCCTCGCTCGCCGCTTCCACCTCGACACCTCTCCAATCGATCGCAACCCGATCCTCCTTGCGGATTCGATCACCTCATTCCAGGGTCCCGTCGTTTCCTCGGATGGCCGGTCGTCTCTGATCGCATGGAGCAGGGACGGATGGATTCAGGCGCGCCGCCTGACGAGCGAAGGTGCGCTGGGACCGCTGTTCTCGATTGGAAGGAGCTCCCACCCTCCTTCCGTTGCCGCAACGGGCGACGGTTTCGGATCGTTGTATTGCGAGGAGACGGCGGGTGATCAGAGCGCGACGCTGACCTTCGCGCGCGTCGAGGGAGATCAGGTCGTCATTCGCAGATCGTTGTCGACGGCGTCGAGAGGCGAATACGCCATCGCATGGAACGGCTCTGCATTCGTTGCGGCGTGGACCGGCTGGTGGCCCGAGGAGAGCTTGTTGATGCAGTACCTGACGCGCGACGGCGTCCCGGTTAGCCCGGAGCCGGCCCTCGTTCTCAGAGGACGGAAGGACATGGTTCCTTCGATCCGTTCGTTATCCACAGCCTGCGGGGTGGAAGAATGTGCGCTCGTCTGGTACGAATTCCTGGAGGGCGTCGGCGCTGCGCGGGCTCGCGATGGATCTGTGATTCCCGTCAGCGAGCCATTCCACGAACTCGGGGAGTATCGTGCCCCGCCAAGCGACCGCTTCGGGCCCAGTGTCGTCCTGAACAACGAAGGCTTCCTCGTCACCGCATCGAACGAAGGACGGGTCTATGCGCGTTCCATCGTCAGCGGGACGTTCGCACAGGAATCGGTTCTGTGGCTCGCGAACGAGAAGGTCCTCGATCTCTCGATCGCACGCGGCGTGGGAAACACCGTCGCCGTCGCCTACCAACGATCCGATGCAGCAGCAGGAGGAGCGCAGAGAGTCTTTCTCCGGCTGGTACCAGTGGAGTGAATCAGAGTTTCGCGCCGTTCGGACAGAACCGAGGACGCCCTATGCAAATGCAAGCCGTTCGCCGCGCGTGGCGCCCAATCTTGCTGGCCACCGTTCTCATACTCCCGCACAGGTCCCTTGCGGAGTGCATCACCTACCCAGTCCGGCGGTTGTTCATCGGGTCGTCCGACGTCGCCGTTGCACGAGTAGTCTCAGTGGCTGGCTTTGAGCGGACTGTGTCTCCTGGTCGAAGTGTATTCATTACCGTCGAGGCGACCCTTTCCGTAGAGCGGAGATTCCTCGGTCGTGGTCCCTCGACGATCACCGTCGTGCAAACGGGCGATGGGATAGATTTGCTGAAGGATCACAGGTATCTCGTTTTTGTTCGGAGCGACGGCAACAAGCTTTACAACTCGAGCTGTGCGACGCTACCGCTAGAAGAGGCCGGCGCTGCACTTTCGCAACTCCGGCGGCGGGCATGGCTATGGCGCATCGAACGGCGCGTCTCCATGTGGCGGCATGAACGATGACAGGAGGCCTAACCCGCTGCTGCCTTTGGCCACTCTTCGCCCGATTCACTTGAATTGGCACCGCTTGGCGATGCGGCTGGACGCAGCCGGACGTTCATCCTCGTTTGGTAGTTGTGGACCCGAAGCGCGCGGACCCACGGCTCGGCTGAGCGCCAGGACGGTCGGGCTCGCCGATGCTGCCAGTGTTCCCAGGTAGAATCCGATCATGGGACGCGACCTTCGCCAGATGTTCCGAGAAGCGTTCGATCTGCCAGAAAACGAGCGCGCCACCCTAGCAGGTCTCCTGATCGAAAGCATCGAAGGACCACCGGATCCGGCCGTTGAAGAGGAATGGGCAGCCGAAGCGGAGCGGCGATGGCTGAAAATCGAGAAGGGTGAAGTGACCATCCCCTGGGAAGAAGTCAGGGCGAAACTCTTCCGCCGCGGGTATTGGCGGCATCGCAAGTAACCGCAGCCTAACTCAACGGTGCAGCAGCAGTTCTCGCTACGGAGTTTCCGCCTACTCCTCGACCCCGGCGTTGACCGCCAGCACACCCGACGGGTTGATCCCGTACCTCGCCGGATCCTCGGTGTACACAATGGAATGCGTTTGCGCGGCGAGATCGATCAGGCCCGAGGGCTGACCTGACGCGTCGAGGCGAAGCACCACTGGACGGCTCACGCGCACAGGCTCCCCTCCCCCATTCACCACCACCGCGAGCTCGCCGCTGTCGAGACGAACGAGCGTCCCGATCGGATAGAGTCCGGCGGCCGTCACGAACATCTTCAGCAGCGCAGGATCGAACTGCGATCCCGATTTCGCAGCCATCATGTTCAGCGCTTCATCCGGCGCATAGGCCCGCCGCCACGGCCGCGCGGCCGTCAGCGCGTCATAGACATCGGCGATCGCGATGATGCGCGAGAAGAGATCGGCGGGCCGCGGCGAGCGCGGATAGCCGGAGCCATCGTAATGACGATGATGCTCGAACGCGGCGACGATCCAGGTGAGCACGCTGCGCGTGAAGGCCTTCTCCTGCAGAAGAAACTCGACGCCGCGGAATGGATGAGCATCGACCGCCATCCGCTCCAGCCCATCGAGGGGCGCCGGCTTCTCCAGAATGAAGCGGCCGCACGCGCGGAGGCCGATGTCATGGAAGATCGCCGCCATGCCGAGGTCGGCGAGATCCGCCTTCGGCAGGCCGAGCCTCTCACCGAGCGCGATCGCGAGGATCGCGGTGTTCGCCGCGTGGCGCGGCGCGTAGTCGTCGATCTTCGCAGCGGCCGCGCCGAGAAACGTCTGGCGATCCTCGAGGCAGACATCAACCAGCGACTGCACCAACCGCGCGATTTTCCGGACGAGGAAGGCACGCCGGCTCGACGTCAACTGTTCTTCCGCAATCAGCGTCCGCAGAAGGATCACGAGTTTCGCGTACGTCAGGAACGTATGCCCTCGCCGCTCGAGAATCACTTCGGCCGCCGCCTTCTTCGACGGATCGAGCGGCTTGTTGATGCGCAGCGGCAGACCGGCGGTTTCGATCGCGGCCCGGATCGTCTCGAACGTGCGCTCGCCCGAATAGACGAGGATCTTCAGCAGCGTACGCACGTCGTCCGCGGACAGACTGCCCTGCAGAACGAAGCCGCCCATGCCCCGCGCCTTGAAGAAATCGATGACGTCTCCCGCGAGCTCGTGCTCGTCCGCGGTGAGGCGGAGCTTCATGCCGTTGACGAACAGCTCGCCGTCCTTCGTCTGAAGAGAGACGCGGCCGTCGCGCGCCACGTGCACCGCGGAGAGATTCACCATCGCCTCGACGGGACGGATCAGAGCCTGATTGTCGATCGCATGAATCTGCGCCGTCTTGAAGAGCTGGAACCAGACGTACATCACCGCATTCGGTCCGCTCTCGCGCGATTCGCCGCTCTCGCTCGCGCGCAGATTGAGGGCGTCGATCGTGACCCGCGGCGTGAGCGTGCTGTTCATGGCAACGGCTCCTTCGACAGCTCGGGAAGCGGCCGCATCACGGTGTTGTCGCCGATCTCCGCGCGCGAGATGCTGTCGAGCACCTTGCGGGCGATCTCGCCCGGCTTACCGGCGGCGCCGCTCCACGATTCGACTTTCGCGATGCCTTCATCGCCGCAGGCCGCGAGTCCGCGAAACGCCAGCTCCAGCGTCTCGAGATCCTTCGGCGACCAGAACCACCGCTTCGATGGGATCCACGATTCGAACAGCACGAGCGCCGCTTCCGGCTCGAGCGTGCCGAGGAGACGCGCGTATTTCTCGCGCTCCCAGACAGGACGCGCCACGAACGCCGGATCGGCGATGAGCGCGCGGATGCGCGGCGCGAGTCCGGGAAGATCGCCCGACGCGGCGATCGCGCGAAACGCATACAGGCGCACCGGCTTCGACGGATCGCTTTCCATCGCCTTCAGCAGCAACTCGATCGCGGCCGGCCCTCCGAAGTGCGCGGCATAGCCCAGCCCTTTTATGCGAATGGAACTGTCGGGATGGCTGGTCAGCGCCATCAACTCATGATTGAAGAGCTTCTCGAACGGCTCGTCGATCAGCAGCAGCGCGCTGCGAACGCGCATCGCATCGGGCGATTCCAGCGTTCTCGTCAGCAGCTCCGCGTTCGCCGCCGCACAGCGGCGCAGCGCCTCGACCGCCGCCGTCCGCATCTCGCCGGAGGCCGCGCGGCCGGCGAGGTCGAGCAGCATCGGCCACAACGACTCACTGGCGATCAGCTCCCACAGCCGCATCGCCTCGTCCGGAGTGAGGCCGCCGGCCAGGCACTCCTGCGAGATCGCGGCGAGGCGCTGCTCACTGAAGAAGTCGCTGAGCACGCGGCGCGCGACTTCCGCGCTTTCAGGACGAACCGCACCACCGGACGCCGCGCGCGCGAACGAAAGCAGCGATGCACAACGCCGGAAATCGCGCGCGTTCCAGTAGCCCTCCGCAAGCTGGCGGAAGATCGGGCCGGCGATCGCCGGATCGACATGCGGCACCGGCGAGCGGAGGATCGTCAGAAGGATGTCGATGAAGCGATCGAGGAGCGCTTCATCCCTGTCTGCGCAGAGCTCCTGCTGCAACGCGGCAGCCTGCGATTCGGTGAGCTGCAGCATCGCGGGATTCTCATCGAGCGCGCGGCGGATCATCGCGCCGTCGTAGTGAACCGGCGGCGCGCTCGCCGCAGCGACAGGGAGGCGCGGCTCGTGGATGCGCGCGGAGAGCTCGGTCACCATCGATCGAAAATCGGCGTCGCTGTCGTCGCCTGTCTCGGCGGCGTTGCCCAATCCATCGACGGCGCGATGGGTGATCGTCCCGAGGCCGAGGCGCCACAGATGGCTGACCATATCCTCGGAGGGACCGAGCATCCTGTCGGTCACTTCGAATGCGGACAGCAGGCGCTCGAGGTCATCGCGCGTCGTGTCGATCGTGAAGGTCAGCTCGCGAAGCCCATCGCGATAGAGCGCAAAGAAGAATGCCTCGTCACTCTTCGGGCGGTGCAGGAGCGATTGCTTGCCGAAGAAGAGGTCGTGCGCGCCGAAGCGGATGGTCAGCGCCTCGTCGCCGATTGCGGCCCGGCAGCGCTCGTAGATCCGAGCGCTCGCGTCGCGATAGGGAGCGCTGTCGCGATGGTAGAGGCGGCGCGTCGTGAGCGTTCGCTCGATCTGAAGAACGAGCTCGCGTACTGCATCGACCGAGTGCGGCATCGGGCTTCCCTCGGCTCATTGTCGGATGCAGGGCGCGACAGTGTGGATTACGGGGCTCACAGGGGGAGGTGATGGGAAGCACGTATTTCTTCGCCCCTCACCCCTGGCCCCTCTCCCCGCTTTGCGGGGCGAGGGGGACGGGACGGCGGTGGTTGCTACGGGTTTACCCAGCCGGCGAACTGGGTTTTTCCGGATTCGATTTTGATCATTGCGACCGGCTTGATCGGATCGCGCTCGGGGCCCATGGTGATCGTGCCCGAGACACCGGCGTAGTCCTTCGTCGCGGCGATCGCGTCGCGGATCTTCTGTTTGTCGAGCGAGCCCGCCGTCTTGATCGCGTTGGCGAGGATGTAGAGCGCGTCGTAGCCGAGGGCCGAATTGGCGGCGGGATCCTGGCCGGTGCGCTTGCGGACCTCACTAACAAAACGCTGCACCGCGGGGCGCTGCTCGCCGACGAAGTAATGATCGGAGAAATAGCAGCCGTCGACGGACTTGCCGCCGATCGCGATCACGGTCGGCGAGTCCCAGCCGTCGCCGCCGACGAGCGGAATCGTGATGCCGAGGTCGCGGGCCTGGATGGCGATCTGGCCGGCGTCGGTGTAGAAGCCGGGAACGAAGAGCACCTGCGGCGCTGCGGTCTTGATGGCAGTGAGCTGCGGGCGGAACTCCGTATCGCCGCCGCTGTAGCTCTGCTCGGCCACGATCCGGCCGCCCATCTTCGTGAATTGCTCGCGAATCACTTCCGCGAGGCCGACGGAGTAATCGTTCTTGTTGTCGCGCAGGATCGCCGCGGTGGTGAGATTGAGATTCTGCCGCGCGAAGACCGCGAGTGCCTTGCCTTGATAAGGATCGGTGAAGCAGACGCGGAAGATGGAATCGCCGATCTTCGTCACCCGCGGGTTCGTCGACGAGGGGGAGATCATCGGAACATGATTCGCCTGGCACACCGGCGCCGCGGCGATCGACTGATTGGAGGAGTTCTCGCCGATCACGGCGACGACGTTGTCGCGCGTGATCAGTTTCGTGACGGCCGATGTCGCCTGCTCGGCCTGCCCCTGATCGTCTTCGGTGACGATCCTGATCTTGCGGCCGAGGATGCCGCCGGAGGCGTTGATCTCATCGGCGGCGAGCAGGACTCCGACCTTCGTCGCCTGTCCGAATGAGGCCTCGGAGCCCGACATTGCGCCGTAG
Organism: Acidobacteriota bacterium; assembly: GCA_021325515.1. GTDB lineage: Bacteria > Acidobacteriota > Thermoanaerobaculia > Gp7-AA8 > Gp7-AA8 > JAJPHC01. The sequence continues at coordinate 11,917 of JAJPHC010000052.1, forward strand.
AGTCCGACTGGAATATCGGCCGTTGCGGGCGGGGTTTGCGATTCGCGGCCGGGGTGGCAGGCCAGCGCCAGAAGCGCGGCCGCTGCGAGACGTCGAAAGTTCAATCGCACCATTTCCTCCATACAGGGCTAGAATCTCCCGCTCTTACGTTTTCACGAAAGGATTCGAATTTCAATGCAGGCCAACGATCTCCGCAAAGGTCAGGTGATTCTGTTCGAGGGTGACCTCTGCAAAGTCATGGAGTTCCGCCACCACACGCCGGGCAATCTCCGCGCGATGGTGCAGGCGAAGCTGCGCAACATGCGCACCGGAAACCAGTTCGAGCACCGCTTCCGGTCGCAGGACGAAGTCATTCCCGCATACATCAATCAGCACGAGATGGAGTACCTCTACTCCGACGGTCATGCGCATCACTTCATGAACACGGAGAACTACGAGCAGGTCGAGATCAGCGATGAGGACCTCGGCGATGCCGCGGCGTGGCTCTCGCCGGGCGTGAAGCTGCAGGTGCAGTTCTACGAGTCGAAGCCGATCGGCATCGAGCTGCCGAAGACGATCCGCGCGAAGATCGCGTCGACCGAGCCGATGGTGAAGGGCGCAACGGCGTCCGCATCGTACAAGCCGGCCACGCTGGAGAACGGAGTCGTCGTACAGGTGCCGCCGTTCGTGACCGACGGTGAAGAGATCATCGTCGATCCGTCGGAGAACCGGTATCTGGAACGTGCGAAGTAGCGTGTAGGACAGGCGCCCTCGCCTGTCCAATTGAAGGTTGAAGGCGACAGGCGAGGGCGCCTGTCGTACACCATGTCGTCCATTCACTTTCTCTGCAAGCAATGTGAAGCGCGATTGGGGCGCGATGCCGGCGAGGTGTCGCGCCCTTGTGATTTCTGCGGAGCCGCGAACGACGTCGCCGCTCCCCCGCCGGGCTCGATCATCGACACCTGTGCGGCGTGCGGTCACGAAGAGCTCTACTTCCAGAAGGACTTCAACCGTGCCACGGGCATCGCGCTCGTCGTCCTCGGCGCGATCTTCGTGCCGTGGACCTGGCTGCCGCTCATCGGCGTTACGATTCTCGATTACATCGTCTGGCGGGTCGTGAAGGAAGTGGTCGTCTGCTACAAATGCCAGGCAGTTCACCGCGGCTACGCATGGGCGGAGAAGGTGAAGCCGTTCGATCTCGTGATTCATGACCGGCACGTGTACGGTGCCGCGCCGCCGGGAGCCGAAGAAGGGCATCACGACTAGTGCTCTGTCGCGGCCGGTCTCATCGGCCGCCGGTGATGACTCCCCGCGAAATCACTGTGCGAATCTTCGTCGTGTTGTGAATATCGACGAGTGGATTCGCATCGAGCAAAACGACGTCGGCTCGTTTTCCGGCGGCGATGGTGCCGAGATCACGCTCACCCATGAATGCTGCGGCATCGGAGGTTGCCGCGCGCAGCGCGCGGGCGGGAGAGAGGCCCGCTTCGACCAGCAGGGCAAGCTCTTCGTGCAGCGATGAGCCGGGGAAGCAATAGGGCTCGCCGGTGTCGGTTCCCGCGAGCACGACGACTCCCCTTTCCGCGAAGAAGCGGGTGAGCATCATGTACCGATCGAGAAGGCGTTTGCGTGCGGCGATATCGGCCGGCGTCTCGCTCTTGCGGCGACCGGCCATCCTGTTCGCCCAGACCTCGCCCATCCAGTCAGGGATCTGCCGGGTGCGCGGATCGGCGAGGAAGGCATCGTCCGCGGTACGAGCTCGCGTGCGATGCCAGATGAGCGTCGGATCCAGCGCGGTGCGATTTCGTTTGAACACTTCGGCGAGCATGGCGGCTTTCCCCGCATCGAACGTGTCGATCGCATGAAGTGACTGCGAGATCAGCAGCGGAACCGCGGACGTTGCAGCATCCGCATCGGCCATCCTGTGCGTCATCTCCTCGAGCATCGAGGCCTCGTCGGACGAACAGGCGCGAAGAACGCCATAGAGATGTTCGATGCTTCTCTGTCCCGCCTCCGAAGCTTCCCAGGCCGTGACGGTTTCCGGCACATGGCCGGCAAAGGGAATCCCCTTTCGATGCGCCTCGTCTGCAATCGCGACATAGGCATCGCGAGGAAGCAGCGAATAGACCTTGATGAAGTCGACGCCCTGCGCGACGAGCGAGTCGACCGCAGCTCGAGCGTCGCTCGCATTCGAAACGGCGATGGATCCCGGATTGACCGGATGCGGGCCATCCACCCACGGACCTGCGGCATGGATGCGCGGCCCGCTGCTCTTCAACGCCGCAATGCCGGCAGGAGAGCGATCCGTCCCCATGTCGCGAATGCTCGTGACGCCGTAGGCGAGAAACAGCGGAAAGAATTTCTCGGGAACTTCGTCGAACAAAGCATGCACGTGCATGTCCCATAGTCCTGGAATGAGAAAGCGGTTCGTACCATCGATGACCTGCGCGCCATCCGGAATGCGGGAGCGCCATGACTTACCGACAGCGATGATCCGGCCGTCGCCGATGACGACGGTCATGTGCGGCCGCACGACACCGCGCTCGACATCCACGACGGCCACGTTCCTTATGGCAAGGAGTGGCGCGCGCTGGATGCCCGGTCCCGAGAGGGCGGCGAAAATCAGGATCAGCAGGGAATGCATGCATCACGTACGATGCGCGGCCGCATGCGGATCGGTCGCGGCGCGCTCGCTCATCCGGCTCGAATGTTGCTCTTCAGTCTGTCTGAATGGTGACGTTCGAGAAAGCGCCGCCTGAGGCTTTGCAGCTCCTGCCGGTTGCGATTCGCGATCTGGGGCTGCGTCTCGAGGCGACGCCGCTCGCGCAACTCGTCAGGCAGCTCTACGCGGAGCTCGAGCGCGCGGGGCTGCATCACTTCCGCCCCCGCTGTTATCTCTCCGACGAATGGGGCTGTCCCAGCGGCCAGCCGGTCATCGGGATTCCGTGGTATCTCGCCGATCCGCGAGCCTCGCAACTGGAGAACGCGCTCAACGATCTGGAGAACGAGCGCGAGGTGATGATGTACCTCCGCCACGAAGCGGGCCACGCCTTCAACTACGCGTACGAGTTGTACAAGACGCCGCGCTGGCAGGAGCTCTTCGGCCCGTTCCGCCGGCCCTATCGCGACGACTATCCCTTCATCCCCTTCTCGCGCGAGTTCGTGCGGCACATCGCGGGGTGGTATGCGCAGAAGCATCCCGACGAAGATTTCGCCGAGACCTTCGCGGTGTGGCTCGATCCTGCGTCGCGCTGGCGCACGCGTTACGCCGGATGGGGCGCGATGCGAAAGCTCGAGTACGTCGAGCGCATCGCGCAGGAGGCCGGCGATCAGCCTCCCCCCAACCCACTCGGCGAGACCGACATCACCGTCGAAGAGATGGAGCAGACCGTCGAAGACTACTATCGCGATGTCGTGCGCGATGAGACCGCGGTCGTGGCCGGGCTCGCGCTCGACACCGACCTCACCGACATCTTCGTCGTGCCGGAAGCGCGCAGCGCCGGCAGCGCGTACTGCGAAGCGCGCGAGCTCGTGAGCGAGCACCGGCGCGACATCGTCGACAAGGTCAACTACTGGACTGGTGTCCGCCGCACGCTCGTCCGCGAGCTGATGAACGCAATCGAGCGCCGGGTGGCCGAGCTGGAGCTCGCCGCCGATTGCCAGCGCAGCCGCGCGCACATGATCGACCTCACTGCCTATGTCGCGACGCTGTCGATGACCTTTCTCACCGGCTCGAAACCGCTTCGCCACCGACGATGAAAATCGCAATCCTCTACGACTACGCGGAAGACCGCGAAGAATATCCGGGCGATCAGTTTCGCAACGGCCGCAAGCGGCGAAAACTCACGGACCGCGAGGCGATCGCCGCCGCGCTGAAAGAGCTCGGCCACGAGCCGTTCGAGATCGCAGTCGACGGCAAGCCTTCGACGCTGCAGAAGATCGCGCGCAATGACGCCGGTCTCTTCTTCAACCTCTGCGAGTCCTATGCGGGCGACGACACGAAGGAGATGCACTTCGCCGCGTACCTCGATCTCGTCGGCAAGCGCTACACGGGCGCCGGGCCGGAGGCGTCGTATCTCGCGATGGACAAACCGACCGCGAAGAAGATCGTCCGCTTTCACAACGTACACACGCCCTACTCGGCCGTGATCCACAAGGGCCGCGTCGAACATGCGCAGGACATCGAGTTCCCGATCATGGTGAAGCCGGCGTTCGAAGATGCGTCGAAGGGAATCGACAGCGGCTCGGTCGTGAACTCCATCAAGGAATTGATGGAGCGCATCGACTATCTCGATCGCGAGTTCGACTCGCCGGCGCTGCTCGAGGAGTACGTCGAAGGGCGCGAGATCTACGCCGCCGTCCTCGGCAACGACCGGCCGGAGGTACTGCCGGCGATCGAGCTCGATCTCTCCGCGCTGCCGAAGGGCGAGCGGATCGCATCGCACGAAGTGAAGTTCGACGAGACGAGTGAGCTCTACAAGAAGACGAAGTCGGCGCCGGCGGCGAATCTGAGCGACGAGCTGCGCGAGTCGATCGCCGAGACGGCGGCCACCGTCTTCCGCGCTCTCAAGATGCGCGACTACGCGCGCATCGACATGCGCGTGACGAAGGATGGGAAGGTCTACGTCATCGAGGCCAATCCGAATCCGTGGCTCGACCCGGCGGCGGAATTCGCGATGGCGGCGAAGGAGTCGGGGCGGAAGTACACGCAGTTGATCGGAGAGATCGTCGACTGCGCGATGTCCCGCTATCGTTGATCTCTCAGATGGGGAAATGCGTCAGCGACGCGAGCCATCCGCCGAGGACTTCGCCGATGACGACCGCGACGACGTCGACATAGAGGATGCCGGTCGCGGCCATCGTCGAGCGGATGCGCACCGTGCCCCACACCATCGGGAAGAGCGCGAGCGGGCCGGCGAGTCCCCACCCCGCGCGCATCCAGAAGAAGATGTCGAACAGCGCGCGGCGATCGGCGAAGCAGGCTGCGGCGACGACGACCGCGATGCGCGCGATCGCGGCGGCGAGCGTGGCGATCGTGAGCCGCTTGAGCGGATCGATCGCCATGCCGCGCACTACGAGATACCAGTGTCCCAGCGTCATCGCGAGATTCACGGTGCCGAGGAGTGCGATCGACGCGAGCGCGCCGGCGACGGCCCAGGCGATGTGCGGCGGCCTCGTCGCGGCATCGAACGCGAGGATGCCGGTCAGTACGTAGCCGATGCAGAGGAGCAGCGCGCCGGCGCGAAAGATCAGACGCTTCGGATAGCGCATCGCCAGCAGCGTCCACGCCGTGAGCACGAGCAGCGAGGCGTCGTACATCGCGAGCTCGCGCCGGTGCGCGAAAAGATGCGCAATCACAGCGCCCGCAACGAGCGCACCTCCGATCACGAGCACCATTCGATAGAATTTCACCCCCGCGTTGCGGCGTCCGACCAGCGGGAGAAAAACGACGAGCCCCGCAGCGAGATCGATGAGGAAGAGTGCGAGAAGCATTCGCGGGAGTCTATCGTCGATCGAATGGCAGAAGGGACAAGCTGAGAGCTTGTCCTACACTGGAGGATCGCATGCGTTTTGCAGACTCCCTCGAGGGCTTCGGAGGAGACATCGTGATTCGCGCGGATTTTCCTTATCTCGCCGCCGCATCCGCTCTGCTGCCCCGGTATCGGCCGCAGGTGAACGTGGCGATCCCGCTCCCCTAGCGGACCGCGTCACTCGCGCGGACGAACCGCAAGCCTTTGGCGCGCAGTTCCGGCGCCATCGCATTGAGCACGCGGATCGTCACCGGATGCGGATGCCCGATGCCGATGGCGAGACCCCTCTGCTGTGCGATGGCCGACAGCAGGATCACCTGCTTCTTCACCGCGGATTCGGTCTGGATGTCGTCGAGAAAGACGTTGCGCGACGCGGTCGGGATGTTCATCTCGCGAGCCATGCGTCCGGCGATCGAATGCTCGCTCGTTTTCGAATCGATGAAGTAGAGGTCTTTCGGCAGCGCGGTGAGCACGTCGCGCATGACCCGTGAATCGAGCGTCGCGCGCGAGCCCATGTGATTGTTGACTCCGCGCGCGTGCGGCACCGACTCGACATTCAAGCGCGTTTTCGCGGCGATCTCCTCATCGGACATCGACGTCAGAATCGCGTTGCGCCCCGGCTGCTGGTGCGGATAGTCGAGCGGCTCCATCGGCAGATGGCAGAGCAGCTCGAAGCCGTTCTCGTGCAGCTTCTCGGCGAAGGATTGCGCCTCCGCGCCATTCGGCAGAATGGAGAAGTTCACGTTCGGATCGATCTTCATCGCCAGGTCGATCGGCTGATGATCGAAGCCGACGTCGTCGAGGATGAGGACGATCTCGCCGGAGTGATGCTGGACGGCAGGCGCACTCGCCTGTCGTTTCACCGGAGCGGGACTCTTGACCGGCGGGGACGGGACAGGCGTGGGCAGGACAGGCGTGGGCGCCTGTCCTACACGCGGCGGAGGAATCGTCGAATCGAGCTGGACAGGCGGGGGCGCCTGTCCTACATGGTGCAGTTGCTGGTTAGCCCAGATCCAACCGAAGTAGACGACGAATGCGCCGACGGGCAGCAGCGTCAGAATCGCGATCGATTTGAACGATGTCCGGCGCCGCGCGACGAGCTTTCGCTTCACGCGGCTTTCTTCTGCTCCGTCACGACCGTCTTCTCGCCGAACATCGACAGCGCCTTCTCCAGAATCAGATCCTCGCGCGCCTCGGCCGCCCCGCCCTTCGCGTTCGGATCATGAATCGACTGCACGGAGAGATCGACCGTGACATCGGGGCGAATGCCGCCTTCCTTGATCGGCTTCTGCTCCGGCGTCGTGTAGTGCGCCACCGTCATGAAGACGCCGCCGCCGCTCGGCAGCGGGATGAACTTCTGGACGATCGACTTGCCGTACGTGGTCAGCCCGATGAGCTTCCCGCGCGCGTTGCCGTGAATCGCGGAGGCGAAGATCTCTGCGCCGGACGCGGTCGAGGGATCGGTCAGCACCTCGAGGTCGCCGTCGTAATCCGTCGCGCGATCCGCGGTCCACTTCTTCGCTTCGACCGTGCGTCCTTCGAGCGAGGTGATCTCGCCGCTCGGCAGGAGCTCGTCCGCCGCGGTGATCGCCTCATCGACGTCACCGCCTGCGTTGCCGCGCACGTCGATGATGAGCTTCTTCGTGTTGTTCTTGCGCAGATTCGCCAGCGCATCGCGAAGCTGCTGCGCGGTTCCCTTTTCGAAGTACGGAACCTTGATGTAGGCGACGCTCCCCATCTGCTTCGTCTCGAGCTTGAGCGGATGGAAGGCCGCCTGCTGCACCGTGAACTCGTCGCGCTTCGTCTGGCCGCCGCGGATGACCGACAACTTCATCGGCCTGGCCGACTTCAGGCGCTCCTTGATCTGCCACACGGAGAGCTTCTGCGTCGGCTGTCCGTCGATCTTCTCGATGAAGTCGCCGCGCTCGATCCCGGCTTTCGCCGCCGGCGACCCTTCGATCGCGGAGATGACGAATCCGTATCCGAAGCGCTTCGTGATGATGAGGCCGATGCCGTTGTCTTCGACATCGACGAAGTTCCTGTAGGCCGCCATCTGCGCGGGCGGCACGTAATAGCTGAACTCGTCGATCGCATCGGTGACGCCGGCGAACGCGCCATCCATCAACTGATCGCCCGACACCGGCTCCACGTAGTTGTTCCTCACCAGCTCGAACACCTCGGTGAAGATGCTCAGGTAGCGATAGATGTTGTTCTTCGGCGCCGCGGCCTGTCCGAAGACCGAGCCGCCGAGCAGCAGCACGAGAGCCACCAGCGAGATCGTGAGAAACGCGATTTTTCTTTTCGTCATGGTTTTTTTCAGTGACGAGTGATCAGTGACCAGTGAAGAGTTGATTCCAACCTCGTCACTCATCACTCTTCACTCGTCACTCTTCACTCTTCACTCGTCACTCGTTTCAGCGTAACCATTTTCGAGGATCTTCGGGCCGATTGTCCTGGCGCATCTCGAAGTAGAGATAGCCGCCCGGCTGGGCGTCCTCGCTCTCGCCGACTCCTGCAATCGTCTGGCCCGCGGCAACGGCATCACCCGCGGCAACGGCCGGCGATTTCAGATTTCCATAGAGCGAAAAGACGCGATTCCCGTGATCGACCACGATCAGATTTCCATATCCCTTGAACCACTGCGAGTAGAGAACCCTTCCCTGGAAGACGGCACGCACGCCCGTACCCGGCATGGCTGCGATTTTGAGGCCGTTGCTCACCGTATAGGTTGAAAACTTCGGGTCACGTTGTCGTCCGAAGGATTCGATGACTCTCCCCTGTACGGGCCAGTTGAGCGCTCCCTGCACCGTGCGGATGTCCGAGGCGACCGGCTCGCCCGCGCGCTGCCTGGCGAGCACATCGACGAGGCGCTCGAGGCGCTTGGCCTTTTCTTCGAGCGTTGCGAGCCTCTGCGCGGAGCCGCTTTCTTCCGCCTGCAGCGACGCGAGGACCTTCTCCTTCTGCGCCCGCGCTGCGGCCACGTCGTGCTGGCGCTGCGCGACGAGCTTCATTGCCGCGTCGATCTTCCGCTTGCGGTCGTCGAGCTGTGCGTAGCGCATCGCGAGCTCCCGCTGCTGCGACTGCATGTGCGACACGGCGCGCGCGTCGCGCGTGACGACATAGCCGAGCATCGACATCGCCCGCAGCGGATCGCGGTGCTCATCGATCGCGAGGAACATCCGGATGTAGCTGAGGCTGCCGAGCCGGTAGAGCGCCGCGAGGCGTTTGCCAAGGAACTCCTTCTGGCGCTGCATGCGGGGAGCGATCGCCGCGATCTGCGCTTCGATCTGGCGGCGCTCGGCTTCCAGTTCCGTCTGCGCGGCGACGGCGATCTCCAGCTCTTTCGTCCGGATGCCGAGCTCGAGGTCAACGGCTTCGAGCTCCTGCTGTGCGCTCTTCGCCTGCGCGTGCACTTCGTCAAGACGTTGACGAAGCCGCGCGATGTCGGACTTGATGCGGTCGAGGTCCGACTGCGCGTAGAGAGGCGGCATGCAGCAGACAGCAGAAAGCAGGAGGATGACGATGCGCCCCGTCAGCCGGCTGCCGCCTGCTGGCTGCCGCCTACTTAGCGAGTTCCAGAGCATTCTTCGCCGCCTGCTGTTGCGCTTCCTTCTTCGATGAGCCTTCTCCCTTTGCGGTGAGGCGGCCGACGCGGACTTCGACGATGAAGGTCTTGTCGTGATCGGGACCGACTTCGCCGATCACGCTGTAATCGGGCAGCGAGAATCCTCGGCCCTGCGCGAGCTCCTGCAGTGCGGTCTTGTAGTCGTGGAAGAGGAGGTTGTCTTCGTCGAGCGCCTCCAGATCTTTCTCGAAGACGCGGATGAGCAGCGCGCGCGCGGCGTCGATGCCGCCGTCGAGATAGACGGCAGCGACCATGGCCTCGAAGAGATTCGCGAGGAGCGATTCCTTCTTCCGCCCGCCGGTCTTTTCTTCGCCCACGCCGAGGAGGATGACCTCGCCCATCTCGAGCTCGCGGGCTTTCGCGGCGAGGCTCGAAGAGCTGACGAGGAACGCCTTCATCTTCGACAGCGCACCTTCGTCGAGTGAGGGAAAGCGGCTGAAGAGGAGGTCGCCGATGACGAAACCGAGGACGGAGTCACCGAGAAACTCGAAGGTCTCGTTGTGGCGAACGGCGTCGTCCTTCGACTCGTGCGAGAACGATTTGTGCGTGAGAGCGCGGGTAAGAAGGTCGCGGTCGCGGAAGGTGTAGCCGATGCGCTGTTCGAAGGTGTCGAGGTCGGACAATCGGACGAGATTCTAGCGCCTTTGACAGGGCGCGAGGCGCTGGGCGCTGGGCGCCAGGGGCAGGAAAGGTTGCCGCACTCCCCGACTCCCGCGCCTCGCGCCTGGCGCCGGCAGGCGCCCGTTGGAATGCCCTTGCCGGGGAACCCGTTTGTGGTAATCTCCCGCTCCGCTCTCGCGGCCCGGCCACCTGCCCAGGTAGCTCAGTTGGTAGAGCAGAGGACTGAAAATCCTCGTGTCGGCGGTTCGATTCCGTCCCTGGGCACCATCTATTTCCTGAAGGGTGGCGTTTCACTCCTTCCATCTTTATAATTGCCGGCGGGTCCAAGTCGCCTCATGTGTCGCCGGCCGTATCGGCAGCCACCGGCCGGCGATTCCCGAGTCAAAAACTGAAGGGATCTTCGATGCTCAACCGCATCTTCACTACGTGTCTGTCCGGACTTCTCTGCCTCGGGGCTCTGGCCGCGGCCGCGGTTCCCCCGAAACGTGTCGAGAACGAGATCATCGTCAAGTTCAACGCGAACGCGAACAACGACGATGTCAACTCGGTGAAAGGTCTGGCCGATGCCGACCAGAATCAGCGTCTGGCCAAACTGAAGTCAGGATCCCTGTGGCGCCTGCACTCCCGTTCGAAGAATGTGGAAGCATTGCTTGCCGCGCTCCAGCACAACCCGCACGTCGAGTATGCGGAACCGAACTATGTCGTCCACTCCGCGACGGTCCCCAATGATCCAAACTATCCACAGCAATGGGCACTGAAAAACACGGGGCCTTTCAACAATGGATCGGATATCGACGCGGAATCCGCATGGTCCGTAACCACTGGCTCCAGTTCGATCGTCATCGGTGTGCTCGATACAGGAGTCGATTACACGCATCCTGACCTCGCCGCGAATATCTGGAGCAACCCGGGCGGAAAGGGCAACGCGGCATGCGGTGCCGGAACGCATGGGTTCGACGCGATCGCGGGGACCTGCGATCCAAAGGAATCCGGATTTCACGGCACGGCGGTTGCCGGCATCATCGGTGCCGGCGGCAACAACGGCATCGGAATCGCCGGAGTGAACTGGACGACGTCGATCATGGCGCTCAAGTTCCTCGACTATTACGGGAACGGCTCCGTTGCAAATGGAATCGCGGCTATCGACTTCGCCGTGCAGGCCAAAATCGACGGCGTGAATCTCCGGATCCTGTCGAGTAGCTGGACCGGTGCTCCATTTTCCAAGGCTCTTCTGGATGAGATCAATAAGGCTGGAGAGAACGACATCCTCTTTGTAACCGCCGCGGGTAACTACGGCGGAAATATCGACAACAGTAGCTCATATCCGGCGAGTTACGTAGCGGACAACATGATCGTGGTCACGGCGACGGACGGCGTCGATCAGCTCCCTTACTGGGCAAGCTATGGATCCTCCACGGTGCATCTTGGTGCGCCCGGAGTGTCGATCTACACGACTTATCCCGGCGCAGGCTACACGTATGTAGACGGAACTTCGATTGCGGCACCACACGTCGCCGGCGTTGCCGGACTCGTGCTTGCGCACGCCCCCTCTCTGACCACGGCACAGGTCAAGAGTGCGATCCTCGACAATGTCGATCGCGTCAGCGGCCTCGCTGGAAAAACGAAGACGGGCGGACGACTGAATGCGGCGCGCGCACTCGGTCTGCCGGCCCGTCCCACGTTCTCAATTTCGCTCTCGCCTGCCTTGCAGACGGTTGCGAAAGGTGGAACGGCTTATTACACGTTGAAAGTCACCCCTCTGAACGGGTTCTCATCGTCGGTGACCCTCAGCGTCACGGGATTGCCCAGTGGTGTTTCGGCGTCGTTCAATCCTTCGCCGGCACAGACGGGATCCGTGCTGACACTCAGAGTCGATCCGAGCGCAAGTTCGACGTACTACCCCTATTCATTCGCCGTGGTGGCATCCGGCGGTGGCGTCAACAAAACGGCGAGTGCCAGTATCCAGATCTCCAGCACGTCCGCAGCGCAACAGTGCCCCTCGTTCGCTTCCGCTCCCGTAAACGGCAGCGCAGGGAATAGTTCGGCGTCGGCAGTTGCCGACTTCAATCAGGATGGCCGGCCTGACATTGCGGTCGTCAATCCAGCACAGAACCGCCTCTATATCCTGACGAATGTCAATTCCACGTTCCAGGGACCTGGAACGCCCTATACGGTTGGTAATGGGCCAATCGAGGTCACTGCCGCCGATCTCAATCGGGACGGTTATGTCGATCTCATCACGGCTAATTCAGGGGCGAACAATGTTTCCGTACTCCTCGGAGCCGCGGGCGGGCTGTTCGCACCAGCGGTCAACTTCCCGACCGGCAAGTCTCCGTTCGACGTCGCCGCAGCCGATGTGAACCGTGACGGAAAACTCGATCTGATCACGGTAAACAATGGAGGCAGCGGCATCTCCGTGCTACTCGGTAATGGGGACGGCACCTTCCAGGCGCCAGTCGATTATGCGACGGGATCCGGCCCCTATCATGTCGTCATTACAGACCTCGACCGCAACGGAACGCTCGATCTCGCTGTCGCGTGCTACAACAGCGGTCAGATTTCGATTCTACGCGGCAACGGCGACGGCACCTTTGCCGCTTCGGCCAATTACAGTTCCGGCGCCAAAACGTCTGCGATCCGCGTCGTGGATTTCAATGGCGATGGCATTCCCGATATTGCCGCTGTGAATTTCGGTTCGAATGACGTGTCGGTGTTCGCAGGAAATGGCGATGCAACATTACAGGCTGCGATTCACTATCCGGCCGGCACCGGCCCCTCGGGCCTTGCGGTTCTCGATTTCAACGGCGACGGTATCAGCGATCTCGCGGTGGCCGGTTCCGCAAACTCACTAACCCTTCTTGCCGGAGATGGAACCTCGTTCGCTCAAACGGCGGTTTTCACTCTGTACGGCGTACCGAACGATCTCATCTCCGCCGATATCAACGGTGACGGCAAGCCTGACCTCGTCACGTCGAACGCCGCCGACTCCGGGCTGACTGTGATCCTCAACAACGGTGTCTGTTCGGCAAGGTGTGGTGTATGGCTCGCCCACACAGACTCGAGCACAAGTGTCTCACCGCTCGGAGCAGCATCCGCCGACTTCAATCGTGACGGACATCCCGACCTCGCGGTGACAGAACATGGTGCCAATTCGGTCAGGATGTTCCTCAATAACGCAGGCGGCTTCTCTTCAGGCCTCGATTACAGTGCGGGAACAGGACCCGCCGCTGCTGCCGCTGGTGATTTCGACCGCGATGGGAAACTTGACCTCGCGGTCGTCAATGACGGATCGAACAATGTCTCCATCCTCATGGGAAATGGAGACGGAACTCTGCAGCCCGCGCAGAACTTCAGTGCCGGTACGACTCCGAAAGGAATCATTACGGCCGATTTCAATCGCGACGGGATTCCTGACCTGGCAACCGCAAACTCCGGCTCGAACGACGTCTCCATACTGATCGGGAACGGCAACGGCACCTTTGCGAGCGAGGTTCGATACGCGGCTGGCAGCGGCCCCCTCGATCTCGTTGCGGCCGATTTCAATCACGATGGCCGCCTCGATCTGGCTGTCGCGAATGCCGCTTCGAACAACGTCTCGATGCTCCAGGGGCTTGGTGATGGAACGTTTGCAGCGGCAACCAGCTTCAATGCCGGCACGAGTCCTTCGGCAATCCTGGCGCGCGACCTCGATTCCAACGGTACGCTGGATCTGGCGGTCGCAAACTCGGGCTCCAATGACGTCTCCATTCTCCTCGGAGATGGCAATGGCTCCTTCGCGGCGGCAGTGAGCTCTCCCGCAGGCAGTGCACCCGGCAGCATCACCGCCGGCGATTTCGATGGAGATGGATTGGCCGACCTCGCGGTCACGAACACGGGTCTCAATTCCCTTTCGATTCTTACGGGCACGGGGACCTCTACGTTCGCAACGGGTTCGTCCGTGCCGACAGGCACGGGCCCTGTACGAGTTCTTGCACTCGACTCGAACAGCGACGGAGATGCAGATCTCGCGGTCGTCAACAGCGGAGACAATACGATCTCGCTGATTCGCAATACCTGCCCTGTCCCCGACTTGTCGATTACCAAGACGCATACCGACACGTTCGCGCAGGGTTCGTCCGGCAAGCACTACACGATCACGGTCACGAATGCAGGCCTTGCGGCGACGGCGGGGACCGTCACTGTCGTAGATAATCCCGATGCCGACCTGACGATCACGGACATGAGCGGTACAGGCTGGGCGTGCACTGTTTCGACGCGCACTTGCAGTCGAGGCGACGCGCTCGCAGCTGGCGCGTCCTACCCGGCGATCACCGTTACCGTGAGCGTCGCAAGCAACGCGAAGGCTTCTGTAACGAACGTCGCCAGCGTGTCGGGCGGCGGCCAGCTCAATCCGCTCAACGACACTGCGCGCGATACGACCTCTGTAAGTCCTGCAACCGATCTGCTGATCACCGCTTCACACACAGGCAACTTCACACAAGGCGACACCGGCAGGAAATACACAATCTCAGTGAAAAATGTCGGAGGCCTCGCCACGAGCGGCACTGTCTCGGTGACCGATACGCTTCCGGCGGGCCTCTCGGCGACTGCGATCTCCGGCACAGGATGGTCGTGTACTCTCGCTTCCTTGACTTGTGCGCGCAGCGATGCGCTCGCGGGAGGTGCTTCCTTCCCGGCGATCACGCTCACGATCGACGTTTCGGCCGGTGCTGCGGCACACCTCGTCAATGCGGCGACCGTATCGGGCGGGGGCGAGTCGAATGTTGCCAACGATGTTGCGTCGGACATGACGATTGTCTGGAGCCGGCAGACCTGTGCTTCATTCGGAAAAGGAACGAGCATCGGCCCCACCCCCAACGCAAGAACGGTCGTAACGGCGGATTTCAATGGTGACGGAAAGGCCGACCTCTCCTCGGCTCCTCAATACAGCAATGTCATCTCCGTTTCCCTCGGCAACGGCGATGGCACGTTCATCACAACCGCTCAATTGATCACAAGCACCGCGGCCATCGTCGTCGTGGCGGCAGACGTGAACGAAGACGGCAAGCTCGATCTCGTCGCCCTGACCGGAACGACGATCGTCGTGTTCCCTGGCAATGGTGACGGTACGTTCCGAACGGGCATTACGACGACCATTCCCAACTCGCAACTGATGCTGGCGGCCGACATGAACTCCGACGGTCACGTCGACATCGTCTGTATCGATTCCTCCTCGAATCTCTACACGCTGCTGGGAAATGGCAACGGCTCGTTCCGAGACCCGATTACGACGCTGCTGACCACGTCGGTCTACGACATTAAAGCGGTCGATTTCAACAGGGATGGCATCCTCGACCTCGCGTTACTTCAGTACAACGGAATCGTGACCATGCAGGGACACGGTGACGGCACATACGCCGCGGGTGTCGTCACAACTAACGACTACACCGCGAACGCCTTTGCGATCGCTGACCTGAACCGCGACGGAGACCCCGACCTCATCGTCGCAACGTATTACGGCCTGCACGTGGTGCTGAACAACGGAGACGGGACGTTTTCCTCTGGAACGACCTATGGACCTATGGGTTCGTACTATTACAAGATTCTCGTCGACGACGTGAACGGCGACGGAATGCTGGATATCCTGGCGTCCAGCAACAGCTACTCCTACGGCAACACCGTTCTGTATGCAGGAAAGGGCGACGGGCTCTTCCAGCCGTCGGTCAGCCTTGCGACCGGTTCGGATGGCAGCTTGCTGCTCGTAGGCGAATTCGACGGCGATGGACGAGCGGACCTCCTCACCCAGAGCTACAACGGACTTGCGCTGCTCCGGGGTGGCTGTCCGGACTTGACGATTACATCGACCCACAACGGCGACTTCGTCGGCGGACAGACCGGTATCTACTATTTGCGCGTCGCGAACAGCGGCGCCGCTTCTACAGGGACGATCACCGTCACTGAGTCCGTCCCCTCGCCCCTGACGTTCAGCACAATGTCCGGACCCGGATGGACTTGCACGAATACGAGCTGCACACGCTCCGACTCGCTGGCTTCGACTTCCTACTTTCCCGACATCAGTGTGTCGGTGAATGTTCCGCTGGTGGCTCCTCCGACGGTGACCGCGTCCGCAACTGTGAGCGGCGGCGGCGATACGAACAACGCCAACAACAGCGCAAACGACCTCACCAATATCGTGCAATCGCCCGATCTGACCATCGCGATGACGCACACAGGAACGTTTGCCCAGGGTCAATTCGGCAAGACGTACAAGATCACTGTCGGAAACGCCGGTGGCAGCTCAACGACAGGTGTGGTCACGGTGACCGACACCCTGCCGTCCGGTCTGACCGCCACATCCATCTCCGGGAGCGGATGGTCGTGCTCTCTGAGTCCCCTTACGTGTTCCCGGAACGATTCTCTGGGCGCGACCGCCAACTACCCTCCGATCGCTCTCACAGTGAGCGTAGCGACGAATTGCGCTGACAATGTCACGAATTACGCAACGGTCAGCGGCGGCGGAGACTCGCAGACAAGCAACAATTCCGTCTATGACGCGACGTCGATTCTCACAACGCCGTCCAACCTCGCCGCGACTGCAGCGTCGTCCTCGGCCGTCATCATCACCTGGAACGCTGCACAGAACGCTGCTTCTTACGAAATCGTCAGAAGCTCGAACAACGGGCAGCCTGTCGTCGTCGGTTCCACGATCGGCAACAGTTTCGTCGACTCGGGACTTGTTCCGAACACCACCTATATCTACAGAGTCCGGGGAATCGATGCCTACAACAGCGGCATGCTCAGCAACCCGGACATTGCGACGACGATCATCTTCACCGATGATCCTTTGATCGTGAATGTCTCGACCGCAAAAGCCGCGCACATCACCGAACTGCGCACGGCGGTCAACGCCGTTCGCGCCGCAGCCGGTTTGTCACCCGCATCGTTCACCGATTCCAGTCTGACCGGCCGCTTCATCAAAGCGGCTTACATCCTCGAGCTCAGAACCGCGCTCAATGAGGCGCGGACGCTGCTCGGCGTCGGGGATGCCTTCTACGTGGATCCGACTCTCAGTGCCGGTATGAGAATCAAGGCAGCTCATATCACCGACCTGCGCAATGCGGTGAAGTAAACAGCCCGTCGATCGCCGCGATCGCGGCGGCCATCCGCTCCTCGTGCGTTCCGCGCACGAGGAGCCATGGCACCTCCTGCGCGCGCAGCGCTTCTTCGAACCAGCGGTGCATATCGTGGCGGACGTGCTCTCCGTCGCGAAAGCCATCCTGGACAAACGGGATCTCGTCGCCCGTCAACAGATAGAGATCCGCTCGCGCCTGCGAGCTGAAGCCGCTCGTACCGACGTAGCGCCGATGCCAGAACGACGTCACGAACGCGTTCGTGTCGCAGATCAGCACGCGGTTCGCCTCGCGCGCGGCGCGCTCTTCCCGTGCCGCCTGCTCCTCCGCGATGTGCACGAACTCCGGCGTCGTCCACACGTGCGCCGGATCGAGCATCACGCGCTCCGAGTACTCCCGGCCGTACTCCGGCACCCATACCGTGCCGAACGCCGCGGCGAGCGCGGCGGCGAGCGTCGTCGTCCCCGTCGACTCCGCGCCGAGGACGCAGACCCGCTTCGCGTAGTACGCACGGACGGGAGCATCGAGATACTCCCAGTGCGCATAAGGATTCGCGCGGATCGCGGAGGCCGAGACCGGAACATGGATCCGCGCGCGGTCGACTTCCACATGCACACATCCGAGGGCACTCGCCCACGGATCTCCATAGGCTTCGGACGTGAACACCGCATCCGGCGCACTTCCGAGCCAGCGGCGCGTGAGCTCCGCCCACAACACCGAGTCGCGCTCGTCGTACACATCCTCCACCACCATCACCTTCGCCGCAGGAAAGAGCTCGCGCAGCCACGACGCGCGCAACTCCGCCGGAATCGTATCGGTCGCGCGCTCGCAGACGATCAGCGTGACCTGGCGCGATTGCGCCAGCGCCGTCTCGATCAGGAAGCGATGTCCCCGATGAGGCGGGTAGAACTTGCCGATCACAACCGCAGAGCCGAATCGCACGCGCATGGATTCTGCTACACTCACCTCGCCGCCATTACTGGGTGGCGACTTGCCAGCCTAATCCTCGGCGCCGAGGAGCGGGGGAACCAAAGCGACGGCTTGCCACCGTCCGGGGTGAATGAGGTCAAAAGCCTCTAGGGCTTCCAGCCCGAATCCGACAGCTAACCTCGTAGGCAGCCGGAAGGCAGGCCAGAGAACGCCGCGAATTGTTCGCGGCGTTTTTTTTATGGGAGGAATGGGACGGATGGGACCTATGGGACCTATGGGACCTATAGGTGGAGCGGTTCTACACATAGGTCCCATCAGAGCAGGAGCTTGTTCAGCCCGACTCCGATAGCTTGGGCCAGAGAA
>JAJPHC010000045.1 GCA_021325515.1 Acidobacteriota bacterium
CGACCGCATCAATCACTCCGACGCGCTCACGCGCGTCGATCTTTCAATCAGTAGAGGGGGGATTTTTAGATGATCACCCCGGGGGAAAATTGGGTGATCGTTGACACGGTGTTCTCGATCGGCACTGCCGCCACGGGCCTGGGCCCGACGAGCCTCCTCTATTTTCCATCGGCGAGCGGCGAGATCAATTCGCCATTCAGTGGAATGAGAGACTGCGCGGTCTACTGTTTCGAAACGTTCTATCGCGGCGAGATCGAGGTAGCGCGCCGCATCGAACCGCTGCAGACGTTCACACTGCTGCTGCGTCTTGCAGAGCGCGGCACGCGACTCACCCTGCAAGAGCGCACCGCGGCGGCGGGAGGCGCCGGTCCGTGGCAGATCGGCGATGCGTCGGCGACGCACTGCGAGCGTTGAGCGATGTGTCGGGGTGCGGACGCCTCGTCCGCACATGGTGGCGGAGTACCGCTGCCGCGACGGCAGCGGCTCGCGGACGGCGGCGTCCGCGCTCCACAAGTGATTCCTCGCTACGATCTTGCGCGTATATCAGATGGAAAGGGCGGAGTTTTGCGAATTCACTCCAAACAGCTCCCCGAATGCGAGGACGAATGGCACGACGCATCGGGGTTCCCGACGAAACGTTCCTGGCAATGCAGCGCCGGGAGCGATACTCGTGCATCAACAGTCTCTTTACGCCCGAGCTATCGCTCTGGACGGCCCAGAGTCTGAGGCGATTTCAGCTCTGTTCGTCGAGCGATTCGACGAGGGGGAAGGATCGTTCCTCCAAAAGTTTCACAGGCCAATTCGGCGGGGAGATGACGACATCTACCAACTCGCAGCCGAACCACTTTACGTTCTGCAGTTCTTTACCAGTCTGACCGGGCCAGAAAAGAAGATCGAAACGTTGCGACTGCGTTCAGTTGGAGAACGGAGCATCCGTAGGCCAATCCGCAGCGCCACAGAACTGCTTGCTAATTGAGTCACCCTCCCTTGGAGTCCCGAGAAAGGTCCAACCCGCTGTCGAAGGAGGTTTTCTCAAGTCGTGTATCCTGCGGTGGATAGGACACGTGCAGTCAACCCACTTCATGACTTTTCGGTGGGTCTTGGGCCAGCAATACCCGCATCAGCGAGGAGTGGCTTCTAAGGAGGTCGTCGGCAACTGCGGTAATCAATACCCTAGGGTAGGACGGATATTCGTCGGCGTGCGCTGCTATCGTTACGAGCTGACACGTCGAGGCAACTAGAGTCAAGATGAGACGTCCAAAACGTTGAGGGAACTCTTCCTGCATCGCCGGTCGACCGATCACTGAAAAGAAAGACTGATAAGCGTGGGCTCGAAGATCTTCAATGTCGCAGAGGCTTGCGGCAGTCGCTAGAGCTGCGCCTGCGGTCGACAGCTCATCAGGCGACGACTTGCGCTGCAGAGACCATAGTCGAGCGACCAGAGAATTCCCGTCTCTCAAGCTTGGCCGATAAGAACTTTTGGCGTGGATGCCATGCAGTGCCTGGGATGCGCGCTCGAGAAACTCGCCATACTTGCCATCGTCCTTCCTTCGGATTCGATCCCAAAGCTGATTGCTCGTATTGTGGTTAGCGCTTTGTATGTCACGAAGACGCCTCACAAGTATCTGTTCAAGATCAAAAAGAGCGGAGGAGAGGTCGGTTACCCGCATTTCTGGGATACTTAACGACCCATCGACGCGTCGAGAGATGTCCTCAATAACAACATCGACCGTTTGCCCACCAAGCATGGGGAACCACTGAGGCAGCGTGGCAGGCGAGCTTTCATTGCTAATATCAAGTTGAACCTTGCCGATCAGAACTATCGCCCAACGATCAACAGGACCAGCAGAGCTGTCCGCTGATACAATCTTTGCTTTCGCTGCCTCGATCAGACGGACAACGTCGACCATAATCGCGTTGGGATTGTCGAACACTCGCTCCCGAACGATGAGGCTCTGAATTCCACCACTCTTGCGTCGCCGTTCGAATTGAGACGTGAATTCATCACGCTTCTCGGGCATCGCATACCAGTACACTGCAATCGGTACTTCCTGCGCTGCGAGGCGACGTTCGATATATTCCACGAGATGATCCGGGTCCATTCGTTCCTCCGCGCTACAACCGTGGCGTTGTGACCGCTGCGATACGTCCCAGGAGGGGGATCCTTGGAGCGACACGATCATCACTAGTCATTCTCAGGAAGTTGGCTTGACCACCAGTCGTCAGAATGTAGTCCGCCGAGAGGCCGAGCTCCGGCGTCAAGCGCAAGAGATCCACGATTCGCCCAAAGTCGTCCCTCGAACATTCGAGCGTTGATGGGTACTCAAGACAAACTTGCCGTAGCGTTGCATACGTCGCGTACAACCATGGGTTCCGTAAACGTTCCTTCGGTGCCAGTGCATCGGCGATCGCATTTCGAAAAAACGCATACTCACTGCTGACGCTGATTCGCGCCGGAACCAGCCTCGCTTTCCGGAACGCCTCGAAGTCCGCTCGTCCTAACGCTAGGTGCGCCATCCGTCGTTTTGTCTCGATAAGCCAATCGACCAGTTCTACGAGTAGCTTGACCGTCAGGAAGGGGTGGCCTGCAGTCTCGTCATAGACAGAGTCGGCAAAGCCGTCGACGATCGGTAAGCGATCTGTGAGAACCTTGCGCAGCAGCTCTGAGAGTTCCGATACTTCAGATCCTGGGGTGTGTTCGAACAAGGGGAAAGCATCCTGTTGCACATAAGCGCTTAATTGGTTCTGATCCATCAGAACGAAGTGAGCGTCGGGACGTTGCCCGATAAACACAATGAGATTTTCACGGCTGAACGCGACCATCTGGTTTAGGAGTGGTTGGACGACGGTATAACGGAGTTCCTCGTCACGGTCGCACGCCAACCGCAAACGCGCAAATAGCGTTTCGTATTCGTCCAGCACGAAAACGTATCTGCTCATGAGGGTTGATAACGCGGCGCACTTAACAACGGTTTCGTAAAAGAATCGAGCACCAATCTGCTCACCACTCTGAAGTGCTCTTACTACTTCCTCATAAAAAGCGCTGACACTCGCGTCGGCCTCAGTGTTGTCGCAGGTCTGACTAACGACCATTGACGTTCCAGTTGTCGTGCTAAGGTCAAAACAGGCAGTTGTTTTCCCACTGCGCCTGACGCTGCACCATAGCCGAACTCCGTTCCGGCGTTCGAACGTTCTCAAAAGGTCGCGTACGCTTCGCCGGTACACATGGAAATATCGAGAGAGAAATGGGTTGTGGAGAGGGAAGTTGCGTGCGACGTTGTACGAGAGCGGGGCGGATAGTTCTTTATTCTTTTCGTAGCGCGAGATCGTACTGCGCAAGACATACACAACACGCTCTCGGGACTCAGAAGGAGTTGTTGCCGCGGTGTCGACCAATATGGGACGGAGCGCGTCGTCGGCCACACTACGTTCGGCGATATCCGGACGTAGAGGGGCGACTATCACGCTGACTCCTCGGTTTGCGGCCTCCAGTAAATTGCCGTCTGTCACGTATCCGCCGTCGATGTATGCCTGCACTTCGACCAACTTCGCTGATTCGACGCTGGGGGATTGGAGCGCGATGTCAACCCGCCGAGACTCCCATATGAGTTGGCTGAGCACGGGAACGGGTAGGCGGTCAGCGCCAGTTCGGCCCAGCAGGTTTTCGATACCTTCGATCAAGGGCAGGACGTTCGATGTGAGGCCATCTCGGAACGGCGTCGGCTCAAATCGCGAAACAAGTGAAGAAAGATCTTTGGAGGTTAGGAAGCCGAGATAGTGTGCCCAAGCGCGGGGAGTATCGATCAGGAGCTGCGTGCCCAACGTCTCGCCGAAGCGGACTTGGCCATAACCCTCAATGATTCCGCTAAGCATCGCCGACGCCACCAGCCGAGTCGCGGTCAGGACAGGTTGGTTGGCAGCAACACTCCCCGTGTAGAATTCAACGGGAAGTTCGAGAAAGCGTTGAAGACCACCGAGGGACTTTGTGAGTGCTATTGGATGCGAGTCTGCGACGCTGACGTGGCTATAGCCTTTCGAGAATATCTCGGTGGAATGCTTTGCCAACGCTCGTTTTAGGGCTTCGATTGTCTCGGGCTCCCGGGCAAGAGCTGTTGCACGTACGAACGCTTGTCGCAAAGTTTCGCGGTAGTGCGTTGACCACTGAAAGATGTGCCAGCGGCTGAGTTCCTGCAGCGAGTGTGTGATCGCGGTCTCGAAAGCGATCACATCAGCCTCACGGAGCTTGGGCCGCTCGACTGAGACTGGCGCGGTCGCGCGATT
Source organism: Acidobacteriota bacterium (assembly GCA_021325515.1). Classification (GTDB taxonomy): domain Bacteria; phylum Acidobacteriota; class Thermoanaerobaculia; order Gp7-AA8; family Gp7-AA8; genus JAJPHC01. Next base: position 4,282 of record JAJPHC010000045.1, read on the forward strand.
GGAACGCGCGGCGAGGCGGTCGTCGAGAACCTGCAGCAGCGCGCGGCGACGTTTCTTGTGAAACTGCTCGGCTGTTTTTTTAAGATCAGGTTCCCACAATTTCAGATCTTCATCGCCGAGCATGTCGACCACGGCACGGAACCGTCGTTCAGCTTCGTCGGGCTTAACGACGCGAAGTAGCTCACCGATATCTCTCAGTTCCGCGTCGATGGCGTCCATCAGAGCCCTCTAGCAGGATGGTTGCCGCGGATTCCATCCGATAGTACCCATGCACGGCGGCTTCCTCGCGGATGTGCGACGCGCGGATCTACCGGCCGCAGGTTGAGGTTCGCAGGGTAGACCGTCCCGGTTCGCACCACATCTGCCATTGCGTCGTAGATTTTCCGGATCGCGCGTTTCGTGCGCCCTTCGCGAAATGCCTTTTCATCATCCTTACAGTCCCTGTGAAATGCATTCATAACGTAGTCGGCGTCTTCATGCGAAAACCCGTGAAGGTTTCAGAACGCAGAGGTCGAGGGTGACGCATGTTCGTGCCTCGTCGCGGCATCGTGCAAGGAGACAATGTCTTCTGCCCTGTGAGGTTACGTTCGCACGCTCTTGGCGTCGTGAGCAGCCGTGCGTGCAAGATCGAGAAGCGCAGTGCCGAGATTCTCATCGGTTTTGAGAGCGGTCATCACGAGGCCGTAGCCAGAATCCGTTCTCGCGTGATTTCTGCTGCGTATGCGAGAGCCGCCTGGATGTCGGCGTGCGTGAGATCGGGATAGTCGTTCAGAATTTCTTCCTCGGAACGACCATATGCGAGCTGTTCGATGATGAGCGCTACCCAGATCCGCGTTCCGCGAATGCACGCCTTTCCGAAACAGATGTTGGGATCGACGCTGATCCTCGCAAGCAGTTCTTCTCGTTTCATGTCATTCATTCTCAGTGCAAAGGCATCGTACGCCGTTGCTCAAGGAGTTGCATCTGGTTGTCTACGAGGTATCAGTCAGAGAGTGATCCAGCGGCTGTGCCGTGGGTACGCAACACGGAGCACCGCTGCCTCGACGGCAGCGGCTCGCGGACGGGGGCGTCCGCGCCCCACATCAGATCGCTCCGCTCATGCATAATTGCCGGATCACCTACAAGTGATGGAGCGGCCTTATGACCCTGTCTGCCGGGAGTCGCATCGGCTCGTATGAGATCACCGCCCGCATCGGCGCGGGAGGCATGGGGGAAGTCTTCCGTGCGCGCGACACCCGCATCGGCCGCGACGTCGCGATCAAAGTGCTCCCCACCGACGTCGCGAGCGACGCCGATCGCCTGCGCCGCTTCGAACAGGAGGCGCGCTCCGCGGGCTCGCTCAACCACACGAACCTCGTCACCATCCACGAGTTCGGAACGCACGATGGCGCCCCCTATCTCGTCATGGAGCTCCTCGACGGCGAGACTCTGCGCGAAAAGCTCGGCGACTCCTCGGGCACGCCGCGCATCCCGATCCGCAAGGCGATGGAGTACGGCCAGCAGATCGCCACCGGTCTCGCCGCCGCGCACGAGAAGGGCATCGTCCATCGCGATCTGAAGCCGGAGAACATCTTCATCACGCGCGACGGCCGAGTGAAGATCCTCGATTTCGGTCTGGCGAAAGTGAACGGCCTGCAGTTCGGCGACAACGACAAGACCGAGGCGAAGAAGACGACGCCGGGCGCGATCGTCGGGACCGTCGGCTACATGTCGCCCGAGCAGGTACGCGGCCGCGACGTCGACCATCGCACTGACATCTTCTCCTCCGGCGCGATCCTCTACGAGATGATCTCCGGCCGCCGCGCGTTTCGCGGCGATTCCTCGGCCGACACGCTCAGCTCGATCCTTCATGAAGACCCGCCCGAGCTCACCGCATCGGGCCATCACGTCTCGCCGCTCGTCGATCGCGTGATCCGGCGCTGTCTCGAGAAGGAGAAAGGGGAGCGTTTCGAATCGGCGCGCGATCTCGCGTTCGCGCTCGATGCCGCGACGACGTCGACGACGTCGCACGAGCTGCCGAAGTCGCCCGCCTCGCGAGGGAAGAGAGTGCGCTTCGCGATGCTCGCCGTTGCCGCGCTCGTTGCGGCCGCCGGAATCGCGTGGATCGCGTGGCGTGCCGGCCGCTCCAGCGCCGCTCTTCCTCGAGAGTCGTTCAAGCAACTCACCTTCGAAGCGGGCCGCAGTTCTTCCCCCTCCATCGCGCCCGACGGCAAGACGTTCGTCTTCGTGAAAGGGGAAGGGCCGCACCGGCAGCTCTTTCTGCAGCGCATCGACGGACGCACCGCGCTCGCGCTGAGCAAGTCCGCCGATGATGACGATCACGAGCCGGCGTTCTCGCCGGACGGCAGCGAGATCGCGTTTCGCTCCGAGCGCGCCGGCGGAGGAATCTTCGTCATGGGAGCGACGGGAGAGTCGGTCCGGCGAATCACCTCGACGGGCCACAATCCGGCGTGGACGCCGGATGGAAAGTCGATCGTCTTCTGCAGCGAAGAGATGCTGACGCCGACGAGCCGCGCCTCCGTGGCGAGCCTGTCGATCGCCGACCGCGCGTCGGGAACCGTCCGCGAGCTCTTCAAGGGCGACGCGATGCAGCCGGATGTGTCGCCGCATCAGAAGCGGATCGCGTTCTGGGCGCTTCCTCCGAAGGGCGGCCAGCGCGATCTCTACACCGTCGCGATGAATGGCGATCCGAAGAGCGTCGTCGCTGCGACGAACGACGCGGCGCTCGACTGGAATCCGGTCTGGGCTCCCGACGGCAAGTCGCTCCTCTTCTCCAGCGATCGCGGCGGCACGATGAACCTCTGGCGCCTGCCGATCGACGAAGAAAGCGGGAAGCCGCAGGGGCCGCCGCAACCGCTGTCGGTTCCCGCGATGTACGCCGGTCACATCTCCATCGCGCGCAACGGCAATCAAGTCGTCTATGCGTCGCTGATGACGACGAACGAGTTGAGGCGCGGCGCGATCGATCCCGCGACGCTCGCGCTCACGCTCGATCCGCAGCCGGTGCTGAGCGGCTCGATGCTCATCCGCACCGTCGAGCCTTCGCCCGATGGACAGTGGATCGCGCTGACGACGGAAGAGCGCCAGGAAGACGTGTACGTGATGAAGAGCGACGGGACGGATCTGCGCCAGCTCACGAACGACATGGCTCGCGATCGCGGCGCGTCGTGGTGGCTGGACAGCTCGCGCATCGTCTTCTATTCGACGCGGGGCGGCAATTACGACTGCTGGAGCATTCGCATCGACGGCAGCGAGATCACCCAGCTCTCGCGCAACACGCAGTCGAACTTTCCGACGATCTCGCCGGATGCGAAGACGATGGCGCTGTTCGATCTCCACACGACGCAATTGTGGGAGGTCGGCGGCTCGATGTTCCAGACGTTGCCTCCCACGCCGCTGGGCGATTCGTTCTACGCCGCGGCCTTCTCGCCCGACAGCAAGCGGATCGTCGGCGCCGGCTGGCTGAACGGGACGGCCATCTACATCTACTCGATTCCCGATCGCACGTACAAAGTGGTGCTCGATCACGCGCTGCCGACATTCAATCGCGGCGTCGCCGTTCGATCCTCTGCCGATCGCGGGAGCATGGCGTTCCTCGACGCGGATCACCTGCTGTTCGGTTCCGTCGACGGCCATGTCTACGTGATCGACATCGCGACGGGTGCGAAGCGGGTGATCGGCGATGCCCCGGCCGTCGCCTTCTCGCGCAACGGCCGCTACTTCGTCTCGCTCACGCCGCATTCGCAATCGGATGTCTGGCAGATGACGCTCGGCGAGCGCAGCGGCGGGTGATGCGCGCCGCGCGCCTCACGCCTACCGCGCGAGGCGCGCGGGCCAGTTCTGCAGCAGCGTCACCGGTTCCGGAGGCGCGACGTCGATCAGGCTGTTGAGCAGGAACTTCGAGCCATCGGGCGTGACGTCGTACTGCCGCGCGATGTGCGTGCGGAGGACGGCCGGGAAGAGCGCCACCGGCGTTTCGGCTTCGAACGTCGCTCCGTTCTTCACAGCGACCGCCATCATCCGGTGATCGGCGTTCATGTAGTAGATCTCGCGTCCATCGGCGCGCCACGACGGCACCGTCCCGCCGCCGTTCGAGATCGTCCACTTCTCATCCGAGTCGGGGAACGCGCGCACGTAGATCTCACTGCGTCCCGATTCGTTCGACTGATACACGATCCACTTTCCGTCGGGCGAGAGCCTGCCGTTCGCTTCGCCGAACGGCGTCGCCAGCCACGGCCGCGCTTTCTTCTCCGCAACCGAATAGACCCAGATGTCGGTCTGCATCGATGGGCGATTCGGACCGCTGTTGAAGATCAGCCACTTCCCGTCGGCTGACAGATCCGTCGGCCGTTTCGCACGCGCGTCGGTGAACAGCGGTTCGGCGCCGCCTGTGCCGCCGGACGCAATCTGATAGAGATCGTCGTGGCCTGCCGCATCGCTGATGTAGTAGATCCGCTTGTCGTCCGGCGACCAGAATGGCGACGACTCGTTGCCCGGGTCGTACGTCAGCCGCGTCGTGCGCCTGCGCACGAGATCGTGAATCCAGATATCGCCCGAGCCCGTGATGGGATCGGACATGTCGACCGCGAGGCGCTTGCCGTCATGCGAGACCGCGGGACAGAACAGAACGGCTCCATCTCCGACGCGCTCGATCTCCTTGCCGTTCCGATCCGTCCAGATGAGCTGCGACTGCGGATACGCGGTGCCGTGTTGAAAGACGATCGTTCCCTCATCCGCGACCGAGGCGAGCAGGCCGCCGAAGCCGTACGGTGCGAGTTGATCGGCGATCAACACCACAGGGCCTGTCACGTTCCGCGAGCGGTCGAGCCGTTGCGCGACGAGCGCGCGTCCGCGCGAATACAAGATCCATCCGCGGAAGCCGGAGAGCGAGTAGTCGCTTCCCTTCAGCAACGTGCGGCGCTGCGTCACGTCGCTGAGTGTTCCTTCGCAGACGATGGGCTGGCCTTCGGCGAAGACGACGTAGCTGAAGTGTTTTCCATCGGGGAAGAAGCTCGGAAAGCGATGCGCGACCTCGCCACTCTGCAGCGTGGACGCAGGCGAAGGTGTTCCGCCGGAAGACGAGACCTTCATCAGCGGACCTTTCGTGTCCGGTGCATAGACGATCGTTCCATCCGGAGCCCACGCGCCGCCGCGAGGGACCACGACCGATGCGATGGCCTGCACAGGCCCGCCCGCGGTGTCGACGATCTTCAGTTGTGAGCCTGAAAAGAACGCGATCTGTTTCGAGTCGGGCGACCAGAAGGGCAACTGCGCCTCCTCCGTCCCCGCGAGAAAGCGAAAGCCGCCGGCACCGAGCGGCCGGATGCACAGCGTGTGATTCCCTTTGGCGTCTTCGACGATCATCATCACCGAGGAGCCATCGGGGGAGATCGCAATCGAGCCGCCGGTCGCGAGCATTCTGTAACCAGTGGGAGGAAGGACGGAGGACTCAACCGTCGCCCTCGGCAGCTCGCGCAATTTGAACCACGCGGCCGCAGCGGCGATCGCGACGAGTGCAGTCACGGCATGGAGAATCCATCCGATGCGCTCGCGTTTTTTTCTCCACGCGAGCACCGGCGCCGCCACTCCCGCCTCGGAGCCCGCCTGTTCGACCCAGCGCAACTCGTCGGCGACATCCGACGCGCTTTGCCAGCGCCTCTCGGGATCCTTGGCGAGGCACTTCACGATGACATGCTCGAGCGCCGGCGGTGTCAACGGCTGCAGCTCTTTCAGCGGCCGCGGCTCGCCGCCGACGATCGCGGCAGCGAGGCTGGTGCGCGTCTTCCCCTGAAACGCACGATGCCCGGTCGCCATCTCGTAGAGCACCGCGCCTAACGCGAAGATGTCGCTGCGCGGTCCGGCGTCCTCGCCCGCGAGCTGCTCAGGCGCCATGTACTGGAAGGTGCCGAGGACCGTTCCTTCTTCGGTGAGGGGCTTGTGCTGTGTGGCTTCGTTGAAAGCGATGCCACTCAGCGGACCTTGCGCAAATGCGGAAGGCTTGGCGAGTCCGAAGTCGAGCAGCTTCGCGCCGGACTTCGTCAGCATGATGTTGCCCGGCTTCAGATCGCGATGGATCACGCCGTGCGCATGGGCCTGCGCGAGCGCGTCCGCCACTTCCGCGCCGAAGCGGAGCACATCGTGCAGCGGCAGCGGCCCGCGCGCCACGCGGTCGGCGAGCGACTCGCCTTCGAGCAACTCCATCACGAGGTACTCGACGCCGTTGTCGCTTCCGACGTCATGGAGTGTGCAGATGTTGGGATGCGTCAGTTGCGAGATCGTCTTCGCTTCGCGCTCGAAGCGAACGCGCAGTTGCGCGTTCTGCGCGAACTCGCCGGGAAGGACTTTCACCGCGACGCTGCGGTCGAGGCGCGAGTCTCGCGCGCGATAGACCTCTCCCATTCCGCCCGCGCCGATCGGCGAGATGATCTCGTAAGGCCCGAGCCGCGTCCCGGGTGCAATGGTCATCTGGTGTCCGGCCATTGTAAGCGCGGACGGACTGCGCGCGGACGGTCAATGATCGGACCGGGATGGATCGCTCGCACCCGGTATCACCAGCTCCGACAGCGCAGCGAGCAACGCTTCGGCTGGATATGGCTTGAGGAGGAAGCGGACATTCTTCCGGTTCAGCGCACGAACGATTGCAGCGGCGTCGCCGTGAGCCGTCGAGAAGATCACTGGCATCTCCGGCTGCGCTTCGGCGATCGTCCGATAAAGCGCGAGACCGTCCATGTCGGGAAGGCCGATGTCGAGAATGACCGCGTCGGGAACAGACGCGCGCAACATGGCGAGAGCGGACCGGCCGGTGAAGGCGACGCCGACTTCGATTCCCTGCTGTTCTTCGAGCAGCGTCTGCACCCCGCTGGCCACGGCCGCGTCGTCCTCGACGAGAAGCACATGGCCTCTGAACGTTCCGCTCGCCGCGGGCAGCGCGACTGGCGGCACAGCCTCCGCCTCTCCAGAAATCGGAAGCCGGACTTCGAATGTGCTTCCCCGTCCGGGTGCAGTGGTAACCGCGATCGTCCCGCCATGCGCGCGCGCGATCTGTTCGGCGATCGGGAGACCGAGCCCTGTACCGAACAAATTCTTCGTCGTGAAAAACGGTTCGAACAGGCGCGAGGCGACTTCGGGCTGCATGCCGGCACCTTCATCGCGCACGGACAGGCACGCCCGATTGCCGTCGCGCACGACGCTCACCTCGATCGTGCCGCCGTTCGGCATCGCATCGCGTGCATTCGAGATCAGGTTCGTCAGGAGTTGCTGCAACTGCCCGCGATCGGCTTCGATGACGAGGCCGCTGTCGGGCGGAAGAATGTTGAGTACCGCTTTCCCAGCCGTATCGCGCAGAGCGGGTGCAAATTCGTCGAGCCACGTGGCGACGCTCAGAGCCTGCCGCTTCGGCACCTGCGGCCGGGTGAAGCTGAGCACTGCCTGTGTGATCCGTTTGCCGCGATTGATGGTCTGCACCATGCGCTCGCACCACTTGGCGATGCGCGGATTGGATGGTGCCTCGCGACCCACCAGCTCCACGAACGGCAGGATGCCCATCAGCACGTTGTTGAACTCGTGAGCCACCTTCGTGGCGAGCGTGCCGAGACTGCTGAGCCGCGTCGCTTCCTCGAGCTGACGCTGAAGCTCGTCGCGCTCAGTCACGTCGTGGAATGTCATCACGGTGCCGGTGATGCGGTCGCCGTCCCGCATCGGCGCGATCGTAGCGTTGACGGCGACCGCTGTACCGTCCGCGCGCAGGAATGTTTCCTTCACCTGGCGAGGGCGGCGTGACTGGAGCAGCACCAACAGCGAGCAGTGCTCGCGCGCACAGCCGGGGTGGAGAAGCTCGTGTCCGTTGCGCCCGAGCACTTCGATCGGCTCGAGACCGAGGACTGCGCCGCCGGCACGGTTCAGGAGAGTGCAGTGTCCATCTGCGTCGATGGAGAGGATGCCGTCGTATGCGGACTGCAGCAGTGAGCTCAGTTCGCGCGTGCGTTGCTCGACGAGCTGCTCCAGCCGTTGGTTCAGTTGCTCGATCTCGTCGAGCATGTGGTTGAAGGTGCGGGCGAGCGTCCCGACTTCATCGTGCGACTTCGCCGGCGCGCGTCTGTGCAAGTCGCCGGCGCGCACTGCCTCCGCCACGACGGTCATGGCTTCGAGCGGGCGCGTGACGAAGGAGCCGATGGCCAGCGCGAGGACCGTGCCGGCGATGAGGGTGAAGAGACCAAGTCCCGCCAGCCAGCGGCGTCGCGTGTCGATCTCCTTCATTGCCGGGTCGAGCGAGTACGTGAGGCGAAGAGTTCCGATCTCCGCGTCCCCGCTCCTGACAGGGACTGATTCGGTCACTCGCCCTTCTGCGACCGTCACCGCGCCGATACAAGTCACGAACGGTTTGCCGGACGAGTCGATCACCTCAAGCGACGCGACGTCGATGCTGCGGCAGACCGCAGAAATCGCATCCTGAGCCGAAACGCGATCGCGAAACAGCAGAGAGGGACTGACGGTGAAGGAAGTGAGCTCCGCCGTGCGCCGCGCGTCGTCGCGCGCGTTCTTCATCTCTTCGTCGCGGTATTGCGCGCTCAGATAGACGACGCCAACCAGAACCAGCAATAACGCGGCAGCGCTCACCAGTGCGGTGATCTTCCAGCGCAGCGAGATGTTCCTCATCGGATCACCCGCGCCAGCTTCAGAAGCTGCGAGCTGAAATCGGAGCCTTCACTGTGCGCCGATGCAAGGTTGATCAGGATCACCGGCCGGTCGGCCTCCACGGCGATTCCGACCGCCACTCCGCTGGTGACGTATTCGGGAACCGCGGTGATGGTGCGGATGCGGTGCACGCGAAGCTCGGCGAGAAGCGCGCTGATGTCGACTGCGCGAAGCGGCGCGACGTACGCGACGTCGATGCGGTCGAAGCGGCCGGGATCGTTTTTCGCCGCGTCGAGATCGATGAGCACGATCTCGATCTTCGCGAGCGCGCCGGCGCGCACCATTTCCTCTTTGACCACGAAGGATTCCCGGTAGAGCCGCTGATAAAGGATCGCAAGCCTGATCGGTTCGGACTTTGGAAAGCTCCGGTCGAGAGACCAGATCTTGGTGAACAGCTCGAGCTGCACGCTTGCCGGGATGACGATCTCCTCGTGCGCCTGCGCCACGCCGGCGAAGAGTCCCAGCGCGAGCACGCAGACGGCCGTACGGATCTTCATCGGCGTGATGGACAGGCGAGAGCGCCCGTCCCACATTGGAAGACCAGGCGGACCAGATACGTGCGGCCGTCCTGCGCGAGGAGCCAAAGACATGCTCGTTCGTACGATGACTGACCGTCAATCATTACGAGCAGCCGGTTGTTGAAGTCCGTTGGACCGCTGACGCCGCGGATTCCAAGGTACTCGTAGTCGCGGTCGTACCGGATGTAGATGCCGCGCACCGCATTGAGAACCTCAGCCAGCGTTTCCCATCCGTAGCGCGAGATCTCCTCGGCCGTGATCACGGTGACCGACGCCGGCGCGTCGGTCAATCGCTGTTCATATTGCGCGGCGGTGCTGACCGGCGTGTTGAGCAGCTCGTCGAGCGGAATTCCCGGCTTCTCCTGCGCTGAAGCGGGGAGGGAGGCGCCGAAGACAATCACTCCCCAGCATGTCCCGCGGACAAGCGCGAGGATGCTCCTGCCGATACTGCTCATGAGGATGCAAACCGAACTTCGGACCTTCTGGCAACTTAGTGCCATTTCGTGCGAGTTGCAACGCACGCCTTCGCGTCACTGCCCCCTGTGATCTCCGCCAGCGACGCGCGATCTTCGCAACAGCCACAATGGCCGGATGGCGGAGCTACTGCCGTTGCCGTTGGCGCGGCTTGTCACTCGAGCATTCGAGGAGCTCGACCGGCAACGGAGCATCTTCGATCTCCCCGCCCGCAGGTTCGTTTCCGGCCATCCACGAATCGACACCTCCGTCGATGTCCACATGCATCGCGTCGCTTCGCCGCTCGGTCCTTCGGCCGGCCCGCACACCGCGATGGCGCAGAACATCGTCCTCGGCTGGCTCGCCGGCGCGCGCGTGTTCGAGCTGAAGACGGTGCAGATCCTCGACACCCTGCAATTGCCGCGGCCCTGCATCGACGCGCGCAGCGCCGGCTACAACGTCGAGTGGTCGCAGGAGCTGAAGATCGAGCAATCGCTCGAGGAATACGTCAAGGCCTCGATGCTGATCGAGATGCTCGCCGCTTCGGGCGAGATCGAACTGCAGCCGGGATTCGACCGCGCGCTTTTCGATATCAGCGTCGGCTATGACCTCGCGGGCATTCGCAGCGAGCGCATCGGAGCATTTCTCGCCGGCATGCTGGACGCGCGCGGCGTCATCGATCGTCTCCGCGCGGATCTCCCTCCGCGGTGGCGCGACTTCGACTTTCGAACGCGGATCGCCGACACCGTCACGCTCAGCACATTTCACGGATGTCCGGCAGACGAGATCGAACAGATCGCCGGTTACCTCCTGAGCGAGCTCGGTGTCGATTGCACGCTGAAGCTGAATCCGACGCTGCTCGGTTTCCGCGAGGTCATCGAGATTCTGCACGATCGCCTCGGCTTCCATGACATCAAGGTTCCGCCCGGCGTTTTCGAGAACGAGCCGTCGTGGTCACGGACCGTGGCGATCGCCGGCCGCCTGCGCGATCGCGCGCGAGAGCTCGGGCGCAGTTTCGGCGTGAAGCTCACGAATACGCTCGTCGTCGAGAACCCGAGCGATTTTCTCCCGCGCTCGGAGACGTTCGCCTACCTCTCCGGCTCTCCGCTTCACGTGCTGGCCATGCACCTCGTGCGGCGCTTCCGGCGCGCGTTCGGCAATTCGATTCCGCTCTCGTTCTCCGCCGGCATCGATCGCACGAACTATCCCGACGCCGTCGCCCTCGGCCTCGCACCGGTCACCGTCTGTACGGATCTGCTGAAGCAGGGCGGCTACGGCCGCCTGCACTCTTACGCGAAGGCTCTCTACGAGCGGATGGAATCGATCGGTGCGGCATCGATCTCCGAATTCATCCGGCGCGGCCGTCCGGTCACCGTCGCGGAAGCAACGCTGTTGAACACGGATGAATACGTGGAGGCTCTCGACCGCGATGCACGGTATCGCAGGGAGCATGTGGCGCCGCGGCGCCACACGCGCGTTGAGCATCTCGAGCTCCTCGACTGTTCGACGTGCGATCTCTGCATCCCCGCGTGTCCCAACGATGCGATCTTCCGGCTGCCGTCGCTCGGCATCGGGAAGAAGTCGCATCAGATCGCCTGCTTCGCGGAGCTCTGCAACGACTGCGGCAATTGCGAAGTGTTCTGTCCCGATCACGGCGCGCCGAATGCGCTGAAGTTCCGGCTCTTCCTTCGCGAGGAGGCGTTCGCGCGCGACGCGCCGCGCGATGCGTTCCTCGTCCGGCGCGGGCACACGATCGCGAGGGGGAACGCGTGTGCCGCTCTCGCCGGCTACGTGGAGCGCGCCGTCTTCGATTCCTCGCGCGTCAACTACTTCAACTGTGGAGAAGCCGAATGACTGTCGCCCAGCTTGCCCCATTTCTCGACGCGATCGACGACGCGGTCCTCGCGCCGCTTCATGGCCGGAGCATGCTCCTGACCGATGACTGGAGCCGCGCCGAAATCGACGCGGTCTGCAGCGTCGCTGCAGCGCTCGAACAGCTCGATCGCCGCGGTGCGCGGACACAACTCCTTGCGAACGAGCTTCATTACGCGCTCTTCTTCGACAACTCGACGCGCACGAAATCGAGTTGGGCCGGGGCGTCCGTGCGGCTCGGCGGACAGCCGATGGTCGTCGACGGCTCGTCCACGCAGGTCGCACACGGCGAGACGGCGGAGGAAACCGGCGCGATGCTCGGTATGAACTCCCACGCTCTCGGCATCCGCCACGATCTCATCCTCGGCGAAGGCAATGCGTTCATGCGCGGCGTGCGCGACGGCATCAACGCCTACCTGCGCGAGAGCGGCGACGAGCGCGTCGTGCCGGTGGTCAACCTGCAGTGCGATGTCGATCATCCGACGCAGACGCTCGCCGATCTCACGTTCCTTCGCCAGCGTTTTCCTGACGGCCTCGCGGGGAAGACCATCGCGGTCAGTTGGGCGTACTCACCGAGTTACGCCAAGCCGCTCTCCGTGCCGCAGGGCCTGATCATGCTGCTGACGCGATTCGGGATGCATGTCCGGCTCGCGCATCCGGACGGCTACGGCCTCATGCCGCAGTGCCTCCAGAGTGCCGCGAACCATGCCGCGGAGTCGGGCGGCAGCTTCCGCGTCACGCACGACATGGATGATGCGTTCGACGGCGCCGACATCGTCTATCCGAAGAGCTGGGGTCCGTACGACCTGATGCTGGCGCGCGTCGATGCGAACCGACGGCGCGACAGCGAGGCGATGAAGACGATCGAGAAGAGTGCGCTCGAGCGCAATGCCGCGCACCGCGGATGGATCTGCAATGAGGACCGCATGCGCCGCACGCGCAACGCGCAGTACATGCACTGTCTCCCCGCGGACATCGGCGCGGAAGTCAGCGACAGCGTCATGGAACGCTTTCGCTTTTCGCTCGCGTGCGAAGCGAACAAGAAGGTCTACGTGATCATGGCGCTGCTCGCGGCCGCCAAGGTGAAGGGTCTGCGCGATGCGCTGAGGAGGATGTCGTGAATCTCGATCAGAAGATCTCGTATCTCGCCGATCATTACCGGCTGCTCGCGGTGAACATTCTCAAGGAAGCGATCCGCATCCCGGCCGATTTCATCGATGAAGATCCGCGCTGCGGCTTGTCTAACCACGAGCTGCCGCGGCTCGAATATCTGAAGCGGACCATCATCGAGATCGGTGCCGTGGAGCGGCCCGCGGACGTCTGGTACGACGGTTTCGGCAATCTCTGCTGGATCGTTCAGGACCGCACCGACGGGATTCCAGCCGAGGAAAAGTCGGTGATCATGTTCGACGGGCACACGGATACGGTGAACGCTCTTCGCACGCGCTGGCGCGAGGCGATCGGAGGGGGAATCGATGCCTATGACGGTCTCACGGACGCGTCGAAGGCCGATGTCGATTTTCTCGAGAAGGAGCTGGGATATCTGCCGCCGCGCAGCGAGTGGCCGTTCCTCGTGTTCGGCCGCGGCGCCGCCGACCAGCTTGCAGGCGTCGTCAGCCAGATCATCGCCACGAAGATCCTCCGCGAATGCCGCGACAAAGGCGCATTGCGCGGCGTGATCGTGCGGGCCTATGGAACCGTCGCCGAAGAAGACAACGACGGCGGCGGACCGATGTATCTGCTGCGTGAAGAGCTTCCCGGCGCGACTGCCGATCGCTTTCCCGATGTCGTCATCCTGACCGAAGGCACCGGCTGCGCCGAAGCCGGCGCCGTCGGGATTTATCGCGGGCAGCGCGGCCGGATGCAGATCGAGGTCGAAGTCACCGGCAAGAGCTGCCATGGATCGATGCCGTGGGAAGGGAGGAATCCGCTCGAGTACGGCGCGGCGATCATCGTCGAGGCGAATGATCGTTACCGCCGCTTCGAAGGCTTCAGCAAGGATCCACTCCTCGGGCCCGGCACGCGGACGGCGAGCGACGCGAGACTCTCCACGCCGAGCGACTGCGCGGTTCCGGAGCGATTCACGTTCCGCTTCGATCGACGCCTGACGGCGGGCGAGGATCCGAACGATGCGCTCGCCGATGTTCGCTCGATGTCATCGGTGCAGAGAGCGATCGCCGGCGGCTTGCGCGTCGATGTGCGCGCGCCGCTTTACACCGAAGGGACGTGGAAGGGCTACCGGCTCAACAATCCGCAGATCTATCCGGGGTGGGTGACACCGGAGGGACATCCGGCAGTCGAGGCCGCGGTGCAGTCGTACTCGAGTGTCTCATCGCCACTCATCAAGCCGGGCGGAACACGCGGCATGCTGCGGCACGAGCCGCGTGTCGGACGCTGGATCTTCTCGACGGATGGCGTCGGTTTTCCGACGCGCATGGGAACGCTGGCCGTGCCGGAGTCGAAGCGTTGGATTCGCGACGGCGCATTTACCTATCCGGCGATGCTGGGCATCGGGCCCGGCATCGAACAGAACACGCACAAGATCGGGGAGTGCATGGACTCGCGCGAGTTCCCGGTAGTAGTCGCGTTCCTGGCGCGGTTCCCGGCGATGTATCACGCAACGAAGGCAAAGGAAGCAGTTGCTGCAACGTACAGTTAGAGAGTGAAATGTGGAGCGCGGACGCCCCGTCCGCGAACGGTGGGCGAGGCCGCGGGTGGAGGGCGGACGCCCCGTCCGCGAACGGTTGCCGCAAAGTGCGGACGAGGCGTCCGCACTCCACCTGGTGGGGACGCGTCCTCGTCCGCGAACTGTTGCCAGGCCGCTGGTGGGGCGCGGACGCCCCGTCCGCGAACGGTTGCCGCAAAGTGCGGACGAGGCGTCCGCACTCCACCTGGTGGGGACGCGTCCTCGTCCGCGAACTGCTGCCGAGGCCGCGGGTGGGGCGCGGACGTCTCGTCCGCGGGCTGCTGCCGTCGAGGCAGCAGTGCTCTGTTGGAGCACCCCACTGTGCTAACGCGCGCGGCCGGTGAACAACACGGCTAACGATTCATTGCAGCCAAGCGCATCCTTCATCGCGAGCAGGCCGGCGAGGCCTGCGGAGCCGGTCGCGCTGACCGGCACGCCGAGCTCCCGGCCGTAGCGATTCGCCTCCGCGAGCTGCTCTTCCGTGACCACGACCGGCGAGCCGCCCGAATGCATCATGCCCCGCACGACCGCGACCCAGTCATACGTCTCGTCATCGAGAATGCCGTGCGCGATGCTCACCGGCGGCGTCTCCCACGGCCACATGAACTCCGCGCGATGTTGGATCGCATAGTCGAGATCACCCAGACGATTCCATGCGCGCGCGAGCGGCGACGCCTCGGTCTGCACCGCATGAATGCGCGGCAGGCGATCGATGAGCCGCAGCGCGAGCGCGTTTTCGAACGCCGCGATGCACGCGCTGGCGAGTGCGCCGCCGCCGGTCTGGATGAAGAGGCGGTCGAGCGTTGCCCCGGATGACGAGAGCTGCGAGACCATTTCCCAGCCGAGCGTCTGGCCGCCTTCGATGACGAGGCCGTTCTCATTCCCCTGACATGTGAACGGCAGCGCGCCCGCCGCGATCGCTTCCCGGAATCGAAGGTACGACGGATCGCCCGTTTCGCCCTGCCGGCGCGCGCATCGCGTGACGTGCGCGCCCAGTTCTTCGAGCCGCTCGACGACTGCTGCGGATGCATCCGCGGGTACGAAGACTTCCAGACGGCGTCGCGCAGCGCGCGCCACGACGGCCGCCGCGAGTGCCGCGTTTCCACAGCTCGCAATCGCGAGCGCGCGGTCGTCCCGATCGAACAGCTCGAGCCAGATCATCAGTCCCATGAGATGCCGGCCCTTGTGCGAGCCCGACACGTTTCCGGTGTCGTCCTTGATCCACAACGCACCCTCGTGAAGCAGCGGCGTGACGTGGAATGACGTCTGGTCGATCTCGACGATCCGCTCTTCCAGCCGGCGGATGCACGCGATGTAGTCCGCATCGCGGATGCCCGAAAGCTGCGCGGTATTCCAGCTGTGCATCAGGCGGCGATAGCGGATGAAGGGATCGGGCTCGTCGTCGAAGAATGCTTCGCGCAATCCGGGGTGCGGTACGAGTTGCCGCCGCAGCACATGATCGGCCTCATCCGAACCTGCATGGGGGCAGCGAAAGGGACGCCGCTCGAGCGGCGGCGCGACGTAGCCGCAGCCACTGCACACCATCGATGTCGCTGCGCTCATACCGTCGTCAGGGCCGCTGCGGCATTCACCTCGGCGATCATCGCGTCCCACATCGGGACGACTTCGCGCAGGCCGCGCCAGAAGGACTGGCTCGCGCGCTCTTCGAAGTCCTCCAGAGGCACGCCCTGCTGCTCGACCCACGTGAAGTAGCCGAGATTGAAGATGCGCCGCCGATCGCGATGAGTGAGCTCGAGGAGATTTTCCGTCGAGACCGTCGCGAGGTGCCGGCCGAAGACGGACGCGGCCTCGACTGCGTCGAACTTCCCGCCGAATTCGGACGCGAGCGTCCGGGCCGCTTCGCTCGCGTACATCTCGGCGCCATCGGTCGCGACGGTGACGATCACGTCGGAGGAGCGCATGCCGTAGTACTTCGCCGTCTTGATCGCTGCGAGGATGTTGCAGATGGAGGAGATGCCGAAGTTTCCGAGTTGCTCGATGATCGCGTGCGGAATCGAGTGACGCGTCGCGAGGAGCTCACGGCCTGCGGCGGAGTTGAAGAGAACGTTGAGCGCGTCGGTGCTGCGGTCGGAGACGGCTGCGACGACGTCGGTGTTCATCACGTTGTGGATCAGAGGGATGTGCTTGTCGCCGATGCCCTGGATGTTGTGCTCTCCGTAGCCGTTCTCCAGCATCGTCGGACACTCGAGCGCTTCGACGGCGACGGTGATGCTGCCGTAGTGGTCCTTGAGGAAATCGCCGGCTGCGATCGTTCCCGCTGATCCGGTCGCCGACACGAAGGCGCGCAGCCGCAGCGATGCGTCACTTGCTGCGAGGCGCTCGAACGCAGATCGCAGCGCCGACCCCGTGCAGCGGTAGTGGACGACGTAGTTCGCATACTCCCGGAACTGATTCAGGATCACGTTCGATGGGTCGCGTGACAGCGCCGCGCACGCATCGTAGATCTCCTTCACGTTGCTCTCCGTGCCGGGTGTGCGCACGATGTCGCCGGGGTCGGTGACCCAGTTCTCGAGCCAGCGGAATCGCTCCGCGCTCATGCCGGCCGGCAGAACTGCGACGCCATGACAGCCGAGAATCCGCGAGATCGCGACGCCGCCGCGGCAGAAGTTCCCAGTCGACGGCCACACCGCGCGGTGCTTCGCCAGATCGAATTCGCCGCTGACGATCCGCGGCACCAGACACGCGTAGGCGGCGAGCACTTTGTGCGCGCGGATCATCGGGAATCGATTGCCGAGGAGGACGACGATCTTCGCGTCGACACCGGTGAGCGAGGAAGGAAGCACGACGTGCTCGGGCACCGTGGCCAGGGCGCCGTCCGGCGTGTTGAACCAGTGGACGCGGAAGAGATTCAGCGGATGCGGAGCGCCGGAATCGATCGATGGCAGAGCGGCCTTGACCTCCGCCGGAATCGCGTCGGGATTTTCGAGCTGATGGAACGCCGGCAGCGCCAAGCCGCGCTCACGCAGGTGGCTCACGTTTCGATCGCGGACCGCGCCATCAACGATGCTGCTTTTCCATGGGAGAGACATCGCTCACTCCTTCACGAAGGTCTTGCATTCGTTTCCACAGCAGCTGCGCTTCGCGTTCTGCTTCGGCGATTGCCGGCGGCGGAAGCGCGGGGCCGAAGATTTCTTTTGCCAGCGCTACACTCGTCTCGATCCGTTGTCTAACAAGCGGCTGCACCTCATCGAGCGCAGCGGCTTCCGCATGCATGTCCGACGGGAACCCGTCCGTCCCCAGCACGACGCGCGGCGAGGCGCGCAGCACGGACGCGTAGCCGACGCCGTTCGCGCGATTCGAGCGCGGGTTGTGCACCAGCCAGCAGCCGGCTCGCTCTGCCGCGCGGACTTCATCGCTGCTGAGGTGGACGCCGTGGGCGAGGATCGAGCCTTCGACGAGCGCATGATTCGCCGCCAATCGCCGGAAGCCGTCGCGATCCACCGCATCCTCCGCCACGTGAACGTGCAGTCGTACGCCGAGGTCGCGGCACAAATCTCCGGCGGCGCGGATCGTTTCGTCGGAGACGGTGAACGCCGCGTGCAGGCCGATTGCGCCTTGAATCAGGGGCCGCCTGTTCGAAAGGATGAATCGCCTGCATTCGGCGAGGCCGCGCCGCGCTTCGGCGATCCCGCCGTTGCGCTCGGTCGCGCCGTAGCAGAGCAGCGCGCGCATGCCGAGCTCCTGACAGACATCGGCGAGGATGTCGAGCGAACCCTCGATCATGTTCGGCGACTCGTGATGATCGATGATCGCCGTCGTCCCCAGCGCTCTCGCTTCTGCGGCGTAGAAGCTCGCGGCGGCGGCGAGCGACTGCTCATCGAGCGCACGATCGAGGCGCCACCAGACGCGCTCGAGAATCTCGACGAAGTTTCGCGGCTGCGGATCCGGCGCGGGCATCCCGAATCGCGCCAGCCCTGAGTAGAGGTGCGTGTGCGCGTTGAGCGTCATGAGCGCCGGTGTCCTGCGCGCATCGCGCGCGCGGCTGCGGAGCTCTTCATCGGCAGCGTGGTTCGGCGAATGCCGTCGAATGCTTCGAGTGCCGAGGCCACTGCCGCGGCGGTGGGCACGAGGCCGATCTCGCCCAGACCTTTCGCGCCGAACGGGCCTTCCGGTTCCGGATCCTCGATGAGGATCACGTCGACCTTCGGCATGTCGGTCGCGCGCAGCACGCCGATCTCCATCGGCTTCGACGTCGCCGGCATTCCATCGGGACACGGCAACTCTTCGGTCAGCGCGTAGCCGAGGCCCATGTGCACCGACCCTTCGATCTGGCCTTCGCAGAAAGAGGGATTGATCGCGCGGCCGACATCGTGCGCGGCAACGATGCATTCGACGCGTCCGCGCTCGTCGAGAATGCAGAGCTGCGTCGCGTAGCCGAATGCCGTGTGTGTCTTCGCCGGCTCGATCCCGGCCGGAGTCGTGTCGTCGATGATCACTTCGCCTTCGTATTCGCGACCGTCGATCGGAATGCCGCGATCGAGATCGCGCCGCAGCTTCGTCGCTGCATCCAGCACGGCGCGCCCGCCGAGCAGCGTGGCGCGCGATCCGGTGGTCTGGGCGCAATCGAGCGCGTAGCGCGTGTCGACCTTCGGACGGAATCGCGCTGCAGGCAAACCGGTGACCTCGACGGCGATCTGCACGAGGATCGTCAGGAGTCCCTGTCCGACTTCCGAGAAGCCGTTGTAGAGCGAGATCGTGCCGTCGCTCTCGACGACGAGACGCGCACGGCCGAATTCCCGGACGCCGTTGCCGAGGCCGGAGTTCTTGACCCCGCATGCGATGCCGATCGCACGCCCTTCGCGTTTTGCCTCTTCGTATCGTTCGCGAACGGCGAGCAGCGTCTGCTTCAGGCCGGCGGATTTCTCGAGCACCTGTCCGGTCGTGAAGGTGCTCCCGATGCCGAGCGCATTGCGCCAGCGGATCTCCCACGGATCGATGCCGGTGTGCTTCGCCAGCTCGTCGAGACAACCCTCCATCGCGAAATTCGTCTGCGGGACGCCGAAGCCGCGCATCGCTCCGGAGGGCGGATTGTTCGTGATGGCGGCGATCGCTTCGATGTCCACGTTGGGCACGTGGTACGCGCCGCAGGCGTGACCGGCGGCGCGCTCCAGCACCTTCGCGCCGACGGAAGCGTATGCGCCTGTGTCGCCGATGATGCGCGCTCGGACCGCGGTCAGCTTTCCGCCGGCATCGCAACCGGCGGTGTAGTGCATCTCGATCGGGTGACGCTTGGGATGCATGCGCACCGATTCTTCGCGGCGGAGCGTCAGCTTCACCGGCCGATGCGTCAGCTGCGCAAGCAGCGCGGCGTGTGCCTGGATGGAGAGATCTTCCTTGCCGCCGAATGCTCCGCCGCTCGAGACCTGCTCGACCTCGACGTCTTCGATCGGGAGGCTGAGGAACGCAGCGATCTGGCGGCGATCGTCGAAGATGCCCTGGCCGCTGCTGTAGACGCGCATGCGCCCATCGGGAAGCGGCTCAGCGAGCGCGCTCTCCGGCTCGAGGAAGTAGTGCTCGATGCGCTGGGTCTTCCATGTGCCGCTCACCACGTGCGCGCTGCCGGCGAGCGCTCCGTCCGTGTCGCCGCGGCGAATCGTAGTGCGCGAGAGAACATTCGCGCCGGGAGTGAGCACGGGCACGAGCACGTCGTAATCGATCGCGATGAGTGCCGCCGCTTCGCGCGCGGTCCGCTCGTCGATCGCTGCGACGGCGGCGATCACGTCGCCCGTGTAATGCGTCTCTTCACCCGCGGCGATGAATCCCGGCCAGTCGTCGCGAAGCAGGCCGTAGATCCGCTTGCCGGGGACATCATCCGCGGTGGCGACGGCGGCGACGCCGGGATGCGCGCGCGCCGCGGCGGCGTCGATGCGCAGCACACGCGCGCGCGGATGCGGCGAGAGTACGACGGCCGCGTGGAGCATGCCGGGGCGAGTCATGTCGTCGATGAATTCGCGCCGGCCCAGCGCGAGCTCCTCGCCGTTGTAGCGCGGTGCGCTTGCGCCGATTCCTTCTCCGGGACGCGCGGCATTCACACCGTCGCGCATCAGCTCGATCGCGTCGATGATCTTCACGTAGCCGGTACAGCGGCAGAGATGCGGATCGATCGCGCGCGTGATCTCCGCGCGCGTCGGCTTCGGATGTTTGTGCAGCAGATGATGCGCACGGAGGGCGATGCCGGGAATGCAGAAGCCGCACTGCAGTCCCGCAGCGGCGACGAAGGCCTTCGCCATCATCCGCTGCTCATCGGCAGGAATGCCTTCGAGCGTGGTGATCTCGCGTCCGCTCACGGCACGCGACTCGACGGCGCATGAGACTTTCGGATTGCCGTCGACGAGCACGAGACAGGCGCCGCACTGCCCATGCGGAGCGCAGCCGTTCTTGACCGATCGAATGCCGCAGCGGTTCCGGAGTGTCTCGAGGAGACTCTCGCCGTCAGCGATGTTCAGCCGGGTGCGCGTCCCGTTCAATGCGAATTCGAGGTCCGTATCGGAAGGATGGTCGCGCGGCAACCACCGCTCAGTATTCGCTGTCACAGGACGATGCAGCGCGTATCACGCCACGCGGCGCCGCGGCCTCACGTGACGGCGCATCCGCCGCTGGTGTGATGACCGGCACCGCCTCATGAGACGACCGCGAGCAACATCGTTTCATTGTGGACAAAGTGCGTCTGGCTCTCCGCGTCAACGGCGAGCCGGTAGATCTCGCCATTGCGCCGAACAGGACGCTGCTCGAAGTCCTGCGCGAAGATCTCGCACTCACCGGCACGAAGCACGGCTGCGAGCTCGGCGAGTGCGGCGCGTGCGCCGTCCTGCTCGATACGCGTCCCGTCCTCTCATGTCTCGTGCTCGCGCTGGAATGCGAAGGGGCGGACGTGGTCACGGTCGAAGGACTGGCGCAGGATGCCCGCCTTGATCCGCTGCAGGAAGCGTTCTCCGATTGCGGCGCAACGCAGTGCGGGTATTGCACGCCGGGATTTCTGATCACGGCGAAGGCGCTGCTCGACGAACGGCCGCAGGCGACGCGCGCCGAGATTGCGGAAGCGCTGTCCGGAAATCTCTGCCGTTGCACCGGCTACATTCAGATCTTCGAAGCAGTCGAGCAGGCGGCGAGAAGGATTTCCGATGAGTGACTATCGCGTGATCGGGAAGGCACGCCGCCGCGTCGATGCCCGCGCGAAAGTGACGGGCCAGACGCGCTTCGCCGATGACCTCTCCTTCCCGCGCATGCTGCACTGCAAGCTTCTCCGCTCGCCGCATCCGCATGCGCTCCTTCGGCAGGTCGACGTCACGCGCGCTCTCCGCGCTCCCGGCGTCGTCGCAGCACTCACCGGAAAGGACTTTTCGATCCGCTACGGCATCCTGCCGGTGAGCCAGGATGAAGAGCCGCTGTGCCGCGACAAAGTGCGGATGACCGGCGATCCGATCGCGACGGTGATCGCGACGACGGAGGAGGAGGCGTACGCTGCTCTCGAGCTGATCGACGTCGAGTACGAGCTCCTGCCGGTCATCGCCACGCCGCTCGAAGCGCTCCAGTGCGATGAGCCGCGGATTCACGACTACGGCGATCGAGGCAACGTGCACAAGTCCGTCGCCCTCGAGTTCGGAGATGTCGACGCCGCACTCGCGGCGCCGGCGCATCTCTTCGACGATCTCTTCTTCTACGAGGGAAACACTCACCTCGCAATCGAGCAGCATGCATCCGTCGCGCTGCTCGAGCCTGACGGGAGGCTCGCGCTCTACTCCTCGACGCAGACGCCGCACTACGTGCATCGCGCGCTCTCGCGTGCGCTCGATCTCGCACCGCACCGGATTCGAGTCGTGGCCACGCCGAATGGCGGCGGCTTCGGCGGGAAGACCGACCCCTTCCATCACGAGATCGTCGTCGCCAAAGCTGCGCTGCTCACCGGGCGTCCGGTGAAGATCTGCCTCACGCGCGAGGAAGTCTTTCAATGTCATCGCGGGCGCCATCCCGTCATGATGCGGATGCGCACCAGCGTCGATGACGACGGTTTCATCAAGGCTGTCGATCTCGAGACGCTGCTCGATGGCGGCGCCTATGGGAGCTACGGCGTGGCCTCGACGTTCTACACCGGCGCTCTGCAGACGGTGACCTATCGCATTCCCCGCTATCGCTTTCGCGGTTGCCGCACGTTCACGAACAAACCTCCCTGCGGCCCGAAGCGCGGGCACGGCACGCCGCAACCGCGTTTCGCGCAGGAAGTGCAACTGGACAAGATCGCCGTGGCCCTCGGCAAAGATCCGGCGGATCTTCGGCTGCAGCAGCTCATCGAGCCGCATTCGCTCACCGCGAACTGGCTGCAGATCGGAAGCGTTGGTCTTCGCGAGTGCATCGAGCGCGTGATCGATCGCTCCGGATGGCGCTCGAAGTGGCAGAAGATGCCGCACGGTCGCGGCGCCGGTCTCGCCTGTTCGTCCTATCTCTGCGGCGCGGCCCTTCCCATCTACTGGAATGACATGCCGCACTCCGGCGTGCAGTTGAAAATCGATCGGTCGGGACTCATCACCGTTTTCTGCGGGGCGACGGAAGTGGGGCAGGGCTCGGACGATGTTCTGGCGGGCATCGTGGCCGAGGTGCTGGGCGTCGAGCCGTATGACATCCGGCTCGTGACCGGCGATACCGATCTCACGCCGGTCGATCTCGGCTCGTATTCGAGCCGCGTCACCCTGATGGCGGGCAACGCTGCGATTCAGGCAGCGGAGCGTGCGAAGGCGCTGATTGCAGGCGCCGTCAGCGCGAAGCTGGGCATCCCTGAGGAACGGCTCGTCTTTGCGGAGTCGCGCGTCTTCGACGCCGCCGATCCGGCGCAAGGGCTCGCGTTTCGCGACGCTGTGATCATCGCCGAGACGATCCAGGGCTCGATCGGCACGGTCGGTTCCTACAAGCCTCCCGCGGCGGCCGCGCGATTCAAGGGCGGCGGCGTCGGGCCGTCGCCGTCGTACAGCTACACCACGGCGGTGGCCGAAGTGGAAGTCGACGCCGGAACGGGCTGGCTGCGCGTGGAAAAAATATGGATCGCACATGACATCGGCCGCGCGCTCAATCCCACGCTCGCTCGCGGTCAGGTCGAAGGCTCCGTCTACATGGGCCTCGGTGAAGCGTTGAGTGAGGAGCAGGCGATGCGCCGTCTGCCGCCTCGCCTTTCACACGCGCTCGTGCACAAGACGCCGTCGATGCTCGACTACAAGAGTCCGACGGCGTTGGACATGCCGGAAGTGTTCGTCGACCTTATCGAGCAGGCGGAGGCGAATGGACCCTTCGGCGCGAAGGAAGTGGGGCAGGGGCCGCTGCTTCCGATTGCGCCTGCGATTGCGAATGCAGTGTTCGATGCGGTTGGTGTGCGCGTCGACGAAGTGCCGATTACACCGGAGAAAATTCTGCGCGCGCTGAAGGCGAGCGGCCGCCGCGCCGGACCGCAGCAGTTCCCCTCGATCGCCTGGCCGCAAGCCGTGTATGTGCCGCCGCCGTGGGAAGGCGGCGATGGGAGAGCGGCGACGAAAGCGGAGGAGGCGCTGCAATCATGATGCGTGCGGGCCGCTTCCGTTATCACGTTGCGAGTACGGTCGCCGACGCTGCCGCGGCGCTCGCTGATGGTGGCCCGCATGCGAGGCTTCTCGCCGGCGGCACCGATCTCATTCCGAACATGAAACGCCGGCAGGACACGCCGGATCTTCTCGTATCGCTGCGGCACGTCGGCGAATTGCGCGGGATCAGCGTGAATGGGGAGACGGCGATTCACGCCGGCACATCGCTGGACGACATCGTGAAGAGTGCCGCGATTCGAGCCGTGCATCCGGCGCTGCACCGCGCCGCGTCGCAGATCGCGTCGCCGCTGATTCGCAACACGGCAACGCTCGGCGGCAATCTCTGTGTCGACACGCGCTGCAACTACTACAACCAGACTTTCGAATGGAGGAAGTCGATCGGCTTCTGCCTGCGCGGCCCCGTGCCGGATGGCATCTGCTGGGTTGCTCCTTCGGGCAGGCGCTGCTGGGCGACTGCCTCCAGCGATTCCGCCCCGGCGCTGATCGCGCTCGGCGCACGTCTGACGCTCCTCTCGCGCGAAGGAGAGCGGGACATTCCTCTCGAAGAGCTCTACGCGGACGATGGTGCATGCCCGCTGACCAAACGCGCGGATGAGATCGTGACGTCGATTCGAATTCCCTCGCGCGTTGTCCGCTCGACGTATTGGAAATTGCGCCGCCGCGGCTCGATCGATTTTCCGGCTCTCGGCGTCGCGGCCGCAATTCGGCCCGGTCCGCATGGTGTCATCGAGGACGCCCGCATCGTCCTTGGCGCCGTCGCGTCACATCCGCTGCTCGTTCCGGAGTCACAGCTCCTCATCGGACGGACGCTGACGGACAACGTCATCGAAGAATTCGCGGAGGGCGCGGCGCGTCATGCGCGGCCGCTCGACAACACGGACTTCGCGATGACATGGCGCAAGAGCGTCGCCCGCTCATTTCTCTCGGGAGCGCTTCGCGAGCTTCGCGGAGACGACCCGAGCACATTTCCCTTACTCGCGCGGGAGACCGCGCTTCGCAATGGATGGAGGTTCGAATGACGAACACTGCGGCTGAAAGCGACCACCGGCTGATCCAGGCGATGCTGCTGGGCAGGGAGGGACGGCTTCGCGATGCGCATCGCGAGCTCGAAGCGATCCTCGCAGAACAACCCGGCCACGCGCTCGCCCATCATGCCCTCGGTTCGCTCTACTTTCATGAGGGCCAGCTCGACCTGGCCATCGACCACTACCATCGCGCGCTTCAGTTCGCCGAACGCTTCGTTCTCGGATACTACGACCTTGGTGTGGCGCTCTATCACCGCGGCAGGATGATCGACGCGGCCAACGCGTTCCGGCGCTGCCTCGTGCTCGATCCGGACTTCCGGGCAGCGCACTATCGCCTTGCGCTTTCGCTGTTTCATGCCGGTCATCTCGACGAGGCACTCGATCATTTCCAGCAGGCAGTCTGCTTTACGCCGCAATACCTCATGGCCCACTACCACATGGCGGTCATCTACGAGCGTCGTGGTGATTTGAAAAACGCGATTCGCGAATACGAGCTCGGTCTCGAAGATGGCGGCGAATCGAGCAGCCGCTTCGGGCTCGTTTCCCTCCGAAAGCAGCTGAGCGAAGCGCGGGAACTGGAGCGTCGCCTCGAGCACGTCAACGAATGAGCGACGACGGTCAAAGCCTCATCTTCGACTGGTCGAACTGCGGTGCGCGCCGCGCACCGTCGCGCGCGAAGGTGATGCTTTACGACGAGACCTTGCGCGACGGTCTGCAGAGCCCATCGGTCGTCGATCCGCCGCTCGAGAGGAAGATCGAGATCCTCCATTTGATGGAGAGTCTCGGTATCGATTGCCTCGATGCCGGGCTTCCTGGCGCGGGCGAGCGCCAGCGCCACGCGGTGGTCGGGCTCTGCCGCGAGATCGGCGCGCAGCGCATGCGCATTCGTCCGTCGTGTGCTGCGCGCACGGTTGCCGCTGATATCGAGCCGATCGCCGACGCCGTGCAGCGGAGCGGCGTCGCGATCGAAGCGATGGTGTTCATCGGCAGCAGTCCGATCCGGCAGTACGCAGAGGGATGGACGATCGAGTTCATGCTGGAGCAATCGCGCAGCGCGATCGCATTCGCTGTGCGTCAGGGGTTGGATGTGACGTTCGTGACCGAGGACACGACGCGCTCGTCGCCTGAGGTGCTGCGAATTCTGCTGCGTGCGGCAATCGGCGAGGGAGCGAAGCGCGTCTGCGTTTGCGACACATGCGGCGCAGCGGTGCCGAGCGGCGCATTCAATGTCGTGTCGTTCATCCGTGATGTGGTCGGAGATACGGCCGGCATCGATTGGCATGGTCACCGCGACCGCGGGCTCGATCTCGCGAATGCGCTGGCCGCTTTCGAAGCGGGAGCGTCGCGCATTCATGGGACGGCTCTCGGCGTCGGCGAGCGTGTCGGCAACACGTCGATGGAGCAGTTGCTGGTCAACTTCAGGCTGCTCGGGATTCGTGACGACGATCTGACGCGGCTTCCCGACTATTGCCGCAGCGTCGCGGATGCGACCGGCGTTCCGATGCCTGTCAATGCGCCGATCGTCGGCCGCGATGCGTTCCGCACCGCGACCGGTGTGCACGCTGCGGCGGTCATCAAGGCGATGAAGCGCGGGGATGAGCCTCTTGCGAATCTCGTTTACTCCGGTGTGCCGGCGCACATGATCGGCCGGCGGCAGGAGATCGAGATTGGTCCGATGTCGGGCTCCTCCAATGTCATTCACTATCTGACGACACGCGGGCTTCCCTCATCGCAGGAGATCGTGCTCGCCGTTCTCGAGAGAGCGAAGCTTTGCGATCGTCTGCTCACCGAGGATGAGGTGGTCGCGATCGTCGATCGCTGTGCCGTGATGAGCGGAGCTTGAGATGCACGAGATCGAGCGCATCGCCGATGCGGTGAAACAAATCCGCGAGCGCGGGATGCGCGGGTTGCTGGTCACTGTGATCGGTACGCGCGGGTCGACCTACCGCCGAGCGGGCACGCGCGTCGTGATCGCGGAAGATGGCGAGGTCTCCGGAGCGATCAGCGGCGGTTGTGTCGAGCGCGATCTCGCTGAGCGCGCGCATTCGTGGCTCGATGGCGCAGCACGCGTGATCACCTACGACGCATCCCGCTCCGACGATGTGATCTTCGGCATGGGGCTCGGCTGCCGCGGCGAGATCGAGTTGCTCATCCAGCCGTTCGGACCTCTCGTGTCGCCGCGGCTTCCTTCTGCGCCCGGCGTCTTCGCGACGGTGATCGCGTCGCAAAATCCAAAGTACAGCGCCGGCGATGCGATCGAAGTGCGTTGCGAGTCGACTCGCCGGATGGAGGTCGATGGTTGCGATGTGTTCGCGGAGGTGATCGCGCCGCAGCGATCGATCATCATCTTCGGCGGCAGAGATGCTGCTCCGGTGGCCGAGCTCGCAGAATCGATCGGCTGGCGCGCCGTTGTCGTTCGCGACGTCCAAGCGGATCTCTCCGGTCACGACGGTGCGGTGGTGATGACGCACAATTTCCTGCGCGACGAGGCAATCCTCACTGCCTTGTTGAAAATGCCGATCCCCTACATCGGCCTCCTCGGCCCGCGCACGCGCGGCGAGGAGCTGCTGGCGTCGATCGGTGCCGATGCGAGTCTGCGCGCGCGCGTGCACTATCCGATCGGTCTCGATCTCGGCGCGGAGACGCCGGAAGAGATCGCGTTGTCGATCGTCGCGGAGATGCAGGCTGTGTTTCGAGGACGCACCGCGGCGCCGCTGCGCCAATCGCGACGCCCGATTCATGAGCGATTGACAGCGATCGTGCTCGCCGCAGGCGCATCGACGCGCTTCGGATCGCCGAAGCAATTACAGATTTTTCGCGGCGAGACGTTCCTTGCTCGGGCGATACGCGTGGCACACGAAGCGGGATGCGATCGCGTGATCGCGGTGGCGCGTCCCGGCGATGCGATCAACGGCGCGGAGATCGTCGAGAATCACGAAGCGGAGGCCGGCATCTCGACGTCGATTCGCGCCGGGGTGCGCGCGGCGGGGAGCGGACGGATGTTGATCCTGCTGTGCGATCAGCCGCTGATCACGGCGGAACATCTGCGGGCGCTGATCGCGATCGATGCGCCGATCGTTGCCACTTCTTATGCGGAAACGATCGGCGCACCGGCAGTCTTCGATCAGCGTTTTGCGGAAGAGCTTGCGACGCTGGCGGGCGATCGAGGCGCGCGCAGCATCATCGAGAAGCATCGTGCCCATGTCGTCACTGTGACGTTCGAGGCGGCGGCGATGGATGTCGATACGCAAGCGGATCTCACGCGCATGCTTAGTTGAGGAACAGCTCGCGATTCACGCTCTCCCACTCCTTTTCCTGGAGCTGGTCGATGACGCTGTCCATGGCGATGCCGCCATCCTGCGCGAGCGCGGCGGCCGGCGTCTGCTGCTGCACGATGCTGCGCAGTTTCGCGGCGGCGTCGTCCATCCAGCGGCGGGCCAGCGCTCCGCCGAGGAGGTTGCGGAAGTTCTCGTCCGCGGCGGGGGCGTGGACTTTCAGCAGCCACCCGTCGCCATACGGGTCCTTGCGCGCCAGTTCCAGATCCTGCAGCGCGGCGTCGTTGGTGCCGACCACTTCGCCCTCGATCGGCGAGACGAGATCGACTTCGCGTCCATCGTGATGCAGCGCGATGATCTTCTGGCCCTGGCGGATCCACTGGCCGCGCTCCGGAATGCTGATGCCGGCCAGCTTGCCCGCCACTTTTGCGGCGAGATCGTCGATGCCGACGCGCACGAGATCCGGTGTCTCGGAAACGGCCCACGTGTGGCCGGGGTGATAACGGAGATTGTCGGGGACTTCGAATCCGGCGACGATCGATGCCACGAGGCGCGGCCGCTTCGCCGGCCGGGCGGTTCCTTCTTCGATCATCACCGGTTGACGGAACAGCAGGTGATCGATGAGAAGCATCACGCAGAAGGTGAGGATGACGAGCAGGACGACCATGATGAACCTCCTTTGCTGCCGCATCAGAAGCGCAACCGATGTGCCACTCGTAAACGCTTGAGAAATCAGGAGGCGTGCGCGGAGAAGCGATGAGTTTCGCAACAGCACCGTGGAGAATCGCGACACGCGAGGTGGGGCGTTGCTCTTGCGAAGAAGAGGTGGAGCGCGGACGTCTCGTCCGCGAGCCGCTGCCGTCGAGGCAGCGGTGTTCCTGCGAACGAACAAGAAGTGCGGACGAGGCGTCCGCACTCCTGAGGTGGGGCGCGGACGTCCTCGTCCGCGAGCCGCTGCCGTCGAGGCAGCGGTGCCCTTGCGAAGAAACATGAAGTGCGGACGAGACGTCCGCACCCCTGAGGTGGGGCGCGGACGTCCTCGTCCGCGAGCCGCTGCCGTCGAGGCAGCGGTGCCCTTGCGAAGAAACAAGAAGTGCGGACGAGACGTCCGCACCCCACTTGGAGGTACGCGGCCCTTGCGAACGAACAAGAGGTGCGGACGAGGCGTCCGCACTCCACTTGGAGGTGCGCGGCTCTTGCGAACGAACAAGAAAGTGCGGACGAGGCGTCCGCACCCCTGAGGTGGGGCGCGGACGCCTCGTCCGCGAGCCGCTGCCGTCGAGGCAGCGGTGTTCCTGCGAACAGACAAGAAGTGCGGACGAGACGTCTACCCCACCGTCGCGCGGCAGCCGGCGCAGAGCTCCCGTCCCTTCAGGTCGAGCCACTCCACCGAATAGGACGCGGCCATCACGCACTGGTAGTCGTCGCAATGCGTGAGGCGGAACACGTGACCGGCTTCGTGCACCGCTTCTTTCGCCACCCGTTCGCGCAACAGCGCAGCGTCGGCCGGCAGGCCGTAGAACTCCTGCTGCAGGCGATGCGATGAGATCACCGCGGCGCGTCCGCCCATCTGCGCTTCGCCGAACACGAAGGTCAGAATCGGGATGAAGAGATCGACATCGGCGACGCCGATGAGAATCTCATCGCCGCTCGTCTGGCGGGCGATGAGATCGAGCAGCATCGTCGAATGATGCTGATTGCGCTCGGGGTGATAGGCAAAAGCGGGATCGATCGCCGGCGACGCGATCGTGCACGGCGCGTCGAATTCGCAGGCCAGCGCATCGCGCGCCGCCTCGAGCAGCGCGCGCTCCGTCCGCCCGACGGCGACGACGCGCAGCGGGGTCATGGCACTCCGGCCAGCGGCCGCGTCCAGCCCCACTTCTTCAATTTGTTGTGCAGCGTGACGCGGTCGATCTGCAGCACCTCGGCGGCGCGCGTCTGATTGCAGTCGCACTCCTCGAGCACGCGCAGGATGTGGGCTCTCTCGACCTCCTCGAGCGACAGCGCCAGACCGCTCTCCACGGCATCGAGCGACTGCCGCATCGCGAAGTCCTCGACGCGCAGCTCCGGCTCGCGCGCGACCACCATCGCCCGCTCGACGGCGTTCTCCAGCTCGCGCACGTTTCCCGGCCAGGGGTAACTCTGCAGTTGGGCCATGGCCGCCGCCGACACGCGCGTGATGCGTTTGTTCATCGCCTGCGCGAATTTCCTGACGAAGTGATCGACGAGCGCCGGGATGTCCTCACGCCTGTCGCGCAGCGGCGGCACCACGATCTGGAAGACGTTGAGGCGGTAGTAGAGATCGGGACGGAATCGTCCGTCGCGGATCAACTGGTCGAGCGGCTTGTTCGTCGCCGCCACGCAGCGGAAGTCGACGGCGATCGGCTGATGGCCGCCGACGCGCGTGATCTCTTTCTCCTGCAGCACGCGCAGCAGGTCGGTCTGCACCTTCAGGCTGATGTCGCCGATCTCGTCGAGAAAGACCGTGCCGCCATCGGCCATCTCGAACTTTCCCTTCTTCCGGTATTGCGCACCGGTGAACGCCCCCTTCTCATGTCCGAACAGCTCGCTCTCGAGCAGCGTCTCGGTGAGCGCGCCGCAATGAATCGCCACCAGCGGATGAAAGCGCCGCGGACTTCCGGCGTGAATCGCGCGAGCCACGAGCTCTTTTCCCGTTCCACTCTCGCCGGTCACCAGCACCCTTGCGTCCGTCGGTGCAACGGTCTCGATGGCCTGCAGCACGCTCTGCATCGCCGCGCTGCTGCCGATGATCTCCGCCGACTGCACGACGTGAGTGGAGATCATCTCCTTCATCCGGACGTTCTCGCGCCGCGAATCGCGATGCTCGAGCGCGTTGCGCACGAGATGCGAGACGTCGTCGGGATCGAGCGGCTTGGTGATGTAGTCGTATGCGCCGTTCTTCAGCGCCGTGACCGCCGTGTCGACGGACGAGTAGCCGGTCATGATGATGACGACGAGATCGGGATCGATCTCATGCATCCGCCGCTGCAGCTCGATGCCGTCGGTGCCGCGCATGCGGATGTCGACGAGCGCGAGATCCCAGCGGCGTTCCGCCATGCGCGTCAGCGCGTCATTCGCTCCTTCCGCGACGCCGGTCTCGTAGCCGTCATCCTGAAACCAGCGGCGCAGCGAGTCGCGAACGCTCGGCTCGTCGTCGACGATGAGCACACGTCCCTTGCCGTTCATGCGAAGACCTCCTGAGGTGCATCCGATACCTGCAGCGGCATGGCCGCGCCGTGGCGCGGCAGCGTGATGGTGAACGTGGTGCCGCGGCCGAGCTGCGACTTCACGGCGATGTGGCCGCGGTGGCGCTCGACGATGCCGCGGCTGATCGCCAGGCCGAGGCCGACGCCCTTGCCCACCTCCTTCGTCGTGACGAATGGCTCGAAGAGCCGCGACAGGATGTCGGGCGCGATGCCGATGCCGTCATCTTCGATGGCGATCTCCGCCTCGTCGCCTTTTGCCGCGGTCGTGACGCGGAGCGTTCCCTCGTGCGGCATGGCGTCGATGGCATTCATGATCAGCGCGAGGAACAGTTGCTCGAGGTGTCCGGCATCTCCGCGAATCAGCGGCAGCTTCGGATCGAGATCGGAGACGAGCGCGATGTTGCCGAGCCTGAGCTTGTGCTCGACGAGCTTGAGGCACTGCGTCAGCACGGAATTGACATCGACGTCGCTGACCTGCAGCGGCTGCGCGCGCCCGAAGGCGAGGAGGTTGCGGACGATGTCGCCGCAGCGGCGGCTCTCGCTTTCGATGAGCTGCAGCGCGTCGCGGATCTCTTCGCTTCGCGCGGAAAGATCCTCTCCGCGATCGTTCCACTTCCGCAGCAGCTTCGCGTACGTGAGGATTCCCGAAAGCGGATTGTTGATCTCGTGAGCGACGACGGCGGCCAGCTTGCCGAGCGACGTCAGTTTCTCGGCCTGGATCATCTGCCGCTGCGCCGCCTGCAGTTCCGCCGACTTCGTCTGCACGCGGTCTTCGAGCGTCTGTGTCCACGCCGTGATCTCGTCGCGTGCCTCGCGAAGCTGCCGGCTCATCAGATTGAAGGAGCGCGCCAGATCGCCGAGCTCGTCGCGCGCACCTTCCGGAATCTGCACGCCGAGGTTGCCGCTTCCGATGAGCTCCGTGCCGATGCGCAGCTCGCTCACCGGTTTACCGACGAAGCGCCAGACGAAGAGGCCGATCGCCGCGAGCGTGACGAGGATCGCCAGTGCGCTGTGCATCGCAAACTGGCGCGAACTCGTTGCCAGTGCCGCGTCGGTATCGGCGAGCGAGAGCTGCAGCTCGAGCTGTCCCAGCGTTTTCTCATTCGCCGAATGCGCATGACAGGCCGCCGTCGCACACGACGCCGAATTGGCAATCGGACGCGTGATGTAGAGCACGCGGTGGCCGTTGGATCGCCGCGACGCGCCTGCGAAACCGACGCGGCCATGCGCATCCATGATGCGCAGCCGGTCGATGCCGGGCTGCTCCGCGATCGTCTCCACGATGTGCCGCAGCGCCGCGCGGTCGTTGCGCATCATGTAGTACGACGTGCTGCGGTTGATGACGTCCGACATCTGCCGCGCCGCGGCGACGCGCGAGGCCTCGAGATGCGTGCGGTGCAGCCGCACGTTGAGATAGCCGAGCACCCCGAGCGTTAGAACGAGTACGAGGAAGACCAGCGCGAACAGCTTCGCGGCGACGCTGCGGCCCATCTATGCCGCCTGTTCATGATGAAAGATCGGCAGATAGCGGATCGCCATCGTGAAGAGAAACACCCCCATGCCGACGATGCTCATCGTCACCGCGATCTCCGACCACGCCGGGAAGTAGTGCACGCCGGACGCGCGCTCCATTCCTGTGACCGAGATGTTCAGCCGGTTCACGACGAAACCGAAGACCACGAGAATCGACACGACATAGAGCCGCAGCGGATTCTCGCGCGTCGCGCGGAACAGGAGCAGCGTGATCGGCACGATCGTCGTCAGTCCGACCTCGAACCAGAACATCGACGATTCGTACGACGATTGGAATGCCTCGGCCAGCGCGCGGCGGTGGAACATGTCCTGGAACCGCACGACTGCGTAGACGATCAGCACGACCATCAGCAGACGCCCGAGGCCGAGGATGATCGGCTTCTCGAGCGCGCGGCCGAAGTGGCGCGCCGACATCGTCGATTCGAAGATCGTCATCGCCAGACCTGTTGCGACCGCGGAGAGGAAGAAAAGCACCGGCAGCAGTCCCGTGTACCAGAGCGGATGCAGCTTGCCGGGGACGATCAGAAACAGACTCCCGAGCGACGACTGGTGCAGCGTCGACAGGATGACGCCGAGAATGACCAGCGGCGCGGAGATCATCCGGATGATACGCAGCGGCCTCTGCATGCGGAGCCGCTCGAAGACGATCGGGGAGAACTCGAGCGCGAGCACCGTCGTGTAGAGCATCACGCACCAGCCGACTTCGAACATGACGGAGCGCGGCTGCCACATCACGACCGGATGCCAGATGTTGTACGGCTTGCCGAGATCGAACATCAGCGCCGCGATGACGAGGAGATATCCGAGGAACGCGGTGAGCAGCGCAGGCCGCGCGATCGGTTCGTATTGCTTCACATGGAAGATGTGGACCGTGGCCATCAGCGTGAAGCCGCCGGCGGCGAGCATCACGCCGCAGAGCACGTCGAAACCGATCCAGATGCCCCACGGAAACCGGTCGGAGAGATTCGTCGAGGCGCCGAGGCCGTGGAAGAAGCGGAGCCATGTGGCCGCGGCACCGAAGAGGAGAACGACGATGAAGACGCTGGTCCAGAATCCGAGTCTCTTCATGGCTCAACCTTTCTTCTGATCTTTCTCGGCGCCTTCCGCGGCGGCGACTTCCTCGCGGCGGTGGGTGATCCAGTAGACGCCGCCGAGTACGGCCATGCCGATCGTGGCGACGTCGGGAACATGCGCGAGAACGTTGCCGGTCAGCGGCGGCAACGGCTGGTTGCCGTAGTGCGTCGGAAGGCCCGCTTTGCCGAAATCGACGGAGGAGAGGAAGAGATTCGACGTGCCGCCCAGCTCCTTCTCACCATAGATATGGTCGACATACGCGGCGGGATTCTCGCTGAGGCGCTTGCGCGCTTCCGCGAGCAGCGCCGATCGCTCGCCGCAGATCGTTGCGCCGGTCGGGCATGCCTCGGCGCAGGCAGTCGGCTTGCCCGCGGCCTGCCGCTCGTAGCAGCCGATGCACTTGCGGACCGCCGGAATCGCCTTGCTCCACTCGTACTTCGGGATGTTGAACGGGCAGGCGACCATGCAGTAGCGGCAGCCCATGCACTTGCTCGCGTCGTACACCACGGGGCCGAGCGCGGTCTTGTGAAGGGCGCCGACGGGACAGACCGAGGCACATGCCGGATCGTTGCAGTGCATGCAGAGCCGGCGCATGTACTTCTCGCCGCCGAGAACAGCGACGTAGGTGTACTTGTGCTCGGAGGTCGTCTTCTCACGCGCGATCGTGTCGTCGTACGGCAGATTGTTTGCGGCGGCGCATCCTCGCTCGCATTCGAGACAGCCGATGCAGAGCGTTGCGTCGTAGAGGATTGCTGCATTCTTCATCAACGACTTCCTCCGTGCGTAGATGAACACCGCAGGGCCGTGCGTCGCAGTGAAGGATTGCCTCGGCAGTCGTGATGCATGGACGCGGCGGGGAAGCGAGGTGTCACCCGCACGGATGATGCGCGCGGGCGTCACGCATGCTCACGCGGCTCCGTGTTCCTCCACACCGACTCCTCCGCGCTGCGGATCGAACGTGCAGATCATGCTTGTCGTCAGAACAGAGGTCTCGCCACAGGAGCGAATGGGAGCGACGGAAACGAACTGCACACGCATCGTTGCAATCGATGCGTGGGACTCGCTCGGCTACCGCGGTTGCGGCCGCGAAGAGCACAGCGGAGAGCAGGGGGCAGCGGAGCCCGACGACCTGTTGATGGAGCTTGCAGACAACCGGGCGGAACAGCTTCGCACGCTGGGACACTGACCGGCCGCGCGCCGCGCGCTCGTTGACTCGTCCCGCCGCAAACGCTACCGTCGCGGCATGCTCACCCGCGGCGCGGCCGTGCAGTCTCCAGCGATCACGATCTTCGTTCCCGGGCTTCTGCGCGACTGCTGCGGCGGCGCGGCCGAGCTCTCGATCGCTGCGCCGGACGTTCGTTCTGCGCTGGAGCGGATCGACGCGCAGTTTCCGGCGCTCTATCGAAGTGTCTGCGATGAGACCGGGGCCGTACGGCGCCACGTCAATCTCTTCGTGAACGCGGACAACATCCGCGATCTCGATGGGCTCGACAGCGCGCTCGCAGCAGGGGATGTCCTCACGATTCTTCCCGCGATTTCAGGAGGCTGAGAATGTTCGAGCGCGTCGTGCTGGCGATT
This sequence comes from Acidobacteriota bacterium, assembly GCA_021325515.1. Lineage (GTDB taxonomy): Bacteria > Acidobacteriota > Thermoanaerobaculia > Gp7-AA8 > Gp7-AA8 > JAJPHC01. The sequence continues at coordinate 39,801 of JAJPHC010000045.1, forward strand.
GGAACACGCAAGGGATTGTTCGTCGCGGAAGGGTCGAAGAAACGCCGCAAGTTCGAGTTGCGCGGTCCGTTCGGAAAAGGCGTCAGCGTCTACTCCGCACTGATCGACACGCGGCGCAAGCCGCGCATCTATGCCTCGAGCTGCAATCCGTTCTTCGGCATGAAGGTCCTCGTCTCCACCGACCTCGGGAAGTCGTTCAAGGAAACGCAATCGGCACCTGCCTTCCCGAAGGACGACGGTCGCGCGCTCGCCAACATCTGGGCTCTCGAGCCGGGGAAGGACAAGCGCGAGATCCTCGCGGGCGTCGAGCCGGCGGCACTCTTCCGCAGCGCCGATGGCGGCGATTCGTGGGAGATGGTGCCGGGCATCAGCAATCACGAGCATGCGCGCAAGTGGAATCCCGGCGCGGGCGGTCTCTGTCTCCACACGATCGTGCGCGATGGCGATCGCCTGCACGTCGCGATCTCCGCAGGCGGTCATTACGTGAGCGAGGATGGCGGCGAGACGTTCGTCGCATCGAACGGAGGCGTGGGCGCGGGCTTCATGCCGGATGCGTATCCCGAGTTCGGACAGTGTGTGCACAAGATCGTCCGCCACGAGGAAGCGCCGGGCCGTCTCTACATGCAGAACCACGGCGGATGGGGAGAGTGGGAAGGGCCCGGCGGCAAGCGTCCCGACATCGGCGTGCTGCGCAGCGATGATCACGGCAAGACTTGGTACTCGATCGCGAAAGGCCTGCCGTCCGATTTCGGCTTTTCGATCGTCGTTCATCCGCATGATCCCGACACGATCTGGGTGATGCCGCTCGAGCCGGCGACGCGCACTTGTCCCGGTGGAGCGCCCGCGGTGTGGCGGAGCGAGAACGGCGGCCAGTCGTGGCGCCGCCTCGCGCGCGGTTTCCCGAAGAAGGAGAGTTACTTCACGGTGCAGCGCGACGCGATGGACATCGACACGCTGTCATCGCCTTCGCTCTACGCCGGCACCACGACGGGCCAGTTGTGGATCGGCCGCGACGGAGGAGAGGAGTGGGACTGCCTCTTCGATTCGCTCCCGCCGATTCATTGCGTGAAGGCCGCAGTCGTCTGATTCCGGACGCCGAACCAGACGCTCCATGTGTGTCCGTCGGGAAGAAGGCTCATCGTTTCACCGACGATGACGCCGGCGGCGTTGCGCGCAATGATCGTTACCGCGTACCGCTCGCCGGGCAGCGTGATGTCGAGCGGCAGGAGCATGGAAGTGTCCTTCGTCGCCTTCTCCGTGATCAGGACGTTCGAGTGTCCTCCGCGATCCGAGATCTTTTTGACAGTGCAGACGTAGGTGACATCGGGGACACCGAGGGAGTCCCAGGCGAGTCTAACCGGAGACTGCACCATCGGCAGCAGGCCCGGAGCGGTGGCCGCGTTGTCCACCGGCCCGGTCACATGAATCAGCCGGTGCTCTTCGGCAGGGATGTCGATGTCGTGTCCTGCGATTTCGAAGTAGGCCTCGCCGGCGAAACCACCCGGCAGATACTTTTCTCGCGCCGTTTCCCTGCTCGTGATTTCAACGCCGTAATGCCCGTCGCCGAGGCCGGCGATCGTGAGCGTGTCATCGTGATTCCATACGCCGTGTGATGGATCGACCACCGCGTGTGTCTCCATGTTCGCGATGCCGGTATCCGGAGCTGTCGACGGTGTGAGCGGCTTCGCGTTGTAGCGCAGATGTACGGTAGCTTTGTGTGTCGTGCCGCCTGCCTTTCGTTCGAGGAGATCCGCGAGCGCTCCCTGCGCGGCCTCGTACCCTCGATCGATCGCCTTCCGATACCACGTTTCGGCCAGCGCGAGGTCCTGCGGTACGCCTGTGCCGTGCTCGTATTCGCCGGCGAGCCAGAAGGCAGCGGGACCGGATCCGCTCTCCGCTCCCAGCGTTTTCCATCGCTGCGCTGCGGCAGGATCCTTCGCGACGCCTGACCCCGATTCGTAGAGGAGCCCAAGCTCGTATTGCGCGTCCGCGTGTCCGCTCTCCGCTGCGACTCTGTAGCAGTTCGCAGCGCTCGTCGCACTCTTTTCGAGTCCATCGCCTTCGAGATAGGCGCGCGCGAGCCAGAAGCACGCGTCGGCATCCCCGTGATCGGCGGCCTTCTGAAACCACCGCACGGCCTCCGCCGCATCGCGCGAGGCTCCGGCGGCGTGCCAGTAGAGCCAGCCCAGGTTGTATTCCGCATCGACATCGTTCTGCAGTGCCGCGTCGAGGTACCACGCCGCGGCCTCTTGAAGATCGAGCGGAACACCGAGACCGTTCTCGAGGCGGTATCCGAGCTCCACCTCGGAAGCGGCGAAGCCCTGCTCGGCGGCGCGGAGATACCACCGCAGCGCGCGCTCGTCATCGCGTGCGACGCCGGTGCCCTCCGCATAACGGTGGCCGAGTGCATGTTGCGCGAGGGCGAGGCCGCGATCCGCGGCGATCGTCAACCAGCGGATCGCTTCAACATGGTCTTTCGGTACTCCTTCGCCCTTTTCGTGAAGTTGGGAGAGCTGATAGGCGGACCAGTTGTCACCTTGTTCCGCCGCTTTCAAGTACCAGCGCACGCCCTCCGCTGCATCTCTGGTGACGCCTCTGCCGCGTTCATAGTGAGAGGCGAGCGAGCGCTGCGCGTCAACGTCGCCCGCGCCGGCTGCCCTGCGGATGTGCGCAACTGCCTCTGCATGATCCACTGCAACGCCGAATCCGTAGTCGTAGAAGATGCCGAGGCGATACTCCGCGTGGACGCTCCCATGCGCGGCGGCTTTTCGATACCACTCCAGTGCGGCGCCATAGTCGCGCGGGATGCCGCTGCCGGTTTCGTACTTCGATGCGAGAGAGTACTGCGCCGCTGCATCTCCCTTCGCTGCGGCCTCGAGCAGTTGCGCGAGATCGTCACTGGCCGGTGCAGCGGGCTGCGCCGTTCCAAGAACAGCAGCGAACATCGCGATGAGCACGCAATGCGCCACGATTCCCTCCATCGGGAGATAAGTCTACCCAAAGAGAATTGAAACGCGCTCCGTTCTTGCTGCGGTCTCGTCCTTGCATTCGGCAGACTCATGCCTGAAGACATTCTCGGCAGTGGTGCCGGACTCTTCCGCTCGTTGTTCGAATTGATGCCCCAGCTCGGCTGGACGGCGCGCGCCGACGGGCATATCGACTTCTACAATCGCGGCTGGTACGACTACACCGGCACCACGTTCGAACAGATGCAGGGCTGGGGATGGCAGTCCGTGCACGACCCGGCGATCCTTCCGCAGGTGATCGAGCGCTGGCGTCATTCACTCGAGACCGGAACGCCGTTCGAGATGGAGTTTCCACTGCGGCGGCACGACGGTGTGTTCCGCTGGTTCCTCACGCGAGTGAATCCACTCCGGGACGAGAACGGCAACATCGTGCGCTGGGTCGGCATCAACACCGACATCGATGAGCGGCGGCAGCATGCGCGCATGCTGGAGCGCCTGAGCGAGATCGGCCGCACGATCTCCGCGGATCTCGATCTCAAGCACATTGTTCAGAGCGTGACCGACGCCTCCACGGAGTTGTCCGGCGCGCAGTTCGGCGCGTTCTTCTACAACGTCATCAACAACGCGGGCGAGTCGTACATGCTCTACACGATCTCCGGCGTGCCGCGCTCGCACTTCGAAAAGTTTCCGATGCCGCGCAACACGGAGATCTTCGCGCCGACCTTCCGCGGGGAAGGGACGGTGCTGCTCGGCGATGTCCGGAAGGATCCGCGCTTCGGTAAAAACGCGCCGTACCACGGCATGCCGGAGGGGCATTTGCCCGTCGTCAGCTACCTCGCGGTTCCCGTCCTGTCGAGAAGGGGAGAAGTCATGGGCGGTCTTTTCTTCGGACACCCGGAGGCGAATCGGTTCTCGCAGCAGTCCGCGCAGATCGTCGAAGCGCTGGCCGCTACGGCGGGCATCGCGCTCGAGAATGCGCGTCTGTACGAACGGATCACGACCGATCGCGCGCTGATCCGCCGCAGCGAAGAGCGTTACCGCACGCTGGTGGAAGCGAGTCCGTCGCCGCAGGCCGTCGGAACGAGCGACCCGCATGGCTATGTCATCGAGGATTCGGCGTCGTGGCGCGCGCTCACCGGACAGACGTTCGAGGAGATGAAGGGACGTGGATGGCTGATGGCCGTTCATCCCGATTTTCGCGAGGCGACCGAGCGCGAGCTCGATGCTGCAATCGCGGAACGGCGCATCTATCAGATGGAGTACCGCGTCCGGATGAGCGACGGCATGTACCGCTGGTTCGCCGCGAAAGGTGTTCCGGTGCTCGAAGACGATGGGAGCGTGCGCGAATGGATCGGCACCGCCGTCGACATCGATCAGAGAAAATCGACGGAGGAGCATCTGCGCTTCCTGGCGCGCGCGAACGAGCTCTTCGCCTCCTCGCTCGACTACGAGGCGACGCTGAAAAACCTCACGCGGGCTGCGGTGCCGTCGCTGGCCGACTGGTGCGCCGTCGATATCGTTGCGCGCGGCGGCGAGCCGCCTCGCCGTCTCGCGGTGGCACATGTGCAGCCGGAGAAGGTGGATCTCGCGTGGGACCTTTACCGGCGGTTTCCACCAGACCCTGAGATCGATCCGATCGTGCAGGTCATCCAGTCCGGCAGGTCGCAGCTCGTGCGCGATGTCTCCGACGATCTCCTGCGCAGCGTGACGCACGACGAAGAGCACTATCGCATTGCGAAGGAGCTCGGCCTCGTCTCGTGGATGGTTGTGCCGCTGCCCGGACGCCGGCGGTCGCTCGGTGCGATCACGTTCGTGTCGTCCGATTCGCTGCGGCTCTTCACCGAGATGGATCTGAGACACGCCGAGGAATTCGCGCGCCAGGCGGCGACGGCGATGGAGAACGCGATGCTCTATCGCGATGCGCAGGAAGCGAATCGTGCGAAGGACGATTTCCTCGCGACCTTGTCGCACGAACTGCGCACGCCGATGACCGCCATTCTCGGCTGGTCGCGTCTCCTCCAGGAAGGCGATCTCGATGACGAGACGTTCGCCAACGCAGTCGAGGCAGTCCTGCGCAGCGCGCAGGCGCAGGCCACGCTCATCGACGACGTGCTCGACATGTCGCGCATCATCGCCGGGAAGATGCAGGTCGAGACGGAACCGGTCGACATCGTCGACATCGCGGAAGCCGCCATCCGGACCGTGCAGCCCGCCGCCGATGCGAAAGGCGTTGCGCTCGAGCTGCAGCGGCGCCCCGGCGCCTCGCTCGTCACCGGCGATCCGAACCGTCTGCAGCAGATCATCTGGAATCTGCTGTCGAACGCGATCAAGTTCACTCCGCGCGGCGGCGAAGTCATCACGCGCATCGAGCAGTCGCACTCCTTCGTTCGCGTCACGGTGCGCGATACCGGAAAAGGTATCGCGCGCTCATTTCTGCCGCATGTCTTCGAGCCCTTCCGCCAGGCGGAGAACGTCACCACGCGCACACACGGCGGGATCGGTCTCGGCCTCGCGATCGCGAAGCAGCTCGTCGAGCTTCATGGCGGCAACATCTCGGCGTTCAGCGAAGGAGAAGGGCAGGGCGCGACCTTCATCATCGAGCTGCCGGTCCGCGCAATGCGCTCCGCGGCGACGGACCATCCCACGGTTCCTCAGCGTGCAACGACGCTGAAGCGAAGCGGAACCGAAACCGAAGCCGATCACTATCCTTCGCTGCGCGGCGTGCGCGTCCTCTTCGTCGACGATCAGGATGATGCGCGCCTGCTCGTGAGGACCGTCCTCGGCCGCTGCGGCGCGGAAGTGACGACGGCGGCCTCCGTTGCCGATGCGCTCGCGCACGTTGACGAGCAGCCGCCTGACGTGATCGTCAGCGATATCGCGATGCCCGAGGAGGATGGCTTTGCGCTGATCCGCAAGATCAGGGATGAGCGCTCGCTGACGATGCCGGTGATCGCGATGACCGCGTTCGGTCATGCGGCCGACCGCGAGAGAATTCTCGCGGCGGGATTCACGCGGTATCTGAAGAAGCCGGTGGAACCGGGCGACCTCGCCGCGGAGCTGGATGAAGTACTGCGGCGCGACGTCGGCTGATGGCGGCGCTCAGCGCTTCGCCTGCACGACCACCTGCCCGCCCTTCATCACGAATGCGACGTGCGTCACGGCCGCGATGTCCTTCGTCGGATCGCCGTTCACCGCGATGAGGTCTGCGAGCAACCCTGCGGCGACGCGGCCGAGACGGTCCTGCTGGCGGAGAATCTTCGCATCGACCGAAGTCGCTGCCATGAGCGCCTGCGCCGGAGTCATGCCCGCCTTCACCATCCACACGAGCTCGCGCGCGTTGTCGCCGTGCGTGAACACGCCGACGTCGCTGCCGTTGCCGATCGTGACTCCATTGGCGAGAGCGAGCTTGAACGCGCGGAGCGCGTTGTCCATGCCGGGCGTATACGGCGTCGTACCGCGCTTGTATCCGCTGAAGTATTCGGAGTAGGCCTCTTCCGCGGTGAGCGTCGGGAGAAACGCGACTCCATGCTGCGCCATCAGCTTGAAGACTTCATCGGTGCCGCCGTATCCATGCTCGATCGTATCGACACCGGCGAGTGTCGCGCGCCGCATTCCCTCCGGCGTCGTCGCGTGCGCGGCGACCGGACGTCCCGCGCTGTGCGCTTCCTCGACGAGCGCTTTCAACTCATCGAGTGAAAACGTAGGCGTGGCGGGACTGCCGGCGCGCCCGTAATCGGCGTAGACCTTCACCCAATCCGCGCCATGTCCGATCTGTTCTCGCACCGCACGCAGCACCTCGGGGATGCCGCTCGCTTCCTGAGCGCCTTTCGGTGCATCGAAGTTCGGTGCGAATCCAAACGGGCCGGGACCGTAACTCGCCGTCGCGACGATCGCGCGCGTTGCGACGAACAGGCGAGGGCCGGGAATGCGTCCTTCGTCAATCGCGCGCCGGACCGACACGTCGGCGAATCCCGCCCCCTCCGTGCCGAGATCGCGCAGCGTCGTGAAGCCGGCGAGCAGCGTGTTCCGGCAGTGGATCGTCGCCGCGATCGTTCGATACTCGAGCGGCTCCTTCAACACCTGATCGTTCCACAGCGTCTCGTTGTACGGATGGAGGAAGATGTGCGAGTGCGCGTCGATGAGTCCCGGCATCAGCGTCATGCCGGGAAGATCGATCGTGATCGCGCCCTGCGGAATCTTCACGCTCGCCGCAGGCCCGGCCGCCGCGATCCGATCGTCAGTGACAAGCACGATCCAGCCGCTATGCGGCGCGGCATCGACACCATCGAACACCCGATCGGCCCGCAGCACGATGTTCTGTGCAGCGTGGAGCGACGTCGCCAAAAGAAGAGCGATGAAGAGAGCGCGTTTCATGCGCGGGAGTGTACTCAACACGCAGCAGGAGAACGACATCGTTCAAACACCGCGAGCCCCCGAACCCGCGAGCCCGCGAAACCCAACGCCCAGCATCTCACGTTGATACCATGGGCACATGAGAAACGCCTGTATCGTATTCGTGCTCTGTCTCGTCTCCTTTTCCCTCATCGCACAACCGACAGGGCAATATCTTCAACTGAAGGGTTATCCGCAGAAGGGCTACATCGAGGTTCCTTACGATCCGCAGCTCGATACGCCTGCGATGACCGTCGAAGCATGGGTTGCGGTTCGCGATGGGCATTCCAATGGGGCGTGTTCTTCGATCGCCGGTATGGGATACACGACCGGATGGTGGCTGGGACTCTGCGGGACTGCGATGCGCAGCTACTTCAACGGCACGGTGAGCCAGCGGACCGGCGGCACGATTTCCGACGCAAACAATTTCTGGGTTCACATCGCGGCCGTGACCGACGGCACGACGCGCAAGCACTACATCAATGGAGAGCTCGTCTTTCAGGGAGCCGAGACGGCGCGAACGACGACCGTCAAGAACCTCCGCATCGGCAGCGATCCCGACTGGGACTTCATGGCCGCCGGCGCGATCGACGATCTGCGCATCTGGAAGGTGGCGCGCACGCAGGATCAGATCCGGCAGACGATGTCCGCGCCGTTCGTGCCCGAGGCGAATGACACCACGGGCAAGTTCCAATCGCTCGAAGCGTGGTATCGCTTCGAAGGAAATGCGCAGGACTCCTGGCATTCGCATCACGGCACGGTCGTGGGAAGCGGAACGGCGTTCCTGAACACGCAGCCCACGGGCCGGTATCTCCAGTTGCAGGGATACCCGCAGAAGGGCTACATCGAGATTCCCAATGATCCTCTTCTCGACGCGCCGGCGATGACGGTCGAGGCCTGGGTCTCCGTCGTCGACGCGCACTCGAACGGCTGCTCTTCGATCGCCGGAATGGGCTACCTCACCGGCTGGTGGCTGGGTCTCTGCGGCACGACGATGCGCAGCTATTTCAATGGTGTGGCGAGTTTGAAGTCGGGCGGCACGATTCCGGACACGCCGAACACGTGGGTACACATCGCCGCGGTGACCGATGGCACGACGCGCCGGCACTACATCAATGGTGAGCTCGTTCTGGAAACGCCGGAGACAGGGTCGCGATCAGTCGCGACGAAGAATCTCCGCATCGGCAGCGATCCCGACTGGGATTTCATGGCGGCGGGCGGCATCAACGATCTCCGCATCTGGAGAGTGGCGCGCACGCAGGCGCAGATTCGCCAGACGATGTCCGCGGCGTTCGTGGCCGAAGTGAACGACACCTTTGGAGTGTTCCAGGGACTCGAGGCGTGGTACCGCTTCGAGGACAACGCGATGGACTCGTGGCGCACGCACCACGGAACGATCATCGGAACCGGCACCGGCTTCGCCGGGACGGCGAGCGCGAAGCGCCGCTCGTCACGCCACTGATCGCAGCGGACAGAAAGGAAGAAGGCAGGCAACACCTCAGCGATTTCGTGACGACCACTTCTTCGCAGCGGCATATCGCTGATTAGCCAGTCGGACACGGCGCCGCTCGAAAAGAGCGGCGCCGGTGCCGGTCGCTCTTTCCTTTCGCCTCGCCCGGGATCCGGCGCGCGCTCGGCGATCTCCTCACCTGCTCGTTCGGTATCGGCCCGGGGATCGCGGGCGTTCTATACACGACGTGGCTCTTCGAGGATCGCGCCATGTCCTCCGTCGTAGGAAGCCAGCAAGTGTGCGCTCGTCACTGCACCGCCAGCGCGCTTTTGATGACGTCGTCGAGTCCGTCAGTCGATCCATCGTGCCGCTGCGCGTACACCGCTTCGAGAGCTTTGCGCGCCGACGCGTTCAGTTGTGTTTGCGACGACTTTCCGTTGCTGAGCGCCACCGCGCGCGCATAGCACGTGATCACCTTGTCGAGATTCTGATTCACCCGCTCGCGAAACGTTTTCGACTCCTCCGTCACCGGCTTTCCTGCGTACTTCGACTGGTATTCGGTGACGAGCGGCGCGACTTCCGTCTTGTAGGTGACGCCTGCGAGCAATTGATACGTCGTCGGATCTGCGCTGAAGCTGCTCTTCGATCCGGTGATGGCGTTGAGGTGCGCCATCGCCTGGTCGGGAGCCTTCTCGGCGCAGAACACCGCCATGTAGTAATGAAGCCCGTCGTGCGCTTCCTGCGCGTTCGTGAATGGCGCCCAATCGTCGGCCGTCTTCCCGCTCTCGATCAGCTTCAGTGCGGTCTGTGCGGCGGCAAGAGCCTCGTTCACATGCGATGTATCGCCTGCCTTGAGCGTCTTGATGCCGGCGAGGACGAGCGCGAGCTGGAGTCCGAGGTCATCGGGATGAGAGGCGAGGAGCGGTTGGGCGGCTGCGAATGCCGCGGAGGGATTGCTGTTCACCGCGTCGATGAATGCGAGCTCGGCTCTGTTGTCGTTCTTCGATTGCCACTCGCGAATCGTCGCGATCGCATTCTGCGTGCTCGCATCGGGGCAGTTGCCGTAGATCTTCACGAAGGCGCGTGCCGTGCGGATCGCATCGCGCTGCTGCTTCGCCCCTCCTTTCGTCTCCGCGATGAACGTGTTGAGCATCATGTTCTTCGCCTGAATGTCGCTGCATGACGACGGCGCGAGCTGCCCGAACGAGGAGATCGTCGTGAGAGTGAGAAGCGAACAGAGGAGATTGCGTGCCGTAGTCATGGTGGTCACCTGCATGTCCGCTACTTCAACTTCTATGCACGGTGTGAAGGCTCCGGTGAGTAAGCCCGAGCCCGAGCCCGTTTTTGAACGACGAGATTCGATAGACTTGGCGGATGAAGCGAGCCCTTCTTCTTTCCCTGCTGCTCTGCCTGCCGATTTTTGCCTATGCCGACGATGTCGCTGCGCTCATCGAGAGTTACGAGAATCCGGCTCTCGGCCCGGCGGCAAAGGTCACGAACCTCACGATTGGAGTCTCGAACATCACGATCGAGCTCAACGGGAGCGCTGCTCCGGTGCGAGCGGGGAAGGACGTCATCGGACTCTTCTTCGCCGGCACGGGCAAATACACCTACCGCTCGACCGATCCGATCGAGACGAGCATCGCGATGTTCGAAGCGAAGAAGGCGTCGAAGATCAAGGCGGAGAAGAGCGGAGATACGGTCGTTCTGACCGACACATTCAGCCGGATGTTCCTGCGCACAGGCGGAGTGCAGCTGCCGCAGCTTCCGGAGGGAACGTCGCAGGAGCTCGATGCGGCGTTCAAGGCGCATCGCGAGAACTTCTCGCACGCGCGTGTCGCGCCCGCCTCGCATCTGCTCATTCGCCAGCGGCTGGACAAACCTTCGTCACCGGTCGCGCGCATCGAGTTCGACGGCGATGAGACGACGCTGTACGAGCTCGACTCCATCGAGAGGAAGACGGAGAGCATTTCCTCCCTCCTGCGCATCATGGAGATGCCGACCAATGAGATGAAGAACTGGCTGCAACCGGTGGTGATCTCGGAGCAGCCGGTCGGCCGCGGGAGGACCGATTTCGTCGATCCCCCATTCCTGCTCACCGCGATCGACTACACGCTCATCGGGAACCTCGACGAGACGGCAAAGCTGAGCATCGATGAGACGGTCGTCCCTCGCGGGACCGCGCAGCGCTCGTTCCACTTCAATTTGAACAGCCGCGTGTGGGACACGAGTGCGAAGCCGAAGGACTATCACGTCGACAAGATCACCGACGCGAACGGGAAGGAGCTCTCGTTTCATCACGCGGAGGACAGTCTGATCGTCGGGCTGCCGCTGGCGGTTCCGGCGAACACGCCGGTGAAGCTTCACTTCGAGATTTCCGGCAACTTCCTCTTCCATCCGAACAGCGACAGCTTCTGGCAGCTCGGCACGGAGCCGTGGTTCCCCCAGCCCGAGCTCAACGGCCAGTACTACACGATTCACTCGGTCGTCAAAGTCCACAAGCCGTGGACCGCGTTCGCTCCCGGCACCACGGTGCGCAGGGAGCCGGAGGGCGATTACAACGTCGTCGAGAACAGAATCGAGAAACCGGTGCAGTTCGCAGTCGTGCACGCGGGCAAGTACGCGCTCTCGGAAGAGAAGCACGACGATCTGACCATCCGCGTCGCATCGTACGCAGGGAACAACGATCGCGCGATGAAGCAGCTCGGCACTCTCGCCTGGAAGATGATCAAGTTCTACGAGCCGTGGCTCGGACCATTTCCGTTCAAGGAATTCAACATCATCGAGATCCACGAGCTCGGATATGGGCAGGCGCCTCCGGCCACGATGTTCATCACCAAGGAAGCATTCAACCCGACGATGGGCGAAGACAATCAGATCTTCTCCCGCGGGATCAATCATCGCTTCGCGCACGAGATCGCGCACCAGTACTGGGGTCACGTCGTGAAGATGGGTTCGAGCGAGGAGCAGTGGGTGACCGAGGCGTTCGCCGAGTATTCCTCGTCGCTGGTGATCAAGAAGCTGAAGGGCGACGACACGTACAACGGCATGATCTCGACCTGGAAGGCGAATGCGAAGGATGCCGGCTCGTATGCGCCGATTCCTCTCTGCAATCGGATCCGCAACCCGCGCGATTTCCGCCAGGCGTTTCTCGATCGGACGTTCCTGCTCTACGACAAGGGTGCGTATCTCCTCGCGGTCCTGCACAAGCAGCTCGGCGACCAGAAGTTCCTCACGTTCATGCGCTCGCTGCAGGGCTTCTTCGAATGGAAGTACCTGACGACGAACGACATCGCGCGGCTGCTGCAGCGGGTTGATGACGGCAGGGACTACCAGCCGTGGTTCCGGCAGTACTACTGGGGAACGGAGATGCCGCAGATGCCGAAGGGCTGATCGGGGATCAGGCGCGGCTGCGGATCGTCACGCCGGTGGCCTCTCCGCGCCTCCCCGGTGAAAGACGTATCATCGAGCTCCGTTGTTCATTCAGGTCCGTCGCGCGTGTACGTTCGCAGCCGTGCTGCTCCTCGCGATCCCTGCGATCGCGCAGCACTATCCGATTCGAAATCTCACGCCCGAGGATGGCCTCCCGTCCTCGCAGGTGTTCGCTCTCTTCCAGGATGCGAAGGGCTACATCTGGACAGGCTCACCCGGAGGCCTGAGCCGCTATGACGGCATCGGACTGACGACGTTCTCGCACGCGCACGGCCTCGAGAATCAGTCGATCAAGGTGATCCTCTCCGATCGCGCGGGGCGTTTGTGGCTCGGTACGAACAATGGCGTCGCACTCTTCGACGGACGCCGCTTCCAGCACTTCGGTGCAGCATCGGGAATCGGTGCCGGCCGTGTGACGTGCGGCGCGGTCGATCGCTACGGCACGATCTGGTTCGGGACGCAGGAAGGCGGCCTGAGCGCATTCGTGCGCGGACGCTTCATCACCTACACGCAGAGCAGCGGACTGCCCGCCAACAATGTTCTCGCCGTGTTCGCGGACTCGCGCGGCCGTCTCTGGATCGGCATGCACAACGCGGGCGTGGTCACCGCCACGGTCGATGCCGACGGGAAACTGCGCGACTTTCATCGCTTCACGCGAGCGGACGGTCTGCCGCATGACACCGTTCGCGCGTTCGCCGAAGACCATGCGGGCAACATCTACATCGGAACCCGCGGCGGCGGCCTGGCGCGTTATGACGGCAAGACGTTCGACGTTTTCGACAGGAGCCGGGGGCTTTCCGGCAACGATGTCGACGCGCTTCTCATCAGCAGCCGCGGTGAGCTCGTCGCAGGAACGTATGACCGCGGCGTGACGATCTGCGATCTGCCGGCGATGAGCGCCTGCCGCACGATCACCACCGACAACGGCCTGCAGAACGACACGGTGCTCGCGCTGATGGAAGATCGCGACGGGACGCTGTGGATCGGCATGGATTACGGCGTGAGCCAGCTCGTGAGCGAGAAGTTCGCCGCCTTCACGGAGCACGAAGGCTATGGCGACTCCGTCTTCTCCGTCTACGCCGATGCCGACGGCTCCGTGTGGCTCGGCAAGTCGCATGGTCTGTCGCACCTTCGCTTCGATTCGAAGACCGCGCGTCTCGAGTGGAATCGCCGCGAGTGTCCGGAGCTCGACTCCTACGAGGTGTGGGACATTCTGCGCGATCGCAGCGGCCACCTCTGGATCGGTACGTCGGAAGGAGTCTGTCTCTATGCGGACGGACGCTGCGCACGATTCTTCACGGCGAAGGACGGGCTCGCAGACAACGCCGTGCTCGATCTCTTCGAGGATGCCGATGGCCGGCTCTGGATCGGCACGCGCGGCGGAGTGTCCGTGCTGCCGCCCGGTGGTACGTCGTTCACGAACTATTCGCGCAAGGACGGCCTGCCTGCCGACAGCGTCTATGCGATGACACAGGACCGCGAAGGACGCATGTGGTTCGGCACCTATGCCGGCCTCGCCGTGCTCGAGCAGGGACGATTCAGAAGCTTCGCGACCTCCAACGGTCTGCGCAGCGATGCGATCTACTCGCTGCACACCGCGCGTGACGGCAGTGTGTGGATGGCGACGATGGGTGGCGGTGTGACTCGCTACACGCGCTCATCTTCCGGCGCCGAGCGCTTTCTGCATTTCGGTCCGGCGAGCGGGATCGAGAGCGAGCTCGCGTGGGCGATCCGCGACGACGGCCACGGCCACCTGTGGCTCGGGACCAATCGTGGTCTGTACGTCATCGATCCTGCGAAGGCCGTGCGGGACGATGCGCCCGGCATCGTGCTGCGTCACTACGACAAGAAGGATGGTCTCTCCGATCGCGAGATCAGCACGAGCAATGCGATTGCCGTCGATGCCGCCGGCAATTCGTGGTTCGGCTTCACGCGCGGTGCGACCTGCTACCGGCCGGAGCTCGATCGCTCGTCGAGCCGCGCGCCCGGCCTCGACATCGTGAAGGTGTCGGTCGAGCATGGACCTGAGTACCGGGGACTGTTCAGCGCGGCCGCGATGCAGCAGCCGATCGAGTGGCTCGGCGATTCGGCGCGGCCGCTTCCGCACGACCGCAACAACATCCGCTTCGATTTCCGCGCCCTGTCGTTCGCGAGCGCGCAGCCGGTGGAGTATGAGACGTGGCTGGCCGGCCAGGATCGGACGTGGTCTCCCGAAAGCAGCGCGCCGTTCAAGGAGTATACGAATCTCGATCCCGGCGACTATCGGTTCCGCGTGCGCGCCAGGACGGCCGATGGCGTCTGGAGCGGCGCGCCGGCCGAGTACAGATTCGTGATCGCGCCGCCGTTCTGGCAGACCTGGTGGGCGCGACTCTTCGGCCTCACGCTCCTGGTGCTGATCATCATCACGATTCATCGCCTTCGCATCGAACAGGTCAGCCGGAGGAATCGCGAGCTGCAGATGATGGTCGACGCGCGCACCGACGAGATCAAGCGGTACTCGTCGCGCGTGGAGCAGCATGCGCGCGACATGGAAGAAGCGAATCGCCGCATCGTCGACGCGGATCGGGCCAAGAGCCATTTCCTGGCGATGATGAGCCACGAGTTGCGCACGCCGCTCAATTCGATCATCGGGTTCTCGGAGATCCTCGGCAAGCGCTGGGAACCGCGTGCCGAGGGGCGGGAGATGGTGTTTCTGCAGAACATCGCCGACAGCGGACGGCATCTGCTCGACCTCATCAACAGTCTGCTCGATCTGTCGAAGATCGAAGCGGGACGGATGGAAGTGCATGTCGATGCCCTGGCGCTCGACGATCTCGTCGCGGGTGTGTGTAAGGTCATCAGTGGCATCGCCACGCGGCGCGGGATCGAGATTCATGCGGATGTGCCGCAGGCTCTGCCGGTGATCGAGGCCGACGGGGCGAAGATCAAGCAGATTCTCTACAACCTTCTCTCGAATGCGGTGAAGTTTTCACCGGACGGCGGCCGGATCGATGTTGGCGTGCGGCTGTTCGAGAACCGTTTCGAGCTGTCGGTGACGGACCAGGGGCCGGGCATTGCGCCACAGGACCTGGAGGTCATCTTCGAAGAGTTCCGGCAGACGAAGAAGGGGAGCGTCTACTCGGGAAGCACGGGGCTCGGGCTGGCGATCGTGCGCAAGCTCGCCGAGATCCAGGGCGGCAGCGCGAGCGCCATGTCGACGATCGGCGAAGGCAGCACATTCGTTGTGCAGATTCCGCTTTCTGTTGCGGAGCGTCTGATGCCGCAGCCCGCGCCGCCTGCCGATGACGAGCAGCGGCCGGTGATTCTGATCGTCGAGGACGATGAGGAGTTCCGGGCGATTCTGGCGCAGCGGCTCGAAGAGGAGGGTTATCGCACGAGGTGTGTGTCGAGCGGCGAGCAGGTGCAGCAAATGGTTAGAGATCTGCAGCCGGACGTCGTCACACTCGATGTGCTGCTGCCGGGCATGGATGGCTGGTCCGTCCTCGAGGAGCTGAAGAACGATTCGCAGTGCGCGGGCGTGCCGGTCGTCGTCATCTCCGTCGCTGCCAACCGCGAGCTTGGCCTCGCCCTCGGCGCCGACGAGGTCTTCATCAAGCCGCTCGATCACGAGTCGCTGCTCAAGTGCATCCGGCGCCTCATTCCGGAGCCGCAGCCGCTGCAGTCCGTGCTCATCATCGACGACGATCCTCTGGCGCACGAGCTTCTCCGCTCGGTGCTGATGCCGCGCGGGTACGAGGTCGTGTCGGCGGATCGCGGGCAGCTCGGGCTCGAGCTCGCGGCGGCGATCCGCCCGTCGCTCATCATCCTCGATCTGATGATGCCGGGCGTGAACGGCTTCGAGGTGGCGGCGAAGCTCCGCGAAGACGAAGGCACCGCCGCGATTCCGCTGGTCGTCCTGACGGCGAAGGACCTCACGCAGGCCGAGCGTGATCAGCTCCGCGGCAAGATCCGCGCAGTGATCTCGAAGTCCGTCGGCCCCGAACAGATCATCGAGACAATCCGCACCCTGGCCCTCCGCACCCGTTAAGTTGGTTTTCGGGGGTCACACCTGGAAAATCAACTTAACGGCGTGCCAACCTGCCTGCGTTAAGTTGATTTTCCAGGTGTGACCCCCAAAAACCAACTTTATACTTGGGGGGTATGGGTGAGGATCAACGGCGGTTTCCGCGGATTGCTTCGCATCATTCGGTGCTGGTGAAGGAGCTCGAGCCGCAGGCTGTCGAGGAGTTTGCGCGTGCCGTGACCATCGCCCGCGGCGGATGCTGTTTCTTCGCCGCCGAGAGCCTGGGAGTGGGGGCGCTGCTCGATCTCCTCATCGCCGTCGATCACGAGACAGTGCGTGCACGCGCCCGCGTCGTCTACGAGCGGCCGCATGAGAGCGGACAAAACGAGGTCGGCGTCGAGTTCCTGAATCTCGACGACGCGAGCGCGGCGAAGATCGATTCCCTCTTCTCACGTCCGGATCGCGGAGCATCCAGCTAGACGGAGTTCCGGCATCGCTCGTATAACGGGCCATGCGACTGTTCGCGGCGATCGTGGCCGCATCGATCTGTGCCGCGGCCGCGTTCGGCCAGAACGCCACGCTGCCTCCCATCGTCTCGTTGCCGCCGGCCGATCAGCTCGCGTTGCCGATCCCTGTGAGCGACCCCGTTCTCCGGCCGGCGTTCGGCGCTCAGGATCAGGCGCGCGTCGCTGCCGGCCCGAATCAGTTTCTCGCTGTCTGGTCCGACCAGCGTTACGGGAACGCCGATGTGTTCGCGAGCCGGCTCGATATTCATGGACGGCCGCTCGATCCCGCCGGAATTCCTCTCGCTCCGACGTGGGCGCAGGACGTCGATCCGGATGTGATCTGGAACGGTTCCGCGCATGTGGTCGTGTGGGCATCGATCGGCATCTATGGTGCCGTCGTGAACCTCGATGGCAGCGCGACGCCGCTCGGCGAGCTCGTTCCTCTGAGCCAGACCAGCAGCGCGTACAAGTACGTGGCTCTCGCATGGAACGGCCGCGAGTATCTCGTCGAGTGGGTTGATGCGACCGTCCTGTACGGCGAGACGTTCGATCCGTCGTTTCGTCCGACGAGCGGCAGATTCGCGATTGCCGATGCGAACGGAGTGAGCAACCCGCGCATCGCAACGGACGGCGGCGGATTCATGACCGTCTGGGAAGATGCGACGACAGTGCACTGCGCCGCGATCGACACCTCGGGCCGCATCACTTCACGGCGCGATCTCGGCGTTCCGCCTCGATCGGCGGGTGCGTTCCCAGCGATTCAATTCGGCCATGGCGAGTATGTGGCTGCATGGTCCGACGGCCGCATTCGCATCGCCGGCCTGTCGCCCGCGGCAGATCTCACCGGCCACGGCGGCGTTCTTTCGGAAGCGGCGGACTTCGCGCTCACGCCTGCCCTCGCTCTCATGAACGACGGATGGTTCGCAACCTGGGCAGATGTCGGATCGCTCGATCTCGTATCGATGCGTCTCGCACTCGACCTGCAGCCGGCGTCGACTGCGACTCGAATCGCCGCGCCGGAGTCTCAGGCCAATCCTTCCATTGCCTCGATTGGATCCGTCGTCGTCGGTGCATGGACGGATGCGCGCAATTCGGGCACGTCGAGCGATCTCTTCGCCGCGGAATTGACGAACTCCTCGCCCGAGGCGTACCTCGTCTCCCTCGGGCTGCCGAACCAGGACTCGCCAGAGGTCGCCGTTGCGGACGGGATCATTCTCGCGCTCTGGTTCGAACAGGTCACCGACACGAAGCAGGATCTCCTCGGCCGGCGATTCGATGCATCCGGAGCTCCGCTCGACGCGCAGCCATTCGTCCTTCGGTCCGGCTCCGCAGTCGCGCCGGTTGCCGTTGCGGCAAGCCGCGAGATGTTTGCGGTCGCATGGCAGGACTCCGCCACTTCTTCCATTCGCGTGATCCGGATCGCGCGTGATGGTCAGCGTCTCGACGCGCCGCCTGTCATGATTCCCGGCGGCGAACAGCCGGCGCTCGCCTCCGACGGAATCGATTTTCTCCTCGCATGGTCGCAACCCTCCGGCCGCCTTTCCTTCGGAATGCCTGTCCGTGAGGTGCGGGCAGCCGTCTTCACACGTGAAGGCGTCATGCGCAACGAAGGCGTGCGGATCAGCGATCTTCCCGCGGACTCGTCGCAGCTCGATCCGTCGAAGGAGAGTCTGGTCGTAACGTGGACCGGAGCCGGCTATCTCGCGAGCTGGAGCAACACGCTGCAGCCTGTTGCTCAGAGCACAGGCATCGAGGCGCGGTTCATCACATCTGGCGGAATCCCTTTAGGCGCATCCGCCATCACGGTTCAGCCCCTGACGAAATATGCGCCGCCGCCGTCCTCGGTCTCGTCGAACGGCAGCAGCGAAATCATCGTGGGTGGCGCTCGCGGTTACGTCCTCTCTCCATCAGGCGAGGTGCAGTCCAGCGTTAGCCTCTCATGGCCGTGGATCGCGTTTGACGGAACGAGGTACGTCAATGGACCCGGCCCGATGGCGCCTATCGCGCCCGGCGTACTGGTCCTCACTTCGCAGCGCTTGATCAAGATGCTGCCGGCCTCCCACGATGGCGGCGTGCGTCGCGTATCGCTGCATCGCATCGGCGCCGGCCCCGGCCGCCGCCGCGCATCGCGCTAGTCGCGATCGCTTCACGGCCGGACGATCCGCATTGCCGGATCGCCGAACAGCAGCCACGTGCGGCGCACGTCCGCGGACGGCGTTGCCGCCTTCGCGCGCGTGACGCATTCGCCGATCGTGGCCACGGCGGGATCGAACCAGGCGCGGAGGAAATTCGTCTGCAGCGGCACCTGATCGCGCGTCGCAGTCATCCCGCTGGAAACGAACACCGCTGCCGCGCCGGCGTCTTTTGCCTCCAGCAACGCCTCGGCGAGGCTGACGGTGTAGAGATCGTCGAAGAAGCCGTTCAGACAGGTTCCGCCGAGGACGACGGGAGGCTTCGCGTCGTTGCTGAGCGACGCGGCGTCGGAGGAGCGAAGAAGATTTCCGCCGGCCCACACCTCGACGCTTCCGTGCCCTACGTAGTTGACGAGATCCGCTCCGCGGCTCCAGGCCTGCTGCAATGCGGCGCGCGCGCTGCTGTATCCGAGCTGGTCGCTGCTGATGAGTTGCGGAGTGTATGTGGCCGGCGTGAGGGCGAGATTCGCTCGTGCCGTCGCCTCGAAGTCATCCTCGCTCGTCTTCTGATCCGCGATCGCGATGACATTGCGCAGCCATGCTGCCGGCATCGAGCTCTCGCGCTGCAGAATCTTCGTCACCATCGTTCTGACATCGCCCGCCGTGCGCGCCGGCAGCCGCCCGATCGACACATCCGCGCCGCCGGACAGGCAGTCGTCGCAAGCGGTTTGGATCTGCTGCGTGTCGATGATCATCGTCGGCACGAGGTCGTAGTCGCCGAGGCCGAGGTAGTTGCGGGGATCGAAGGAGGCATCGCCGGCGAGCAGGAGGAACTGCGGCGGCTCGCGCCAGTTTTTCGCCTGTGCGAGCAAGGACGTGATCGCGTCGGCTGACTTGATCCCGAAGTTGAGCTCGTCATAGACGTCTTCGATGTCGGCGATGGTGACGCTGAGCCCCTGCGTGCGCCGCGCCTGCGCCAGCGGTTCGAGATCCGCCATGAGACGCGCGTCGGCGATGACGAGCCAGCGCCCGCGGTTCGATTCGAGCGAAAGGTGCGACGGCTTGTTAGCCCTGACCTCTTTCACGGTTTCGAATTTCGAATCGGTCAACGCGATCAAGGTGTGTGTCCCGCCTCCGGGCGGCGTCACGGTGACGGAGTACATCCCGTTCGACGCGCTGATCGTTCCCGTCCACTCGCGCGGCGCGCCGTCGTTTGTGATGTCGAAGATGCGGATCGCGGCGGACGTGAATCCCCGGATCGTCGTCTGCGTGTCGCCTGCTGCGGTGAATTGCAGCGCGTCGCTGTCCGCGTCGTACGTGTGCATGTAGCTGGCGCGAATGACTCCGGCCACGAGACTGTCGGCTGGATCGAGATTCAGGATCGTGATCCGGTTCGCGCCCTCGATGAACCGCCCTGTCGTCTCCAGCGTCGTGACGTACTCGGAAGGCCCGCTCCAGGACACCTGATCGAGGAACGCGTCGTTGAGCATCACGCGGACGGAATGCGGGCCGGTCGCGGGACCGAGCAGATGGAGCGTGAGATTCGAAGTGCTGTTCGGCGCGGCGTGCGTGACCGGCAGCGTCAGCGTGGTGCCGTCGGTGGTTAGGATCGGTCCCCACCACTTGTATGGCTCTCCATTGAGGAGGGTGGGGATGTAGGTGATCCGTTCGTCGCGCTCGACAGCACAGGCGAAGCTCTGCGCGGCCGGCACCGCGCCCCCGGATGTGGCGCCGCGCGGCAGACGGAGGCCCGGACTGTGACCCTCGATCAGCCAGTAGACGTTCGTGGACGTCGAAGGGAGATCGACACCGTATCCGACGAATTCGATGCTGCCGTCTTCGCTCACTGCGATGGGGATCTGCCTTCCGCGATGGAACAGTTGCAGCGCGCGGGCTTCGGAGACGGCGAAGCCCTTTGTGCGGAGCTCTGCGGCGCTGATTCGATAGACGCCGTCATGATCGATCGCGATCTTGAACGCGGAGGCGGATCCCGCCAGCGCAAGCTGCGTGGTCTGATCCTGCACCGGCGGCGTCACCGTGCGCCGTCGCGGCGAGCTCGTGCTCGCCTCCGCATGCGCGTGTACTGCCGCATCGGCCGGACCTCTGCGGATCTGCGGCCGCGGCGCGACTGCCGCAAGTCCGCACGCACGATCGTCGGAGCCGATCGTTGCCGCGCGAGGCAGCGAGAGCTGTCCGTGCCGGTCGCGCTCTTCGAGCCACCACGTGCCTGTGGAATGGCGATCACGGAATGCGTACGACTGGCTGGCGTAGACGGGAAGCCCGTTCAGCATCGAGCCGGGAATCAGCCGGTCGTTGATTCTGTGCAGAACACCGTCCTCTTCACGATAGAGGTTGAAGCCGGACGTATTCACTTCGGATGCAGTGCGCCACGTGAGCATGGTGCCGTTGCGGCAGCGCGTTGCTTCGAAGCCGGCGAGCGTCACCACGGTCGGCGCCGTGAAGGGAGTCAGATCGGTTGCCATGAGCGACCACTTGTCGGCTGCGCTCAGCGTCCACGACATCGTCGTCGTCGCCGGACAGGTCGGGGGCGTCGTGCAGCCCGGCTTGCTGCTGGCTGCCACGCCCGTTTCGCCGCCGCCGCCGTTGCCGTTGTTCGTGTCGATCGAATACTCGAGCGTCTGACTCGCACCGACGCTCGATACGCCGGTCGATCCCGTCGAATTCGACATCGCATCGACGACGAGATGGCGGTCGGCCGTTGCGACAGTCAGAGTTGGCGTGGCGCTGTTGCCGGTGGATGAAACCGTTGCCGGATTCGATTGCGCGACGTTGTAGAAGCCGATCGCGCCGCCGCACATCTTCTTTCCGCCGCCGGTGATGCTGACTGTGATCGTGCCCGCGCCCGACGTTGGAGCGACGAGCGCGAACATCGTCAGACCGTCGTTGCTCTGCCCGCCTCCGCTTCCCTGGAAATTGCCGATGCTGGTGAATGTCTGCGTCGTCGCGCCGACGGTCCATGTCATCGTCGCCGTCGGATTCGCGCCGTTCACCGCGGTTGCTCCGATGAGGATGCGGTTGGAGTTGGTGCCCACCGTCAGTGTGAAGGTGAACGACGTGCAGGCGGCCGACTTGTTGTTGACGAGCGGGCATTGACTTCTGCCTGTCGCACCGCTGTCTCGAAAGATGTCGTTGGGATCGGCGGCGGCACGAGGCGCAGCCAGCGCGAAAAGCGAGAGCACCGTTGCGATGACTGCGAACGACGGCCTGCGGAGCATGGAGTGGATCACTCCGAATGACTATTGTGCGCCTGACGCGAAAGAATTTGGGAGGTAATTCAGGTGTGACGTCTGTCACAGGTGCCCCAGACTCTGGCCCATGTGACTGGACGCACGCTCGTCGCTGGCGTGAGGCACGGCACTACGCGCGCGCAGCAGCGACGATCCAATCGTGGTCGTGTCATCGGATCGCGCACCATGAGCAAACGCCTGGCAGGAGTCGCGCTGTTGCTGGCGCTCGTCGTGCTCGCCGTCGCGCTTCATCCCCTGCACGATGTGCTGCGCGGTTGGATGGACGCTGCGTCGAGCATCGCCGGCCTTCATCCGTATGCCGGCGCGCTGATCTTCATCCTGCTCTCGATGGTCTCGGCGATGGTCGCCTTCTTCTCGACGGCGGCCGTGGTGCCCATCGGTGTCGCGTCGTGGGGGAAGGGCACGACGCTGTTGCTTCTCTGGTCGGGCTGGTGGCTGGGCGGTGCCGTCACGTATTGCATCGGCCGCTATCTGGGCCGCGGAGTCGTCGTGCACTTCATCGATGCGGCGCGCCTTCGCCGATACGAACGCGAATTCACGAAAATCGCACGATTGCCTCATGTGATCCTGCTGCAGCTCGCGCTGCCTTCGGAGATTCCAGGCTACGTCCTCGGCGTGCTTCGCTGCCGCGCGAGGATCTATCTGCTCGCGCTCGCGATCGCGGAGCTGCCATTCGCATTCGGCGCCGTCTACCTCGGCGACAGCTTCCTTCGCGGTGAGCCTCTGCTGCTGATTGCAGTCGGAGCCGCGGGCATCGCTTTCTGCTGGAGCGCCGCAACCGTTCTTCGCCACCGGCTGTCGGTCGAAACATGAACGCCGGGCTCGACTCTCCGCATGCGGCCCACCGCGCCGAGGTATTGACCGCGCTCGGGACGGAGATCGGGCGAGGGCTGTCGCGCGATGAGGTCGAATCGCGGCGGCGCCGGTCGGGCCCGAATGTCCTTCCGCGCGTGAAGCGCAGACGCCTCGGCCGTATGCTCGCCGAGCAGCTGCTCAACATCATCGTGCTGCTGCTCGCGGCTGCCGCGGCGATCGCCTGGCTCACCGGCGATCGGCTCGAGGCTGCGGCCATCGGCGTTGTGCTCGTCCTCAACTGCGTGATCGGATTCGTGACCGAGTGGGAGGCGGGACGTGCGCTCGACGCATTGCGCCGGCACATGCAGATCACGGCGCGCGTTCGGCGCGATGGAGTCGAGCAGACGATCGATGCGAGTGATCTCGTCCCCGGCGACATCGTCATCCTCTCTTCCGGAGATCGCGTGCCGGCCGATCTGCGGCTGCTCGAGGCGAATGCGCTGCGTGCGGAAGAGTCGCCGCTGACCGGCGAAAGCAAGAGCGTATTCAAGACGAGCGATCGAGTCGCGCTCGATACGTTGATCGCGGAACGATCGTCGATGCTCTTTCTCGGCACCGTCGTCACGAGCGGACGCGCGGTGGCGGTGGTCGTCGCAACAGGTGCTCACACGGAGCTTGGAAAGATCGGGAAGCTCGTCGTCGAAGTGCCCGAGGAACAGACGCCACTGCAGAAGAAGCTCGACGCTCTCGGGCGGCGCCTCGCGATGATCGTCATCTTCATCGCGATCGTCGTTGCGCTTGCCGGCTGGGCGCGCGGCGATCCGCTCTGGACCACGATCGAGGTGGCAATCAGCCTTGCCGTCGCCGCGGTGCCCGAGGCGTTGCCTGCGGTGACCACGTTCATTCTTGCGTTCGGAGTCCTCGCCATGGCGCGCCGCAATGCGATCGTCCGGCGGCTAACCTCGGTCGAGACACTGGGGTCAGCGACGGTGATCTGTTCCGACAAGACCGGGACGCTGACGCTGAATCGGATGACGGTCACGCGTGTCGAGCCGCCGGGATCACGCGCGATCGAGATCGCCGTGCTGTGCAGCGAAGCGACTCGCACGAGCGGTGATCCGACGGAAATCGCGTTCGTCGTCCGGGCCGGAGAAGATGGCCTCGACGTGGAAGCGCTTCGCCGGCGCCATCCGCGCGTTGCGGAACTGCCGTTCGACGAGCACACGCGGCGAATGCTCACGATTCATCGCGACGGCGATCGGTTTCTCTACGCGTTGAAGGGCGCGCCGGCTGTCGTGCTTGGCGCGTGTGACGTCGATGAGGCGGAGCGAGCGAGCATCGCGGCGATGAACGAGGCGCTGGCAGCGGATGGGCTGCGCGTGCTCGCGATCGCGGAGAAGCATTCGGCCAGCGCCGGCGACGATCGCGAACATGGCTTCGCGTTCGTCGCGCTCGCCGGGATGCTCGATCCGCCGCGGCCCGGTGTCGCCGATGCGATTGCCACGGCGAAGCAGGCCGGCATTCGTGTCGTCATGCTCACCGGCGATCAGCTCCACACCGCGAACGCAATCGCCGCGAAGATCGGACTCGAGCCCGCGGACGTGCGAGCACGCGTGTCGCCGGAAGAGAAGTTTCGAATCGTCGAAGAGCTGCAGGCGGGCGGGGCGATCGTCGCGGTGACAGGCGATGGCGTGAACGACGCGCCTGCGTTGAAGCGCGCCGACGTTGGCATCGCGATGGGGGAGCGAGGCACGGAAGTGGCGAAGGAAGCGGCGGACATCGTGCTGGCGGATGACGATTTCACGACGATCGTGCGAGCCATCGAGAGCGGCCGCGCGATCTACGCCAACATCGAGAAATTCGTCCACATGATGTTCTCCCACAACCTGGGGGAGGTCATCGCCGTCTTCGTGGCGATCATCGCCAGCAAGGGCCTGCCGCTGCTGCCTCTTCAGATTCTCTGGATGAATCTCGTGACGGACGTCTTCCCCGCGTTCGCGCTTGCGCTCGAACCGCCGGACGAGGATGTGATGCGGCATCCGCCGCGCGATCCGCAGCGCTCGATGTTGTCGCGAGGATTTCTGCTGCTGATCGCGTGGCAGGGAGTGATGCTCGCGGCGATCGTGCTGGTCCTCTATTTCGATGCGGTGCGGCGTCATGGAGAAGGACCGCATGCGCGGACGGTCGCGCTCTTCGCGCTCGTTGCAGTGCAGATGGGCCACACGTTGAATTGCCGTTCGCGCGTGCGTAGCGCATTCGCCGGACTCGCGAACAACCGGCACATCGCGTTCGCGATGATGACGGTCCTGCTGCTGCAACTGGCCGCCGTCGCCATCGCGCCGCTGCGCAACATCCTCGGGCTCGTCGTTCCGACGGCGCTCGACATGGCGCTGTGTGCGATCGCGATGGTGCTGCCGGTCGCGATCGTCGAGATCCAGAAGCGGATCGCGCGCGGCAGTCCCGCAATCCGCTAGCCGATATCGTTCACGACGAGCACCGGTTGCATGCTCCGCGCGAGCAGATCTCCGGCGGTTGAGCCGAGCAGCAGCGACATTCGTGAATGGCCGTGATGCCCCACGACGATCATGCCGGCGTTCATGCGTGCCGCGGCCTGCAGGATCTCCAGCGATACCTCCGCACCCGCAACGACGTGGCGTTCGATCGTGAGATCCGGCGGCCAGGAGTCGGACCGCAGCGACTCGAGCTGCTTCGCTGCGGCCGCGAGCTCTTCCTCGCGCGGGACGACGTGGAGGATCAGCACGCGCGCATCGCTCTTCGCGATGGAGATCGCCCACGCCACCGCGCGGTTCCCGCATGGCGAGAAGTCGGTGGCGGTGATGATCGTCCCGGCGCGAGGCACCTCCAGCGCGCGCAGCTCTTCTCCCGTGCTGTGGAATGGAATGCAGAGGACGTTCGTGTCGACGCCGTGAAGGACGCCATGCGCGACTGATTCATGCCACAGGCGATCGAGTCCCTTGCGTTGATGCGTGCCGGCGATGATGAGATCCGTATTCTCGTCTTCCGCCACATCGGCAATGCGCTGCGATGTGCTGCCGAAGGTGAGGACCATGTTCGTGCGCACGGTGCCGCCGAGGTTCACCCGGTCGACGCGGCGCTGGAGCTCGGGGCGCAGATAGTTCTCGATCAGCGGATTCGCGCTGCGCCGGATCGGGTCGGGTATGCCGAGGCGTGCGTGTTCCGCCGGCGGATACTCGATGTAGGTCAGCTCGACGTTGCAGGGACCGAAGCCGGCGAGGAGCGACGAGCGCTCGAGCGCGTAGTCGGCGACCGGCGTCAGATCCGTTGCGATCATCACTTCGAGTGGCTTCTCGCCATGCAGCCACGTCCGGATCACGTGGCCGCGGCGGATGATCAGCAGGGGATAGGGCGAGGTGCGCGCGAGCCGTTCCGCGACGCTGCCGATCAGCCAGTGAGCGGCGGGCGATTGCCCGCGGCCCCCGACGACGATGAGCGTCGTGTCGTCCGGCGCGTGGGCGAGGATCGATGCGGCCGGCGAGCCGGTGACGACTGCGGTCTCGAGGGTCACGCCGCGGCAATGTTGCACCGCGAGCTTTGCCAGTTCTTCCGTGCACGCGCCGCGGACGATCTCGCCATGGTTCTCAGCCGGATCGCTCGGCACCGGCTGCACGACATGGATCAGCAGCAGCCTCTCGCCGCGGCGGCCAGCCATCGCGGCCGCGGTCTGCAGCGCATCGACCGAGCTCTCGGAGAAATCGAAACCGCAGAGGATCGTCATGACGGCACTCTCCGGCGATTCGTTGCAGCGGGTCGAGGTCCGCGATCACGCGGCGAACGTGTTGAGAATCACGATGGAGTCCCGAATGAGCGAGAATCTCTCCCGGCGTGAAGAAGCTCATCCCCACACTCGCAGTGCTCGTGCTGGTGATCGCCGGCGCCTATGCGCACCGGCGCGAGCCCGTTCCGCATGGGCAATCGGCTGTCGCCGCGGCGTACGAGAGACATCTCAGCCACGTTCGAGTCGAGGATCGCGGGAGCGTCGTCGCGATCCTTCCCGATGACGAGGAAGGGAGCCGGCATCAGCGCTTTCTCGTGCGGGCGAGCGATGGAACGACGGTGCTGATCGCGCACAACATCGATCTTGCGCAGCGCGTCGCGCCGCTGCATCGCGGCGATCTGGTGGCGTTCAGCGGCGAATACATCTGGAATGCGAAGGGCGGCGTCGTTCACTGGACGCATCGCGATCCGGCAGGGCATCACGCGGCGGGCTGGATCAGGGTGAACGGCAGGACCTTTCAGTAGCAGGGTCGAGTTAAGTTGATTTTCCAGGTGTGACCCCCGAAAACCAACTTAACGGTATCCTTCTCCCGTTCCGATGAATGCAGAGAAGCGGCGGCTCTCGGGCGATGTGCACGCACTCGCCCTCTGGCGGAAGTGGGGTCCGTATCTTTCGGATCGCGCCTGGGGGACTGTGCGCGAGGACTACAGCACCGACGGCGATGCCTGGTCCTGGCTGCCGCACGATCTCGCGCGCTCCAAGGCATTTCGCTGGGGCGAGGATGGCATCGCCGGCTTCTGCGATCGCTACCAGATCCTCTGCTGGTCGCTCGCACTCTGGAACGAACAGGATCCGATTCTGAAGGAGCGCTTCTTCGGTCTCGTTCCGACCGAAGGGAACCACGGCGAAGACGTCAAGGAGTATTACTTCTACGTCGACGCGCTGCCGTCGCATTCGTATCAGCGGATGCTCTACAAGTATCCGCAGCGCGCTTACCCATATGGTCAACTGATTGACCAGAATCGCCGGCGCGGCCCGTTCGACCGCGAGTACGAACTGCTCGACAGCGGAGTCTTCGATGACGATGCCTACTTCGACGTCGAGATCGAGGCGGCGAAGGAGGACGAAGAGACGCTCGTCTTCCGCATCACCGCGCACAATCGCGGCCGCGACCGCGCGCCGCTGCATGTGATCCCGCAGCTCTGGTTCCGCAACACCTGGTCCTGGAATGGCGAGGATGTGAAGACGCCGTTCATCCGCGCTGAAGGGTCGCGCTATCTGTTCGCCGACGACACCGATGCGCCGCCGCTGGCCGGCCTGCTGCACAAGACGCAGGTCGGGCCGCGCATCCTCGACCTTCCCTCCGGCTCGCAGCGCCTCTTCACCGACAACGAGACGAACGCTCCGCGCGTGTATGGCGATTCAGCCCGCTCGCGCAGCCCGTTCGTGAAGGATGCCTTTCACCGGCGCATCGTTGGCGGCGATCGCGATGCCGTGAATCCGGCGAACACCGGGACGAAAGCCTGCGGCTGGATGCGCTTCGAGATCGATGGCGGCGAGAAGGCCGTGATGCGTCTCGCGCTCCGCCCGGCCGATGCCGAACCATTCAACGACGCGCGCATCGATGAGGTGATCGCCGCGCGGCGCGGCGAAGCGGATGAGTTCTACGCCGCGATTCATCCGAAGCGCGCCTCCGACGAAGAGAAAAACGTGCAGCGCCAGGCGTTCGCCGGCCTGCTCTGGACGAAGCAGAGCTACCTCTTCGACGTCGACGTCTGGATGGATGGCGACAATCCCGCTGCGCCGCCGCCGGAGTCACGGCATCGCGGACGCAACGCGCACTGGCGGCACCTCAACTCCATGCGCATCCTCTCCATGCCCGACAAATGGGAGTACCCCTGGTTCGCGGCGTGGGATCTCGCATTTCACTCGATCGTCTTCGCTCTGATCGACCAGCACTTCGCGAAAGAGCAGCTCTGGCTGATGCTCTTCGAGCAGTTCCAGCATCCGAACGGGCAGATCCCCGCATACGAGTGGGAGTTCTCCGATCTCAATCCGCCGGTGCACGCGTGGGCCGTCTGGCGCGTCTACAACATGGATCGCATCCGCAACGGGAAGCCCGATATCGAGTTTCTCGAGAAGTGTTTCCACAAGCTGATGCTCAATTTCACCTGGTGGGTGAACAAGGTCGATCGCGAAGGCAACAACGTCTTCGAGGGCGGCTTCCTCGGGCTCGACAACATCGCGGTGTTCGATCGCAGCGAGAAGCTGCCCGGCGGTGCCACGCTCGAGCAGAGCGATGCCACCGGCTGGATGGGGATGTTCTGCCTCGTGATGATGCGCATCTCGCTCGAGCTGGCGAAGACGAATCCGGTCTACGAAGGGCTGGCGACGAAATTCTTCGAGCACTACGTCTACATCGGCGCGGCGATGAAGATGGTGCGCGGCAACCGCACGCTGTGGGACGAGCAGGACGGATTCTTCTACGACCTGCTGCGCTTCCCGGACGGCACCGCGATTCCGTTTCGCGTCCGCTCGCTGGTTGGACTCATCCCGCTCTACGCGATCGAGAGGCTGGAGCGGAAGTGGATCGAGCCCTTCGATGTCTTCAGCGAGAATCTCGAATGGTTCATGAAGCATCGCCGCGACATCGTCGATCGCTGCGTGACGACGGTGGAGAGCGATCACGACGTCACGCACGTGCTGGCCGTCGTCGATCAGGTGCAGCTGCAGCATCTGCTCGCGCGCATCGTCGACTCCGAGGAGTTCCTGTCACCGCATGGATTGCGGAGCCTGAGCAAATACCACAAGGAGCATCCGTTCGTGTTCGGCGAAAAGAGCGTCGGCTATGAGCCGGCGGAGGCGGTGGTGAAGCTCAAGGGAGGCAACAGCAACTGGCGCGGCCCGGTGTGGTTCCCGACGAGCTTCCTGATGATCGAGTCGCTGCGCAAACTGGAGAAGGCGTTCGGCAGCGTGCAGGTCGCGGTGCATGAGGAGGGAGCGGGTTCGGATCAGATGATCGACACGCGCGCCGAGGAGGGAATCGGCGCGGTGATGCGGACGCATGGGATGCGCATCGACACGCATGAGCGGCTTCTGCCGAAGTCGACGACGCTGAGCGGCGTCGCGCAGAAGCTCGCGGAGCGGATGATCGGAATCTTCCTCCCCGACGCCGAAGGCTATCGCCCTCTCTACGGGAAACGCGGAACGGTCGCGGCGGAACGCTTCGCGCACGACCCTCACTGGAAACATCTCGTCCTCTTCTTCGAGTACTTCCACGGCGACACCGGCGAAGGCCTCGGCGCCTCCCACCAGACCGGCTGGACCGCGCTCGTCGCAAGCCTCATCGACGAGTGGAGGATGTGAATTTGGTTTCGCGGGCTCGCGGGCTCGCGGTGGGCCGCCGGGGCGCTGGGTTCGAGCACGAGCTTCTTCGGAGCCTTGAAAAGCGAAATGCAGAACGCAGAACGCAGAATGAAGAATTTAGAAAGAGCGACGCGCGAAGCGCCACATCAATTCTCAATTCTCAATTCTCAATTCTGCGTTCTGCGTTCTGCGTTTCGCTTTTTGGTAGCTCGAGCACAGGTTGCAGAAGGAATCTCGCCGCAACCAACCGCGCGCCCGCGAGCCCGCGTACCCGCGTGCCCGCCCCGCTGCAGCGCAGCGTTAGTTCCCGACTTGTGTCACACTTCCCCACTTACGGAGGTGTTATGCGTCCACGCCCATGGGTCGTACTCCTCGCGCTGGTTCCCTCCCTCGCACTCTTCGCCCAGAAGCAACCGAAGATCTCCGTGGCCGGCATTCGTGTCGTTGCGTACGGTCTTGGCGCCAACGGCAGCGAGTTGCACATCTTCAATGAGCAGCCCGGCACCACGATCGGCCTTGGCATCGTTGCGCCCGACGGGGCCGGGATCGTCGACATCGACGATCACGCCAGCCGCATCGACGCGCTCACCGACGACAAGGGAAAGAGCCTCCTCGAAGAAGGCCGCATCGGACCCTTCCCGAAGATCAGTGAAGATCGCGGCTCCGCGATCATCGAGATCGAAACGCGCGGCCGGCCCTCGGTGGGCGCTTCGTCCATCAACCTGCAGGGCGCCGTCGCCATGATGCTCGCCAATGGAACGAAGAAGACGCGCATCCCGGCTCTGAAGCTGGAGCAGGGGAAGTCGATGAAGCTCGGCACGGCAACGATCTCCGTGAAGAGCGTGGCGCCAGGCGAAGAGTCGACGGATCTCACGCTCGCGTTGCCGCGCTCGACGATGAACAGCATCCGCGCAATCCGCTTTTTCGACACAAAGGGCGAAGCGATCGATGCGCATCGCACGAGCTCGGGCTACATGAACGAATCGGCGGAGATGGAGTTCGACGTCAAGACGAAGGACAAGACCGTCGCCGTCGAATACGAAGTCTGGCAGAACACGAAACAGGTGAAGGTCCCGTTCAAGCTCACCGCCGGCCTCGGCCTCGCGGGCGGCGAGAGTGCCCCGGCGTCATCATCGTCCGCGGAAGCCGCACCGGCGCCTGCACCGAAACCGTCGCCGTCAACGCCTCCCGTCGTTGGACCCGGCGACGGCGCCGCGAGCCCGGATGCCGCGCTGGCGCAGCTTCGCAGCGGTTTCGCTGCCAGCAAGGGCCGCGACGTCCTCGCGGTCATCTATCCGAATGACCGCGGCACGTTCGTGCAGGGAATGGCAGTCATCGTCGCGTTCTCGATCCTCGGAAACATGGATGATCAGAAGGCGTCGGAAAAGGCTCAAAAAGACATCGACGCGATGTTCAGCAGGCACAAGGTGAAGCCGCCGCTCAACCGGCCGCCGGCCGAATTGTTCAAGGAAACGGATCTCTCCGCATTTCTCACCGACTGCGTGGCGTACCTGAAGGCGCATGTTCCGAAAGGGCAGGATGCGAATGAGCTCCTGCCCATTCCGAAGGGAAAGCTTCAGAATCTCAAGATCGAGGGCGACACCGCTGCAGGGAAGGTGGAGGAGAAGGACATCAAGTTCGCGCGCGCCGGCAGCAAGTGGTTTCTGCGGATCGAGTGATCACTCCTGCGGCTTCACGCCGAGGTAGCCGCCGGCCATCATGGCGGTATTCCAGACTTCACCCGACTCGATCGCAAACGATCGATCGAAGAGCTCTTCGGCCTTGGCGCGATCTCCCTTGAGCATGTAGTACGCGCCGAGCTCGGCGAGGCCCTTGTCGTCCTTCCGATTCATCGCGAGCGACTTCTCGAATGCTTCGCGTGCTTTGTCCCACTCGCCGGCTTCCCAGTAGACGCGGCCGATGCGCCACCAGTCCGTCGCTTCCGGTTTGCGCGATGTGACTTCGTCGAAGATCGCCTGTCCTTCGCTCTTCATTCCGGCGAGGTAATAGACGCGGCCGACACCGATGCGCTCCCAGCTTCCTTTTCCCGCCTGCTTGCGCGCGAGCTCGAGCAGCGCTTTGCCGGCATCCTTCGGCTGCCTGCCGTGATAAAGCGAGGGGTCGGCGCCTTTGGCCAGCGCAATTCCTGCGGCGACACCGAGCGTGAAAACGATGGCGACGACGATGAGTGATTTTCTGTTCACGATTTCTCCTTTAGACTCCCGGGCGTGATGAAGAAAACGATCCTCATTCTCGCACTCCTGTCTGCAGCCTGCGCAACGCAGCAGCCGTGCACGATGGCACGCCCCTCTCTCAACGCCACGCTCTGGATGCAGACGTCGGCGGAGTATCAGGCAGTGACGCGCGAGGTCTATTCGACTGCACTGCGCACGCTCGATGAGGCGGCCGCCGACAAGTCGTGGACGGCGGCGACCGAACAGAAGAGCGTCGATCCGTCGATGCCGCCGGCGATCATTCTCGATCTCGACGAGACGATCCTCGACACGTCGGGACATCAGGTGAAACTGATCCGCAGCGGCGAGACCTATTCGGAGCCCGGCTGGCACGAGTGGGCGATGAACGACAAGTCGCGCGCGATCGAGGCGGCGCACGATTTTCTGCTCGAAGTGCAGAAGCGCGGCGTCGCGATCTTCTACATCACGAATCGGCTGAAGAGCGAAGAAGAGCCGCTGCGCGCGTCGCTGGCGCGCCTCGGTTTTCCGCTCGCGGCGGACAATCTCATCACGAAGGGTGCGCGGCCCGATTGGGACTCGAGCGACAAGTCGGCGCGCCGCGCCTGGGTCGCATCGAAATATCGCGTGATCATGCTGTTCGGCGATGATCTGAATGACTTCGCGAACGCAAAGGGCAAGACGCTCGAGCAGCGCGACGCGATCGTGCGCGAGCATGCGAATGACTGGGGCCGCAAGTGGTTCGCGCTTCCCAATCCCGTCTACGGATCGTGGGAGCAGACTCTGCTCAATGGCGCGAAAGGCTGCGATCAGATCAAGCGCAAGATGGAGATGTTGAAGGAGTAACCGGCGCTAACGCTTGTCGTCCGGGCGTTGCTTTGGAGCGGGCGGCGCCGCCGAGAGCCGCTCGAGCGATTTCCCGATCCCCGACAGCGTCATTTCTCCGCGCTCCATCGCCGACACTTCGGACGGAGTAAGCCCGATTCTCTCAGCGAACTGTTCGATGGAGAGACCGAGGGCGAGACGAATGCTCCGCAGAGCCTTGGGAGTCAGGACCGATTCCTTGTGTGACTCTTTTATACGCCTCTTCAGCGTCAATGGACAGTTCGAACCTATAATCGTGGCCGTCCTCACCAATAAATCATGCAACCCGGCACACGCCTCGGTCCTTACGAGGCCGTCTCGCGCATCGGCGCGGGAGGCATGGGAGAAGTGTGGAAGGCCCGCGATACGCGTCTCGACCGCACCGTTGCCATCAAGATTCTCTCCGCGGAGTTTGCGGCCGATGCCCAACTGAAGATTCGATTCGAGCGCGAAGCCCGCACCATCTCGCAATTCGAGCACCCCAATATCTGCCGGCTCTACGATGTCGGTGACGACTATCTGGTGATGGAGCTCCTCGATGGGGAGTCGCTCGCCGACAAGCTCTCGAAGGGGGCGCTGCCGCTGGCGGATGTCGTGAAGTACGGCGCGCAGATCGCGGACGCGCTCGATCGCGCGCATCGCGCCGGCGTGGTGCATCGCGACCTGAAGCCGGGCAACATCATCATCACGCGCGGCGGCGCCAAGCTGCTCGACTTCGGTCTCGCGAAATCCGTGGAGATCGACGTCAGCGCCGATGGCGCCACTGTGCAGAAGCCGCTCACCGCCCGTGGAACGATCGTCGGCACATTTCAATACATGGCCCCCGAGCAACTGGAAGGAGAAGAGGCCGATGCTCGCACCGACATCTTCTCCCTCGGCGCGGTGCTCTATGAGATGGCGACCGGCCGCCGCGCCTTCGATGGCAAAACACGGACGAGCCTCATCGCCGCGATCGTGAAGGAGCAGCCGCGGGCGATTCGCGAGCTTCAGCCGCTCGTCCCCGCGGTGCTCGAGCACGTCATTCGCCGCTGTCTGGAGAAGGAGCGCGATCATCGCTGGCAGAGCGCGGCCGACATCGCCGAAGAGCTGCGCTGGATCGGCGAAACGCGCGACGATGCTCCAGCCTCGATCCGTTCGCCGAGGCGCGCGCGCGCGATCGCCGCTGCCGCACTGCTTGCGACCGCCGCCGCCGTCATCTTCGCGATGCTCTGGGTGAAGGGCCAGGACTCGAAACAGCCGCGCTTCGTCTCCTCCGTACTACCGCCGCCCGGGTCGATGTTCAATTTCGAAGCGGGTGCGATGGTGCTCTCTCCCGATGGGCGATATCTGGTCTTTCCTGTTCGTGCGCCCGATTCGATCTCGAGTCTCTATGTGCGCGACTTTCGCACCGGCGAGCTGCGCCATCTCGACGGGACAAACGGCGTTTCGCATCCCTTCTGGTCGCCCGACAGCAAGATCGTCGGCTACTTCGCGGAAGGAAAGCTGAAGACGATCGACATCGGTGGCGGTCCGCCGCAGTTCGTCGCCGAAGCGCCCGAGGCGCGAGGCGGCACGTGGAGTGAGAAGGGAACGATCGTCTTCGCGCCCCGTTTTCGCGAGGGGCTTTACAGCGTCCCGGCGCAGGGCGGAACGCCCGTCGAGTTGACGCGGCTCGCGAAGGGGGAGATCAGCCATCGCTGGCCGATGTTCCTTCCCGACGGCGAGCACATCGTGTTCCTGGTGCAGCGCGCGGAGGGAGGCTCGCTCGACGATCCGAGCACGATCGACGTAGTGTCTCTCTCGACGAAGAAACACCATGAGCTGTTCCGCGCCAACTCGTCGATCTCCTGGTCGCCGTCGGGCTATCTGCTCTTCTGGCGCGATGGCTCGCTCATGGCGCAGCATTTCGACACACGGAGTCTAACCATCAGCGGCACCCCGATCGCCGTCGCTCCCGACGTCTCCTACTCCGGAACGGAGCAGGCGATCGCCTCGGTCTCGAAGACCAACACGCTCGTCTATCAGTCAGGGAAGCTCGGGCAGTCGCGGCTGATCTGGGCGTCGCGCAACGGGATCAACGACTCGGCCACGCCGCAGAGCGCGAATATGTATGGACCCGCGCTCTCACCGGATGGGAGGCACATCGCCGTTTCCATCATCGATCAGACCGAGGACATTCACGTGATCGATCTGGATCGCGGAACCAACATGCGGCTCACGTTCGATTCGACCGATGAGGATTCTCCGGTGTGGAGTCCTGATGGCGAATGGATCGCGTTCCGCTCCAACCGCTCCGACGGAGGCGATATCTATCGCAAGAAAGCGTCCGGTGAAGGCGGCGAGGAACCGCTCGTCGTCACGCCGGAAGGAATGCGGCCGACATCGTGGTCGCCGGATGGAAAGAAGCTCCTGCTCGAAGCGACCGATCCCAATCATCCGACATCCAGCGACATCTGGGTCTATTCATTCGACGACAGGAAAGCGGTGCCGCTGATTCAGTCGCAGTTCACGGAGAGAGGCGCGGCGTTCTCGCCTGATGGCCGCTGGATCGCGTACGCGTCGGATGAATCAGGACGCGACGAGGTGTACCTGCGCCCCGTGAATGGAACCGCTAAGTGGCAGGTCTCGACGGCCGGCGGCCGCATGCCGAGGTGGCGGCGCGATGGGAGCGAGTTGTTTTTCTCCGCGCCTGCCGACGCCGTGATGGTCGTGAAGATCGCGCCGGAGCCGATGCCGGTGAAGGGAAAGCCGGAGCTGCTCTTCACCTATCGCCAGAAGTCGACGCCGATGCTCGGGCGTGACGTGCCTGCGTTCGATGTCGCGCCGGACGGGCAGCATCTGCTGCTCAACTCGCTCACCGCGAACGTCGATGCGCCGATCACCGTCGTCCAGAACTGGGACGACGTCGCCGCGCGGAACTGAGTCATCGCGCGCGAAAGCGCAGCGCGCTCCCGATCACCGCGATGCTGCCCGCGATGTTCGCCGCCATGCCGATGATCAGCGGCCACTGCGCGATCCGGATTCCATAGACGAGATACACGACCTGTCCGCCGAGGAACAGCGCGTAGGTGAGGATGGAGACGTCATCCGAACTGCGGCGCTTCCAGATGCGCAGCGCCTGCGGGATGTACGCGGCGCCGGTCGCGACGCCGATGACGGAGACGAGCCATCCGAGGATCGTGTCGAGCATTGTCATGGCGACAACGATACGCGAACGGGGAGCGAGGTGCGCGTGTTGTACATGTCGAAAGGAACAGGATGACCGCACTCACCATCGCCCCGATTCCCCGCAAGTTTCTCGAACGCGTCCGCACCGAAGGCCTCGACGACCTCGGGCAGCCCGTCAAGCATGTGATCGCGCAGGGAGGCGAGCCGTGCCGCGATGTGCTGCGCCGCGCGCAGCCCGGCGAACGGCTGATCCTCGCGAGCTTCACGCCGTTCACGAAGGCGGGCCCCTACAAAGAGTACGGCCCGATCTTCGTCAAAGCCGATGCGAGCGACGAGACGGTGTTGCGCGAGGCGCTGCCGCCGGCAGGTTCCGACGGCACATATCTGAATCAGCAGTTCGTCGTTCGCGCGTATACCGCGGACGAAGAGATCCGCGATGCATCGCTGACGAATGCGCACGAGCTCGAGGCGACCGTCGACCGCTTTCTCGCAATGTCCGACGTCGCGTTTCTGCATGTGCGGTTTCCGGCGTACGGCTGCTTCGCGTTTCGCATCGATCGCGCCCGTTAGAATGTGCGGCGATGCGCATCGCACTGGCGAACCTTCGCTATCCGGAGTCTCCTGAAGAATCGATCCGCCTGGCGTGCGACGCGATCGGCGAAGCGTCGCGCGCCGGCGCGAAGTTGATCTGCTTTCCGGAGTGCTACGTTCCCGGCTATCGCGGGCTCGGTTACGAGCCGCCGCCTCCGGACGCGGAGTTTCTCGAGCGCGCCTGGACGGAGATCGCGGCCGCCGCTGCCCGTGCGAAGATCGCCGTCATCCTCGGCACCGAACGAGTGGGCGACGGATTGCCGCGTCCCTCGGCGCTCGTCATCGACGCGGACGGCACGCGGCTCGGATTTCAGGACAAGGTGCAGCTCGATCCGTCGGAGGATGCCGTGTACTCGGCGGGCTCGGAGCGGCAGCTATTCCCCTGCGGCGAGATGACATTCGGCATCGTGATCTGTCACGAGGGCTGGCGATATCCGGAGACCGTCCGCTGGGCGGCGAGGCGCGGGGCGCAGATCGTTTTTCATCCGCACTTTCATCCCGGTGAAGAGGGGAGCTACGCACCTTCGTCGTTCGCTGATCCGGCGAACTCGTTTCATGAGAAGGCGATGTTCTGCCGCGCGGCGGAGAACACGATCTGGTTCGCGTCGGTCAATTACGCGAGCCGAGGATCAGGGACGACGTCCGCCGTGGTGAAGCCGGATGGAACGCTGCTCGTCCATCAGCCGTACGGTGAGCATGGCGTGCTCGTGGCGGAGATCGATGTCGCGGCGGCGACGAGACTTCTCGCGTCGCGCTGCAGGACATACTCCTAGCCTGCCGTTTGTGTTGCGCCGCTGCCGGAAGCGATGCGCGCGAGCTCCGTCTCGATCC
Source organism: Acidobacteriota bacterium (assembly GCA_021325515.1). GTDB lineage: Bacteria > Acidobacteriota > Thermoanaerobaculia > Gp7-AA8 > Gp7-AA8 > JAJPHC01. The sequence goes on from JAJPHC010000045.1 coordinate 77,494, forward strand.
ACGCACGCTCCTCGTCGAATCCAGCATCGCGGCAGACATCGCGCAGACGCTCGTAACGCTGCACGACATCGAACCCCGTGCTCCATTGCAGCTTGCGCAGATCGACCGGGCAGGCGTGCATCGGCTTTCCGTCGAATTCGTGCAGGTTGTTCGAGCCATTCATCACGCATCGATACCAGACGCAATGGCGGATGCCGAACATGTGTCCCGTCTCGTGCGCGAGCACGTCACAACTCCGGCGCAGTGTGATGCTCTTCGAGCGGTCGCCATAGCGGGCGAAGCTGTAGACACCGACGCGATCGGTGAGCGACGCCTGTCCGAAGACGAAGTTCCAGTCGGGGCCGGGATAGAGATCGATCATCGTGACGGCGATGATGCAGTACGCATCGGCAGGGAGTCGCTGTTTGAGCATCGCCAGGATGTCGCCGGTGCGGAGTTGCCGCTCGTTCGTTCCGGGAAGGAGACGCGAGGTGAGGCGTGCGTCGATGGGCAGCGGATCGAGCAGCTTCACGTCGAGCATGAAGTACGCGGCGGCATAGCGGCGCATCATCTCCAGCGATGGCGCATCGCTGCCGAACGTGCCGAGGGGCTGCAGGTAAATCGTGTGGCGCAGCGCGTCGGGCCGGTTCACATTGCTGTGCTCATACTGGTTGAACGACTGCGCCTCTTCCTTGTAGACGCTGAGCCAGTCGACCGGCCCCGCCTTCGGAATGAGCTCGGCGTGGACGGGGTCCAGCGCGCGCTGCAGAGGAACCGGCAGTCCGCCGACGGCGCCGATGGCCGCGCGGCGCGGATCGCGGGGGAGCTGCTTCATCACCGGCGGCTCCGAGCGCTCACAAAAGAGGAGCAGCGCGGCGACGAGCGTCGTCAGACTTGTCTTCCACATGGGACCCCCGCGCAGATGCTGCGCCGTTAAGTTGATTTTCCAGGTGTGACCCCCGAAAACCAACTTAATCGTGGCATCATCGTCGGGGTCCTTACAACGGAGGGTGGCGCCATGAGCGAGCGGATCGCCGTCTTTGTCTTTGCGTCGTGTCTCGCAGTCTCCCTCAGCGCCGGCGCTGACGACCACCGGCCGCCGGAGCGTCCCGATACCGAAGACGGCTGTCTCGACGGACGCAAAGCCGATTACATCCTCCGTCACGGGATCAACGGCATCATCGATCACGACGCGCTCCTCGAGGCCACGCGCGCGTTTCAGGCGCAGCGAAAGTCGGAGCTCGTCTCGCGTCCCATCGCCGGCGACAGCATCGGCGGCACGCTCTGGACGTCCATCGGTCCCGCCAACGGCGGCGGACGAATGACGGCGATCGCGACGCATCCCACGACGGCCGGCACGCTCATCGCGGGTGCGGCGGGCGGTGGCGCGTGGAAGACGACCGATAGCGGCGCGACGTGGACCGTGCTCACGGATTCGATCCCCAATCTCGCTGTCGGCGCCGTCGCCTACGCGCCTTCCGATACGAACCAGATCTACCTCGGCACCGGGGAGAACGCCTACTCCGGCGATGTCATCACCGGGATCGGACTTCTCTATTCCGCGAACGGCGGATCGGCGTGGACGTTGCCCTCGAGCGTGATCGCCACACGGTTCTTCCGCATCTCTGTTCATCCTGCGAACCCGAATGAAGTCGTTGCCGCAACCGACGCCGGCCTGCTGCGCTCGACGACGGGGCAGAACGGTTTCGGTACGACGCGGATCCAGCGCGCGTCGTCAGGCACCGCCGCCTACGGCGACATCACCGATCTCGTGCGCGATCCTGGCAACGCGAACACGATGTACGCGGCGACCTATGATGAAGGCTACTGGTGCGCTCGCTATAGCTGCTTCGATCCGTACAACTGGAGCTCGCCGAAGGTCATGAAGTCGGTGGATGGCGGCGCGACGTGGAGCGAGTCGTCGACCGGTCTGCCGGTGTCGACCGCCACTCTGCTCGTCGATCGCATGTCGATCGCCATCGCACCATCCAATACGAGCACGCTCTACTGCGCGTTCTCGACGTACGACGCGAACACCGGCGCCACCATCTCGCACATGTACAAGTCGTCGAATGCCGGCGGACCGTGGTCGGAGCTGAGCGCGCTGTCGGGTCACGCGAGCGCCTCGATCCGCTCGTACTTGAGCAACCAGGGCTCGTATGACAACGCCATCATCGTTTCGCCGTCCGATGCGAACGTAGTGATCGCCGGCGGTGTGTACTACGTGAAGACGACCGACGGCGGCGCGACGTTCAACTCGATTCCGGCCAGCGGCGGCATGCACGTCGACTGTCACGACATTCGATATGACAGCGGCGGCACTCTCTACTTCGCGAACGACGGCGGTTTCTATTCGAGCTCCGACAACGGCGCGAACGTGACGAGCCGCAACGCGAATCTCGTGACGCGCCAGTTCTATACGCTCGCGGCCGACGCGGCCAATCGCAATCGAATGTTCGGCGGCCAGCAGGACAACGGAACTTCGCGGCGGACCGACGCCGGCGGCACGAACTGGGACAGCGCCTACGGCGGCGATGGGTTCGGCTGCCAGATCAATGCAGATGTCCCCGCACAGGTGATGATGAGCTGGCAGAACGGGAACATCGTACGCACGCAGTTCGGCGGCGCGGCGGCAAACTCGGTGATTGCCACGTATCGCACGCCTCCCTGGTCCGACTCGTCGCCGTTTTCCACGAAGATCTACGCCGACTCGAATGCGCCCGGCACGTTGTACACGGTAACGCACCGGCTCTGGCGGACGACGACGTTCGGCGATGGCTGGCTGCCGCTGCCGACGACGACGACCGACGGCTCGACGTGGGGCAACTCCGGCATCAGCTCGGCCGCGATCGCGCCCGGCAATTCGAACGTGATCATGGCGGCGAAATACGACCAGTTGTTCCTCTCGACGAACGGCGGCGTCTCATGGACGCTCGCCCGCAGCGGTCTGCCCCTCTTTCGCAACATCAATGCGATCGCGATCGATCCTTCGGATCCTTCGATTGCATACGTCGCCCTCGCAGGACTCACGTCGCCTTCCGTCTATTACACGACGAGCTCCGGTCTGAGTTGGACTGCGCGCGGATCGGGTCTCCCTGCATTTTCTGCGCAGGTGATCAAGGTTGATCCGACGGACTCGCAGACGCTGTATTGCGGAACGGATGTCGGCGTCTATCGCTCGACGAATCAGGGTGCGACGTGGTCCGCATACGGGACCGGTATTCCGGCGGTCTCTGTGTACGACATGCAGATCCTCGCCGACGGTACGAAGCTGCGCGCCGCAACGCATGGCCGCGGCGTGTGGGAGATGACGGTGACCTCGCCGGTGAACAACGCTCCTGCAGTGACGGCGTCGTCATCTCCAGCGGCCGTCAGCGGCGTCGTCAATGTCGCGACCGGCGCGAGCGTGACATTCAGCGGGACGTTCTCCGATGCGGACGGCGATGCGATGTCGGCAAAGTGGATCTTTCCCGACGATCTCTCGTCGATGAACGTGATCAGCGGCGGAAGCGTGAGTCACACATTCGCGCGCGCGGGCCGCTATCCGGTCACCTTGAAAGTCACCGATTCAAAAGGCGGTGCCGGAGCTGCGGAGATCGATGTCTACGTGGCCGATCCTGCCGATACCTGTTCCACGCCCGTGACGATTCCTCCGGCCGGACCGTTCCCGTACACCGTCTCCGGCTCGACCGAGAACTCGACGTCGCAGCTCTCCGACGCGGTGACCTCCTGCTACCCATTCACGAATCAGACGTCGCTCTGGTACAGCTTCACACCGCAGTCCACCGCCACGTATCTCATCTCCCTCTGCGGCTCGCAGGCTTCGATTGTGCTGATCGAATACACCGGCGGAACCTGTCCCGCCGCGGGAAACGTCGCCGGCTGCTTCACGGTTCGAAGCCCTGCAACGCACGACGCGAACAATGTCGATTGCGGGAGCTCCTACACGGCGACGCTGACGGGAGGGACGACCTACTACTTCGAAGTCCTGAACTACTACTACAACGACTTCGGACGTTTCTATCTGACGTTCGCGCCGCAGACTACGGGCATCAATGGCGCGACTCTCGAGGTGGGACCTGCCACCGGCTCCGCATCGGGAGGCCAGACGGTCATCATCAATGGCTACAACTTCCAGAACGGCGCGACGGTTTCCTTCGGTGGTTCCGCGGCGACGAATGTCTCCGTGGTCAGCGCCAACATCCTGAGCTGCACGAGCCCGGCGCACGCGGCCGGCACGGTCGACGTGGCCGTCACGAGTAACGGTACGACGTCGACTCTGCAGGGAGGCTACACATTCCTTGCAGCTCCGCCATCGCCGCCGTCGAATGTTCTTGCGACCGCGACGACCACGACGTCCGTGCATGTGTCATGGACTGCGCCGGGCGGCGCGACCTCGTATCAGATCTATCGCGGCGCTGCACTCGCAGGCACTGTGAGCTCGAGCGCGTCGGGAACGATCTCCTTCGATGACACGAATGCGTCGCCGGGCGTCTCGTATCTCTACACGGTTCGCGCGCTGGCGAACGGTGTGTCCTCAGCCGACAGCAGCCCGGATCTCGCCACCACGGTGATCTTCACCGATGATCCACTCGTCGCGCTCTCGACGAAGATCAGCGCGGCGCATCTCGTCCAGTTGCGGACCGCGATCAACGCCGTGCGAACGCTCGCAGGCCTCGGCGCTGCGACCGTCACCGACACGCCGGCCGCCGGATTGCCGGTGAAGGCGTTGCACGTCACGGAACTGCGAACCGCGCTCGATCTGGCGCGAGCGAGGCTGAACCTCTCCGCCTTGAGTTATGCGCGCACGCTCGCGCCGACGGTCTCGCGTGTGTATGCGGCGGATTTCACCGAGCTGCGGAATGGAGTGAAGTGAGTGCGACTCAACTGATTGCCTTGCGGCGAAACTGACGGAGGCCCAGCGCGAGGAAGGCGACATCGAAGAGCAGCAGCGCGCCGATGATGGCGAAGCCGGCGAGGTGCGGATAGGTCGGCAGCAGCGCGGAGCGCAATCCTTCGCTCGCATAGACCATCGGGTTGATCAGCACCACGCGGCGCAGGATCGGAAACTTCGCCAGCGCTGCCCACGGGTAGTAGGTGCAGCCGAAGAAGATCATCGGCGCCATCACCATGCTGAACATCAGGCCGACATGCTGCTGGCTGATGCTGCATCCGAGGACGAGTCCCAGCGTCGCGGAGAGAGCGGAGACGAGCAGCACGATTCCCATGAAGCGCATCACGTGCACATCGTGGAATGCGACGCCGCCCATCAGAAGCCATCCGGCAGGGATGACCACCATTCCGGCGATGAATGCCTGCACCATTCCGGCGACGACTTTCTCGATGGCCAGCCACTCGATCCGGATCGGTGCGAGCAGGCGATCCTCGATTTCCTTCGTGTACTGAAACTCGGTGATGAGCGGCATCGTCACGGCCCACGTTCCCGACATCACCATCGCCAGCGCGATCACGCCCGGCAGGAGCAGCGCTTTGTACTGGCTGCTCATCAGGCCGCTCGTCGTCATCACGCGGCCGAAGACGAAGACGAAGAGCATCGGCTGCAGTGTCTGAAAGAGGAGTGTCACCGCATTGCGGCGCGCGACGTGCGCATCGCGCGCGAGCATGGCCAGAAACGTCTGCAGGTTCATTCTCTGAGGCTCCGTCCGGTGTGATGGAGAAACAGATTCTCGAGACTCGGCTCGGCGATGTGGAGATCGCGGAGCGTGGAGCCGGAAGAGATCACCGCGGCAACGATTTCAGGAACGAGAGTGCCGCCGCGGTCCGCGTAAACGTCGATGTGCGCGGAGTTGGCGCTCCGCACCTCCGAGACGCCGGGCAGCGCGCGCAGCGCACCGATCAGCGTGTCCGATGGCTCGGTCAGAAGCAGGCGGACCACGAAGCCGCCGGGAATCGAGCGCTTGAGCTCCGCGGGAGTTCCAACCGCGATCAGCCGGCCGTGATCGACGATCGCGACTCGATCACAGAGGCCGTCTGCCTCCTCCATGTTGTGCGTCGTCAGGAGAATCGTTTTTCCGCGGCTGTTGTACTGGCGGATCATCTCGGTCAGCAGGAGCCGCGTCTGCGGATCGAGCCCGGCACTCGGCTCGTCGAGGAAGAGCACTTCGGGATCGTGCATCATCGCGCGAGCGATCGAGAGGCGCTGCAGCATGCCGCCGGAGAACCCCATCACGCGGTCATTCGCCCGTTCCGTGAGCTTGAACTGCTCGAGCAGTGCATCGGCGCGCGCTCTCCGCTCGGCGGAGGCGAGACCGAAGTACGCGCCGTGAAAGGTGAGGATTTCGCGCGCGGTCAGCATGAAATCGAGATTCGGCCGCTGCGGCACGACGCCGATGAGGCGCTTCACCGCGACCGGCTCCTGCCAGACGTCGAGATCTCCGATCCACGCGCGTCCGCCGGTGGGACGGACGCGCGTGGTAAGAACGCCGACCGTCGTTGATTTCCCCGCGCCATTCGGGCCGAGCAGGCCGAAGATCTCGCCCGGTTTCACTTCGAGCTAGAGGCCGGCGAGCGCGACCACGGTCGCCTTCGGAGATTCACCCTTGCGGCTGGCGGCGGCGGAGAACTCTTTGACGAGGTTTTCCGTTCGGATTCCGATCTGCATGGAGACAGCGCATCTTAGCCGCTCGCGGCGGACCTAACAAGAAGCTGCAGCCGGCGCGATGGTTACTTCTGCAGCGGTATCTCGCCCCTCAACACCTTCCCGCGCAACTCCTCGTCCGCCTCGCGTACTTCGAAGTGACCGGCACCTTTTTCCAGATTGACGTTGAGGCAGTGCGCCCACTCTTCCGGCGTGCGCCGTTGTTCGTCCGCGATCACCCAGACGTGCTCGCGGATTTCACGATGACGCGCCTCGCATCGCTCGATCGCACCTTGTGCGTACTCGGGATTGGCGCCGGGAGCAGGAGTAAAACGAGCCTCGAGGATCGATATGTTCATGAACATGATTGCAATGAGAAGCATGACGATGCTGGTGCTGAAGGCCGCGAAGGGAGTCGCGCCAAGTGGAGATATCCAGCATACCTCGGATCGATTCTTGCTTGCGAAACGGCAACTCGACCATGTGAAGGATCAGGAGGAATCATGCGGCTCGTTCGATCTCTCGCCGTACTGCTGTTCGTCTTCGTATCCACGATCCTCTCCGCGCAACAGCTCGAAATCCACTACATCGATGTCGGCTGGGGCGGTTCCGTCTTCATCAAAGGACCCGACGGAACGACGGTGCTGCTCGAAGCAGGCAACACCGGCAAGGGGACGCAGTACGTAGTGCCGTATCTGAAGTCGATCGGCGTGCAGCCGGCGAATGGTCTCGATTACATGATCGGCGGCCATCAGCACTGCGATCACATCGGCGGTCTCGATGAAGTGATCCAGGCCGGCTATGACGTGCACGTCAAGCAGTACTACAACGGCTCGTCGTACTCGTCGTCCTGTGCGACCGGCTGGCAGAGTGCGGCGGCGGGAACGACCGCCGGCGCGCCGGTGGCCATGCCCGTCGGTACCGTGATCCCGCTCGGCAACGGCGCGAAGATCACCTGCATTGCGCGCGCGGGGCAGATCATCGGCGGCGGCTCCGTCAATGTCACGGACGAAAACGATCTCTCGATCGCACTCCTCATCCAGTACGGCGGTTTCGATTACCTCTGGGCCAGTGACCTCGGCGGCGGCAGCGACTCGTGTACGGGACGCTCGACGTCGCAGCTCGATGTCGAGACGTCGGTCATCAACGCGATCTCGCCCGGCGGTGCGTATCCGCTGATCAGCGCAGGCGGCATCGATCTCCTGCATGTGAATCATCATGGTAGCGAGAGCAGCACGAACCCGACGTACTTCAACAAGGCGAATCCGGCCGTGGCGATCATCGGCGTCGGCGACGGCGAATCATCAGGATGGGATCTGCCGCGCATCGATGTCGTCGAGCATGTGCTGCTTGCGCAGTCGTCATCATGCGTGACGGCGCCGCCGGCGTACGTGCTGCAGACCGAGGAGGGAAATCCGATCGGAAGTCTGGCCAGCCACGCGGGCTACTGCGTCGGCAACATCAAGGTGACGACGGACGGCGTGAATCTGTTCACCGTCTCTGCCGATGGCGCAGTGCATCAGGGGCCGAACGAACTGACAGCGTCCGGCCTTCCGCTCAGCTTCACGATCGACGATGCGCCGCAGAGTCCGGATACGACGCCGCCGTCGGTGTCGGTCACGTCGCCTGCGAATGGAGCGACGGTGTCGGGCACGGCGACGGTGAGCGCGAGCGCGTCGGACGACCGCGGCGTGACGAAGGTCGAGTTCTATCTCGACGGTGCGCTGCAGTCGGCCGACACGGCGTTGCCTTATTCGTGGGCCTGGGATACGACCACGCAGGCTAACGGTTCGCTGCACTCGCTGACCGCAAAGGCGTATGACGCGGCCGGAAACAACACGACGTCGGCCGCCGTGAGCGTGACGGTGAACAACGTCGCGGATACGACGCCGCCCACCGTGCCGCAGAACGTGACCGCGACGGCCGGAAGGCGGTCGATCAAGGTCGCCTGGAGTGCGTCGACGGATGACACCGGCGTCACAGGCTACGAGGTCTGGCGCGCCACCTCGGCAACAGGAACGTTCTCGCTGCTCACAACGACGACGAGCACCAGCTATACGAACAGCGGCCTCGCACGAGGCTCGCAGTACTGGTATTACGTCAAGGCCCGCGATGCGGCAGGGAATGTCTCGGCAGCGTCTGCGACGGTGACGGCGAAGGCCAACTGAGAGGGTGAAAGAGGAGTGCGGACGCGACGTCCGCACTCCTCGCTGCTGGCCGTTACCGGATCAGATCCCGGAGCTCCATCACGTGCTGCGCTTTCACATCCGTCGTTCCCGGCGAGAGCGTCGGGTCGGTATACGACGGTGTCACGGAGATTGCGGTCAGGACTCCGCTGAGCGCCGTGCGCAGCTCGGTGATGTGAATGCCTCTGATCTTCGTGCTGGTGGAGAGGGATGAATCGGTGAAGGTGAATGCACCGAGTCCGACCGCCGCCCGCGCGAGATTGATCGCCGTGCGGAGTTGCGCGATCTGAGCGGCGCGTACGAGCGGCTGGCAAGTCGTCATCAGCGGGTCTTCGGTGAAGACGACCGTCGTTGCCGGGTCGATCGCAGAGAACGGCGAGGTCGTGGAATCCGCCTTCACCGCGCGCACGCGATAGAAGTAGACCGCAGACGCCGTGAGGCCGGAATCGGAGAATGACGTCGTCGTGCTCGTCCCGCGCAGCGTGAAGTTCACGCCGTCGGTGCCGCGGAAGATCTCGTAATGATCGGCGCTCGTCACCGAGGCCCACTTCACTGACGCCGTCGTCGTGCTCGCTGCATCGGCGCGAATGTAGGGCGGCGCACCGAACGCTGCGGTCTGCACCGTGACGTTGGACGACTTCGTATTCGAGCATCCATAGACGTTCGTCACAGTGACTGTAAGCGTTGTCGTGCCTGCGGCCGTCGGGACGAACGTGATGTACGGCGTGCCGGCGCCTCCGGTGATCGTGCCGTTGGTGATCCCCCAACTGAACGTTGCACCTGCACAGGCGGCCTGCACATAAGCATTGGCGGACGCGCCGAGGAACATCGGCGATGTGACGTGGATCGTGGCATCGGGCTTCGGATTCACGACGACGACCGTCGTGTAGTCCGGAGTCGTGCAGCCATTCAGCGTGGTCGTGACCGCGTAGACACCCGAGGTCGTCGCAATCGTCGACTGTCCGGTCTCGGACGGGAGGATGACTCCGTTGCGATACCACTGATTGCCTGACGGATTGCTCGACGTCAGCGTGACGCTGCCGCCTTCACAGAAGACGAGCGGTCCATTGGCGCTGACCGACGGCATCGGCGTGACGTTCACTGTGACCGTCACGGGTGCAGACGCGGCGCTCGTGCAACCGCTGGAGGTCGCCTTTACGGTGTAGCTGCCCGACTGATAGGCGAGGTAGGTGTTGCCTGTCGCGCCCGAGATCGGATTGCCATTGAGATACCACTGATTGCCGGTGCCGCTGCTGGAGGTTAGTGTGACGCTGCCACCGTGGCAGAAGGTCGTTGCGCCGCCCGGTGTAATCGTCGGAGTGGCCGGGATGTTGTTGACGACCACATTCGTGCTGCCCGCGGCCGAGGTGCAGCCGTTGACTGTGACGGTGACCGAATACGTGCCGGCAAACGCTGTCGTCGCGCTGGCGCGCGTCGGATTCTGCAGCGTTGACGTAAAGCCGCTCGGACCCGTCCACAAGTAGGTCGCGCCGCTCACTGTCGGTGTGGAAAGCACAATCGTCGCGCCGGTGCAGTACGGTCCGCCGTTCGATGCGGATGGCGTCGACGGTATCGCGTTGACGACGACGTTTGTGCTGCCGGGCGCGGACGTGCATCCCGCGACGGTCACCGTGACGCTGTAGTTGCCGGAGTTTGCCGTCGTCGCATTCGCGATCGTCGGATTCTGCTGCGAAGAGGTGTAGCCGTTCGGGCCGGTCCACGCATACGTCGCACCGCTGACGGCCGGAGTGAAGAGCGAGATCGTTCCACCCGCGCAATAGGGACCGTCATTGGATGCTGACGGTGTCGATTGAGCGGAATTGACGACGACATTCGTCGTGCCTGCCGCCGATGTGCAGCCGTTCACGGTCACAGTGACGGAGTATGTGCCGCCATTGGCCGTGGTCGAGTTGCTGATCGTCGGATTCTGTAGCGCGGAAGTGAACCCGTTGGGCCCTGTCCATGCGTACGTGGCGCCGCTCACCGCCGGAGTGCTCAGTGAGATCGTGGCGCCCGCACAGTAAGGTCCGCCGTTGCTCGCGGCCGGTGTGGCCGGAACCGGATTCACAACGACATTCGTCGAGCCCGCAGCGGATGTGCAGCCGTTCACTGTGACGGTCACGTTGTACGTCCCTGTGTGTGCCGTCGTCGCGTTCGTGATCGTCGGATTCTGTTGCGATGACGTGTAACCGTTCGGACCCGTCCACGCATAGGTTGCGCCGGACACCGTGGCGGTCGAGAGCGAGATCGTAGCGCCCTCACAGTACGGCCCGCTGTTCGACGCAACCGGTGTCGCGGGAATGGCATTGACGACGACATTCGTCGAGCCGGCGGCGGACGTGCAGCCATTCACCGTCACCGTAACGGAATAGGTGCCGCCATCCGCGGTCGTTGCCGTACTCGTGACCGTTGGATTCTGTTGCGTAGAAGTAAATGCATTCGGCCCTGTCCACGCATAAGCCGCACCGCTCACGGCCGGTGTGGAGAGCGTGATCTGTGCGCCTTCACAATACGGTCCACCGTTCGATGCGGAAGGCGTCGCCGGCTTCGCATTGACCACGACATTCGTGCTGCCGGCCGCTGAGGTGCAACCGTTGACGGTCACTGTGACCGAGTACGTTCCCGCATCCGTGAGTGCTGCATTGTTGGTTACGACAGGATTCTGTTGTGCCGACGTGAAGCCGTTCGGTCCGGTCCATGCGTAGCTCGCGCCACTCACGGTGGGAGTCGACACTTGAACCGCCATCCCTTCACAGTACGGTCCGCCGTTGGATGCGGTAGGCGTCGCAGGAATCGGGTTCACGACGACGGTCGTCGAGCCGGCCGCCGAGGTGCAGCCGTTCACTGTGACTGTGACGAAGTAAGTTCCCGCGTCCGTCGCCGTCGGATTCTGCTGGGACGACGTAAAGCCGTTCGGTCCCGTCCATGCGTACGTCGCGCCGCTGACCGTCGGTGTGGAGAGTTGTACAGTCGCCCCCTGGCAATAGGGTCCGCCGTTGCTCGCCGTCGGTGTGGCAGGCGTTGCGTTGACGACGACATCGGTGGTTGCTGCCGCCGATGTGCAGCCATTCACGGTGACCGTGACGCTGTACGTTCCCGCGTCCGCAGTCGTCGCGTTGGTCTTCGTCGGATTCTGATCGGAGGAGAAGAAGCCGTTCGGCCCGGTCCATGAATAGGTCGCACCGGTGACCGACGGCGTGCTCAGCGCGATCGTCGCGCCTTCACAATAAGGACCGCCGTTGGCCGCCGTCGGTGTGGCAGGCGTCTGATTGACGAAAACGTCCGTCGTGCCTGCAGCCGAAGTACATCCGTTCACAGTAATCGTGACGCTGTACGTTCCGGTGTCGGTCGTCGCGGCATTCACAATCGTGGGTGTTCTCAATGACGACGTAAAGCCGTTCGGTCCTGTCCACGAATACGTCGCGCCAGTCACAGCGGGTGTAGTGAGCGACACCGTATTTCCGCTGCAGTACGGTCCACCATTGCCGGCGCTGGGTGTGGCAGGAATCGGATTGACGACGACGTTCGCCGTTCCTGCCGCTGACGTGCAGCCATTGACCGTGACAGTGACCGAATACGTCCCCGCATCTGCGAGCGTCGCGTTCGGCCGCGTCGGATTCTGTTGCGCGGATGTAAAGCCGTTCGGTCCGGTCCAGGCATACGTTGCGCCGGTCACCGCCGGGGTGCTCAACGAGATCGTTGCACCTTCGCAATAGGGTCCGCCGCCGGATGCCGTCGGAGTCGCGGGGATCGTATTGACGACGACGCTGGTCGATCCCGCTGCGGAGGTGCATGCGTTGACCGTGACGGTCACGGAGTAGCTGCCCGCATCGGCGAGCGTCGCGTTCGTGCGCGTCGGATTCTGTTGTGTCGAAGTGAAACCGTTTGGCCCGGTCCACGCGTATGTGGCGCCGCTTACGGACGGTGTGCTGAGGTTGATCGTTCCACCTTCGCAATAGGGGCCGTCGTTGCTGGCCGTCGGCGTTGCCGGGATCGGGTTGACGACGACATTCGTTGTCCCCGCAGCAGACGTGCAGCCGAGGACCGTGATCGTGACGGAGTAGGTACCGCCATCCGCAGTGGTTGCATTACTGCGCGTCGGATTCTGCAACGCCGATGTAAAGCCGTTCGGTCCGGTCCACGCATAGGTGGCGCCCGTGATCGAAGGAGTGCTCAGCGCGATCGTGCTGCCTGCGCAATAGGGACCACCGTTCGAAGCAGTGGGTGTCGCTGGTGTCGGGTTGACGACGACATTCGTGCTGCCAGCGGATGACGTACATCCATTGACGGTTACGGTCACGCTGTAGGTTCCGGCGTCGGCCGTTGTCGCATTGGATTTCGTCGGATTCTGCACGGAGGCCGTGAATCCGTTGGGGCCTGTCCACGAGTAGGTTGCGCCGGATACCGTAGGCGTGCTGAGTGCGATCGTGCCGCCCTCGCAGTACGGACCTCCATTCGACGCCGTAGGGGTGGCCGGGTAGGAGTTGATCGTTACGACGGCCGCCGCCGACTGCGCGCTCTCGCAGGTATTCGATGAGGTCGTGACCGTGTAGCTACCCGCTGTGGTTGCAACGTACGACGTGCCGAATGCGCCGCCGATCGGCGTGCCGTTGCGATACCACTGATTCCCGCTCGCCGCACTGGAGTTGAGCGTGACGCTGCCGCCAGTGCAGAACGTCGTCGGTCCGCCCGGGGTGATCGTCGGCGCTGCCGGAGGTACACATGTGGGACATGTACCGGGTCCCGGAGTGAGATCGTAGAAGCCGGAGACTGTGCCGGTGAACTGCGCGCAGGTCGTCGAGCCGGTGTTGGTGTAGACAACTACGACGAAGTTCGAGCTTGCAGGAACATCGAATGAGTACGCCTGTTGGCCCGTCGACGTTCCGAGTCCGGAGATGCCGCTGTCGCCGAGGTAGTTGTTGCAGAGGTTTGCGGGATTGTAGCTGGTCACATAGGCAGCGCTCGAGATGTCGCCGGCGCTTCCGCCTGTGCCGCACGCCGCACTGACGTTGACCGTGATGCACGCAGGAACTGCTGCGGAGTTGGTGAAGTTGAAGGTCTTGTAGTTGCGAGTGCCGGCCGTGCCGATGCCGTTCGGGCAGGCCTTGCCATCGCAGTCGCTCGGTACGCCATCGCGTCCGAGGCGATCCGTCTGCGATGAATCCGTGAGAGCGATGGAGTTCGTCAGAGGGAGACTCTGATCTGCGCCGCCAGCGCAGGTCGGAACACTGAAGCCGACCGACTTGCTGCCGCCGGCGTAGGTGAGGTTGAGAGTGAGATCGATCGGCGTGCCGCAGACGAACGATCCCGACGTCTGGATCTTGAAGGGCCGGACGTTCGTGCCCGACGCGTCGATCGCCATGTCCGGATAGCTGGATGTTCCGCTGAGGACGGAGACATTCGCCGTTGACGTCGTCAATGTCGCGAATACGCCGGATTCATTTGCGCAGCCGTTGTTCTTCAGCGTGACATTGAGGCGGATGCACTCGCCGCGGTTGATGATCCCGTTTCCGTTCCCTTCGTTCGAATCGTCGAGCGCGAAGGAGTCGGTCTGCAGATTCGAATTTCCGGTCATGCAGAAATTCTGTGGGGTCGTACCGTTGCTCGTGATCGTGACGCTCGCCGATGCAGGACTCGCCGTCGTACAGTTTCGAGCCGCGTCCGCCACTGTCGCGGTGTAGCTTCCCGGCGGAGCGAGAATCGAGTAGTTGCCGCTCGCATCCGTTGAGCCGGCGAAGCCGTTGCTCAATGTGACGACGGCTCCCGACAACGGTGCGCCCGTCGCACACGACGTGACCGTTCCGCTGATCGTTCCCCACGATGCCGCGCTCGCACACGATGGAAACCGGTACGAAGCGATGCGCGTTGCCCAATTGAAGGTTCCGCTCGCCGGGATGTACTCGTTCGTATACCAGAAGGTGCACTGGTCGATCGGATCGACAGTCAGCGACGTGTAATCACCCCAGCGATTCGCGTTGCTGGGCGAACCCGTCTGCGAGCCCGTTCCGTTGACCATCGCCGCCTCGGCGCCCATCGTGCTCGCCGTGTCCGTCGACAGCCGGCCCGTGATGAAGATGCTGGGGAAGATCGTCGTGCTCGACTTGCTGTAGCCGAGTGCGATGTTGCGATCCTTGTCCATCGCGATCGATCCCATCCAGCGCCAGGCGCCATCGGGATCGTAGGTGGATTGCTGGCCGACGGTCGGCATTGTGTTCGTGCCGCCCGTGTTCCGCAGCTCGTACCACCGCAGCGCGGTGTGGCTCGATCCACCAGCCGTGCCGTTCACGGTCTGCACCGCAACGAGCGACTCCTGCGCTGGCGAGCCGCCGAAGTTACGGTAGGCCAGCCGGTTCATGAAGTGATTGCCCAGGTTGTCGAGATAGTCCGCGCCTACCGCCGGCGAGGGCTCGGGAACGCAGTCGCGATTGTCCTGTGCCGCCGTGTTGTTCGCGCATGGTGGATTCACGATGCTCGCGATGTTGACGGGCGCAGTCGTGACCGCGATGGTCGGCGTCGTGCCCCACGTTACGGCGACGCGCGATGCCACGATCTTGCCCAACTGCGACGGGTGAGGGCCGACGACGAATTCCTGCGCGCCGGCAGGCGGCGGCGTCGAGCCGTCGAGATCGGCGGGCAGCATTCCGTACTGCTGCTTGCCCGCGGCTTTCGGCATGTTCGCGCTCACCATGCGTGCGGTCTGGCCGAGAATCATCTTCGCGCGCTCGAACGCGTAGATGCGGCCGGCGACGTAGCTCGTTCCCGCCGCGTTGAAGACGTGGCCGGTCATGTAGTACGCATCGGGCCAGACGGCCACGTGCGGGTAGTCGACGAAGTTCGCCGCGTCGGTCACGAAATCGTAGAGGTAGTACGAACCCGTCGCATCGCTCGTCGCCGAGACAGCAAAGCACTGATGCGAGAAGCTCGGCGTCGCGCCCACTACGAACTGCGACAGAATCCAGCGCCCCGACAACTGGTCATAGTTGACCATCGGATCGCCGTCGTTGTGCGTTGCGCACGGGCCACCGAGTGGCTGGAAGAGCGTGTTGCCGGCGACGGGGCCATAGAGCAGTGTGCCGCTCTTGTTCCACACCGCGAGACTCGTGTTGTTCCATTGCACATATTGCGTTGCACCTACGTGACCTTCCACGTCAGGCGGAATGCTGCTTGGCGAGAAGCCCGGGATGCCTACGCCAATGCCTTCGAAACTGACTCCACCCGCCGAGGGTGCAGAGACACCCGGAAAAGCCTGAATCGCCGTGTCAGGTTCGGTGCCGGACGGAGGGTCCGGACGAACAGGCTCAGGGATCTCTTTTCGGCCATGCTCGCCTTTCTTTGGCGGCGGAACCGGATGGATCTTCTTCAGAGGAGGTGTGTGAACCGGCGTCACCTCCGTGACTCCCGGCGGATCGGGATTCGCTTCGGCAGCGGGGAAGAGTGATTCGCCCGCGACTTGCCGCGCCGCATGCGTCTGTGGCCCGCGCGCCTGTTCGCGGCGTTGTCGCGAGAGGAGCGTCGCACAGTCGAGCACTCGCTTCACGTGCCGGTTTTTCAGCGCGCCTTCCGGCAGCGCCTTGTCGGGATCACTCCCGTGGGCTCGCGAAAGGAGGTCAAAGACCTCTTCGTCCGCAAGGCCTCGGCACTGTGGGATATTCGAAAACGATGACGCGCGCACGCCGAGCGCAAGCGCAAAAAACAGCACTGCAAGCATGAAACGCTTCATTGCTGGGACCCCCCTTGGACGAATGGGAACGGGTCCATGGTGGCACCGTTGCCGGATTTCCGCTACTGCGATTTGAGTATTCGAAGCAGTCCCAACCGTGGCTTCGAGCTGGCGTCCGTGTTGCTTAAGAGTGTTGCGTCTCGGCAGAACCGGGCTTGTGCGCAGTAACGCCTCTGGTTTGCGGCCGCCTGTGATCATGTCTGCTCGCAATTTTTTCCGGTGTATGGGACCAGGTGGATCGAGGCAGGTGTGTAAGTGAGCAATGCCCGCCGCGCGCTCATCGTCGATGATGATGCCGCGATCCGAATCCTGATCAGCCGAATCCTCTCGCGCCACGGCCTTTCTGTGGACGCCGTTCGCGATGGTGCTGAAGCGATTGAGATGCTGATGCAGCATGAGTACGACGTCATCGCGCTCGATCTGATGATGCCGCGCATCGACGGCTTCGGCGTCGTTCACTACCTCGCTGAACATCGTCCCGAGCTCTTGCCGCGAGTCATTGTCATGACTGCGTTCGGCACGGACGCCTTGAACCGTGTCTGTCCTCCGATCCAACGTGTCATCGAGAAACCATTCGACGTCGGCCGTCTGATCGCCGAGACGTCGCTGGATGTCAGCGACGCGGCGAACTGATTTATGGATCCGCACCAGCCTCGCGATCGCCGCCACAATGGCGGGCAGGCGGCAGCACAACCGTTGCGCCTGCTCGTCGTCGACGACGCTCCCGCCGATGCCGCCTACGTCGCTGCGCTCACGCGGCGTCTCGGTTTCTGGGTCGACTCGGTGTCCGACGGCGAGAAGGCCCTGCAGCGTCTGGCGATCGCGCCGTTCGACATCGCCATCATCGATTACGAGATGCCGGGGCTCACGGGCGTCGAGACGGTCGCGCGCATCCGGGCCGAGGAGCCGCTGAAATCGATCTACGCGATCATGCTCACCGGCCATGAAGACATCGACACGAAGCTGAGAGCGCTCGACGCCGGCTTCGATGATTTCCTGACCAAGGGATCGTCGGAGGCGGAGATCGTCGCGAAGCTGATGGCCGCCAAACGCGTCGCGATGCGGCAGCGGACGATGAGCGTCGCGATCCGCGATCTCTACGGCCTGGCCACACGCGATGACCTGACGAGCGTCTTCAATCGCCGCTTCTTCATTTCGGAATGCGAGCGCCTGCTGACCGAGGGAACCATCGTCAACGTCGTGCTGCTCGACCTCGATGGCTTCAAGCAGGTCAACGACACGTATGGCCATCTCGCCGGCGATCAGGTTCTGAGGGATGTGGCGAACGCGCTGCAGCGCAACACGCGGTCGGAGGACATCGTGGCGCGTTTCGGCGGCGACGAATTCGTCGTTGCCATTCCTCATCTCGACGTGATGACCGTGTCGAAGATCGCCGACCGGCTCGCGACGGCGGTCGCGGGACTTCAATGGAACTGCGGAGCGCTCTTCCACGTCGGTGCGTCCGTCGGGTTTGCGTCGTCGCTGCTGCTGGAGAAAGCGACGATCGCGCAACTCGTCAATGCCGCGGATCGCGACATGTATAAGAACAAGTGGATCCGCAAGCACCCCGAGGAGCGCTTCGATCTCTACGAGTATCCGGAGGCGGATCGCACGCTGATCCGCCGGCTGTTCAAGCCGTGAGGCCTACTCGCCGGTGACCGGCTTCGCGAGGAGCCATACAGCGATCGTCACTTCGTAGATCGCCGCAGGGATCCAGATCACGTTCGTGATCGTTCCCTTGAGAAGACCGGCGATCTGCAGCGGGAGACAGACGACGAGGAGGAGTGAGCTCGCGATGCCCAGCCATGCGAGCCAGAGCGGGATGGATCGCGCGCGGACGAACAGCCAGGCGAACAGGGTGCTGCCGATTGCGAACAGAGTTGCGCCAAACAACGGCATCAGTCCCTGCGCCCCGAGGATTGCCGAAGGGAAGAGAGCATCGCCGGGCGGCCGCGACGCGATCACGAGCAGTGCGCGCTTGAGCACCGCGTTGATGGCGACGACGAATCCTTCACCCACGCGGAAGAGGAGCGCCATCAACGCGAGCTCGGGGTCCGTTGCCCGCGTCAGCCCGTAGAGAGCAACGCCGAGGACGATCGGATTCAGCATCATCAGGAGTGCGTAGACGGATTCCGCCCGTACGAGCGCCTCGTGTGCGGCAATGCTCGCGAGCTTCGCCGCGGTATCCGTTCCGTGTTCGGTGGGGGCCGAAGACGATGAGACCTGCGATCCCTGTCGCGATGTAGAAGAGAAACATGATGCCTGCCAGGCGCGAGCTGGTCTTGAGCGTCATGACGTCACCTGCGCATTCGGAATCATTTCGAGGCTGGTCGCCTGCCGCGGCTTTCGTGACAGGCGCAAGATCCAGACGACGATCGAGATCACGAGGAGAATGTGAGGGAGGTAGAGCACGCCGCTGCGGTTCCACGCGGCGGGGAAGAATCGTGCGCGGGCCGGATAGAACGACAGCACCGCGATGAGAAACGCGAGACTCATTCGCAGCAGGTGGCGGATGATGCGCTTCGGGCCTGCGAGCCCGCCGCTCCGGATCATGCGGATGTCGCCGGCGGCGAAGAGCATTGCAACGCCGCCGAACACGAACATCACGACGCGCAGCGCAGCGACCGTCTGCAGCGCCGCCACGGCGAATGCGGCGACGGAGAGTGTGAGGATGAGAACGAGCGCTCCGATGTCGAACGCGTTCGTCGTTCCTCTGCGATTGCGCGCGGCACGCCATGAAGTGAGTACGAGATAGAACGTCAGCAGCCCGGCGACGACGTTCGCCGGCTCGTATTTGTGAAAGACCGCGAGATAGACCGCGCTCAGCGACATCGCGCACATCGAGGAGAGGAACACCGTTCCGGCGGCGCCGTGCAGGCCGCGGCCTTTGCGGAAGATCATCGCCAGCGTGCCGGAGAGGATTCCGATGACGGCACCGAAGATGTGGATCTCGAGGAGGATGGAAAAGGGTTGCGGGATCATGCAGGCGGCGTCCTTTCAGATAGTGTTGTAGTTAACTACAACACTATATCCGACGCAACCTTTTTCTTCGCCCCAGGCATCGCCGTTGGCCGGCTGGCGGTCGCGGAATCGACGCCAGCCAGCGCGCGTTGCCGCCTCCGTGAACGTCACGACGCCGCCCGAGCTCGTTGCACTCGATGCCGATCATCCCGGCTTTCACGACGCGGAGTACCGGCGCCGGAGAAATGAGATCGCGCGGCTGGCGATCGAATACGTGGCGGGCGAGCCGCCGCCCGTCGCGGAGTACACGCCGGAAGAGCATGAAGTGTGGCGCGAGGTCTGGCGCCATCTCGAGCCGCTCCACGAGCGGTATGCGTGCCGCGCGTATCTCGCGGCATCGCGCCGTGTCGCGTTGTCGCGCAGTGCGATCCCGCAGTTGCGCGACGTGAACGCGATCATCGAACCGATCTCCGGATTCCGCATGCTGCCGGTCGCCGGTCTGGTCAGCGCGGGTGCGTTTCTGCAGCGGCTCGATGAGAGCGTGTTTCTCTCGACGCAGTACATGCGCCATCACAGCGTGCCGCTCTACACGCCCGAGCCCGATGTCGTGCACGAACTGGTCGGTCATGCGGCGACGTTCGCGCATCCCGACTTCGTCCGGCTCAATCGCGCGTTCGGCCGTGCCGCCGCCAACGCCGGCGGGGAGGATGTCGAGCGCATCGGCCGGCTCTACTGGTACACCCTCGAATTCGGAGTCGTGCGCGAAGAGAATCGCCTGAAGGTCTACGGCGCCGGGCTGCTGTCGTCATTCGGCGAGCTCGGAAGATTCGAGACCGAGGAGGGTCTCGAGCCGTGGGATGTCGACACGATCGCGGCGACGCCGTACGATCCGACGCATTATCAGGAGCGGCTGTTCGTCGCTCCCGATTTCCAGACCGTGATTCGCGACGTGACGAAGTGGCTCGAGAGATTCTGATGAAGAGACTCGTCTGCGTACTCGCCTTCGCTGCATCCATCGCCGCCGCGCCGAGCGTCATCGACTACAGCGGTCACTGGAAGCTCGATCCCGCAACGAGCCGCAATCTGCCGAAGGAATACGCGGTCGTGGTCAGCGACAAGCTCGCCGTCGAGCCGGCGGAGAACGTTCTGACGGTGATCGCCGATCGCGTGACGAAGAGCGGCGAAGCGATTCACGACGTCCTCCCATTCGATCTCACCGGGAAAGACACCGCGAGTGCGTCGGGTCTGCTGCTGCACGCGCAGCGCGACGGGGCGGGACATCTCGAGACGACCATCCGGCGGAAGGCGATCGTCATGCATGAGTCGTGGAACCTCAGTCCCGACGGCCGTGTCCTCACGATTCACCGGAAGGACGAGACGCCCGATGGAGTGCTCGAGTTCGATCTCGTCTACGTGAGGGACTGATCGAGCTCCATCGTCATCTCGATCATCGTGTCGCGAAAGCCGATGCGATGAAAGAGCGTCTGCGCCGCGGCGTTCGGCGCGGCGGTCCAGAGAATGACGCGCGGTGCGCCGCGCTCGCGCAGCCAGGCGATCGCTGCCTCCATCAGTTTCGAGCCGGTTCCCGATCTCCGCTGGCCGTCATCCACCGCGAGATCGTGAATGAATCCCGCCGGGCCGCGCAGCTCCTTCCATGACATCGGCTCGAGCGAGGCATACGCGTAGCCCACGATCTTCCCCTCGGTCTCCGCGACGAACACTGCATCGTCATCGGAGTCGAGGACGCTGCCGAGAAAGGAGCCGTAGCCCTGCTCGGTTCCCTGACCCGGCGCGAGAAATCGCTCGCGGTCGAAGGCGTAATGGGTTCGCATCAGCATGGCGCCGAGGCGGCCGAGGGCTTCGCGATCGCGGGGGAGGGCTTTGCGAATGGTGATCACGCTTCGATTCTAATCGCGCCGCGACGCAGCCCACTGCTGCCACTGGGCGATGAGCCTGGCGCGATCCGCACCCTCGAGTCTCCCCCGATCGAACGCGCTGAATTCCTCATCGGCGTACTCGGGCGTGTCGCTGTTCGCTGCGAGCGGCGTGCGGGTTCCGTCCGGCTCGATGCGCAGATGTGCGGCGCGCTCCAGCGCTTCGATGACTCCGGGCACCATCCTCGGATCCTTCCACTCGCGCGTGAGCAACTCGCGAAGGAGGGGAATGGCGCGCTTGCTGTCGATCCACGGGAGCATCTCGATCGCGTCGCGCGCCTCGCGTTCCTCGCGTGCCGTCAGGCTCGCGAGGTAATCGAACACTGCATCGTCGCCGCGGAGATAGCGAAGATGTTCGAGGTGGTGATGTTCCTTCGCCCACATCAGGGCGAAGTCGTGCCATTCGCGCTCGTCGTATCGATTCGCCGCATAGCGGTCGAGGACCTGCTGCAATTGGCCTGGCTTCCGGATGCGGTCGATTGCGTACTTCTTCAGCTCCGCGAAGTTGCGGACGACGGCGCCGAGCACCGCATGTCCCGCAGGGTTTCGCGCGAAGAGAATCTCGCGAAGAGCGCCGGCATCGAGGCGAGCCATCTCCTCGAGGACGTGATGCTCGATTTCGTAGTCCCAGGGCCGGTCGAGATACGACTCGACAAGCCGGCGATAGTGTTCATGGCAGTCGATCGGATGAAAGCGCATGTCGTGCTGCAGCGCCGTGTGAGACCACCTGCCCGTTCCGAGGTCGAGTCGCGAGAGCCCGAAGTCGGTCGTCACCCAGAGCGTCGAGCCGCGGAGAAGAATGTCACTCACGCTCGAGCCGCAGGGGGCGTCGTCCCTAACCAGCGGCTGCAGCCGGTCGCTGTCCCAGTCGTAGCGGGCCATTCCCTGGGGCTCGGTTGCACCCTCATATTGCTGCTCCACGCCGAGCCAGAACGTCTTCCCGTCCGTGGCGAGGGCCGCAATCGACTTGTCGCGCAGCCACTCGGGCCTCCGTACCTCGAGCGTTTTCGATGCTGGATCGTAACGGCCGAGACCACCGACGCCGTCTTCGCCCTCACCTTCGTAGAACGCGAGGCCGAAGTAGAGCACTCCGTCGACGCTGACGCATGGGCCGGGCGATTCCGCGATGCTGTTGCCGTTGCGGAGATGCGGGCGCAGCGCGACGGCCTCGCTTCGCGGCGGCGGCGTGTACGGCACGCGCTGGCGGCAGGCATCGGCGTCGAGCGTGCGCTGATCCTTTCGCCGCATGGCGCTCTCCTGATCCTTCGGTTTGATGAAGCGCTGCTCGCCGCCTTCGAAGAGGATGTC
This sequence comes from Acidobacteriota bacterium, assembly GCA_021325515.1. Lineage (GTDB taxonomy): Bacteria > Acidobacteriota > Thermoanaerobaculia > Gp7-AA8 > Gp7-AA8 > JAJPHC01. Next base: position 100,180 of record JAJPHC010000045.1, read on the forward strand.
CGCAACTTCGAACGGCTGCGCGGTGCTCACCAGGCGTACGCGAACGCCGCGCTCCGTCGGCGCAAGCGTCTTCGCGATGAGCGCCGCGAAAAGAGCGAGGGCGATCACGCTTCGACGATGGTGCCGAGCAACTCGTCACTCGTGCCGATCATGCTGGCCGTGACGAGACCGAGGAGCGAGGAGCCGTCCTTCCGCTTGAACGGCATCCGGATGTTCAGGATGGCGCGCTCGTGCAGCATCCGGAGGAACTCCTCCCGGTCTTCGCGGCGGTGATAGAGGTTCCACGCCGGCTGCGCGATGACCTCCTCGCGCGATGGATAGCCAAGATACGCGGCTAACGCGTCGTTGCAGTCGAGGATCCGGCCGTCCAGCGTCGATCGGAAGACGCCGGCGACATTGCGCTCGAACAGCGTCTTGTAGCGCTCCTCCGACACCTGCTGCTGGTGAAATGCGCGGGCCTGCATCAGCGCGGCGGAAGTGAATCCCGCCAGAAGCTGCAGCGCGTAGGAATCGAGATCGGAGAAGGCCTGTGGGAGCGAGGAGAACGAGAGCAGCGCCCCCACGGCGTTCGTTCCTTCGAGGAGCGGCGCGATGATCATCGACTCGATGCCGAGCGCGCGCGCGGCGTTGCCGTCGACACGCGTGTCGATCTCCACATTGTCACAGCGGACGATTTCCTTCTTCGCGATCGCGAGGCCGGCGAGACTGGAGGTGAGCGATAGCCGCTTTCCGACCTGCTCCCGCGCCGCGCCGGAGCCCGCGCGGAAAACGAGCTCGTTCCCTTCCAGCACCTCGATGATCGCGCCGCTGCCGCTCGTCATTTCCGGCGTTCGTTCGACGACGAGCGCCATCACCTTGTCCACGTCGGTGATCGCGGCGAGGACCTCCTGCTGTGTAGACACGACTGCCGACAGACGCGCGGCCAGCTCGACAGGTGACGGCATAGATTCCTCCGGATCCCCTCAATGTACCGCGTTTTAAGTTGGTTTTCGGGGGTCACACCTGGAAAATCAACTTAACGGCGTGCCAAGTCGCGCGAGTTAAGTTGATTTTCCAGGTGTGACCCCCGAAAACCAACTTAACGGCGGGAGGTGCCGAGGATGGAGCCGAGGACGCCGCGGACGATCTGGCGGCCGATCTGGCTGCCTGCGGCGCGGACGGCGCTCTTGATCATTGCCTCGCCGACGCCTTCGCGCTGGCGTCCCTTGGCGGGTGTGCTCGAGCCGAAGATGCTGCCGAAGATGCCGCCGTTGCTCTGCGGCTGCGGCGCTGGTGCAGCCTGTGGTTGAGATTGGGGAGTCGCCGCGCGCGCTTTCAGCATCTCGTACGCCGACTCGCGATCGACCGCCTTCTCATACTGTCCGGCGACGATCGACGAATCGATGATCGCCTTCCGCTGCTCCGGTGTGATCGCGCCGATGTGCGAATGCGGCGGAATGATGAACGCGCGCTCCACGACGCCCGGCGTTCCTTTCTCGTCCAGAAACGACACGAGTGCCTCGCCGACGCCGAGCTCCGTGATCGCCTGGCTCACATCGATCTTCGGATTCGGCCGGAAGGTCTCCGCTGCTGCCGACACCGCCTTCTGATCGCGCGGCGTAAACGCGCGAAGCGCGTGCTGGATCCGATTGCCGAGCTGGCCGAGGATGACGTCGGGGACGTCGAGCGGATTCTGCGTGACGAAGTAGACGCCGACGCCCTTCGACCGCACCAGCCGTACGACCTGCTCGATCTTCTGCAGAAGCGAATCAGGCGCGTCGTCGAAGAGGAGATGCGCCTCGTCGAAGAAGAAGACGAGCTTCGGCTTGTCGATGTCGCCGACTTCGGGCAGCCGCTCGTACAACTCGGAGAGCATCCACAGCAGGAACGTCGCATAGAGCCGCGGCGCCTGCATCAGCTTGTCCGCTGCGAGAATGTTGATGTAGCCCTTCCGTCCTTCGCTCTGCAGCCAGTCGTCGAAGTTGAGCGCAGGCTCGCCGAAGAAACTCGTTCCGCTCTGCTGTTCGATCTGCAGCAGCGCGCGCTGAATCGCGCCGATGCTCGCCGAGGAAACGTTGCCGTACTGCGAGGTGAGCTGCTTCGCGTTCTCTCCGACGTACTGCACCATTGCGCGCAGGTCCTTGAGATCGAGCAGCAGCAGACCGTTGTCGTCGGCGACCTTGAACGTGATCGTGAGCACGCCCTGCTGCACGTCGTTGAGATCCATGATGCGGCCGAGGAGGAGCGGTCCCATCTCGGAGATGGTGGCGCGCACCGGATGTCCTGCGTTTCCGAAGACATCCCAGAACATGACGGGCGAGGGGGCGAACGCGAAGTCCTCGAGCTTGAGCGTCTTCAGGCGATCATCGACTTTCGCGTTGCCGCCGCCGGGCTGACTGAGGCCCGCGAGATCGCCTTTCACATCCGCCATGAACACCGGCACGCCCGCGCCGCTCAGCGCTTCGGCCATCATCTGGAGTGAAACCGTCTTGCCGGTACCGGTCGCGCCTGCGATGAGGCCATGCCGGTTCGCCATCTGCGGAAGCAGATAGATGTCGGTCGTGCCGCGTGCGATGAGGAGTGGTGTCGTCACGCGCGGAATATAGCACCGGGATCGCGCGACCGAACTTCAGTGTAAAGTTGGTTTTCGGGGGTCACACCTGGAAAATCAACTTAACGGCACCTTCACCACGACGCTGACCCGGCAGCTCGGCATCGAGCTTCCGATCATCGGCGGCGCGATGTATCCCTGCAGCAATCCCGAGCTCGTCGCCGCGATCTCCGAGGCCGGGGGCATCGGTGTGCTGCAGCCGATTTCGCTCACGTATGTTCATGGCCACGAGTTCCGCGCGGGAGTACGCCTGATCCGCACGCTCACGTCGAAGCCGATCGGCATGAACGCGCTGATCGAACAATCGTCGAAGACGTACTTCGAGCGGATGACACGCTGGATCGACATCGCGCTCGAGGAAGGTGTGCGCTTCTTCGTCACGTCGCTCGGCAATCCGAAGTGGGTCGTCGACCGCGTGCAGGGCGCGGGCGGCTTCGTCTATCACGACGTGACCGAGCGCAAGTGGGCGATGAAGGGACGCGACGCGGGCGTTCATGGTCTGATCGCGGTCAACTCGCAGGCAGGCGGTCACGCGGGCCCGCGCGATCCGCGTGCGTTGTACGAGGAGCTGGCGGACCTCGGCCTCCCGGTCGTCTGTGCCGGCGGCGTGAGCGACGCCGCGACCTTCCGCGCGGCGCTCGCAATCGGTTACGCGGGCGTGCAGATGGGGACGCGCTTCATCGCGACGACCGAGTGCACCGCGAACGTCGAGTACAAGAAGGCGATCGTCGACGCCGAGGCGAGCGACATCGTCCTCACCGAGCGGTTGACGGGGGTGCCGGTCGCGGTCATCCGCAATGAATACGTCGAGCGGATCGGCACGAGCGCCGGTCCCATCGCGCGCTGGATGCTGCGCGGACGCAAGACGAAGCATTGGATGCGGACGATCTACGCGCTGACGTCGCTGCGCAAGCTCAAGCACAGTCTGCACGCCGCGCGCGGCCGCGACGATTACTGGCAGGCCGGCAAGAGCGTCGCGGGGATCGATGAAGTGCTGCCGGTTGCGGAAGTGATCCGGCGCATGACCGTGTGATCCTAGTTACATGTCCGTGTGATTGCGGCGATGCGTAATCATTCACTTCCGGCCTAATCTCCGGCCGGGGTCAATACTGATGGAGATCACGACCGGTGCGCTCGAGAATGGCACGAAATTCCGGACGCTAGCCCAGGAAGTTGAAGGGACGAATCTCCAGCGAGCACTGTGCGCGGCTGCTGCGGGAATTGGCCTGATCGTTCTCTGGGGTTATGCGACTGCGAATCGCGAAGTCGCAGCTCTCGGGGCGCACAAACCCGCTGCTGCAGTGTCCGCGTTGATGTGGATCGCGATGTCCGCCAGTGTTGCGGCTCTGAGCGGCCATTGGAAGTCGCGGCTTGTTTTGACCAGGTTTCTTGCAGCGTTCGTGGTCGTTGTTGCTGCTGCGGAACTGATGGTGGCTGGCTGGTTCCGGGGTTCGGATTCGTGGCAGCGATGGGGAACGTCCGGTTCCGTGGCCCTTCATCCCTATCTGGTGACCTCGTTTCTCTGCCTGCTCCTCGCCATCGCACTCTATTTGCTCACCACGCCGCGAACATTGACCGCTCATGTTCTCGCATCAATTGTTTTGCTCCTCATGAACGTGGTGCTTCTCGGATATTTCCTTGGTATCGAGGCATTCCCGGATCCAGCCCAGCACATCGTTCCAGTTCCGGCAACGGCAGCCGCTCTCGCGATCGTCGCCCTGGCACAGGTGATCGCGGGACGGGTCGGATGGATTCATGCGCTGCTCTCCCGAACGTCCGCGGGATCGATGGCGCGCGTACTTCTCCCGGCGGTCATGCTCGTGCCGCTGATCTCAGCCGTGATCTGTGATCTCGCTGCACATGAGCATCAGATCAGTGCGACGACTGCTTTGACGATCATCGTGTCTGTCAATGTGGCTTTGGGAGTGGGGATCGTTCTGGGAACAGCGATCGCTCTCTATCGTCATGAGATCGAGCGCGAGCGCCTCGCGGTCATCGTCGACTCCTGCAGTGACGCCATCATTTCGCTCTCGCCTGAGGGCCTGATTCGGAGCTGGAACCGTGGGGCCGAGCAACTCTGCGGGTATGCGGTGCGAGAAATGAGAGGCTGTTCGATTCGGCGTCTGTTTCCTGCAGATCACGGGAAGGAGCTGAGCGAATGGATCGATGTCCTCTCCAGCGGTGGATGTGTTCTGCCGGCGGAAACCATCTGGCTGACGCGCGACGGTGAAGAACGAAATGTTCTCCTGACACTGTCTCCGATGCTGGAGCCGTCGGGAGGACTGGCCGGCATCTCGATCGTAGCGCGGGACATGACGGCGCGGGCGCTTGCCGCGAGTGCGATCGAACATGCGCGCAACACGATTCGCCGTTCGGGAGAGCGTCTTCAGGCAATCGTGGACAGCCTCAAGGAGTCGATTGCCACGATCGATACTCAATTTCGTTTCATCGCGTTCAATCAGAGATTTGTCGAGGAATTCCACGAGTACGCAGGGATCAAGCCCGCATCGGGAATGAACCTGCTGGATTGTCTGCGCCATCTGCCGAAGGAACAGAACGTGATGATGTCGAGATGGCGACGCGCACTGGCGGGTGAAGAGTTCGAAATCGTCGAAGAAGTAGGTGACGAACAGAACCCCCGGCTCCTGGAGATTCGTTACTCGTCACTGCGGACGCCCGACGGGATTCTGCTCGGCGCAACCTGCGTCGGTCGCGATGTTACAGAGCGCATTCGTGCCCAACGTGATCTGGCGCGCTCGCTTCAGGAAGTGGGGCGTCTTGCCACCGTCATCGAGCAGGCTGGCGAGTCAATCATGATCACCGACGTTGAGGGGCGCATCGAGTATGTGAATCCGGCGTTCGAACGGATCACCGGATACTCCCGGGCCGAAGTCATCGGAGAGCGGCCGAGCATTTTGAAGAGTGGCCGCCAGGATGAATCGTTCTATCGAACGCTGTGGCAGACGATCCGTCGAGGGGATATCTGGTCCGGACACTTCATGAACAAGCGCAGGGACGGATCGCATTACGAGGAGGAAGCGACGATCTCTCCGATCCGAAGCGAGGAGGGATCGATCACACACTTTGCGGCAATCAAGCGGGATGTAACCGTGGAGGTCGCGCTGGAGGAGCAGTTGCGGCATGCGCAAAAGATCGAGGCGATCGGAACGCTGGCTGGCGGGGTTGCCCATGATTTCAACAACCTGCTGCAGGCGATGCTGACGATCGTCCAAATCGTCCAGCGCAAGAACGACACGGCGTCGGAACATATGCGGCAACTGGAGAAGACGATCCGGCGCGGATCGCAGCTTACGAAGCAGTTGTTGCTGTTCGCCAGACGGGAGAAGAACTCGCTCCGCGATATCGATCTAGCGGCGGTGATCGAGGAGATGTCCGTATTTCTCGGGCGCGTTGTGCGCGAGAACATTCATCTGACGATTGATGCACCCACCAACCCGGTGGTGGTGAGGGCCGACCGCGGTCAGATCGAACAAGTCATTGTGAACCTTGCCGTCAATGCCATGGACGCAATGCCGGATGGCGGCAGGCTGACGCTGGCACTCCGTCGTGAAGAGGATCGTGCCGTGCTTCTACTCAAAGACACCGGCCCCGGAATTCCCGAAGAGATTCGCGGCCGCATCTTCGAGCCGTTCTTCACGACCAAGGATGCGGGGCGTGGCACGGGACTTGGCCTCTCCGTGGTTCACGGAATCGTCACCGCGCATGGCGGCACGATCGCAGTCGAGTGCCCGGCTGGCGGGGGCACGCTGTTTCAGATCACGTTTCCACTCCAACACAACATCGCGGATCCTGAGTGCGGTGAATTGTCAGGCGAGGTTTCCGGAAACGGAGAGCGCGTGCTCCTCGTCGAGGACGAGCCATCCGTCCGTGAAGGTCTCTCGATCATGCTGTCCCTGCTCGGATATGAGGTCACTGCGGCCTCCAATGCGGCAGAGGCTCTCGAGCTCGCACAACGAGAAACGTTCCGGATTGTGGTGACTGACTACATGCTTCCCGACCGTCCGGGCCTCGAAATCGTACGTGCACTCCACGCGGAGCAGCCGGAAGTGAAGGCGATCCTCATGTCGGGTTACGCGGCTCCCGGATCACTCGAGGAAGCGATCTCGGCGAATGAGCTGAGGTTTCTGCAGAAGCCTTTCAGTTCGACCGAGCTCGCCCGCGCACTAGCGTAGCTCCGGCGCGAGCAACTGCATCAGCCGGCGCCCGTCCGAATCGAGGCGCTCGTACACGTCGCACATCCGGCGGATCTCTCCCTCTGCGACCGTCGACGCTACGACGAAGCCGTCGGCGACGACCACCTCGGCCGATGGCACACGGCTGCGGCGCCAGACACCATCACGCAGACGGCAGGCGATGAATTGCGTCGGAGCCGGCGTCTCGGGTTTTTCTTCGCTCTCCGTTTCGCCGTGCAGATTGGACATCCAGCGATTGATCAGCTCATCGTGCAGGGCCACCATCGCGTGCTCCAGCGCATTCGCCGAACGCTCCGAGACGCGGAGGAAACGAACGCGGCTCGCGTACAGCGGTCCGTCAGCGGTGAACTGCATGAGGCGCGAGGCGACGAGGACGACCTCGTCATCGAAGGTCGCCTCGCCCCATTTGAAGCGCAACTTGAACGAGCTCGCTTTCAGCGGACTCGAATGCGTGAGCCCTGCACCGCCGATGCTCAGATTGACGATCTCGACGCTCTGCCGTCCTGCCATCGCGGGAATCGCGACATTCGGCACCAGCCTCGGATGCTGTCTCTGCTCTCCGCGCGGGAGCGTTGCTTCAACGATGGATTCAGCCTGCGGTAACACGATTTCTCCCCCTTGATTTGCTCGATTCACTTCGAATGGCGACTGCGATTCATGGAAGTACGCGCTCATTGCACCCCTCCTGAGTAGCTCGTTGACGGAGAGGGACGGCCGAAGAGATAGCCCTGGCCATACTTGATTCCGGCGCGCGCTGCCGCCGCGGCGGTCGACTCTTCTTCGATGCCTTCGAGAACGACATCGCATCCGAAGTCCGACGCGAGTGCGACGATGTTGCGGACGATCTTCGTCTTCGTCGTGTCCGACTCGAATCCCTGCCCGAACTCCTGGCTGATCTTCAGGAACGACGGACGCACCTGAGCGATGAGCGGCAGATGCGAGTAGGCGGCGCCGACGTCATCGAACGCGAAGCGAATCCCGATCTCGCGCAGCGCTTCGACGGCGGCTAGCGCGATGGGCGTGCCCGGCAGAGACGCCTGCTCGGTCACTTCGATGACGACGCGATCGAGGGGAAGCCCGTGATTCGCCGCCGCCGCCTTCATTCTCCTGACGAGTGTCTGCCCGGTCGAGAAGACCTCGGGATGGACGTTCATGAACAGGAGCGGCGCGCCGGGGAGTGCTCCTGCGCCGGTCGCCGTTGCGTTGATGCAGGCGAACTCCAGGTCGGCGATCCGTTTCTTCTTCGCCGCATAGGCGAACAGCATCTCGGGATTGCGGAGCGGAGAGTCGGTGCGATAGCGCGCGAGCGATTCGAACGCGAACGTCTCGCGGCCATGGAGTGTGACGATCGGCTGGAAGTGCGTCTCGAGTCCGTCGCTGGCGAGCACATCGTCGAGTGTCGGGACGCGGATGACACACGATTCGGAGGAGTCGGAAGGCGAGGGCGTCATGAGCGCGAGCGTGGCGTCGAGATCGTCCATCTCGAACGGCTTCTGAAGAAACGCGGCGGCTCCACGCGTCGACGCCTCGCGCTGCAGCGCGTCGGATGCGTCGCCGCTCATCAGAATCACGCGGGTGTCCGGTGCGTGCTTCTGCACATATGGCAGGAGTGCAAGTCCCTCGTAAGCGAAAGGTCCCGAGAGGCGAACGTCGGTCACGATGTGCGACGGATGAAAACGCTCGACGATCAGTTCCGCGGTCTCCAGATCGTTGCAGGTGATGAGTGTTCTGCCGTTGCACTCCAGAGCAGCGGCGAGTCCCTCGGTCACCATGACATCGTCATCGATCAGAAGTACCGACTGCGAGTCATAGGTCTCTGTCGTCATTTCAGGATTCACCTCGACCGTCTCCTAACGCGAAGGAGGTGCCGTTTTGACGACTCTTTGTTTTCAATGAGTTACGGTGATCCAGTGGGGTGCCTGCCGTTCAGAAACCGGACAGGCGTTCAGCGATCACGCATCGCAGCCGCGAGCTCGCGCACCCCGCGCCGGATCTCCGCCGCATCGATCGCGGCGAAGCCGAGTTGCAGCCCGCTCCGGCGGAGCGCGCGGCGGCAGTGCAGGCTGAGCGGGGTGACATCGACGCCGCGCTCCGCTGCCTTCCTCGCGACGCGGATCTCGTCGAATCCATCCGCGAGCCATCCCGTCGTCTGCAATCCAGCCTCGATGGGCACGACTTCGAGCATGCCTTCGAGATGGTCGCGCGCGCTGCCGGTCAGGACCGCGAGTCTCTCCGCATAGATCTGACGCATGCGCCGCAGGTGCCGTCCGAAATGTCCTTCGACGATGAAGTCGCACAGCACGGCCTGATCGAGCAGCGGCGCATGACGGCGCGTCAGCGACATCGCAGAGGCGAAGAGATCGACGAGATCCTCCGGCAGGACGAGATAGCCGATGCGCAACGAAGGGAAGAGCACTTTGCTGAAGCTGCCGAAGAAGAGCACCTGACCCGCGGTGTCGAGTCCCTGAAGCGCGGGCACAGGCCGGCCGGCGTAGCGGTACTCGCTGTCGTAATCGTCTTCGAAGATCAGCGTGCGATGCGTGCGCGCCCACTGCAGCAGCTCGAGACGGCGTGCGATGCTCATCGTCATCCCGAGCGGGAACTGATGCGCAGGCGTGACGTAGACGAGCCGCGCGCTTCGCTCGCGAGGAACGCGCATGCCCTGCTCGTCGAGCGCGACCGGGACGACGCGCGCGCCGGCCGCCTCGAAGATCGCGGCGGCGCCCTGATAGCCGGGGTTCTCGATGCAGACGCGGTCTCCGCGATCGAGCGTGATGCGCGCGACGAGATCGAGAGCGTCCTGAACGCCGGAGAGGATCACGATCTGCTCCGCGCTGCAGCGCACGCCGCGCGCGGCGGTGAGATAGTCGGAGATGGCGGCGCGCAGCGGGGGAAATCCCGCCGGATCGGTGCCGTGCAGCAACTTCGCCGGCAATCGGCGAAGCCGTTTGGAGCCAACGCGCGCCCACAGGTCAGCGGGAAAGAGATCGAGCGCGGGAAGATCGGTGCGGAATGCGCGAGGACGCCGCCCGTCGAATTGCGATGAGGCCTGGACTCTGCGCGCGTAGCCGGAGACGCGCCGCCGCGCGTGGATCTCGCCGGCGGGCTGCGCACGCGGCGCCTGCAGCAGATCGTCAGGCAGGACCGCGCTGACGTACGTGCCCGACCCGACACTCCCTTCGAGATATCCCTCGGCCTGCAGCTGTTCGAATGCATTCACGATCGTGCCGCGTGCGAGACCGTACTGCGCGGCCAGATCGCGGGTTCCCGGCAGACGGGCTCCCGGCCGCAGGCGGCCTTCGAGAATCTCGTCGCGCAGCGAGCGATAGAGCCAGCGATACGCCGGCACATTGCGCGGGCGATGCGGTAGCGCGAGCGGAAACGTAGTGGCGAGGCGCGTCATCTCTTCACGAAAGTGGTCCAGTTCATTTCGCCTAAATGGATCTGTTTGACTGAACAACCGAATCTTACTCTGTTCCCCGCAAAGGAGAAGGGAGATGAAATCACGCTACGCCTACGAACCCGCCGCCTACGACGCGATGGATGCCGTCGATCAATACCTCGACCGCTGCGGCCTCGATCCACTGCTGCTCCATCTCGTGCGGCTGCGCGCATCGCAGCTCAACGGATGCGCCTACTGCATCGACATGCACTGGAAGGATCTGCGCGCCGCGGGCGAGACGGAGCAGAAGCTCTACGGCCTCGACGCCTGGCGCGAGTCGCCGTACTACAGCGATCGCGAGCGCGCTGCTCTTGCCTGGACCGAGGCGGTGACGCGGATCGAAGGGCATGTGCCGGACGGCGTGTTCGATGAAGTGCGCGCACACTTCAGCAATCAGGAGCTCTCGAATCTGACGCTGGCGATCTCGCAGATCAACGCGTGGAATCGCCTTTCGATCGCGTCGCGTCTCGTGCCCGGCAAGTATCAGCCGGCCACGCTCGAGGTGGCGAAGTGACCCGCGCGCGCGACTGGGCGCTGCTCGCGGTCCCCGGCGTGATCTGGGGCGCGTCGTTCGTCCTGATCGCGGAGGGATTGCGCGCAATCGGCCCCGATGGCGTGACCTTCGTCCGCATTCTGATCGGCTTCCTCACGCTCGCGCTGTTCCGCAGCGCCTGGTCGCGCGTTGCACTTCGCGACTGGCCGGCGATCGCGCTCCTCGGCGCCGTCTGGTTCGCGTTTCCGCTCAGCATGTTTCCGCACGCGGAGGAGCACGTCTCCTCCGCCGTGACCGGCATGCTCAATGGCGCGGTGCCGTTTCTGACGGCGATCGTCAGTTCCGCGCTGGCGCGCCGGCTTCCATCGAAGCAGATCATGGCCGGTCTGCTGACGGGGATGGCGGGCGTGGCGCTGATCGCGATTCCCGCGATGAAGGAAGGCCGCAACGAGACGGCGAGCGTGCTGCTGATCCTCGCCGCGTGCGTGTCGTATGGCTTTGCGCTCAGCATCGCGCGCCCGCTGCAGCAGAAGTACAACGCGATCGCCGTGATCTGGCGTGCGCAACTCGTGGCGCTGGCGCTGACGATGCCGCGCGGTATCGCGCAAGTCGCGCATGCGCACTGGTCTCCGGTCCCGCTCGCATCGCTCGTCGCTCTCGGTGCGCTCGGCACCGCGGTCGCGTTCGTCGTGATGACGATTGCCGCCGGCCGCGTCGGCCCGACGCGCGCCTCGGCGAGCACGTTTCTCATTCCCGTCGTCGCGCTTCTCCTCGGCGTCGTGGTCCGCGGCGACCACGTTCCGGTTCTCGCGGTGGCTGGCTGCGCAGTCTGCATCGGCGGCGCAATCCTGATTCGGCTTCCGCACGCGGCGGCTGATCGAGGTACTGCTCTGTTCCCACCTGGCGGCAGCAACGGGATGCTGGCGAGTCGAGTTAGCTGAGCCTGGCGAGAGGTCGTGCGTGCGGTGAATGGTGCGCCGCATGCACTTCTTCTCCGCATGGAAAGCAACGTCAAAGTCCTTCTCTTTGCCGCTTCGCTCCGCGCCGATTCGCTCAATGCGCGGCTCGCTTCGCTCGTGCGCAGCGTCCTCGAGCGCCGCGGCGTCGAAGTCGACCATGCGGCGATGTCCGGCTTCGACTGCCCATCGTTCGATCAGGATCGCGAAGCGGAGGGTTTGCCGGCGGGCGCGCAGCGTCTGCGCGATCGTCTCGCCGCATGCGATGCGTTTCTCATCGCCTCGCCGGAGTACAACGGCTCGATGCCGGGCGTGCTGAAGAACACGATCGACTGGACCTCCCGCTTCCGGCCGCAGCCGTTCAACGGCAAGCAGGCGTTTCTGATGTCGGCATCGCCGTCGATGGCCGGCGGCCGCGCCGGCCTGTGGGCTCTTCGCGTTCCGCTCGAGCATCTCGGCGCGCGCGTCTATCCCGACATGTTCTCGCTCGCGCAGGCGCACACGGCGTTCAGCGAGGAGGGGACGATCGCCGACGAGATGCTGCAGCGCCGTCTCGAATCGACGCTCGGTTGTTTTCTGGAACTGGTCGAGGCCGCGAAGCACTATCCCCGCATCAAGAAGGAGTGGGTCGAGTTCCTCGGCGAGAAAACCGACGCGGCGACCGATCGCGTGGAGTTGAATGCAGTAAACCGTTAGCCGGGAGCCGGACATCGTCGTAGAATCTCCGCATGAGCGATCAGGGACGCGTCATCGGCATCGGCGGAATCTTCTTCAAATCAGCGAACCAGCAGCAGATGCGGGAGTGGTACGGCAAGCATCTCGGCCTCGCGGACGGCGGCCACGGCGCCATTCTGCCGTGGCGCGAGAAAGACAATCCGGACAGCGAGCAGATGACGGTCTGGAGCATCTTTCCCGGCGACACGCGCTACTTCGAGCCGGGCTCCGCGCCGTTCATGCTGAACTACATCGTCGACGATCTCGACGCGTTGCTCGACCGGCTCGCGAAAGCCGGAGTCCGGATCGATCCGAAGCGGCAGGATGAAAGCTACGGCCGCTTCGCCTGGATCTACGATCCGGACGGCAACAAGATCGAGCTGTGGCAGCCCATCAACGACTGATGATGGCTCGCAGTCCGTCTTTGAATTCGGGCGGTGTCCTGCTGAAATCGAGCTCGAAGTTCTGCGGCGGAAGCTCCCACGTGTAATCGCGCAGCAGCACGATCGCGAACACTTCCATGAAGAACGTGGCGTAATCGAGGCCGGGGCAGCGATGACCGGTGGCAGCGCCCGCGCCCTGCGGCGCGAAGGCGTGCTCGTGGCGTTTCTCTTCGGCGCGCTCCGGTGAGAAGCGATCGGGATCGAACGACGCCGGATCGCTGTAGAGCCCGCGCGCGTTGTGGCTCGGCGTGACGGCCCACATCACCATCCATCCCGCGGGCACGGTCATGCCGTCGATCGAGAAGCCCTTCGATCTGCCGAACACCGCGGCGACGATGGGGCAGATGCGTTTCACTTCGTTGACGACCTGCAGCAGATAGGGCATCGACATGAGCGATTCCACGGAGATCGCACCAGCCGGCGACTTCTCGCGAATCTCGGTCGTGAGCCGGATGCGCACCGCGTTGCTGGCGGTGAGCTGCTGCACCATTGCCGCGAATTCCGCAAAGACGATGAAGCCGGCGATCACGATGTGATGCAGCTCGAGCACGATCTCGTCATCGGACATCGCTCCGCGATTCGCGAGGATGCGCGAGAGCCCGTCTTCGGCCGGCATCGCAGCGCGCTCACGAATGCGCGCGCGCAGCACGGCGAAGATGCGGTCGCGCGCCTTCAGCGCCTTGTTGTACGTCGTGCCGGGAAGGTTGACGGGCAGCGTGGCGAAGCCGCGCGTGAGCGTCTCGTAATCGCGGCGGAGCTGATCCATCTCGGCACCGGCCTGCATGCCGAAGACATTTGCGCAGATGACTTCGATCGAGAGGCGTTTCATTTCGTCGAGCCAGCGGATCTCCTTCTCGCGCGACCACGTCTCGAACGCATGCTCAACGATCCGCTGCATCTCGGGAAGATAGGAGGTCATCGCCGCGCGTGAGAAGGCCGAGAGGACGATCGTCTTGCGCGTGCGATGGATGTCGCCGTCGAGCAGCGGGAGGCTGTCGCCGCCGAAGATCTGGCGAACGTGGGGCGGCATCGCACCGGCGCGCTCGATCGCATCGGGATCGATGAAGGTGCCCGCGGCATCCGGCCCGGCGATGACGGCGGCTTTCCGCCCGAGGACGTGCGTGCGAAACACGCGGCCGTGGCGCGCGAGACGCTCATCGATGAACCCGAAGGGATTTTTCGCGAATGCCAGCGTCTCGCCGAGCAGAGGCAGACCATCAGAACCGGGAGGGATGCTCATGCTCGATCTACGTTCGCCGGGGCCGCGTGGATGCGCGGAACGTTTAGGAGTACACGCGCACGCGCTCTCCATACTCGCTCATCCGCATCGCGAGATCCTCGAGCGCAGCGCTCTCCGCCTCGACGAGCCGTTCGAGATCGAGGACGAGGCGCTCCTTGCGCCGCCGCAGTCCCTCGGCGAGATCCTCTGCGAGCCGGCGCGCGCCTTCCGCGTTCAGCGTCCCGCGCACCGTCACCCACACGGTCGACTCCGGCCGCAGCTCGACCGCGACCGAATGTCCCGATTCGTCCTCGCCGCTGAGGCGGCGCCAGACGCGCGCCGGCAGCGATTCGTCCGGAAGGCGGAACGTATGACGCGTGAGCTTCGGGTGCTGGAACAGCCCGAGCTTCAACTTGAGGCCGGTCCACGCCGCGAGCGCCACGGCGGCAACGGACTGCACCGCTTCCTTGAGCGACGGCCCGCCGAGTGCCTTGTGGATACGGCGCTCGAGCGCCGCGATCGATTCGCGCGACGCCCGCGAGAAGACCTTGCCGGCCAGGAACACGGGATAGGCGCGCCGGATCTCCTCGGCGAACCGCTCCGCCTTCCGCTGCAGCAGCTTGTTAGCCGAGTCCTTCAGCTTCTCGTAGCCGTGCAGCCAGACATCGAGCGATCGGAAGATGGAGGGGCCGAGACGATGGAGATCCTCGCGGAAACAATGGCTCTGCGCCGACTCGATCTCCGCCGGCGTCATGGAAGGATGCGTCACCATCGCCTTGAAGCCGGTGCAGTTGCGGTAGTACTCCTCGCGATGATCGGCGAGGTCGCGGTGCAGACGCCCTTCCTTCATGACCTGTTCGTAAAACGGCGTTCCGGGCGTCGGACCGTAAATCAGGAACTGCGAGAGGGCCGGCCGGAGCGACAGCAGCCCATCGAGCTCTTCGCCGATGATCTCCGGCGTCTGATAGGGGAGCCCGACGATCATCGATGCGAGCACGCTGATCCCGTGATCCCTCAGCTCCCGCATCAACTCGTCCGCCGGCCGTCCCTGCTGCTTCGCGTAACCGGAGCGCGTTCCCTCGTAGCCGATCCAGACGCCGTCGATGCCCATCTCCAGCAACTCGGTGATCGTGTACATGCTGAGGGCCTTGATGCTGGCGAAGCAGAAGATCGAAAGGGCCTCGCCGCCGGCGATGACGCAGTCGCGCAGTTCCATCGCACGTTTGCGATTGAGGAGAAAGTCCTCGTCGAGGATGACGATGCCCATGCCCGGCTCGACTTCCTGATAACGGCGGATGACGTCGTAGATCTCGCGTCCCGTTTCGAGAAGGCGGATGTGTTTGCGCTTGAAGAAGTGTGAGGTGCAGCAGAAGTCGCAGCCGTTTGGGCATCCGAGGCCGGCGAAGACCATGCCGGTGCGCGACATCTCGCGGCTGAAGACGCGCATGCGGCTGACGATCAGCGGATGGCGGCGCGGGCCGCTGCTCTCGCCGAGGAGACGCTGCATGAAGCCGGCGCCTTCTTCGCGGCAGATGTGGTCGCACCAGGGCGCGAGCTCTTCGTCGGAGAGCACGGTGCCGTAGCCGCCGAGGATGATCTGCGCGCCGGGCGCGTAGCGGCGGATGAGCGCCACCGCTTCCTTCATCCGATGAAAGGTGGAGAGCACGAACGAGAGGCCGACGTAGTCAGGCTGCTTTCGCAGCTCGCGGATCAGCTCGCGCTTCGATGGATAGTGAAGCACCGTGGCCGGCGCTTCGATGTTTTCTGCGATGTAAGCGAGCGAGAACTGGATGTGGTTCGCGCGCGGCGAAAAGAGACCTTGCGCGCGCGTGACCTGGCCATACAGCAGCTCGTAGCCGACGCTCGGCGCATCGCCGTATCGTTCACCGAGCGGGCGGCAGACACTGGTAAGCAGAATTTCTGGCATAAACATCAAACAGATCATCAGCACGTGGCATGCACAGGTGGCATCGGTCACGACTGCGTGTGATGAGATGGCTGCCCGGCGCTACTACTTCAGCTTGACCTGTGTCGCTTCGGCGATGGCATTCATGACGCGGCGGAATCCCGCCTCGTCCTCGGCCGTGATGCGCCGGGCGATCGCTTTTTCGAGGCGGTCGACTTCGGCCTGCACGGTTTCGGCGGCCTCGCGGCCGGCAGGGGTGAGATCGAGCAGGAAGGAGCGGCGGTCGTTCGGATTGAGCTCGCGGCGGATGAGGCCGCGCGATTCGAGGCGGTCGAGGACGGCGGTGGCCGTCGAGCCGCGCAGGCCGAAGACGCTGACTACTTCTGCGATGGGACAGGGCGCGTAGCTGCGGAGATAGGAGAGGAGGTGTCCTTCCTGCGGCGCGAGCTCGGTCTCGCGGAGAGCGTTTTCGAGATGAACGCCGATGTGGCGGGTGGCCTTGTGAATCGGCGAGAGAAAGCGCAGCGGTTTCGGTCTTGACATCGCTCCCGTCATGATACTACGATCGCGAATAGTTCGATATCGAACTATTCGAAGTTGAAGTAGTGACGAAGAAGGAGCACGCCATGTCCATCACCCAGGTCCTCGCCTCGCAGTTCGCCTTTGCCCACGGCGCAACCCTCCGCAACCTCGACGGCATCTCCGATGCCGAGGCGGAGATGTTTCCGCAGCCGGCCGGGAACTCGATCAACTGGATCGCAGGCCACGTCCTCGTCTCGCGCGAGCGCCTGCTCTCGCGCTTCGGCCACGCCGGCTCGCTGCCGCCCGCGGCCGTCGACTATTACGTGCGCGGCGCGAAGCCGTCCGGCAAGCCGCCCGTACCGCTGGCCGAGCTCAAAGCGGGTCTCGTCCGTTCGCAGGAAGCGCTGCAGAACGTGCTGGCCACAGTCGACGAAGCGACACTCGCCGCCGCCGCACCCTTCTCACCGCTGCCCGACCCCAACGAAACGATCCTTTCGCTCCTCGGCAAGTTCGTGATCCACGACAGCTATCACTCCGGCCAGATGGGAATCGCGCGCCGGTTGCTGGGGAAGGAAGGCGCGATCGCCTGACGAGGACAGAGCGCTAGTATTTCGTGACCAGCCGCAGCGCCGCGGTGTCGCCTTCGATCGGATGGATCACCAGGAACTGCTGGCCGTCCGCGGATGGCGCGAACGCGCGCGCCGTGCTCATGCCGGTGGGGGTGATGATGCGAAACAGTGGGCGGGGCTCGCCGAATGCGATCTCGTTGCCGCTGCTCGTCACCGGAAGTGCGATGAGATGGCCGGTGAGATCGATGTAGTAGATCTCGCCGCCATCCGGCCGCCAGAGAGGTTGCGTGCCGCCGTTGCGCGAGACCTGGCGCTTGAGCGTCGTGTTCGACGGCGAGACGACGTAGATCTCCGGATGGCCGCTCTCGTCGGAAGCGTACGCGATCCAGCGGCCGTCGGCGGTGCCGACCGGCGTCACTTCATGGGCCTGCCTGTCGTTGATGAACGGCTCGGGCCGCGAGGTGCTGCCGATGGTTAGACGCAGCAGGTCGCCGGCGCTCTGGTCGCTGATGATCAGCGTCTTCTCATCCGCGCTCAGCACCCCCGGCCACACCAGACCCTCGGCTCTCAGTAACTCGGTCTGCTGCCCGTCGGAAAGACGGCGCCGGAGGAGGATGCTCTTCGTCCCTTCCAGCGCGGTGAAGTAGAGCGTGCCGCCGTCGTGCGACCAGATCGGGCCGCCCGTCCACGGAAGATCGAGCGTCAGCCGCGTGCGCGTCTTGCGCGCGAAGTCCTCGATCCAGAGCTGCCGCAGCGGATCCCCGGCGGAGAGCGCGGCGCGTGTGCCGTCCGGCGCGATCGCGATCTCCCAATACTTCTCCGGCTTCCCGATCTCGCCGGTCTTCGCGCCGCTGCGATCGACCCATTGCAGTTGGGCTTCGATCCTCGGATCGCCGGTGTGAAACACCAGGCGCCCGTTGCTCGCCACCGAGAAGCCGCTGCGCCACACGTCGCTGTCGAACATGACATCGCGCGTGATCACCGCGGGATCGCCGGTTAGCACGCCGCCGTCCGTCATCGTTTGCGCATAGAGCACGCCGTCTTTCGCGAAGAGGAGCCGGCCGTTGGCCGCGATGCCGTTCGATCGGTTGCGCAGGACGAGCTTCGGTTTCGGATCGTCGAGCGAGGCGAGATAGATCCCGCTCGCGTTTCCCGATGGATCGCGATGATCCGCGGCGAAGAAGAGGAAATGTCTCCCGTCGGAAAGAAACGATGGCCAGCGGTGAGTCGACTGTCCCGCTCCGATCGCCGTCACCGGCTTCGGCGTTCCGCCCGCTTCTCCGATCGCGAAGAGTCCCGTCTGCACATCAGGCGTGTAGAGGATCGTGCCCTCGGCGCTCCACGTTCCGCCGCGGCCATTCGGCGCGCTGGCGAGCGTCACGCTGACGTCGTCTTCGAGGGACATGCGCTGCAGCCGGTCGTTGAGGAAGAACGCGATCCGTTTGCTGTCCGGCGCCCAGAACGGGAACGAGGCTTTCTCGGTGCCGGGCAGCATGCGCGTCTTCCCTGTTTCGAGTGAGCGGACCCAGAGCGACGGCGACTCCTCGCCGCGCGCCGCGTAGACGACCCATCTGCCATCGGGCGAGATCACTGCCGGGCCGCCGGAGTTGCCGGCGGCGAAATAGTGCTGGCCTGCGCCGGGGGCGAGATCGGCGACGATCGCCGGCGCCTCGCTCGTCTTCCTGCGCAGCATCACGCCGGCGATCGCGAGTGCGGCGATGAGGATCGCAGCCGCAATCGCGAAGCCTTCGAGATGCCGTTGCGGTTTTCCGATGGCGGCGCCGCCGGGCTCCGCATCCTGTGCGATCCAGTCGAGCTGCGCGCGGATGTCGCGCGCGGACTGCCAGCGCTCATCGGGTTCTTTCGCGAGGCAGCGGAGGATCAGATGTTCGAGCGCCGGCGGAATGTCGCCGCGGATCTCGTGGATCGGAACGGGATCGTCGGCGAGTGTCGCGCGAATCACTTCCATGCGGCTCTCACCATCGAACGCGGCCTTGCCGGTGGCCATCTCGTAGAGGAGAGCGCCGAGGGAGAAGATGTCGGTGCGGGCATCGGCTTCGACGGCGGCGAGCTGCTCGGGCGCCATGTAGGCGAGCGTGCCGAGAAGACTCCCTTCTTCCGTGAGAGGAAGGCGCTCGGTTTCCGCGCTCGCTTCCATCGGCGTCGCGAGATTCTTCTCATCGATGTGTTTCGCGAGTCCGAAGTCGAGGAGCTTCGCGCCGCTGCGGGTGAGCATCACGTTTGCCGGCTTGAGATCGCGATGGATGATGCTCTGGCGATGCGCCTTGTCGAGTGCGTCGGCGATTTGCGAGCCGATGCGCAGGATCTGGTCGAGCGGCATCGGCCCCTTCTGAATCCGTGCGGAGAGACGCTCCTCGTCGATGAACTCCATGACGAGATAGCGCACTTCCTGATTGCGCACTTCCGCGGAACCGACGTCGTGGACGACGCAGATGTTCGGATGGCTGAGGCTGGAGATGACGCGCGCCTCGCGCTCGAAGCGGGTGCGGAGCCGCGCGTTGCCCGCGAAGGAGGCGGGAAGAATCTTGATGGCGACGTCGCGATTGAGGCGGGTGTCGCGCGCGCGATAAACCTCTCCCATGGCACCCGCTCCCACGGGGGCCACGATTTCATAGGGCCCGAGGCGCGTTCCGGAGTCGATGCTCATGGATGGAGGACGACGCGGCGAGTATAGCGCCGGGATGGGAGGCGGCGATGTGATGCCGAAAAGTGCGCAGATCGCGACGCGAGCACACGTCAGCGTTTCACAGCGCGTCGTCGAATGGTATTCACCACGCGCACGGTCGCGGTCGCGGTGCCTGTGAGGCCGCTGCTGTTCTTCGCCGCCAGCGTGATGATGTGAATTCCTTCCGGGAGCACGGCTCGCACTCCCGACCCATGGCCCAGAATGCCGGAGAGATTCGAGCTCCACTCCAGAGAAGATTCGGGGATGTCATCGTCTTCGAGATCCCACGCGTCGCCTTCGAGAATGACTTCGTGACCGGCGAATACGACGCCGCCGTTTGGAAGCGCTTCGATCGACACGTCCGGCGGTTTCGGCGGGACATTGAATTCGAGGCTGGAGCCTTCGCCGGAATTGATGCCGTCCGAGGCGATCACGGAGATCTGCGCGTGCGGGCTTCCCGGCAATTCCGAGAAATCGAGCTCGAAGTTCTGTTCGTCGACGTCGCGAGCCAGGACTTCCCAGTCCGAATTCGGATTGGACACATCCGCGTTGTAGTCGATCTCGAACGACAGCTTGTCGCCATCCGCATCGGTCGCGGTCCAGGTGATCATCGCCGGTCCATTCACCGTGCCGATGATCTGCGGCGCGACATTCGAAACCACGGGTGAATGCGGAGAGACGTTGATCTCGCGGAGAACGACGCCGTTGCGGATGAACTGAATCTTCGCCGTGTCCGCGGGGAAGGCCATGTCTGCGCCGAACGGCGCTTCGGTGAGATGAGACGCGTGACGCCCCTTCGGTCCCGGCACATCGAATTCGAGGTCGAGCGCCTGCGATGCGATGCGCGCACCGCCGGCATTCACGGCGGCCATCATGGTGGGCCCGGTCGTGTTCGGAATCGAATCTGTGTCTTCGAACGACCAGCAGGGCTCCATCTCGACATCGGTCGCCGCGGATGCGTTCTCGCGGATCGTACCGAAGCACTCGAGGAATCGCGCAGGCGTTGCGAGTGCGTGGACGCGTGCACTGCTCGCCGCCGCTGGATCGAGCTGATCGAAGATGTGATCGTAACCATCCTGAGAGACCCAGAACTGCTCCTGGTTTCCGCCCGAGCCCATGTATTCGCCGACATCCGGCAGCGCGCCGCGGCCGCCGACCTCGTACGGATGTACGGAAGCAGGAATGAGCGTGGCGCTGACGCCGTCCAGAGCGACACGGCCCGCCGTGCAGTGCGCGGCCGCGTCGCCGTTGAGCTCCGTCCCCGTGTAGCCGTCGGGAGCGGGATTGACGAGGCAGGCGAAGCTCCCGCCGTCATACGTGTCGCCAAGCCCGAAGGTGTGGCCGATTTCGTGTGCGACGGTGGCGGCGGCGTCTTCGTCCTTTGCGACGCCGATGTTTGCAGGTTTGCCGAATGTGAAGCCCTGCAGCGTGCCGTTGGGATAACCGCCCGGGCGATCGTTGATGAAGCCGAAGACCTGCGTGAAGCAGCCGTCGGCGTTTGGATTTCCGGCGCACTCTGAAGGGATCAGTTTTCGCAGTGCATCCCAGAGGTTGTACTGCCCGTCGTCGGTCTCCAGATCGTAATTGCTGTCGCTCGCGTCGAACTCGTCGCGAGTCACCCAGAAGAATTTGTCGGTCGCAACGGGATACACCGAGCGCACGTAATCGGCGAAGCCCTTCCACTGATCGCCTTCGACGCTGACGATCTTCCCGCCGTAGTTCGCCTTGACGGGGAGGGCGAGAATGCGCATCGGCCCGCGCTCGACGAAGTTGTATGCGCCGTCCGCCTGGCGCGTCACGCCGTTGACGGTGACTTCGAAGGTGTAGCTGCCCGCCGCCCAGTTGCCGCAGGCGTCCTGACTCGCACAGAGGAAATCGACGACGGACGTGGACTCGTCGCTCTTGACAGGTGCGAGCTTGACGACGATCTCTCCATTGCGCCGCACCGTCGCCGACGTCTGCGCCTCATCGACCTCGACCTCGGATGTCAGGAACGCGCGGACGGCAGTGTCCTTGCCGGCGACGAACTTTCGCGCATTGTTTTTCTGGATGCCGATCGCCTGATTGATCTCGATCGATTCGATCTGCTGCGCACCCGCCATCGTGCAGAAAAGGAGTGGCACCAATGCCGCCATGAGCCGCGAGCACGGGGAAGTCATCCTGCCTCCTTTGTCGGGGAGAGAGACAGCATACGCTGGTTGGGGGGCGGAAGAGTCAAAAGCGAAATTCAGAATTCAGACTTCAGAATTCAGAATGAAGAATGAAGGCGGGAACTTCGCTCCTTTCTTCATTGTGTTACAGGGCGCTCGACCTTTTCCTGCACGAGGAACCACGTTGGGAGAGCTCCTTTGCCTTTGACCGGAATCCAGCCTCGCGACTCGAATTCGAAATCGTTTTGCAGGAGCTCATACACGGATTCCGTCACCTGGATGCGGTCCGGACTTCCGGTGCTCTGCATGCGGCTGGCGACATTGACGGCATCGCCCCATACGTCATAGCCGAATTTCTTCTGGCCGATGACGCCGGCGACGACGCGGCCACTATGAAGTCCGATGCGGATGTGGACCGGGTCCCCATTGGGATAGTGCACATGTTTGACTGCCTGTAGGAGGTGCAGCGCAAAGTGAGCCATGTCGCGCGCGGCGAGACGCCCTCTCGCTCCGTGCGTGCCGGCGATGGCCATGTACTCGTCGCCGATCGTTTTGATTTTCTCCACGCCATAGCGGTCGCAGAGGTCGTCAAACAGCACGAACACCTCGCGCAAGACGGCGACGACGCGCTCCGGCGGAAAGCGGCTCGCGAACGGCGTGAAGCCCACGATGTCGGCGAAGAGCAGCGTGACGTCGTCCAGCATCTCGGAGATCGTCTCGTCGCCCGCCCGCAGCCGCTCCGCGATCCGCTCCGGCATCACATTCAGCAGCAGCGCTTCGGACTTCTGCTTCTCCTGCAGGATCTGCTGGTACATCTGCCCTTTCTCCACGACGATCGACAGATGTCCGGCGATCAGGCGAAAGAGATCGACATGAACGTTCTGATAGACGTTGGTGCCGCGGCTGGAAAAGAAGATGAAGCCGATCGGTTTGCCCGACGAAATCAGCGGGCAGGTGAGACTGGAGTGAATGCCCTCCATCACCATCATCCGGGTGGAGACGGAACCGGGATGCTCCGCGAGGTACTGAGCGAGATCATTGAGAATGCGCGGTTCGCCGCTGTGCAGAATGGTCTCGAGACTGCTCCCCTGCAGCGGTGCGCTGTAGTTGCGGCCGAGCAGGATGCGCGTGTTCTCGGAGCGCGCCCAGCAGGCGCGTGCGATTGCCCCCTCTTCCTCGATCAGCGCGACGCCGAGGCGGTCATAGGGAATCACGGTGCGAAGGACGTCGTAGGCCTTGTTGAGCACCTGCTCGAACAGCATGCCGCGGTTGATCTCGCGCGTCACCTCGAGAATCGCATGCAGCTCACGAAAGCGCGTCTCGAGCATCGCCGGGAGCTCGTCGAGAGCCTGGGAGAGCGCGGTAAGGTCCTCGGTATCCGCCTTGACGCGAGCGCCGCTGACGCTGATCTGCACCTCGTCGACGATGTGGCGCAGCCGGTTGATCTCGCGCCCTTCCGCGCGGAGATGCCGCTCGACTGCGAGCTCGCGGCCTGCCAGGAAGCCGAAGCCGGTGAAGAGCAACACGATGATGATGCGCATCCAGAGCTCGTTGGAATCGCTTTCACAGAACAGCGTCTGGCGCAGGGTTCCGCTGTGAAACACGAACGTGTGCAGTACCGACTCGAGCAGCCAGTAGCCGGCGCCGGTCGCGAAGCCGAGCCATCGCAGGCGCATACACGCCGAACTGTGACGAAACTCGTTGCGCATCGCGGTACGGAATGGCACGGCGATGTGTGACGGATTACTGGCAGTTCAATAGGCCTTCATCGCCACGCGAAGCTCGGGGAGATGGGTTCGCGGGCTCGCGGGCTCGCGGGTTCGCGGTGGAGAGGCCGAAGCCCCGCCGCTTCGGGATTGGCGTCGAATCGTCCTGAGCGCGCAGACACATACCGCGAGCCCGCGAGCCCGCGAACCCGCGTATCCAAATCCCAGCGCCCCAGTGCCCCGGAATCCCAGTACCCCGGAAAAACCTAACCAGCCACTGCACCCGTAGTCCTCATCGCGGGCCTGCTGCGTATCCACTCCGCCGCGGCCAGGTTGAGCGGCCAGCTCCAGAGTGCTAGCGTGATCGAGAGTGCTGGATCGTGTGTCGCGAGAAAGAGCGGTACGGCCGCCAGCCGCACCGTCGCCGCGGCGAATGTGAGCGAATAGCTGCGCATCATCCATGCGCGATGGGATTCGAAGCGCCGCTGCCGTGCACGAAGGAAGGCCATCGCGGAGGTGATCAGCCAGCTCAATGCGAGCAGGACGAATCCAGGCTCGACGATCGCGAAGTCCTGCGCACCATAAACGACGCTGACGGCCGGGCCGCCGAGGAGGGCGAAGGCCGTGGGGTCGCTGGCGCCTTCCGCGGCAAAGCGCGGCGTGTCGGGCGCGAGACGCAGACCGGCGATCGCCCCTGCGAGAACCGCCACTAGGTATCCATACCCGCATGCGCGGTGAAGGCGCGGTCGCGCCGCGCGCAGCGACGGGAGAAATTGAAAGACACCTGTGACGATGGCGGCGATCCCGCAGGCGACGTGCAACTGCAGCCAAACTCCGTTGCGCGCGAGCGTTGCCAGTTGCACCTTCAGCAGCAGTGCGGGCGAGGGGACGAAATAGCGGAGCGAGGATGCGGCCGTCACTCCGGCGAGAGCCCACAAGACGGCTGCTGAGGTGGACACGCGCCGCGGCATCCATCGATGATAACGCGATGCAGGATGCACACTTCGCCGGCTCCATTCCTCAGTTGTATGAGCGCCTGCTCGTGCCTCTCATCTTCGAGCCGTACGCCATCGATCTCGCGCGGCGCGCCGCGGAACTGGAGCCTGCGCGCGTGCTGGAGATCGCCGCGGGCACCGGTGTTCTGACCCGGCAACTCGCCGCCGCGTTGCCGTCATCGACGGCGATCGTCGCATCGGATCTGAACGAGCCGATGCTCTCGCACGCGGCGTCCATCGGGACGAACCGGCCCGTCGAGTGGCGCCAGGCGGACGCGATGCAGCTTCCATTCGATGATGAATCGTTCGATCTCGTGATCTGCCAGTTCGGCGCGATGTTCTTTCCCGACAAGGCGGCCGCATTCGGCGAAGCGCGGCGCGTGCTTCGCGGCGGCGGCTGCTTCCTGTTCAGCGTGTGGGATCGCATCGAGACGAACGAGTTCGCCGATGTCGTCACGCAATCGCTCGAGCCTCTCTTCTCCGATCCGCCGCGATTTCTGGCGCGCACTCCGCACGGCTACCACGACGTCGCGAAGATTGCCGATGACGTTCGCTGCGGCGGATTCACCGGCGATCCCGGCATCGTCACGCTGGCCGAGCGGAGCCGAGCGCCGGGCGCGGAGCTTCCCGCTCTTGCGTACTGTCACGGCACCCCGCTGCGGAATGAGATCGGCGAGGCGCGCCTCGATGAAGCCACGCGCGTGACCGCGGACGCGATCGCGGAGAAGTTCGGCCGGGGAGAGGTCGACGGGAAGATCCAGGCTCACGTCGTGCGGGCATTCAAAGAGTAGGCAACAGCCGACAGCGGGAACGTTCTTCAGCCTGTTGCCTCATAATCGGATCATGAAAGTGCTGCGCGTGGGGACGCTTTCGCGGGTCGGCTCCATCGATCCGCGCAAGGCGATTGACGCTGTGAGCTCGGTCGTTCTCAACGAGATCTTCGAGCGGCCGTTTCATCAGCCCCTCGGAAACGAGCCGCCTGAACCGAATCTCTTCACCTCTCCGCTCGTCGCCGAAGGATCAGGCGGCAGGACCTGGATGGGGACGCTGCGCAGCGGCATCACGTTCTCGGATGGAACGGCGATGACGGCGCAGATCGTCGCCAAGTCGCTGAACGGCTCGCCGAACTTTTCCCGGCAGGCGACGGCGGAGGCCAGCGGCGAGCGGATCCTGTTCCGCCTCAACAAGCCGAATGCGCGCTTCGATCTCGTGCTCGCCGCGAACTACAGCTCCATCGTGCTCGAGAAACCGGGCTGGCTCGCCGGCAGCGGCGCCTTCATGTTCTCGTCGATCACGACGGCGCCGCAGGTGCAGAAGCTCGATCGCGTGACGCTGATCCGCAATCCGCATTATCGAAACAAGGTCGATCTCGACGAGATCGTCTTCATCGCCTATCCGATGTCGGCGACCGGCGGCCGCGACAATCTTCTCGAAGCCGCGCGCAAGGGCGAGATCGATTTCACCTACTCGCTCACGTCCGTCGATGCCGCCGCGTTACGCGGGTCGCCGTTCGTGCCGTGGATCTCGAACCCGAACTCGACGTCGTTTCTGCAGCTCAATGTGACGAAGCCGGCGCTGTCCGATGTGAATGTGCGGCGCGCGATCAGTTACGCGATCGACCGGCGCGCGATCGCCGAGAGCATGTACGAGCGCAATCCGCTGGCCTACATCGCGTCGAGCATTCTTCCGCCGATCATGGGGCGCGATCAGCAGACGTTCTCGTTCGATCCGGCGAAGGCGAAGCAGTACGCCGATGCGGCGGGAAGTGCGATGCCGAAGCAGTTGTCGCTGCTGCTGCTCTGGACGTCGCGGCCCTACATGCCGAATCCGGCGAAGGCCGGCGAGCTGATTCGCGAACAGCTCGCGACGATCGGGATCCATGTGACGTTCACGACGCCGAAGAGTCCCGCCGAATACTTCGACGCGATCGATCGCGGCTCGTACGAGCTGCTGATGGGCGGATGGATCGCGGACACCGTCGATCCCGCCGACTTCTTCGAGGCGACGCTCGCTTCCTATTCGATTCCGGGGATCGGGAAGGACACGCCGACGGACAACAATGCGAGCCGCTGGGCGAATGCGGGGATGGATGCGCTGCTCGACAAGTTCCGCGCGGAGCCGGCCGATGCGAATCGCGCTGCGATCTTGAAGATGGTGATCGACGAGGCGCCGCTCGTCCCGCTGATCTACGGCCAGTCGGTCGCCGTCTATTCGCACAGCGTGATGCGCTTCCGCGCCTCGGCACTCGGCCGCTGCCAGTTGTCGAATCTGCAGTTGCGATGATCATGCGAGAATCCGCGCATGCTCATCCGCAGTGAATTTCGCGACCTGACCACGCCGTCCGGGACGATGCGCACGTACGTGTATGCGCCGGCGGATGCCTCGGAGTCGAAGCGTTATCCCGGTCTGCTGCTCTATCCGGAGATCTTTCAGCAGACCGGGCCGATCGTCCGGTTGTCGATGCAGTTCGCCGGGCATGGATACGTCGTGATGGCGCCCGAGATCTATCACCAGCACGAGCCGCCGGGCACGGTGCTCGCGTATGACGACGCGGGGCGGGACAAGGGCAACGCATACAAGCAGCGCACCGCCATGCAGACGTTCGATGACGATGCCCGCGAGGTTATCCGGGCGCTGCAGCAGCACCCTGGATGCAACGGAAGGTTAGGCGCGGTCGGATTCTGTATCGGCGGCCATCTCGCCTTCCGCGCCGCTCTGCAGAAGGAGATCCGCGCGGCATGCTCGTTCTATCCCACCGATCTGCACAGCGGGGCGATCGGAGCGGGAGGCAATGCCGATACGCTGAGGCGGGCGGGCGAGATCGATGCGGAGCTCGTGCTCATCTGGGGGCGCCAGGACCCGCACATCCCGGCCGAAGGGCGCGCGTTGGTCTACAAGACGCTGCAGGAGAGCGGACGCAGGTTCACCTGGCACGAGGTCAACGCGGAGCATGCCTTCATGCGCGACGAAGGTGCGCGCTACGATGCGTCCGCCGCGCGGCTCTGTATGGGAATCGCACTCGATCTCTTCCAAAGGGCTCTTGCATGACGGAAGCGGCGGCGATCACAAAGGCGCGCCGCTTCCCCTGTGAAGCGTGCGGAGCGGATATTCGCTGGGATCCCGGTGTGTCGGCTCTGAAATGTCCGTATTGCGGTACGGAGAAGGTCATTGCTGCCGCGGGGTCGATCTCCGAGAAGCCGGTCGACGCCGCGCTGCGCGCACCCCGCGACCTCGGCTGGGGCGCCGCACGAAAAGTCATCGCCTGCAAGAGCTGCGGCGCGCATACGACGCTAGAGCCGAATATCGCAGCGTCAGCTTGCGCGTTTTGCGGCTCGGCGGTGGTCGTCGAGATTCCTCCCGATGCGAAGCTCGTGCGTCCGGAGGGATTGCTACCGTTCAGGATCGAGAAAGAAACGGCGACGCGGACCTTTCGCACGTGGATCTCCGGCCTCTGGTTCCGCCCGAGCGACCTGACGTCGAAATCGCAGATCAGCAAGTTGCAGGGCGTCTACATCCCCTTCTGGACCTTCGACGCAGCGACGCACTCTTCATGGACTGCGGACGCCGGCTACTACTACTACGTCGATGTGCAGGTGACGGAGAACGGGCAGACCGTGACGAGACAGGAGCGGCGCACGCGATGGGAGCCGGCGTCGGGATTCGTCGAATTGTTCTTCGATGATGTTCCCGTGCCGGCGTCCCGCGGGATCGAGCCGGAGCTGTGCAAGGACATCGAGCCGTTTCCGACTGCGGAACTGATCGCCTATGACCCTGCGTACCTCTCCGGATTTCTCGCCGAGGAGAACGGCATCGATCTGGCGGACGGGCTCGAGAGGGCGAAGGAGAGGATGTCGGCGGAGATCGAGCGTGCGTGTGCCGCCGAAGTGCCGGGCGACACGCAGCGCAATCTGGCGGTGTCGACGACGTACTCCGCGGTCGCCTACAAGAACGCGCTGCTGCCGATCTGGATCGCCGCGTACGACTACAACGGCACGCCGTATCGCTACATCGTCAACGGCGTAACCGGCAAGGCATCCGGAACTGCACCATGGTCATGGGTGAAGATCACGCTGGCGGTCGCCGCGCTCCTGGCGGTGATCATGCTGGTCATCGCGTTCGCGCATCGCTAGTGCTCTGTCCTCGAATTCGGCGCAATACCGCTGGTGGTGCTTGCGAGGCAAGATCAAGGAGCGAGGAGGAGGCGATGCGGGACATCGTTGACGACGAGCGAC
>JAJPHC010000055.1 GCA_021325515.1 Acidobacteriota bacterium
ATCGCTTTCAGTGACCGGGCGAGAATAGCGGAGCGTTGGAGCGCGGACGTCCCGTCCGCAATCGACGGACGTCCCGTCCGGCGATCGCTTTCAGTGACCGGGCGAGACGCCCGATCACTGCGGGCGGGACGCCCGCGCTCCTCTTGCCATCGCGATTGCTTTTCTCAATGCGGCGCTCTTGTTCTCGGTCTCCTCGTATTCCTTCGCCGGATCGGAGTCGTACACGATTCCCGCGCCCGCCTGCACGTACGCGCGGTCCTTCGCGAGCACGATCGTCCGGATCGTGATGCAGGAATCGAGATTGCCGGAGAAGCCTGCGTACGCGACGGCACCCGCATAAGGACCGCGCCGCGCCGGCTCCAGGCGATCGATCAGCTCCATCGCGCGAATCTTCGGTGCGCCGCTCACGGTGCCGGCCGGAAACGCCGACAGGAACGCATCCACCGGCGAGCAGTCATCGCGCAACGTTCCCTGCACATTCGTCACGAGATGAATGACATGGCTGTAGCGCTCGATGTGCGCGTAGTCGCTGACCTCGACCGAGCCGCTGGCGCACACGCGGCCGAGATCGTTGCGGCCGAGGTCGACGAGCATCAGATGCTCGGCACGCTCCTTCGGATCGGCGAGCAATCCCGCCTCCAGCTCCGCATCTTCCTCGCGCGTCGCTCCCCTCTTCCTCGTGCCCGCAATCGGCCTCACCTCGGCCACTCCGTGGGTCACGCGCACCAGCATCTCCGGCGAAGCGCCGACGAGCGTGCACTCGTTCGTCCGGAGGAGAAACATGTAAGGCGAAGGGTTCACGGAGCGGAGCGTGCGATAGAGCGTCAGCGCTTCGCTCGTCGGAAAATCGGTCTCCCAGCGCTGCGACACGACGATCTGGAAGATCTCGCCGGCGACGATCTCCTCTTTCGCCGCGCGCACCATCGACTCGAACTGCTCGCGCGACATGTTCGGCTTCATCGCCTCCGGTGCGCGATCGGGCGGGAACTGCAGAAGATCGATCGCCGAGCCGCGCAGCCGCTCGACCGCTCGATCGATACGCGCATTCGCGCTCTCGATCGTCGCCGAAGGATCATTCGTGAAGATGTTCGCGATGACGTAAAGGCGCTGCTTCACATGATCGAAAACGACCACGTTGTCGAAGAAGAGCAGCGTCGCGTCAGGGATGCCCAGCTCGTCCGGATGGCTGTCCGGGATGCGCTCGGTCCAGCGGGCCGCGCCGTAGCCGAAGAAGCCGACGGCTCCGCCGAAGAACGGCGGCAGCTTCTCTTCTCCATACACGCGCAGCGGGTGCAGCTCCCGGTTGAGGAGAGCCGCCGGATCGGGCGTGTTGCGATCGAAGCGGAGCGTGCGGCGCGGATCGAATCCGACGAACGAATAGCGGCCGAGATTCTCTCCCCGCTCCACGCTCTCGAACAGAAACGCCTCGGTTCCCGCCGGAGAGAGCGCCGCGAATGCGGCGAGCGGCGTGAGTGCGTCGGCGCTCAGCTCGCGCACGACCGGAACGACATCGTACTGCCTGCGCAATTCATCAAGATTCATCGGATAGCCTCGAGGAAGATCTGATTCTGGCGGACGGCCTGAGCGCGCAGCAGCGCCTCGCCTCCGCCCGGGTAACGTGCGGTAATCGTGGGGATGCGTGGCAGCTCGATCGCGACGGGCAGCGTGTCGATGATGAGATCGCCGTCGAAATCGCGGATCGCCTCGAGCGGCTCGCTGGGGATGCCTCGCCGGCTGCGATTGAACACGCGCACGGCGGCGCCGACTCGCCTGCATGCGACGAGCGCAGCACGCGCCGTTCCGCCCGCGCCGACGAGCGCGACGCTCCGCGGCCGGCCGATGATGGCCAGGAATCCGTCGACGTCCGTGTTGTCGCCGAACAGCGTCCCATCCGGCATGCGGACGAGCGTGTTGATCGCGCCGGCTTCGCGTGCGTGATCGCCGAGGCGGGCTGCGTACTGCATCGCGATTTCCTTGAACGGCGCCGTCACGCTCAATCCGCGGATCTCTCCGCGCCGCATCGCGTCGACGATCGGCTCGAACGTCTCGAATGACGCGATCGTGTACGCCGCGTCAACCCCATGCTGGCGGAACAACGGGTTGTGAATCGTGGGCGAGAGGCTGTGTCCCGCCGGATTGCCGGCGATCGCGAAGACATGCGCTGCATGGAGGCGCTCGCGCTGCGTGCCATAGATCGCCAGCGCGCGCTCGAGCGTCAACTGACCGGGCGCTGCACTCGCCCCCGCCGCCACGAACGTGAGCTGTGAACCGAGGAAGGGGGCGAGGATGCGCGAGTAGAGGCCGCGCTCTCCCATGCCGATCACGCTGATGCCGCGCAGCCGCAGCAGGCGGAGGTTGTCATCGAGCGTGTGCGGCGTCACCGCGATCTTCGTATGCGCGCACCCGAGCGCCAGCATGCTGCCCGCGATCTCGTCGAGATCGCGCATCGATTCGTAATCGTGATGCGAGAGCACGGCACGCTCGCGCGGAATCGCGAGCTCGAGCCCCGGCTGCCATTCGACATCGATGAAGTCGATGCCAGCATCGAGCGCCCGCGATGGCTCCGGAGCGCGCGCGCCGCGGTACGTGAGGATGACCGGTTTGTCCGTCGCCGCGCGCACCGCATCGAGATCGATCGCGCCGAAGCGCTCGGCACGCAGCTCGATCATGTCGCAGTCGCCGCAATTGCGCATCGCGGCGAGCGCTGCGTCGAACGTCTCTTCGAAAATCGTCGCGACCAGTTTCATCGATCAACAAAAAACCCCTTCCCGTTCGGGAAGGGGTTCGGCAGTTTCCAGAGAGAATTTGCGCGCCCCTTCTTCAGCAGTACCACCACCAGTTCGAAGTCGCGCGCATCGGCGAGAGAGTAGCACAGGGTCCGGCCGCCGGTCGCCTGGCGCCGATGGCCGCAATCATGGCTGCAGCAGCACGATCCTCTCCGCCGCTGCCCGCGCCTTCTTCGCATCACCGCTCCGGTTCCACATGTTCTCGAGATTGGCGAGCAGCCGCACGAGCGTCTGCCGCGCGCTCCAGGCGCGCAGGTGCTCGGGCGCAAGCCGCACTTTTCCGCCGGAGAGACTCGCGAGGAGTTCGTCGATCTCGTTCGTCGTCAGCGTCGCGCCGCCGTTGAAGGGATCGGCGTACACCTCATTCAATTCGAAGCGGACCTTCACGATGTAATGCCCCGGCAGGCCCACACCGGCGGCGTTGAGGCCAAGCCGATGCGCAACGTGCAGGAAGACGATCGACAGCGTGATCGGGAGCCCCATTTTGCGATCGATCACCTGATTGAGGTACGCGTTGCGCGGATCGTAGTAGTTCGATTCGTCGCCGCGGTAGCCGTCGCGATCGAACATCTCCGCATGAAGGTGGCCGAGGCGGAAGATCGGAGGCTCGCCTTGAACGGAGTGGCGCTCGACGCGGGCGGCGAGCTCGTCCAGCTTCTGCAGATAGCCGTCGACATCGACCTGCCGATAATCCTCGAGCGCGATGAGCAGCGCACCGCGCGCGAGCTGCTCGTCGCCGAAGTCACTTTCCGCCAGCTCTCGAAACTGCCGCCGCGCTTCGGCCGGATGGATGAACAACGGATCGGACACGAGGGCAGTGTACGCTGTCGCCGTGAAGCCGGAGAGAACCGAGGCGATCATCCTGCAGACGTTCGCGGGGCGCGAGCGCGACAAGATGGTCGTCTTCATCACACCCGATCACGGCAAGCGAAAGGGATGGGCTTACGGGGCGCGCAGCATGCGGTCGCGCTTCGGCGCGGCACTCGAGCCGCTGGCGAAAGTGCGCATCGGCTACATCGAGCGCGAAGGCGACGAAGTCGTGCGCATCGAATCGATCGATCTGATCCGCTCGCTCTTTCCCGCGCAACAGGATCTCGTCCGCAGCGTCTCGGCAACGTTCATCGCCGAGATGATCGACACATTCGCCCAGGCGAACGATCCTGCGGAGCTCCTTTATCGCCTGCTCGACCGGACGACGGCCGCGCTGCTCGAAGGGGCGTCGCCGCTGGCGGTGGTCACCTACGCGGAGATCTGGATTCTCCGGCTTGCCGGCATCTTCCCTTCGGCGAAGAACTGCATCGAGTGCCACGAGCCGCTCGAGCGGCCGCTGCGCTTCGATGGGCGGCTGCAGGGATTCGTCTGCGCGCAATGCGCAGGCCGCGATGCCTCCGTCGTGCCGAACCAGGTTTCGGACGCGCTCGACGCAATTGCGAAATTGGCCGTGACGGATTTCGCCGCGCGCGCGATCAAGATCGACACGCTCTTCGAAGTCCGCTCCTTGGCCGGCACCATCCGCCGCAACTTCCTCGGCTACGAGCTGAAGAGTTTCGAAGTGCTCGCGCAAGTGATGATCTGAAGGTGGAGTGCGGACGCCTCGTCCGCACTTTTTCTGCGCGAGGGCGACGTGGGGTGCGGACGTCTCGTCCGCACTTTTCTCCGCGCGAGCGGAGCACCGCTGCCTCGAAGGTGGAGTGCGGACGCCTCGTCCGCACTTTTCTCCGCACGAGCGGAGCACCGCTGCCTCGACGGCAGCGGCTCGCGGACGAGGCGTCCGCGCTCCACCTGGTTCACTTTTTCTGCACGAGCGGAGCACCGCTGCCTCGAAGGTGGGGTGCGGACGCCTCGTCCGCACTCTTTTCCGCACGAGCAGAGCACCGCTGCCTCGACGGCAGCGGCTCGCGGACGAGACGTCCGCGCTCCACCTGGTTCACTTTTTCTGCACGAGCGGAGCACCGCTGCCTCGACGGCAGCGGCTCGCGGACGAGACGTCCGCGCTCCACCTGGTTCACTTTTTCTGCACGAGCGGAGCACCGCTGCCTCGACGGTGGGTGCGGACGCCTCGTCCGCACTCTTTTCCGCACGAGCAGAGCACCGATGCCTCGACGGCAGCGGCTCGCGGACGAGACGTCCGCGCTCCACCTGGTTCACTTCTTCTGCGCGAGCAGAGCACCGATGCCTCGACGGTGGGGTGCGGACGTCTCGTCCGCACTCTTTTCCGCGCGAGCAGAGCACCGCTGCCTCGGCGTCCGCGCTCCACTTGCTTGTCCTACACGGCTACGCCGCCTTTGGCCTCGGCGATCAGCTCGCGCGAATGGAAGTGGAACTCGTTCTGCTCGTCGAGCAGCAGCGTGCGGCGCTCGATCCGCTCTTCGCCGGCGCGCGTGTAGACCGTCGCGTGCAGCGCGATGGTTCCATCGTCGCGCCAGTCGACCGACGGCAGCAGCACGCCCGGAATCGCGCGGACGATCTGCGGCTCGCGCATCCGCCGGAGCGCGTCGTCGTATTCGCCGGGCTGCGTGATGACCTTCGTCACCGTCCAGGTGGGCGACGCGAGCACTTCGGAAACGATCAGCCAGTATTCGAAGATCGCCGCAGGCGTCCGCCGGATCGAGAAATGCGGAAAGACCGGCTCGCCGTCGACGACGTAAGGCGTCACGGTGCGATCGCCGAGAACGTGATAACGGATCCGGCCGCCGCGAAGGTGCACGCCTTCCGCCGTCTCGAGAAGCGCCGAGGCCTGGATCTCGAGGTGAATGCGGATGCGGTCGTTCGGCTCGACATCGACCTGCCGGTCGAAGGCTTCATGAAACCGCCCGGCGGCCAGTGCATGCGCCTTGGCCAGACTCGTTCGTATCCGTTTCACATCCTCTGGGGAAAGGGTCTGCATACAATCGTTCGCATGCGAATGGTTCTGCTTGCGTCGTCCCTCCTCGCGATCTCCTGTGCGACGGTCAACGTACAACAGGAGGCGTCATCCGTAAACCGCATCGTTGATGAATGGCATCAGGCGGCAGCCGCCGCCGATGAAGCACGCTACTTCGGTGCCATGGCGCCGGAGTTCGTTTTCCTCGGCACCGACGCCGGCGAGCGATGGGACCTCGCGTCGTTCCGCGCGTTTGCGCATCCCTACTTCGCGAAGGGAAAAGCGTGGACGTTCACGCCGGTGCATCGCAACGTGATCGTGCATGGCGACGTGGCCTGGTTCGATGAATCTCTCTCGTCGGAGAGCTACGGCGTCTGCCGCGGCAGCGGCGTGCTGCGGCGGATCGGAGGCGCGTGGAAGATCGCGCACTACAACCTGACCATACCGATTCCAAACGAGCTTGCGAAGGAGTTCGTGGCGCGGATTCGCGCTACCGCGCCCAGCTCGAAATGAGATCCGCCAGCTCTTCTTCCCTGCCGCTGAAGCCGTGGCCGGCGTCTTTCATGATCGCGATCTCGCCGTTCGGACCGATGTGCTCCGCGAGGATCGCGGCGCAGCGCGGGACGTCGTCGTAGCAGTACTCGTCGTTCTCGCCATACACATAGAGCGACGGCTTGCGGATCGCGCGCACGTAGCGGAACAGCGGACGGCGTGAGATTCGTCTGCGGCGGATGACTTCGCCGAACGGAAAGACGTTGTAGTCACCGTCCGGATTGTTCATGTCGTAGAACGATCGCCAGCTCATCGGCAGCGGCGAGAGCGCCGGCGGCACGAGCTCCTCGCTGTTCTTCTTTTCGCGGGCGTGCGCGAGCGCAGCGTGAAAGCGGCGAGCGCCGAGCGCCTCGTACGTAAGTCCCGTGTCGTCTCCGCCGGCGAGCAGCACGTAGCGCTTTACGTGATTGCGCGGCTTGCGATGATCGTAGACGGCGATCTTGTTCGCGCCCGTCGAATGGCCGGCGAGCGTGAAATCGCGATACCCGCGCCGCCGCAGCTCGCGAAGAGCGCCATCGATGTCGTACACGCAATCGCGGATCCGCTCGTATGCCATG
The DNA here is from genome assembly GCA_021325515.1 of Acidobacteriota bacterium. Lineage (GTDB taxonomy): Bacteria > Acidobacteriota > Thermoanaerobaculia > Gp7-AA8 > Gp7-AA8 > JAJPHC01. The sequence continues at coordinate 6,759 of JAJPHC010000055.1, forward strand.
CCGCCGTCGCGCCGCATCAGGTGAGCGCCGCGGTTGTTGAACGGAAAGTAGGCGAAGCCCCGGCTCGTGAATGCGGCGCCGAGCAGATTCGTGCGGCGGGAGTCGAAGATGGAAGCGCCGCCCGTGCCGTGCAGCCAGACGATCGCGCGCTTCGTTCGCCGCCGCGGTTCGTACAACAGTCCCGACAGCGCATAGTCGTCCGCCGCATCGAACCGGACGAGCCGGCACAGCGGCTCTGCCGCCTTCACGGGCGCCATCGCACGCCTCCCCACCAGCGCGTTTTCCCTTCGACGCGGGCAGCGCCGAACGTCAGGTCGAGTCCCGGCGCCTTGACCCATGGGACGGGCGGCGATTTCATCGCGACTTCGAGTCCGGTCACGTTGATTCGCTCGCCTGCGAGCCGATGCTGCTGGCGGAACAGCGTGAGCAGTCCGATTCCCGCTTCGGCACGCACACCGGTGTAATCGCGATCGCGAAAGACCGGCGACAGCGCCGGTTCGAGAACACGCTGATCGAGCAGCGACTCCGGCTGCAAGGTCGTCGCGATTCCGCCGAGCGTCACGCCGCGCGTCGCGTGATCGAGCTGTGCGGCGAAGCGGTACGCGCCGAGGCGAAGGTTGCCGCGCGCGATGGCGCGGCGCAGCTCGCGCTGCCAGATCAGCTTCAGATCTTCGCTGCTCTTCAGCGCCGCGCGATTCTGATTCGCGATCGCGTGCACCGTCGCAAACGGAGCGCGATCGTGCCGCAGAGCGAGATACCCGGAGCCGGCACGCAGCGCGAACAACGGCCACTGCGCGCTCCAGCTCGCGCGGACTTCCGCGCCGCGCTGAGCGTTCGTCCGGAAGAGATGGGCGCCGATGTCCACAGGCCAGCCGCGCCACACCGAGGCGATCGCCGCACCGCGCTGATCGCCGGCGGCGCCGACGATGATCGTGTCGAGACGGCCGACGACATCGCCGATGCGGATCCCGGCCTCGATCGTCTGGAACGATTTCGCCACCGCGCCGCTGAAGAGCGGCTGGAACTCCTGACGCCCGATGCCGTACTCGACCGGGGAAGAGAGTGCCTGTTCCGTGAGAGACACCGGCTCGCGAGGCGGCTGGAGAATCGAGGAAGTCTCGCTCGCGGTGCTCGTTGCGGGGATGACGCGCAACGCATAGCCTTCAGGCTCGAGCGACATGAAGAAGAGCCGGCCATCGGGCGCGGGGGCGGGCTGAAACGCGCCACCGCTCGCGCGCGTGACGGCGTCTTCGCCCGAGCTGGTGATCCGGTGGATGTCGGCGAAGCCGCCCTGCATCGCAGTCGCCAAGAGAGCTCCGGCATTCCATTCCGGAGTCGCGAGCGTGCTGGGGCTGCGAGGCCCGGCCTCCGGCGAGACATAGAGCCGCCATCCGCCATTCCTGTGGGCCACGTAGGCCAGCGCGCCATCGCTCGCAACGCGAGGATGGGAGTAGACGACATCGAGGGAAGGCTTGTCTCTCTCCGTGATGTCACCAGTCAACAGGTTGACCATCACCAGTTGCGAGAACCCGAAGCGGTTCCGAACGGCGATCGCCGACTGGCCATCCGGCAGCGGATCGGCGTCGCCGGCATCCGCGAGGTGCGTGACGCGCACATTCGTCCCGCTGGCGGGCGTCCAGAGAAAGAGATCGCGATGCAGGAAGCCGTCGCGGTCCGGCTGGCGGTGGGTGTAGAGGATCGAGCGGCCGTCGCGCGTCCAGCGCGGCGACTCGATGTCGCCGCCGTCCGGGCTAACCAGCGACTGCACCGGCTTGCGAGGCAGCGGCTTCGTCCGCACCGGCGCCACGTCTTCCGGATCCTTCTTCAGAATGCTCTCGATCCTCTTCTGAAACTTCTCCTCCTCCTGGGTGGCGGGGCCGGTCTGCCAGACGACGAGGCGCGAGGGCTTCGAGCGCGAGCGGAGGACGACCGCGATCGACTTCCCATCCGGCGACACCGCAGGATCTCCGGATGCCCCCGTCGTCTCCTGCCAGAGGTCACCTTCGATCGCCGGATGCTCCTGCTCGATCTTCATCGCCTGCTGCGTCAGCTCCGCGGTGAAGAGTCCGTACAGGCGTGATGGTGAGTCGCCGAAGACGCCGGCGAAGGCCTCGTCGAACGAGCGGCGATGACGCGCCGTCATCCGCGCCCAGAGCTTGCGCAGGCTTCCCTCACCCGCCCGCCGCTCGAGCCATTCGAGGTACGCCGAGCCGGCGAGATACGCCATCGACATGCCTAGAAAACGCGAGTTGCCGTTCAGTTGCGCGTAGGTCGGAAGAGTGCCGGTCACCGCCCAGCGGCGAAGAATCAGCGCGCGGATCGTGCTGTTCGGGCGGCCCGAGCCCGTGATCCTCCCTTCGATCACCGTCGCGTAACCCTCCGTGACCCATCGCGGAGCGGCGAGCGCGATCGGATTCAACGGAAGGAAGCGCTCTGCGAATCGCTCGAGCGGATTGCGCGACGGGCGCGTGAGATGGAGCAGATGCGTGACTTCGTGCACCGTCAGCACATCGATCCAGTCGTTGTAGTTCCCGATCACATCGGCGGGGTCAGGCGGCTCGGTGTAGAGAACGATGCGCGGCGTATCGAGCAGCGGCAGCGTGATCCCATTCGCCTCGGCCGCCGGATTCTCGACGACGACGTCGGTGATGGTCTCCTGTGCGAAGCCGGTCTCCGCGGCAACGGCTTCACGAACCGCCTCCAGCCGCGAGGCGGCGCGCAGACTCCATGCTTCGTATGGCGCCGGATAGTGCACGCGGAAATGTTTCGTCGTGACGGTGCGCCACGCGGCGTCGGGCGCCTGAGCGTGAAGCGCCGTCGTGATGAAGAGGATCGCGAGGAGAGCGCGCATTGAACGCATGGTAATTTACAGACGGAGGACGGTCGATGTTCAAACGCGCACTTGCATTCATCATGCTTTCGCTCGCGGTCACCGCGCACGCGGCTCCGAAGATCATGCTCGTGATGCACGGCGGAGCGGGAACGATCACGAAAGCGTCGATGACGCCGGAGAAGGAGAAGGCGTATCGCGAGACGCTCGAGCTCGCGCTGAAGACAGGCCACGCCGTGCTGATGAAGGGGGGCACGAGCGTCGACGCGGTCGAAGCCGCGATCCGCGTGCTCGAAGACTCGCCGCTCTTCAACGCCGGCAAGGGAGCGGTCTTCACACACGAAGGAAAGAACGAGCTCGATGCGTCGATCATGCGCGGGAGGGACAAGGCGGCGGGTGCCGTCGCCGGCGTGACGATCATCCGCAATCCGATCTCCGCGGCGCGCGCCGTGATGGAGAAGTCACCCCACGTCCTGATGATCGGCAAAGGCGCCGAGCTCTTCGCGACGAAGATGGGACTGGAGATCGTCGACCCGTCGTACTTCTGGACCGAGCCGCGCTGGAAGCAACTGCAGCAGGAGTTGATCAAGGAAGGCAGCGGCGACGAGAAGAAGCATGGAACCGTCGGCGCGGTCGCGCTGGACAGAAACGGCGATCTCGCCGCCGGTACCTCGACGGGCGGAATGACGAACAAGCTCTACGGCCGCGTCGGCGACTCGCCGATCATCGGCGCCGGCACCTACGCCGACAACGCGACATGTGCCGTGTCAGGCACAGGGCACGGCGAGTTCTTCATCCGCTGGACCGTCGCGTCGGACATCGCGGCACTCATGCGCTACAAGGGAATGTCGGTCAGCGAAGCGGCAAATGAAGTCGTGATGCACAAGCTGGTCGAAGTGAAAGGCGAAGGCGGCGTCATCGCGCTCGACGCCAAAGGCAACTTCGCGATGCCGTTCAACAGCGAAGGGATGTATCGAGGGTGGATCGGCGAGGATGGGGTGGCGCATGTGCTGATTTATCGGGAGTGAGGGTGGGACTATGGGACCTATGAGACCTATAGGACCAATAGGCGGAAACCACCCATAGGTCCCATAGGTCCCATCCGTCCTATCCGTCCCATCCGTCCCATCCGTCCCATCGGTCCCATCCGTCCCATCCCATCCCATCCCTCCCTCCCCCCTCTTGCTCAAAAACGAACGTTCGTGCTATTCTTCTTTTGCCAGGAGAAATCACGCCATGACTACCGACCTCTTCAACCCCAAATTCGTCTTCCACTCCTCCGCCGCTGACTCCCTTCTCGATCGCGACGCGGTGCTGGGGCAGATCGAGCGCGCCATCGTTGCGTGGAACATCGAGAATGGCATTGACCCGAAAGGCGTCGCCACTCGCCGCGATGCGACGGTCGAGCTCCTCGAGCCCTGCACCGGCGGCGGCATGCGCGTCGACCTCTGGGTCGAAGACCTCGACGCGACTTCGTGTGTCTACGGCTTTCTCTGCTCGAGCGAAGACGGCCTGATTCCGTATGCTCGCGGCGAAGAGCGCATCACGAAAATCGATCCCGCCTCGAAGCGTCCCGCTGCATGGAGCAGCGCTTTCCGTCATACTCAGGAAATGCTGAGGAAGGATCTCCCGGCGTTCGCATGAAGGGTGAACGAACGCGGCAGAGCATTCTCGATCGCGCGGTCGATCTCGCATCGGTCGAAGGTCTCGAGGGTCTGACGATCGGCCGCCTGGCCGACGAGCTCGGAATGTCGAAGAGCGGCCTCTTCGCGCACTTCGGCTCCAAGGAAGATCTCCAGCTCGCGACGATCGAGTCGGCACGCTTGCGCTTCATCGACTCGGTGCTCCGCCCCGCGCTGAAAGCGGAGCGCGGCTATCCGCGCCTCATGGCCATCTGCCGCGCGTGGCTTACGTACGTCAAGCGCGGTGTCTTCCCCGGCGGCTGCTTCTTCGCCGCTGCGTCGTTCGAATTCGACGGACGTCCCGGCCCCGTGCGCGATGCGATCGCGGCGATCATGGATGGCTGGATGGAGTCGATCGAGAAGGCCATCCAGCTCGCGCAGGAGGAAGGTCATCTCGATCCCGACATCGAGCCGGCGCAGCTCGCCTTCGAGATCAACGCGCTCTTCTTCGGCGCCAACTTCTCGTATCAACTTCGCGACGACCGCAAGGCAGTCGACCGCGCGATGCATGCGATCGAGACACGCCTCGAGTCGCTGCGGATCGTCACACCGTCGCGGCAGATTCGGCGCGCACGCCGCTGAATCGCGCGCGTGCCGCATCGCGCTCCCGCGCATCGGCGAACGCGCCGACGATCGTCGAGCCCGAGCCCGTCATCCCCGCCCACTTCGCGCCCGCCTCGTAGAGCCGCGACTTCAGCGCGCGCAGCTCCGGCAGCTTCTCGAACACAGGCTCTTCGAAATCGTTGATCAGCAACTCGCGATCGCGCAGCGGATCGAAGTCGCGCAGCCGCTCGATCCCCACCGCGGGCGTGAACTTCTTCAGCGACCGGAACGCTTCGGGTGTCATCACACGATCCTCCGGGAAGAGCAGCAGCAGCGGAAGGCCCGATCGATTCCGCAGCGGCGTCAACACTTCGCCGCGGCCTGTCGCGTAGGCCGTGCCTCCGACCAGGAAGAACGGCACGTCCGATCCGAGCGCCAGCGCCAGATCGGCGCGCGGAGCTCCGAGTGCCGTGAGCGTTGCCGCTGCATCCGACGATCCGCCGCCGAGCCCGCCGCCGTGCGGAATCCGCTTCTCGAGATGGATGGCCACCGGCTGCGCATTTGCCGCGCGCGCCGCGCGCATCACGAGATTCGTCTCGTCCGTCGGAATCGAGGGATCGTCGCAGGTCATGCTGAGCTGATCGGCACCGGTGAACGTCAGCGTGTCGTGCAGCGAGATCGTCTGAAAAATCGTCTCGAGATCATGGAAGCCATCGGCGCGCTTTCCCGTCACGCGCAGAGTCCAGTTGATCTTCGCGAATGCCTGAACCTTCATACGGCCGGCACACCACCCTGGCGGTACGTGCGCGGAATCGACGGCTCTTTCAGCGGCTCGTCGGTCGACTCGACATCGAGCTGTTCGACCTCGACGCGCTGGCCGCCGTTTTCGACGACGACGTGCTGCGCCGGCAGCGAAGGCGGCTCGAACGAGACGGCGATCGAGCCGAGAGACGCATGGGCGAGACCGGCGGGCGTCGCCTCGTAGGTCCCGCTGCTCGCCGGAAATCCGAGCAGCAGCAGAGCGAGATCGGAAGGCCGCGCCGCCGACGCGAAGAGGTGCAGCGACCCCGCGAGCTCCGACGCATTCCCCTGCCACACCGTCAACGCGAGGTGATTGAGAACGGTGACGCGATCGCCATCGGCGAACAGCGTTGCGGCGGACGTATTCAGCGGCGTGTAGACGACGAGCTCCATCCTCTGCTGCTGCACGCGGAGCTGCGCCTTGAACGAGCGGCCCGCCGCATGGACGCGCATCAGCGATCTGGCGCCGGGCAACTCCGCGCGGCGCGCCGCGAGCTGCTGCAACGCATCGTTAGCCGTCGCCGCGGTCAGAGGGGCGATCGGCGCCTCGCTGGCCGAATGCGTGGTCGCACACGAAACGAAGAGTGCGAGCCCCAGCGCCGCACCAACCACCCGACTGCGAATCACTACCTCTGCCTCTGCGTGACCTGAGTCTGCCGCTCGAGCTCGGCGATCTTCGATTTGATCTGCGCTTCGTCCTTCTGCGCCGGCTCGAGCGCCAGCGCATGCCGGTACGTCGTCAGAGCGCGCATCAGGTCGCCGCGCTTGACGAAGACATCGCCGAGGTGCTCCTGCACCGTCGCATCGCGGGGCAAGAGGTGCGTCGCATCCAGCAGGTACTTCTCCGCGAGATCGAGCTTCCCCTGCCGGAAGTAGACCCAGCCGAGGGAGTCGATGTACGCGCCGTTGCGCGGCTCCTGACTCACGGCCTTCGTCAGCATCTCCGCGGCACGATCGAGATTGATGCCGCTCTCCGCCCACATGTAACCGAGGTAATTGAGAGTCGCGGCGTGATCGGGATGCTTGTCGAGAATCGACGTGAAGATTTTCTCGGCGCGCGCGGTGTCTCCGGAACGCTCATACAGGCTGCCGAGCTCGAACGCGAGCTCCACATCGTCCGGCTTCCGCGCCGTCTCCGGCTCGAGCAGCGCGAGTGCCGGTGCGAACTGTCCGGCCTGCACGTACGCCTCGGCCGCGGCGATCGCGTTCTTCGTTCCGAACTTGAGCTGCGTCTTCGCCGCTTCCGCTGCGCGCTCGCGATCGCCGGCCCGCACCATCATCTCGATGTAACGCGCATTCACGTACGGATCCGACGCATAGCGGTCGACGAGCGGCTGCAGCAGCACGATCGCTTCGGCGTACTTCTTTTCCTTGCGCATCGCATCGAGCGCGATGCCGATCGCCTGGCTGTTCGGCTTGTCGCGGAAGATGAAGACAGGCCGCGCGGCGGCGATCGCCTCACCATATCTTCCCTGCTGGAGCGCGATCGCGGCGAGCTGTGTTTTCGCCAGCGTTTCGAGATTGTCCGGCAGATCCTTCCCCGCCAGCAGCGTGTTGAACGTCTTCGTCGCCTCGGCGTACTTCTTCTGCGCGAGCTGCGACATCGCGAAGCTGGCGAGATACTCCGGATCGTCCGGCGATTTCTCCAGCAGCGAACGATAGATCTTCTCCGCCTCCTCGTTCTGCTCCAGATCGCTCAAGGCCTCGGCGAGGTAGAACTGCGAGCGCGCATCCTTCGGATCCGACGCGACCAGCGTCTTGAAGGCCGCGCGCGCCTTCTCCGATTCTCCGCCGCGCAGGTAGAAGTACGCCTGCTGGCGCTGCAGATCGAGATTCATCGGATCGTCGCTGATCAGCGGCGCGAGCAGCTCCGCGGCCTTCTGCCACGCTTCCTGCTTCTGATAGATGTCGATGAGCTGGATGACGGCCGGCGTGAACGTCGCGTCGAGCTCGACCGCGCGCTCCAGATACTTCTGCGACTGGTCGCCGCGGCCGAGCTTCGTCAGCACCTGCGCATAGTTGTAGTTGATCGCGCGCTGGTCGGGCGCACGCTCGAGGAGCTGAGCAAGGACGCGTTCCGCATCCGCCACGCGTCCCAGCGAGACGAGGAGCTGGGAGATCGTCACGCCGGTCGCGAGATCGTCGCCGTTCAGCTTGAACGCGGCCTGAAGGTGCTTGAGGGCTTCATCGACGCGCGCGCGATCGCCGTTCGAACGGTCGAGCAGCAGCCGGCCGAGGACGCGCTGCGCCTCGTAGAAATCGGGCTTCACCTCGGTGACATGCCGCAGCTCTGCCTCGGCCCGATCGGGACGCGACGCATCGATGAGAATCATCGCCCGCTCGTACAGAAGAACCGGGTTGTCCTTCTCCTTCTCGATGATCCGGTCGAGGAGCGACAGCGCTTCGTCGTACCGGCCATCTTCGGCGGCGAGCTTCGCGATGATGAACTCGTAGGATTGCGATTGCGGGGGAGCCGGTTGTTGCGCGCTGGCTGCCGTTGCACAGGCAGCGATCAGGATCGCGCTGAACAGCGATTTCATCGTTTTCATCGTAGCACTCACATCCATTCAACAACTTGAGACGGGGCTTACTCCCCGCAGGTTGTTGCGGCACTGTGAAAGAGCCCGTTCCGTGCCATGTTTTGGCGTGATTCGTGTTAAAAGCGATCGCGCGAGATGAGTCTGGAGCGGATCGAGATCACCCCATTCGCAATGGTGGTGGGTGACATTGTGCGGAATCGGCTGACGGGGGCGCTGACGATCCTCCGTTCATCGATGCGCAAAGTTCTCTATTGGTCCCAGGGAGAGCTCGTCCTCATCAGCTCCGTGGCGCCGGAAGACTCGCTCGCCGAGTTCCTGATCCGCCGGGGCACGATCACCGTCGAGCGTGCGATCGACCTGCAGCCGGTCGATCCGACGGAGGTCGTCTCGAAGTTTCATGAAGCAGGCCTCCTCGATCTGTCGCAGAGGCAGACGCTTCTGCGCGAATGGACCGCGGCGCAATTCCTGCCGCTCTTCTCGCTCGATGAAGGGACGGCCGCCTTTCACGATGAGACAGCGCTCGAGCCGGAGAAGCGCGTCTTTCTCCAGTCGACCGCGGCGCTCGTCATCGAAGGTGTGCGGATGATCACCAACGGCCTCGTGCTGCGGCGCTCGCTCGGCGATCTGAAGCGGCCGGTCCGCATCGCGCGCGACAGCCGTTTCGACATCGAGTCGATTCCGCTCACGCAGCCGGAGCGCAACATCGTGACGGCGCTGACGCAGCCGGAAACGATCGAGTCGTTCCTGAAGCGATTCTCGTCGGACTCCGTGACCGCCGCCCGTGTGGTGATCTCGATGACCGCGCTCGGCGTCTTCGAGTTCGTCGATCAGACGGTGCAGACACCGGCGGAAGCGGCGAGCTTCGATGACATGCAGCGCGATCTGGAGTTGCTGGCGGCGATCGGCGCGAGCGATCAGCGTTCGCTGCGTGCGGTCGCGTTCTCGCGGCAGTTGTCGGCGCTCGATCACTATCAGTTCTTCGAGGTCGCACGCAATGCATCGCGCCAGGCGCTGCTCAACGCCTACGAAGACATGCGCAAGCGCTACGACCCGGCGTCGTATCCGCCGATCGTCCGCGACGCACTTCAGATCATCAACCGGCGCATCGACGACGCCTACAACGTGCTGAAGGATCCGGCGCGCAAGGCGACGTACGACAAGATGCTGTCGCAGCACGGCTCGCGCGGCGGCGATGATTCGATGCAGCAGAAGATGACGCAGCGCTCGATCGCCGAGCAGAATTTCAATCGCGCGCGTGAGCTCGCTGCGGAGAACGACTTCTACGGCGCGATCGTCCTCCTCAAACAGGCGGTCGCCTTCTCCCCCGACAAAGCCGAAGCCTGGTACCTCCTCGGCTCCTGCCAGGAGCGGAACCCGAAGTGGCGCCGCGAAGCGGCGGAGAGTTTCCAGCGTGCGCTGGCGATCGAGCCCGACAACCCCAACATCCTCATCTCACTCGGAGATCTCTACAAGATCGAAGGGATGATCTCTCGCGCGCAGACGTGCTACGAGGATGTGCTCCGCATCTCTCCAGGAAACGCCGAGGCGACGAGCCGCCTGGCCGCGCTCAAGAAGAAATAAAGTTGCGCGGGCGCGCGGATACCTCGCGCCCGCGCAACCCGCTTTACATCAACTCTTTCATGATCTTGTCGAGCACGTCCTTCGACGGTCTCGTGCGCTCGATCGGGAGCGAGTGCAGCGGCTCTTCGACCACGTTGAGCAGCTCCATGAAGCTCTTCTTCTCCGGCTGCAGAAAGACGAGGCCGGTGAGCATCTGGCCGGCGCTGTTCGCACGGTGCAGCCGCTGCAGTGCATTCACGGCGTCCGACGGGTCGTAGTCCTCTTCCAGCTTCTTGAGGATGATGCGCGAGCCGTCGTGCATCTCGACTTCCTTCACCGTCCCCGGCTCATAGTCGACCTCGATCTGCTCGTACGACTGGACGAAGCCGATCTGGTGCAGCAGCTCGTCATGCTCCTTCGCGTAGGTGTAGCTCTTCGTGGAGCCGTCGTGATTGTTGAACGTGACGCACGGCGAGATGACATCGATGACCGCCGTGCCTTCATGAGCGATGGCACCTTTGAGGATGTTGACCATCTGCTTCGGATCGCCGGCAAAGCCGCGCGCGACGTAACCGCATCCGAGCTCCACGGCGAGGGCGCAGAGATCCATCGGGTGAAGATCATTGATCACGCCGGTCTTCAGCTTCGAGCCTTCGTCGGCCGTCGCCGAGAACTGCCCCTTCGTCAGCCCGTACACGCCGTTGTTCTCGATGATGTAGATGCAGGGGACGTTGCGGCGGACCATGTGCATGAACTGTCCGAGTCCGATCGAGGCGGTGTCGCCGTCGCCCGAGACGCCGATCGAGATCAGCTTGTGATTCGCGAGCACCGCCCCTGTCGCGATCGCCGGCATCCGTCCGTGCACGGCATTGAAGCCGTGCGAGCGCGAGAGGAAATACGCAGGAGTCTTGGAGGAACAGCCGATGCCGGAGAATTTCGCGACACGCTCCGGCTTCACGCTCATCTCATAAAAGGCGCGGATGATCTGATTGGAGATCGCATCGTGGCCGCATCCGGCGCAGAGCGTCGATTTGCCGCCGCCGTAGTCGGCCGCCTTGAGGCCGAGACGATTTTCTTTCGGAACTTCGCCAGTGGTCTTCAGTGTGCTCTCAGCCATGGATCAATCCTCCGCCGCGCGAACGGTCGCCGTCGTAGTGGTCGTGGTGGTCTTCGCTTTCGTCATCGGCGCCTCGGCGCGGACGAGCAGCAGCGGCTCCGGATACTGCACCGTCGCCTCCATCTGCACGACCGCATCGGTGATCGAGCGCGCGTCGCACGGCAGACCGGTGTAGTGCAGCACCTTGCGGATCTTCCGCTGATCCTCGCCGGCGGCCAGCCGGATGATGTCCGCCATCTGGCCGTCGCGGTTCTGCTCGACGACATAGACGCGCTCGTGGTCTCTGATGAACTGCAGCACGTCATCCGTCAGCGGGAGAGCACGGAGCCGGAGGTAACTCGTCTCGACGCCTCGCTCGCTGCGCAGTTGATGCCGCGACTCCTCGAGCGGGAAGTCGGTCGTGCCGTACGCGATGAAGCCGATCTTCGCATCCGGCTTCGCATCGATGACGGGCTTCGGCACGTACTTCTTCGCCGTCTCGAACTTCTTCGCGATGCGGTCGAGATTGTTCTTGTAGTCCTCCGGCCGCTCGCTGTAGCGCGCGAACGCGTCGTGACCCGAGCCGCGCGTGAAGTAAGCGGCGTCGGGATGATCGGTGCCGGGCAGCGTGCGGTAGGGGATCCCGTCGCCGTCGACATCGTTGTAGCGCCCCCACTTGCCGTTGAGCGCTTCGAGCTGCTCTTTCGTCAGCACTTTGCCGCGGCGAATCGGTGCGGTCGGATAGTCGAACGGATCCGACATCCAGTTGTTCATGCCGAGGTCGAGATCGGAGAGGACGAAGATGGGAGTCTGGAAGATCTCGGCGAGATCGAGCGCCTCGATCGCGAAATCGAAGCACTCTTTCACGCTCGACGGAATCAGCACGATGTGCTGCGTGTCGCCGTGCGAGAGATACGCGACCTGATTCACATCGCCCTGCGCGGTGCGCGTCGGCAGGCCGGTCGAAGGGCCGACGCGCTGGATGTCCCAGATCACGCCGGGCAGCTCGGCGTAGTAGCCGAGGCCGATGAACTCGGCCATGAGTGAGATGCCGGGGCCGGCGGTCGAAGTCATCGAGCGTGCGCCCGCCCAGCCTGCGCCGAGCACCATGCCGACCGCGGCCAGCTCGTCTTCGGCCTGCACGATCGCGAAATTCGCGCGGCCGTCCTTCTCGATGCGGAAGCGGCGGCAGTAGTCGATCAGCGATTCGCAGAGCGACGAGGAGGGAGTGATCGGATACCAGGTGACGACGGTGACGCCGCCGAACATCGCGCCGATCGCGGCCGCGGCATTGCCGTCGATGATGATCTTCCCCGCCGTCTTGTTCATCCGCTCGATGCGCCAGCGGTTCTGGCGCGGCAGATTCGCCTTCGCGTATTCGATGCCTTTGTCGATCGCCGCGACGTTGGGATCGATCGCCTTCTGTTTGCCTTTGAACTGCTTGGTGATCGCGGCGAGGATCTCTTCGCGCTCGATGCCGATCAGATCGGCGACGATGCCGACGTAGATCATGTTGGTGAGCAGCTTGCGCAGGCGGGAGTCGCTCGTCAGTTCCGCGGCGAGCTTCGCGAACGGCACTTCGAAGAAATGGACGTCGTCGCGCCACGACTTGCAGCCGAGCGGCGCGTCGTAGATGCAGAGCGCGCCCGGCAGAAGACCGGCGACATCGTCGCGCGCAGTCTGCACGTTCATGCAGACCATCAGATCGACTTCCTTCTTGCGCGCGATCCAGCCGTCCTTGTTTGCGCGGATCGTGAACCAGGTAGGGAGGCCGGCGATGTTCGACGGGAACATGTTCTTCCCGCTGACCGGAACGCCCATCTGGAAGATGGAACGCATCAGGACATTGTTCGACGACTGTGATCCGGAGCCGTTCACGGTCGCCACGTGAATGGTCAAGTCATTGACGATCGGCTCTGCGGCGGCTCCCGGCTCGTCGAGCACGGCAGTCGCGGTGAGGGGTTCGGTCACGGCGGTCTCCTTTATGGGTGGGGATTTCTGGTGAAAGTGAATTTTACTTCAGGCAGCACACCGCGGGCAGCGGACCGCGCGAAACGCTGAATCCGCTGCTGTCTGCCGCCCGCTGTCTGTCTGATAGTCTTTCCCGCCAATGCTGCGCACGCTCTGGACTGCACTCGTTGCTGTGTTCGTCTCCGCCACAGCGGGCATGGGTGTCCTGCTGGTGGCGACGTTCTCGACGAAGTCGCCGTGGATCGACGTCCTGACGCGCTGGTGGGCGCGCTCGCTGCTGCGCGCGGCGGGCATCGAGCTCCACACCGAGGGGATGGAGAAGATCGATCCGTCGAAACGGTACGTGCTGGTTTCGAATCACTACTCCTATTTCGACATCCCCTGCATCCTCGCCTCGGTGCCGCAGCCCATTCGCTTCATGGCCAAGGCGAGTCTGTTCAAGATCCCGATCTTCGGCTGGGCGATCGGCCGCGCCGGCTTCATTCCGATCGACCGCAAGAACCGGCGCACGGCAGTGAAGTCGTTCGATCTCGCCGCCGAGCGCATCCGCGCCGGCAATACGATCGTGATCTTTCCCGAAGAGGGACGCTCGCGCCATCGCGAGATGCGCCCGTTCCAGCGCGGGGCATTTCTCCTGGCGATCAAGGCGCAGATGCCGATGCAGCCGATCGCCGTCGACGGCACGTTCGACATCTTCCGCGTCGGCGCAAAGCGAATCACGCCGGGGAAGGTGACGGTGAAAGTCGGCACGACGATCGACTGCGCGAACGCGACGCTGCGCGACAAGGAACGCCTGGCGACCGAGTCACGCGCGCAGATCGAGGAGATGATCGGGGTGTACGGAACGAGCGAGAGCCGCCGCTCGGAGCTCGAAGCCGATTAGGCGGGAGGCTGCGCGTCTCAATGCGACAGCGCGCGCCTGCGTCCCTCAGCGGAGACCGACAATCGCGGGAGCAACTCGTCACTAACATGCTGATGCACCACGAGTGATCCGCCGTGCGAGACGGCCGCCACATCGCCCATTCCCGATGTGACGACGGAGACGTTTCCGATCGAGACGAGCGCCGAGCCGAACATCAGCCGATAGACGCCGCCGTTGAACCAGCCGTCAGCCGGCTGCGGGTCGTAACGCGGATCCCCGAGCAACATCGGCGACCCCGCATTCTCCAGATTCCGGGAAAGCAGCGCGTAATACTCCGAATAGGTGAACGGATAGAAACTCGCGCGCTGCCGCCAGGCGACGAGCCATCCGCCCTCTCCCGCGATCGCCAGCGGCGCCGCGGCATCGGCGCCATTCGCATCGGCACGAACCGACACCTCGCGCGCCGCCCCGAGCTGCGTCAGGTCGCGCGACAAGCGGACGGCCTCGATCGTGTGCAGCGTCTGCGGATCCGCGTAGTTCTGCGGATGCACCGTCAGCGTTTCCTCCCGCCATGCGACGAGATACTCGGCGCCATTCCACGCGATCGACGGCGATGCGTCGCCGAGCGTGCCGCGCGCGTTGCGCATCACGCGCACGAGCACCGGCTGCCCCTGCTGATCGATGCGCGCAAGATGAATCTCGCGCGAGTCCGCATCCTGCCACGCGATGAGATAGCTGGTGCCGTCCCATGCCACTGCGGGCGACGCCGTCGCAGGGCCGAGATCGAGTGAGGGATGCGAAGTCCCGTCGGGATCGACCAGAGCCGCACGTGCGCTGATGTTGCGCCCCGTCAGATCGCGTTCGTTCCAGGTCACGAGTGCATTCGTGGCATTGCATGCGATGTTCGGCTGGCTCTGCCAACTGCCGGAATCGGAGGCGATCGGCGTTGCCATCGGGTCGAGGGGAACGCCGCGCGCGTCGACGCGTGCGAAGACGATCCTGCTTCGATTGGAGCGCTCGCCCCACACCGCACGGTACTCATTCCCGCAGAGCGCGATCTTCGGATCGTCCTGCGCAGCGGAAGAAGGATCGAACAGCCGCGGCTCGCTTGCGGTCTCGCCGAGATATGCGCCATTCAACTGCGTGTCGTACCAAAGAAAGAGCGCGCCACCCTGCCGCGCAGCAAGGTCGAGAATCGGTAAGCTCTGATTCGACACGCTCACTTCGGCGATCGTCGTCACGCGATTGGCCGGCGAGATTGACAGGACCGCGCCGCGCGCAGCGCTCAAGCCTGCATACGCGACCAGGAACTCCGCGCCATTCCACGCCGCTGCCAGCTTGAGCGTCGCCTGATCTTCATTGGCAACGGACGCCACGTCGAACACCGCGCCCAACGGAGCTCCATCACTGCCGACGCGGCGCGCACGAATGACGGCGAGCGTGAACCCCGGCTGGACCGGCCTGACGATCACGGACCAGACGACGAGCGTTTCGGTGCCGGAAGAGGCGGATACCGCCAGCGACGGCTCCCCGATCGCGCTGCTCGCCGGATCGACTGCCGGCGCGAAGTACGTCCCGTCGCGAAGCAGATCGGTGCGCGCGAGATTCGCGTACACGCTTCCATCTCTCATGCTCGCGGTCACCATGACCTTCCCAGACGGCCCGGCCGAGACGCGCACGGTCGATTGGTACACAGCACCGCGAATGAGTGCGACGTCCTTTCGCAACAGCCGCGCATCCGGCGAGATCACTGCTGCATCCATCGCGTCGATCGCGGGATCGAAGTACGCGGCGACGTAGCTCGTGCCGCCCCAGGTCAGCGAGACCATTCCGCGCGTAGGAATCGAATCTCCGGTGGTCACCACACCGCGATCGTCGACGCGCGCAAAGCGGAGGATCATGGAGGGATCGCCGCTCGCGAAGTACGCGATGAGATACGAATCGCCGTCGCTCGCCACGGCCACGGGCGAGATGCTCTCTTCGCTTTCCGGAACGCGAAACATCACGCGATCGAGCGGATGCCCGGCCGCATCCGCGCGCATGACAAATGCCCCGTTGCGGATTCGTGATTCGTTCGACACGACGAGGAATCCTCGGCCGTTCGACGCCGCGGCGGCCCAGGTCCGGTAATACGGCGCGGGCCCGAGGGGAGGCGCCGGCAACGGAAGTTCCGCTGCAATGGCCAGTTGAGCGAACAAAGAGAGGGCAACCAGGCAGCGCATTTTCAAAGGTGATACGGATCAAAGGCTGCCACTGTCCGAACGAGGAGTGCCGGCGACCGCGAGCCCGCGTATCCTCAAACAGTGGCCGCCGCGACGACCGGCACATCCTCATCGAGGAGCGTGCGCATCTCGAGCGTGAAGCGATCGTCGACGATGCGGCCGGCGATCGGCGGATCGTTCTTCAAGTACCGCGCATACAACTCGTTCGCGTTTCCTTCGAGCTCGACGGCAATCGAGGGAATCGTCTCGGCCGGCGTCGTGCCGCCGCCGAGGGCGCATTGCGAATCGATGATCGTGCCGCGGCCGAGCGATCGCGCCCGCACACGCAGCGCATCGAGCGACAGAGCCAGCATCCGATAGATGGGCACGCGCTCCTCGTGCCGCTCGGTGGCAAAGGCGCGCAGCGTCGCGGCGATCACCGCATAGCTTTCCTTCCCCGCGCGCAGCGCGCGCATCAAGGGATGCTTCCTGCATTTTGCGAGGAGCTCTTCGCGTCCGAGAATGAGGCCGCCCTGCGTCGCGCCGATCAGCTTGTCGGTCGAACAGGTGACGGCATCGACGCCTGCGTCCATCAGCTCCCGAATCGTCTCCTTCTTCTCGAAGCCGTACTTCGCGAGGTCGGCGACGCGCCCGCTCCCTTCGTCGTAGAGCAGAGGAATCTTCTTCTCGCGCGCGACTGCCAGCAGATCGCCGATCGAAGGCGTCTCCGTGAAGCCGACGATGTCGAAGTTCGAGCGGTGTACGCGGAGCATCGCGGCCGTCTCTCCGTTCACAGCGTCGGCGTAGTCGCGGGCGCGCGTGCGATTCGTCGTGCCGACCTCGCGCAGTCTCGCGCCACCCTGCTGAATCACGTCGGGCACGCGGAATGAGCCGCCGATCTCGACGAGCTCGCCGCGCGACACCAGCACTTCGCGCCCGGCGGCGACCGACGCAAGCAGCAGCAGCGTCCCGGCCGCGTTGTTGTTGGTGAGGACCGCCGCCTCGCATCCGAACAACGAACGGCAAAGGGCGGAGAGATGCTCATCACGCCTGCCGCGCTCACCTTTCTCGAGATCGAGCTCGAGATTCGAATAGCCGGTCACGATGTCCGCTGCTTCGCTCCAGACGCCGCGGTCGATCGGCGAACGGCCGAGGTTGGTGTGGATGATGACGCCGGTGGCGTTGATGACGCGGCGCAGCGTCGTTCCGGTCTGCTCGCGCAGCGCCAGCGCGACGCTCTCATGCGCGAGCTCTTCGTCCCACGCCGCTCCCCCGCGGCGGATCTCATCGAGGTGCGCGGTCACTGCAGATCTGACGCGCGCGCGGCTGAACGCCTCACTCAATGCAGCGAAGCGAGGTGCCGAAAGAATCCGGTCCATGGAAGGAATCGCACGCTGCGCGGAAGCATTGGAATCTGCGGACCCGCCTCTTGCTTTGCGCATACACTTGCATTGTATTAGCGGGCTGATCGCCCATGGCTCAAACCCAGAAAGACGAAGAGCTCGACAAGCTCGAAGAAGACATCCGGATTCTGAAGAACAAGTACGATCAGTTCTTCGCCGGCATCCAGAAAGTTCCGCCGATGATGGACCGGCGGAAGGTCGAGAACTTCATCTATGAAATGGGAAAGCAGAAGTGGCGGGACAACGCGCGCCGCTTTCGCTTCAATCAGCTGCTGACCCGTTTCAACCAGTTCCGCGAACTGTGGGGGCGCAAAATGCGCGAGCGCGAAGAAGGTCCGATGGACTTCAAGCGCCGCCAGGCTGCTCTGAACGAACTGCCGGAGGCGCCTGCTCCGCCGGCACCGGAACCGCAGCGCGTAACGTCGCCGGCGGCCGATCCGTATGTAAAGGTGACGCCGGGGACGAACGGCGACGCGATCAAGTGCCTCTATTCGCAGATCGAGCGCGAACATTTCAAAATGGGGAAAATGCCGCCGGTCACCGTCGAGCAACTGGCGCAGATGATCGAGAAGCAGACACAGATGGTGCAGTCGAAGTACAACGTGAGCTCGGTCGCCTTTCGCGTCGAGACCGTCGATGGCAAAGTGAAGCTGAAAGCGAAACCACTCCAGGAATAACGATGAAAAAACTTCTCGTCTTCGCGGCGTTTGCCGCTCTTTCAGGCTGCGCCGCGATGCAGAATCTGCATCGCGAAGAAAGCCCGTACGACAAACCGCTGTTCGTGCAGCGCTACCTGAATCCTTCCGATCCCTTCGATCAGAGCATTCAGCGGACGATCGACGCCCTGCGCGCGAATCCGAATTCCGCTCCCCTGCACAATCAGCTCGGACAACTGCTCGTTCTGAAGGGCTTCCCCAACGACGCGGAGCGCGAGTTCAGCCGCGCGATTCGGGCCGACCGCAAGTTCTATCCCGCGTATTACAACCGCGCCCAGGTGCGCGCCGGCCAGGGAGACGCTTCGGGCGCGCGCTCCGATTTCCTCTCGACGGTCCACTACAAGCCCGGACACGCAGAAGCGCTGTTCCAGCTCGGCCTCATCGAAGAACAGCATCATCACGAAGAGGCGGCGATCCGGTACTACTCGAAAGCGATCAGCATCAATCACGCGCTGCTCGACGTCCGTGCGAATCCGCGCGTACTCGACAGCAACCTGATCGCACTCGCACTCATCAGGTCGTACCCGAAGGATCACTCGAGCGCCGCGCTGAAGTTGACAGGGACTCCCGCCAACTACGCCGCGCCCGCACCAGAGCCGGCAGTCTCCCCTCAACCCGCGGCCCGGCAGATCGTGACGCCCGCAGCACCGGTGACGGACCCCGCCGCGCAGAAGCCGAAGCCATGATCTGAGGATACTGGGGTGCTGGGGCGCTGGGGCGCTGAGTTGATGGTCGCGCGGGCTCGCGGATACGCGGGCTCGCGGTGAAACCACGGCGAGAATCCGGGGACTCGCAAAAAAAAACCACCGCCCCCGTCCAGCCGACCACCGCGAGCCCGCGAGCCCGCGTGACCCAGTACCCCAGCGCCCCGGCGCCCCAGTACCCCGTATAATCCCCGCGCTTTGCGAACTACCACTCTCGCTCCTGCCGAGCGGATTTCCCGACTCGGCTTCTCCGACATCGTCCGCATTCGAAATCGCGTGCTCGAGATGCAGAGCCGCGGACAGCGCGTCCTCCGCTTCGAAGGTGGGGAACCGTTCATGCCGACGCCTGACTACGTGAAGCAGGCGATGAAAGACGCGGTCGACGCGAATGAGACGCGTTACGCACCATCGTCCGGCGTCCCCCGCCTCGTCGAGGCAATCGTCACCAAGTTGTCGCGTCAGAACCGCCTCGAGGTTCACGCCTCGAACGTGATCGTCACTTCGGGCGGCGCGCACGGCCTCTTCTGCGCGTTCCAGTCGACGGTGAATCCGGGCGATGACGTGATGTTCTTCTCTCCCTACTGGACGCCGATCAAGGACCAGGTGACCTACTGCGGCGGCAATCCCGTCCTCATCCCGTGGGACGACGTGCGCGCCGGCGATCTGCGCGCGCTGCTCGAGCGCCATCACACCAGCCGTACGCGCGTTCTCTACGTGAACACCCCTTCGAATCCGACGGGCAACATGTTCACGGCGGAAGAGCTCGAGACGATCGCCGCGTTCGCGCGCGAACACGATCTCGCGGTCATCTCCGACGAAGCCTACGAAGACCTCGTGTACGACGCGCCGCACATTTCGCTGGCCACGCTGCCCGGCATGTTCGAGCGCACGCTCACGGTGTTCACGCTGAGCAAGAGCTTCGCGATGACCGGCTGGCGCACGGGCTACATCGTCGCCGACGAACATTGGATGGACGGTCTGCGCAAGCTGGTGCTCAACTCGATCAACGGCGTGTCGACGCCGACGCAATTCGCCGCGGCAGCGGCAATCACGCACGGCTTCGATCCGGAATGGCGCGAGGAGTATCGCCGGCGCCGCGACCTGCTGGTGCAGGGCTTCGCCGCCGCCGGTTTCCAATGCGCGCCACCACCGGGCGCGTTCTATCTCTTCCCCGACGTCCGCGACCGCCTCGGCGCCGACTCATGGAAAGCGATGGAGACGATGCTCGAAAAAACTTCGATTGCCTCGGTGCCCGGCCTCGTCTTCGGACCTCATGGCGAAGGACACCTCCGCATGTCGTTCTCGACCTCGCTCGAGCTGATCGAAAAAGCAATCGATGGCCTGAAGAAACTCTGAAGACCGCATGAGCGAAAACGAACCGCAACCGCCGCAGCCCGAAGTCGCCGAGTCCGAGCTGATTCGCGTCCGCCGCGAGAAGCTCGCGCGCATCAAGCAACTCGGCTACGACCCCTATCCGACGAAAGCCGACACCGACACGACCATCGCCGAGGTCGTCGAGCGCTACGGCACGAGGCAGGCCGCCGAGCTCGAGGAAGAGAAGCCGGCGGTGAAAATCGCCGGCCGCATCATGACGATCCGCGAGTTCGGCAAGACGGCGTTCCTCGTGCTTTCCGAAAAGACGGCGCGCATTCAGGTCTACTGCCGCAAGGACACTCTCTCCGAGCGCGAGTGGGAGCTGTACCGGAATCTCGACGCCGGCGACTGGATCTCGGCGCAGGGAACCGTCTTCCGCACGAAGACGAACGAGCTCTCCGTAAAAGCGGCGAAGATCGACTTCCTCGTGAAAGGCATCCGCCCGCTGCCGGGCAAGTGGCACGGCCTCACCGATCTCGAGCAGCGCTATCGCCAGCGCTACGTCGATCTGATCGTCAACGATGACGTGAAGGCGACGTTCGAGACGCGCGCGAAGATCATCAGCTACATCCGGAAGTACTTCGACGATCACGGGTTCATCGAAGTGGAAACGCCGATGATGCAGCCGATCGCCAGCGGCGCCGCGGCGCGCCCGTTCGTCACGCACCACAACGCGCTGGACATGGATCTCTTCATGCGCATCGCGCCGGAGCTGTATCTGAAGCGGCTCATCGTCGGCGGGATGTCGCGCGTGTACGAGATCAACCGCAACTTCCGCAACGAAGGCATCGGCTATCGCTGGAATCCCGAGTTCACGATGCTAGAGTTCTATTGGGCGTATGCCGATTACAACGATCTCATCGCGCTGACCGAAGAACTGCTCAGCGGCATCGCGCGCGACGTGCTGAAGCGCGACACCGTGACGTATCGCGGCAACGAGATCAGCTTCCGGCAGCCGTTCGCGCGCTTCTCGATGAAGGAAGCGATCGCGCACTTCGGCCAGATCGATGCCGGCGAGCTCTCCGATCGCGCGCGCCTCGTGGAGCTCGTGAAACGCCACGGCGAGCATGAGGATCCCAACGATGTGGAGAAGCTGGGCGAAGGGAAACTGATCGCGGAGCTCTTCGAGGCCGTCGCCGAGAAGCATCTCATCCAGCCGACGTTCATCACCGACTTCCCAACCGAGATCTCGCCGCTGTCGAAGCAGCGCAAGGACGATCCGAATTACGTCGAGCGCTTTGAGCTCTTCATCGGCGGCATGGAGATCGCGAATGCGTTCTCCGAGCTCAACGATCCCGACGAGCAGGACCGCCGCTTCCGCCAGCAACTCGACGAGCGCGAGAAGGGCGATGATGAGGCGATGCAGATGGACGAGGACTACGTCAACGCGCTCGAGTACGGCCTTCCGCCAACGGGCGGAGAAGGCATCGGCATCGACCGCCTGGTGATGGTCTTCACCGATTCGCCGACGATTCGCGACGTGATCCTCTTCCCGCTGATGAGACCGAGGAGTTAGGTAGCGAGGAGACGCGGGCTTCCGGGCTCGCGGCCCCTGCCACCGCGTGCCCGATGATCGAGACCTCCATCGCCCGCCGTTATCTCTGGGCTGCCCGCAAAGAGCGCCACATGGCGTTTCTCTCGCTCATCTCCATCCTCGGTCTCGCCCTCGGCGTCGCGGCGCTTCTGATTTCCATCGCGCTTCTCTCCGGCCTGCAGGGCCGCATCAAGGCACAGCTCATCGCCTCGAGCCCGCAGCTCCTCGTCGAGCCCAGCGGAAAGAACACGATCGAGGAGGCTGACGCCATCACGACCGAGGCGATCGCGATGGGGATCACGTCGGTGCAGCGGATTGTTAGTGGCATCGGATGGGGAGCGAACGAGGAGGAGAAACGAGGGCGGCCGCTGCGCATTCGTTCCTACGACTCGAATCACGAGCCGCGGCCCGATCCCAACGTGCGGCGCGCGATCCTGGCGCAGACGTCTGACGATCCGTCGATCTTCATGACCCGCGATTCCGCCGCTGCGCTCGGCCTCGATCTCGGCGACTTCATCACCGTCGTCGCTCCCCGCACGCGGCTGACGCCGTTCGGCCCCGTACCCGTCTGGCGCAAGTTCCGGATCGTCCGCTTCGTGGCCACCGGATCGGGAGAAACGAGCGAAGCCTATCTCCCCCTCGATGACGCGGAACAACTGTTCGGCACGGATGGCAAGCCGACCTCGATCGAGATGTTCGGCAACGCAGAAAAGGCGGAGGAGATCCAGTCGAAACTCGCGGCGAAGTTCCCCACGGTGCAGGTGAAGACGTGGAAGGAGATCAACCGCCCGCTCTTCCTCGCGCTGCGGCTGGAGAAGATCGTGATGTTCGTGACGATCTCGCTGATCATCTTCGTCGCCGCGCTGAACCTCGTCTCGTCGATGGCGATGCTCGTGCTCGAGAAGCGTCCGTCGGTCGGCGTGCTGCGGACGCTCGGTGCCACGAACCGGATGATCATGTCGGTGTTTCTCCAGGTCGGACTCTTCATCGGCATCACAGGAACGCTGATCGGCAACATCGCCGGCCTCGGTTTCTCGTGGCTCGCGGATCACTACCATCTGATCCCGCTGCCGAGCGGCCTCTACTTCTTCCGCCATCTGCCGTTTCAGATCGATGCGCCGGATGTGATCGGCGTGAATGTGATCGCGATCGTCCTCTCGATCATCGCAACGTGGTATCCGGCGCGCGTGGCATCGCGGCTCGACCCGATCACCGCAATCCGGGAGGAATGATGCGCCGCGCCGCCGCGGTCGCGATCTCGCTGCTGGCGCTGTCGTGCGCCGACACCAGACAGCGGATCACGCTCGCGTTCAACGACTACGATCAGGTGCGGATCACGACGCGGTCGCCGAAGGAGGATCTATGGGCCGCGCGTTTCAATCGCCTCGAGCCTTCTTCGGAAACGATCACGATCGAGAAATCGCGTGGCGAAGTGGATGCGGTCGATCACTCCGCAATCTTCGACAACGAGCTTCTGCAGAAGTTCTTCTCCGACGTCGATATGACGATCCGCTACAGCAGCACCGACGGCGTCAACGAGCTGGAGATCTATCCGGCCACGAGCTCCCGCGCCACGCGTGAAGAACGCGAAGAATTCGACCGGCGCGTGGAGATCGCGGCGCGCGCGTATGTCGCCTACATCAAGGCGATGCGGCATCTCTATCAATATCTCGACTCGCAGCCGCAGCGCGCGGAGCTCGTCTTCGCTCAGTTGGAGGCCGAGAAGGATGATGATGTCGTCGCGGTCAGCGAGGAGGAGAAGACTCTGATCGTCGATGTCCGCCACGCGATGCGCGACGTCATCAACACAGCGCCCGAAGACGATGCGCAGCGCCGTTTCTTCGATCTCGCAGATCGGGTCAACGATCCCTTTCCGGCAGTCATCACCGTCAGCCTGCCGCACGCGTTCACCTCGATCGAGGGATTCAGAAAGAAGGATGCGACCACGGTGATTGCGGAGGTCACTTCGCCGATCGAGGCACTCGAAGCGCTCGACGGCCGCTGGCTCTCGCCCGATCCGCTCGCCTCGGCGTTCAAGGAAGATCCGCAACGCCCCGAGTTGTGGCGCCAACCGCGCCACGCCGCGGTGTCGGTCACGACCGGCGAGATCGCGAAGGCTTATCTCGAACAGTTGAAACCGAAAGCGGTCTACCGCGTCCGCTGGTAGAAAAAGAAACCGGCTCGGCCTTCGTCGCGGCAGGTGCGGACTTCGAACCGGTGCGCGCCCGGCTCGAGAGCGATATCGATCGACGCGCCGTGACCGAGCATCGCGTGCAGCGGCCTTGCGATCGCGACGCGCTGCACGCCGTCGATCGTCAGTACCGAAGTACCCCAGCTCGTGAATTCGAAATGCAGCGCCGCGCGATTCGCGAGCGTCTCGAAGTGCGTGACTGTGGCGCACGGTTTCGCGATCGAAGTCACATCGACGAATCCCGCGAGCGGATCGCTGCTTTGCGGAAGAGGCGACCACTCGGTGATGAACTTCACGCTGCGCGGAGGACGGATCCTGAACAGCGCGTTGTAGCCGCCGTACATGAGCTCCATGCGAGGATCGTTGCGGATCCGATCGACGAACTGGCGGCTGCCGACCGTCCAGTCGAGGCCGAGGTAGTCGCTCTCCAGCTCGCGGACGAGCGTGAGCGGAAAGTCGGGATCATCGCCGGCGAACATTCTCCTCTGCGCCGCGTACTGCCGCGGATATGGCAACGCCATGAAGATCGGATTCAGCACGTTCAGGTAGCGGCCCTGCGGCGCCCAGAAGCAATAGAACTCGGCATCACTCCAGCGTGCGGCAACGCGTGCTCGAGGCGGGACCGCGCGGCCGAACTCAGACCAGTCGAGCTCCGACACGTCGGCCGCACCCGCCCGGATGAAGGCCCGCTTGTCGGGACCAAACTCCAGCGGCAGCGCGACGACGAAGGTCGCAAGAAGCAGGGTGATGAGCGCGCGCCTCGAAACGCGCGGACCGAAGGCGCGAATCACCGCGAGCGTCACGAAGGGAAAGACATAAAGCCCCATCCGCTCCATCCGCACGTAGAGCACGAGAAAGACAGCTGCCGGGATCATGAAATAGGGAACGAGCGGATCGGGATCCGCGCTGCGGCGTTCGCCGGAACGCGCGGCGAGAACCATCAACGCGATGATGAATGCGATCCACGCCGCAGAGCTCCAGAGCTCAGACCAGCCGGGAGGCAGCATCTCGTCGCCGATGTCGAGCGCATAGCCGACGCGAAAAAAATCGACGTTCTGAACGTACCAGTTGTAGAGATTCGCAAGCGGATGCGGCCGCAGGATCAACCCGGCGCCTACTCCGCCGAATACGGCGATCACCACGCCGGAATCGAGAGTCCGCGTTCGGTACCACGACCAGAGACACCACGCGACGCTCAGCGCAAGGACGACGTGAAAGGCCGTGTAGCCGAGTGCGAATGCGAACGCGAGCAGCGCGAGAAGCCGGTAGCGCCGCTGCGCGGCGGCGGCCGCCATCAACAGCAGCGTGAGCAACGCGAGCAGTTCCGGACGAAACCGCACCACTCGCGCAAACAGCGGCGGCGCTGCGATCCACAGCCACAGCGGAACGAACAGAGCAACCGCACCGATCGCATCCCACGCCAGCGCAGCCACGGCCGTAGTCAGTGTTGCATTCCATGCGGCGAGCGCGAGACGGCCGGCAATCGATGCGTCTCCCCAGGCTGTGAACGGCATCGTCAACAGGTGAAAGAGCCAGTCTTTGTCCGAGCCGTTTCCGACGAGGCTGAATCGCCCCCACGGAACCGCTGCCGCCGGTCCGTGCT
Source organism: Acidobacteriota bacterium (assembly GCA_021325515.1). Classification (GTDB taxonomy): domain Bacteria; phylum Acidobacteriota; class Thermoanaerobaculia; order Gp7-AA8; family Gp7-AA8; genus JAJPHC01. The sequence continues at coordinate 32,370 of JAJPHC010000055.1, forward strand.
GCACGAAGTAGCGCGAGACGGCGAGGTGATAGTACGAGTCGCTGTCCCACAGAATCGAAAGCGCGAGGAAAAAAGCGCTGAAGAGGACGAAGGTGCAGATCCAGTGAATCGCGAGAAGCGTTCGCCGGCTCATAGCACCTTCGTCATCACGACCGCATCTTCGCCATCGGGGTAGTAGCGCGGGCGCCGGTACGTCGCCATGAACTCGAGCTGTTTGTAGAACGCCTGCGCGCCGTGGTTCGACTTCCGCACCTCGAGCGAGATCGTGCGGACTGCATTCGCGATCGCAAACTCGATGCAGCGGTCCATGAGTGCCTGCGCAATTCCCCGGCGGCGCTCGCTCTCGTCGACGGCGATCTTGTTCACGTGCATCTCGTCGAAGAACCACATCGCGAACAGATAGCCGATCAGGCGCTCTTCGCGGCGCGCGACGAGATTGAAGCGGCCGCTCGCATCGAGCTCACTCAGAAAAAATTCGCGGCGCCAGGGAGCAGGGAACGACGCCTCTTCGAGCCTGTGAATATCGGCAACATCCTTCTCCGTCGCGAGCTGAAACGATACGCCCGCAATCACGCCTGCCTCTGCTGCAACTTCACCTCGGCTTCGGCAAGCCGCACGTAGATCGGCGTGACGTCGCGGTACCGCTCGGCATCGCTGCTCTCCGACAACTCGCGCGCGCGACGCGCGCAGCTCGCGGCGACATTCCCGTGCTGCAGAAAGTCGGCGACGCTGATCACGAGCGACGCAGTCGCGACGAGCTCGTCGCGCTGCTCTTTCGTCGCCAGGCGCGGCGCGGTCAGCTCACGATGGTTCTCGAAGAGTGAGACGTAGAACTCGCCGCGTCCGGCATCGTCGTGAATCGCGATGCGCTCCGGGTCGGGATCGCCGAGGGCGATCGCTTCGTGCGTCGACATCGCACAGACGGGACGGCCCAGCGCAAGCGCGAGACCCTGAATCGTCGCGAGTCCGATGCGCACGCCGGTGAACGAGCCCGGGCCGCGCGTCGATGCGAAGACTTCGATGTCACGCCGGTCGGCTCCGCACTCGGCGAGCAGCCAGTCGATGGCCGGCAGCAGTTTCTCGTTGCGCGACCCTTTGCCTTCGAGCGCGATCGCACCGAGAAGAGAGCGGTCATTGAGGAGGGCGACGGAGAGAATCGGGAGCGAGCAGTCCGCAGCGAGAATCAGCATGGGAGATCGTTCAGGCGTCTGCTTTCGCCGGCATGCCGAGGTCGACGAGCTCGATGCCGATCTGCTGAGCGACTTCGCGCGAACGCGCCTCGCGATAGAACTCGCCGTAGTAGATCCGCTTGATGCCGGCGTTCGCGATCAGCTTGAAGCAGTTCCAGCAGGGAGACGCCGTGGTGTAGAGCTCGGAGTCGGCGATCGAGACCCCGTTCTTCGCAGCCTGAAGAATCGCGTTCGCCTCCGCATGCACGGTCGTGACGCAGTGGCCGTCTTCCATCACACAGCCGGAGTCTTCACAGTGCGGAAGTCCGCGGAGTGAGCCGTTGTAACCGGTCGAGAGCACGGTCCGGTCCCGCACGATCACCGCCCCGACATGCTTTCGAGGACAGGTCGAACGGGTAGCGGCCTGATGGGCGATGCCCATGAAGTATTCGTTCCAGCCAGCGCGCATAGGAGGGAGATCTTAAACCTTCCGGGAACTTTCCTGATTTCGAGTTTCAGATTTCCGAAGCAGGAAGGCTGAATAGTTATCTGATCAAGAGTGCACAAACGTCGCACAATCGCGTCCGAATATGGCGTATCGCCATATTTGTGGCCTGCAAGTAGCAGCAAAACCGAGGGTTACGGTTATTGGCAGACTCGACAAAAGTGGTGGGTTTGATGGTCTTTTTTCATTGACTACCCCGTCTCGATTCATAGAATAGCCAACCACCAGCGGCGTAAAACGCCGCTAGAAGTCTCGGTTCACGATTCTGTTTTTTGTTCAGGAGCCTCTATGGATCAACGCTATTCAACGATCATCTTTGTCCCGCATGCGCGGGCCAAGTTCCGGAAGTTGAAGGTGTCCCATCGCCTCCTGTTTTCGGTTCTCTCGGTGGTAAGTACGTCGCTCTGCCTCTCGGCGTTTTTCTCGATTCAGTACTTCACTTCCCTCTCGCAGACCCACGAGCTCACCAAACTCCAGCGTGAGAACCGCGAACTGCAGACGGCCAACGAACAATTCAGCAAGTCGGTCGATTCACTCCGCACGCAACTCCGCACCGTGGAAGACCGCACCCGCAAGCTCGCCATCATCGCCGGCATCACCACCCTCGACGAGCAGAGCCTCGGCGGCGTCGGTGGTGCGCGCAGCGATGAGAGCGCTGCGAATCCCTATCGCGATGATGTCGACAAGATGAGCTTCCGCTCGCGTCACCTCGAGCGCGATCTCTCGGTTCTCGAACAGAAGATCGTCGCGCAGGCCGAGATCCTTTCATCGACACCCTCCATTGCTCCAGTACGCGGCATCCTGACGGATGGATTTGGCGGCCGTTCGGATCCATTCACCGGCGAGCAGGGAACGCATAGCGCAGTCGATATCTCCTCCGCAGTCGGCCAGGCGGTTCGCGCTCCGGCTGATGGCATCGTCGTCAAGTCTGAATGGGCGAACGGCTATGGCAATGTGATCTACATCTCACACGGCTACGGATATTCGACGCGCTACGGACATCTTTCGGGCTTCGCCGTGAAGCCGGGCCAACGCGTGAAGCGCGGCGACGTGATCGGCTACGTCGGTTCGACGGGCCGCTCCACCGGTCCGCACCTCCACTACGAGGTGCGCCTCAACAACAATCCGGTGAATCCGCTCGAGTACATCCTGAACGCCTACTGATCAGGCAATAGAAAACAGTCAAGCCAACAAAACGCCGCCCACGAGGGCGGCGTTTTTCTTTGCTTGCCTGCTGCGTGGAACGTCACCAGCGATAATGCCCGATGATCGGGAAGGCGTGCAGGATGTCCTCTTTCTGCGCGCCGCGGCCGATGTTGTGAATCACGAGCCGGCCGTCGGCGGCGATGATGCCGATGTGATACAGCCCGCCGGGCAACTGCCAGGCGACGATGTCGCCGGCCTCGAAGCCGCCCTCCACCGACTTCCCCTTCCGCCTGAAGAACGTCATCAGGTTGGGGACGCGGCGATGATCGATATTCGCATCCGGCTTCTTCAGTCCCCACATTCGGGGATAGAGCGCGAAGTGCGCGCGCATGTCCTCGTGCACTTCCTTCTGCAGATCGACGCCGATGCCGCGGAAGGCGCGAATGATCACGTCGGCGCAGACGCCGCGCTCCGGCGGCAGATCGCCGCCGGGATAACGCAGTGTGATGTAGGAAGGATCGTAGATCGTCGTCACGCCGACCTGTTCCACCGCGGCCTTCGCCAATTGCAGGTTGAGCGCGAGGACGATCGCCGCAAGCATCAGACGCGGTCTTCTTCGCCCTTCGGCAGATCCCAGCGCTCGGTGATGCGTTCATGCGCGAGCCAGCGCTCGCAGTCGAGCGCTGCCATGCATCCGCTTCCCGCCGCGGTGATCGCCTGGCGATAGATGTGGTCGACGACGTCGCCGCATGCGAAGACGCCTTCGATGTTCGTCTTCGTCGAGTGCCGGTGTGGAAGGACGAGATAGCCCTTGTCATCAAGCTCGAGCTGGCCGGCGTACGGCGCCGTATTCGGCGTGTGTCCGATCGCGACGAACACGCCCTGCGTCTTCATCTCGCTGACCTCGCCGCTCATGACGTTGCGCACCTTGATCGCGGTGACGCCGCCTTCCTTCGTTCCGATGATCTCGTCGATCGTGGAGTTGAAGAGGAACGAGATCTTCTCGTTCTTCATCGCGCGCTCCTGCATGATCTTCGAGGCGCGCATCTCTTCGCGGCGATGAATGATCGTCACCTTGCTCGCGAACTTCGTGAGGAACGTCGCCTCCTCCATCGCGGAGTCGCCGCCGCCGACCACGACGATTTCCTTCCCTTTGAAGAAGAAGCCGTCGCAGGTGGCGCAGGCGGAAACGCCGAAGCCCATCAGCTCTTTTTCCGACGGCAGCCCGATCTGCTTGGCAGAGGCACCGGAAGCGATGATCACCGCCTGCGCTTCGTACTCGCGCGAGTCGGTGGTGATCACGAACGGGTGCGAGCGCAGCTCCACCTTCTCGACCTGTTCCATTTTGAAGATCGCACCGAAGCGCTCCGCCTGCTGCCGCATCAGGTCCATCAGCTTCGGCCCGAGGATGCCGTCGGGGAATCCGGGATAGTTTTCGACTTCGGTCGTGATCGTGAGCTGCCCACCCGGCTGGATGCCTTCCAGCACGAGCGGAACGAAGTTGGCGCGGGCGAGATAGAGAGCGGCGGTACATCCGGCAGGGCCGGATCCAATGACGATGACTTTGTAATCGGACGTGCGTTCCATTGCGCCGAATCTTATCAGGCAGCAGGCGGCAGCCTGTTACAACAGTGTCTTGACCAGCTCCTCGCCAAGCACCTTCTTCTGCCACTCGCGCATCGCCGGAATCTGGTCGAGCGCTTCGACGCCTTTCGGCTCCAGCGTCGCGATCGCGGCGAGGATGTGGCGCGGAGCCACGACCGAGATGTCGATCGCCAGATCCTTCGCCACCTTGTCGCGCACTTTCTTGAGCTTGTCGATCCGCGCCTCGAGTGCCTTGTCGCGGAAGAACGGGCGCGACTCCGACTTCTCCGGCAGTTCGTTCTCCGGCAACTCCATCGCACTGCGCACAAGCGCGACCAGCTCGTGGCCGTAACGCCGCAGGTGATACTGCGACACGGTCTTCACCTTCGACAGGTCGGCGAGCGATGCAGGCTTCGCCTTTGCGGTGTCGATGATGGCGTCGTTGCCGATGATCTTGAACGGCGGGCGGTCGGCCTTTCTGGCCAGCTGGTCACGCCAGCCGTAGAGATTGCGGATGATCGCCAGCGCGCGGCGATCGAGACCGCCGATTCCCTTCAGCCTGCGGAACGGCTCGCCATCGTCATCCGCCTCGCGATAGCGAATCGCCTCGAGACGCGAGAATTCCTCAAGGGCCCACTCCCACCGCCCCTTCGCTTCCAGCTCGGCGCGCAGCACCTCATAGAGGCGCACGAGATAGCGCGTGTCCATCGCCGCGTAGTCGAGCATGTCCGGCGGAAGCGGGCGCATCGCCCAGTCTGCGCGCTGATGCGCCTTGTTCAGCTTCACTCCGAAGTGCCGGTCGAGCAGCGCCGCGAGCCCGAAGGCTTCGTATCCCAGCAACTGCGCACAGATCATCGTGTCGACGAGATTCGACGTCACGAAGCCGAAGTCGCGATTGAGGATCCGCAGATCGTAATCGCCGCCGTGAAAGATCTTGCGAACGTTTGCGTTCGCCAGCACTTCGCCGAACTTCCGGAGGTCGATGTCTGCGAGCGGATCGATGACGAAGTCATCGGTGCCGATCGAGATCTGGATCAGACACACCTTGTCGAAATACGAATGCAGCGAGTCCGCCTCGGTGTCCACCGCGATGACGGGCTGCGATGCGGCGAGCGCCATCGCCTCGTCGAATGGTTCCTGTTTCGCGATCCATTTCATTCGGCGACCACCAGTCCCGGCAGTCCGATCGAAACGACCTTCTCGTTGAACGCGCGCCGGTCGAAATGCGCCGCCTGTGCCAGCGCGGCGACGCTCGCCTCATCTCCCGCGATCCCCAGCAGCAGCGCAAAGTCTTCGGCCGAGGGCACGCGCAGAGTCAGATCCTCGAACTGCGCGTCGACTGCCGCCGCGACCATCCGTCCGTACAACGCATTGCTCGCCACGAGCACATGCACGCGAACCTCTCCTTCTTCGCCGGCGAAGTTGAGCGGAATGAGATCGAGCTCTTCGCTCTGTTCGATCTCGCTGCGATCGACGCGCCAGCCGCGATTGCTCGCCATCATCGCAACCTGATTCTTCTGCTGCGGCCCCATCACGCCGATCACGTCGATGGAGCCGGCGCTGACCTTGCCGCCGAGCCACGCCGCACGCGCGACGGAGCCGACGAACGCGTTGCCGAGGCGGAGCCGGGTGAGGAGATCGGCGATGGCACGAAGGGCGCGGCCGTATCTGCCGCTTGCGGAAATGGGATGCATCCGGCGCGGATTGTAGCTGACGGATGTGCGGACGAGACGTCCGCATCCACCTGTTGTGGACACCAGTACAATCGCCGCAATGCCCTCCCCTCTCCTCGAAACGATTTCCAGACACTGGGGCTACGACTCCTTCCGGCCTCTGCAGCAGGAAGCGATGACCGCTGCGCTCGAGGGCCGCGACTCGATCGTCGTGATGCCGACGGGCGGCGGCAAATCGCTCTGTTATCAGGTGCCCGCGCTGCTGAAGGACCATCCGACCATCGTCGTCTCGCCGCTGATTTCCCTGATGAAGGATCAAGTCGACGCGCTGATCGCGTGCGGCGTGAAGGCAGCGCAATGGAACAGCTCTCAATCTTCGCTCGAGCAGCGGGCAATCGAGCGTGAGCTGACCGAGGGAAAGCTGAAGCTGCTCTTCGTGTCGCCGGAGCGGCTGGCGATGCCTTCGTTCCGCGAGTTGCTGCGCCGCGCCGGCGCGCACACGTTCGCGATCGATGAGGCGCACTGCATCAGTCATTGGGGCCACGACTTCCGTCCCGAGTACCGCCAGTTGAAAGCACTGCGCGAAGAATTTCCTGACGCGTCGCTGCACGCGTACACGGCGACCGCCACCGCGCAGGTGCGGCGCGACATCGCCGAGCAGCTCGCGCTGCGCGATCCGCTCCGCCTCGTCGGAGAATTCGATCGCCCGAATCTCACCTATCGCGTTCTGCCTCGCCAGGACGAGTGGAAGCAGGTTGTCGAAGTGCTCGAGCGCCACAAGGGCGAAGCCGGCATCATCTACTGCACGCGCCGCCGCGACGTGGACGACCTCGCCGCGAAACTGCAGCGCGCCGGCTACGACGCCACCGGCTACCACGCCGGAATGACCCAGGACGAGCGCCGCAAAGCGCAGGAGAAGTTCTCCACGGAGAAGACCGACATCGTCGTCGCGACCGTCGCCTTCGGCATGGGCATCGATCGCTCGAACGTCCGCTTCATCCTTCACACGGCGATGCCGAAGTCGATCGAGCACTACCAGCAGGAGACCGGCCGCGCGGGGCGCGATGGTCTCGAGGCGGAGTGCGTCCTCCTCTACTCCGGCGCCGACGTCGTGTTCTGGAAGACGATGATCGAACGGCCGAACGAGGACGGCAGCGCGCCCGATCCCGAGTTCGTCGCCAGCAGCATCCGCCACATCGTCGACATCGATCGCTACTGTTCCGGCACGGCCTGCCGCCACCGCGCGCTGGTCGAATACTTCGGCCAGAAGTACGAGCGCGATTCCTGTTCCGCCTGCGACATCTGCCTCGGCGAGACCGAAGACGTGCCCGACGCGCTGACCGTCGCGCAGAAGATTCTGTCGTGCGTCTACCGCGTGCAGCAGTCGTTCGGCATCGGCCACATCATCTCGATTCTGCGCGGAGAGAAGACGGAGAGAATCCGCGAGCGCAATCACGAATCGCTCTCGACCTACGGCCTCCTGAAAGGCTCAAGCCGCAACGAAGTGCGCGACTGGATCTGGCAGTTGATCAATCAGGGATATCTCGAACAGAGCGATGGCGAGTATCCCGTGCTGCGGCTCACGCCATCGTCGCGCCTCGTGCTGAAGGCCGAAACGGAAGTGAGACTCCGCCAGCCGATCGCGGCGTCGAAGAAGAAAGAGCGAGCGCGCCGCATGCAGCCGGTGGAATCGTGGGAGAGCGTCGATCGCGGCCTGTTCGAAGCGCTCCGCATCTGGCGAAGAGCCGAGGCCGAGGAGAGGCAGGTCCCTCCCTACGTCATCTTCAGCGACCGCACGCTCCGCGAGATCGCGCGCGTGCGCCCCACGTCGCTGATGGAGCTGCGGGAGGTGTACGGCGTAGGCGACTCCAAGCTCGAGGCGTTTGGAAAGGCATTGTTGAAAGTGGTGAATGGATAGGACGAATGGGACGGATGGGACCTATGGGACCTATGGGTGGAACCGTTAAAAGCACTTCTCGGCAAGGTTTCCGCCCGTAGGCGACTCCAAGCTCGAGGCGTTTGGAAAGGCATTGTTCAAAGTGGTGAATGGATAGGACGAATGGGACGGATAGGACTTATGGGACTTATGGGACCTATGGGACCTATAGGTGGAACCGTTAAAAGCACTTCTCGGCAAGGTTTCCGCCCATAGGTCCCATAGGTCCCATAGGTCTCATAGGTCCCATCCGTCCCACCATCATCACAAGTGCCCCACAATCTCCTCCACATGCCGCCACTCGGTTGCGCCGTTGCCGATCGCTACGCGAATCCCCAGTTTTCCGCCGAGGCGGGTGCTGGATACGTAGGCTTTGCGCGAATCGTTGATGCGGTCGATGAGGTGCTGCGTCTGCAGTTCTGATGCGGCCTCGTCGATCACGCCGTCGATGCGGACGACGCGGCGAAACACGACCAGGCTGAATTTCTGCGGCGCGAGGAGCTCCAGATCGTCGCGGTCGCGGACCTCGTGCGCCAGCCGCTGCGCCCACGAGATCTGATCGCGAATCACGGAGCGCAGCCGCTCGATGCCGTAGTGCTCCAGCACCATCCAGAGTTTCAACGCGCGGAATCGCCGCCCCATCGCCAGCCCGAAGTCCATGTAGTTGACGTCCGCTGTATCCGACAGCGTGAGGTACGCCGGCGTCTCCGCAGGTGCGAAGGCCGCGCGCAGGACGTCCGCTCTCTTCGTGTACATCACGCTGAGGTCGATCGGCGTGAAGAGCCACTTGTGCGGATTGACGACGATCGAGTCTGCATACTCGATCCCGTCCCACAGATCGCGAAGCTCAGGGCAGATGGTCGCCGAGCCGGCGTACGCCGCATCGACATGCAGCCAGAGCTTGTGCCTCGCGGCGATCTCACCGATCGCGCGCACGGGATCGATCGCGCCGGTCGAGGTATTGCCCGCCGTCGCGACGATCGCCATCGGCTTCATCCCTCTCGCGAAGTCGTGCGCGATCGCCTCCTCCAGCGCTTCGGGCCTCATTCGATGCTGATCGTCCGCCGCGATCTTCACGACGTTTTCGTAGCCCACGCCCAGCGCAATCGCAGCTTTTTCGGCCGACACGTGCGCATGCTTCGAACAGTAGACGCGGAGCGTCGCCAGATTACGCCCGGTCGCGCCCTGCCTCCGGATGTCGAGCCCCAGCGCTTCGCGCGCCGCGACGAGCGCATGAAACGTGTTCACCGATGCCGTGTCGTTGATGATTCCGAACATCCCATCGGGAAGTCCGAGCTCGCGCGCGAGCCAGCGCAGCGTCACGATCTCGAGCTCGGTCAGCGAGGGACCTGTCTTCCACACCATTCCCTGCGAGTTGAGCGCCGCCGTCAGCAGCTCGCCGAGGATGCCGGCCTGCGAAGCGGTGATGGAGAAGTACGCGAAGAACGACGGATGATTCCAGTGCGTAACGCCCGGCATGATCTTCGACTCGAAGTCGGCGATCAGCTCATCGTACGAACGCCCATCGCGGGACGGCGCGGCGGGAAACTGTTTCGCAATGTCGCCAGGATGCACGCGCGAGAGCACTTCATACGAATCGATGTTGTCGAGATACGACGCAATCCAGTCGATCAGTTTGTGGCCGGCGTCGCGGAACTCCCCGGAAGTCGCGTCAAGTTTCGGCATGCGCGCCATCTTCTTCCGGCGCCATCGTCTGTGCAAGAGCGAGCATCGCCGCAACGAGCGCGGGGATGAGAATCTGGCGCGTCAGTCGCGACCACGATCCTTCGATGTACCAGTCGACGCGATAGGGCACGCCGAGATAGATCGCGAAATACGCCGCGAGCTGCAGCAAAACGATGGCGATGATCAGACGCTGTCGCCGGCGCGCCGCAGCAGTCGCGACGGCGAATGCAAGGACGATCGCGAGCCACACCCACCGGTCGGCGAGCGATTGCAACAACGCCATCGCGATCTCACCGGCAGCCGGAGCTCGCTCCGCCGCGCGTGCGATGAACGAGCCCTCTGCAAGATCCGTTTTCAACGAGAGGATCGTTTTCACGGCCATCCATGGCGCGGCGATGGCCAGCGCAGGCCAGAAGCGCAGGACGCGGCGGCGCTGGAAGAGCAGCAGCGCGGCGAGGACCACGGCGATCAACGCGATCCCCTCGTTCTTCGAGCATCCGGCGAGTCCGAGAAGAATCGGAGGATGGCAATCGTCGTCACGCAGAAGAAGCAGGGCTGCAGCGGTGAAGGCGATCATCGGTGACTCTCCGATGCCGGGCTGAATCGCGAGCGCGACCGGAGCGCAGGCGAGCGTGATCAGCGCGCTCTTCATCGGAGATGTTTGCCGTGCGGTCGCGGCGCGAACGATCAGCAGCGTTGCCACGCCAAACGCCGCGCTCAATACGCCGAGGCGGCTGTCGTCCCATCCGCCGCGCAGCAGCGCGAGATAGTCGTAGTTCAGCGGGAGCAGCAGCGGATAGTCCGGATGCGAGAAGCGATTCCAGCGGCTCTTCAGAAAGTGCCAGTCGATTCCGTGGTGCTCGAAGAAGACCTTTCCCTTCAATCCCCAGACGGCGCCGAAATCCCATTCAGGAAGCGGCGCCGCCGTCACCATGAGAACGTAGGAAACGACGACGAGCACGGTGAGCAGGTCGAAGAGATGCGGTGCGAGCGCGGTCCGCGGCGCGGGAGAAGACGCGCGCTGCCGCCAGATTCGAAGGCCGCACAAAGCCGCAACGAGCAGCAGAGCGGACGTGACCGTCACCGCGCTCCATCGCGGCATCGCGAGCTCGACGAAACAGACGATGCCCGTCCCGTAGAGGAACCCGAGGCCGATGAGCATCGCAGAATGGAGCGAACGATCGACCGCGCGGGCGAGCAGCATCCCGCACAGGGTGATGACGACGATCGCCGCACACTCTGCCAAATCAACGCCTCAGCAACTGGCCCTGGCGCTGCGCGGTGAACAGCGCGACCCAGCGTGCCGCCCGGATGTTGTCACGGACGATCTGATCGTGCTCGTCGATGAGAGGGAGCACCTCGCGGCCGGTCAGTACGTACGCTGCTCGATAGTAGGCGAATGCATAGCCACCCATCCACCTCCGCTGAGGAAAATCGAGCAGAATCACATCACCGGGCTGCGTCCGCTGCCGCACCGCATTCAGGAACCGCGGATAGTCCGGCCACCACGGCCCATCCATCCGCACTCCTGCCTCGGCCTGAATCTGGCTGCGATCGACAAAGGGCCGGACGATGCGCTCGAGATCGAGAGGTGTCAGAACGAGTGCGGCAAAACATCCGGCTGCGAGCATCCACCGGATCCGCTGCTTCAGGGCGATGGGGGAATCGCCGCCGTGCATCCGTTCGCCAGCCACGTCGCGTCGAAGTCTACGCCGTACCGCCCCTCGGCGTACATCTGCACGGTGATCCAGTTCTGGCTCGGCCGTCCCTTCGCTCCGTTGTCCAGCGAGATCCAGAACCAGCCGCCGACATCACCCGCCGCCAGCGCCGGAAACGCACTCGCAACCGATGATGTCGCGGACGACGGCGGCAGCGTCACGGCATTCGACGCCGTGGTCGCGTTCTCATGTTCGTCGAAGCGAACGATCGCGCGGACCGGCAGCTTCTCGTTCTTCGCGTAGGCGCATTCGTCGCGCGTTGCGCCGGTCACGCCCTCGCGCCAGATCATCAGATTCGTCTGAAAGCCGGTCGAGCCGCCTTCGATGAAACGCGCGGCGAAGACCGCGGGCAACGGCTGGCGGCGATCCATCTTCCGCGCTTCGGCCGGCAGGTAGCGATCGTAGAAGGTGTAGGGGAACGGTACCTGAGGAAGCACGCCCGCGGGACCGCCTTCCGGCACCGCACGCAGATGCACGAGCGGCGTGCCGCCCGCGTAGTTGCCCGTCGTCACGTTGGGATTGATGCGCTCGTAGTCACCGGTGAGCACGTTGTCGAAGAGAATCGTGTCGGTCCAGTACGACGGCTCGATCGGCGTAGTCTTCGCGCAACTGTTCACGACATCGACCGTCACATAGCCGCTCGCATACTTGTGCTGGCGGCCGACGCGGCATCCGCTGTCGCCGGCACCGGTGATGAGCATGCGCTGCAGGCGCTCACGAATCTCGTTGCTCATCGTGCCGCCGGTGCGGTCGCACTGGTTGTCCTCGAGGAAATTCGGATTCGAGTTGTTCTCCGCGGATGCAGCGCCGGGCGGCAGTCCCGAATACGTGACCGGCACGTTTCCGCGCGCGACCATCTCGTACATCGAGAGCGACTGCACGTCATATCCGGTGAGAAACATCGGAAACGAAAGAACGGGAAATCCGAAATCGCTCCAGATCGTGACGCGCACGATCTGCGGCTCCGCGCTCGTGTTGATGACGGTGAAGACCGTATTCACCGCGGAGGAGGCGGAGCTCTGCGTGTCGACTTCAAAGTACGGCAGGAGAAGGGTCGCGGCGGGATACGCACCGATGTCGCAACCCGCGTTGTTCTCCGTCGTCACGTGAGCGGCCATCATCGAGACCGTGACGGCGAGCGACGCGAGCACGAGCAGGCGTCTCATTTCTCCGTCCCCGCTTTGATGATCGTCGTGACGTAGCCGCTGCCGTTCGTGCATCCGTTCTTCAGAGACGTCGCGTCGTAGTCGACTGCGTAGCGCCCCTCGGCGCTGAGCCGCACGCTGACCCAGTTCTGGCTCGGCCGCGTCACGGAGAACGGATTGCCGGCCGCTGCGTAGCCGGCACGGTTGTCGAGGTCCATCACCATCCAGCCTGTGACGCTGTAGCCGGTGAGCGGCGGAAACATCTTCGAGGTCGTCGCGACTGCCGATGCAACCGGCGTATTGCTGAACACCGCCGACGCCACCGTCGTCGGATTCTCGTCCTCATCGAAACGGACCGCGGGCTCGAAGGGCATCGCCGCGTTCGCGCTGACGCACGAAGAAGCGCCGGGACTCGCCCCCTCGCGCCACAGCACGTAGTCCGTCAGAAAGCGGCCGGTGCCGCCCTGAATGAAGCGGGCCGCGAACGATGCAGGCAGCGGCTGCCGCCGATCGATTCGGCGCGCGCCCGGCGGCGTGAAGCGATCGTAGAACGTGTAGGGCAACGGCGTATTGCCGGAGGGTCCGCCACCTTCCGGAATCGCCTTCAGATGAACGAGCGGATTGCCGCCCGCGAGATTTCCGGTCTGCACATCGGGATTGATGCGTTCGTAATCACCGGTGAGCACGTTGTCGAAGAGCAGGACCTGCGAGTAGTAGCTCATGTCGAGCGGCGAGATCGTCGAGCAGCCGTTCACGACATCGACCGTCACGAAACCGGTCGCCGCGTCATGCGCGGATCCGACACGGCAACCGGACGCCGCACCCACGCCACTCGTCAGAACCGACTGCACATTCGCCAGAACCTGCGCATCGAGCGGACCGCCGCTCGCGCCGCAACTCTCGAGCGACACGATCCGCGCATTGTCGCTGTTCGCAGCCGACTTCATTCCCCGCGCGGCGAGGCTCGACGTCTGCGGCACGGCGCCGTGCGCCAGCACGTCATAGAGCGAGATCGACTCGACGTCGTATCCGGTGAGGAAGAGATTGAACCAGAGCGCGGGATATCCCTGATCGCTCCAGACCGTCACGCGCGCAACCTGCGGCGAGCGCGAGGTGTTGATGATCGAGAAGATCGTGTTGCGCGCCTGCGACACATGCTTCGCGATGTCGACTTCGAAGTACGGCAGCAACAGCGTCGCGGCGGGAGACGTGCCGATATCGCAGGTCGCATTGTTCTCGATCGTCGTGTTGCGCGGCGCCTGCGGCGGGCGCGTCAGCGCCCTGCGGGTTCCAGCCATCGCAAGCGCCGGAAGCGCAGCCAGAACGACAGCGAGAAGGATCCGTTTCATTGCGCGCCGTTAACCGGATACGTCGGTATGCGGTTATAGCAAAAAACCGATTGAATTGTCAGGCAATTCAACCGGCTCTTACGACGCGCCGCGGCCTGAGAGGACGGCAGGGATCGTCCGCAGGAGAATCTTCAGGTCGAGCGCGGGCGACCAGTTGTCGATGTACTGCAGATCGAGCTGCATCCAGCGATCGAAGTCGACGTTGTTGCGGCCGCTGATCTGCCACAGACACGTCAGCCCCGGCTTCATCGACAGCCGGCGGCGATGCCACCGGCGATAGTTCGCCACTTCCTCCGGAATCGGAGGACGCGGTCCGACGAGGCTCATGTCGCCGCGGAACACGTTCCAGAGCTGCGGAATCTCATCGAGCGAGAACTTGCGGAGGAAGCGGCCGATGCCGGTGATGCGCGGATCGTCCTTCGCTTTGAACACCGGGCCCGTCATCTCGTTCAGATGCGAGACCTCGTCGCGGCGCGAATGAGCGTCCTCGATCATCGTGCGGAACTTGTAGAGAGTGAAGATGCGGCCGTTGAGCCCGAGGCGCGTCTGCTTGAAGAAGACGGAACCGGGCGAGGTCAGCTTGATCAGCGCCGCGACGATGAGAATCATCGGAGCCGCGAGCACGAGCAATCCCATCGACACCGCGATGTCGAGCAGCCGCTTCATCGCGAGCTGCGTCTCATTCGACGGCGTGGTGGTGAACGTCAGGAACGGAATTCCTTCGAGCTCTTCGATCTCGATGCGCGCGACGCGATTCTGGAAGAAGTTCATCGCGACGCGCGTGCGAATGCCGAGCTCTTCGCAGAAGAGGAAGATCTGCTTCATCTCGTCGAGCTTCTTTCGCGTGACCGCGAAAACGATCTCGTCGATCGGCTCGCCGATGCCCATCCCCGTCTCCAGCAGCCTGCGCAGGTCCGGCACGCTGCCGAAGACGCGATAGCGCGACCAGCCGTTCGCGAGACGGTGCCCGTCGGAGACGAAGCCGAGGATCTTGTAACCCCAGTACTTGTGCTCGTTGATGGCGCGGGCGACGTCGAGCGCGCGCCGCCCCGTGCCGACGATCACGACCGTCCGGTAGTTCAGACCCTTCGAGCGGACGTAGCGCGCAATGAGCCGGAGAACGATCTTCTCGGCGACGAGGAGAATCGCCGACAGCACGCCGAAGAGAATGAACCAGCTTCGCGAGAGCTGGCGGAGCGGCATGAGGTAGGCGACCGTCGCCAGCAGCACGTTGCCCACCATCACCACACGGACCGTCGTCAACGCCTCGGTCGTCAGCGGAATCGTGCGGTGGCTGTGATAGCTGTGGTACGTAAAAAGAAGGACGGACCAGATGATCAGGACCAGCGGAAAAATCTTGAGGTAGTCCTGAATGGGGAAGAGACCGGTGGGAAAGCGGTCGGGGGCGAGCACCGGAAAGACGTGATCGCGGATGAAGAACGCCGCGAAGAAAGCAACAGAAGTCAGTGCAATATCAACGAGATAGACGATCCTCGCGATCAGCCGCGCTTTCTGTTTAAGCATCAGTTCCTTCGCCCAGAACCCACCACCGGTCCGGAATGTACTGCAAAACGTTGCCGTCGTGTATACGGAGGGGCGTTCGAGAACGTCTAGAGCAGACTCAGGAAAAGCCGCTCATAGGCATCCGTGACCCGCTCCCAGCCGAACCGCACAGCTGCCCGCTGTCGCGCCTGCAGAACTTGCGCCTTACGTAATGCCGGCGACGCGAGCCATTCAGTCAACGCCCGCGAGAGAGTCTCGACGGGCCGGAGAGTGAAGTAACCGACGGCGTCCCCGCCGACTTCCCGGTTCTCAGGAGTATCGTGCGCCAGCACGCAGCCGTTCGACGCCATCGCCTCGATCAGCGCCGGGTGCGTGCCTCCCACCTCCGTCGCCTGAATGTAGATGAGCGCGTTGCGCTGCAGGGTTCGATAGTCGCCGCCGTAGAGCGCACCGGGAAAGATCACTCGATCCGACGCGTGGCGCTGCAGCTCCGCGCCGAGCTGCTTGTCATAACGCGCTTCGCCGAGCATCACGAGCGGCGGCGCGCCGGCGACCCGTTCATAGGCCTCGACGACCTCCAGCGGATTGTTCTCCGGCTCGAAGCGGCTGACATACAGCACATAGTTCTGCGCCGCGATGCCGAGCCGCTGCAGAACGCCGGTGTCGTTCTCGGCGGGAAACTCCGCGCCGTACGGAATCATCACCGGCTCGATCGCATAGTTCTCGCGGTAGTAGCGCGCGATGACCTCGGCGTCCGCGATCACCGCGCTGGCAAAGGCCGCGGAGAACGACTCGCCGATCGCGTACACCGCGCGCCCCGCCGCGTTCCACTTCCTTCTCTTGCGCTCGATCCCGTCGACATTGATCGCAACGGGAATCCTGCGCGCCCGCAGCAGCGGGATGACGAACGCATTCGCCGCATTGCAGATGAGGATCGCATCGAAGCCGCGCCGCAGCGCGTCGAGAGACGAGAAGAACGAATGCGTGACCGTCTCGAAGTACTTGTGCCCGATCGAGGGGAGCACGATGCGGTGGATGCCGTTCCATTGCGCATCGCCGCGATCGCGGCAGTACACGCTGACGTCATGCCCGCGCGCGATGAGCCTCGTTCCCAGCTCCGCGGCAAAGGTCTCGAAGCCGCCATAGCGCGGCGGCACACCGCGCGTACCGAGAATGGCGAGCTTCATCGAATGAGCTCCACTCACTCGAACCACCTGGCCAGTTCCCGATCCGATACGCGCCTGCGGCTCTGAATCGCGCGCCGCTTTGCCATGACGCGCTTGCGATTGCTCCACAGCCACGCGAACGCAGGCAGCGAGCTGCGCTCGATCGTCAGCGAAGCGAGGATGACGACGAGATCGCGGAAGAGCTCGAACGGCGCGTTGCGCAGTGCGAGGTACGCACCTTCGTTCTTCAGCCGCAGCAGAAAGCGGTTCTTCACGCTGTGCATGTTGATCGCCGCCGGCAGCTCGCGCCGCCGTTCCGGCGTGACGCGCCGCACGTGATACGCGACGGCCGCGGGCACGTAGAGGGCGCGCCACCCGAAGAGCTGCCCGCGCCACGCGATGTCGGCATCTTCGCGATAGGCAAAGAAGTCTTCATCGAACGGCTGGCCGTCGATCGCGACGTCCTCGAGAAACGTCCGCCGGTACATCCCTGCTGCGCCGGAGACGCCGAAGACTTCGCGCCGCTCATCCGATTGCAGATCGAAATGCCGGCCGGAGCGCGTCATGCGGATGCCCATCGAGTCGATGACACCCGGCTCCTCCGCGCGCAGCAGCCTGCCCGTCGCCATTCCGTACCGTTCTCCCGCGGCGTCGAGCGCCTTCACGATCTGTTCGATGTAATCGGGCTCGAGGAACGCGTCGGGATTGCAGAGAAGAATGAGCTCGCCGGCCGATGCCGCGATTCCCTGATTCACCGCGGCGGCGAATCCGCGGTTGGTGTCGTTGCGGATGACACGGGCGCGCGTTGCAAGAGCGGCGCTCTCATCCGCCGACGCGTTATCGACGACGATCAGCTCGGCGTCGGGCCAGGTCTGTTGCGCGATGGCGGCGAGACAGCGCGGAAGATGTTGCGCGCTGTTCCACGTCACGACGACGATGGAGACCCGTCGTCCCATCGATTGAGCGCTTTCTTCGCCACCGCGACGTAGGCGCGGAATGCCGCGAGGCGTCCGTCACCATTGGCCAGTCCGGCGAGCGCGGCGAGGCATCGCAGCATCATCCCCGCAATGATCATCCATCGCATCGCTTCGCTCTCGCCCTGCGAGAACCACTTGCGCGCGTAGAGCCACATGTTGCGGTACCAGACATCGACAAAGCGCGCGTGACCGACATGCTCGAGACTCGCGCCGCCGAAGTGCCGCGCGCGCGCCGCGGGGATCGCGTAGATCTGTTTCCCGGCATCCATCATCCGGCGGCAGAAGTCGACGTCTTCGAACCACGCGGGAGCGAATCGCTCATCGAGCGGACCGATCGACTCGAAGACCTCGCGACGAATCAGGAATGCCGCGGCCGCCGGCTGCTCGACGCGGATCGGGTGCGTCAGGTCGGCATCGCGAAAGCGATAGCGCGATGTCGCCGGATTTCCCGGAAAGAGTTTGTCGACGAGCAGAATCTCGGCGGCAAAACTGCGCAGCGTCGGCAGACGCCGCAACTGAAACTCGCGCTGCGTTTCGCCGCTCTCGTCCTGCAGCAGCGGCGCCGCTGCGGCCACGTCGGGATGCTGATCGAGAAAATTCACGAGCAGCGTGAGCGCGCCCGGTTCGAGCTCGCAGTCGGGATTCAGAAAGAAGACGAACCGTCCGGCCGATTGCTCCAGCGCGCGATTCGTGCCGGCGGCAAAGCCGTCGTTCTTCGGCGAACGGATGACGACGGGCAGGGGCGCCTGTCCAACATGCGCCAGCGTGCTGTCCGACGAGGCGTTGTCGTAGATGACCACCTCGTGCGAGATGCCTTCGCAGGCGGCGCCGATGGAACGGAGGCAGCGATCGATCCATCGCTCGCTGTTCCAGGTCACGATCAGGATGGAGACATCCACCGGCTGCGGAACACTGCGCAACGCGGGGCGTGCCGGAATCGTCACCGGCTCCTGCTCGATCATCGGATTTGCTTCTGCCATTCGCTCACTGCGCCGATCAGAGGACGCGCGACGACATCCCACGCGAATCGGGACCGCATGCGCACCAGATTAGCTACGCAAGCGGCGTGAAAAGCGTCGTCGGTCAAAAGGCGACGGATCGCCTGCGTGACTGCCTCCTCATCCCCCGCCGGAACGACGATCCCGAGTTTCTCGCGCGCGACCAGTTCCGCCGCGAATCCTCGCTCGGTCGCCACGACCGGGACTCCTGCCGCAATCGCATCAAAGAGACGCGTGCGGATGGAGTAGACCGCCTCTACCGTCGGGCGGTGGAGCATGATAGCCACTTTCCCACTGCGCAGCCACGACAATCGCTCTCTGTAAGGCACCCACTCCTGATTCGCAGCCACGACCCCGTTCCCCCGCGCGAGCAGCGCATCGAAACGGTCTTCACGCCGCCGGTCGACGGCGTGCGGATTCGGCCGCGCGCGTCCGAGAAACAGCAGCCGGCATCGCAGTCCCTCGCGGTTGAGCCGCAGCACGGCGTCGACCGCGAGTCCCGGGTCGAGCCACTCCCACAAGCCACCGCCCCAGACGATCACGTTGTCCTGCGGCTTCGGACATCCCGCCGTCTCTTCCAGATCGACTCCAAACGGCACCTCGATCCAGGGCGTGTCGCTGCTCTGCAGTTGCTGGTAGAACTCGCGCTGCTTCGCCGCCGCGCACATGAGCAGATCCGCATGCCGCAGCGCATACGTGAGGCGCGACCACTCGGCGGCGAGATGCACGCGCTGCCGGATCGACGGCGCGTTGCCATAGAGCTCGCGCAGTTCGAGCACGTTGGGATCGAAGAGATCGTAGATGATCCGCTGCGAGCCGCGGCGCTTGCGAAAACCGCGCACCGGCTGGCCGATCAGCACATCCGCATCGCGCAGCGCATCACGCGAATCGCCCTGTGCGATCAGAGCCGTGTCGAAGTGCTTCGCCAGCTCGCGCGCGAGATGCATCGCGCGAATGCCGGGGCCGGCCATCCGCTCGCCGACGATGTCCGGCGTGGTGACGACGACGCGAAACGGCCGCTCATTCGTCATCCTGCATCCTTCCGCACAGTCCCTCGATGATCCCACGGATCGACGAGCGGCCCTGCAGGAGAAGCTTCGCATCTTCCATCAACAGCGCGCCGATGCGTCCGACGCCGCGATGCATGCGCGCCACCCAGTAGCGGTTGCGCGTGCGCAGCCGGAGCGCGCGATCGCCCAGCAGCGGCGCGCTCTGCGAACCGCGATGCGCCGCCTTGATCACCGGCAGCACGCGCGTCTCCCACCCCTGCTCGTGCAGCCTCGCGCTGAGCTCGACGTCTTCGTAGTAGGCGAAGAATCGCGTCGCGAACACGCGCTTGCCGAGCGCACTCACACGATACAACGCGGCCGTCGCGGAGATGCCCCACGCTCGCGCGGGATCGAGCGTCTGGCGATAGGTCCCATCGGCGATGTCGACCCCTGCTCCGTCGATCGTCATCGCGTCGCGGCGGATGACCGTCTGCACGCCGGCGACCTTCGCGTCGCTCATCGCGGCGAGCACGGTCTCGAGCCAGTCTTCATCGAGCACGACATCGTTGTTGATCAACGCGACGAACGGCGCGGTGACATGCTGGAACGCGAGATTCACACCGCCGGCGAAACCGAGATTCGTTTCCGACCGGAGCCACAGCATTCGCTCCCCCGCTGCCTGCTTCCCGCGGTCTGCTGTCCGGCCGCCATTATCTAGAACGATGATCCTCTGCGGCGCCACGCTCTGCCGCTCGATCGAGTCCAGACAGGCAGCCAGCATTGCGCCGCCGTCGATGTCGAGCACGATGAAATCGACGCCGCTCATCGCGCGAGCTCCATCCGGTCGAGGTTGATCGTCCCCTCGATGCAATTCAATGTCGTCCGCCCCTCGAGCGGAACTTCGATGAACGTCTCCGCATACGCGGGCGCCGCGCCGAGCGTGTACACGCGCCCTCCGAGCTCGATCGTCGCAGGCGCCGCCGACGAATAGAAGAGCTGATGCCTCCCGCGATGCGCGAGAAACGACACCGACTCGCCCTTCTTCAGAATCCAACCCCCGCGGTACTGAAAACGCGCGACCTGATACTGATACGGATACAACTCGCCGCCGTTGTGAATCACGTGCGCGTCTTCGAATTCGATGCGGTCTGCCGGCGTGCGCCCGTAATGAAAGAAGAGCGCGACGCCAACGATGATGAGCGGCGCGATCGCAAACGCAGGCGCGTCTCCACGGAGCTTCACGACTGCGAAGAATGCGATCAGCAGCACCGCCGCCGCGATTCCCGCGGTGTTCAGGCGGATGAAGCTCGGAAACAGGCGGGAGAAATCGCTGTGGAACATCGCCGAAAGCCATTCGCCGATCGCGTTCTCACCGTTCGCGATGTGGAACAGGCTCCACGGCGCCGCGAGTGCGTGCGCGGTGATGCCGATCGTCCATACCGCGACCGGCGCGAGCATCTCTTTCGCTGAGGATGACAACTCGATCAGCTTCGCCGCACCGAGTGCCAGGACAGGCAGCAGCACGACGATGTACCGCAACGGCGGCGACCATCCGCCATGCCACTCCGAGCGCGGCAGCAGAGTGACCACATACAGCGACGATGCGATCGCGCCGAGCCGAAAGCCCTCGGGCATCGATCGCCAGCGCGCCAGCGCGAAGACGCCGAGGAGGAAGAGCGGGGCTTGCACGAGGAGTCCGGCAGCGCCATCGAGCAGGAGTCCGCACAAGCCGATGAGATACGGCTTCGGAGCGGACGGCAACAGCTCGCGCCAGGTGTGCACGTTCAGCACGCTGCCCGAAATCCACCAGACGACCGCCAGCGGCACAGCCATCGCCACGATCGTGATCACCGCGATCCTCGGCTTCTTCCGCAGAAGGATCGTGCCGAGCAGCATCACACCCAGCAGGCCGAAGCGCAGCTTGAGCATGACGAGCGCGAAGAGCGCCGGCAGCCAGCGCTGCACACGCCGCTGCCTCATTCCGCGAACAGCCTCCACGAAGCAGAGCGCGCCCGGCACCTCGGGCCACACCCGTGCGGCGTAGTAGATGATCGGCGGCCCGAAGAGAACGAGCGGCATCACAATGCGAATCGTCTGATCGGAGACTCCTTCGTCCTCCATCCATCGCACGAGGGATCGCGCGAGCAGCACGCCGCACAATGCAATCATCGCAATTGCGCCCGGCACGCCGAACAGCAGGTAGGCCGGCACCATCAGCAGCGGCAGGAAAGGCTCGTGACGCGAATACTGCTCGCCGTGCGGGCCGGAAGGATCGCCAAACTGCGGCACGAGATCGGGACGCCCGAGGTCCGTGTGAGCGATGTCGCGGTATTGATTCGCGAGATCGACGTCGTGATCGCGCGCCATCGATTCCGTCAGCAGCAGATAGAACGGCTCATCGCCATCGATCGGCGCGCGGAGCTGCGCCGGCAGCACGCTCGCGTAGACGAGCGCCGCGGCGATCGCGAAGCGCATCGCGAGGTTTTGCACTTGCGAACTGGCGCCGATCTGGATCGCGATCACCGCGAGCTGCAGCACGAACAGCGTCGCGAGCGCGGTCGCCGGATCGAGATCCTGCACACCCAGCGAATGCGCGTAGATCGCGATCGCGCCGGCAAACGCGTAGATCGCGATTTCGATCCCGAGTGCGCGCGCGAGCTCGCGTCCGCGGAAAAAGACGAACGGCAGAAGCGCGAGGACAACCGCTGTCGAAACGGCGAGAGTCATCGCGGCCTCATCTCGATCGACTCGATCTGCAGAATTGCGCCGGTTGGCAGATGCGAATCGGCGGTCACGCGAATCGTGCCGATTCCCGGCGGCAGGAGCACGCGCCCTGCGCCGTCGATCCAGCAACTCCATCCGTAGCCGCGAATCCGGCCCGCCGGATCGCGCGGATAACGATTGCGTGACGCGAAGAACTGCTCGCGCCGCATGAAGCCCCAGTCCGCCGCATCGCCGACGCGAATCGGAATCGCGCGCGGCTCGATGGTGCCGAGGGGAGTGCCGGGGCGAAGGCTCTGAATGTTGGCGCCGGAGACGATGAGCGACTCCGCCTCGGCGGGAATCTCGAACGCAACCGATTCACCGCGCCGCAACGCGTAGTAGACATGGCGGCGCTCCGCCTGCCGCGGCGGCTGGAGAAAGAAGCGCCAGCCGCGGGCCATGAGACCACTCCAGGGAAAGAAGGCGATGATCAGCGCGAGCACCATCGCATCGAGGTACGGCTTGCGCCGGCGAAGAGTCGCGCTGAGCAGAGCGGCTCCCGCGAGCATGAGGATCGTGATCTTCATCGGCCACGCCGGTGCGAACAGCGCCGCCGGCACCGCGAGGAAGGCGTTGCGCGACACGAGCGCGATCGCGATCGCGGCAGCGAGGATGATCAACTCACGCCAGATCACGACATCGTGCAGCGGAATCCAGCGAATGACGAGCACGGCGAGAATCGTGAGCACGACCGGATGCGCGCGAAACGACGCTGCGAACGCGAAAGCCATGACGATCGCGATCGCCAGCAGCCGCGTGCGTTCGTCCGCGATCACGACTTCGCACGCCATCAGCAGTGCTGCCAGCAAGGCGGAGTGCGGAAGCCTCGTCCGCATCCCGTCCTGAGTGGACGAGGCGGCCGCCCAATCCAGCGCAACCACGACGACTGCGAGAAACGGAAGCGCGCGGTCCACCGGCGTCGCGAACTGAACGACGCTGAAGGACGCCCATGCGGCCACGACCGCCAGCGCGATCGACAGCAGCAGTGCGCGTCTATCGATCACTCAGCACTGCCTGCACCGGATCGCGCACGAACTCGGGATCGAATCCGTCGAGCGTCTCCGGCGTGATCGCCGCGCGATAGATGATCCGCGCATCGCCTCGCAGCCGGATGTCCTGAACCTCGGACGCCGTCTTCGAGAACGAGACTTCGAGCGCGATGCCGCTGCGCGTCAGCACGGAGACGGGGGTCCGGACTTTGTCGAACAAAGCACTCGTCGCGACAGAGGCAACCACGCCCGAGCCGCAGGCGAGCGTCTCCCCTTCGACGCCGCGCTCATATGTCCGCACTTCGATCGCGCCCGGATTCCGGACGACGACGAAATTCACGTTCGCCCCCTCCGGCGCAAGATCGGGATGCTGCCTCACGGCGCGCCCCAGCGTCTCGATCTGCTGCGACCAGAGATCGTCGCGGAGAAAGATCACGTAATGCGGCACGCCGACGACGATGAAACTTCCCTGCACCGTCGTGCTGCCGATCTGCAGCGGGCGGTTCGCCACGAAGCCGCGCGGTGACGGCAGCGACAGCGTGACCTGTCCCCCCTCGCCCACTTCGGCGCCGATGACTCCCGCGCCGGTCTCGATCGTCATCCTGCGCGGCGCGATCACGTTCACGAAGGCGAAGCGCGCGGCGCATCGCGTCCCGTTCGCGCAGAAGTCCGCCTGCGAGCCATCCGAGTTCAGGTAGCGCATCCTGAACGTGGCACGGGGCGAAGTCTCGATGAGGATCAGGCCGTCGGCTCCGACGGAGAGGCGGCGGGTGCAGATCCGTCTCGTCAGTTCCGTCGCGTCGCCGATCCGTCCGGTTCGGTTGTCGATCACGACGAAGTCGTTGCCGGCCCCGGCCATCTTCACGAACGAAAGCGGATCTTGTTTTGTCGCAGCCACTTGGCTGAAGCCTCACCGGAAATATTCACCCTCTGTGGCGGTTTCCCACCGGGCGGTCCGTATTCTCGCACGACGAAAGCCAACCTGCGCGAAACGGCCGCGGCTCTCAGCCGTCGAAAATCTGGAGGTCTTGTTCTGATGAAGCACGTTTCCCTGGCGGCCGCTCTCACATCTGCCGTTCTCATGTTCCCCTGCGCTGCGTCGTTCGCAGCCGAGCAGCAGAAGCCGAAGGGTGAGCCGACGCGGCTCGTCGAGACCGTCGACGTCCGCGTCATCAATGTCGACGTCATCGTGACCGACAAGAAGGGCAACGTCATCCACGGACTCAAGAAGAACGATTTCGAGATCCTGGAGAACGGGATGCCGAAGGCTGTCTCGAACTTCTACGAAGTCGTCGGCAACAAGGCGATCAGCGAAGAAGACGCCGCAGCCGCAGCAGCGACCGCGGCTCCTTCCGAAGCGCAGAAGCCGGCGGGCGTGAACGAAGACACGATGCGGCGGCGCATCATCTTCTACATCGACAACCTCTCCCTCGCGCCGTTCAACCGCAATCGCGTCTTCTCCCAGATGAAGGATTTCGTGAAGAACGTGATGCGTCCCGGCGACGAGGCGATGATCGCGACGTTCAACCGCTCGATGAAGGTGCGCGTCCCCTTCACGCGCGATCCCGTGCAGATCTCGCAGACGCTCGACATCATCGCCGGCGAGTCGGCGATGGGCACGCAGACGCGCAGCGACCGCAAGCAGGTCGAGGATCAGATCCGCGACGCGCAGTCCTACGACGACGCGATCGCCTACGCGCGCACGTACGCCGAGTCCGCCGACCACGATCTGCGCCAGAGCGTCGAGTCGCTCAACGCGTTGATGTCGACCCTGGCCGGCGTCGAAGGAAAGAAGATTCTCGTCCTCACCTCCGAAGGCTTCCCGATGCAGCCGGGCAAAGAGGCGTTCGCCTACATCGAAGACATCTCCCGCGAAAAGACGAACTGGCAGACGGGCTCGACGATCCTCGAGGGGATGACGTTCGATGCGACGTCCGAGATCCAGTCCGTTGCCAAGACCGCGAACGCGAATGGCATCACGATGTACACGATCGGAGCGGCGGGGCTCAGCGGCGGCGCCGAGATGAGCGCGGAGAATTCGCGCCCGACCTCCTTCCTCGCCTCGCAGGCAGTCACCAGCAACACGACCGACTCGATGCAGATGATGGCCGACATGACCGGCGGCCTCGCATCGGTGAACAGCAACAACTTCAAGGCGGCGTTCGATCACATCCAGCGCGACCTCGATTCGTATTACTCGCTCGGATATCGCGCCGGAACGTCGGAGCGCGTCGACCGCCAGCGCGCGCTCGAAGTACGGCTGAAGAACAATCCGCGCAATCAATATGTCGTCCGCGCGCGCCAGTCGTTCGTCGAGAAATCGACGTTCGCCGAGATGAGCGACCGCGTCATCGCCAACCTGCTCTACGCGACCCGGTCGAACGACCTGCACATCGTCGTTCGCATGGGACGCCCCCGCTCGACGGACGACGGGCTGTTCCGCGTGCCGGTCGAAGTGCAGATCCCGATGGAGATGCTGACCTTCGTTCCGCAGGGCGACGCGTACGTCGGCGGCTTCGATGTCTACATCGTCGTCGCGAACAAGGATGGCGACATGTCCGACGTCTCGCGCAAGACCTCGCCCATCACGATCCCCGCGGCCGACATCGCGAAGACGAAGGGGAAGTACTACACGTACGAGCTCGAATTGCTGATGGAGCCGGGCCTGAACAAACTCTCCGTCGGCGTGATCGACAGCATCACGAACACGACAGGATTCGCGCGCGACCAGATCATTGCGCAGGACCTGCGATAGGGTCAGGCAGCCCGCTGCCTGACCCCGCTGCCTGAATCCCATGCGCCTTCTCCTCACCCTCCAGTATCTCGGCACGCATTACGCCGGCTGGCAGGCGCAGGCGAATGCGACCGGGGTGCAGCAGATGGTTGAGGGCGCACTGGCGCGCGTGTTCGGCTGCGATGTGCGCATTCATGGCGCGGGGCGGACCGACGCCGGCGTTCATGCCGCCGGGCAGCGCGCGCACTTCGATGCGCCGTTCCCGATCGCGCCGCGCGGAGTGATGCTCGGCGTCAATCAGTACCTGCCGCACGACATCCGCGTGCTCGCCGTCGAAGAAGTGGCAGAGACGTTTCACGCGCGCTTCGACGCGACGTCGAAAACCTACGCATACCGGATCTGGACTGCGCCGTACGCCGATGTCTTCACGTTCGAAACGCACGCGCATGTCGCGTCGAGACTCGACGACTCGCGCATGGCGGGCGCCGCGGCGCAACTCCTCGGCACGCATGACTTCGCGGCATTCACCGTTGCCGATCCCGAAGTGAGCTCGACCGTGCGCACGCTCACACGCGCGGAAGTCACGCGCGAAGGATCCGCGCTGACGCTGACCGTGAGCGCCGACGGCTTTCTCCGATTCATGGTGCGCAGAATCGCCGGCTCGCTGATCGAGGCAGGACGTGGAAAACTCGATCCATCGACGATTCTCGACGAAGCACGATGGACCGCGCCGGCAAAAGGGCTGACGCTGATCGAAGTCGGATACGCGGCACCCAGCAGGTAGAGGTCGTGTCCCTGCCCCTGCTGCCTGTTATCTGCTGCCTGTTGCCTGTTAAGATCCCCCTTCTGCGATGATCGACCTCCGCAAACTGGCCGAACCGGGCTCGATCGAAGAGTCACTCCTCGAAAAGATCGACCTGAATCGCCTTCCCCGCCACATCGCTGTGATCATGGACGGCAACGGCCGCTGGGCGAAGTCGCGCAGACTACCGCGCGTCGAAGGCCATCGTGCCGGAATCGCCTCGGTTCGCGAGATCGTCGAGACCGCGGCGCGCCTCGAGCTCGGCGTCATCACGCTCTACGCCTTCTCGGTCGAGAACTGGAAGCGCCCGCGCTTCGAAGTCGCCACTCTGATGATGCTGCTCAAGGAGTACCTCCGCAAAGAGCTGGCGACGCTGATGGAGAACAACATCCGCTTCGTTCCCATCGGCCGCATCGAAGGACTCGATCCCTCCGTGCAGCGCGAGCTGCGGTATGCCGAGGAGCAGACGGCGAAGAACACGGGGCTGCTGTTTCAGATCGCACTCAACTACGGCGGCCGCGCCGAGATCGTCGACACCGTGAACCGCATCATGACCACGCTGCGCGAGAAGGAGATGACGGACGCCGTGATCGACGAGGCATTCTTCGGCGATCACCTCTACACCGCGAACGTCGACGATCCCGATCTGCTCATCCGCACCAGCGGCGAGCTTCGCGTCTCGAACTTCCTCCTCTGGCAGATCGCCTATGCGGAGATTCATGTGACGAAAGTGCTGTGGCCCGATTTTCGGAAGCAGCATCTCTTCGAAGCGATCATCGACTTCCAGTCGCGCGAGCGCCGCTACGGCGGCGTCGAGCCGGGTGAGCAGGAGATGTTCGTGGAACAGCAGTCAGCAGAAGGAGACTCTGAGAAA
Organism: Acidobacteriota bacterium; assembly: GCA_021325515.1. Classification (GTDB taxonomy): domain Bacteria; phylum Acidobacteriota; class Thermoanaerobaculia; order Gp7-AA8; family Gp7-AA8; genus JAJPHC01. Next base: position 60,076 of record JAJPHC010000055.1, read on the forward strand.
TGAACCGATCCCCGCTGCTGCCTGGCCTTCTATGAAATACGCTCGCGAGCTGACGACGCTCGTCGCCGCCCCCTTCGCGATCTGGATCATCGGCTGGTCGCATGAGTACGTCTTCGACGCGACCATCGCCGTCATCGGTCTCCTCGCTCACTACGAATTCCTCATCCTCGGCGAGCGGAAAGGGTTTCACGTTCCGAAGACCATCTGCCTCGCCGTGATGCTCTTCATCCTCGCCGCGTTCGTGCTCGAGCCGATCTCGGTGGAGATGGGCGTCTTCCTCGCGCTGCTCGTCATCCCCGCGACGTATGTCTTCGGCCAGGCCGAGCTCGAAGAGGCGCTTCCCTCGAGTGCGATCGCCGTGCTCTCCACGCTCTACATCGGCATGCTCGGCGGCTCGCTGATCCGCATGCGCAAGGACTTCATCGCCGACGGACCGCACCTCATCTTCTTTCTGTTGATCGTGGTCTGGATCGGAGATGCCGGCGCGTACTACATCGGCAAGACGTTCGGCCGGCACCGCCTCTCGCCGCGCATCAGCCCGAAGAAGAGCATCGAGGGAATGTTCGGCGGCATCACGACGTCGATCATCGCCGCCATCGTGATTCACTTCACCTTCTTCCCGCGCTTTCCGCTGGTCCATGCCGTGATCGCCGGCACCGTGCTCTCGATTTCAGGCGTGGTCGGCGATCTGGCGGAGTCGATGTGGAAGCGCTCCGCATCCGTGAAGGACTCCGGCACATTGATTCCGGGTCACGGCGGATTTCTCGATCGTTTCGATTCGATCTTTTTCACCGCGCCGATCCTGTATGTCTACTGGGTGCTGATCCAGAACGGCTTCACGAGCCTGCGCATCATGTCCGTATGAGAAGAATCTCCATCCTCGGCTCCACCGGCTCGGTCGGCCGATCGACACTCGCGGTAGTCGACGCGTTTCCCGATGAGCTCTCCGTCGCCGGCCTCGCAGCAGGCGGCAATGTCGAACTGCTCGCGGAGCAGGTCCATCGCTATCAGCCCGAGCTCGTCTCCGTGCGCACACGCGAGGATGCGACCCGGCTGCGCGGCATGATCCCGGCGAAGACGGAGATCGTCTGCGGCGCGGACGGCGCGTGCGATGTCGCGTCGCTCGCATCCGCCGATGCGGTCATCGCCGCCATCGTCGGCGCAGCAGGCATCCCGCCGGTGCACGCCGCTCTCCGCGCAGGCAAGCGCGTCGGCATCGCGAACAAGGAAGTGCTCGTCGCCGCCGGCGATGTGATGACACGCACCGCTCACGAGCATGGCGGCGAGATCCTCCCCGTCGACTCCGAGCACAACGCGGTGCATCAGGCATTGCGCTGCGGAACGCATCCCGAAGTCGAGCGCATCATCCTCACCGCGTCGGGCGGCCCGTTTCTCCGCCGCGAGCTCTCGACGTTCGACGACATCACCATCGACGCCGCGCTCGCGCATCCGACGTGGAAGATGGGCAACAAGATCTCGATCGACTCCGCGACGATGATGAACAAGGGACTCGAAGTGATCGAGGCCCATCACCTCTTCGGACAGCCGGCGGAGAAGATCGACATCCTCATCCATCCGCAGTCGATCGTCCACTCCATGGTCGAGTTCGTCGACGGCTCGATCATCGCGCAACTGTCGACGACGGACATGAAGTTCCCGGTGCAATACGCGCTGCTCTATCCGGAGCGGGTGCCGGCGCCATTCGGCCGCCTCGATCTCGCGAAGATCCGCACGCTCGACTTCCTTCCCGTCGATCCGGAGCGGTTCCCTGCGGTTGGCCTCGCCTATCAGGCGTGCCGGACCGGCGGATCAATGCCCGCCGTGCTCAACGCCGCGAACGAAATCGCCGTCGAGCGCTTCCTGGCCGGAGAACTTCCGTTCACCGCGATCGTAGACATCGTGAGACGCGTCCTCGATCGGCATGCCGGCAGCGTGGCGGCGATCGGAACCGTTGACGATGCGTTGCACTGGGACCGCTGGGCGCGCAATGAAGCGCGCGGAATCGATGTTGCAGTCAGACGCTGATCTTCAGAAATCATGGAAGTCATTCAACGAATTCTTCTCATCCAGCCGATCCCTTTCATCATCGTCCTCGGCATCCTCGTCTTCTTTCATGAGGCGGGACACTTCCTCATGGCGAAGTTGTTCCGGGTCCGCGTCGAGGTCTTCTCGTTCGGGTTCGGCAAGCGCCTGTTCGGCTTCAAGGCCGGCGGCACCGACTATCGCGTCTCGCTGATTCCGCTCGGCGGCTACGTCAGCATGGGAGGCGAGCAGCCGGAGGAGAATCACGTTCCAGCCCCCGACGAGTTCCTCGCGAAGCCGAAGTGGCAGCGATTCCTGATCCTGTTCGCGGGACCGCTGATGAATCTGCTGATCGCGCTCGGCTTCGTCGCCGGCATCGACATGCATGGAACGAAGCAGCGGCAGACGACCGCCGTCGTCGACACCGTCACGGCTGGCGATCCCGCCGCACGCGCCGGTCTGCGCCGCGGCGATCGTATCGTCAGCATCGACGGCGAGCCGATGGCCGACTTCGATGACCTCAAGCTCGCGATCAGCATGCACGCCGGCACGCCGCTGCACGTGACCTTCGTGCGCGACGGACAGACGCTGACGACGACGCTGACGCCGCGCCGCGAGGACAGCGACTACGGCCCCGTCGGCCGCGCCGGAATCGTGCCGTGGGAAGAGCCGGTCGTCGGCGATGTCGCACCCGGCTCCGTCGCTGCGAAAGCGGGCCTTCGCGCCGGCGATCGCATCGTGACCGCGAACGGCGCTCCCGTGTACGGCTACGCAGACATCGAACAGATGCTCATCGCGCTGAAAGGCGCACCGCTTCCCCTCACGATCGAACGCGGCGGCACTCGCCTCCCAGTCACTCTCGCCGCAGTCCGGGAAAAAGAACCGACGCTGCGGGGATTCATCCCTCGCACGTATGTCCGCAAGCTCGGGTTCGTCGCCGCAGTTCAGGACAGCGCGCTGCAGAACTGGAAGATGGTGAAGTTCACCGGCACCGCGGTGCGCCGCCTCGTCGCCGGCAACGGCTCGATGAAAGAGCTGAGCGGCCCGCTGCGCATCGCGCAGATCTCCGAAGAAGTGATGCGCAACGCCGGCCTCCTCGGCACCCTCGCGTTCATGGCCATGATCTCGCTGCAGCTCGGCATCATGAACCTGCTGCCGATCCCGGTACTCGACGGCGGCCACATCATGGTCCTGCTGGTCGAAGGCGCCGTCCGCCGCGAGCTCTCGCTCCGCGTCAAAGAACGAATCCAATTCGCCGGCATCCTAGCCCTCGGCACCCTGATGCTCGTCGTCATCACGAACGACATCATCGTAGCGATGGCGAAACGATGAACGATGGGAAACGATGAACGATGAACGATGAACGATGAACGATGAACAGAGAGACGAACGTCCTTCGTTCACCATTCGCCATTCATCGTCCCATGTTCATCGTTCATCGTTCATCGTTCATCGTTAAATCCCGTTCATCGTTCATCGTTCATCGTTCATCGTTCAAAAGCCCCCCCTCCCAGTACCGCGGCCAGCGCCAGCACCGAGATCCAGATCCCGGCGATCACCAGCGGATTGCGGTACGTCATCACGACTTTGTGCTTTCCGGCTGGGACTTCGAGTGCCTGATAGCCGATGTTCGCGACGCGCAGCGTCGCAGGCTTGCCGTCGATCGTCGCGTGCCAGTGTTTCTCCGGCGTGATGCTTGCCACGAGTAGCGCGCGGCCTTGCGACTCGACGTCGAGCGTGGCGCTGTTCCAGCTCTGCTTCACGCTGTTGACCACACCCGCGGCCGGCGTGAACGCTTCATCTTCGATGAACGCAACGCGCGGGCTCCACTGCTTCGACAGCATCTTCGAGACGAACATGTCGATGCTGCCCGCCTGCTCTGTCGAATCCGCAAAGTAGAAGCGCGGATTCTTCTCCGTCACCGGGATGAAGTCGACCGGCCGCATCTCCTCCGGATTGTCATGCGTCCTCTGCACCTCGGCCTGATACGAGCGGAAGCGCGTCCAGTACCACGCGTTCGACATCGCCATGAACGTCGTTTCCCATCCGCCGCGCTTCGAGTCGCGCAGATTGCGGAACGCGGTGATGAGGTCCGTGGTCGGCAGCAGATAGACATTCGCGTAATCGAAATCGGGCGCGAGCTGGAATCCATACTGCGCCGGAATGCGCGGCATCAGACCGTTCCGGATGAAGGTCCACGGCTCATGCGAGCTCGTGCCGCCGAACCATTCGAGCGCGGCCGGCTCGTTGTACGCCCAGTTCCAGTCCGCCGCATGAAAGATCCGATATTGATCCTTCGCCGGATCGAGCTCGCGTGTGACCGCCGGCGCATCGAAGAAATTCGCCGGCGTCGTCGGATTCAGCTCCTTCTGCAGATACTGCACATCCACGAGAGTGATGAGCGAAAGAGCGATGGCCCACACCGGCGCCGGCCGCTTCCGCATCGCCCACAACACGGCGAGCACCGCGGCGCCGCGCAGCAGAGTGCGCAGCCAGTAGTGGATCTCGCCGCCGAGATTGTTCGACAGAAGGATGTTCAGCAGCGCGAAGCCGAACCATCCGATCGCAATCCGCACCGACCACTTCGCGATCTCTTCATCGCCGTTCACGAGGCGGTCGAGCGTGATCGAGGCCCAGATGATGATCGTGATCACGGCCATCATCGCGAACTTCTCCGGGTAGCGGATTCCCCGGAACAGCCCGATGTCGTAGAGGAAGCGGAGCAGCGGCGTGTGGCTTCCGATCGCGAGGAAGTACGACCCGACGCAGATCGAAAGGACGAGGAGCCATCCCTTTCGCCGCGCGATCAGGCCGGCGAGGAAGAGCAGCGCGACGGCGAGGCCGAGATAGATGCTCGCGAGAAACGCGGCGCCTCCCGGATACATCAGCTTCATCCGGGCAATGCCCGCCGCCGTGTACGTCGAGTCGAAGAACGAAGGAAAGAAGAGCTCGAGCGGCCGCGCGGGCGACATGCTCCAGTACGACACGACATAGTCGAAGTCGAGTCCGCGAGCGCGCACCGAGTTGCCAGCCAGTTCCATCGCCGGCAGGAACTGCGCCGCGGCGACGAGCAGCGCCGCGATGCCGCTGGCGATGATCCCGCCGAAATTGGCGGCCCACTTCTTGTCCTGCAGCGAGCGGTAGATCGCATACGCACCGATCAGCGCCCAGGTCTGCATCAGCGTCGTCGGCTCGGCGACGAGTGCCTGCATGCCGCCGAAGAATGCCGCCCAGCAGAGATCGCGCCTGTTGCGTTGGAGCATCCACCGCCGCGTGAACAACAGCAGCAGAGGGATCCACGACACCTCGAAGAGAAAGGGCAGGACGCGAATCAACGAGAGATAGAGACCGCCGAATGTGAACGCGGTCGTACCGAACGCCGATGAAGAGACGCCGAGCCCGAGGGACCGCAGCAGCAGGAACATGCCGAGGGCGGCGAGGAAGGCGTGGAGAACGATATGCAGCGTGAAGCCGAGTTGGAAGCTCGGAAGAAGAATCAGCCACTGGGGCGGATAGAAGAGCTCATAGGCAGGATTCGCGGCCAGCGGCTGGCCGCCTGCGTAGAAGGGGCTCCAGTAAGGAAACTCGCCGCTCTTCATCGCATTCCGCACGATCATCTTGGTCGGATAGTGATCGCGCATCAGATCGCGAACGTAGAAGCTCCTGCCGGCGAAGAGGACGTCCGAGAACCAGACGAAAAGCGCGAGATAGATGAGACCGACTGCGATCAATCCGGCTTTCCGCATGCGGCGCGGATTGTGTAGGACAAGCTTCAGCTTGTCCATATCGCACAATCACATCGACAAGCTGAGAGCTTGTCCTACGCGTTCCGCAGAATCGTCTTGCGCAGCAGGTCGAGCGTCCACTGCGTGGAAAACCAGCGCACGAGATTCCTCGTCATCGGCCAGAACATCCTCCGATGCTCGACTCCATCCGGTCCGGCGATCGCGATGTGCACGGTGCCCACCGGCTTCTCTTCGCTGCCGCCGCCGGGACCGGCGATGCCGGTGATCGACGCGCCCCACGTCGTGCCGAAGCGCTCGCGAATTCCTTTCGCCATCGCGATCGCGACTTCTTCCGACACCTCGCCATGCGCGCGGATCAATTCGAGATCGACACCGGCGATGGCATGCTTCGCCTCGGCCGTGTAGCAGACGCCGCCCCCCATGAAGTATCGCGACGAGCCCGCGACTTCCGTCACGCGCGACGCCAGCAGCCCGCCCGTGCACGACTCCGCGATCGACAGCGTCGCGTTGTTCCTGACGAGCAATTCGCCGACGACCGACTCCAGCGTGTCGTCGTCGTAGCCGAAGATCCTGTTGCCGAAGAGCGCGACGATCTCCGCTTCGCGGCGTGCGATCTCCTCCGCCGAGGCGGCGACGAGATGGATCTCCACGCCGCCCGGCGACGCGAGAATCGTCGTCAGCTCGCCGGGATGCGCGTCGTAATACGGCTTCAACTGCTCTTCGACTGCGGACTCGCCCATCCCCGCGATCTTCAGCACGCGCCGCAACCGCTTCACGCCGCCGGAGGTCTCGTCGAGCCACGGCTTGAAATAGGTTTCCAGCATCCACTCGAGCTCGTGGGGAACACCGGGAAAGACCCAGATGTGCTTCGCCCCGAGCGTGAGATGAAAGCCGGGAGCCGTGCCGCGGTCATTCATCAGCGTCGTCTGTCCCACGAAGATCTGCGCCTGCTTGCGATTGACCTCGGGCATCTTCCAGCCGCGCGCGGCGAATCGCGCCTCGAGCCGCGCCACGAGGTTCGGATCTTCGACCATCGCCAGGCCGAGCGCCGACGCGAGCGCTTCGCGCGTCAGATCGTCTTCGGTCGGACCGAGGCCGCCGGTGATCAGGAGGAGATCCGCGCGGACGAGCGCGAACTCGATCGCCGACACGACGTCCCCCAGGCGGTCACCGACGACGGACTTGCGAACGAGCTCGATGCCGTAGTCTTCGAGGATCGCGGTGATCTTCAGCGAGTTCGTGTCGACGCGGGACGGCCCGAGCATCTCGGAGCCGATCGCGAGAATGGTTGCTTCAGTCATACTGCGCGACAGCCCCTTCCTTCTCTTTCGCCAGCGTTTCCCACTTCGAGTACAGCAACTCGATCATCGATTTCAGATCGTGGTTCTGCTGCTGAATCTTCTTCGTCCGCTCACCGTCGCGATAGACCTCTTCGCTGCAGAGAAGCTGATCGTTGCGGTCGATCTCCTTCTCCGCCGCTGCGATCCGCGACTCGAGCGCCGCAAGCTCGTCGTCGATTTTCTTGAGACGCTTCTTGAGAGCCTTGTCGTCGGTGCGGACGGGCCCATCACTCCTCGCCCCTCGCCCCGCGTCGCGCGGCGAGGAGGACGGCGGCGGTGCGGGCGTGTGCACGACCGGCGTGATGCTGCCTTCCTTGAACCGCTCGACCAGCTCCGAGTAATTGCCCGCATACACCTCGGCTGCGCCGTCCTCGACGAGGATGATGTTCTCGGCGACGCGATCGATGAAGTAGCGGTCGTGCGAGACGACGATCAGCGCGCCGGTGTAGGCCTCGAGCGCTTCTTCCAGCGCCTCGCGCGTGTAGACGTCGAGATGGTTCGTCGGCTCGTCGAGCAGCATCAGATTGCCGCCGACGTACATGATCTTCGCGAGTGCGAGACGGCCTTTCTCGCCGCCGGAGAGATCGCGCGTCTTCTTGAAGACGTCGTCTTCGAAGAAGGAGAACTGCGCGAGATAGCTGCGCATCTCGAGCTCGGTCTTGAGGCGGTCGAGATTCCAGATCTCATCGATGACGACGCCATTCGGATTGAGGTCGCCGAGGGTCTGATCGTAGTAGCCGACCTGGACGTTGTGGCCGTAGGTGATGGTCCCAACCAGCGGCTGCAGCCGGCCGGCGAAGGTCTTGAGCAGCGTCGATTTTCCGGAGCCGTTCGGGCCCATGATCGCGTACCGCTCGCCGCGCCGCACGGTCATCGAGAAGTTCCGCACCACCTCGACGCCTCCGTCCCCCTCGCTCCGCAAAGCGGGGAGAGGGGCCAGGGGTGAGGGGCTCTTGAACCCCGCGGTGATGCGATCAGCGGTGAGCGCCACCGCTCCCGAGCGCGGGCCCGCATCGAGCTTGAAATTCGCGAGCGTCTCGTCCGTCTCCGGCCGCTCCGCCTCCTCGAGCTTGTCGAGCATCTTGCGGCGCGACTTTGCCTGCTTCGTCTTCTGGCCCGCGATGTTGCGGCGGATGAAGTCCTGCGTCTTCTCGATGAATTCCTGCTGCCGCTCGTAGTCGGCGGCCATCTTCTCCATCCGCTCCGCGCGCTGTTCGAGAAACCGCTCGTAGTTGCCGTTGTACTCGATCAGTTTTCCATGCGCGAGCTCCACGATCTTTCCGACGGTGCGGTTGAGAAACGTTCGATCGTGCGAGATGACGAGATAGCTTCCCTTGAATGACTCGAGGAACTCCTCGAGGAACTCGATCCCCTTGAGATCGAGATGATTCGTCGGCTCGTC
>JAJPHC010000036.1 GCA_021325515.1 Acidobacteriota bacterium
ATGCAGAACGCAGAACGCAGAATGAAGAATTTAGAAAGAGCGACGCGCGAAGCGCCACATCAATTCTCAGTTCTCAATTCTGCGTTCTGCGTTCTGCGTTCTGCTTTTTGGTAGCTCGAGCGCTTCGGTTGCACGACGGGAGCGGGAACCTCGTGTGGTGGGGCGACTGGTGATTTTTTCGGGGCTTTGAAAAGCGAAATGCAGAACGCAGAACGCAGAATGAAGAATTTAGAAACAGCGACGCGCGAAGCGCCACATCAATTCTCAGTTCTCAATTCTGCGTTCTGCGTTCTGCGTTCTGCTTTTCGGTAGCTCGTTACCCACTGAAAACCACCATTGCCTGGGTCGCCTTAGCCGCCGGACGAGACGTCCGGCGGCTGCGGGCGGGACGCCCGCGCTCCGTGGCGCTGCGCGCTTCTCTTGCGCGCAAAACTCTCGGCGGCGAGCTCGAGGCCTTCGCGATCGATGGGGAATGACGGGGAGCTTAGGAATCGCTCGCGCGCGTCTGCGTCGGTGTAGAGGACTGCGAGCGTTTCTTCGATGGGACTGATGGGACGGATGGGACCGATGGGACGGATGGGAGCGGTGGTTGTTGGGAGTGCGGGAGAGCCCTTCACTTGTCGCGCCCTCTCTATTTCCTCCAGCAACTCCGTGAACGGCGGATAGCGGCCATCGCGCTCGATCACGACCATCGCATCCGCGTTCACGAGCGCGAGCAATGCGAAGACCTCGTCAGGAGTCGCATGCAGATGGTCGTCGAGAATGCGGTTGCCTCCGATCCGCCGCCCGCCGGCGAGATGGATGTAGGCGAGCGGAAGATCCTCGATCGCTGCGATGAAGTCCTTCGCGCACCACCCGAAGTTCGTCGCGTTTGCATGGAGGTTGTGCAGGTCGAGCAGCAGAGGAACGCCGCAGGTCCGGATGGCCTCGCACACGAACTCGATCTCGCTCATCGTGCTCAGCGGCGGATCGACGAGCGTCGCGATGTTCTCCAGGGCCGGCGCGACGCCGGTGATCTTCCGCGCGCGCTCGACATTCGCCGCGAGTCCTTCGATCGTCTCGATCGTGCGCGGCGGCGCGGCGAGATGACCGATCTCGATTCCTCCTGCGCGCACGAACGCGAGATGCTCCGACCACAGCAGCGGCTGCACGCGGTCGATGAGCCGCGCCGTCCGCTCCAGCCTGCGCGCATCGGCGGGATGCGTCGACGCGAGTCCCAGCGAGGTGCCGTGAAGAATCAGCGGCGTCGTCGCGCTGAGCAGGCGCAACGCGCGCAGATCGCGATCGCCGGCATCGAACCAGTCGTCGGCAATCACCTCGACGACATCGATGCGATCGAGATTCGCGAAGATCGCCGCCGCGAGCTCAGGCCGCCACCCGAGGCCTACCCGCCGCATCCGCCGCAACCTCCGCCGCATCCGCCGCCGCATCCGCTGCCGCAGGAACTGCCGCACGAACTTCCGCACGAGCCGCTGCTGCCCGAGGCCGCAGCCTTCGGGAACAGCTCGCGCATCCATGGAAACCGATCGTTGGGAAGAGCCGTGATTCCAAACACCGCAGCGAGCATCGCGACCTCATTCGTCCCGGCGTGAGGATGCACCGACGACGCGCGGCTCTTCAGTCCCGCGAAGAGGCGGCGCGTGTCTTCGATGAACTCTTTCCCCAGCACCGTCTGCCGGGGATAGGCGAACTTCACCAGCAGCAGAACGAACACGATCGTGAGAATGATCAGAAAGGCGATGTTCGTCCGGCCGCGCGCCAGCGCAACGAGAATCTTGATGCCGGAGACTCCGACGAGGATGGCCATCATCGCGATGAAGATCGAAGAGCGCGCGTTGTCGATCGCGGAATCGGAGACGAGCCGGAGGCTGCGCAGCGTCTTGTCGTACTCCTCGCAGATCGCCTTCGCCCGTGAGTCGGAGAAGAGCTCCGACGCCTCATCCTCCGTCTGATACCTGCTGATGATGTACTGCTCGACGTGACGGCGGGTGTGCTCCGGCTTCACGCCGTGAATCGTGTGCAGCTTGCCACCGTCGGCGCGGAGGAGACCGCGATCGACGAGAGAGATCGTCGCGACGCGCAGCGTCTCGTTCGTGCCTCCGCGAAGCTGCGCGATGAGATAGGGGTCGACGATCTGCCGCGCCTTCGACAGAAATCCCTCACCCGCGATGGCGCGCTCGCGTGTGCGTCTGTAGATCGACGTGATGACGAGCACCACGATGCCGAGGATGACGTAGAACAGCAGAAACTGCGGTCCGCGATAGTCGAAGGGATTCACGGCAACTCCGCGGCCCGCCGGTGCATCCACTCCGCAAGGCGTGCGACGTCGAACAACACGCTCGCCGCGATGCCCGGCTCGAGCAGTTTCTTCTCCCGCGCGTCGGACATGTAGCGCAGCACCGCGGCATGCTCGGAGCCTGCGGCGAGTGCGGCGAGCGCCGCTTTCGGATCGGGGGCGGCGCTGCCTTCGAGCTCGAGAATGGTCGCGGCGGCCGCGCGGAGCGGGCCCGCGGCATCCGCGATGGCCGCAGCCGCCTGTTCCTCGCGGAGACTGCGCTCCGCATACGCATCGCGGAGACGCAGCGTCTGATTCAGCAGCACCTGACGCACGCGCCGCACCAGGGCGTCGCGCGAGATGGTCAACGTCTTGACGACATCGTCGCCATGCAGAATGACGTGACGCCGCCGGATGTCGTCGAACTTGTTCGCGAACGCCTCCGCTGCTTCGCCGAGCTCCGGCGTCAGCACGAACATGACCTGCAGATTCAACGCGGCATGCGCGACGCGCAACGGCTCGCGGAAGGCATCCATCTGCGAGCGATTCAGCGCGTCGAGGACGACGAGCACGTTCACGTCCGAGGTCGCGCGCATCTTTCCTTCAGCGGCGGAGCCGAAGAGGACGATCGAGCGAAGGGAGGAACCGAAGGCACTCTTCGCAGCATCGACGAAGAGGCCAAGGGCCTCCGAAACGGGGCCGGCGAGCTGCGGTAGTTGCATGGGTGTATCTAATGTAGCACTCCGCCGGCAGTGGAGCGGCGCTCACTTCAGCAGATGCTTCTGCACCTTGCCCAGCGCCGTGCGCGGAATCGAATTCACCTTCACAAATCGCCGCGGCACCTTGAAGGACGCGAGTTGCTCCCGGCAGACACGCTCGAGGTCACGCGCTTCGAAGTCGCCCACGAGAAACGCGACCGGCACCTCTCCCCGCACCTCGTCCTCCACACCGACGACCGCCGCCTCGGCAACCCCCTGCTGTTCGAGGAGCAGCTCTTCGATCTCGCGCGGATAGATGTTGAAGCCGCCGCTGATGATCAGATCGCTCTTCCGCCCGAGCAGCGTGTAGTAGCCGTCAGCAGAAACCACAGCCATGTCGCCGGTGCGGAAGTAGCCATCCGCGGTGAACGGCGAATCGCTGCGGCGCCAGTAGCCGGAGAAGAGCGTCGGCGACTTCACCAGCAGCTCGCCATCCTCGATGCGGACCGACACGCCCGGCAGCGGAAAGCCGACGGTTCCAGCGCGGCGCTCGCCGACATAGGGATTGCTGATCGTCATGAACGTCTCCGTCATCCCGTACCGCTCGAGGATCGTCTGGCCGAAGAGCGAACGAAATCCCTGCAGCACATGCGGCGGCAGCGGCGCGGAGCCGGAGACGCACAAGCGCATCGAAGCACCGATCTCGCGGGCGGCATCGGGAGGCGTGTCGAGCAGCCGCACGTAGACCGTCGGTACGCCGAAGAGCAGCGTCGGCTTGAAGTCGAGCAGTTCGGCGGTTGCCTTCGTGTGATCGAAGCGTTCGAGCAGGCGCATGCGGCACCCGCTCATCAGCCAGCAGTGCAGCCCGTTCCCGAGTGCATGGATGTGAAAGAGAGGAAGGGGGAGAAGGAATCGATCGCGATCGCTGATCTGCCAGACCGTCAACAAGTTGACCGCATTGGCCGCAAAGTTGTTGTGCGTGAGCACCGCGCCCTTCGAGGCGCCGGTCGTGCCGGACGTATAGATGATCGCCGCCGGCGTATCGCCATCGAGTGCGGCGGCCGGCCGCGACGTGTCGCCGGCGTAGGGGACATCGCCTCTGATGACTTCACGCGGCCCGGCGTCCTCCACGATGTGCGCGATCTCGCGCTCGCGGTAGAGGATGTTGATGGGGACGAAGATCACGCCGAGCTTCACGCAGGCGAGGAAGAGATCGACCATCTCGACCGAGTTCGCCAGGTAGACGCCGAGCCGATCGCCTTTGGTGCAGCCACGGGCGAGGAGCGCGTGTGCGACGCGGTTGCTGCGCACTTCGAGCTCGCCGAAGGTGTACGTCCTCCCCTGCCACTCGAGCGCCGGGGCATCGGCACGCCCCTTCAGGGAGAGATCGAAAAGCTGGAGAAGATTCATACCGGCGCAAGCATAAGCACACCTGAGTGTGTGCGCGAACACCGCGGCCTCAGCGTTCGCACCCTACCGTGGCCCCATGAAAAGAATCCTGCTCTTCGCCCTGACGCTCCTTTGCGCAACGGCAGCCGTCGCCGATGACATGGGAATGATGTCGGCCCTGGTCGCTCCGGACGGAACCGCCATCCTCCGCAAGACCTCCATCGACCTCGGCAACATGATGTCCGGCAGCGGCGCAATGAGCACGGAGCTCGTCGCGGTGAGTGCAACCGGCAGCGTGAAGTGGCACTTCACGGGCGGCACGATGATCAGCGATCTCACGCTCAGCGGAGACAAAGTGATCGTGTTGAACCTCACGAGGAACGGCACGGAGGTCATCGCGCTGCGCCTCGCCGACGGCGTGCAGGCGTGGAAGGCCGTGATGGAGACCTTCGGAAGCGGCGTGACCGCGACGCCGACGCTGATCTACGTCACGAGCGTGAAGAGCGCGTCGATGCTCAGCGGCGGCGTGACCCATGGCCGCCCGTCGGCATCGGGACCGATGATGTCTGCCAACATGACGCTGACCGCGCTGAACCCCGCGAGCGGCACACTGGTCTGGACGGTCACGCCCTAAGTCGAGTGTAGGACGGACGCCCTCGCCTGTCCTCCCTGGCAACCGGGGACAGGCGAGGGCGCCTGTCCTACATCTCGTGCGCTTTGAGGAAGGTGTCCGGCTTGCTGAACACCTTCGCGATGTTCATCCCCTTCCGAACCGCATTGAAGGAGACCTTCCCCATCGCGAGTGCAGCGCCGAGTTGGGCGTAGGTCTTGATCTTCCCCTTGTACTTGTAGCGGACGTCGAGCGCGTGCTGCCAGAGCCGTGAGTATTCGGCGTAGAACTCGTGCAGCGGCAGCTTCGTCGGCAGCACGGCGTGCACGATGTCGTACATCTCCCAGTCGTACGTCGTGACGTCCATCTTCGCCGTGTTCCAGAGGTCGGTGCCCGGCAGCGGCGTGAGGATCGAGAAGCCGCTGTTGTAGGCGCCCATCTCCGAGATCCAGTCGCGGAGTCTCGCGAAGTCCTCGCGATCCCAGGCGGGATCGACGATGAAATTGGGCGTGAAGCCGACGCCGAGCTCTTTCAGCAGCTCGATCGCCTTCACGTTGTTGCACGCCTTGTTCTTCTTGTTGACTGCGGCGAGTCCTTCATCCGTCACCGACTCGAGGCCGAGGAAGATGGCGAGGCGGCCGCAGTCCTTCCACATCTCGATGAGATGCGGGAACTTCACGATGATGTCGGTGCGCGTCTGCACCGTGAAGAATTTCTTGATCCCCGACTTCTTGATCTGCCGCGCCATCTCTTCGCCGCGGCGCACATCCATCCAGAAGATGTCGTCGGTGATGAAGATGTTCGGCGCCTCGATCTGGCGCAACTCTTCGACGACGCGCTCCGGTGATTTCTGCCGGAACGTCGCCTCGTGAAACTTCCACACCGAACAGAAATTGCAGCGAAACGGGCAGCCGCGCGCAGTTTCCATCAGGGCGAGCGGCTTGTTGAAATTGATGTAGTAGTGCGGCGCGTATTGTTTGATGAGGTGCCGCGCCGGCATCGGATAGCCGTCGAGGTCGGGACGCGTCGGAGCGTGTCCCGTCGAGACCCACTGGTCCTTCTCACGGAGCAGCAGGCCGGGCACGCCGCGCAAGTCGCGTCCATCCCTCATGGCGTTCACGAGCGGCGGCATGACTTCCTCGCCGTCGCCGATCGCGATCACATCGATCGACGAATCGTGAAACCAGTCCGGATCGCGCGAGGCGTCATGGCCGCCGACGACCACGAGCGTATCCGGCATCTCGCGCTTGATCCGCTTCGCGAGGCGCACGGTGCGATTGCGCTCCGTGGTGAAGTTGCATTGCAGACCGACGACCTGCGGCCCGAACTTGCGGCACTGCGCCATCCCATGCTCTTCGCCATCGATGCGGAGGTCGATGACCTTGCACTCGTGGCCGTCGCGCTCGAGACAGGCAGCAACGCAGATGGGACCGAGGGGCTCGACGAACGTGAGCATCTCCAGGCCGAGGATTCCCCCGACGGGAGGCTTGATGAAAGTGACTCGCATGTGGGCGAGATAAAAAGTAACGCAGACGAATCATTCCGGCAAGGATCAGAGAAGGCAGGCAACAGGCCTGCCCGTCGCCTCCCCGCTACTTCTCGCCCGACGCCAGTTGCAGCCCTGCGCTCTGCCAGGCGCCGAGTCCGCCGGCCAGCGCGTAGGCGTTCGTGATGCCGTTGTGGGCGAGGATCATGTTTGCGTCCGCCGCCGCTTCATCGTGCGGGCACGTGCAGTACGTGACGATCATCTTTCCCTTCGGCAGGTACGGGATCTCCCCCTCGATGCGGGCAAGCGGGATATGCATCGATCCGGGGATATGTGCCTCGACGTAGGCATCCGCATCGCGGACATCGATGAGAGTCACATCGCCCTTCTCGAGATGGGCCTTCAAGTCGGCGACGGAAATTCGGGGCATCGAGGCGCGCGCGGCATCCTCATTGCCGGCGGGCGCGCTCTGCTGCACTTGCGCGACGGGCACGGCGGAAGGCGCGTTGTGCGACGACATCCGCCAGAACGCGAAGCCGAGGAGAGAGGCGACCAGAACGGCGCCGATGACGAGCGGCATGATGCTGAGCGGCTTTTCCTGTGTCTTGCTCATGTTCCGCCTTGTATCACGACACTGGTAAGCTGGGAGCATGACGCGAAACACATTGATTAGTGTGTCTGCCTCACTTCTTCTCGCTGCGTGTTGTTGCTCGAAGCCGGCGCAGGCGCCGCAGGCCGCAGCCACTCCACCTGCGGCACCCGCCACCGAAGCCGCCGCACCTGCCGTTCCGCCGAATCCGGGCCGCGGGCGCGGCATCATCATCCCGTCGGCGCCGCCGGCGATTCGCTCGAAGACGATCCTGCACGAGCTCGTCAACGGACGTCCGGAGAACGTGATCAGCGATTTCACTCCGGCGATGAAGGAAGCGCTTCCCGCAGAGAAGCTCGCCGCCGTCTGGAAAGACATCCTCGCAAAGATGGGTGAATACCAGAGCATGGGCGAGGCGACGCAGACCGAAGAGCAGGGATACAAAGTCGTCTACGTGCCGCTGACCTTCGCGAACGGAACGCTGAGAGCGAAGCTGGTTTACGACAACACGAACTATGTCGCCGGGATGTTCTTTCAACCCTGATTGAAAAGAATCCGTTGCGTTCGCGGCGTGATGACCTTATTTTAGCGACTCGTCGTACTAAGCCTGTTCGATCGGTTCGGAATCAAAGGCAAGCCCCAGGGGTGCGCGTGTGTGAGCGGGCGGCGTAAGCCATTCTCGATCTCCTCTTCCGATCGTCTCTGCCGGGAGAGGATATGAAAACGTTACGCCGTTTCGCAGTGCTGGCTGTTGCTTTGTTCGCGCTGGCGCCGCTGGCCCATGGTCAATGCGTCAGTCTCACCACGCTCGGAAGCGCGTACACGCAGAACTTCGACACGCTTTCGAATGTCGCAGGCTCCACCACGAACAACCTCACGATCCCAGGCTGGTTCATGACCGAGACCGGCGGAGGCGCGCGCGACAACGAGCAGTACGCCGTCGACACCGGAGGCAGCACCACGGGCGACACGTACAGCTACGGCGCTGCCGGCTCGACGGAACGCGCGCTCGGACAACTCCGAAGCGGCACGCTCATCCCGAACTTCGGCGCCTGCTTCACGAACAACACCGGCAGCACGATCACCTCTCTGGCAGTTGCCTACAACGGCGAAGAGTGGCGCCTCGGCACCGCAGGCCGCACCGACCAGATGAATTTCGAGTACAGCCTCAACGCCACGGACCTCGTTACCGGTACGTGGACCAATGCGTCCGCACTCAACTTTGTCACGCCTGACACGGCGACCGTCGGTGCCAAGAATGGCAACGCTGCTGCCGACCGCACGGCGCTGTCGTCGAGCATCACCGGGCTGTCGATTGCGAACGGAGCGACGTTCTGGATTCGCTGGAACGACCAGGACGCATCCGGCGCCGACGACGGCCTTGCGGTCGATGACTTCTCGCTGACGCCGCAAGCCACAGCGCCTCTTCCCAACCTCACCATCAACGACGTCTCCCTCAACGAAGGCAACGCCGGCACGACCTCCTTCACATTCACTGTTTCCTTGAGCGCGCCCGCCGGCGCGGGCGGTGTCACCTTCAACATCGCAACCGCCGACGGCACCGCGACACAGCCGGGCGACTACACGGCGAAGTCGCTGACCGCGCAGACCATCCCCGCGGGCAGCAGCACCTACTCCTTCACGGTCCTCGTCAACGGCGACACGACTCCCGAAACAAACGAGACCTTCTTCGTCAACGTCACGAGCGTGACCGGAGCGACGGTCACTGACGGGCAGGGACAGGGAACGATCGTCAATGACGACATCGCACCGAACCTCACCATCAACGACGTCACGCTGAACGAAGGCGACTCGGGCACGACGACGTTCACGTTCACCGTCTCGCTCTCCGCACCTGCGGGAGCAGGCGGCGTCACGTTCGACATCGCGACCGCCGACGGCACCGCGACCTCCGCTTCCGGCGACTACACCGCGAAGTCGCTCACGAGCCAGACGATTCCCTCCGGCTCGAGCACCTACACGTTCGACGTGCTCGTCAACGGCGACACGACACCGGAAGCGAGCGAGACCTTCTTCGTCAACGTCACCAACGTCGTCAATGCGATCGTGACCGACGGCCAGGGCCTCGGCACGATCAACAACGACGACTTCACCGCGATTCACGACATCCAGGGCAACGGCAACACGTCGCCGCTCGCCGGCCAGAGCGTCATCACGCGCGGCATCGTCACCGGCGTGAAGAGCAACGGTTACTTCATCGAAGCACCGGATGCGCAGTGGGACGCCGATCCGAACACGTCCGAAGGCATCCTCGTCTTCACGTCGAGCGCGCCGCCCGCCGCAGCGGCCGTCGGCAATCTCGTGCAGGTCACCGCAACCGTGCAGGAGTTCACGCCGAGCTCCGATCCGAACAGCCCGTCCGTCACGGAGCTCACGAGCTCGACGACGGCGCTGGTGAGCAGCGGCAACCCGCTGCCGACGGCGATCACACTCACGACTGCCGACACGAACCCCGCCGGCGCGCTCACCCAGATGGAGAAGTACGAAGGGATGCGCGTCCACGTCAACACGCTCAACGTGGTCGGTCCGACGCAGGGCACGGTCAACGAGGCCAACGCGACATCGACATCGAACGGAGTGTTCTACGCGGTGCTGCCCGGCATCAGCCGTCCGTTCCGCGAGCCTGGAATCCAGGCCAACGATCCGATTCCCAATCCGCCCTGCTGCATTCCGCGTTTCGATTTCAATCCGGAACGTCTTCGCGTCGACAGCGATGCGATCGGCGGCGCGGCGATCGACGTCACGGCGGGCGCTACCGTCACGAACGTCACCGGCCCGATGGACTACGGCTTCCGCACCTACACGATCGATCCGGAACCGGCGACGGTCCCGATTGTCTCCGGCAACGTGACGTTCACCGCCGTCCCTGCGCGCCTCGCGACGGAGTTCACCGTCGGCTGCCAGAACCTCGAGCGCTTCTTCGACAACGTCGCCGACGGCAACGGCGCAGTCACGCTGACGACGACCGCATACAACAACCGCCTCAACAAGGCTTCGCTCCTCATCCGCAACGTTCTCCGCACGCCCGACATCCTCGGCGTCGAAGAGGCGGAAACGCTGACCGGGCTGCAGACGCTCGCGACGAAAGTCAACAACGACGCGATCGCGGCAGCGCAGCCCAATCCCAACTACACGGCGTACCTGATCAACGGCAATGACGTCGGCGGCATCAACGTCGGCGCGCTCATCAACGCGACGCGCGTGACCGTCAACAGCGTGACGCAGGCTCCCGGCAGCCTGACCGCGACGTACACCGATCCGACGACGGGCAATCCCGCGATCATCTTCGATCGTCCGCCTCTGGTCATCGACGCCACGATCATCGGTCCTCCGGCTGTTCCGATCATCGTCATCGTCAATCATCTCCGTTCGCTGAACGGCGTCGACGACAACACGGTGAGCGGCCTCAGCACGACCGGCGATCGCGTGCGCCAGAAGCGCCGCGCCGGGGCGGAGTGGCTCGCCAACTACGTGCAGTCGCGCCAGACCACGAATCCGAACGAGCGCATCGTGCTCGTCGGCGACTTCAACGCCTTCGAGTTCAACGACGGCTACGTCGATGTGATGGGAACGATTACTGGAATCCCGACGCCGTCGACGAATGTCGTCCTGGCGAGCTCCGATCTGGTCAACCCGGATCTGATCAACCTCTCCAGCACCGGCCCCGCCGCGCAGCAGTATTCGTACAACTTCGACGGCGATGCGCAGTCGATCGACCACACGCTGATCAATCAGAAGGCGAACATCTACTTCAGCCATTTCGAGCACGCGCGCATCGACGCCGATTTCCCCGAGGCGTATCGGAATGATTCGACGAGACCGGAGCGGCTCTCGGACCACGACGGAGAAGTCACCTACTTCTCGCTGACTCCGACCATTCACTTCGACGTTACGATTCCGGCCAGTGTCACGCAGGGCGTTGCCTTCGACGGCACGGTCACGGTTCGCGATTCATCCAACAACGTCTTCACCGGCTACAACGGCACGGTGCACTTCACGAGCACCGACGGCTCCGCGACACTGCCGGCCGATTACACCTTCACCGGCGGCGATGCAGGTGCGCATACCTTCACGAGCGGCTTCACGCTGATGACGCCGGGAGCGCAGTCGATCACCGCAACCGACACGCTGAACTCGGGAATCACCGGCACCGGCAACACGACCGTGACCTGCCCCACCGTCACCGTGACGGCGACGAACAACGGTCCCATCTGCGCGAACAACACGCTGCAGCTCGACGTCACCGCTGTGTCGGGTGCAACGTATAGTTGGACCGGCCCCAACGGATTCACCGCGGCGATTCGCAATCCGTCGATCGCCAACGCAACGGCGGCTGCCACCGGCACGTACAACGTCACGATCAACGAAGCGGGCTGCATCTACAACGCTTCGACGAACGCGACGGTCGATGCGATGCCCGCCACTCCGACGATCTCCGCCGACACCAACGGTACCGGCACGCAGGATCAGGCCTGCCCCGAAGTGCCGCTTACACTGCATGCAAATGGCGCGACGGGAGCAACATCCTACCAGTGGTACAAGGACATCGATCTTCTCCCCGGTGAGACCAACTCGACGTATCAGGCGACGGGCGCCGCAACGTATTACGTCGAGGCGCTGAACGGCACCTGCACGACACCGAAGTCCGCGGGCTACGTCGTACAGAACCCGACGCCGCACTCGCCGTTCATCAGCTTCCGCAATCAGTCTTCGGCGACGACGTCTCTCGCAATCTGCGGCGGCAGCCAGATCATCGACTCGGACAGCGCCACCGGCATCCAGTGGTACAAGGACGGCGTCGCGATTCCGGGTGCGAACAGCCAGAGCTACACCGCGACACAGAGCGGCGTCTACACCGCGCAGCTCAATGCGCTCGGATGCCACAGCCAGTTCGGCCGCAACGTGACGCTGACCGTGAATCCGCTTCCGGCAACACCTACGGTGACGCCGGGCGGGCCGACGACATTCTGCGCGGGAGGCTCGGTCACCCTAACCTCCAGCAGCAGCAGCGGCAACCAGTGGTATCTCAACGGCAATCCGATCGGCGGCGAGGTCAACCAGACATACATCGCGACGGCCAGCGGCAGCTACACCGTCAAGGTCACGGACGGCAACAGCTGCACCAGCGCGGCGTCGAACGCGATCAGCGTCAGCGTGAATCCGCTGCCGGCGGCTCCGACGATCAACGCCGGCGGACCCACGACGTTCTGCGCCGGCGGCTCCGTCACGCTGACTTCGAGCAGCGCCACGGGCAACCAGTGGTATCTCAACGGCAGCCCCATCGGCGGCGCGACGAGCCAGACCTACTCCGCGACGGGTACGGGCAACTACACGGTCACGATGACGGACGGCAACGGCTGCACCAGCGCCGCGTCGGCCCCGGCCTCCGTGACCGTCAACCCGATTCCGGAAGCGCCGGTCGTCAACGCCGGCGGCCCGACGACGTTCTGCGCCGGCGGCTCCGTCACTCTAACTTCGAGCAGCACCACCGGCACGCAGTGGTACCTGAACGGCGCACCGATCAGCGGTCAGACGGCGCAGACGTACGTCGCGACGGCATCGGGCGACTACAGTGCGACGGTCACCACCAACGGCTGCACCAGCGCGCTGTCCAACGTCACGACCGTGACCGTCAATCCGAATCCCAACGCGACGATCACCGCGCCGGCCGCCGTGCAGACCGGTACCACCGGCAACATCGCCTCGGTCGCCAACGCCGGCGCCGGCGCGACCTACAACTGGTCCATCACCAACGGCACGATCACCGGAGGCACGGGCACCAACAGCATCACCTTCACCGCGGGAGCCGTCGGCACGCTCACGCTGCAGGTGACGGTCACGTCATCGTCCAACTGCAGCGATACGAAGTCGGCGAACGTGAATGTCACTGCCACTTCGCCCGCTCTCAGCATCACGTCGGTCGTTCCTCCGGCCGGAAAAGTGACGGGCGGCAAGGCGGTCACCGTCAACGGCACCGGCTTCCAGACGGGCGCCACGCTCACCTTCGGCGGCGTAGCCGCGACGAACGTCGTCGTCGTCAACGCGACGAAGATCACGGCGAGGACTCCTGCGCATGCGGCAGGAGCGGTCGACGTCAAGGTCACCAATCCCAACGCGAGCAACGCGACACTAACCAACGGCTACACCTATGTGCCGACGCAGTTCGACGCGAATGGCGATCACGTCATCGATCCGTCCGACATCTTCTACCTCGTCAACTATCTCTTCCTCGGCGGCAACGCGCCGATGGGTGATGCCGGAATGGATTCCGGCGATGCGAACGGCGACGGCGTCGTCGACCCGAGCGACATCTTCTATCTCGTCAACTACCTCTATCTGCACGGTCCGGCCCCTGCGTCGCGGAACTCGGGAGCGAGCGCGCAGTCGGTGATGCAGCCGATGACCGGCAGCATCCGGCTCGGCGAGCCGGTACGCCGCGGCACGAAGTTCGTCATTCCGGTCATCGTCGATTCGGCGCGGGCCGAGGCGATGTCGCTGCGCATCGTCATCCCGGACGAGCTCGGAGTCGCGAAGATTCGCCGGACCGGATCGAGACAGCCGCTGTTCGAGATCAGCCGCGGTACCGCGGGCCAGCTTTCCTACCTGGCCTCGTTCGACGGGAAACTGTCAGGCGTCGTCGCTGAGATCGAGATCTCCACTGCAAAGGAATCCGGCACATTCGCGATCGAAATCGATCCCGCGGTGACGATGCTGAGCAACGCGGCAGGCACGCGTAAGGCAACCTTCGCCGCGGGCACACTCCAATTGCAGGGCGCTGCGATTCAACACACCAAAGCGGAGCGAAAGGAATAGATGTTGATGAAGCGACTTGCGTTTCTTCTTCTTGGATTCGTGGCTGCTCTGCCCGCACTCGGGCAGGCAGCCGACGTCATTACGCTCGGGAACGCCAGCGTCACCGGCACCAGCGCAACGGTCGACGTGCCGGTCTACATCCGCGACACCTCCGGCACACCGCTGGGAATCGACCAGCCGTCCGGCTCTCGCATTCAGTCGTACAGCATCACGGTCAATTACCCGACGGCATCCGTGCAGTCGATCTCGTTCACGCGCGCAGGCATCACGGCACCGCTCACGCCCGCGTTCGAGTCGAGCCCGGCGTCACCCGGCTCGATCTCGCTGATCGACGTCTTCTCCGAATCGACGAACCTGATCCCGTTCACATCGAACGCTCCCGCGCCCGGAAATCAGATCGGCGTCCTGCACGTCACGCTGGCGCCGTCGGTATCCGCAGGCAGCGTCGTTCCGCTCACGCTCGATGCCACCCTGACGCAGCTCAGCAATCAGGCAGGCACCACGACGGAGACCGTCGCGCAGGCCAACCTCACGCTCACGGGAGGCGCGATCTCCGTGCTGGCTCCCGTGCCGGCGCTTTCGCCGTGGGGCCTCGCGATGCTCGGAATCGCAATGATCGGCATCGGCCTCTTCGTGTCGCGGCATCACGGCTGATCCAGCAATCCACAGGCGGCCGGTCACCGTATCTCCAGCAAACACACTGGAGGTACGGGATGCCCACTGTGATGCTGATGCATTGGCCCGAAGTGACCCGCGAGCAGTACGAAGCAGTTCGGAAAGAAGTGAACTGGGAAGGCGATCATCCGGCCGGAGGGAAGTTCCACCTCTCCTGGTTCGCCGATGACGGATTCCACGTGCTCGATCTCTGGGATTCGCCGAAGCACTTCGACGACTTCGTGCAGACGCGGCTCATGCCCGGCGTGCAGAAAGTCGGAGTGCAGGGCGAGCCGAAGATCTCGATCTCCGAATCGCACGCGATCTTCGTTCCGAATCCGTTGTAATTGCGGGTTACTGGGGCCCTGGGGTGCTGGGACTCTGGGTTGATGGAACTCTCCCATAACCCAGTAACCCAGCGCCCAAAATTCTAAAACCCCAGCTTCCCGAGTGCGCGCTCGAGATCGGCGCGCGCCTCTGCTGATTGCGGATCGTGCCGCAGCGCGTCGCGGCTCGCAATCGCGGCGCTGAGCCAGTCGTTGCGGCTCATGGCGATTGCACTTCCTTTCAGCGCGGCCTCGAGATCGTGATAGCCGGCGGGAACCAGCGACGGATCGATCTTCTTCGTCTCTTCGATGAGACACGGACTCTCGGGATCCCCGATCGCGATCTCCGTCCGCAGCAGCAGCGAGCGCGCCAGTTCGAGTGCAGGACTCATCCGCAGCGCCTGCCGGAGATGCGGCAGCGCCTGCGGTCCTCTCCCCTGCTCCACCAGCCAGCGCGCGAAAAAGAAATGGGAGCTCGCATCGGGATTGAGCTCGAGCGCGCGGCGGAATTCGCGCTCGGCCGCCGGCTGATCGCCCAGCTGCCCTTCGACGATGCCGTAGTTGATGTGCAGCACGGAGTAGTACGGCACATAGATGGCCGCGCGATCGAAGCTCGCCTTCGCGCCTTTGTAATCGCCCTTCGCCATCTGCGTCAGACCGAAATTCATCCACGCGCGTCCGTTCATCGGACTCTTCGCCACGACATCCGCCCACAGCGACTCTTCCGTCTTCCACGTCTCGTTGCGCACGCGCGTACCGATCGCGAGCGCGAGGAGTACGCAGACGCCACCAGCCATGAGCCACGCGCGCGGCATCGCGGCCGTGTGCGACTCGATCCACATCACGACCGCGAGAACCATCCCGATGTACGCGAAGAAGATCCGATGCTCATTCGCCACCTCGGCCAGCGGGAAGATCGACGTCGGGATCAGCGCGATGGCGAACCATGCGATGCCGAACGTCACCGCGCGCGTCTCGTCGCGGCGGAAACTGCGGATCATCCAGACGGCGAGCAGCACGAGGAAGAGATATCCGGCCACGGCTCGCGTGTCGTACCAGTGATCGAACGTCGTCCAGTCCGTATCCGCCGTCAGTCCGGCCGGCAGAAAGAAAAGACGGAAGTAGTGCAGCCAGATGAACGGCTGTGTGATGAGGTAGCGATAGCGCGATCCGCCGCCCGACTGCCACTCCGGCGCATTCATCGAATTGAGGAACACAAGGAGGACGATGCCGAGGATGAGAGGAGGAAGCGAGATTCGAAGGGCCTCGCGCCAGCTCTTCTTCTCGATCGCGATCGCGTACACGAAGAGCAGCGGCGCAAAGACGACGAGCGGCGCCTTGGCCAGCGCTCCGATCGCCAGAGGAATGAGATAGAGGAGCGTGCGGCGCGCGAACGGAGAGCGCTGGTAGAGGATGAACGTCGCGACGAGGCCGATGGTCGAGATCAGTTCCGACCGCGCGGAGATCAGGTTCAGCGTCTCCGTGTTTGCGGTGTGCAGACAGAAGAGCGCCGCCGCGAACAGCGCCGGCCATTCACCGGCGATCGGAATGAAAAAGACGACGAGCAAAACGCCGGTCAGCAGCATCAACGCGATCTGCGTGATGTGAAACTGCCGCGGCGCGAGGCCATGCCCGCGCGCGTAGTCAAGCGCAAGGCTCAGCGTCACGAGCGGCCGGTACGTCGAGTTCTGCGGCAGGCTGCTGAATGTGTGCGCATCCTTGAAGAAGAGCGGAACATTCCGCAGGCTTCGCAGATAGGCATTGCTCTCGATGACGTGCGAGTCATCGAAGTGAAACGAGTTATCGAGCGAGTTCGCATACGCCGCGAGAAAGAGGATCATCGCAGCGGCGCAGGCGGCAGGAAAGGTCGTGCGGCTCACGGCGCGCATTATCTCCGAGGGAGGCAGCGGGCAGCAGGCGGACCTCGAATATGATTCCCGCGCTTTGCGCGACCACGAACATCAGCAGACGATGCTCTTCGCGGGGCTGCTCGCCGTGGCCGCGGCGCTGCGGCTCTATCTCAACAACATCGTCCACTATTCGCCCGCCGACGAATCGATCTACCTCGAGTTCGCGAAGATGCTCGCCGGAGGCGAGCGGTATGCGGATGTCATCCGGACCTATGTTGCCGACAAGGACTTCTGGCTGTTTCCGAGCCCTCTGCGCTGGTCGTTCATCGGCGCGGCGTCGCTTGGTTGCGGGATCGCCGGCGAGTGCACGCATCGCGTCATTGCAACGATCTCGACGATCTCCGGCATCCTCGCGGTCGCTTTCACCTGGCAGCTCGGGCGCGACCTGTTCGATCGCACCACGGCGCTGATCGCCGCCGCATTGGCCGCCACCTCGCCCCTGCAACTGGCCCTCGGCCGCCGCGCGCTGGCCGACGAGTTCTTCTGCATGCTCGTCCTCGCCTCGCTCGCCGCGCTGCTGCGCTACATCCGCACCGATTCGATCGCGTGGCTCGCCGCCTGGGTGGCCGCGACGACTCTCACCTTCGGCGCGAAAGAGCAGTTTCTCCTCATCTATCCGATCATCATCGTCTTCTGGCTGCTGCAGAAGCGCTCCTTCACATGGCGCGATTTCTTCGCCTGGGGCCTTCCGCCGTTCCTCTACTTCGCCGTCTTCTGTCTGCTCGCGCACGACGTGACGTCGTTCTTCCGCATCGCGCATCTCACGACGTCGACGATCGGCGCCGAGTATCCGGAGCAGTATCAGAACGGGCCGGCGCAACGACTGATCATCGACTTCATGGCCGTCGCGCCGGCCGTGACGATGCTCGCGATTGCCGCCGGAGGATGGATCGCGACGCAATGGCGGGAGCGGACCCGTGAACAGCAGAACGTGTTCGTCCTCTTCGCCGGCATCATGCTGCTGCACTCGCTGCTCTCGTCGAAGAACCTGCGCTACGTCGTCTCCGCCGATTCACCGGCGCGCCTGCTCGTCTCGACCTTTCTCTGCACGACGGTGAATGACCGCCGCTGGATCGCCGCGCTGCTGATCGCGAACGCCGCGATCGAGCTGCTCCTCTTCCGGACGATCTTCCTGCAGGGAAACGTGTACGACCCGATTACCGACGACCTCCTGCGCGCGCTGAAGATGCTGCCTCGGTAGCGGGCAGGTAACACGTTCACGTGTGACTGCTCGCACCGTCACGAGCCTTTGTGACGGCCCATTGTTCGAGCATGCTCGAAATGACGATCTACGGGCGCGGCGGACAGGGCGGCGTCACGCTCGCAAAGATGATCGCGACCGCCTGGTTCCTGCGCGGAAAGTACGCGCAGGCTTTCGGCGTCTATGCCGCGGAACGTTCCGGCGCACCGATTCAGGCCTACGTCCGCATCGACGACGAAGAGATCACGAACACGAACCAGATCCGCAAGCCGGATCATGTGATCGTGCTCGACCCGACCCTCATCGGCGAGTCGATCCTCGCCGGCATGCCCGAGGGAGGCTGCGTCATTCTCAACGCGTCGAAGACCGCGGAGTCGTGGGAAGCATTTCGCGGCCGGCGGCTCGCCGCCGTCGACGCGACCTCGATCGCCGTCCGGCATGGGCTCGGCACCGCGAGCGTCCCGATCGTCAACACGACGATGATGGGCGCCGTCGCGCAAGTCTTCGGCTTCACGTTCGACGAGCTTCGCGGCGTCTTTGCGCAACTCGGATTCGGCGGCGCCAACATCGACGCGGCGCGCGAAGCCTTTGACTCCGTCACCATCGCCGAACTGGAGGGCGATGCGCACCTCGTCTCACCCGCGCGCAACAGCTCGCCGGTCAGCAGTCTCTTCGATCCGAGCGCCGGGCGTCCGCCCGCGATTCGCACCGGAGCCTGGGCCACACGCCGTCCGCAGCGCCGCGTGCTGACGCCGCCCTGCAACGCGGTCTGCCCCGCGGGCAACGACGTGCAGAGCTTCCTCGCCGCGGCGGCTCATGGTGATTACGACCGCGCGCTCGACATCCTGCTCGAGACCACTCCCTTCCCCGGCGTCTGCGGCCGCGTCTGTCCCGCGCCGTGCATGTCGAACTGCAATCGGAGAGATCTCGATGAAGGAGTCAACGTTCGCGACGTCGAACGATTCATCGCCGATCACGCGACGTGGAAACTTCCCCGGAAAGTGGCGGAGACGAATCACCGCATCGCGATCGTCGGCTCCGGTCCGGCCGGAATGAGCGCCGCATATCAACTCGCGCGGCGCGGCCACCATGTATCGCTCTTCGAATCGAGCGACGAGCTCGGCGGCGTGCTGCGCAACGGGATTCCCGACTACCGCCTGCCGAAGGAGATCCTCGATCGCGAAGTCGGCCATGTGCTGATGCACGGCGTGAACGCCTACGTGGACTCGCCGATCCAGCCGAACGCACTCGACGATCTGAAGAATCACTACGACGCCGTGTTCGTCGCCACCGGTCTTCAGTCGCCGCGCTCGCTCGCGCTCGGCTCCTCCGCGATTCAGGGCATCGAGTTTCTCGATCGCGTGCATCGCAACGATGTCTCGGTTCGCGGGAGGCAAGTGGTCGTGGCCGGCGGCGGCAACACTGCGATCGACGCCGCGCGCTCGGCAGTGCGGCTCGGCGCCGCATCCGTGTCGATCGTCTATCGCCGCACCGTCTTCGACATGCCGGCGATCGCCGACGAAGTCGATGCCGCGCTCGAGGAAGGCGTCCTGCTCCACGAGCTCGCGCTTCCGGAACGGCTCGAGAAAGGGCTGCTGCACTGCGTCAGGATGATCGCGACCGGCCGCGGAAAGCTGATCGCCGACACCTCGCCCGGATCGCATTTCGCGATCCCCTGCGATGACCTCATCCTCGCGCTGGGGCAGGAAGCGGATCGCGCGCTCGCGGGCCGCGATGGCATCTGGTACGGCGGCGACTTCGAGACGAATGAAGGAACGGTTGCCGCCGCCATCGGCAGCGGCCGCCGCGCGGCGCAGAGCATTCACGCCGCACTCACGGGTGCAACGCTGAGTCAGGATGAAGAGCCGCGCCGCGCAACCGTGGACGACCTCCATCTCCACCTCTTCACGCGCTCGCCGCGCAACAGCGCCTCCCAGCTCGAGCCTCCGATGCGGGCGGCCACGTTCGCCGAAGTGCATGGGGAAATCGACGACGCCAGCGACGAGGCCAAGCGCTGTCTGAGCTGCGGCGTCTGCAACACCTGCGACCGCTGCCGCGATCACTGTCCCGATGGAAGCCTGCGCCGGGAAGGCGACGAATATTTCTTCAACTACGACTACTGCAAGGGCTGCGGAGTCTGCGCGACGGAGTGTCCGCGCGGCGCCGTGGTCATGATCGAGATCTGATCAAGGATCCTGCATGTCAAGAATTCTCGCCACTGGGAACTACGCAGCCGGCCAGGCGCTGGCACTGGCCGGAGAAGCCAATCGCAACGCGCGCGGCTGCTGCGCCGGTGCCTACCCCATCACGCCGCAGACCGAGATCATCGAGTACCTGCGCGGCGCCGTCTTCACGAAGGGACGCATCGTGCCCGTCGAGTCGGAGCACAGCGCGATGGGCGTCTGCATCGGCGCATCGATGTCCGGCGCACGCGCGTTCACCGCGAGCTCATCGAATGGACTCGCGTACATGACGGAGAACATCTTCGCCGCCGGCTACTACCGGCTGCCGATCGTCCTCATCGCCGTGAATCGCACGCTCGGCCCGCCGTGGAACATCTGGGTCGACCAGGGCGACTCGCTCGCGCTGCGCGATGCGGCGTGGCTGCAGTTCTACTGCTCGACGCACCAGGATCTGGTGGACACGATCCTCATGGCGTTCCGCGTGGCCGAGGATCCGAGGATCCTCCTGCCGGTCATGGTGGCGATGGACGGCTTCGTCTCCTCGCACACGCAGATGGTGGTCGACGTACCGAGCCAGGAGCTCGTCGATCAGTATCTGCCGCTCTGCAACGTGCCGCAG
This sequence comes from Acidobacteriota bacterium, assembly GCA_021325515.1. Lineage (GTDB taxonomy): Bacteria > Acidobacteriota > Thermoanaerobaculia > Gp7-AA8 > Gp7-AA8 > JAJPHC01. The sequence continues at coordinate 20,775 of JAJPHC010000036.1, forward strand.
CGGCTCGATCACTCACGGCCCGCCACGATGGGCGGACTGACATGGCCGCGCGAGACCGAGCGTCACCGTCGCGATATCCAGGAAGCGATGGAGCGCGTTCCGCTCGTGCTCGAGGAAGCGCGCGAAGAGTTCTATGCCGTCTTCGGACGGCGGCCCGACGGCGCGGTCGCCGCCGAGCACACCGGCGATGCCGAAACCCTGCTGATCGCCTCGAGCACGATGGCCGAGACCGCGCGCGACGTCGTCAGGAGGCGGCGCACGCGTGAAGAGAAGATCGGCCTGCTGCGCATCAAGCAGTTCCGCCCCTTCCCGCGAGCCGAGGTGCAGCAAATCGTTAGAGGCGCGAAGAGAATCGGCGTGCTCGACCGCAATCACTCGCCCGGATCAGGCGGGATCTTCTGGGGCGAAGTCGCCGCGACTCTGCAGGGCTCCGGGGTTCTTCTGCAGGACTACATCACCGGCATCGGCGGAGGCGACGTCACTCCCGATGTGATCGAGAACATCATCGACGATCTGAACGGCCGCACCGCATCGTCCGAACCGCTCTGGCAGGAGGTGGCCGTATGAGCAGCGCACTTCTCCGCGAAGGGAACACGAACTGCGGCGGCTGCGGGATGTCGATCGGCCTGCGCTGGCTCGATGAAGTCTTCGCCGAGCAGCGGCCGTACCTCGTCATTCCAGCCGCCTGCGCGATCGTCACGGCCGGCGCGTTTCCAACCTCGTCCTACGGTGTTCCGGCGCTCGCGTCGACCTTCGCCAGCGCCCCCGCATACGCCACCGGCGTCTCTGCCGTCGCCGAGTTGAACGGCGAGCAGCATCCGACGGTCTGCTGGGCCGGCGACGGCGGCACGTATGACATCGGCATGGCCACGCTGTCGGCTGCCGCGGAGCGCAACGAGGACATGCTCTACGTCTGTTACGACAACGAGATCTACGGCAACACCGGCGGCCAGCGCAGCAGCGCGACCCCGGCGGGTGCGGTGACGAGCACGACGCCCGGCGGCAAGCTCGAAGCGAAGAAGGACATCCTCGCCATCATGGCCGCGCACCGGATTCCCTATGCCGCCACGCTGTCGATTGCGCATCGCCACGACTTTCTCCGCAAGCTGACCATCGCGCGCGAAATGCGAGGCTTCCGCTTCCTCCTGATGCTGTCGCCCTGCCCCACCGGCTGGAAAGCGTCGTCCGACGAAAGCGTGAGCTTGATCGAGCTCGCCGTCCGGTCCGGTCTCTTCCCGCTGTACGAGGTCTTCAACGGAACCGACTACGTGATCAACGCGCGGCCCGATGGAACCGACGTCGCCGAGTACCTCGTGCATCAGCGGCGCTACAACGCGGTGGAAGTCGGAACGGTCCGCGAACGCATCGCGGCGCAGTGGCAGTATCTCGACCGAATGGCGCGCTAGCAGTTACGATCCTTCTCCGTGACCGAGCATCGCGGGAAGGCCGCGCACTACGCGCGCTATCGATCCGACTACACGCCGGAGGCGGTCGCGGCTCTCGTGCGCCACACGGGTCTAACCACCGCCTGCACCGTCGCCGATCTCGGATCGGGCACCGGCATTCTCACGCGGCATCTCCTCGCGCATGCCCGCGAGGTGTTCGCGGTCGAGCCGGCCGAAGACATGCGCGCCATCGCGGAAGAGAGCATTCGCGATCCGCGCTTTCACAGCGTCGCCGGCACCGGCGAGGCGACAACCCTCGGCGATCAATCGATCGACGTGATCACCTGCGGAAACTCCTTCCACTACTTCGATCCCGAACGCGCGCGTGAGGAGGCGAAGAGGATCCTGCGCGAGAGCGGTCGTATCGCTCTCCTCTTTCATGACGCGCCGCCGGAGCCCGAAGGATTCACGCGCGACTATCTTGCGTTTCTCCGATCGATGACGCCGAAGCGCCTCGAGTCGACGCACGCCACGGCATCGCACGAGGAACGGATGGAACGCTTCTTCGGACGTGCAGTGATGCGGGAGAGCGGCATGCAATCCGAATCGCTGGGATGGGACGAGGTGCTGGGGCGCTACCTCTCGTCGTCGATGGCATCCGGAAAAACCGCGTCGCTGCGGCAGCTCTTCGAACCACGTGGGGTGCGGACGCCTCGTCCGCACATTTTTACCCCAGCAGAACACTGCTGCCTCGACGGCAGCAGCTCGCGGACGAGGACGTCCGCGCCCCGCCCTGCACTCAGTTCCACGCGACGCCGAACAGCTCTGTTTGCCCTCCGCTGGTCCGC